>CBDLPA010000004.1:0-291713 GCA_965305135.1 uncultured Colwellia sp.
TCTAAGCTCGCTAATGAAGCTCTGAGTTGGGAAGAAATTTAATCAAATTGGTATAGATAGAAAAAAAATCAAAATCAAAAAACCACATTAGCAACAAACTAATGTGGTTTTTTATCATTCAAGTAAAGAAATTAAAACAATAACAACGCTATTAATTAATCACTATTACCGTTTTCAACACGGCTCTTTAGTTTTTGACCTGGTCTAAAAGTTACCACTTTACGAGCAGAGATAGGAATATCTTCGCCCGTTTTAGGATTACGACCCGGACGTTCGCTTTTCTGACGTAAATCGAAATTACCAAAACCAGAAAGTTTTACTTGTTCGCCACTTTCAAGGGTTTCACGAATATCTTCAAAAAAGATTTCAACCATTTCTTTTGCGTCGCGTTTGCTAAGACCGACTTTTTCAAATAAATGTTCTGCTACTTCTGCTTTAGTAAGCGCCATTGCTTAGTCCCTCAGTGATGCATTCAACTCTGTTTTTAAGGAATCAACGACTCGATCAATAACATCGGTGATGTCTTTTTCTTCAAGCGTTTTGTTCGTGTCTTGTAATACTAAGGCGATGGCAAGACTCTTAAAGCCGTCTTCAACACCTTGACCTTGGTATACATCAAACAAGTTTAGATCAATTAAATAATTTCCGCCAACCTTTTCAATAAGTTGTAACACTTTTTTTGCATCAATTTCTTCTTTCACAACGACAGCTAAGTCTCTTCTGTTCGCAGGAAAGCGAGATATATCGCAGGCTTCAGGTATTTTTTGATCAACAATTTCAGTTAACAATAGTTCAAAAATTAATGTTCTACCATTTAATCCTAATTTTCTTTCTAATTCAGGATGTAAGGCTCCCACATACCCCACTAATTGCCCATTTTTAGTAATTTTTGCCGTTTGGCCTGGGTGTAAGGCCGCCACTTGTGCTGCTGAAAATTCATAAGCGCTGGCATTTGCTGTTAATGATAAAAGGGCTTCAACATCACCTTTCATATCATAAAAGTCTGTCGGTGCTTTTTCTATATCCCAATGTTCATTCGCTCTATTACCACTAATCACACCTGCGATCATATTTTGTTGGCGTACACCATTTTCGGCATTTTCATCAGGTACAAATCGTAAACCTGTTTCAAACAAACGCACTCTGCTTTGTTGGCGGTTTTGATTATAAACAACAGATTGTAATAACCCTGTCCATAAACTTAAACGCATCACTGACATTTCTGATGAAATAGGGTGAGGCAAAGTCATCACATCTTGGTTAGGGTGAATAAGTGATTGTATTTTTGGGTCAACAAAGCTATAAGTAATTGCTTCTTGGTAATCACGATTAACCAGTACGCGTTTGAGTTTAACTAAATCTATTTTCGCTTCTTTCTTGTTAACCATTTTTAAACTGGCTTTTGGCGCAATATTAGGAATATTGTTATATCCATATATACGCGCTACTTCTTCAATTAAGTCCACTTCAATTTTAATATCAAAGCGATAGGCAGGAACCACTACTTGCCAAACCTTATCAATGCCCTCATCTTCTTCACTTACCGTAAAACCAAGACGGGTCAAAATTTCGATTACTTGCGTATCTTTAATATGATGACCAATACGGCTGTCTAGTTTTTCACGTCGTAAAGTAACATTTTTAGGTTGAGGTATATTTTCTTCTGATTTAGCTTCAACAATCGGTCCAGCTTGTCCCCCCACAATATCTAATAGCAATTGCGTTGCTCGTTCCATTGCTTGTTGCTGTAATGTAGGATCAATGCCTCGCTCATAACGATGTGAAGCATCGGTATGTAAACCGTACTGACGCGCTTTACCCAATATAGCTAGTGGAGCGAAAAAGGCACTTTCTAAGAAAATATCGGTTGATTGAATGGTTACACCTGAATCAAGCCCGCCAAAGATACCCGCAATAGCCAACGCTTTGCCTTGTCCATTAGCAGGTGCATCAGCAATCACTAACGTTTTCTCGTTAAGCGTTACTTCATTTTCATCTAATAATGTTAACTTTTCATCTTTATTAGCAAAACGTACGTTAATTCCGCCGTCAATTTTGGCTAAATCAAAGGCGTGCATTGGATGGCCAAGCTCTAATAACACATAGTTAGTTATATCAACAACAGGATCAATAGATCGTGTGCCACAGCGACGTAATTTTTCAACCATCCATAAAGGCGTTTGCGCTTCAGGGTTGATACCTTTAATAACTCGACCTAAATAATGGGGACAAGCTTCGCCCGCTTCAATATTGATTTCACGTACATCATCAATAGTTGGGGCAACAGGATTAACTTCTATTTCAGTTACTGACTGAGAGTTAAGCACTCCTACTTCACGAGCTAAACCTTTTATACCTAAACAGTCGCCTCGGTTAGCCGTTAAGTCAACATCAATGGTGACATCATCTAAGTCTAAATATTCACGTAAATCTATTCCAATGGGAGCATCAAGTGCTAATTCCATAATGCCGTCTGAACTATCACTTAAGCCTATTTCAGATTCACTACATAACATACCATTAGAAACAACACCGCGTAATTTGGCTTTTTTAATTTTAAAATCACCCGGTAGTACAGCACCAACCGTAGCAACCGCTACTTTTAAACCTAAACGACAGTTTTTTGCACCACAAACAATATCAACCAACTCACCTTTTTCAACATGGGCTGAACTGTAATTACCAAGGCTAATTTTTGTTACTTGTAATTTATCCGCATCTGGATGTGGGCCACATTCAACAACTTCACCAATAATCACATTGGTAAATTCACCAGCAACTGGGTCAACACCGTCTACTTCCAGACCTGCCATTGTAATTTGATGAGCTAATTCATCTGATGAAAGTGTAGGATTTACCCACTCACGTAACCAAGATTCACTAAATTTCATTTGGGTTTCCTACTTGAACTGTTTTAAGAAGCGAAGATCGTTTTCAAAGAATGCGCGTAAATCATTTACGCCATAGCGGAGCATTGTTAAGCGCTCTACCCCCATACCAAAAGCAAAGCCAGTATAGATTTCTGGGTCTATACCAACACCTTTAAGCACATTAGGGTGAACCATACCGCAACCTAGTACTTCTAACCACTTTCCATTTTTACCCATAATATCCACTTCAGCCGAAGGTTCAGTGAACGGGAAATACGATGGGCGGAAACGTATTTCAACTTCTTCTTCAAAAAAGTGATGCAAAAAGTCGTGCAATATCCCTTTAAGGTGAGTAAAGCTCACGTCTTTATCAACCATTAACCCTTCTACTTGATGAAACATAGGCGTATGTGTTTGATCATAATCGTTACGGTATACCTTACCTGGAGAGATAATACGCAATGGTGGTTTTTCAACTTCCATCGTACGAATTTGTACACCTGAAGTTTGTGTGCGTAATACTAATTTAGGATTAAAGTAAAAAGTATCATGATCTTGACGAGCAGGATGATGCTCAGGAATATTTAAGGCATCAAAATTATGATAGTCATCTTCAACTTCTGGACCTGCTTTGACTGCAAAGCCTAAATCACCAAAAAAGCTTTCTATACGTTCAATAGTTCGAGATACAGGGTGCAAACCACCGAGTTCTGTACCGCGCCCAGGTAAAGTTACATCAATAGATTCTGCTGCAAGCTTTTGTGCAATTTCTTCCGCACGTAGCAATTCGCCTCGTTCTGTTAATAATTTTTGTACACTTTGTTTGGCAATATTAATTATTTGCCCCATTTTAGGCTTTTCTTCTTTGGATAATTTACCTAAGCCTTTCATTTGCTCTGTAAATAAGCCTTTTTTACCTAAAAAATTAACCCGTACTTGATCAAGTGCATTAGGATCGCTCGCTTCACTGATAGCGTTTTGGGCTTGAACGACAATGTCATCTATGGTGGTGGTGTCTAAACTCATGATTTCCTCTAAAACGGAACTAAAAACAGCCTTTATTTGTACAAAGGCAAATACAAGGCAAAATTGCCGTTCAATAAATAGACTTAAAAAATGGAGGTAATTTTACATGAAAATTAAGATTTATGTAGGGTAAATAATGATTTTATAACAAAAAATCATTATTTGGCTGTGAATTTACTTTTGTGATGAATTACGTATTATTTTTTTGATCATTTTCTGGTTTTTTATCTTCAGACTCATTATCAGTTTCACGCTTTACCAACAAAAAAGTTAAATACATTTTTGTTGGTAAAGAAAAAATCAAACCAAAGGCGATACAAACCGCACTAATAATAATACCTGTAACCCCTAGCGAATGCATATAGTCACTAAAATTATGAAGGTATATGCCAAGCACGAGTAAGCATAAACCGATTCCGATTGATATTTTCAATAATAATATTAAACGATGCTCTGACATTTCGCCTCTTTGGGTTAAATTGAAAAACTAACGGTTAACTAAACAATTTTGAAATTTGATACTAATGCTTGCATTTGTACTGACAATTTAGCAAGTTCACGCCCTGATTTTGATGACTCCGCCACAGCCTCAACATTTTCTTGCGTTTTATCATGAATATTAATAACGTTAACATTAATTTCTTCAGCAACTACGCCTTGTTGTTCTGATGCTGTTGCTATTTGGCTGCTCATACCATTTATATTAGTAATAGCTTCAGAAATCGTAATAAGAATTTCATTCGATAACCTTGCCTGAACAACCACTTCATCTACCTGTTCTTGACTTTGAACAATAGAAGCCACTGCTACTTTAGCACTTTTTTGGACTTTATCAATAATAGAACTAATCTCACCTGTAGACTCTTGTGTTCGTGCAGCTAAAGCTCGAACCTCATCAGCTACAACTGAAAAACCTCGTCCCTGTTCCCCTGCTCTTGCCGCTTCAATTGCTGCATTTAACGCTAATAAATTTGTTTGATCTGCTATTGAATTAATGACTTCAAGTACATTGGCTATTTCACGGCTATTTTCTTCTAACTCGCTCACTGTACTGCTCGTATCTACTATTTTTTCAGCTAGCTCATTGATAGTAAAAATTGTTTTATTCATAATATCCGTGCCTGTATTTACATGTTCATGAGCATTGTCTGAGGCATTAGAGGTATTAGTTATACTTTGTGCAATATCTTTTGTTGTTGCTGTCATTTCATTAATAGCTGTGGCAATTAACTCTGTTTGTGCCGCTTGATTTTGAATAGAATCAGCTATTTGCGTTGAAATTATCGAAGTTTCTTCTGCTGTAACTGATATTTGGTTACTTGCACTTGACACTTCATGCAGTGAATCTTTAAAAGTTAAAAAAACACCGTTTAAAGCCTCAGACATTGTTGAAATCTCATCACGTCCTTCGTTGTCTAAACAGAGGGTTAAATCATTATTACGTTTTATTTCAAGCAAGCCTGATGAAATCAAGTTAAGAGGAATGATAATACTTCGCACAATAACAAAAGCTAAACTTGAGGCGACAATAATGCCAACAAAAAGTAATACCCAAGCAGTAGAGATAGCATTATTACTGTGTTGAAGTAGCACAGTTGCATCATTGTTTAACAACGCTTTTTGATCAATAGCCATTTCGTTTAAAATAATTGTTATTTCTTCTCCAATCGGCGCAGCTTTAGTGGCTAACCAGTAATTAGCTAAGTTCCAATCATTTTGTGATCTAGCATTTATCATTTTATTAGGTAATGGGGAAAAAACAGCCATTGCTTCTGAAAATATGTCAAACGCCACTTGTTGTTCACTGTTTAATAAATTTTGTTGTTTTGTTAACGCTAAAAACCTTCGTTGATTTTTATCCCATAATTGTTCAAACGCATCTCGATAATGAGCTTCCCCTGATAACAAGTAACCTCGAATATTCGCAAGTCCCAAACCAAGTGAGCCTCGCACATCGGCCATCATTCCTAACAATGCTTTTCTTTCGGCATCAGCAGCAAGGTTAAGTTCAATATCTATTAGCCTTGTTATTTCTTCAGACATAATAACGGCTTGAGGAACCGCTTGTTGATAAAGCATCTCAATTGATGGTGTGTTTTGTACTGTTTGCGCTATATCTTCAATATTTTTTTGCTCTTGTTCTAGTGTTAACAACAAGCCTTTCAACTTTTTCAAATGAGTTATATTTCTAGGGTTTGTCCAGTTCACAGATATTTCGTCTAATGCTGCCACTGCTGGGCTTATTTCTTTCTGCCAAGCTAAGCGCCTTTCTACTTTAAATTCTTCCTGCCCCAAAAGCATCCAGCCTCTTAATGCAGCAAGCGCATGATTAACACCACTTATTACACTCGCACTAGCTTGTGCCGTAGGAATTCGCAATTCCACAACATTATTAGCATTTTGCGTAATTGATGTAATCTGAAATATAGAACTAATAGATGACAACGCCAAGATAAGTACCAGTATTAAAAAACCGAGTGTCAATCTTGAGCTTATTTTTATTTTTCGAATCATTATTTACTATTCCTTTCACTTTGTTTTATTTTGTTTTGTAAAAGCTTTTTTGTTTAACCCCTAATAAAACTTAATTGCTATGCTCATTGAGTTCATTTCAAGCAACGCCACCAAAAACTTACTATTGCTAAAATTACGAAGGGCTGGCTAACCCTTCAAGTATTGCTAAATGCATGATTTCTATTGAGCTAGTAATGTTTAATTTTTTCTTAATAATTGATATGTTATTAGCAACGGTTTTTTCAGATAAAAAAAGTCTACTTGCGGACTGTTTTGCACTTAAACCTTTAGCGATACAACAAAATATATCTAACTCTCTGGCTGTTAATTTAGATAGGGACTTCTCTTGTGCTGTCGGGAGAGAAATATCAGCACTAATATAGGTTTTACCCTGTGATATAGCGGTAATGCCAGCTAATATAATCTCTGTATCGCTATTTTTACTAATATAAGCTTTCACACCCATATCAATTAACCGCTTAGTTAGGTAAGGATTTTGATAAATACTAAAAACCATAATATTTATCTGTGGCCACTTAAGTAATAAACGACGTATTAATTCAATACCACCTATCTTAGGCATAGATAAATCTGTGATAATAATATCGGGCAAATTATGTTGACACTCACCTAACAATTCTTCCCCATTTGTCGCCGTTTCCAATACCTGATAATCAGGCTGGGAGTTTAATAATAAAGTAAGTCCACTGCGCACAATGGCATGATCGTCTGCAATAAATATTTTTAATGGCACAAGGCTTCTTCCTGTAACAAAGGAGTAAGGGGAAGTATTATAAGAAGTTCAGTCCCTTGGTTCTGCCTGTCAATTAAGCAAAAAGTACCATAAAGTGCTTCTGTTCGTTCGCGCATATTGATTATGCCGACCCCATGATTTAATGCATCTGTTTGAACGAGTCCTTTGCCGTCATCTTGAATTTTTAACTGCAGTATATAACGATCGTCATCAAGCGTTGATACTATAAATTTTAATACAATTTTAATATTTTTTGCCTCGGCATGCTTACAAGCATTAGTAATACCTTCTTGTACAATTCTATAAATGCTTATTTGAGTTTCGTCACTTAAATCGCAAGGCAAACTTTCGGTTTCTAGATCAAAATGAATATGATTATTCAGGGTTCGCCAGTTTTGTACTAGCTCCTTTATAGCGTCAATTAATCCTAATTGGTCTAATGTTATTGGCCGTAAATTGTTAGTAATATCTCTTGTTGATTGAATTAATTGATTGGCTACTTGAACAATATTTTTAGCAGAAGCCTGCAACACTTTATGATTATCTTCTGTTTGTCTAAAGATAAAATCGGCTTGAAGTTTTATACCCGTAAGTAATTGACCTAATTCATCATGTAACTCTTTAGCTATATGCTTACGCTCTTCCTCTATTAATAAGAAGTTCCGACATAGTAATTGACGATTTTCAGTAAGAAGATTTTTATTACGGTACTCGGCGTCACAATTTTCTGTAATATCCTTTAGCATTTTCAAACAAACAGTTCGTCCATCACTCCAGTCAATAAGGTTTGTGGTGATTTGATAACAACGTTGTTTTGATTTATTAAAATAGTGCTCTTTAATAGTAGGGTTATTAGTAAGCTCATCTTTAGAGCAAGACACATTTTCTTGTTCAAAAAACGACCACACAGGCTCAACTTCATTTCTCTTTTGATATATTTGGTTTGCTTTCTTATTCATATATATCGGTATTTGATTTTTATACTCAAATACTGCAACAGCCGAAGTTAAGCTATTTAATACCGTTTTCAGTGTTAGCTCAGACTGGTGTATTTGCTGCTGAGCTTGTAATTTATTGGTAATGTCTACTACATGAGCAGCTAAACATTCTTTATTTTCAATTGTGATTGGAAACCCGAATATATCCGCAAAAAACACGGTTCCATCATGACGAATAAATAAAACTTTTTCAGTGACTGATATTTCACCACGCATCATTTTATTAAAAATACTCAAAAGGTCTTTTATATCCCTTTTACGATGAAAATCAGAAATATTAAGCTTAGGTAAGGTTTGTTGACTATACCCTATGAGCTCAGCAAAACTTTGGTTACCATAAAGAATTTTCTTTGTACACCCATCAATAACAGCCATTGCTGCTGAGTTTTTAGAAAACAAATCTTGGTATTCTTTAATTCGACTAATTGCGGTACGGTTAATATGTATAATCAACCAAATTCCAGAAACTGAAATAACAATAAAAAGACTAATCAAGGCAACTAACCAATAATTTCGCTCTTGTTCGCTCTTTTGTTTTAATTGGCTGACATTTGAAATAAGTTCAACTGAAATTTTATCCCCTAATAAATTTAATTTATCTATTTTATTCGTCATCACATTGAACCAATCAGAAACATTTATCTCCGTGTTATTATTGTTCAAAGCACGACTTTTTATTTCATGAATAGAGGCAATCGCTTGTTCACTATTTATCTTTTCAAAATCTTGTAGCAATTCATTACTTATATATTCAGAAAATTCATGAAAAAAAATGTTTTGCTCTAAATCTAACTTAACTAACTCACTATGTTCGTTATTTGAAAAATAGCCTCGTGTGAGAACAACACCAAACTGTACCCTTTCCATGGCAACACTTTCTTTTCCTCTAAGAAATAAAGTATAAGCAGAAAATGCTTGTGTAACTTTGCTGTCAACCGTTAATTGAACAATACTCGTCAGTACATCAAGCAACTGGTGGTTTAATTGGTTATAAAACTTAATAGCTGTTGAGTCATCTATTGCTAAGTTATCAACTTGAAGACGAATGTTATCAAGCTCAACAAAATACTGGTTAAAGCTGGCAACTCTGTTTTCAAATTTTATATTGGTAATAAAATTGATTTGTGTAAGTAATTGATGGACGACTTTATTACTTGCTTCTACTAATCGTCTTTGAGCAAGTAATTCGGTTTTAAACTGCGTGCCATCACTTGTAATGTAAACACCAGAGTATCCTCGCTCTTTTTGTAAATTATGTAATAAATGACTAATTTTTACTGTTAAATTGGTCAGTTCATCCATATTAGCTAACTGTAATGTACGCGTTGTTAATTTATCTATTTGAAAAGTAGCACTACTAATAAAAATTAGTAACGGAAAAACAAAGAGCAGTGACAACTTTATTTTATGATGAAATTTATGTGTAACATGACCTTTGTCAGTAATTGAAAAGGGCAAACGAGGTTGCAATTTATTTCTCTGCATAATGCCTCACTAATTCTTCAAAATATATTAATAATACGAGGAAATTAACTGTATTATCAGATATTAGTTTTGATAAGCGTATCCTCTTTCCTACCGATAGTGTTGATATAAATCAACGCCATCATGTTTTTATAATGAATTAGTTCTTTAGTAACTAGGCATTTTGATTTATATCAATGCCGCATGTTTTTATATTTAATTCCATTTGATAGCAACTAGCTGATTATTGGTGTCACCCTAGCATATTTTTATTATCAATCCATCGGGAGCATTTCCCGATATTCAGGAATATCCTGTTTTTTAACAGAATTATCTCTATAGTTAAAAAATATTTTTTTGCTGATTTATTTTGCTACTTGAATAATTTTTTCGCTAGAAACGAATATTTACTAAAATTAAAAATGGATTAGAAATATGCAGGTACAACAAGATAACTTAAATAAGTTATATAAAATAAATAATAGAAACAATTTATTTAAAGATCTAACTAGCCATTTAAGTATTGAACGACAGATAGATTTAGATTTTTCATTATCTTTCTCAATATTAAAAATACATAAATACAGCGAAATTTTTAGCCAATTTGGTAATGCTGGTGCTGAATGCGTATCATCAACACTGATTGAACGTTTAATGACGATTTTAAGGGAGGGCGCCAGTATATATCGTTTAAATTTAGAAGAATTTGGCATTATTTTTAAACACCAAAGTATGAACGAAATTAATCAATTCTTTCGATTGCTAGTACAACCTATTCCTTACAGACATGACTTCATCGATATTCAATTATCTCTTGGCTTAGTTGACTTAACAACACAAATAAAAAAACATACCGAGGTATTACGACGGGCTGATATAGCGCTTAAATTGGCAAAATCTGAAGCACTTGATTGGCAATACTTTAGTCATCATCTAGATCATTTTACTCATACTGATAGAGATATGTTTATAGAGCTTGAAAAAGCAATGGACAGTAACTTATTGTATTTAGCTGGGCAGCCCATATTTGATCTTGACTCAGAACAAGTAAATATGGTCGAGATTTTATTACGTTGGCAACATGCTGAATATGGTGCAATAAACCCAACCAAAATAATTGAATTGGCAAGTAAAAACGGATGTCTATCTAAAGTAGCTCTTTATGTAACTAAACAGCTTATTACCTTTTTAAATGATAATGATGGCTTGTATGATAATATCAGTTTTGCTTTAAATTTTAACATGCCACAAATTATTAATGTGACACTTATTAAAGCATTGCTTAATAATTTTGATAAATATGGCATAGACAAGTCTCGATTTATTTTTGAAGCAACCGAAATTGATTCATGTCCAGTTCCTCTTGATAAAGTAGTTAACCACTTTAAATGGATAAAACAACAAGGAATAAAAATTGCTATTGACGATTTCGGCTCAGGCTATTCAACACTTGATTATATCAATAACCTAGATGTTGATATAATCAAAATTGACCGCAGCTTAGTTTGTGATATTGAAACAAACACGCGTAAGTTAGATACTTTAACGGCTTTACTTCACCTATGCCATAAATTAGGTGTAATGATTGTTATTGAAGGTATTGAGCATATATCTCAACATAACTTAATCAAAGGTTTTAACATTGCCAATATTTTAGTACAAGGGTATTTATACGCAAAACCTTCTGCAATAAAAGACAAAAACTTCTGCACTAGCACTTATTTTAGTAAATAAAGTAAGTCATTTTAAATCAACCTATTAGTATTTAGCTCATCGTTACTGCATAATAAATAATTGAGCAATTAATGTATTCTTTCTTCTTAGAACTAGCAGTATATGATGAAAAAAATTAGAAACTTTTCACTTCGATCAAAATTAACAACTGCACTTATTATCGTTTCAATTGTTCCCTTACTTGTATTAAGTACACTATTTTTCATTGGTAGCGAAAAAGCTTTAAAAAAAAGCACATTGGATCAATTAAGCATTAGTGCAGAATATAAAGTTGGCGAAATTCATTTATTTTTAGAAACACTAAAAACAAATACTATCGACTTTTCCTCTGATGGTTTTATTAAAAATGAATTACAAAAAATTACGAACGAAAATGGCTCTGCACAAGCATTAAATAATCACTTGCAAAAAAATAAACTACCAACTCAAAGTGACCTCGTGATTATTGATATCGTCAATACCGAAGGTAAAATTGTCTCTTCTACTTCTGTTAGTAGGATCGGCATAGATATATCTGAAGAGCTTTACTTTCAAAAGGGACTTTTAAGAAGCTATATTTCAAAATTCAATAATATTAGTGAACAATTACAAGGGATTATAGCTACCCCAGTTATTAGCAATAACACAAAAAAATCTACCTTAGGCGTGTTAGTTAATCACTATTACATGGATAAAATACAAGATTTATTCTCTGGTGAACTATTATTCAACCTTGGTGCTAAATCAGAACATCGCAGGCTATCTGTCAGAGAGTCAATTTACATGCTAGATCTAGAAAGTAAAAGGATCATGACATCTAAAAATTCTTCCATAGAAAACCAGTCCTCTTTTAAATTTGAAACCTATCCAGTAAAACAAGCTCAAAAATTCAATCTCGAAAGCAAAGGCATTTGGAAAAATCATCTCGATACCTCTGTTTTAGGTGTTTCTATTATTTCTAACATAGATGGATTAAATTTTATTTTAATTGCAGAGCAAGAAATTGATGAAGCATTTCAATTGGTAGATACATTAAAAAGTCAATTTTATTTTATTCTAATCGTCACCATGCTTATTGTTTTTACATTATCATTCCTACTCGCTTTTTTTATAAATAAACCATTGAAAAAAGTTAAGAAAAGTTTAGATATCATTGCTTCAGGCGAATTTAATGTGGATATTGAACAAATTAATCAACATGATGAGTTAGGCAAGTTAGTTAATAAGTTCAACAATATGGCTTTAAAATTAAAAGAAATAAAAGCAGCATCTGATCA
The DNA here is from genome assembly GCA_965305135.1 of uncultured Colwellia sp. Lineage (GTDB taxonomy): Bacteria > Pseudomonadota > Gammaproteobacteria > Enterobacterales > Alteromonadaceae > Colwellia. The sequence continues at coordinate 12,617 of CBDLPA010000004.1, forward strand.
CAAAAATAAACAATTACTCGAATTAACTATTCGCGATCATCTAACAGGTTTATTTAATCATCGACACCTGATTGAATATGGTGAATCTCGTGTGTCAGAAGCAAACAGAAACGGCTCAGCATTAAGTATTTTAATGATTGATATCGATCATTTTAAGCGAATAAATGATACCTATGGTCATCCTTGCGGTGATTATGTAATCACTGAAGTCGCATCATTACTAAAAAACAACCTTCGTGTTATCGATATTATAGCAAGGTACGGAGGAGAAGAATTTGCTGTAATGATGCCAAACACGACTCAGCTTAAAGCCAAAATTGTTGCCGACAAACTTTGTAAGAAGGTGCAAGAGCATCTATTTTTTTACGGTCAAAAACAATTTAAAGTTACAATTAGTATAGGGATAGCTGTAAAACAAAAATCAGAAAATAAAATTATGGAAATAATAAAAAGAGCTGACCATGCACTTTATCAATCCAAAGAACATGGTCGTAATCAGGTTACACTTGATATGCCTATTAATAATATTACTAAAAAAGCATAGTCTTAATTAATCTGAAATCGGCTTTAAAAATATTACCAATATTTTCCAAATTAATTTAAAACGGCCAACAATGCTTCAACTGGATGTTTGGCATTAAGCTGCGCTAAACGTTTCACTTGAGAACGACAAGAAAAACCTGTTGCTAATATTTTATCAGGGGCTGACTCAGTTATTTTAGGCTGCCAACTTAATTCAAATAATCCTTTTGAATTATCTACATTAGTTTTTTCGTGTCCATAAGTACCCGCCATACCACAACAACCAACATTAACTTTTTCAAGCGGTAAGCCAAAATGATTAAAAATAGTTGCCCATTCATTTTCACTATTCACTAAGGCTGTTTTTTCAGTGCAATGTGAAAACAGCTTAAATGCTTGTTGACTACCATCAACATCATTTTTAAATCTTTTATCTTGTTTGATAAACGACAATAACCACTCATGCGCTAATAATACGTTAAATTCACCACGTTTATCGCCCAATATTTTTGTGTATTCGTCTCGATAACATAGCACCATAGAAGCATCCATACCTAACATAGGGATATTTAATTGGGCTAACTGATTTAAAAACTCGCTTGATGATTTGGCTGTATTAGCAAATCGCGTTAAAAAACCTTTTACATGCTGTGCTTTACCATTAGGTTTAAAAGGTAATAATATGGGTTCTAAGCCCAACTTTTTAATTAACGCCATCATACTTTCAACCGTTTTAGCATCATAAAATGACGTAAAAGGGTCTTGTACAATAAATACATAGTTTTTGCGTTGTAAGTCAGTTAAACCTTGCAATTTAACTAAATCAAAACCTGAGTAACCTGCTTTTTTTACTTGTTTTTTTAACGTAGGAACACTTAATAATGGCGTATTCACATAACCAATAGTTTTCTCAGATAACTTATCATAAGCTTTTAAGCTTAAAATACTATTAACCAATTTAGGTGCTTTTGCCATTAACGGTGCTAATATTTCAACATTAGCGACAAGATGATCTTTTAATGGTCGAGGATATCTAGAGTGATAAATATTAATAAAACGACTTCTAAAATCAGGTACATCCACCTTAATAGGGCACTGACTAGCGCAGGCTTTACACGCTAAACAACCTTGCATAGCTTCCATTACTTCATGAGAAAAATCAGTTTTATTTTCATTTTTTTCAAATAAACTAAGTTTTACTTTAGCGAAGGTAGAATCTAATAACTTTTTCACCGACCAATGACTTATCTCAGTTTCAAGCGCTAAAATATTAACACCTTGTTTTTCTAATAGCCTTAACCATTCGCGCATTAAACCAGCACGGCCTTTTGGCGAATGGCGCCTATCTTTAGTAATTTTGCTTGATGGGCACATAGGGCTGTCTACATCGTAATTAAAACATAAACCATTGCCGTTACAATCCATGGCTGCGTTAAATGAGTCTTTTACCGCAACAGGTATTTGCCTATCAAAATAGCCTCGTTTCGTATCATCAACACTAACTAAATGTTCATTTGAGTCAATGGGGGTACAAATTTTACCTGGATTCATTTTATTAAACGGGTCAAAAACTGCTTTAATTTTACGCAGTTCAGTAAATAACTGCTCACCAAAAAATTCAGGCCCGTATTCACTACGATACCCTTTGCCATGTTCACCCCACATCAAACCACCATATTTGGCAGTAAGCTGAACGACTTTATCTGATAAGGTTCTTAACAGTTTCTCCTGTTCAGGATCACACATATCAAGCGCTGGTCGTACATGTAAAACACCTGCATCAACATGCCCAAACATACCATAATGTAGGTTATAACTATCAAGCAAGTCTCTAAATTCACTGATAAAATCAGCTAAGTTTTCAGGGGGTACCGCTGTATCTTCTGCAAATGCTAGTGGTTTCTGACTCCCATCGGTATTCCCTAAAAGACCAACAGCTTTTTTACGCATGGCATAGAGTTTATTAATGCTCGCTAAATCTGAAGTCACCTGATAACCAATCACACCACCACTGTTTTCACTCGCAATCGTTTCATCTAAACCTTTTGTCAACAAACTTACTTGCTCAGCTAAAGCATCAACACTTGTGCCATTAAATTCAACAATATTAATGCCGTCCATGACTTGATTTGGCACATCAGTAATTAAATCACTAACACTATGCCAAACAATATCTTGTTTTGCTAAGTTTAATACTTTGCTATCAATAGTTTCTACTGAGGTCGCTTTGGCTTTCACTAAAAAAGGTGAGTGACGTAATGCTGAGTCAAAACTATCGTATTTAATATTAATTAAGGTTTTTGCTGGGCTAATTGGGGTAATATTCAGTTTTGCTTGGCAAACAAAAGCCAATGAACCTTCCGAGCCTGTTATTAAACGACTTAAGTCAAAGGTATTAAGTTCACCTGCTTCTGAGTTTCTTGCTTGTAAAACATTTTCTAAATCATACCCCGTTAAAAACCGATTTAAACGAGGGAATTTTTCTACAATAAGTTCGCGGTTATCCAAACTCGTCGCTAATACTTGTTTAATGATTTGACCATGACTAGAGTCTTCTTGTGCTAATACTTTGGCTTTATTTAGAGTCATAGGTTCAGTATTTAATACATCACCATTAGCAAGCACCGAGGTCAAAGCTAAAACATGATTAGAGGTTTTTCCATAAACTAAAGAACCCTGCCCTGATGCATCAGTATTGATCATTCCACCTATGGTAGCACGGTTACTGGTTGATAAATCAGGTGCAAAGAAAAAACCATGGGGACGTAAATAGTCATTAAGTTGGTCTTTTACCACGCCCGCTTCTACTTTTACCCATTTTTCTTCTACATTGATTTCTAATACTTTATTCATGTATTTAGATAAGTCTACAATAATACCTGGCGTTAAACTTTGACCATTAGTACCTGTTCCCCCTCCTCTAGCACTAAATTTTATTTCGCTAAACTGTTCTTCACTTGCCGTTTTAGCTAATAAACTAATATCTTGCTGAGTACGAGGATGAAGCACTAACTGAGGTAATTGTTGATAAACACTGTTATCTGTGGCAACAGCAAGACGTGCACTGTAACTGGCATTAATATCACCCGTGAAATTTTTTACTTTTAATGCACTAACAAAATTATGATAAAGCGGTGATAAATGTGTTTGATGATCAATACGGGGTAACATGAATATTTTTCTGTAAACAAGAATGAGTTGCCCTAAGTATACCATGAGAAAATCAATTTATGAGCTACAGAACGACTCAACGCATAAAATATTAATAATATTTTATGCGTTGAGTTTCATTGAAGGAATAACAAACCTAGGCTAAATGTTAAGCGTATTCAATGCTTAACCTTCTATCTGGGGGATTCAATCAATACAATAAATAAGGACGTCTTTGTTTTTTAAAGTCAGCTAAACCTTGTTGCCAAGTTGCTTTAATTTCTTGTGCGCTTTTCCCCGATACAATGGCTTTCCTTAATTTGTCTGTACCACTGAGTTTGTCCATAAAATCTGGGTGAGTAAAAAATGTAATATTTTTTGCTTTAAAAGCTTTATGCCATTCAATAATAAAGGTTAAATGCAAACCGCTAACTTGGCTGCTCCGTAGATCTTGTCCTAGTAAATGTTCATTCATTAATTTGGGGCTTGTGGCTGAACCAGCTTTTGAGACTGGCTTAAAGCTAAATTTATCTAAAGAAATTTTGTTATGCCCGATCACCTGAAATGGAAAATCAGTACCTCGCCCAATACTCACTGGGGTTGCTTCAAAGAAACCTAATGATGGATATAAACGAATTGCTATGTCATTAGGTAAATTGGGGCTTGGTTTTACAGGTAATGAGTACGGCATGGTTCGCGCATAGTTTTCTATAGTTATAACTTTTAAGTCTAGTGACTTTTGCGTATTAAGCCATTTTTCACCATTAATCATTAATGCCAACTCACCAACCGTCATACCATGTAATAACGGGATTTTGTGCATACCAACAAAAGAAGTAAATTCAGACTCTAATATTGGTCCATCAACAAAAGCACCATTAGGATTTGGTCTATCAAAAACAATAAAAGCAACCCCCGCATCGGCGGCAGCTTCCATCATATAATGCATGGAGCTGATATAGGTATAAAAACGAACACCGACATCTTGAATATCAAAAATAATAACATCTAAATCTTTTATTACCTCTGTTGACGGTTTACGGTTTTTGCCATAAATAGACACCAGCGGTACACCTGTTTTAGTGTCAATGCTGGAGTTAAATTTTTCTCCTGCATCGTAATTGCCACGAAAACCATGTTCAGGCGCAAAGATGGTTCTCACATTAATATGATTCGCCATTAGTTTATCAACAAGATGTGTATTACCAACCATTGATGTTTGGTTCACGACTAAGCCTACTCGCTTATTTTGTAATATAGGCAAGTAATGAATAATTCGCTCAGCACCAACAATAATCTTTTGTGGGGCTGACACATTTAGGTTTTGTCTCAAGGGGGGAACATCAGCAGTATTTTTTTTCGGTGTGCAAGAAATAGTAAAGAATATAAAAAGAGTGGTTACAATATAACGATATTTCTGTTTTTTAATTAAAGAAGGCATAAATAAGTCTTGTAGTTATTTTTCAAATTGTTGTACTGCTTTGCGTAAAAATCCGCCATTGTTAGCTAAACACGTCTTTGATTGTTCTAAACTTAAACCAGTTAGTATCATAAAAGTAGCAAGTTTGGCATTATTTTCAGATAGATCTAAAGCCTTTTTAGCGCAATTATAATCACAATCTGTCGCTTGTATTACAATACGCATTGCACGTGCATAAAGCTTTTCATTACTTGCATTAACATCAATCATTAAGTTTTTATAGCTCTTCCCAGAGCGAATCATACTGGCTGTACTCAACATATTTAAAATTAATTTTTGAGCTGTACCAGACTTCATGCGCGTTGAACCCGTTAATGCTTCAGCTCCAACAATAGCACACAGATTAATATCAGCAGCTTGTTCAAACTTTTTATTATAACTGCAACTTAAACCCACAACTCTTGCCCCAATAGATTTACCATAGTGCATTGCTGATATAACATAGGGCGTTCTGCCACTAGCAGCAATACCCACGAGTACGTCTTTAGCTGATAGAGCAACTTTTTTCAAATCAGTAACCGCCAATAATTCGTTATCTTCTGCCCCTTCTACTGCTTTATGTATTGCTTGATTTCCTCCCGCAATAATACCTAAAATTTGTTGCTCAGAAACGCTGAACGTTGGCGGACACTCAACGGCATCGAGAATGCCAAGGCGGCCACTGGTACCTGCGCCAATATAAATAAGTCTTCCCCCCTGTTTAAAAGCATGAACAATTTCATCAACTGCATGAGCAATTTCAAGAATAATACCTCTAACAACATTAGCAACTTTTTGATCTTCCGCATTTATTTTTTCTAAAATACCTTTAGCATCCAGTAAATCGATATCTAAGGTATCTTTGTTTTGGCTCTCTGTTGACATTCGTGTTAATTCGTCAAGTAGCTGATACTGTTTTTCAATCGAAAATGTATTCATACTCTGCTCTTCTATTTGCGTGTTTAAGTAGATAAACTAACGATATGTGCAACATCCATTAATTTTGAAACATGATACACTGAAAAAAAGGGTCATGCTTCTCCAAAATAATTAATTTGATCAACTTAGAATAAATAATCCGCATGAATCACCATTCTCGAAAAACTTACTCTATTATTAATTTACCTGCTTTGCTCAGTAACTATAATAAAATTGCCGATTTAGCACCTCACAGTAAAACAATTGCCGTTATTAAAGCTAATGCTTATGGCCATGGCGCTGTCGAAGTTGCAAAATATTTGAGTGCGCATGTACCCGCATTTGCCGTTGCGTTAGTTGACGAAGCAATAAAGTTACGTGATGCTGGCATTACCTTACCAATTTTAATTTTGGAAGGGGCATTATCTTATGAAGACTTTTCAGTTGCCCTACAACAAAATTTTTGGCTAATGCTACACACTAGCCAACAGGTTGACTGGTTAACCTCCTATGAACCACATTATACTGGAAAGTTATGGCTTAAAGTTGACACGGGAATGAATCGATTAGGTATAAAACCCAATGATGTCAAAGATATTTTAGCTAAACTCAGCTCTGTTCAACGGCAAAGTTTAGTGCTTTGCACTCATTTTTCTAATTCAGATGAACTAAATAACCCCAAGACTCAGCTACAAATACAAGAGTTTGAGCGTATAAATAAAATTTTTTGTTTGAAAAAAAGTTTAGCTAATTCTGCAGGTATCCTCCATTGGCCTGATAGTCATGGTGATTACAATAGACTTGGTTTAGCTTTATATGGTTCATATCCCGTTGCTACTGAAAAATTCCCCGTAGAATTAACCCCCGTCATGACACTGCAATCAACAGTCATCAGTTTACGGCAATTAAACATTGATGAGTCAGTGGGTTACAGTGAAATATGGCAAGCTAAACGACCATCAATCATAGCAACCATCGCTATAGGTTATGCTGATGGTTATCCCAGAAATGCTAAAAATGGTACGCCTGTATTTATTAAAGGACAAATTGCGCCTTTAGCAGGGCGAGTTTCTATGGATATGTTGACTGTTGACGTAACAGATATAGCAGATGTTAAGTTAGGTGATAGTGTTGAATTATGGGGTGAAAATTTAGCCGTTGAAACCGTTGCCGAATATCTCGATACCGTTAACTACGAGCTACTTACTCGCGTATCAAATAGAGTGACTCCAATTTATGTTGAGTAACTAAAAAAGTTATGGTTAACCCATAAAAGATAATACTGAGTTAACCGAATCAATAAAAATTATTGTATTGAATAGCTTTTAAACGATAAACTCTTCCTATATGCTCACAATATAGTAAATTTAATTATTAGGGATAATAATAACTATTTTGAATGGACTCAAATAATCTTTGGCTAACAGAGCCACAAAGTAAAACTCCAATCAAAAAATAATTCTCTTATCCATTAAGTTTTTTCGGTGTACTTTTAAAACAGGAAACTATGCCTATGTTTGGCTTTTTTAAAAAATATAATGCTCATTTATGCTCAGCTGTATCAGGACGAATACTCGATAGCGGCAAACCATTGGTAGGCGTAAAAATTGAACGTGAACTTAGATATATTGATAATAAAAAAAGAATTGATAAGGCACTAACTGATGAAAATGGACAATTTACCATGCCAGCAGTCAATATTCGTTCAAAAGCACCTGGATGGCTATTTTGTGAACAAATGACAGGGCAAACGATAGGTTTTTATTATAAAAATGAATTTTATAGATTATGGGGAGCATTTTTACCTGGTACTGAACCAATATCAGCTTACGATAAAAAGCTATCCCAATTAAATGCAGATCTAGTAAATCCTCTCGTACATTTTAATTTTAATAACGCTGAAATATCACATGTTCCTCATAGTGCTTCTAGTATTTGCCGCTGGAATAGTGATTTTGAAATACATCATATTATTGAAGATATAAATAAAATATAAGGACATTAAAACATGCGTGATCTAACCCCCAAAATAGCCGTAAAGCTTGCAGAAGGAGCGTATCAAATAAAAGATAAAATTTTAGGTGGTACCTATGATACTCCTGCACTGAATGACTTATCAAAAGATTTTGACTTCAACTTATCCAGTAATGTTGTTCAAGGTATCAGTGGTTCTTTTATGGAGCATATTTTTAAACATAAAACTGGTTTTGCTGTTATTGGTACAGGTAAAAAAGGTGGGAATTATTTAGGTCATACGGTTATCGCAATACGAGGTACCAACAGTAAACGTGATGCGGTCACTGATGTCCATTGCGGTTTAAGTACCAGTGCAAATAACTTACCTGCCCACGCAGGGTTTAATAAAACCTTTAACTCCATAAAACCTGCTTTAAATACTTATTTTACGAAGAACAATACGGGCCCTGTCCATTGCGTTGGACATAGCTTAGGTGGTGCGTTAGCACATTTAACCGCCAATTGGTTAAGTGAAAAGCAAAGTGGACGCCCTATTAATTTGTATACCTTTGGCGCCCCACGTGTCGGTTATGAAAGCTTTGCCATAAAAACCAGTAATAGCCTCAATAAAATCTATCGCAGCTTACATATGGGAGATCCCGTACCTCTTCTTCCTTTTTGGCCGTTTGTTCATACCGAAGGTGAATATGTACTACATGCAGGCACAAGCATTAGTGCGAGCGCACATCGCATGATAGGAAATGCGCCAGGTTACATAGCCACAGTGAGTGCATTTAAAAGTTATGCTGCGATTAACAAAAAAACAGCTAATCGACATAAAACACAGGTAAGACTAGACTATGAAAAACGCCATCAAGCCAACTTCACGTCACAATGGGCACACCGTTTAGGGGCTGCTTTATTGACTTTATTACAAGATACGGGTTACTTACATCAAATTCAACACATGGTAACTAATACTTTAACCTTCTACGATAAAGTAGCTATGTTGCTAACCAAAATTACTGAGACATCAGGTCAGTATGTTGAGCAACAAAAAGGCTTATTAGGTCATATGTTGGTTTTTGCTGGTAAGGGAGGTGTAGTGATTACTGAAATGTCATATAAATTCATTCGTTGGGTGCTATCAATAACATTAACTAAAGTTGGTTTGGTCGCAGGAACAGCCTTAACTATAGGGCAAATGGTTTAACTTCAGTCTAACCAAGGGGCAATAAATGCCTACTACAGAGGGATAATGATCTATTTTACTCAATTCCTATGTATTTATGCACCTGCACCGATAAACGCCAATTATTAGCAATGCATGTTTCAATAGCCAATTCAGTCGCTCTGCTTTTTTGACTAATAGGCTGTAAATACACGGGAGTATTTTCAATATTATGCTCAGCGAGCAGTAATTTAAGATCATCCACATGCTGCTCTGTAGCAATAGGGTGTTTAATTTCATTTGCTCGCTTCATGGCGCTTTCTAAAATAGCATAACCACCACGCATATTTATTTTTGGCGACACGGTTACCCAACATGCTTCAGACACTAAAATATCAAACGTTCCCGAGGTTTCTACTTGTGTACTATACCCTTTACTATCAAAAGTGGAACATAATGCTGTTAAATCAACCATACATGGTTCCCCTCCTGTAATAACAATATGTTTAGCTTTATAGCCGCGTTCAATAATTAATGAATAAAGTGCTTGAGCTGTAAAATTAGCCCACTGTGGCGTTTCTTGCGATTTTGCTAACAGCGTTTCTTTAGTGACTTCATCACTTAGTTCAACATCCCAAGTATGTTTAGTATCACACCAAGAGCAACCAACAGGACAACCTTGCAAGCGAATAAATATCGATGGTTGGCCCGTAAAGGATCCTTCACCCTGTATCGTTTCAAATATTTCATTAATTTTGTATTGGATCATTTTAAATTGTGCTTTTGCCTAAGGTTTTATTCACGTAAAATATAAGATATCAATTATACCCTATTTATTATCAAGAGACCTTACTATGACTGAAAAACTATCCCCAGAAAAAGTAAACCCAAATAAAGTGGTGGTTATCTATTCTGGTGGAATGGATTCGTTTACCGTACTAAACAGAGCGATAAAAGACGGCAAAGAAGTTTTCGCGCTTTCATTTGATTATGGTCAACGTCATGTAAAAGAATTGCAGTGTGCTAGCAAAGTATGCAAATCTTTAAACATAAAGCATAAAGTCATTGATATTTCATCAATAAACCAATTACTTGCAGGATCTTCATTGACTGATGATATTGATATTCCAGAAGGTCATTATGCTGCAGAAAACATGAAGTCTACAATAGTACCTAACCGCAATATGATTTTATTATCGTTGGCTGTGGGTTATGCTGTGTCAGTTGGCGCATCACAAGTTTATTATGGGGCTCATAGTGGTGATCACGCAATCTATCCTGATTGTCGTCCAGAGTTTGTACAAAAAATGAATGATGTATGCCAAATTGCAAATTATGAAAGTGTGGAAATATTCAGTCCCTATTTAACGGTAAATAAATCAGCTATATTAGCTGATGGACTCAGTATGAGATTAAACTATAGTGAAACTTGGACTTGTTACAATGGCAGAGAAAAAGCTTGCGGAAAGTGTGGTTCATGCCAAGAGCGTCTTGAAGCTTTTAGAGATAATAAGGTGATTGATCCTATTGAATATGAGTAATCACTGAAACCAAGTAACACAATAACCATTAATATTCTATTAAATTAACAAGTGCTCATATGTTGAATCAACCAAGTAAAACGCCTACATTACGTGTAAAAGCATACCAATTACTTGAAAGTGAAACGACATCAAGCACTGTTGCTAAACTGGTTACTTTTTTTTTAATTACTTTAATTATTACTAATGTGGCCGCTGCTATAACAGCCTCAGAACCTGATTACTTTTTATTATATAAAGACGCTTTACTTCAATTTGAACTGGTTTCATTATTTATATTTTGCGTCGAATATTTACTTAGGGTCTGGTGTGCTGTTGAAGCAACAGAATACAACAATGTTTCTGCCTTCAAATCTAGAGTTAAATATATACTCACCCCTATAGCACTAATTGATCTAATTGCCATTTTACCATTTCTCATAGCCATGGTTTTCGCTATAGATTTACGGGCATTACGCCTGATAAGAGTACTGAGATTATTAAAATTAACCCATTATTTTAAAGGGTTTAATATATTTGCTACTGTTATTATAAAAGAATCTCGAAGCATCATGGCCGCAATGATGGTGATGTTGTTTTTCATTATTATTGCAGCCAGCATAATGCAATTTGTAGAAGGCAAAGCACAGCCTGAACATTTTGGTAGTATTATGCAATCTTTTTGGTGGGCAGTTGTTACTATGACCACTGTTGGCTACGGTGATGTGATCCCCATTACCGCCATAGGCAAAGTTATTTCTACCTTTATCATGCTTGCTGGTGTTGCTTTAGTCGCACTACCTGCGGGCATGCTAGCTGGTCGTTTTGGTGAAGAATTACGACAAAGAAAAGAAAATTTAGATGCACAGATCACAAAAGTTTTAGCCGATGGTCCTATAGATATGGAGGACTATGAAGCATTAGAAAGATTAGCTAATCAGCTGGAAATTGACCCTGAAGATTTACAACACAGTATCATTCAACTAAAGCAAGGTCATCATAGTGAAAAATGTCCTCATTGTGGTAAATAAAATTTTTTATTCTCTCTATTTTACTCGTTGTAAAATATATTGAATATCAATCACTTTTAATACTATCAATAACACTATCAATCACACTATAGAATATTATCTTCCTTTGGTTCTATTTTAAGACAAATTCTATCTAACCCTTATCATAGCTTAGTCTAAACTTATATTTATACTACTTCGATATACAGAGTATTATTATGAGTGAAGCCTTCAGAATACAAGCTCAACGTTTAAATAAAATGATAGATGCAAACAACGCCACACAAGCACATCTGTACCTTGAACAATTGTTACTTTTTCCTGTGGATATACAAGACAAAATAATTGATGAAATTAGCCATTTAGGCAATTGTAATAGTGATGACGTAGCTAAAATTATTAACCGTTATTCTATAATAGACCTTAGATGATATATTATAATAAATAGCTAAAAATTTATGACCTGAACTATTGGGTAACAGGTATACTGTCCCTAAGTTCTTAATTGTTGGGTTCTTAATTTAGCAATATCATCACGTATTGACGCCGCTTGCTCAAATTCTAGATTTTGAGCGTGCGTATACATAGCTTTTTCAAGTGCGATAATTTTATCGTCAATTTCTTTTGTGCTTAAAGCTTGATAATTAGCCGTTCTTTCAGCCACTTGATCTAGCTCTTTTGACTGACTAAAACCATCAACATCCATAACGTCTGAAATCTTACGAATTACGCCTCTTGGCACAATATTATTATCTAAATTATACTGATGCTGCTTTTCACGTCGACGCTCAGTTTCATCAATCGCCTTACGCATCGACTTAGTAATTTTACTGGCATAAAGAATAGCACGGCCATTAATATTACGTGCAGCCCTACCAATAGTTTGAATTAACGAACGCTCTGAGCGTAAAAAACCTTCTTTATCTGCATCGAGTATTGCCACAAGTGATACTTCTGGCATATCTAAACCTTCTCGCAAGAGGTTAATTCCTACAAGAACATCAAATTTACCTAAACGAAAATCACGAATAATTTCAACACGTTCAACTGTATCAACATCAGAATGTAAATAACGGGTTTTTATACCATGCTCGTCTAGATAATCAGTTAAATCTTCTGCCATTCGTTTCGTCAAGGTAGTAGCAAGTACGCGTTCATTTAAGGGTAAACGTTTATTAATCTCTGATAACAAATCATCAACTTGTGTTTCTACGTCGCGCACTTCTATTTCTGGGTCTAATAAGCCTGTAGGTCTGACAACTTGCTCTGCAATATCTCCAGCTGATTTTTCAATTTCATAATTACTTGGTGTTGCCGACACATAAATAGTTTGCGGTGATAATGCTTCAAATTCATCAAACTTCATTGGTCTATTATCAAGGGCTGATGGTAATCTAAAACCATATTGCACTAAGTTTTCTTTTCGCGACCTATCCCCTTTATACATAGCGCCGATTTGAGGCACAGTAACATGAGACTCATCAATAATAAGTAAACCATCATCTGGTAAATAATCAAATAAAGTCGGGGGGGCTTCGCCCTCTTCACGGCCTGATAAATAGCGAGAGTAGTTTTCAATACCTGAGCAATAACCAAGTTCAGTCATCATTTCAATATCAAATTGAGTACGTTGTGTAATACGCTGTTCTTCGACTAAACGGTTATTGTCCTTAAGATATTGAGAACGCTCTTTTAATTCTATTTTAATTTTTTCCACTGCCGATAAAATTTTATCACGAGGCGTTGCATAGTGTGTTTTGGGATATACAGTAACACGACGTAATGTACGCTCAACCTGCCCTGTTAATGGGTCAAACTGGCTGATACGTTCAATTTCTTCATCAAACAATTCTACCCGCAAAGCAAGACGATCAGATTCTGCAGGGAATATATCAATCACATCTCCACGAACTCGATAAGTAGCCCGTGCAAAAGCCACATCATTACGCTTGTATTGTAATTCAGCCAAACGGCGTAAAATATCTCGCTGATTGATAATATCGCCAACACTGATGTGAAGCATCATTTTTAAATATGAATCAGGATCACCCAAACCATAAATAGCTGATACAGAAGCAATAATAATTACATCTCGACGTTCTAATAATGCTTTTGTCGCCGATAAACGCATTTGTTCAATATGTTCATTAACAGAAGCGTCTTTTTCAATAAAAGTGTCTGTTGTAGGTACATAAGCTTCAGGTTGATAATAATCGTAGTAAGAAACAAAATATTCAACCGCATTATTGGGGAAAAACTCTTTCATTTCACCGTACAATTGTGCTGCTAGCGTTTTATTTGGCGCTAACATCATGGTAGGTCGATTAAGTTTTTCAATTACATTAGCTACTGTAAAGGTTTTCCCCGATCCAGTAACCCCTAATAGAGTTTGATGAGCTAAACCCGACTCTACCCCTTCTAATAATTGCTTTATCGCCGTTGGCTGATCGCCACTTGGTGTATAATTTGATTCAATTTTTAATGACTTTATTGTCGGTTCTTTCATCATGATCTCGTTTAACAATTGTTCTTTCAAGTTAATTGTTCCTTTACCGTATACTCATCATCATTAAACTGTTTTGAAAAAAGTCGATAAGAAATTAATGCCATAATTAAATTACCCATCAAAGCGCCAATGAAAAAACCATGTAAACCATATAAATAACTTCCAAGGTAAGCTAAGGGTACATAACAAACAAATAATCTTACAATACTTAGCAATAAAGCGACTATAGGTTTATGCAACGCATTAAAAGATGAATTAGTTAAAATCACAATACCTTGTAAGCCATAACCTAAAGGTAAAATCCACATAAACAAAATGATAATATCAGCAACTTTTTGTTCCTTAGCAAAAACGGAAGCAATCCAAGGAGCCAATATAACCAAGACTAAATAAACGAATATTTGCCAAAATAAAATAAACTTAATGGCGGTTTTATAGGCTTGTTCAACACGATGCATGTGACCTGCACCAAAATTTTGACTAATAAAGGGTGGCAAAGTCATAGACAACGCTAAAACAACAAGGGATGCAATAGACTCTATTCGAGTGCCTACCCCAAAACCAGCCACTACTGATTCACCATAAGTTGCCGCAATTGCAGTCATAATAGCAGCAGCAATTGGTGTTAGCATGTTAGCGCCCGCCGCAGGTAAACCTATTTTTAAAATACCTCGACACGAGTTCATTAATTGTTTAATTGGTATTAAATGAGTATGAACTAAATTTTTCTGTTTAGTTAATATAATAAGCACAAATACCAAACCAAAAAGCCATGAAATAAAGGTAGCTATCGCCGCACCTTCAAGCCCCATTGCTGGCACAGGTCCAAAACCAAAAATACAGATAGGATCAAGAACTGCGTTAATAAGCCCCGCACTTCCCATCACTATACTTGGTGTTTTTGTATCACCCGAGGCTCGCAACACAGCATTGCCAATCATTGGACCAATGAGACACACACTACCCAGATACCAAATATCCATATACTGATGTATCAAAGGTAATAAAGATGCTTTAGCACCAAGTAAAGTAAAGAGTTCATCAGTAAACAAATAGCCAACAAACGATAAACTGATAACAACGATAGCAGCAAGATATAATGCCGCTGTTGCAGAATTTTTGGCTGATTCATGATCATCATGACCAAGGAATTTGGCAATAACGGCTGATGTGCCTATTCCTAAGCCGATCATTAAGCTAATAACTGTAAAAGTTACTGGAAATGTGAAACTAATGGCTGCTAGAGGTTGAGTACCTAGCATACTGACAAAAAAAGTATCGATTAAATTAAACGTCATCAATAAAATCATGCCGTAAATCATCGGAATGGTCATTCTTTTTAAAGTATTAGCAACTGGGTCTTTCAGTAAATTAACCGGTTGTTTATTATTTTTTGCTATATTATTTGACGTCATTAATAAATTTTATAAAGACCTAAGTTAAAAGACTTAACTTCACATCAACATATGTTGAATTCGAATCAAGCTCTGCTACATATATTGTAATCAAAAGCGAGAGAAATTCACAGTAAATGTCGCTAAATATCCATCTGGTTAAAAATCAAACCAAAGTGTTAATAAAACAACAAACAAAACCTAACCAATTGAATAAAATAGCAAAATAAAAAAATACAATTAACTATTGACTTAACTACACACTAAGAAAAACGATAATGCAACGAGTTCTTACAAATTAACCCACATAGTTATCCACAACTTTGGTGGATAACTACATTTTTATTATATTTTATCAGCGCTTAATAAGCTGCGTACATAAAACTACCAAAAAGTGCTGACAAACTGACTTTACTGGACGCAAAATGAGCAAACAAACTAATAAATGATTTTTTTCTTATTTTAGTATTGACACATAGGCATCAGGTCTTTAATATTCCGCTCCGTTAGCCAAGATGGTTAACACGCTAACGAAAGAAAGTAATTCCCCAATAGCTCAGTTGGTAGAGCGATGGACTGTTAATCCATGTGTCACTGGTTCAAGCCCAGTTTGGGGAGCCACATTTTATGTTGGCGACAGATGAAGAGCAGTAGAGCGATGGAGTGTACTCTCTAATAATAGCATGTGTCGCTGATGGTTTCTCAAGCCAGTTTTGGGAGCCACATTTTAAAAATGAGAATTAAGAAACTCATTAAAGTTTTATTCCCCAATAGCTCAGTTGGTAGAGCGATGGACTGTTAATCCATGTGTCACTGGTTCAAGCCCAGTTTGGGGAGCCACTTTACTTCGGTAAGAAATTAAACCTGCTTTATGCAGGTTTTTTTTCGTCTGTAAAAAAGCTAACTTCCCAATAGCTCAGTTGGTAGAGCGATAAACTGTGCTCTTTATTAGGCATGCATGCGTCACTGGTTCAAGCCCTTAACTTATAAAATGCTGGGAGCCACATTACCTCGGTAAGAAATTAAACCTGCTTTATGCAGGTTTTTTTTCGTCTGTAAAAAAGCTAACTTCCCAATAGCTCAGTTGGTAGAGCGATAAACTGTGCTCTTTATTAGTGTAGCCGCGCGGAGACAATGAGAAAGCGAACAAGTTAAAATGAGAAAATGAAGCCGCATTGTAATTCGCTTAGTTTGAGAACACCCCGTTTAGTTTGAGAACTAAAGATTGTTATGGCATCAATTAAAGGACAGCATCCTTTAATTGAATATCAATAATCACTTGTGTAGCCGCGCGAAAAAATGAGAAACGAAACCGCAAAAAATGAGAAATAATACCCATTTCAGTAAATTATTGCCCACTTATGCTGGTTAAAATACTCCAAGGCGGCGTTGCTCTCAATCCCAATAGCCTGAATCAAGCGTCTTGCCCTGATTTATTCTTCCTACGCACAACAAGATCACAAACTTAATGAAACTGGTATTACTTCGGTAAGAAATTAAACCTGCTTTATGTAGATTTTTTTCGTCTGTAAAAAGCTAACTTCCCAATAGCTCAGTTGGTATAATGATGGATTATGCTTTTTAATAAAGCAAAAGGCCCTGTTTTTAAAAACAAGGCTTTTAACTAATATAAAATACCAAAAAAACAATATTTATTTTTCAGCAATCAACTCTTTTTTATCTTCAAAAGAAATCACTAACTTGTCTTTTTTAACACCAACTTTGGCAACACCACCATTAGTCAATTCTCCAAAGAGCAATTCATTAGCCAGTTCTTTCTTCAACTGTTCTTGAATTAAACGCGACATTGGCCGAGCCCCCATTGTTTTATCATACCCATGCTCAGCTAACCATTTCTTAGCTTCTCGAGTTAGCTCTAAAGACACACCTTTTTCATCTAATTTAGCTTGCAGTTCTACAATAAACTTATCTACAACTTGTTGAATAACGTCATTGGTAAGGTGATTAAACCAAACAATATTATCAAGACGATTTCTGAACTCAGGAGAAAACACTTTATTGATTTCACTCATCGCATCTAGACTATGATCTTGTTGTTTAAAACCAATAGATTGACGTACAGTTTCTTGCACGCCAGCATTCGTTGTTAGTACTAAGATAATATTTCTAAAATCGGCTTTACGACCATTATTATCAGTTAACGTGCCATGATCCATTACTTGCAGTAAAATGTTATAAACATCTTCATGTGCTTTTTCTATTTCATCAAGCAGCACAACAGCATGAGGATGTTTTATTACTGCATCAGTAAGTAATCCACCTTGTTCATAACCCACATAACCAGGAGGAGCACCAATTAAACGACTAACAGCATGTTTCTCCATATATTCAGACATATCATAACGCAATAGCTCCACACCTAAAATTTTGGCTAGTTGTTTAGTTACTTCTGTTTTACCAACCCCTGTAGGTCCAGCAAACAAGAAAGACCCGACAGGTTTTTCATCATCTCCTAAACCTGCTCGCGACAAGCGGATCACTGATGATAACTCTTCAATTGCCTCATCTTGACCAAAAACAACCAATTTTAAATTACGATCTAACATTTTAAGGCTATCTTTTTCCGTCGATG
The DNA here is from genome assembly GCA_965305135.1 of uncultured Colwellia sp. GTDB lineage: Bacteria > Pseudomonadota > Gammaproteobacteria > Enterobacterales > Alteromonadaceae > Colwellia. Next base: position 30,816 of record CBDLPA010000004.1, read on the forward strand.
AAACGGATTTTTCAGGAATACGAGCCATTTTTGCCACAATGTTTTCTATATCCGTATTACTAATAGTTTTTTTACGCTTTGACGCTGCAATTAACTGCTGTTTAGCGCCAGCTTCATCAATAACATCTATGGCTTTATCTGGTAAGAAGCGTTCATTTATATATTTGGCTGAAAGCTGTGCCGCCGCACGCAAGGCTGCGTTGGTATAACGAATACCGTGATGGGTTTCATACTTCTCTTTCAAGCCTTGTAATATTTTAGTGGTATCTTCAACACTGGGCTCTACGATATCTATTTTTTGGAATCGCCTTGCTAATGCGCGATCTTTTTCAAATATACTCTGATATTCTTGATAAGTTGTGGAACCTAAACAACGCAATTTACCCGCAGACAGTAAAGGCTTAATAAGATTTGACGCATCTAACATGCCACCTGATGCGGCACCTGCACCAATAATGGTATGTATTTCGTCAATAAAGAGAATCGCATTCTCATCAGACTCTAAATCTTTCAATAAAGCTTTAAAGCGTTTTTCAAAATCGCCTCTGTACTTGGTTCCAGCAAGTAAAGCCCCCATATCTAGCGAATATATGGTTGCATTACTTAAAAACTCTGGTACTTGTTCGTTCACAATTAAATTGGCTAATCCTTCAGCAATAGCAGTTTTACCCACACCTGCTTCCCCAACAAACAAGGGGTTGTTCTTACGGCGACGCCCTAATACTTGTAACGTTCTTTCAAGCTCGCTATCTCTTCCAATTAATGGGTCAATATTCCCCTTTAGTGCTTCTTCATTAAGATTAACAGAAAAGTTTTCAATAGTACGCGGTTCTTCTGCTGCAACTTGCTCACCTTCTTCGATAGATGAATTAGAAGAGTTTTGATCGATTTTAGCAATACCGTGGGAAATATAATTAACAATATCTAAACGGCTTACACCTGCTTTTTTCAGTATGTATGCGGCTTGTGATTCTTGCTCACTAAATATTGCTACAAGTACGTTAGAACCACTCACTTCACTTTTACCTGACGATTGCACATGAAAAACCGCACGCTGTAAAACGCGTTGAAAACCCAAGGTTGGTTGCGTTTCTCGCTCTTCTTCATCTAGTGGAATAATAGGTGTTGTTTCTTGAATAAATTCAAGTAAGTTTGCCCGTATTATCCCCACATCCGCACCACAAGCGCCCAACACATCGATAGCCGATGGGTTATCTAATAAAGCCAAGAGTAAGTGTTCAACCGTCATAAATTCATGACGAGATTCTTTGGCTTGACGAAAAGCCAAATTCAGGGAAATTTCTAAGTCTTTATTCAGCATAGGTACTCCAATTTAGTTCTTTGCGATCTTTTAACTTAATCAAAGATCAGACAGCATTAAGCTTTTTCTAAAACACATTTTAAAGGGTGTTCGTTTTCAATTGCATAACGAATAACATGATCCACTTTAGTTTCTGCAACATCTGCAGAATATGTGCCACAAAGTGCCTTTCCCTCGTAATGAACAGTTAACATTATATCTGTTGCTTGTTCCGAATTTTTATTAAAAAATTTACATAATACATCCACAACAAAATCCATTGGGGTGTAATCATCATTTAGTAAAAAAACATGATACTTAGGCGGCTCTTCAACCTCATCCTTAATTTCTTCTTCTACAAACTGTTGACTGTCAAATAACTCTTTCCAATTACTCATATATTTATCTTAGTCTCTACTGAAAACTTTTGCTGTAACTTTTTTGTTAAAAAAAATATATATATTCTCAAAATTAGCTTGACTAATTTTATTTTTTATCTACGATTTAGTATGTGATTATTTTTTAGTCACGTTTCTAAATATGTATATGCTTTATTGTATCTCTATTTTAGTAATACTAAAATTAATTATAAAATTGATATCAAGCATAACTTATAATACTGAAGGATATAGAAGGAAGTTGAAGTATGGCTCACGGTACAGTTAAATGGTTTAATAATGCAAAGGGTTTTGGTTTTATTCGTCCAGATAGTGGTGGAGAAGATATTTTTGCTCACTACTCAACAATTGAAATGGATGGTTACCGTACACTAAAAGCTGGACAAGATGTCAATTATGAACTCAGCGAAGGTCCCAAAGGACATCACGCTGCAAGTATAAAACCAAATGATGATGAGTTAGATTAATAACCATAACTCTCAGAAATATCTTTTCTACAATATTAAGCCTTTTTAAAATATATTGATATTGTAGAAAATTTTAGCACGTTGAATACCTGTAATACATTAAATATGTGTGTTTACGGTTATCGTGTATACGCTATCAAAACTAACTTTTAGTACTAATCTAGTTCTTCTATCGCTATTCCTACTAAATACATCCCTTCACACTCTTCATTAACTCTCACCACTTTACCACGAATATCAAGTGATTGAACTTGTTCCGAAGCTGAGTTTAGCTTGATCCTCACATGAGTAGACATAGCTATAGGTTGATCGACTTCTATTGCTACCCCAGTGGCACTCAAATCTCGACATGTTGCTTTTATTTCACTGTTAGCTTCATCGTCAATAATAGTTACATCTACTTCGCTGTTTAACATCATGCGATAAAAATTACGCTTGTCATCAAAATTTATCATTTGTACCTCAGATCCATAAAAATTTAAAATGATGTGATTAGCTCTTTATACTGAGCTTAAGCCAGTGTGTCAATTAACTGTGATTAACATTTCATGAAAAATCTTTTAAATGGTTAATAATCCGTTTTAATGAAATCGGTTGAGCCGTGCCTAAATTTTGCGAAAATAAGGAAATTCTTAATTCTTCAATCATCCATTTAGTCGCTAATATCTCTTGAGATACTGGTTTATCTTTTCGTTGTTTAGAAAGCACATTAGTATATAAATCAGCCGCCTTTTTAATTTCAATTAGTTTTAACCTGTCCTGATTAGGATCAATGGGTAGCTTTTCTAATCGACGTAACATGCCTTTTAAATAACGCATAATATCATCTAATTTATCAAAACCTGACGCACTGACAAACCCTTTAAAAACTAATGATTCACTTTGTTTTTTAATATCCGCATGCGATTGAATAACATCTAAGGCTACGTTACCTTTTAACTTTTTAGCAATATCATGGCGTAAACTTAACACTTGCTCTACTTTAATTGCGGCAGTTAAAACGCAGTCTGAAATTTCAGCCCGAACATAGTCACGAACCAATGCAAAACTTTTTTCATTTCTGGGTAGGCGGTTTAATTTTTTCTCTAGGACGTACTTTTTAACTAAAAACACACATGCCCCTTGAATACAGTCTTCTAATAATTCGGTAATTGAGCCAAAAGGATTAAAATACAAACCAAGTTTAGCCTTATTAGGCATTTTCTCTTGTAAGTATTTGAGTGGGGATGGAATGTTCAAAAGAATTAATCTACTTATGCCATTAAGCATTGCTTGTTCTGCATGCTCTTCTTGCTCAAACAATTCAATAGCAACATTGCTTTTATGATCTACTAAAGCAGGAAATGCTTTAATCGTCATACTGGCCACTTTCTTTTCATATCCCTGTGGTAATTCACCAAAGTCCCATAAGGTTAAGTTAGTTTTCTCAAGACCTTTTTCTGCAACTTCTTTAATAGATGCTTTAACTTTACCTTGTAATTGTGCTTTTAACTGATTTAAGTCTCGACCTTGTTTTAACAATTTTCCTTTTTCATTAACAATTTGATAATTCATGGTTAAATGCACGGGTAATTCTACGCCTTGCCAAGCATCTTCTGGTAACCTTACCCCTGTCATACGTAATAACTGTTTTGCTAAGGCATCGGTTAAGTTACCTTGGCTTTCATTCATATTATCTAAACAAGCCTGAGCATAATTAGGTGCAGGTACAAAGTTACGACGCAACGCTTTAGGTAACGCTTTGATTAATGCAATAACTAAATCATAACGCAATGCTGGAATTAACCAATCAAAACCTTCTGCTTGACACTGGTTCAACAACGCTACAGGTATAACAACACTGACACCGTCGTCAATATCACCTGGGCTAAAATGATAGGTAAGCGGCAAAGTCAGGTTATTTTGTTGCCAAATATCAGGGTATTCTTTTATTGATACTTCATCAGATGACTTATTAAGTAAAAAGTCTTTGGTAAAATTAAGTAGTTTAGCATTTTCCTTTTTAGCTTTTTTCCACCAAGCTAAAAAGCTACGTTGGCAAACAACCGATTCAGGAATTTTATCTAGATAAAAGTCTACTAGCTGCTGCTCATCAATCAAAAAATCTTTACGGCGTGCTTTCTGCTCTAACGCTTCAATACTAGTCACTAATTTTTGATTTTCTATTAAGAAACTTTCTTTAATAAAACTGTCGCCATTAACGAGTCCTTCTCGAATAAAAATATCTCGACAAGTTTTGGGTTCAATGACTTTAAAATTAACTTTGCGTTTAATAACAATTGGCAATCCATATAAACTAACCTGTTCAAAGGCCATCACAGCCCCTTGTTTTTTCTCCCAGTGAGGCTCGCTATAACTACGTTTTAACAAATGTTCGGCTAACGGTTCAATCCAAAGCGGATCAATTCGAGCATTCATTCGAGCAAATAAACGGCTAGTTTCTACTAATTCGGCTGACATTAGCCATTTAGGCGGTTTCTTGGATAAAGCAGAACCAGGAAAAACAAAAAACTTACTACCACGAGCCCCTTTAAATTCCCTATTTTCATCTTGATACCCTAAGTGACTTAACAAACCAGACAATAAAGCCTGATGCACCGACACTAAACTACTTGGCAGGTCTTGCGCTTTATTTTGCTGATTCGAAGATTCTCTAGGTTCAACAATTGAAAATTGATAATCAACAGAAGTCAGTGATATTTTTTGTTCTTTTAATGTTAATTTAAGTTGGCTGAAAATATCTTGCCATTCTCGTAATCTCACATAAGACAAATATTCTCGTTGGCACAACTTTCTAAAGTGATTTTGAGATAAGCCTTTTTTCTGTTTTGTAACATATTGCCATAAATTTAGTAGGCTGATGAAATCTGAATTTTTATCTTTAAAACGATTATGCTTTTCATCTGCCGCTTGTTGCTTTTCATGTGGACGTTCACGAGGATCTTGTATGCTTAAAGCGCTCACAATAATCAATACTTGTTCAATACATCCTAATTCAATCGAGGTAAGCACCATTTTTGCTAACCGTGGGTCTATAGGGAATTTTGACAATAAACGACCTGACGGTGTTAACCGAGTACCTTGTTTTTGCGATTCTTTTTTTCTTTTTATATTGGTTTGAATCACACCATTATCAATAGCGGCTAATTCTTCTAATAATTTAACACCATCATTGATATTTCTATTATCTGGCGCTTCAACAAAAGGAAAATCTTCTATTTCACCTAAATCCAATGCTAACATTTGTAAAATAACAGTGGCTAAGTTGGTACGCAAAATTTCAGGGTCAGTAAATTCAGGTCTATTGAGATAATCTTCTTCACTGTATAAGCGAATGCACACACCTGATGAAACACGACCACAGCGCCCTGCTCTTTGGTTTGCGCTGGCTTGTGAAATAGCTTCTATAGGTAAACGTTGTACCTTAGTTCGATAACTATAACGAGAAATACGCGCCGTACCAGGGTCAATAACATACTTAATACCTGGAACTGTCAAACTGGTTTCAGCCACGTTAGTCGCCAGCACGATGTTACGACCCGAATGAGGTTTAAAAATACGATTTTGTTCACTAATGGTTAAACGTGCGTATAAGGGTAAAATTTGTGTATGTTTTAAATTCGCTTTGTTTAATGCGGCAGCCGTATCGCGTATTTCTCGTTCACCATTTAAAAATATTAAAATATCACCTTGTCTATCAGCAGTATTTTCAGATAATTCATCTACGGCATTCAAAATACCTGAAATAACGTCTTTGCCTTCATTAATCTTGTTATCATCTTGCTCTATTCCTTCACCATTTAATGGTCTGTAGCGCATTTCTACAGGATATGTGCGACCAGAAACTTCAATAATAGGCGCGGCTTTACCATTATTATCGGCAAAATGATTGGCAAAGCGTTGTGGATCAATTGTGGCTGAGGTAACAATAATTTTTAGGTCAGGTCGTTTAGCTAAAATTTGACGTAAATAACCTAAAATAAAATCAATGTTTAAGCTTCTTTCGTGGGCTTCATCAATAATAATAGTATCATATTGACGAAGTAGTCGATCTTTTTGCATTTCAGCTAATAAAATACCATCTGTCATTAATTTGATATAACTGTGTTGGCTAACTTGATCATTAAACCTCACTTTATAGCCTACTTGTTCTCCTAGCTTGCTATTTAGTTCTTCTGCAATACGACTAGCAACAGTTCTAGCAGCAATTCTTCTAGGTTGTGTATGGCCAATAAGCCCATCAATTCCACGGCCTAACTCAAGACAAATTTTAGGAATTTGCGTTGTTTTACCTGAGCCTGTTTCACCCGCAATAATAACTACCTGATTTTCTTGAATTGCCTTTGCTATCAGTGATGCATTTTCACTAATGGGCAATCCTTCAGGGTAGGTAATCTTAGGGGTATTCTTTAGTTTCTGTTGTTTTTCAGTAATTGATATATTGATTGCCTCTGCAGTTTTAGCTAACTGCTTAAGGCGTTGTTCAAGTTTGGCTTGATTTTTTTCAGATGAATCAAGCTGACTCAATGTTCTTTTATGATGAATGAGTTGTTGCTTCAAACGAGGAAGATCAGATTTTTTTACTTGAGATAAGGCATCAAATAAAGCTTGAATATTAGGAATTTCACGAGCTTGACTACTCGTTTTTTTACTAGCCTTTTCACTAGGCGATGTGGTTAACGACAAAATAGACTCAACTAATTTAGCAATAAGAAAACGTAGAAAGGTCTATTTTATCAGTTATGATTCACAAATTATATTATGAAAAGCAATTAACAATAATCACTTAATAATTAAATTTATTATTAGCATATAACGTTGCGGCTTTTAGCCAAACAGAACCAACATTACCATCACCGACAGGTACCCCATCTAACAGAGTAACGGGTTCAATTTCTTTAGACGAGCTGGTAAGCCAAATTTCATCTGCGTTCCTAGCTTCATCAAGGGTAACAATTCTTTCTTCTACCGTTAACGATCCCTCTTTTGATAATATATCTATAACCAAACGACGTGTAACACCTGGCAAAATATGATTATCTTGAATGGGTGTGGCAATAATGCCATTTTTAACAATAAAAATGTTTGATGAACTTGCTTCTGTTAACTCTTGTTTGTTGTTAAACAGTAGGGTTTCTAAATTACCAACAGCATAGCCTTCCTGAAAATGCAAAACATTACCTAAGAGTGATGTTGATTTAATATGGCAACGCTGCCAACGTAAGTCTTCTGTTGTGCTTAATGAATAACCTTTACCCACTGTAGCCAAAGAGGGTGCTTTAGGTGGCGAAATTTCGAAGGTCATAGCAAAAACTGTTGGGGTTACATTTTCAGGAAAAGCATGAAAGCGTTTAGTATCAGCACCACGACTAACGTGTAAGTATATACCTAAAGAACCACCACCATTTTTGGCTGATAAGTTTTCACAGAGTGTTGACCATTGGTCATCACTCCAGTTCAATTCAATACCAATTGCCTTTAAGCCATCATTCATACGATTAATATGATTTTGAAAGCCAACCATTTTTCCTGCATATGAGGGGATTACTTCATAAATACCATCACCAAATAAAAAACCACGGTCTAATGGTGATATTTTGGCTTGTTCAACAGGCATATAATCGCCATTTAAAAAAACTGTACTCATTTTACTTTTCCTAATAATTTAATTGTCACTATTTTATTTTTCTTTAAGTAAAAGAAAAACCAATTAATGTTCTAATTCTTGAGATTAGAGCAATACCTTCAGTTGCTGGAAGACTATCTTCTGTTAATTCATTTTTACGTGTAACGCCGTCAACACTGCCTAATTTTGAAATATACTTAAGTATTTTTTCGGGGCAAGTTTCCCTTAATAGATCTTCTTTAGACCAAGTACTTAAAAAAGCTAAAATACCATATACTCCCCAATTAGAAACATCGCTGATGATTAATTCATCACAACATGTAACTGAGGGGATAATATTGAACGAAGTTAAAGCGTCTTTGACATTCCCCATACCAATTTCATTTCCGCCATCACCAATGGCTATTGTTGGGCAGTTGGCTGCGTGCATAAAGTAATCAAAGCTAGCGACTTTGCTACTAATATCTTCACCGCGCATGTTGTGATAACAGTCATTATCCGCTAACCCTGGACTCTCAATAGAAATAATCACTTCTGGTTGAAAATAATCTATCGCACGTTTAGCCTCAGCTAAACCATGTGCTTGTTTGCCAACATTAATAGCATAAGTTTGGTAATCACTTTCAAAGGCTGCTGCCATCGTTGTACTACATACAAGCACAGGGGTTGCACCGAGCTTTTCTAAGGCGTGATATAAAATAATTGCACCAACGGGGCCGTCTGTTTCAAACGTGTTTTCAACAGGAAAACCGGTGCCTATTAATACATTTCCTTTAACGTCTTTTAATAAGCTAGCAGCACGTAAACAGTAACCTGACACTAAGTGTGGTTGTAGTTCTTTCATGCCACGTAAATTACGCTCAACAAGCATGTTTTCTATTTGCTCGCTAAGCAATTGTTCTTTACTTATGTTCATTTCTTCTTCTAATTTAGATTTTAATGTTAATCACATTTCTGTAACTGTTTACGTGTAAAACGATTTAAATTCAAGTGAAAATAATTATGTGCCTGTTCCATAGAAATAGGCTCAAAATTCACTGTATCGCCTTGTTTTAGCTGCCCCAATTTAGCTGTATCAATGGATGAAACAGCACCAATTTTAGGATACCCCCCAATTGTTTGTCTATCGTTCATCAAAACAATTGGTTGTCCATCAGCGGGGACTTGAACAGCGCCATGACAAATCCCTTCAGATAGAATACCTTCAATATCACAGGCGATTTTTTGCCCTGTTAATCGGTAGCCCATGCGGTCAAAACTTTTACCTACGGTATATTCACTAGAAAAAAATAAGCGCTGTTGGAATGAGGTAAAGTGCTTTTGTTGATAAGCTGGCACCGTATGTAAAACAACATTATTAGAATACATAGGCCGTAACGATTCAGCTAACACTAAATTAGATGTTCTTGTTAGATTTTCATATGGTAAAATATCACCTGCTTTTAGCTTTTCTCCTGCCAAACCGCCAATTCCCTCACGACACACAGTAGCTGCACTACCAAAACTTTCTTCAATAATAAAGCCACCGGCTACCGCTAAATAACTTCGCATACCTTGGCTAGCAAAACCTAACTCAACAATATCTCCAGTTTTAATCGCATAACTTCGCCATAATTCTTTTTTATGGCGATTAATTGTTAATGGCATGTTTGCACCCGTTACAGCAATTGTACAATCAAGTTGGGCAACAAGCGTCAAACCTCCAACACTTATTTCAATGGCGGTAGCATTTAGTTCGTTTGCGCACAAACGGTTTGCCCATTGAAAGGCTTCTAAATCAATTGGGCCTCCGTTAGTTAAACCAATATTAAAATAACCAAAACGCCCAGCATCTTGAACTAGGCTAAGCATACCTGGTTGTTTTACCAAAAAACCTGTTGATAAATTCATGAACAATTTCCAAGCGTTAATTTACTAAAATCATCAGATAATTTTCCCCCTAACGCTAGAAACTCTTCCTTATTCACGGCGTTAAATTTAACTCTGTCACCAACTTTAACAGGCATAGTAGGACTTGCAGTTGCATCAAACATATCAATAGGGCATAAACCAATAATATTCCAACCACCAGGCGATGAATTTGGGTAAATTGCCGTTTGTTTATCAGCAATTGCCACCGCGCCTTTCGGGACTTTCATTCTAGGGGTACTTAAACGCGGTGCTGCAATTATCTCATCAACTTCACCTAAGTAAGCAAAACCAGGTGCAAAACCTATCGCATAAACACGATATTCTTTAGCTTGATGAATATTTATCACTTCCTCAATACTTAAGTTATTTTGTTTAGCAATAACCGCTAAGTCAGGCCCCGACTCAACAGCATAATACACGGGTAATTCAACCACGGTACTTACATGCTGATGTTCACATTTTTGAACAGAATCATCCGTTGTATGCAGCAATACTCTTAATTTATTACGCACATGATGATGATCTGTTACTAATATATTAAAAACGACCAATAAAGAAGCATAAGAGGGGATTAAATCTACAATGTTATTCGCTAATTCATTTTCCATCGCTCGGCGAATCGTTTGTTCAGCTTGTTGTACTCTTGCTGAGGTCTCATCACTTGCTTGCTCTGCAAAATAAATGATCAATGCACTTTCACCCGCAATATCTATAACAGGCTTATGGAATGGTTTTCCTTGTAACATTACCCAATCAACTCCCGAATAGCGCTAATGGCTTGAACACCTTCAATATTGTCACCATGAACACACAAACTGTCGGCTTTTAAAGGTAAAATATTACCACTTATTGTAGTAACACTGCCCTGCTCTTTTAATTGTTTAACCTGTGCAAGCATTTTTTCTTTGTTATGCACCGCACCATCTTTAGCACGAGATAATAATTTTCCGTCGTCATCGTAACACCTGTCGGCAAATGCCTCACTAAGAATGTCAATATTAAAATGTTTAGCTTCAGCTCTATGTTGTTCAATATCTAGAGTTGCCTGCAACATCAGCTTTAATGGTCGGTGATAAGAGCTTAATGCTTGTAAAATGGCTTTCCTAATATCCTGACTTAGCATCATATCGTTATATAATGCACCATGAGGTTTAACATACTCCAGCACAATGCCCAAAGATTTAGCAACACCATCAATAGCCGCTATTTGATAGTTCACCAGTGCGATTACTTCTTCTGCTGAACAATTCATAGAACGTCTACCAAAACCAACTAGGTCAGGATAGCCTGGATGTGCTCCCACGCTAACATTATTTACTTTTGCTAATTCAAGGGTTTTTTGCATGACTAATGGATCGCCAGCATGAAAACCACACGCAATATTGGCTTGATCTATAAACGGCATTACCTGAGCGTCTAGCCCCATGGTCCAACTGCCATAACTTTCGCCTAAATCACAATTCAATTTCATTCTGTTTCCTTGGGTCGTTAATTGATTATTTCTAAAGCGAATAATTACAATATAGCTAATGTTGTATTGGCTATATCAGTGACTAACATTTTACCTGGACTGTGCGTAATACAATATGGTGGCTTAGTTCGTTCTAATGCAAGCTGTGGCGTGACACCACATGCCCAAAACACAGGTACTTCATTATCTTTTATCGTTACACTATCACCATAATCAGGTGTGTTTATATCCTTAATACCAATTTGCTCAGGTTGTCCAAAATGGATAGGAGCACCATGAACAGAAGGAAAACGGCTACAAATTTGAATTGCTCTGATCGCATCTTTGGGTAACATTGGGCGCATACTTACCACAGTTTCTCCGCTAAATCTTCCCGCCGTTTTACACGCAATGTTAGTGCGATACATAGGAACATTTTTATTTTCACTGATATTACGAATTTCAATACCGTCGGCAATCAGCGCCTCTTCAAATGAAAAGGAACACCCCAGCACAAAAGTAACTAAATCATCACGCCAAAGTGTTTTAATATCATTTATTTCTTGTTCAAGTTCACCATTAAGAAATAACCGATAGCCCGGTACATCGGTGCGAATATCAATATCTGTTCCTAGTGCGGGTAAATGAAAGTCTCCCGCATTTTCTGACATACCAATTAACGGGCAAGGTTTTGGATTAAACTGACAAAACTGTAAAAAATCATTCGCCCAATCTTTAGGTAATATAACAATATTGCCCTGCACACAACCTTGCGCATAACCAGACGTATTATCAATAAATTTGCCCTGACGAATTAGTTGGCGTAATTCATAAGCATTAGGTTGTGTAGAAAGTGTATTAGTTAGGTTAATAGACATATGTGGTCACTTATTTATAAGAAAATATTCAGCGTGCGTTAATAGCAATATTATCACCAAAATTCATAAAGAATGCTACTAACTTGATTTACAGAATACTGATACATATTATGAAAAGTATTATTCACTTTTTAGGTTATTTATGTCTGAGCTAACACTTTATCATTGTCGGGATTCTCGCTCTTTACGCCCTTTATGGGCACTTGAAGAAATGAATATTGACTACAAACTAGTTAACATGGAGTTTCCACCTAGGTATAAAGTTCCAGAATACTTAGAAATCAACCCTTTAGGCACAGTACCAACACTACTTGACGGGGCTATCACATTAACCGAATCAACGGCTATTTGCCAATATTTAGTCGATAAATACAAAGATTCAACTATTGGTTTATCAAGTGAACATCCAGAGTATGGCAATTATTTAAATTGGCTGCATAGAAGTGATACTACTTTTACATTTCCCCAAACCTTAGTGCTTCGATACTCACGATACGAGCCTACAGAGAGACTTCAGCCACAAGTTGTTGAAGATTACCACAAATGGTTTAACAGCCGTATTAGATGTATTGAATCAGCACTAGAGAATAAGGACTACCTGTGTGCTAATAAATTTACCATTGCAGATATATGTGTTGGTTATGCACTTATTCTTGCAACAGAAATAAGTATTGATGATAAATTCGGTCCAAACACGCAAGCTTACTTAGCTCGATTAATGGCAAGATCTGGCTTTAAAGCAACGAATGCCAAACAATTACATCTCAGTAAAATATTTTAACGTGTATAAATATCTGTTGGTGGATTAGCAATTAACCTTGTATTAAACTAAAAAAACATGGTATGTATTACTGGTGCATCTAATTAGACTTATTTTCAAAGCACGCTAAAATAGGTTTAATTAGATGATTTCGTTGCTTTTAAAGGAGTAAAGCTATGCAAGGTGTTCCCACGAAAAACCTTTCTGATATTCCAATATCATCATTGCTTAAACGCTCTGCACTTATTTTTATCCCTATTGCTTTTACGCTCACCAGTATTCTTTTTTTAGGTGTTAATGTAGACGAAAAATTACAAATAAACAGAAATAAATTCCAAGAAGCTAACCGTATTGAGCTTGTTAAAGAGCGTGTTACAAGAGATCTGTCGGTAGTTGATACTGACTTACGAGTAATCGTTAACATGCCCTTATTTCAAGAGTATGTTAATAGTGGAAACCCCCTATTAAAAACAAAAATAGAAGACTTTTTTCTTAATTTTAGCAGAGAAACAAAACGCTATGATCAAATGCGTTATTTAGACACTGATGGTCACGAAGTATTTCGCGTTAATTATAATAACGGTTATCCTGCCATTGTACCTAGTAATAAATTGCAAAATAAGAGAGAGCGTTATTATTTCATAGATACAATTAAACTCAATAAAGATGAGATTTTCGTTTCGCCATTAGATTTAAATATGGAGCTCGGCAAATTAGAAAGACCTTTTAAGCCTGTCATTCGTTACGGCACACCAGTATTTGACAATAACAATAATAAAAAAGGCATTATTCTACTTAATTATCTTGGTAGCAAATTATTGCGTATATTTCGTGAAGAAAAACAAGCGCTCTATTCAACCATGCTGCTCAATCGAGATGGATACTGGTTATCTGGCCCTAATCATGAAGATGAATGGGGGTTTATGCTTGGTAAGGAAAATCAAACTTTTGGACATGACTATCCTGATGTTTGGCAAGTTGTATCCTCTTCTAAACAAGGTACTCTACTCACAGAAGAAGGACTCTTTGTTTTTACCACAGCCTACCATTTATCAAATTGGCAAGATTCAACGTTAAATTCAGTTACGATGGATGATCATTATTGGAAGATTGTATCATTTATCCCACACACAGCCCTTTCTGTTAATACCATTTACAATCAACCTTTAAGTAAAGTATTGCTAGGTGTTATTTATTTACTACTCGGGTTGGCTAGCATATCTGTTGCTCGAATAATTTTAAATCGTAAACAAGTAGAAATGGCGTTACGTAACAGCTCTGCCCGCATTCTAGCCATTCTTAATGCTGTGAGTGAAGGCATTTATAGCATTGATATTAATGGAAACATAATGATAGAAAACCCAGCATCTATAAGAATATTGGGGTGGGATAACGAAGAAATAATAGGGCAACCTGCACATAAAATAATACATCAAACACGCGCTGATGGCTCCCCTTATTTAAGTTGCGAGTGTCCTATTTATGCAACACTCAATGATGAAATACCTCGTCAAGTTGATGATGAATTGTTTCGCTGTAAAGACGGTACCAATATACCAGTATCTTATGCCGCTAGAGTTATGCGAGACAGCGAAAGAAATGTTATTGGTGTCATTGTTTCATTTCGCAACATCACCGAACAAAAGCAGGCCAAACAGCTTTTACTTTCGGCCAAAAACAAAGCAGAAATGGCTAATAGGGCAAAAGATTCTTTTCTAGCCACCATGAGTCACGAAATTCGTACCCCGCTTACTGGCATGTTAGGTATGTTAGAAGTGCTTTCCATGGCCCCGCTGAAAAAAGATCAAGTTGAAACACTGCAGGCAGCATGGGATTCAGCTAGAAACTTATTACGGATTGTTAACGATATCTTAGATTGGTCTAAAATTGAAGAAGGAAAGCTAGAAATTTCGCCTTGTTCTACTTTTATACCCCAATTATTACAGGAAGTTGTTAATACCTATTCACGTGCCGCCAGCATTAAATCTCTCATGATCAAACAGTACAGTGATGAACGCCTCAGTTCAGCACATCTTGTTGATCCTTTACGGTTATCACAAGTACTTAATAACTTTGTCAGTAACGCTATTAAGTTTACTCAAAAAGGCGAAATTGAATTAACTGCTGAATTAATAGAAGTACACGAAAGTGGAGAACGCATTCGTTTTTCAGTTCGAGACACGGGTATTGGCATTTCTAAAAACAACCAAAAATATCTGTTTGAACGATATAGGCAAGAAAGTTCTGACACTGCGCGCATGTATGGTGGAACAGGCTTAGGGCTAGCAATTTGCCAACGTCTTGCAGATATGCTCGACGGTGAAATTTTATTAGAAAGCGAACCAGAACAGGGAGCAACCTTCAGCATTACATTGGTACTGCCAGTTTCAGGCGAGCCTGCAGAAAAAATAACCTGTCTGCATCCAGAAGTATCACAACGAGCAGTTGAGCCCTTGTTTAGTAAAAACATCAATACACCATTGGTACTGACAGTTGATGACCATCCGATTAATCGCGACCTATTAGCTCGTCAAGTCAAATTACTTGGTCTTCGAGCTGAATCAGCCGAAAATGGTAAGGTCGCGTTATCTATGTGGTTAGAAGGTCGCTTTGACCTAGTTATTACCGACTGTCATATGCCAGAGATGGATGGATATGCTTTTTCTCTTGAAGTTCGTAAAAAAGAAGCAGAAAACAACTTACCTCGAACTCCTATTATAGCATGGACCGCCAATGCCCTTTCTGAAGAAACAAAAAATTGCCTCGCTGCGGGTATGGACGATCTGTTAGTAAAGCCAGCAAACTTAATCCAATTAAAACAAATGCTATCAAAATGGTTATCTATTGATGAGATGAATCATAACCAATGTCCCTCTACAATCAATTATGCCACCAATAGTCGAATTTCTACACCTATTGACTATACTGTACTACAACAGATTGAATCAGACAGTGGCAAGCAACTTCAAATATTGCAGGATTTTATACTACACATACGAACTGACTATGAAGAACTACTCCAGATGTTAGAACAAGAGGAACAAAAGAATATTAAAGGTATAGCTCATCGTATGAAAGGCTCTAGTCGAATGGTAGGGGCAGAAGCTATGGCTAAAGCTTGTTTAGCAATTGAACAGTCGGCTAGCAATGGAGATGTCCCTAGTGCGAGAGAAGCAAGCATAGTGTTAGATTCAGAAATACAACGAGTAGAGACATACATCCTAGGAGTGAAAAAATAATGGATAATATTGATAAATTAAACCTTTGTGTGATGGAAGATGATGAGTTTCAACGTAAAATGCTTATAAAAATGCTTCAAACATTAGGTGTAACATCAATACGTGAAGGGAGCGATGGCAGACAAATGCTAAAAATAGTCCACAGCGAGAAAGTCAAACCAGATATTGTCCTGTGTGACCTAAATATGCCTAAAATGGATGGTTTAGAATTCCTTCGCCGTTTAGGTGGGGCCTACCAAAACATTGCAGTTATTATTATTAGTTCGTTGGATAGTAAGTTACTTGTTGCCGCGGGAAAGATTGCAAAAATGCATGGTATTCAACTACTGGGCGCAGTAGAAAAACCTATTATGTTGACTCAACTTAAAACATTACTCAGTAAGTTTGAACACATAGAAAATCCAAAAACATCTAATATTACTGCAGAAAGACATTTTACATTAGAAGAAATTTTAACGGGTATTCATGCCAAACAATTTGTACCATTTTTTCAAGCTAAAGTGGACTTAAAGTCAAGCCGTTTAGTTGGCGCTGAAGCACTAGCACGTTGGATTCATCCAAAACATGGAATAGTCAGTCCATATGCCTTTATCCCTATTCTTGAAAATAGTAATAATATCGATGAATTAACCTTTCATATGCTAGAGCAATCGGCTGCTGCCTGTCGTATATTCCACGACAATGGCCATTTTATTTCTGTATCAGTCAACATTTCATTAGCTTCGCTGGGTGATCAAGACTTGGCAGAAAAAATTACTAATATTGTAAAAAAATCGGGCTTAGAGAACAGATACATTGTGTTAGAAATTACTGAATCTGCAGCAATGACGGATATTGCAAATGCAATGGAAAACTTAACCCGTTTGCGCATGAACGGATTTTCACTTTCTATCGACGATTACGGTACTGGGTATTCTAGCATGCAACAACTCACACGAATTCCCTTCAACGAATTAAAAATTGACCAATCATTTGTACAAGACTTTGCTGACAATGAAGCTTTACGGATTGTCGTAGAGTCAAGCATTCATATGGCTCATAAACTACGAGTAAAAAGCGTTGCTGAAGGAGTAGAAACACAACAAGACTGGGACATGCTAAAAAGTATGAAATGCGATATAGTGCAAGGTTATTTTATCTCTAGACCTATTGATTTAGCAGCATTTAATGATTTTATTAAATTTTCAACTTAAGATAAATTGTTACATTAACTAGCGTAACAATTTATTCTCTACTACAAGCAGCTTAAATTATATTACTACTTATTTCTTTTTTATTTTTCTTTTACGCATCACCAGAAAAGATACAGAGGCTAATATAATAATAATACCATTCACTACCGCTATCATTAATATTGTTTGTGTCTTTTCTTCTTCTTCTATTTTTTGTTGTAAAGCGAGTTCTTCAGCAAGCTTAGCTTTTTGTGCTGCAAGAATTTGTTCTGGCGTTTCTACCTGAACTTCATTTTTTTTCTCAGGCGTTGTTAACGATATTTGTTTCAGAGCCCCTTTTACATTAAAAGTAAATTCTGGCACAACTAAACGAAATTCTCTACCTGATATGGTTTTACCAAATGCACTTAAATTAACTCGGTGAATGCCTGGTTCAGTATAAGGTATATCCTTAATTCGACTTTCAGGAAATTCAGGTGTTTCATCTTCAATAATTGAAAAAGATTTTGTTTGCCTATCAGGAAAAGTTGTTTTGCCTTGAAAAACTAAACTATTAGGATCAACATGGGTTGAATCAATAGTGATCAGTAAACTGTGTGCCGTTGCTTCTGTGTCTGATGTTTCTATTGAGAGAGTAATAGGTGATTTATTTAAAAAAATAGGCTTTTGTCTAAGTTCTCTTGTTATTAGGGGTAATTTAATTTTATATACAGGTTGCCATTCACCTGAAGCAAAATCTAAAACAAATTCGCCTGTATAAATACCGTCACCTGCATATTCATCCAAACCACGCCCATTATCTTCAAATGATGCTAATTTAAAAGCATCTCTACCAAAATTATCGTAAGCTGAATTGTTTGTACTAAAAAAATTCACGTCTAGCTGTACAACATCTTTAAATGCAGAAATATCAATTTTCTTATTACCGTTATACAGCTTACCTACAATCTTTAAGGTTTCTCCCGAAAGTACAACCTCAGGTAAAGGATCAACTGCAATAGTAACTTCTGACATAACTAAGATTTTACTCTCAGGTAAAATGTCACCAATAGCTTGCCACGGGCCAGGCGTAGGCTTGATTATTTTTATCATGTCAAATGTACTTGCATCATGCCATTGTACATTTGCTTGGTCATAATCATGTACCCGAATTTTTTTACCGTCAGGTTGTACCAGAATAACAGGTCTACTTCCTCTTTTTCTGAAAAAAATAAGTGTTACTTCATCTAACTCAGCATCAATACGAAAGCGGTTGTCAAAATAAGGAATTTCATTAGTGACATTATCTGTGTGATAAAAATCTATTTCACCATTTAAGAACAATTGTTCATCGTTTTGAACTGTTTTACTCTCGTGCTCTACATTTATTGCTTCTTGTGTTGTTTCTACTGAAAAAGCATAATTTACATTGATTAATAGCAGATAAAAAAATACTAATGATTTGGTAATTTCCAAAGTGGCTCTCCCCCTTTTTCCTGAATAACCGACAATCTTTTTTCATGGGCTTCTACTTCATCGGCAGAAGCAGCAATAACCTTTAGTTTTGTCCTATCACTATGCAACCGTCTAATAGCATTTTCATCTCCACCGTTATTGTCACCAACAGATAAATTAAAGGTTGCTTGTTCGCGGGTCATCTCAATGTAAACAAACGCGAGTAATTGAGCATCAATTAAAGCGCCGTGATAAGTACGATCTATTAACTTATCTACTTTATAAAAACGCGCTAAATAATCTAACGTTTTCGGTGAGCCAAACTCATCTTTTGATGTTTTTAAAGTATCTGTAATAGTACAAATATCTTCTGTCATTGGCACTTTATTGCGAGAACGCTCTGCAAAATTTAATAATGAAAATTCATGATCCATAAACCCCACATCAAACTTTGCGTTATGAATCACCAATTCACCACCGCGAATAAAATCAATAAACTCATCAACTATTTGTGAGAAAGTTGGTTTGTCATCTAAAAACTCATTAGTTAAACCATGTACATTAATAACTTCTTGGTCCATCTGTAAAACTTGCCCACGAGGGTCAAGCGGTTTTATATAGGCATGATACGTGCGCCCTGTTAACTGGCGATTAATCATTTCTACGCAACCTATTTCAACTATTCTATGTCCCTCTCTCGGGTTTATGCCGGTGGTTTCAGTATCAAGAATAATCAAACGTTCTTCTTGTTTAAGATCGGCTTTGGACTCATTGTTACTCGAAAAATTACTCATACTCACAATAACTACCTCTATCTTTTTTCATTTATAAAATTATTTTTCTGGTATTTTTTGTGGAAATTCTTCTAGGTTTATTTTAAACCGTTCACTGCTATAGCATAGTACAATCAAGGCAATGCTAATGATTATTTGAATAAAAACCCATGTTAGCGAAAATAACTGCCAATAAAAATAGGCAACCATATGGGTAAGTAAATCAAACAATAATGCCACAATAATAATTGTTCGGCAGTGTTGCCACGCTGCTTGTACCCAATTAGCTGCTTCAGGCCTACGTAAGCTAATAATAAGCACTACAAACAAGCCAATAGCTCCCGAAAGTAAGCTTAAGTAAAATAAGGAGGTTTCGGGATAAATCCAAGAAATAATACTCACTCTATCACGCATGTTGGTAACTGACATCAACCAAACGATATAACCACGTAAAATGAATAACAATACCAAATAAAAACGTTTAGATAGTTTTAAACAATCATAACTATCAAAATCTTCAACCGAATAACGTTGATACTTTTTGGAATATTTATTGCTCACCCAACGTCCTTACTGTTTTTTGTCGATTTACGTTCAAGCTTTAAATATTCTTGCCCTGCGGTAATTGCTTTCACCGCTTTTGAATTAAATTCACGAGTGTATAAGGTATAAACAACCCAAAGGCTCATCACAATAAGTAACAATGGATGAAAAAACCAACAAATTGCTGCTAAAGCAAAATAATAAGAACGCAGTCCATAATTATACGAATGCGCAGCTTGGTCTTGTACAATTGACATTTGTTTTGCATATGCCTTTAAGTTTTCATTTAAACCTGAAACATCAATAGGAGCAGCACCTACCATAACATTAACAAAACCATATTGTCGCATAGACCAAGTAAATTGAAAGAATGACAAAACAAAAATTGATACAAGCAAGGTTAACTTAAATTGTATTGCTAAATGACTAGGATGATCAGCATAAGGCATCGATGATATTACCATTTCTAACGTATCAATTTTAGCAAAAAGCGTTAACAAACCAGCGAGTATCAATAAAGTACTTGAAGCAAAAAAAGTGATATTTCGTTCTAAATTCGCCAATAAAGCAGCCTCTCCTACTCTTACCTCTCTGGTGATAACTTCATACATCCAGTAAATTCTGTGTTGATTTAAACTTCGTGCTAAACAATCAGTTGTTTTTGCTTTTTTGCGAGCAAACCACGTATAACCAGACCAGCAAAGGAAAAAAACTAATAAAGCAAAAATGTCAATGATAGATAATGGCATGTAAACACTCATAAAACGGGTAGTTAAAATATCTCAATACAATATTAACTTGTTAATATCAGACTGTAACCTAATACCAGCAATAATTTAGCTTATCTTTTAAAATAATTTATTCACTGCTTCTACTCTTGGTAATAGCGATTCAAAATTGATGTATTCACAAGTAGATATTGTGTTAATGAATTAAATTTGTAACAATTCACCTAAAATTTGTACGGGTTATTTTTATGTCATAACGATTTGAGTTTAATTCTACTTAACTCAACGTACTAGAATTACAATAATAAAATAATAAATATAAAAATCAAAAATTTACGGACGATTTATGCAAAAGCTAAGTTATAGTAACTTATTAGTGCTTTTTGTTGCTTTTTTGCTGGTATCACCAATCTCAGCTGTACAAGCAATCGATGTACTTACTCTCAACCAAAACATACCATTACATCCTTTAAATATTCCCTACGCTAACGGGCAAATCGCAATTGACGGTGAATTAGACGACAACCTTTGGTCTAACGCCCTACCAATAGAGCTAAGTATTGTAAATAATCCATGGAATAACCTTGCTAGCCCAATAAAAACAACAGCAAAATTGATAGAAAATGGTAAATTCCTTTATGTGGCATTTGTTGCCGATGATCCTACCCCTGAGAATATTCAAGGTTTTTTCACCGACCGTGACAATGCTTGGTCTCATGATTTAGTGGGTATTAAACTAGATACACACAATAACCGTCGTTTAAATTATGAGTTTTTTGTTAATCCCTACGGTGTACAGAACGATGCAACTTTCAATGAAATAACCAGCCAAGCGAATACTTCTTGGGATGGCCTTTGGTTTTCTTTTGGTAAAAAAACGGAGCAAGGTTATCAAGTAGAAATAGCAATTCCCTACAATATATTAAATTTTGAAAGCGACGGACAAGAAAAAAAATGGGCTATAGAGCTTGTTAGAACCTACCCTAGAGATACAAATTTACGCATCTCTAATGTACCTATTAATCGAGACAATCCTTGCTGGCTTTGTCAATACCCAGAAGCAGTAGGCTTTAAAAATGCCAATATAGGAAAAAACATACGTTTAACACCATCATTAACAGCAACCAGAGATGAGACGCGTGATATTTTTGCTGATACCAGTGACGTAAAAAGTAACTGGTCTGCTGATAATGATATTGAAGCTGGTCTTGATTTACGCTGGGGAATCAATGCCCATAACTTATTAAATGCGACAATAAACCCTGACTTTTCAACAGTAGAAAGTGATAGTGGTCAACTAAACGTTAATACTAATTTTTCATTATTCTATGAAGAAAAACGCGCATTTTTCTTAGATAACAGCGACTATTTCAGTAGTGATTTTAACTTGGTTTATACCCGTAACATCGCTAACCCAGATTATGGCATAAAAGTAACGGGTAGGGTTGATAAACACAATTACGGTATTTTTAATACCAATGACACTGAAACCAACATACTTTTACCTGGCAACTTAGATTCTCGCCTCGTTACTTTAAACAAAAAAAGTAACACAAGTGCGTTGCGTTATCGGTATGATTTTGATGAAAACTTAACACTGGGCTCTATCGCAACATTACGTTCAGCAAATAACTATCATAACTATGTTGTAGGTATAGATGCACGCTACCGTTTGTCTGATTCTGATGCAATAAAAGCACAAGTATTGAACTCAGACACCTTATATCCTAACGAACTAAGCGCAAACATGCCCTTTAAACATAACAATAACAGTTTTACTGACCAAGCATTTAAATTAAATTACACCCATAACTCAGAATATTGGTTAATTGAATTGGATCATCAAAATATTGGGGCTGATTTTCGTGCTGATTTAGGTTATATGCCAAAAGCGGATATAAAGATAGATCAAGCTGTATTAGAAAGAACATTTTATTCTGAACAAGATAGTATCTGGCAAGAAGCAAGAGTTTCAGGTGAGTGGAAAATCATTCACAATACTAATAACGAATTAATTGAACGCGAGTTAACAGCTGGTTTTGCTATTGATGGGTCTTTACAATCAATACTTGAATTATACTTAATTCATAGTGAAAAAGTCGGCCTTCGTCATGATCACAACAATTCAAATATTGATAATAACACCACGTCTTTTAATGAAAATCAGTTTAAGTTGTATTACAGTGCCAATATCAACAACCGTACCTATATTTCTCTTGATATGGCGCTTGGCGATAAAATTGATTATGCACATAATCGTTTAGGCGATTTAACTGAAGCCACGGGTAATATCACTGTTTTTGTAACCGACCATTTAGAAGTAGATTTTTATCAAACCTACAGTAAACTAAATGCTCAAAATAACAATAAAGATATTAACGTTTATAAAGCAAATATTTCAGAATTACGTTTATCTTACCAATTTGATATTCAAAGTTACCTAAAACTCAGTCTAATTTATAATGATGTTGACTATTTTAACGATGAACACATTAAAGATTTATCAAGCCAACTTATTTATGCTTATAAGCTTAACCCACAAACTGTATTTTTCTTAGGTTACTCTGACAATAGCTATCAAGACAATGACTTAACTAAGTTAACCCGTGCAGAAAAAACCTTTTTTACAAAAGTTAGCTATGCTTTTTCGCTGTAAGCATATTCACCTAATAATTCACGCGTTTAGCAATTATAAGTGCGTGAATTATTTGAAGCCTCTGAATATTAAACACCTATTTATTTTATATTAATGCCTTAATTCCTTGCCCTAATCCTGCCAGTGTTAATGGATACATCTTGTTTGCAACTAGTTGCTGCATTATTTGAATGGATGCATAATAAGACCATTGTTGCTCTGCTTGAGGATTTAGCCAAATTACTTTGTCGAAATGGTCGGTTAACCTTTTCATCCACACACTGCCTGGTTCTTCATTCCAATATTCAACACTACCACCAGGGTAAGTAATTTCATATGGTCCCATAGTCGCATCACCCACAAAAATCACCTTATAATCACGACTATAGGTGTGTAAAACTTGTAGTAAATCTATTTTTTCAGTTTGCCTTCGACTATTATCTCGCCAAACGTTTTCATAAATACAGTTATGAAAATAAAAGAATTCTAAATGTTTAAATTCACCATGAATTGCAGAAAATAATTGTTCGCACACTTTTATGTGGTCATCCATTGAACCACCAATATCAAAGAACATCAGCACCTTGATGGCATTATGACGCTCTGGTTTCATTTTAATATCAAGATAGCCAGCATTTCTTGCAGTTGATGCAATAGTATCATCAAGGGCGAGTTCTTCACTCGTGCCCGTACGCGCAAACTGCCTTAATTTACGCAATGCCACTTTCATATTACGAGTGCCTATTTCTACATTCGCATCTAAATTTTTAAATTGGCGTTTATCCCATACTTTCGTTGCTTTTCGATGCCTAGAGCCTTCTTGTCCTATACGGACACCTTCTGGATTATAACCATAAGCGCCAAAAGGAGATGTACCTCCTGTGCCTATCCACTTATTACCCCCTTGGTGTCTTTTTTCTTGTTCTTTTAGTCGCTCCGCCAGCGTTTCCATTAATTTATCTAAACCACCTAACGCAGATATTTTAGCCTTTTCTTCATCGGTCAGTTGTTTTTCAAGCTGCTTCTTTAACCAATCTTCTGGTATTTTTGACAGATCTAACTCTAAACTTGCCACTCCTTTAAAGTAATCAGCAAAGGCTCGATCAAATTTATCAAAGTGCGCTTCATCTTTAACTAAAATGGTTCGACTTAAACTATAAAAGTCATCAATATTTGCAAAAACAACGCCTTGCTCTAACGCACGCAGAAGATCAAGTAACTCGCGCAAGGTGCAAGGTACTTTGTAATCACGCACCTTACAAAAGAAATCAATTAACATACCAATTCACCTCAAACCTAACGGTGACGCTGGTGCATAAAAGCAAGCTTTTCAAACAAATGAACATCTTGTTCATTTTTTAATAAAGCGCCATGCAAAGGAGGTATCACTTTTTTCTGTCTGGTTTCATGCAATATTTCCTCTGATATATCTTCGGCCAATAATAATTTAAGCCAATCAATAAGCTCCGAGGTCGATGGTTTTTTCTTCAAACCTGGCATTTCTCGCAAATCAAAAAATAAAGCTAGCGCTTCATCTAATAACGTTTTTTTAATGTTTGGAAAGTGCACATCAACAATTGCTTGCATTTCATCCTTTTCAGGAAAATTAATGTAATGGAAAAAACAACGTCTAAGAAAAGCATCGGGTAATTCTTTTTCATTGTTAGACGTTATGATAATAATTGGTCTTTGTTTAGCTATAACCTTTTCTTGCGTTTCGTAAACAAAGAATTCCATTTTATCGAGTTCTAATAAAAGGTCATTTGGAAATTCAATATCTGCTTTATCAATTTCATCAATTAATAAAACGGGGCGGTTATCAGCAGTAAAGGCATGCCACAATTTACCTTTAATGATGTAATTACTTATCTCATTGACTTTTTCATTGCCTAGCTGACTGTCTCTTAAGCGTGATACGGCATCATATTCATATAAACCTTGTTGTGCTTTAGTCGTTGACTTTATATGCCATGGAATAAGTTCCACGTTTAAACTCATTGCTAGCTCTTCAGCTAACATGGTTTTACCCGTACCTGGCTCACCCTTTATTAACAATGGTTTCTCTAAAGCAATAGCGGCATTAACCGCTAATTGTAAGTCATTTGATGCAATATAATTGCTTGTGCCTTGAAATGCGCTCATATTTTTATTTCCAAAAATCATGCTGAGTGATAGTTAATAATAGCGTGATACTTTAATTTTTTAAAATAGTACTAGATAATCACTTATCTATTCCATAAAATTATATAAGTTATAACAAAATATCACTTCTTTTTCTCTCGTAAAGCGCTAATCTTAACAAATATAATTAAGTGAACATAGTCACAGGAACCTGCAATGTCTAATATATTTGAAGATAATTCAACCTCCATAGGTAATACGCCTTTGGTAAAGCTAAACCGCGTAATTGCGAGCAAAACTAGCGATGGCACACCAGCAGCAACCGTGCTTGCCAAAGTAGAATCAAGAAACCCAAGCTTTAGCGTTAAATGCCGAATTGGCGCAGGCATGGTGTGGGATGCAGAAGAAAAAGGCCTGCTAAGTCCAGGAAAAGAAATCGTAGAGCCAACAAGTGGTAACACAGGTATTGCGCTTGCTTTTGTTGCTGCGGCAAGAGGTTATGGTATTACTTTGACTATGCCAAGCACAATGAGTTTAGAACGCCGTAAGTTATTATCAGCTCTAGGCGCAAAAGTTGAATTAACTGATGGCGCTAAAGGCATGAACGGTGCTATTGCTAAAGCACAAGAAATTAAAGACTCTAATCCTGAAAAATATGTATTATTAGGTCAATTTGACAACCCAGCTAACCCACAAATTCATGAAAAAACTACTGGCCCAGAAATCTGGCGTGATACTGAAGGTAAAATTGATATTTTAGTTTCTGGTGTTGGTACGGGTGGTACAATTACAGGTATTAGCCGCTATATAAAATTAACAGAAGGTAAGGCAATTTCAAGCATTGCCGTTGAGCCAACTGACTCACCTGTTATTACGCAAAAACTTGCTGGCGAAGAGTTAACCCCAGGCCCTCATAAAATTCAAGGTATTGGTGCTGGTTTTATTCCTGGTAACTTAGATTTAGATCTTATTGATGGCGTAGAGCAAATATCTAATGAAGACTCTATGGCAATGTCACACAGATTAATGAAAGAAGAAGGAATTCTTGCTGGTATTTCGTCAGGTGCCGCAGTAGCTGCAGCAAAACGACTTGCTGAAAAACCTGAAAACTCAGGTAAAACCATTGTGGTAATTTTACCAAGCTCTGCAGAGCGTTATCTATCAAGTGCTTTATTTAGTGATAGCTTTACAGAAAAAGAATTAGTGCAGTAAAAACAATCTAATAGAATCCTATTCTTTAAAGGTGCTTCGGCACCTTTTTTATTGGATAAGTTTTTTAATATACGATGTTTAATCGTATATTAAAAAACTTATATTGAAAAAACTAAGCTATTCACGTTATGCTTAGTTTACACACCATAATCTCACTTAATAACGTCATCTTATGTATAAAAAATTTTCTATTATTTTCGTTTTTCTGTTTTTCCTAAGTGCTTGTGGTGAAGAAGAAATTCACGAAATTGAAAACCCAAAATTTGTTGCTGTTGCTTTTTTTGAAGCTATCTACATTGAGAAAAATATTGAAAAAGCTGCTTCGGTATCAGGCCTGAAATTGGGGCGGTTATTGCGGCATTACAAAACATCTCAGTCAGTTGCTAGGCATCTGTTTAATATGCCTTTTGAAAAAATCATTGAAATAAGACCAGATGATAATGGCGTAAAAATTAGAGAGCGATTTAAAGACAAAATCGCGGTGACCATTTTTTTAGTAGGTACTCACAATGACAGAAAAATAAATCATGTGAAACGCCTTTTATTAATTCAAAATGATGACGATGATTGGATTGTTGACGAAATATTAAAAGACCCCTTCTAAAGAATATTCTTCCTCTAAGTCTTTATAACAATTATTAAAACTCTTTTATTACTAATCGTCTACTATTGTATAACATATCAAACCATTACTCAGGCAAACCAATATGTGCATGCCCACGCTTATAATCGACAGTAATTAAAAAATGTTTCAAAATGTCATAACCAATTATACCTTGAACTTTTTTGCCTTTAATTTTTGAACCAGCCCAATAATGTTGATTAGTTAAAGTAGAATTATTACCTTCGGCTGGTATGGTTACCAATACATTTTCCAGCTCAAATGGACCAAACTTTAATTGTGGAATTCTAAAGCTTTCTGTTTCTTTTAAAGAATTAACTCCCATCGTTATCGTTGACTCGCTTTCTATTCCTTCTAACCACCCCATTTTATTGGCTACTGAACGATCAACTACTACCCCCCCTGAATTTCCAGTATCAACCATAAGTGTTTGTTGTCGGCTAAACCCACTTTAACAATCAACATACCTGTAACTTTCTGTCTTCTTGCTTCTATATTTTGAAACTTAGCAACATCTATAGAATCTTCACTGACCAATCGCATTTTTCTATTAGGATAATCAAACTGAGTAACAAATTTATCAAAAAAACTACTACCAAACAAAAGCCCACTAGAATGATGCCCTAAATTCATTTCAGTAATTTTATCAACCGTAGTTTCAATGCCTAAAAAACTAATTGGAACATTAGTAAATGTAGTTTTATTCTCTACACCAAAAACACCTCTAACTTTTCTTTTACTACCTTTATCTAATGTTAATTGATGCTTTGCAACAAAAGCCTTATTAATACCACTCAATTGAGATCCCGTATCAAGCATTGCATAGGTATCAATATCTGCAATAGTAGCAGGTATTTTCACATGACCATGTTCAAGATTAAAATCAATCCATTCGGTGACTACGGCAGCACATTGATGTGTTAAGAATAAAAAAGCGAGTGGTAATAATACCTTCATAATAAGTCCTTTTATTTGTAAGAATCCGATTTTCATTATGCTAAAAACTATACCATATATAATAGCAATCTCACTAACTATGTGATCATTTCTACTTGCTAAAACCACCAACTACATCGTTATTTATTTAATAATTAGAACAACTAGTTATTGAAATAAATGTCTTGTATTTGGCAATTTTTTCTAGGTATAAAACAGATCACCTAATTAATGAAACTGGTATAAATCATCACCGATCGCAAGACCATTCAAATTATTGAAATAGCAGACACAAAAAACCCAAAACTAAGTATAGTTTTGGGTTTTATTAATTTAGTAACAATGATTTAGGTAAATAAATTGACTCATCTATTAAATATGATCTACAGCCATAATTTCATATTCAACTACACCGCCGGGGGTAACAATCTCAATTTCGCTATCGACAGTTTTTCCAATTAATCCACGCGCTATAGGTGAATTAATTGAAATTCTATTTTGCTTAATATCAGCTTCATCATCACCAACAATTTGATATTTAACCTCTTCTTCAGTGTCAATATTCAATAACGTTACCGTAGTACCAAATATCACTTTACCTGTATTAGGAATTTTTGACACATCAATAATTTGTGCATTACCAAGCTTGCCTTCAATATCTTGTATACGACCTTCACAAAAACCTTGCTGTTCACGTGCAGCATGATATTCAGCATTTTCTTTTAAATCACCATGTTCACGTGCTTCTGCAATAGCAGCAACAATTTCTGGGCGTTTAACTGTTTTTAACATATTCAACTCTTCACGCAGCACATTGGCACCGTGAACAGTCATAGGGTATTGACTCATAATTTTATAATCTTTATTGTTGCGCGATTAAAACCCAGCTACATTAATAATGCTAGAGCAGGTATTTTTCGCGCTTGTTTTAAGGTTTAAATTTTCTACAATAATCGCTTATTTACAACGCTTATGCAATTCTTGAATAGATGTTACCGTATTTCTATCATCAGCAGAATGTGCCTGACAAGCAGCAAATGCAGCGTTTAATGTTGTAGTATAAGCAACTTTATAACGTAATGCACCACCACGTAACACTTTAGAATCTTCAATAGCTTTACGCCCTTCCGTTGTGTTAATGATATAACTATATTCACTATTTTTAATTCTATCAAGAATATGTGGACGACCTTCATGTACTTTATTCACTAACCGCACAGGAATATTCGCTTCACCTAGTATAATCGCTGTTCCGTGCGTTGCATCAAGTTCATAGCCTAAAGCAACCATTTGTTTAGCTAAATCAACCACGCGAACTTTATCCGAATTACGTACAGAAATTAATGCTCGACCTGATTTAGGAACAGACTCACCTGCACCTAAATTAGCTTTGGCATAAGCTTCTTCAAACGTATTCCCTACACCCATAACTTCACCTGTTGAACGCATTTCTGGCCCAACTAACGGATCACTTCCATGGAACTTATTAAAAGGAATAACAACTTCTTTTACAGAGAAATAATCAGGAATAATTTCTTTTGTAAGACCTAATTCTTTCAGTGTTTTACCTGCCATAACGCGCGCACCAACTTTAGCTAAAGGAACTGACGTTGCTTTAGATACAAAAGGAATAGTTCGTGCAGCTCGAGGGTTTACTTCAATTAAGTAAACCTCATTATTTTTAACAGCCATTTGTGTATTCATCAAACCAACTACACCCAATTCAAAAGCTAAGTCAGTCACTTGCTTACGCATAATATCTTGAATTTCTTGACTTAAGCTATATGCTGGTAATGAACAAGCAGAATCACCAGAGTGAACACCCGCCTGTTCAATATGTTGCATAATACCGCCAATAACAACATCTGTACCATCACAAATAACGTCAATATCGACTTCTATAGCATCGTCTAGGAAGTGGTCAAGTAACACAGGTGAATCATTTGATACACTTACCGCTTCTGTCATATAGCGGCGTAAATCATCTAAATCATACACAATTTCCATCGCACGACCACCTAATACATAAGATGGGCGAACCACTAATGGAAAACCAATAGCCTCAGCTTTAGCCATCGCTTCTTCAAGAGAAGTAACGGTAGCATTTTCAGGTTGTAATAAGCCTAAACGATCTACAGCTTGTTGGAAACGTTCTCTGTCTTCTGCACGGTCAATAGCATCAGGCGAAGTACCAATAATAGGGACTCCTGCGGCTTCTAACGCACGTGCTAATTTAAGCGGGGTTTGACCACCGTATTGCACGATTACACCTTTTGGTTTTTCAATGCGAACAATCTCTAACACGTCTTCGAAAGTGATCGACTCAAAGTATAAACGATCTGACGTATCATAATCAGTAGATACTGTTTCAGGGTTACAGTTAACCATAATGGTTTCATAACCATCTTCACGTAGGGCTAATGCGGCATGAACACAACAATAATCAAATTCAATACCTTGTCCAATGCGATTTGGTCCACCACCTAAAATCATAATTGATTCTTTATCGGTAGGGTTTGCTTCACATTCTTCATCGTAAGTTGAATACATATAAGCCGTGTCAGAGCTAAACTCTGCCGCACATGTATCAACACGTTTATAAACAGGGAAAATATTAGCTTTATGACGTTTCTTACGAATTTCTGCTTCGGCAACACCAATAACATCAGCGAGACGAGCATCAGAGAAGCCTTTGCGTTTAAGTTTACGTAAATAGTCATCGGTTAGTATTTTTAAACCGCCTTCTGAGACTTTACTTTCTTCTAAAACAATATCTTCTATTTGAACAAGGAACCAACGATCAATTTTGGTTAAACGGAAAATATCGTCAACTGAAAGCCCCAGACGGAATGCATCAGCAATGTACCAAATACGATCTGAACCTGCTTCTTGCAATTCGTGCATTATTTTTGTTTTCGCACCTGGTTGTGTAACATCAACCATTGGGTCAAAACCATTGACGCCCACTTCAAGGCCACGTAACGCTTTTTGCATAGACTCTTGTTGATTACGACCAATCGCCATAACTTCACCAACCGATTTCATTTGAGTAGTGAGTCGGTCTTCACTACCTGCAAATTTTTCAAAGTTAAAACGTGGAATCTTAGTGACAACGTAATCAATGGTTGGCTCAAATGACGCAGGTGTTTTGCCACCAGTAATATCATTCGTTAATTCATCTAATGTGTAGCCTACCGCTAATTTAGCAGCAATTTTAGCAATTGGGAAACCTGTTGCTTTTGACGCTAAGGCTGATGAACGAGATACACGAGGGTTCATCTCGATGATAACCATACGGCCAGTATCAGGACATACACCAAATTGTACGTTTGAACCACCCGTTTCAACACCAATTTCACGAAGTACCGCAAGTGATGCATTACGCATGATTTGGTATTCTTTATCCGTTAATGTTTGTGCTGGGGCAACGGTAATAGAATCACCCGTATGAATTCCCATAGGGTCAAAGTTTTCGATTGAACAAATAATGATACAGTTATCATTTTTGTCACGAACCACTTCCATTTCATATTCTTTCCAACCAATTAATGATTCATCAATCAATAATTCTGACGTAGGTGATAAATCTAAACCACGCGTACAAATTTCATCGAATTCTTCACGGTTATAAGCAATACCACCACCTGACCCCCCCATAGTAAATGATGGGCGAATAATACAAGGGAAGCCGATACGCTTAGACGTTTCATGTGCTTCATCCATTGAATGCACAATTTCAGCGCGAGGACATTCAAGTCCAATGTTTCTCATTGCTTTATCAAAACGCTCACGGTTTTCAGCTTTATCAATAGCATCAGCGGTGGCACCAATCATTTCAACGTTAAATTCTTTTAACACGCCTTTTGCTTCTAACTCTAACGCGCAGTTTAAAGCTGTTTGGCCACCCATTGTAGGTAGTACGGCACAAGGACGTTCTTTTTCAATAATTTTTCTAACAACTTCCCAATGAATAGGCTCGATATAAGTAGCATCTGCCATATCCGGATCTGTCATGATGGTTGCAGGGTTAGAGTTAACTAAAATAACTCGGTAACCTTCTTCACGTAATGCTTTACAAGCCTGCGCGCCTGAATAATCAAATTCACAAGCTTGACCAATAACAATTGGCCCTGCACCTAAGATCAAGATACTTTTTAAATCGGTTCTTTTTGCCATGTCACTATTCTCTCTTATCTTCTCTTGTCAAGGGTGGGTTTAAGCTTGGCCTACTTTACTTTCGGCTTTATATTCATTAATTAGATCAATGAAATGATCGAACAATGGTGCTGCGTCGTGTGGTCCAGGACTTGCCTCGGGATGACCTTGAAAGCTAAACGCTGGTTTATCTGTACGGTGAATACCCTGTAATGAACCATCAAATAATGATTTATGCGTTACGCGTAAATTGGTTGGCAAATTGTCCTCATCAACAGCAAAACCATGATTTTGTGACGTAATCATTACCACATCACGAGCAAAATCTTTTACTGGATGGTTAGCACCATGATGACCAAATTTCATTTTAATAGTTTTGGCACCGCTAGCTAAACCAAGTAGTTGATGTCCTAAGCAAATACCAAAAACAGGGATATCTGTTGTTAAGAATTCTTTAATAGCTGCAATTGCATAATCACATGGTTCAGGGTCACCAGGACCATTTGACAAAAAGATCCCATCAGGATTCATTGCTAAAACATCCTTGGCAGACGTTTGTGCTGGCACTACTGTTAATTTGCAACCGCGATCTACTAACATACGTAAAATATTGCTTTTCGCACCAAAATCATAGGCAACCACATGAAAGTCAAACTTTTCTGGCTCAGAGAAACCTTTTCCCATAGGGCTACCTAACGACCAGCTACCTGATGTCCACTGATATATCTCTTTTGTAGAAACCACTTTAGCCAAGTCCATTCCTTTAAGGCCAGGAAATGCTTTTGCTTGTGCTAACGCATTATCTTGTGCCGCCGGTAAGCTGTCATCGCTGACATCATCAAGTGTTAGAATACAGCCATTTTGCGCGCCTTTTTCTCGTAATACACGAGTCAATTTACGGGTATCAATATCGGCAATACCTAAAATATTATTGCTAACCAAGTATTCGCTTAAACTTTGTTCACTTCTAAAGTTACTTGCTAGTAATGGTAAGTCTCTGATAACTAAACCTTTGGCAAAAATAGTGTCTGACTCTTTATCTTCACAGTTTGTTCCTGTATTACCAATATGTGGGTAAGTCAGGGTGATAATTTGCTCTGCATAGGAAGGATCAGTTAAAATTTCTTGATAGCCTGTCATTGAAGTATTAAATACTACTTCACCAACAGCCATTCCCGTTGCACCAATTGCGGTGCCTTTAAATACAGTACCGTCTTCCAGTACTAAAATAGCAGATATAGCCAATGTAACCTCCAAAAAGAAGAAAAGAATGCAACACGTATATTTTAAAGGTCATTTAGAGCACTTTAAAATTTCCTTTAAAATAAATGCAAAACAATCACAAAATTTGCACATAAAAAATGTCAAAAACCAGCTTTTCGCTAAACTTTTGACAAAATCCACTTATTTTACGCTTGTAGCTTCCTTACGTCTAGTAAAAACTTTATAAAATGATGTTTTTATGTGATTAAATCATTTTTAACCACGAAACACCTAAAAACAGTAGTTATCTATTACTTTAACCCTAAAACATCTTGCATATCGTAAAAACCATTATCAGCGTCACTCAACCAAAATGCGGCTCTCATAGCCCCTAAAGCAAAAGTCATACGAGAGCTAGCTTTATGTGTAATTTCTATACGTTCACCTAAATCAGCAAAGAATGCGGTGTGCTCTCCTACAATGTCCCCTGCCCTTACCGTAGCAAAACCTATTGTTTCTTTATCTCTTTCACCCGTTATACCTTCTCGGCCATACACTGCGCACTTATTTAGATCTCGCCCTAATGTATCGGCTATCACTTGCCCCATTTTTACAGCAGTGCCTGAAGGTGCATCTTTTTTGAATCTGTGATGCGCTTCAAAAATTTCTATGTCAGTATAATCACCAATTGCTTTGGCTGTCACTTCAAGTAACTTAAACATTAAATTAACGCCTACTGAGGTATTAGGGGCTAAAACAATAGGCATTAAATCACTTGCATTTTTTATCAAGGATATTTGTTCACCACTAAAGCCGGTTGTTCCGATGACTAATGCTTTATTATGCTTTTGACACCAAGTAATATTTTCAAGTGTGGCCTCTATTGAAGTGAAATCAATAAAAACATCGGCACTAGTTAACTGACTTAACTCAGTTAAAGCCGTTAACCCTATAGCGCCAATACCCGCCAATTCACCTAGGTCAAACCCAACAAAAGAGGAACTTGTGCGAACACTACCGCCAACCAATTCAATATTTTCATGTTCATGGGCTGCTTGAATAAGATTACGCCCCATACGGCCACTACAACCTAAGATAGCTACTTTTACTTTCATTTTTTTCTCTATTATTAAATTATTTACTAATAAACTATGACTATTAGACTATTGCTACCCTCTATTCAAGAACAATTCATTAATCAATTAACTCAAAGGGAAAGTTTAATACGATTAAATTATCTAATTCATGGGAAACCACATTAATTATCTTCAATTGATTACCAATTAAAATTACATGATATATCGCGCAAAAATCAGCAAACGTTTCTCCTTGTTCATCAATGAACGTCCAATGAATACAGGCTAATAATACATGGTCAGTTACTAATGAGTAACTTGCTTCTCTTGCGAGAATATCGCGGATATTAGCTTGCTTTAATTGGCTAAAAATAGTCTCTAACTCTTGAATACACTCAGCTTTTTTTTCCAGTAACACCACTTTATCTGGAGTATGTAACGTGCAAGGTAAGTGATAGTATTCTACAACATCATTAAGTTTATACTGTTTAAATGCCGTTATATATTCATTAAATAAACTGACAATTTTTTCCGTTTGCACTTTCGCTTTCATCCATTTATATCAATTAAAAAAAAACCCTCAAATGAGGGCTTTTAAAATAGCTAGACTAGCTAACGACACTTAGTAACTCAACATCAAAAACTAAGGTTGCATAAGGAGGTATTGCACCTTGTGAACCTTGTTCTCCGTAAGCTAAGTTATATGGAATGGTTAATTTCCACTTACTGCCTTCAGTCATTAACTGTAACGCTTCTGTCCAGCCTGCAATAACACCGCCCACTGGAAATTCTGCTGGCTGACCACGTTCTACAGAACTGTCAAACACATCACCATTAGCAAAAGTACCGTGATAATGAACACGTACAGTACTTGCCGCCGTTGGTTTTTCGCCATCACCTGTTGTAATAACTTCATATTGTAAACCTGACTCTGTTACAGTAACTTCATCACGTTTAGCATTTTCAGCTAGAAAAGCTTCACCTTCAGCTGCTTTTTCTTTAGCAATGGCTTGTTCTTGCTCTTGTAATTTTTTAGATACTACTGAAAAAGCATCATTTAAATCTTCATCTGATACTTGGCTATCGGCATTAACCAAGGCATCAGCAATACCAGCTTGTACTGCGGTAACATCAAAATCTTTAAATGGGTTGTTACGTAATTGATCACCTAACTGACGACCTACACCATAGCTTACACGTTGTTCTATCGTTTCGAACTTGTTTTCAGACATAACTTTCACTTATTTTTAAATTAATAGGAATTAAATAATTCGCGAGAGTTTATCATAAACCTTTATGGGTATGTAGGGGGCAAGCATGGCAATTTGTTCTTTTTTATAAGGGAATGAATGCAAAACATTACTTCACACATCGATGATTTAACGAATATAATGAGTTAGCAATTTACATAAAGGGTCATCACACCCTAATAAGAATATAATTTATGACCACAACAACGGCTGCAACAGAGTCTACACCAGCTAAAAAAAACCTATTAGCGCTACTACCTTTTGCTGTATTCCTTGGTATATTTTTAGGCACAGGTATAATTCTCACGTTTCAAGGCAGTGATTTTGCTTTTTATCAACTCCCTGCGAGTATCGCTATTATTCCAGCTGTTTTTGTTGCTATTTTTTTAGGCAAAGTCGTTAATAAGGAGCCGATTGAAAAGCAAATAGGACAGTTTATTCGTGGTGCAGGCCACGCCAATATCATTACTATGTGCATTATTTATTTGCTTGCTGGTGCATTTGCTAGCGTAGCAAAAGCAACGGGGAGTGTAGATGCGAGTGTTCAGCTAGGTTTAGCTATTTTTCCAACTTACTTGTTGTTGCCAGGGGTATTTTTAGTCGCTGCTTTTTTATCCACTGCAATGGGGACATCCATGGGGACAATTGCTGCTATTGCACCCATTGCGCTAGGATTTATTGAATCAGCGGGGATTGATTCGGCTTTAATCGCAGGCTGCTTAATTTCAGGCGCCATTTTTGGTGATAATTTATCTATCATTTCAGATACCACCATTGCTTCAACTCGAAGCCAAGGCGCGCATATGAAAGACAAATTTAAAGTAAACTTTAAATTTGCTATACCTGCCGCAATGATTTGCCTCGTTATTTTTGCTACTTTGGGCCAAAACATCGATTATAAAATGACGAGCGATCCAGCTGTTTTTGGACTCATCCCTTATATGGTTATTCTAGTGCTTGCATTATCAGGCGTAAATGTCTTTGTCGTACTTTCTTTAGGTATAGTATTAGCAGCCGCTATTGGCATACTAACAAATAATTACCAATTATCCGCTTGGATTAGTGACATCAACTCAGGCTTTTCTAGTATGCAAGATATTTTTATTTTGTCTTTATTTATTGGTGGGTTAAGTGAGTTAATTCGTCATCAAGGTGGGCTGTCTGCTTTAACAAAAGCAATTGAGTCATTGGCAAGAAAATTAAGCCCTAAAAATAAAAAGCGAGCAGCTGGTTTAGGTATTGCGGGATTAACCTTTGGTTGTAACTTTTTTACGGCTAACAACACTGTCTCAATTATCATTACAGGTGAAACTGCAAAAGAATTAGCAACTGACGGAGAGCTAACACCTGCGCAATCCGCTAGTTTACTAGATATATTCGCCTGTATTAATCAAGGTTTATTACCTTATGGTGCACAAGCCCTATTACTCGGTACAACCTTAGGGATTTCACCTTTAGCAGTAATTTCTCATGCGTTTTACCCTATGATATTGTTTTTTACTGCAGGTATTGCTTTTTGGAGAATGACCAAAGCTAAAACGAGTATTTAATACTAGTTTTAGCGATACTTAGCCAATAATGCAACTAAATCATCTTCTGTTAATACAGCAACGCCTAAATCTTGCGCTTTGGTTAGTTTTGAGCCTGCTTTTTCTCCCGCCACTAAAAAATGCGTTTTGGCTGAAATGCTGCCAGAAACTTTAGCGCCTAATCGTTGCAGTGCAGCTTTCGCTTCAGTTCGCCCCATTTGACTTAACGTGCCAGTTAACACAAATGTTTGTCCTGATAAAGGGAGTTCATCTACTGATTTTACAACAATTTCAGGCCATGTCATTTCTGCACTTAATGCCATGATCACAGCCAAATTATGCTCTTCTTTGAAGAAATTAATGATATTTTTAGCAACAATTTCACCAACATCATCAACGGTTTTTAATGCCTCAAAGTTTGCCGTTTGTATTGCAGATAAGGTACAAAAATGATTCGCTAAGTTCGTCGCTGTTGCCTCACCTACTTCCCTAATACCAAGTCCATAGATAAATTTAGCTAAAGTTGTTTCTTTTGCCTTGTCAATGGATGCAATGAGTTTTTTTGCTGATTTAACCCCCATACGATCCATAGTACTTATGTCTGTTTCGGTTAATTTAAATAAATCTGCAGGTGTTGAAATTAATCCTTCATCAACAAGCTGTTCTACTAATTTATCACCTAAACCATCAACGTCATGCGCTTTTCGTGAAGCAAAGTGTTTAATTGCTTCTTTGCGTTGTGCTTGGCAAAACAAGCCTGCAGTGCAACGCAATACCGCTTCTCCTGCTGCACGAGCCACTTTTGAATTACACACAGGGCATACTGTAGGAAACACAATATCTTTAGCATCATCATTACGCTTTTCAAGTACCACAGAAACAATTTGAGGTATTACATCTCCCGCTCTACGTACAATAACAGTGTCACCAATTTTTAAACCTAAACGTTCAATTTCATCTTGATTGTGTAAAGTCGCATTTGAAACAGTTACTCCCCCAACAAAAATTGGCTTTAAACGCGCAACGGGTGTTATTGCACCAGTGCGCCCTACTTGAAATTCAACATCATCAACGATGGTTAATTCTTCTTGTGCTGGAAATTTATAAGCCATTGCCCAACGTGGTGCTCGGGCGACAAAACCAAGCCGTTCTTGTAAGGCAATATCATCAACTTTTAGAACGGTACCGTCTATTTCATAAGTTAATTTGTCTCGCTTATTAAGAATATCTTGATAAAAAGCCAGTACTTCCTCTTGGCTCTCTAACAAGCGAACTTCAGGACACATAGGTAAACCTAACGATTTAATCTGACATAAACGTTGATAGTGTGAATTTTTTAAGAATATTGCTTCACTTCCATTTAGAACATTACGCTTAAGTGCACTAACAAAACCAAATCCGTATGCATAAAAATCTAAATTGCGTTTAGCGGTAATTTTTGAATCTAACTGGCGTAAACTACCTGCTGCGGCATTACGAGGGTTCGCAAAAGTTTTCTCCCCCTTTTTAATTGCCGCTTTATTTAATTGTTCAAAACTCGCTTTTGGCATAAAAACTTCACCACGAACTTCTAAAATATCAGGATAATCAATATCACATTCCCCCATAAGCTTCAGGGGAATAGATTTAATTGTTCTAATATTTTCAGTGATGTTTTCACCTGTAGCGCCATCACCACGGGTAGCCGCTTGTACTAACATACCCTGTTCATAACGTAAACTAACCGCCAAACCATCAAGTTTTGGTTCAGCACAAATAACTAAATTTTTATTACTTCCCAACCTGTCTTGAATACGTTTGATAAATGCATCCCATTCTTCAACAGAAAAAACATTATCCAGAGATAGCATAGGTACTTGATGAGTCACTTGAGTAAATACTTTAAGTGCTTCACCGCCTACTTTTTGGCTAGGTGAATCAACAGTTTTTAACTCTGGATGCTCTTTTTCAATAATCAGTAATTCGCGTAATAATCTATCATATTCAATATCAGGTACGCTGGGTTTATCAAGTACATAGTATTGATAATTATAATGGTTTATTTCTTGATGAAGTTCCTTTACTCGTGCTGATAAGGGGTGTATAGACTTGGTTGTTGACATAGATAATTAACTCGATAAAACAAAGAAAAGCGCAATAGCGTTACTGTTTCTATTACTCTAAAAACAGCACTTAATATATAGATTATTATTCAACACTAGCAAGGCGATATTGTCGGTCAAATTCGCGTATTTTACTTATATAATGTTGTTCTGTTTGCTTGGTCATTACATTACGTTTGTCATCAAGTAACTGCGCATTAAATTCTGCGGCTAATTGTTTAGCTGCTGACAACATTTGTTCAAACGCGGCAAAAGGATCACCAGCGTTAGGCAATGTCATAAATAAACTAACCCCTTGCGTAACAAAGGTTTCCATCGTATCTAAATCAAACGAACCAGGGTTCAGCATATTTGCCAAACTAAAGGTAACAGGGCCGTTACCCGCATTGTCTTGATGCCGATGAAAAATATTCATGTCACCATACTTCATGCCCAACGTTAATACACTGGGTAAAAGCGCGGCTCCTGACATTTGGTGGTTTTCAGGCATCACTACACTTAAAATAATAACTTGTGTATCAGGTGCAAGCTTATCAACCTTCTTAGCTGGCGTTGATTCTTTAGCTGGTGTATCTATCTCATCAACATTCACATTGGGTACTGGCTCATCAGCGGTGAGTCCTTCACCAAAATTGATTTCTATTTGATTACGTTTAATCTCTGATGCTGAAGGAGTTTTTGATATAGTTTTTTTATTCACTGTTTTAGTATTTTTTACCACTGACGGTTTAGCCTTTGTAACAGGTTGTTGATACATAGGTTGCTCTAATGAGATTTTTTCTTTTACCGTTTCGTCAGTATTATTTGGATTACTTGGCTTATTATATTCAGTATCATGTTCAGATATTTGTTCTTTAGAAGAAAACCGACTATACGACTCATCATTTTGACCATTTTCTAAATGGCTGATTTCTTCAAGGCTAATCGCTTGTTCAAAGTCTTTTTCACTTTCTACTTTTGGCTCGTTTGCCTGTTTTAATATTTTAACTTGTCCTACGCCATCTTGATCAAAACCACTTCCATCAAAGTTTCTCGATATAGGTTCTACTTTGGTTTGGCTAGTTTTAAGCTTATAAGGGTTTTTCTGTTTTCTAATGGTCCACAAACCATGAATAAAAATAGCAGCAATAATAACACCGCTAAGAATAATTAATGCGTTTCTGAAATTATCTTCCATTTTTATGCCTGTCTTTTGATACTTTAAAGAAAAAGTTGGTATTTTTATTATATAGAGTAAACTCTAACAGAAACAGTGGCATTTTGTAACATGTTAGTATTGTAAATACCTTGAAACAAACTTTATAATCTATTCATTAATATCAATATGTTACTATTTATACATGCCTAATTCACACAAAAATAATTTTCACCCATCACATATTCCCCTTGCCCAAAGTGGTGCGGGGTATTTGTTTAAAGGTTTTGAGCTTATCCGATTAAAAGGGATCCGTCGATTTGTTCTTATTCCTTTATTGATTAATTTAATACTTTTTAGTTGTGCATTCTATTTTTTGTATAAAGAACTTGAATATTACATGGCTACCATAATGGCATGGTTACCAAGTTGGTTAGACTGGCTTAACGTAATACTATGGCCATTCGCAGTTATCACAATACTCATTATTTTCTCATTTTTATTTAGTACTGCCGCCAATTGGTTAGCAGCACCTTTTAATGGTTTATTATCTGAAAAAATAGAAAATATATTAGTCGGTACTACGTCCTCTGACGATAATATGTTAGCCATTATAAAAGACATTCCTAGAACCTTAGCGCGAGAATGGACAAAGCTCGCTTATTATATTCCTCGGGCTTTTGGTTTCTTCATTTTGCTATGGATACTACCCGTTGTGGGCCAAATAATTTGGTTTTTATTCGTCGCTTGGATGATGGCAGTACAATATAAAGACTACCCTTTTGATAATCATAAAATTCCCTTCAACGAGATGAAACAAGCCTTGAAAAAACAGCAAGGATTAAGTTATAGTTTTGGAGTGACTGTAACAATATTTGCCATGATCCCCATTGTAAACCTTATTATCATGCCCGTTGCAATTTGTGGTGCAACAGCGCTTTGGGTTGATCATTACCGTGACGAATTTTTGTCATCTTAGCTTTTATATCATTAGTTTTTATATCATTAGTTTTTATATAGTTAATTAGCTCTATCGCACTCTATATAAAAATAATATATATTTAAACAAGTGGAATTAA
Organism: uncultured Colwellia sp.; assembly: GCA_965305135.1. Classification (GTDB taxonomy): domain Bacteria; phylum Pseudomonadota; class Gammaproteobacteria; order Enterobacterales; family Alteromonadaceae; genus Colwellia. The sequence goes on from CBDLPA010000004.1 coordinate 72,550, forward strand.
CATAACAGGAAGTGATGAAATGACAAAAGCACGCATGAATAAATATAGTTTGTTCGCTGGGGCAGTTTTATTGAGTGTAAACACCACAGTGTTTGCGCTGGATGCTCCTCACTCTGTTTTTATTCCTGTTATAGATAATGCACATGTTTTTGCAAATTTCACTCATGACATACCTGCTGTTTTAAATTATTTCACCTCTTCATCTGAAGATAAAATAATTGATTTTTATGAGCAAAGATTTGGTGAATCTATTTTTAAAGAAAGGAAGCGAGATCGCCTGATGTTAACTTTTAACAATGAGAATAAAACTATTCGAGTTATTATTTCTCAGCAAAATAGTAAACGCCAAGTTGATATTCTTGTGGATAAAACACCTGAGTAATTTAATAAATAGTTCACCTTGTCAGCAAAGTAAACACGATCATTTATATATTTAAGTAGAGGTTGCTATGTTGCATAATGACTTTCTTTTATGTTCAAAAATATGTGCGAATTGCGTATATTTAATCTATTAAGATAAAATGGTTATATCTTTAGTTCATGGTAAATGTATGTCAACTCGTTCAAATCAAGATAATAAAAAAGAGCTTAGTCCTTGTGTAAGGAATTGTTGTTTGGATCAAAATGACATTTGTTTAGGTTGCTACCGTCACATATCTGAAATTATAGGTTGGCAAGAGAAATCAGAAAGTGAAAAGAAAGAAATATTAGCTTGTTGTAACCAAAGAAAAAGTAAATCTTTTACGAGCTAAGTTAAGATTCATTGTATTAAATTGAAAGCGTCAAATCGAGTTTGAACCACCCCACTAGGGTTTTAAAACTCGATAAACGTTTACAAGCATAAGCAGACATAGAATTTTCAACGTCCATAAATTTTACTGTTCGTCTAATACAGACATCACCCATTCCGCATTGTCATTAAAAAATTGTTTATCAGCAGTACTGGTATTCTTCATTGCAGCTTTCATTTTTGTCATGTTTTTTTCCATATCAGCCAATTGCTGTTTCATTTCATCAACCATTGAGCTAGGTGCATTACTCGCTTTCATCTGCGCTATATTCTGTTTAAGCATTTGCATCATAGAGTCAATATCAATGCCTTGAGGCATATTTTGCATTTGATAGTTCATCAAACCGCCCATAATACGCATAGCCACATCATAATATTCGTCAACATTTGAAAAACCATGCTGATCTAACATTGATTTGATTTTAGGGTAGGCTTTTGAATGTTTAAGCTGAGCTATGATTTTGTCGGGCTGATATAAATCAAAGTCTTCAAGTGATGATAATTCAGGATAATTAACTTCTAAAGCTTCCCATTGTTCTGACATGTGTTGAAACGACATGATTAATTCTTTGGTTAGTACTTTCTCTGCTTGGCTAGCAGCTGAAAAAGTAATTAACACTAACATCATAATTATACTTAATCTGTTCATATTAATATCCTTTTATATTGCGTATTTGTGGAAATTCAAACATATTTTACGTTCATAGCAAGATAAAGTAAAAAGCAACTTTGTGCTATGGTAAACTATCAGGCAATATTCGGCTCAGTGATGTATTCAGTGAACCATTAGAAACATTTAAAACCTATCTGTATAAGTACTTATTCAAGGCGAACCATGAAAAAAACATTTTTATTAACTCATAAAAAAATCAAAACACCAAGACTGATTGATTCCATTAAACATGAAGTAAAAAAATACTTGAAAAGAGAAAGAAATAAGCCATTACCTGATGGTGCCGACTTTTGGGATTTTGACTGTAAATATGGTCATACCCAAGACAAAGCTGAAGTTATTCATGTTTCAGCACTCAATAAAAGTATTGATGATGCGGCTCAGCATGAATTAGAAAGTTTTTATTTAGAAATTTTAGCAAAACCCGCAAATAGAAAAGAAAAACCACTAGAGGATTAAAGCACTATGGTAGAAAAATTTGATAATAAATTTAGTTTTTATTCTTTAAATTACTAACTGATTTCTTTGGAATATAAAATTCACAAGCTCCTCGAGTAGCAATAGTAGGCTGATCCCAAGCGCCACAAATATCTTTTTGGTTTTCAGGGGTTCTGGTGAATTGTTGGCATTTTCCACATCGGTTCATTTTTTGCTCCATTAAGGTTTCCTCCATTCAAATAAAATAGCTAACTCAAAGTAAACAGAACCTTTATTGTAACGTTAAAAAACCTCTGCTATTTTGATTGTAATCAAGTCTTTCAAATTTTTAAAAACCTTCTCAAAATAGAAAAAGCGCTAATAAGCGCTTTTTTATTTAACAACAGTATAAATGCTTACTATCAGCTAGCCTGTATGAACAATACGTTTCGCAATTAAGTCTTCAACTACACTTGGGTCGGCAAGTGTTGATGTATCACCTAAACTATCTACGTCATTCTCAGCAATTTTACGTAAAATACGACGCATAATTTTTCCTGAGCGTGTTTTAGGTAAACCAGGAGCCCACTGTAAATAATCAGGTTTAGCAAAGCGGCCTAATTCTTTAGCAACAAACTCTTTTAATTCTTTATTCAATTCATCAGACTCTTCGGCATTCGCCATCAAGGTAACATAACAGTATACGCCCTGCCCCTTAATTTCATGCGGGTAACCAACAACAGCAGCTTCAGCTACAGCAGGATGAAGCACTAATGCACTTTCAATTTCAGCTGTGCCTAAACGATGTCCTGATACGTTTAATACATCATCAACTCGACCTGTAATCCAATAGAAACCATCTTCATCGCGTTTAGCACCATCACCAGTAAAGTAGTTACCTGGATATTGGCTAAGATAGGTTTGATAGAAACGATTATGATCGCCATATACTGTGCGTAATTGCCCCGGCCAGCTAGCGGTCATCACTAATAAACCTTGGTTTTCGCCCTCAAGCGTATTACCGTCTTTATCAAACAACGCTGGTTGCACACCAAAGAAAGGTTTACCGGCACAGCCTGGTTTCATATCGACAGCGCCAGGCAATGAAGTAATTAAAATACCACCTGTTTCTGTTTGCCACCATGTATCAACAATTGGGCAGTTGCTTTTTCCAACAACTTCATAATACCAATGCCATGCTTCAGGGTTAATTGGCTCACCTACTGAGCCCAATAAACGCAATGAAGAAAGATCTGCTTTTTCAACTAGCTCATTACCCACACTCATTAAGGCACGAATAGCCGTAGGTGCTGTATAGAAAACATTAACTTTATGCTTTTCACATACTTGCCAGAAACGTCCTGCATCAGGATAAGTTGGTACACCTTCAAATACTAACGTAGTTGCGCCATTTGCTAATGGGCCGTAAAAAATATAAGAGTGACCCGTTATCCAACCAGCATCGGCTGTACACCAGTAAACTTCACCTTCTCTATAGTCGAATACATATTTATGGGTCATAGCTGCATATAAAATATAACCACCACAAGTATGTACCACACCTTTAGGTGTACCAGTAGAACCAGAAGTGTATAAAATAAATAATGGATCTTCAGCATCCATCACTTCAGGTTCACAAACAGCAGGTAAATTAGCTACTGCGTCTGCATAGTTGATATCTACTTTCTCATTCCAAGGAACATCTCCCCCTGTACGAGTAACAACAATAACTGAATGCACATCAGGACAATCAGCAACAGCCGCATCAACATTCGATTTCAGTGGAATATGCTTACCACCACGTACTGATTCATCAGCAGTGATAATAACTTTACATTCAGCATCAAGTACACGAGCTTTGATTGATTCTGTAGAAAAACCACCAAAAACAACAGAATGAATTGCGCCAATACGAGCACAAGCTAACATAGCGTAGCCAACTTCTGGGATCATCGGCATATAAATACAAACGCGATCACCTTTTTTTACGCCGCGCTCTTTTAGTAAGTTAGCAAAACGACAAACATGATCATGCAATTCTTGATAGGTTACTTTTAAGTCATCGCTAGGATCATCACCTTCAAAGATAATAGCAGTGTCATTCGCTTTAGTGGCTAGATGACGATCAATACAATTATAGCTAACATTAAGTTTTGCACCTGAAAACCAATTAATTTCTGAATTTTTCAAATCAACTTGGCTAACACTATCCCAAGGCTGATACCAATCAATAAATTCTTTAGCTTGCTCCCCCCAAAATACATCGGGTTGTTCAATAGATTGCTTGTACATAGCATCATAGGTTGCGCTATCAATATAAGTATGCGCTTTAGCTTTTTCTGAAACAGGATAACAAGGTTTTAATTCGTTCATGAAATATTCCTTCAGGGTTGTTAGTACCCATTGTAATAATTTTTATTTGATACTTTATTTAAATAAGTAAGATTGTGTTAATGCTAATTTTTTTACAGTAATTTTTATATACGCCTTTAGTCTTAAACTAAAGCGATAGTGCAGTACTTTAGTACTATTCCAGCAGTATAATATACAGTTAACTTACGGCTGAAATGATAACTGCTTATAGGCTATAACAGCTTTATATAATAGGAAATATTAGCATTTTTAGAAACAGCCGCAGGAGGATTTGATTCGTAAGATTATCGCAACTAATAAATATTAGTTATATTGAGTATTAATTTTAAAAAGCGCCCGAAGGCGCTCAGTAATTGTGGTGCAGGCTTAAAACTAGTTAAGCATAGCCAAACGTACTTGTTGTTGTCTTTCAAAAACCTCCTGCTCACGTTCTACATATTTAACCCATTGTTGAGCTGTTTTTTTAATTTTGGGTAACTGTTCAGCTTTTACAAAAGCATCTAGCGATTTATTAAAGTCATTTAAATTAAAGTTTGCCATACCTTTGGCCAAATACATATTACCTAAATATTCTGGATTACTTTCACTTTGAGCTTTCACAATCGCTTGGTCAGCAGCCGTAATAGCTTCTTTCCATTGCTCAGTATTTAAATATGTTTGTGCCAATAAGGCGTCATATTTTCCAGTATCTGCAATACTCGATAATTGATTCAGTACTACAATCGCTTTTTCTGGCTCTTTTGCACTGAGGTAAGCACGAGATAATAATGCTAGGCTATCTTCTTGGGCAACAACAACACCCTGCTCTATCGCTTTATTTAGTAAACTAGCAGCTTTAAATGGCGCTCCATGAAATTGGTATAATTGAGCAAGTGTTATAATCTCACTTGATTTTGTTATATAACCTGCTTGATAGGCTGCTTCCATTACTGCAATTTGTTTATCTTCTTCGCCAATTTCACCGTACATACCCGCAAGCTGTAACCAATATTGTGGTTTACTGTATAAACGTACCAACTGTTCCATAACTTCTGTAACTTGCTTTGGCTGATCCAATTCATAATGTGTAGCGCGTTTTAATACCAGCCAGTTTTCTTTTGGTTGTTTATTTTTTTCTGCAGCAACCTTAATTGCATTTTCAATATGCATCAAACTATCAACGTACTGCTTGTCTTGATAATAAATTTGAGCAAATAGCATTTCTTGATTAGCCGTTAATGCTTTAAATTGCGTTTCTTTCCATGCTTTTAAATGCGATAGGGCTTTTGCGTAATCTTGTTTTTGCATTGATAATTGTGCAAGTGAATAACGTGTAGAACTAAGCAAGGTATCTGGAATAGCACTCTCATCGCTAATCACTTTTGTAAAACTTGCTATCGCATTATCAATATCATCATTCGCGTAATGCATAAAACCGTAGAAGTTATAAAGCATGGCTTGTTCATAGCCGTTTAAACTATCAATTTGCCCTTCCACTTCACTTAATACAACAAAGCCTGCTTCTTTGTCACCGTCATCACTTAGTTTCTGTGCTCGGGCAAGTTGCGTATAAACACGGTTTCGCATTGCAGGCACTTTTTTACTCGCACGATAACTTTTGTGTTCTTGTTGACTATTTTCTTGCCCAGTCTCGGTTTGACTATTATTGTTTGCCATTACATTATTTGATGAGAACAAGACTATCAAACTTAATGTTGACGTTAATAATAAGGTGTTTTTCATCTTCATAATTTTTTCCCATTCGCTATTTTTATGTAAAACTTTGGTTATCCGTCTATTTCAAAGCTAATTTTATTTTGTACCCCAGCAACCGCCATTGCTTCACCGTCAACGACTCTAGGTTTGTATTTAAACTTAACCACAGCGTCGAGTGCTGCACGGTCAAATACTCCTTCAGGCTCTGCATGCACAACAATAGGGTTTGTTACGGCACCGGTTTTAGTTACCGTAAATTCAACAACAACAAACCCCTCAATTCCTCGGGCTTGTGCTCTACGTGGATACACAGCTGCCACTTTTACAATAGGTAAGTAATCCCCATCACCACTATCCAAATTCAAACCTCCAGCCAAACCTGAATCTGTTTGAATATCAGCAGCAAAACTATTTTTTGCCGCTGCGGCATTGGGATTACTTTGCTGCATTGGTGGTGTTGTCATTTGCGGAGGCGGCTCTTTGGGTTTAGCTGGTTTTTGTACCTTGCGCTCTTTTTTTACAACAGACTCGTCTTTTTTTAAGCGGATAAAATCAAGTACGTTTCCTTTAATTGGTTCCTTCATTACGTCATTACCGCCAGCGATAAGCTTTTGCATTCCCCAAAGTAAAATAAAAGTCATACTTAGTGCCATGGCTCCAGCAATAACATATCGAACACCACTACGAACTATAATTGTAGACACGTAAATATCTCCCACTTTTGTTATGCGTCTTGCGCAGCAATAGATACATCAAACACACCAGCTGCACGCGCTGAATCCATTACTTTAATTAAAGTATCTGTTGTTGATTTTTTATCTGCTTGAATAACAACTGTTCCTTGTGGGTTTTCAGCTTTTAATCGTTCAATATTTGCCTGTACGCTACGAATATCCACTTTACGCTTGTTGATCCAAATATCGCCTTTATCGCTGATGGCTACTAAGATATTAGCGCGTTCTTTTTTTACTGCTGTCGCCGCTTCTGGACGATTAACATCAATACCCGCTTCTTTAACGAACGAGGCCGTTACAATGAAGAAAATTAGCAATATAAAAACCACATCCAGCATGGGGGTCATATCAATTTCTTCTTTTTCTTCTTGCGCTTGGAGCATTTTATTTAAATGACGCATTTCTTATTCCTACTTTATTAATACACAACCCTTAATCAACAAATGATCAGGATACATACCTTTAAGATATACTTTGAAGGCACCGTTTACTTAATACTTTTAATGTTTAACAATCAGGCTATCTGCTAATAACTCTGTTTCTTTTTTAGCATTGCGTTTTATCCAAGCAACCGTAAATACCCCAGATAATGACCCAACCATACCCGCCATTGTTGGGATAGTAGCTCTTGAAACACCAGATGCCATTGAACGTGCATTTCCACTTCCTGAAATAGCCATCACATCAAATACTTCAATCATTCCCGTCACTGTTCCCAACAATCCCAACAAAGGACAAAGCACCACAAGCGACTGAATAAGAACAATATTTCGATTCAGCTTAGTTGCACCGCGCGAAATTAACGCGGTGCGAATTTGCTCACTGTTCCATGAAGTATGCTCAGTTCTGTTTTCCCATGTTTTAATCAAATGTTGTTTAACACTTTTATAGCTTAATGAAATAAAGACAAAGCGTTCAAAAATCATTAACCACATGATAAAAATCACAAAACCAATCACAGTTAAAACCTGCCCACCAGTGTCCATAAACTCAACTATTGCATCGTACATTTCGGCTAAGGCAATCACGTTTTATGCTCCTTGACCTGCTAATGCTGCATTTTCAGAGCGTTGAGCGATTATTCCAGTGCTTTCCTGTTGTAAAATATTAATAATATTTTTACTGCGACTATTTAAGTAAGCGAATAGGAATACCATAGGAATGGCAACAACAAGACCAAGCACTGTTGTTACTAATGCCTGGGAAATACCACCAGCCATTAATTTGGGGTCACCTGTACCAAATAAGGTTATTGCTTGGAATGTATTTATCATGCCAGTTACTGTACCTAACAAGCCGATTAAAGGGGCTACAACAGAGATAATCTTAATCAAAGTGAGCATGCTAGACAGTTTGGGTAATTCTCGTAAAATAGATTCAGAAAGTTTTAACTCTAATGTATCTATATCTAAACCTGGGTTGTTATCTTTAACTTGCATGACTCGTCCTAACGGATTGTCATTTGAAGCTTTATCTGATTTAAGTTGACGATTAACTTTGGCACCAACTGACACTAAGTTAATGAAACGTACTAACGCAATGAGTAAACCCACAGCACCAATAGCTAAAATTATGTAACCAACGACCCCCCCTTGCTCTACTCGTTCACGTGTGTCTGGTGCTTGTACAAGTAAACTTAAAATTGAACCACCCGTTGGATCTAACGCAAAAGCAGTGGTTTCTTTACTGGTTGTTAAAGCATCAACTGTCGATAAATAGCGGTTTGCTGGTTGTCTAATTAACTCAGCTACAGTGCCCGTTTCATCGATGTATTCTAAATACTTACCATCAGCAATTAAATTAAAGCCACCAACACGTGTAACATCAGTATTTTTTCGTTCACCATTAGCTAGAACGACTTCACGATTAAAGGTATGAATTTTTCCGCTTTCAGTCATTTCTCTTTGTAATTCAAACCATAAACGTTCTATTTCTTCAATTGAGGCTAATTTACTGCTTGACCCCATGCTCTGAGAAAATTCATTTAAGAACTCGCCACGAGCTGGTATCTGCGCCGATATTACTGAGGTTTGAAATTTACTTTGAGTATCGCCTGACACTTGCTGTAATACACCAAACAACTCTTTTAATTCACCTAAACGTTTGTCAAGTGCATCAGTTTTATTTGCTAATTCAATTTCATTATCAGCAAACAACTGCTCTAATTGCGCGCTCAGTTCTATTGCAGAATTTCTTTTATTTTTAATGTCATTAAGCATTAATTGCTGTTGGTTAACTTTAGCTTTAAACTCTGCTTCTCTTATTTGATTTTGTTTAGATTGAGCAATTTTTCCTTGCTGAAGCTGGTTTAATAAATCATCTAAGTTGGTCGCTTGTTGTGCCACACTTACGCCGCATACCATGGCAAGAGAAAGGGTTAGCGAAGTGATTGTTTTTTTGCAATGTTGGCTAATAGTTGTAATCGATTTAACCGTTTTAATGATAGTCATGATTGTTACTCTGCTATAGCTTGGCTTGGGTGTTTGTTAATGGCACCATAATTAAATCAGGTGCTAATTGTTTACGCGCAATACGAAGAGCTTTATTGACACCTAAACGGTAGTCTTGTGAAAGCGTTTGCCATTGTCCCGTAGTTTGATCCCACTGACCTAATTGACTACCGTCACGTGTTTGATAAATAAAACTCACTCGGCCAACACGTAAAAAGTCTACATCCATCTCTTGTCCTCCAAGGGCTAAAAGACCACTATAAGCTTCAATAGTACGACCGTAATCAACTTCAACTTGGTAAGCTTCAAGAACACGACGAAACTTTTCAGCCACAGAAATATCTGCTCGAATCATCATGTCATTTAAGTCATTTAGGCGCTTACTACGTTCTTGTGGTAGAAACGGAACATCAAGCTTGACAAAGTTTTCTAATGTAGAAATCATACGAGCCATTAAAGGAGAAACTTGTCGTTCAATAACGCTAACTTCTTCCATTGACTTAGCCAGTTGGCTTAGCTCTGCCATTTGGTTATCAAGCTGCGCTTGCATTTGTTGGTTGTATACAGTTAAACCGTCAAGTTCTTTAGTAACAGTATTAAACTGCTGTAATTTAGTTTGCACTTGCTCGGTTAAACTGTTTACTTTTAACTGTGAATTAGCAGCTGATTGGTTTATTTTTTGCCCTGCTGCAACCACTTTATCAAGCTGTTCATCTTGGTTAGCACTAGCATTAAGCAAGGTAATAGTACTAAAGCTAAGCATTAAACTTGCTTTGGCAAGGTGTGATAATTTCATCGATTTACCTATCTCTTGTCATAAAATAATTGAGGTAAGTCTAACGAGTAAATGTGACACTTAAGTTATAGAAATATGACGGTTAGGTTTCAGTAATATTTCATTTTTATGAACTGTACTTTAATTGAACTGACGTGTGGTTACGTTGATTTTGAAGCTCACTAACTCACGGTGTTATTGCTAATTCACAGGGAGATTTATTGGGAAAAAAGCGAATGGTAATTGAACGCTGACTTATTAGGTAACACCAGCACAATTAATGATGTATTCCAGTGCTCCTGTTACTGCGGCAACCTGTGCAAGAATACAGTTTTCATCATCTGACATAGGGCTGTCTGGATAAACTTCGGTAGTGGTAACATAGGTTGCATCGGTTAGCCCCATACATAACCCTAACTCTCTTCCAGCATAATTAATAACACCAAATTGTGCTAATTGAACACCAATAAGCTGACCGTTTTTATCGGCAGGCGCTATATGAGTAACTTTTTCTACAGCGGTAATAATAGCCTGCTGAAAATCAGCTTGGGGGTTGAGCGTGTCACCGACTAAATAAAACCCATCAGGAATGTTCCAATTCTTTTGTTCTATAGCATCACGCGCTGACAGAGCTGGCCTAAATACAGTATTGTCTGTATCTGTTGTTTCATGTAAATCAATATGCGCAAAAATATCAACATCAAGTGATTGTATAAAAGCCATTAAATTAGCCGCTTCTTGCGAAGGACTATTTTCATAAAATGAACGATTAGGGTCTATCGCATTAGGATTCCAGCGATTAATAGTTTCATAACCCCATGGGCTAACGCAGGGAGCAACAACCAAATTAAATAATTGACTATAATTAGCACATTGCTGGTTATCTGAGTTAAGAGCTTCATTCTCTAAAAAGCGCAAAGCACCTTGTACACCACTCGTTTCATAGCCATGTACTCCTCCCGTAACCAGTAGCGTTTTTTTATCACGTTGCCAATGTTTACTTTTTAATGCAAATAATGGGTAACGTTGTTTATCTACAGGTAAATAACCATATTCCACAATGTCAAAAGTAGGTGATAAAAGGGTAATTTTACTAATAACCTCGTCTTGATACGAACGTTTAATGGTTTGTTGTTCAAACCATTTTAGCTTATCAATTTCATTCCATTTTTGCCCTAATGTACCAATAGAATTTTCAACGTTGTTTGTCATACTTTACCCATTTTAATTTATTGCTTTGTTCTGTTAGCTTATCTACTTATCCTTTAGCATTCGCGGCTCTTATTATTTAGAGTCTGCACGACCCATAAATTTATGCTCTGCAGTATTTATTTTGATCTTATCGCCATTAGAAATATGCTCTGGCACTTGTATAACTAAACCCGTTGATAATGTTGCAGGTTTTGTTCGTGCACTTGCCGATGCGCCCTTTATAGATGGGTCAGTTTCAGTGATAACTAAATCAACACTGGCTGGAAGATCAATACCTACAGGGACGTCATCAATAATAATAACTGATAAACCTTGAGTTTCTTCATTGATGAATAACACTTCTTCACTGATACTGTCTTTGTTTAAGTTATAAGGTGTGTAATCTTCATTATCCATGAATATATACTCTTCACCGTCTATATACGAAAACATTGCTGGACGACGGCTTAAATCTGCCAAATTCAGCATATCTTCTGCCTTAAAGGTTTCATCAACTTTTCCGCCAGTTACTACATCATACAAACGCATACGATATAAACTTCCGCCTGCTCGACCTTGCGGTACTGAACGTGTTATATCTCGAACAATTAAAACTTTACCATTATGCTCTATCGCAGCATTCTTTTTAATCTCACTTGCCTTTGGCATGGGAAACTCCTTTAATTATACATATATTAAAACATTGAAAAATAAACGACGAAAATACCACGAATTATCACTAATGCAAGTAATGGATCATTTAAATATAAATATAAATGATCGAAACAATAAAACAATACAAATACACTTCCATAAAAAGCAAAAAGGCTAGCATAATTTTTATGCTAGCCTTTTTATCGACTTTTCAATATTAGCTATTTAGGTTTACTCGTAAGAGCGCTCTAACCAAGCTATTTGTAGCTTTAAATCTTCAATTTCATTATGTGCATCAGCTAACTGTTGTTGAGTAGTTTTTTGTTCATTAATGCTATTTTCGGCATTCAACTCAGTATTATTTGACATATTACTACTATCCTCGTGGGCCATATAACCCTCTCAATTTTGGTTGCTAGAGTTGTATTATTACATATTGGATTACAAAAGTAATAGTATTAGTCAGTTATTATTAATATTCATCTAAGTAATAAACATAACCTGATTATAGAGAGTTATGTTTACACTAAGTATTCGCTGCCACTTACCACATTAAATCATCTGGAATTTGATAATCAGCATAAGGATCGTCTTCATCAATCTGTTCGTCTATCATTTTATCATTTTGAACTAAAACAACATTTTTATCCAATTCAGCTAGCTTATCAGCGGTCTCTCTCGTAACAAGGTAAGTAACATCTTCAAGTCCACATAAGGATAAGCGTCCATTAACTAATGCTTTGTGTGTTGCGGAATCTAACGATAGCTTTTTAATTTTACTGCCAAAAGTATAATTATAGTCATTATCTCCTTCAACATTCACGATTTGGTGATGAATTAAAATTTGTTTGATTCGTAACACTTGTTCTTTCTCTGCTAATTGCTGCTTTTTCAATGCATTTAACGCGTTGTCTTTTTCTTGTTTGACAATTTTCTCTTTCGCCAAATCTTGTTTAACTTGTTCTTGTAGCGTTGCATCATGCTGAACGCCACTGCGTTTCTGTTTATTTTTTTTACGTTGATCCGCATTTGCTTGTCGTGCTTTTTGCTTGGTCGTTAAACCGGCTTTAAGTAATTGTTCTTGAAGTGATGCCATGATAAATTTTAACCGTATTTAATGCTATATTTGTTAGTGCACTGTTATTTATGACTATTGCTGATAAGCTATTCTAACAATAAAAGATAAAGAGACAAACCTTAAATAATTTATCTGTTCATAATATTTCAGTTCACTTTATCTCTCTTTACGAGATGAACAGTTAACATAAAATGTTATTAATTCTGCAAGGGTAACTACATTAATGTAGCTTTTTAGAAAAAGGAGCTAATTTTCGCACGAAGCTGTAATTAATTTGTGGTGCCGCTAAATATGACCATTTAGCAACAGAAGCGTAATTTAGTTTTACCTATACTTTAACCAACTGTATGCTTATTTTACCAGCTGGATATGCCTATCATTCTTGACCACATTTGTTTGTTCAGGAGGTGTTATCATGACGTCTTTGGTTCTTGACTCACCATTTTGATATCGATGATATGAGCATTGCTTAAGCCCCATTTGATAACAAAAATTATTAAAAATTTTAAAATCATTACGTGTAAAGTTCTGACCTTCTTGGGTTAATAAGCCATCAATGTACATTGCATCACCATTAATATTGCAATTGGCAATAGCTGAATATGGTTGTCCATACTCGGCAACTTTTAACGCTCTCACCATTTTAACTTCAAAAATCCAATCCCCAATTTGTACATGTTTTGACATTGATTCTGGTTCTGTCACTTAAAACTCCGAAAACGATACACACTAATAACTAATCAGGAATTATAACATTCGATTAACCGTAAAATCTAAATAAAAATCAACTTTTTTACCTGTACTTATTGAGTATAAAAAACATACACTTAGTATTTTACATTCTTACCATTTTAATAAAATCAACAAAAGCTTCGTTAGTTTGTGTTAATAAGTTATTCTTTAATTCACAACTTATTATTAATTTTTCAACACGCTTTATGACTATGTTATGTTAAGAACTACGCCTTTTAAGAAAATTGCTGTTTCTTTATTACTAATTAGCTCTCTTATTATCGCTTCTGGTATTACTTGGATATATAGTCAAGTAGAAGGAGCATTACCAATTTTAGATGGTAAAAAAACAGTTTTCGGCTTAACTAAAAGCGCAATCATAGAGCGTGATGAACAGGGTATTGTTACAGTAAAAGCCAGTAATCGTTTAGATATTGCCGTTGGAATAGGTTTTGTTCATGCACAAGAACGTTTTTTTCAAATGGATTTACTAAGGCGAAACTCTGCTGGAGAACTGTCCAGTCTATTTGGTAATATCGCGCTTAATTACGACAAATCAATTCGTGTTCATCGATTTAGAGAAAGAGCCATAGAAATAGTTAATAATTTACCAAAAGATCAAAAAGCCTTACTAAAAGCTTATACTAGAGGTGTGAATCAAGGACTAAAATACATAAGTTCACACCCGTTTGAATACCTGCTATTGCAACAAGAGCCGACTCAATGGAGCGAAGAAGATTCAATTTTAGCGGTTTTTAGTATGTATATAGATTTGCAATATAAAGATGGACAACGTGAACGCACATTAGGATTAATGAAAGCTATATTATCAGCCGATGTTTATGCCTTTTTAAACCCTAAAGGCAGTATATGGGATGCTGCCATTGATAATAGTCAATATCAACCATCACCTATGCCTGAAGAGGCTTGGCCGTCAGCCTCGAATGCAGCATTACCCCAAATAGCACCATCAAACCAAGTAGCCCGAAATGAAGCACAAGCAAAATATCAAGCAGATGCTTTCCCAGGTTCTAACAATTGGGGAATATCAGGACAGCTAACATCTACAGGCAGTGCCATTATAGCAAATGACATGCACTTAGGCTTACGTGTTCCAAATACATGGTTTAGAGCCAGCTTTGAATACCCTGTTAATAATCAACACATAAAAGTGACAGGAGCAACCCTACCTGGTGTGCCTAGTATGATTGTGGGAAGCAACGGTCATATTGCTTGGGGATTCACGAATAGTTATGGTGATTATAATGACGTAATTAAACTTAAAAGCATTAATAATGACAAACAATACCTAACTCTTGATGGTGTTAAAGATTTCACTTTTCATAAACAACTCATTGCCATTAAAAACGAGCAACCCGTTGAGGTTGTAATAAAGGAAACCATTTGGGGACCTGTTATTGGCAAAAACCATCAAGGCGAACTACTTGCTTACCGCTGGGTCGCGCACGATAAACAAGCGGTCAATTTTGCTTCAACAGAGTTAGAGCTTGCTACACAGGTGACACAAGCATTTAGTATTGCAGCTAAAAGTGGCATGCCTGCGCAAAATATTATAATAGGTGATAAAAAAGGAAACCTAGGTTGGACAATTATGGGACCTTTACCTAATAAATTTGGTGGAATAGGCGAAACTCCTACTTTTTGGCATCAAGGTAAAAATGGTTGGGCGGGGTATTTATCGCCTCAAGAATACCCTCGTATTTTGAATCCAGAAAGTAGTCGTTTATGGACAGCAAACGCTCGTGTTGTAGGTGGAAAAATGCTACAAAAAATTGGTAATGGCGGCTATGCACTAGGTGCACGTGCAAAACAAATTCGTGATGATTTGTTCAACCTTAAAACATTTGACGAAAAATCTTTACTAGTAATAGGTTTAGATGATCATGCCGAATTTTTAAAACCTTGGCAGTCTTTCTTATTAACAACAGTGCTTAATGAACAAACATTAGCAAAACACCCTGAATTCAACGAAGTAAAAGACTTGTTATCAAAAGACAAAGCATTAAGTGCGAGTATTGATTCAGTAAGCTATCGCATCGTTAGAAACTTTCGCATTAATGTGCGTGATTTAATTTTTAGTGAACTTAATACTACATTAAATAACTTAAGTGAATCTTATAGTTTTCGTAGTATTCGCCATCAAATAGAAACCCCTTTGTGGAAATTAGTCAATCAACAGCCTGAAAATTTCCTTATGCGGCCACTTAATAGCTGGCAGGCTGTTTTTAATCAAGCGTTACAAAAAACCATTGATGATATGGTTACCTTAAGCTCTGGTGATAAACAGTTACTTAGTCAAGCAACTTGGGGACAACAAAATACCACTGAAATTAATCATCCGTTAAGTAAAGCGATACCTTTTTTGGGAAGGTGGTTAGATATGCCCGCAATGGCATTATCAGGCGATAGTTTTATGCCGAAAGTACAAGGTAAAAGTTTTGGTGCATCACAGCGTATGGTTATTTCACCTGGACATGAAGAAACAGGTATTTTTCATATGCCAACAAGCCAATCAGGGCATCCTTGGAGCCCATTTTACGGTAAGGGTCATAATGATTGGGTACAAGGAAATGCCTCTCCTTTTTTACCAGGGAAAACTAAATATAAACTGACTTTATTAAGCTATTAATAACATATTTAAACTAAAACATGATTTAAACATGAAAAGGAAAAGAACATGACAACATTAATTTGGTGTTTATTTATTGCCGCACTATTACCATTGCTTGCAAAAGGCCCTGTTGCTATTGCAATGAATAAACTTGGTGGATATAACAATAATCATCCAAGAGATCAGCAAAGTAAATTAACTGGATTTGGTGCAAGAGCGTTAGCCGCACACCAAAATGCCTTTGAATCATTTATACTCTTTGCTCCTGCTGTCTTACTAGCTATTTTTACACACCATACAGGCAGTAATATAGAATTACTTGCTATTGCCCATGTTTGTGCTCGCATAGCATATAATATTTTTTATTTACTCAATATTGCTATGTTACGTAGTTTAGTTTGGTTTATAGCAACTATTTGTAGCTTCAGTATCATTGTTCAATGTATCCCATAAAGCAGTGTTCTTAAAAAATGGTCTAAAGAAACTATTGACACAAATCGGTCAAGCTCGCTAGAGTAAGCGCTCTATAATACCCAAAAATACACAAACCACTTTAAAATATAAGTTTCAGGTGGCTTAGATATAATTCATTTAAAACCTTTATTTAAAAGGTTTTTGCTTACACAGCACAGCAATACAAAGCAATATAGGAAATAAACGTGGGCGAAAAATTAGATTTAAACGAAATACGAAAAGAAATAACAAGTTTGGATAGGGAATTATTAACCTTATTCGCTAAACGTCGTGCGCTCACACTTAATGTAGCTAAAAGTAAAGTACAGCAAGTTAGACCTATTCGTGACCAACAACGTGAACAAGAATTATTAATTCGCTTAATTAAGCAAGGCAAAGAATTAGGTTTAGACGCACATTATGTTACCAGTGTCTTTCAAACAATTATTGAAGATTCTGTGTTAAACCAACAAGCGTACTTACAAAGTTTAGCAAATCCTGATATTCAAACACCTACCGTAAGCGTTGCCTTTTTAGGTGATAAAGGTTCGTATAGTTATTTAGCGAGCCATCGATACTTTTCTAGACGCGCCGAGAAAATTATCGAGTCTGGTTGCCAAAGTTTTGGTGACATTTTACAGCAAGTTGAATCAGGCCAAGTAGATTACGGCATGTTACCAATAGAAAATACAAGCTCAGGGAGTATTAATCAAGTTTATGATTTACTACAGCACACTAATTTGTCTATTGTGGGTGAAATTACCCAACCCATTGAACACTGCCTTCTTACCGCAGTAAATACCAGTTTAAATAAAATCAAAACAATTTATGCTCACGGTCAGCCTTTTGCTCAATGCAGTAATTTTTTAGACAAACAAACGGGTATTCGTATTGAATATTGTGATAGTACAGCTGATGCAATGCTTAAAGTGTCGGAGCTTAAGGATGACACTATTGCTGTTATTGGTAGTGAAGAAGGCGGGCAATTATATCAACTGCAAGCATTAGAGAAGTCTATTGCCAACCAAAATGAAAACCACTCTCGTTTTATTTTAGTTGCAAGAAAGGCCGTTGATGTTGCAGAACAAATTCCAGCTAAAACCGCCATTATTTTAGCTACAGGTCAAAAAGCAGGGGCTTTGGTTGAATGTTTGTTAGTGCTTAAAGAAAAAGGTATTAACATGTGCAAACTTGAATCACGTCCAATTCAAGGTCGCCCATGGGAAGAAATGTTTTATATTGATGTTGAAGCTAATTTAAAACACTTTGCTTTACAAGAAGCAATCAGTGAAATTACAGAGCACACAAATTTTATTAAAGTATTAGGCTGCTACCCTATTGAACATATCAGCCCTACAAGTGTACCAAGCAACGCAATTTAAGTTATTCAAATTACCGCCTACGTGAGTCTATAAACACAAACCACATAGGCGGATTTTTAGCCATTTTAGCAAATTATTGCTTCTTACAACTTCTCTTTATTCAAAGCTAATGCTTTTTGCTCTTTTGCTATTTCATTAGCAATAGCTTGAGGAGAACCCGTGTTTTGACAAAGCCAATAATAAGCCCCTGGCACAATAAACAAAGTAAAAATACTTGCCAATGATACTCCCGCAAAAATAACCACGCCAATCACCATTCTACTTTCAGCGCCTGGCCCTGAAGCTAAAACCAAAGGAACAGCACTAATTACAGTGGTAAACGTGGTCATAACAATCGGTCTCAATCGCTGCTGCGCAGCATTAATTAAAGCTTGTTCAAACAAAACACCTTTGTCACGTAATTGGTTAGCAAATTCAACAATTAAAATACCATTTTTGGCCGCTAAACCAATCAGCATTACAATACCTATTTGGCTGTATATATTTAAACTCATTCCCATTAGTTCAAGTCCCGCAAAAGCACCAACTAGCGCTAAAGGTACGGTTAACAATATAACAAAAGGATGAATAAAGCTTTCAAACTGTGCTGCAAGCACTAAAAACGTAATCAATAAGGCTAAAACAAACACTAACAAAATAGAGCTGCCCGATTCTTTTAATAGCAATGACTGACCTTTGTAGTCTATTTGAGCTTCATCAGGTAGTTGATGGTCGGCAATATCTTTTAGAAAATCTAAAGCATCACCTAATGCGTACCCATCCGCTAAATTTGCCGTAATAGTAACACTACGCAAACGATTATAGCGATTCAATCGTGATGACGTTGCCTCCTCACTTATAATAATTAAGTTGGATAAAGGGATCAGTTCATTTGTTGTAGGAGAACGCACATAAATATTGTCAATATCAGTAGGGCTACGGTATTGTTTTTCATCCCCTTCAATAATTACATCGTATTCTTCACCTCGTTCAACAAACGTTGTAACTCGGCGTTGTCCTAACATTGTCTCTAATGTTTCTGCAATATCACCAACAGGAACACCTAAGTCATATGCTCTGTCACGATCAATTTTCACCATTAATTGTGGATACGTTTCTTTATAGTCACTATTAATAGAGGTGAGGTTAGGATTTTTTTGTGCTGCCTCAATCACAATATCACGCCATTTTGCTAACTCGCTATAGGTATTCCCCTGTAAAACAAAAGCCACGGGCGAATCACTTCCACCACCACCTATACCACGGCGCATAAGCGCAAAAGCCCTAACATCGGTAATACTTTTCAATTCTTCATTTATTTTACCAATAAATTCAAAAGTATCAAAACTACGCTCCCCCCAATCTGGCATCCCTACAATGGCAATGCCACCAGTTCCACCAAAACCAGGTACTCTAACAATCACTCGGTCAAGCTCATCTCGCTCTTTATATGCCAACAGTTTTTCTTCAATACTTTGCATATTTTTAACGTTATTTTCATAACTTGCCCCTTCTGCACTTTGCATCACAATAAATAAATTCCCTCTGTCTTCTTTAGGGGTATATTCTGAAGGCAATTGCATAAACAACAAATAAACAGCTACAAGTGATAAAACAATAATACTGATAATAAGGATAGGTTGATGGATACTTTTTGAAAGTGCCTGACCATAAGAAGCTTCAATTTGCGCAAATTTTCTATCTAAAAACTGACCAAAAGAAGAACTACGTTCTTTATGCTTCAACATTTTAGAGCACAACATCGGCGTTAAAGATAACGCGGTAAGGCTAGAGAAAACTACAGCCGCTGCAATTGCAATGGCAAACTCAGTAAACAACCTGCCAACATTTCCTGATAAAAATACCAATGGTACAAATACAGCAACCAAAACTAGTGTTGTTGCAATAACGGCAAAAGCGACTTCTCTGCCGCCTTCGTAAGCAGCAATTAACGGTGGTTGTCCATTTTCGATTCGACGATAGATATTTTCTAGTACTACAATAGCATCATCAACCACAAGGCCAATAGCTAAAACAAGCGCTAATAAAGTAAGTAAATTAATCGAGAACCCAAACCAAGATAAAGTCATCATTGAGCCGATTAATGCCACAGGTACTGTCAGCGCTGGAATAATAGTTGCTCTAATATTACCTAAGAATAAGAAAATAACGAACACAACCATTAACATAGCAATCATCAACGTATTGTAAACTTCTTCAATAGAGCCTTGTATAAAAACAGAAGAGTCATAGCTGTTCGTAATTGTTGTTCCCATGGGTAATGAGCTTTGTACTGATAACATTTCCTTACGAGCTGACTTCACTACCTCTAACGTGTTGGCTTTAGACTGTTTAATAATACCTAGCCCCACCATATTTTTACCGTTGCCTCGAAACATATTTTCATCATCTAAGGCATCAATACTCACTTTAGCAATATCTCCCATGCGCACAAGCGAGTTATCATTTGCCCGGGTAACAACCATGTTTGAAAAGTCTTGAGGTGTTAAATAACTTCGCTGTACACGAATAGAAAAATCTCGGTCGATTGACTCAATTCGCCCTGCAGGTAACTCAACATTTTCACTACGTAATGTTGATTCAATATCTTGAACGGTAACGTTACGTGCAGCCATAGCAGATCGATTTAATAAAATCTTCATCGCGTAAGTACGACCACCACCAAGACGTACACGTGCAACACCGTCGACAACAGCAAAACGGTCAACAATATAACGATTGGCGTAGTCAGTTAATTCCAATGTTGTCATTGATTCACTCTGTAGAACAAACCAAACAATAACATTTTCATCATCATTGGCTTTAAATACTTCAGGAGGATCAGCCTGTTCTGGAATATTATTCAGTGCGCGTGAAATACGATCACGAACATCGTTTGTTGCGGCATCAATATCACGATCTAAATGAAATTCAATAGTGATATTTGAACGCCCTACTCTCGAATTAGACGTAATGGATTTAACTCCCTCTACGCCACTAATTCTGTCTTCAAGTACTTGGGTGATTTTTGTTTCAACGATGGCAGCAGAAGCCCCTGGATAATTTGTATTAATACTAACGATTGGCGGGTCAATATCAGGGTATTCTCTCAATGGCAACATCAAAAAAGCGACAATACCAAACGTAATAATAAGTAAATTTATGACTGTTGCGAAAACGGGTCTTTTTACAGAAAGGTCAGATAAAATCACTTGGCTTTATCCTCTACATTGAGTACTTCTGGTGCATTAATTATTTTTACTACCGTGCCATCACTTAATTTTAATGCACCCTCAATAACTACAAGATCATTTTGATCAACCCCTTTAAGTACTTCAACAAAACCAGGAAGTCGCCTTCCCAAACTTACACTTTTCCTAATAACACTTTGTTCTTGTCCATCTCCTTGCTGAATAATAAAAACAAAATGTTTGTCTTCAATCGGAATAATGGCACTCTCTGGTAATTGCAGTAGGTTTTCTACTTGCCTTACAACCTCAATATTAAGCAACATACCCGGTCGTAAAGATAAATCATCATTAACAATTTCTGCCCGTACTTTTAACGTACGTGTTACGGGATTAATGCGTGTATCAATTGAAGTAACTTTACCGATAAATTGTTGACCTTTGTAGGCCGAGTTGAGTGCAATAACTGACTGTCCATGCCTGATCGTCGTTAAATAACGCTCTGGTAAATTAAAATCAACTTTAATTACAGATAAATCATCCAGACTTGTAATCACACTTCCAGCATCTATATAAGCGCCTAAACTTATTTCTCTAAACCCCAAAATGCCATCAAACGGTGCTTTAATAGACAAATCATTTAATTTAGTACGCGCACTTTGCAGCTGTGCTGCAATTGCTTTAGTTTTAGCTTCTTGTTGGTCTACTAATGACTTAGACGTAGCTTTTGAGGTAAGCAAGTCTTCAAAACGTTTCAACTGTGCCATTGATTCAGATAAATTAGCTTCTAACTCATTTACTTTAGCCTGCTCTTCTTGGCTATTTAAATGAACAAGTACATCACCTTTTTTTACTAACTGGCCATCTTCAAACAATATTTGATCAACTAAATCTGAATACTTACTACTAATCAGCACTTGTTCATTGGCTCTTGCTGTACCTATTGCTTCAATACCATTATTAAATTCAGTCCATTGCGGTGTTATTACCTTAACTGAAACAACACGTTTGTACTCTTGCGTGTCTTGTTCTGTTTCAGGCCATTGTGTATAAATAATAAGAGCAACGAGTAAAAATAAAATAATAAATAACGGTAATCGGTTTGCAATAAAGTTGTCATTAGACATAAATGAAGATCTCGAATTATTATAGTAAGAATGCATTATGATTATAACGTAAAGAATCAATTATGGCATTTACCCAACCAACAATTTATCTTAAAATATCAACTATTAATCGCAAATAGAGATCAACTCTTGAATAAACTCGCCGTCGTTGCATTCGCCTTATTACTCTTTTTTAGCACCATGCTTTGGTATTTAGCCAATAACTCACTCAATGAATATTTAGCAAGTCAAATTACTTTACAGGGGCATTATTACACAGGACAAATAACAACTGTTACACAGGCTGATTTTTCAACCAATTCAGGCATAGCGACATTTAAAGGGATTCACTTAGCTAACATTGAGCACTATCAAGCTAAAAATGCACTCACTATTGATGAAATTTCTGTTGAATTATCGCCAACTCAATCACAGGCAAAGTTAACAAATATACATAAAGTAACGTTAAATAGGCTTACGCTAAATATAGAAAAAACGGATCAGGGAACAAATATTGATAAACTTATTGAAAACATAACGACAAAACTTGCCAAGGACTACCCTCAACAATACCCACAAATAAGTGCTAAATTGTATGCTGAAAATCATCCTGACCTTAATGCAATAGAATATGCAAAAAAGCATCCCCAAGCTGGCCCCATTGTTGAGCATACTGAAAGTAAAAAAGCACGAGGAAAGCCTCAGCAAAAAATTAAAATAGCAGCTATTCATATCAAAAATTTAGAGATCAACATAATCGAGTCTGACACCACAAAAACAATACTTAAAAATAATATAAAATTATCAGCTATTGGTGAACAAGGTGGCTTAACTTTAAACCAAATAGGCGGCGAAATATTACTTAGTTTACTCAACGTTAAATAATTTACATCCACTAAATCTTGTTTATTTAACATGTAAAACATTGATTTTACTTGCTCAAACATAATGATATGTTAATTAAGTACATAAAAAAGTATAGATAACTTATCAATTAAAAACATTAAGTTATTGAATAACTTGATTAATTTTTATTATGCATTCTAATTTATGGTTGTAAAACACAAAGTATTTGTATATTATCCCCTTAAATTTATGTTGTATGGAGTTGAACTTGGCATTTACGCCGCCCTAGGCCTATTTCTTTTCCTGCACTCGCTTATGTTGAGCGCCCTACTCGCATCTTTCGCGAGACACTTGCGTTTACGCTTTATTCATTCCTCTCGTTTGAGGACTTAAACAATTAGGTTATTTTGCATGCTCGAACACGTTAAAAGAGACTGGCTCTCTAATATTCGTGGTGATGTGCTTGCGGGTATCGTAGTGGCATTAGCCCTTATCCCCGAAGCCATTGCCTTTTCTATCATTGCTGGTGTTGATCCCAAAGTCGGGCTATACGCTTCATTCTGTATTGCTGTTATTATTTCTATCGTTGGTGGAAGGCCTGGTATGATTTCAGCTGCCACAGGTGCAATGGCACTTTTAATGGTTACTTTAGTTAAAGATCACGGCCTTGAATACTTGCTTGCCGCGACATTATTAACAGGTGTACTACAAATATTTGCTGGTTTTTTACGCCTTGGCGAATTAATGCGTTTTGTTTCTCGTTCAGTTGTAACAGGCTTTGTTAATGCCTTAGCTATACTCATATTCATGGCTCAACTACCCGAACTAACCAATGTCACTTGGCATGTATATGCCATGACAGCAACGGGCTTAGGCATTATTTACCTTTTCCCATATCTACCCAAAGTGGGTAAAGTGTTACCCTCTCCATTAGTTTGTATTGTCAGTTTAACAATTTTTTCAATGATTATCGGTTTAGATATACGTACCGTAGGTGATATGGGCCAATTACCTGACACATTACCTATTTTCTTATGGCCTGATATTCCACTAACATTAGAAACACTAACAATCATTTTTCCATACTCTGTAGGTCTTGCTATTGTTGGTTTACTTGAATCTATGATGACAGCAACCATTGTAGATGACTTAACCGATACAAGCAGCGATAGAAACAAAGAATGTAAAGGCCAAGGCATTGCTAATATTGGTGCTGGATTATTTGGTGGAATGGCTGGCTGTGCCATGATAGGTCAATCAATTATTAATGTGAAATCTGGTGGACGAGGACGACTTTCTACCTTTATAGCAGGTGCTTTTCTACTGGTAATGGTGGTATTTCTTGATGAATGGTTAAAACAAATTCCGATGGCTGCATTAGTGGCTGTAATGATCATGGTTTCTATCGGTACTTTTTCATGGTCATCAATAACAGACTTACGTAAACATCCTCTCTCCTCCAACATCGTAATGATCGCAACCGTTGTTGTTGTTGTAGTTACACATAATTTAGCTATTGGCGTTATGATAGGTGTGTTGCTAGCAACACTCTTTTTTGCTAACAAAATTGGCCGCTTTATGGCGGTTAAATCTGATTTTTCACAAGAAAAAAACATACGTACTTACAAAGTTGTAGGTCAAATTTTCTTCGCGTCGGCCGAACAATTCATTGAATCATTTGACTTTAAAGAAGCAGCAAGTCATGTTGTTATTGATTTAACCGATGCACATTTTTGGGACATTACCTCTGTGTCATCATTAGATAAAGTGGTCATTAAATTCCGTCGTGAAGGGGCTACTGTGAATATCATCGGAATGAATGAAGCCACCGAAACCGTAGTAGATAAGTTTGGGGTACACAATACTCCAAATGAAGTTGATAAACTATTGGGCGGTCACTAAGGAGAAAACAATGAATAAAATTATTACTTGTATCGATGGTTCTTCTATTACTCAGTCAGTGACTGACGCAGGTATTTGGGCTGCTAAAAAACTCAATAAAACCATTTGTTTTTTACACACCATAGAGAAAGAGCAACAACACGGCGCTGACGATTTCACAGGGGCAATTGGCTTAGGATCACGTTCTAGCTTACTTGAAGAAATGACAAAGCTAGACGAGCAAAAAGCTAAAATTGCCTTACAATTAGGACAGGAATTACTTGAATTTGTGGCTTCATCAGCTAAAAACTCGGGTATTGAACACGTTGAATCACTCCAACGTCATGGCGATGTTGTTGATGCTGTATTAGACGTTGAAAAAGACAGTCAACTTATTGTTATTGGTCGAAGTGGCTTACAACATGATGGTGACTTTAAAGTACTTGGTTCACATATTGAGACCCTATTACGAAAATCTGAACAACCCGTGCTGATTGTTCCTAATACATTTACTGCTCCTAAATCATTTATGATTGCATACGATGGCCGAGCGTCTGCTGACAGAGCATTACAAAAAGTGCTCGACAGTGGTTTATTAGCGGGGGTTAATTGTCATTTAGTATCGGTGAAAAATAACGAAGCAGCCTTGATAAGTAAGTTTGATAATGCCAAAGCTCGACTAACAGAAAAAGGCTTTAACGTAACAACTGCATTTTTGAAAGGAAGCATAAACGAGGCATTAATGACCTATCAAAAAGACCATAATATTGAACTCGTCATTATGGGAGCATTCGGTCATTCTAAAATTCGACAGTTTTTTGTTGGTAGTAATACAATAAAAATGCTGGAACAAACCCATATACCACTCATTGTTTTACGGTAATCACTTAACGCTGAATACAATATAAAGAGGAAAGTTATCACAACTTTCCTCTTTGCGTTTAGCAAGAGCAAAAATCACAATTTTTACAGCATTTAAAAAACGACTTAATATTTTAATTAATTCCAGATCAATAAAAAGACTTATATTATTAGCGGCGTTTCATTAATTAAGTGATCTATTTTATACGTAGAAAAAATTGCCAAATACAAGGTGCTTATTTCAATAACTAATTGTTCAGCAAAATATCTAAAATCGTCAATCCTTCCATTGCTCTTTAATCATAAGAATTTTATCTAATTGCTGATCCAAACAATCAACTAATTCTGGATCAAAATGTTTGCCTTTTTGACTACGAATAAATTCCATAGCCTTCTCTACTGGCCATTCATCTTTATATGGTCGAACACTTGTGAGTGCATCAAATACATCAGCTAATGCAACAATTCTTCCTTCTATGGGTATATTTTTTCCCTCAAGCTGATTGGGGTACCCCGTTCCATCCCATTTTTCATGATGGGTTAATGACACTACTTTGGCTAACGCGATCAAACCAGAATCAGATTCTCCTAAAATTTCTGCTCCAATCTCAGGATGTTTTTTCATAATAGAAAATTCTTCCTCGGTAAGCTTACCTGGTTTTAGCATAATGCTATCAGGAATGCCTATTTTACCAATATCATGCATGGGGGCTGCACTAAATAAATTATTAGCGTCCGCTTTTGAAAAACCATAGGCCTCAGCAATCACTTTGGAATAATGGCTCATCCGCATAACGTGCATGCCCGTTTCGTTATCTTTATATTCAGAAGCTCGCCCTAAACGTTGTATAACTTCTAATCGACTTTTTTTAAGCTCATCAACATCAACCAAAGATAAATGTGTTTTCACTCTAGCCTTAACAACCGCTGGAGAAATAGGCTTAGATATATAATCTACAGCGCCTAAATTTAAGCCTTTAGCTTCATCGGTGGGATCACTTAATGCGGTAATAAAAATAATTGGAATAGATTTAAATTTTGTGTTTTTCTTAAGTTGTTCACAGACCTCATAACCTGTCATTTCAGGCATCATAACATCGAGCAAAATTATATTTGGTAATTCTTTTTCAACTAAACGTAGCGCTTCCTGGCCACTTTTTGCAAACACCAGTTTATAAGTATCATTTAATAATTGATTAAGTACACGTAAATTAGCAGGCTCATCGTCTACCACTAACACAAGTTGCCTATTAGCTTGCATTTTTCCCATAGTTTTTCCTATTATCTATTCCAATTTACTTATTAATACATTAACTAAATCAGCAGCAGATGAAAATTCAAAATCATTACATGCATTAATAATCTCATTAATTTCTTTAGGGCTTACTGAACTTAACGTTTGTAGTTTATCCAAAAGTGCATCATCGAATTCATTATTTTGCACGCAGTGTTCAAGCTGTCGTAAAAGCTCTATCAGGTTATTTATACTCTCGTCACTAACACTTGGACCAACTTGAATAATTTCATCTGTCCCATCACTCCTTTTTATGACACAATCTTTAATAACGCGGAATTCAGTTTCAATATTAATAATATTTTGCTGACTACGCTCCCTTTCACGCTTTTGTGTTGACTGCTCTAATAACTCAAACATCTTCATCAAACGATTCAAAGCAAGGTTACCCACGCTACCTTTATACTTATGTGCCAATTGTTCTAATGTTTGCCAATCATTATCAGTTAAGCAGTTGTTAAGAGTACATAGTTCAGATTCAGCATGTTTTATAAATCGACCTAATTCCGCATAAAAGTTAGTTTTAGAACCCCATAACGTAATCCCGCTATCAACATCTATTTTTAATGTTGATTTATCCACCATATCATTCGCGTCAACGGTTATATTTTGTAACTTAAGCACACTAGCAATTTCATTAAAAAGCTCTCGTATATTAATAGGTTTATTAGCAAAGCCATCTATACCTGCTTGCTCAGCAGACAGTCTATCTTGTGGTAATACGCTCGCTGTTAGCGCAACAATAGGGATTCTATTACAATTATTATTAGCTTCAAATGTTCTACGGAATTTAGCTGCGGTTAAGCCGTCCATAACAGGCATTTGAATATCCATTAGTACAATATCAATGCCGTTATTTTCCATTTGAACTAAGGCTTGTTCTCCATCCCTAGCTTCAAATACAGTATGACCATGACGTTTAAGTATTAAAGAGAGCAATTCAATATTTTGATCAATATCATCAACAACAAGGACATTAAGAGGCGACAACGCTTGGGAGTTGTATTGTTCTGTTCCATTATTTATAGACTCAATTGCTTTTAAGGGTAATGTAAAGCTAAACTCAGTTCCCTCTCCTTCAATACTCGTCGCGGTAATATTCCCTCCCATTAATTCAACTAATTGTTTACTTATGGTTGTACCAAGCCCCGTTCCTCCAAAACGTCGACTCATTGACTCGTCTGCTTGTGCAAATGCGTCAAATATCGTTTCTAACTGTGAAGGGGTCATGCCTATGCCTGTATCTTTAATAACAAATTGAATGGTTTGATCTGCTAGCATTTCAATTCTAATTTCAATAGTGCCTTGCTGTGTAAATTTAATAGCATTGCCTAACAAATTGGTTAAAACTTGGCGGATACGATCAGGCGCACCATTATAATATCCCTGTACTTTAGGAGAAATATTGAGACTAATTTCCAATCCTTTATTCTGAGCTTCTAACCATAAAGTAGAAACCACAGCATCAACCTCTTCAACAAGCGAAAAATCGCGATATTCTAATTGAAACTTTCCTTTCTCTAATTTTGCGCTATCTAACAAATCATTCAAAATATGTAGTAATGATTTAGCTGACTGATTGATTGTATTAAGATATTTATGTTGTTTATTATCCAATTCACTATCAAGTAGAATATCACTAAAACCAATAATAGCATTCATAGGTGTCCGAATTTCATGGCTCATATTAGCTAAAAATGCTGCTCGTGTTTCTGCTGCTTTTTCAGCTTTTTCCTTAGCCGTAACCATTTCTGATTCCATTTTTTTTCGGTCACTAATATCCATAATAAAACCGTCAAGATAGTAATTTTTACTGTTCTCAACTTTGGTTGCGCGACCATAGCCCAACATCCATTTTACCGTGTTATATCGATCAATAAGCCTAAACTCAATCTGATACCCATCGGGATGACGTAAATCCGTTGCTTCAATTATGCTAAAGTCATCTGGGTGAACAAAATCACCTAGACTTCGTTTAGGATCAGGTAATAAAAAGTCTTGCGCTGGATACCCCGTTATTTTTTCAACCTCATCATTAATAAAAAGATTAGGCCAACCTGGAACATCAATACATCGATAAGCTATTCCAGGAATATTAGTGAGTAGAGAACGAATTCTTGTTTCATTTTCCCGTAGTGTTGTTTCCATTTTTATTCGGTCACGCAAATCAGAAATAAAAGCAACAAACATATGTTGGTTATTTACTTTAACGTGCCCAATACCAAGACGCATAGGTATTTTTTCACCACTTTTTGTCATGGCTTCTACTTCACGTCCTGTGCCAATTATTTTTGCAACCCCCGTTTGTAAATAGTTTTCAATATATTGGTCATGACCATGTTGAAATGGTGCTGGTACAATCATTTTTACATTATTACCGAGTAACTCTTCACTTTTCCACCCTAATAATAATGTCACCATTTTATTAACACTAATAATAATGCCTTTGGCATTAATAGTAATAATACCGTCCACTGCTGTTTCCATAATAGCCGAAAGTCGTCTTTCATTTTGTAGTGCTTTAGCTGAAATATTTTTATATCTAAAAATCAAATTAACCGCTAATACTATCGAAATAACAAAGATGGTAACAAGGCTAATGCCAACTGCTAGATAAAGTGAAATATCATCCGTTTGTTTTGATGTTTCAAAGCCAGGAGGTAACACAAATCGTGCTGCCGCCATACCTGTATAGTGCATACCAGAGATAGCCATTCCCATTACACAACTTGATATAATCACCTTTAGTTTACGGCTGAGTTGAATTTTACCTATATCATCAAGGCCAAACCTGACCCAAAGCGATAAGATAGCCAAAATAATAGCGACTAAAATAGAAACAACAAATATTGATAAATCATAACGAAGCAACGGTGTCATTTCCATTGCAGCCATACCAATATAATGCATTGCACCGATACCAAAACCAACCAATATGCCTCCAATGATTAATTGAAAGTGTTTAAGGTTACCTTGAGTAATTAAATTCAGCGAGACCCACGAAGCAGCAACTGCAGGTATCATTGACATTATAGTCAACTTAAATTGATAGGACACTGCTGTGCACAACTCTAGTGCCAGCATACCTATAAAGTGCATAGACCAAATACCACACCCTAAAACTAAACTGCCTATAAATAAATAAACATGCTTACGCACGAATGACGCTCTCGCTGCTTGAGAAGCAACTTGAAGCCCCATGTAAGAAGCAAAAATAGCGATAGAGATTGAGAGAACCACTAGCAAAGGGTTATATTCGGAAGCTAAAAGTAAATTGGCATCTGAGTATTGGAAAAGCTCAAGACTGTTTTTTATCATAAATATATACTAATGTTTTTTCTAGATGATTGTTATATAGCTGGACAATTGTATTGTAGACTATTGAGGTAAAAAATTCTGATACAACAGCCCTTTAAACAGAACTTTATCACAATTTAAAGCAATCAATAAATCCTATATCCAAATAGCAGAGGGGATAATAAATCTTACAAAAGTCATACAGCAAACCTTTTTTACATGAATGAAAAAAATTAATCTGTCGAATGAATTCTTCTCGTTTGTCATAGATGATAAATCACCATAAGATTAACTTGTTTTTAAGTCTCCCCGATTTTTAAAACGTGTTTATATGATAACTTGTTACATTTTAAGGACATCAATTGATGTCCTTTTTTTCTAATAGTTTTAGACAATATTATTTCGCTGTCTAAAAACCTGCCTAAAAACATTTTTATATAGCTTCCACTCATAAAAAGCAGTTAAAACTATCAAAGAGAATAAATATATTTTTCACATAATATTAATTCGTAAAATACATATAACGTAAAATAATGTAGAAAAAGCATTAACCGTTCAACATAACTACTTTGTAATTACTATAGCTTAACAAGTGAAAATAACTAATCTATTAAATGAATTTTTCTCGTTTGTCATAGATGAGAAATAACCATATGATTAACTTGTTTTTAAGTCTCCCCGATTTTTAAAACGTTTTTATATGATTAACTTGTTTTATTTTAAGGACATCAATTGATGTCCTTTTTTTTCGGACTTTTTTCTAAACGTAAAAAACGTCATTTTGGTGCAAAAATACTTTTATAGTACGTCATTATAGTGCACCACGTATCAAATCGGTTCATATTTCAAAAATAACTCTTAATTATCAAAACGTTAAAATTCGGCTTGAGTTTTGCTATAATAGTTCGTCATTCTTAAAAAATATTTACTATGTCAATACAAACACCAATACGTGGCCTACGCTCATTTTGCGTTGCGTCAAAATGTTTAAGCTTTAAACATGCTGCTTCACAATTATTTCTAACGCCATCAGCTGTAAGCCATCAAATCAAACAACTGGAAACACAATTAGGCACATCTCTTTTTAAACGCGGTACTCGCACAATTGAACTCACCAGTGCAGGAAAACAATTCTATCAGTCGATTCAGCCTATAATTCACCAGTTGGAATCAACCATATCTGAATTCACTCAAAAACAACAAAATCAAACGATTATTATTAGTTTACCGGAGTTTTTTGCCAGTGAATTATTTGTTCCAAGCCTAACATTATGGTCTGAAAGTAATCCTACAATTAATTTGCAACTCGAAACAGTTAAATCAAGCAAGGAACAGTCGCAATCAGCAGATTTATCGATTGTACTTGCTAATGGCAAACCAAATGCCAACATTGTTCATGAATTGTTTCCTATACGTTATGCACCTGCTTGTAATAAAAAACTGTATAAAAAATTAAAAACTACTGGATTTTCTGCTTTAAAAACCACGCCATTAATTTTACATAGTTCGCGCCCTTGGTCTTGGCATCAATGGGCCGATAAAAATGGTGTTGATGATTTTGACCCTAAACAAATTATTCAATTTGATAGTATGTTTGGTGTCGCTCGAGCCGCGCAGCAAGGTATGGGCATAGCATTAATTCCCTTACCAATGAGTAAGGCTTGGTTTAGCGAAGAACTATTAATCAAACTGTTCGATGAAGAATTGTATACTAATGATAAATATTACCTCATTCAACATGAAAACATGGATGAACGACCTGAACTTTCACTATTTGCTGAGTGGGTTAAAAACAATTTTTCAGCCTAATAATTAAATGTTTTTATCGGGTTAACTACACATGAATATTATTCATCTAATGGGTTTATTTTGATCGTTTGTCAGTGGCTAACCTTATCTCTATATTAGTTATGTATCAACAAGATACATAACCTGATGGAGAAAATGAACATGAATAAGTCTTTGTTTAAAAAAACAATATTGACTACTTTATTATTAAGCATAATCAATAGTGCTGCAGCGAACGACACAACGTTTAAAGTTGCGGTAGTAAAAGGTGCTATTGGTACAGTAGATATCACTAAAGGTGAAATCGCCTCAAGTATAGAAAAATTAACCACGAACAAAAAATACAAAGAATTTTATGCTAGTAAAATGAACTTATGTGTTGCCTATTTACAGTCAAATGAAAATAGTAAATCTGAGTCAGCCTGTACATCAGCTATCAAAAGCTTAGAGTCAATGCCAGAAACAAAAAAAAGAGTTAAATATTTAACAGCCCTTAATTATAGTAATCGTGGTGTCGCTAGATTTAGACAAAACCAATTAACACAAGCATTGTCAGATTTTGAAGCTGCCGTTGCTATTGATAACAACCCAATTACGAGTAATAACTTAGTCCATATGAGATTACAATTACCCATTTCAAACACAGAGCCTACAGCTGAGCTATCAGAGTAAATGTTAATCAATAAATATATGCCAAATAGCGCTGTCTCATGTTTAAAAATGACTTTAGGTTCATCCTTACACATTGAGACCCGCATATTTTTCTCTGAATTTTGTTCTAAATCTGACTGCCTAATATATAACGGCTTTAGCTTTCGTTATCATACAAAGTTAATAGCTTGCTTAGTGTATTTAACTTGCTTAATGCATTGAAAAGGTTAATTCGGCTGAAAAATCACAGCCAACTTGGGTAATAATTTTTCTTTTAGCCTAATTAATGCATCGTCTGAATAAGGGGTTAAGGGTAATTGTCCCCAAATGGGTTTAGGCCAACTACTATCAGTTTGAAACCGAACAATGTGATGAATATGCAATTGTTCCACAACATTACCCAGTGCAGCAACATTCATTTTATCTCCCTCAAATACTTGCATAAGTAACTCGCTTAACAAGCTTGACTCATTTAACAACTGCTGCTGCTGCTGCCAATCTAGTTGATATATGTCAGAAACATCTGCCACTTTAGGCACCAAAATAAACCAAGGATAAGTACTATCATTACACAACAGTAATTTACAAAGAGGAAACTCTGCTAGTTCAAAACAATCATGTGCTAATTGTGGATGTAAAGCAAACGTATCTAATGGTTGCGTATTTTCTAACGATGTATTTTCTGACATTGTATTTTCCTTAAGCGCGGTTACTGAGAATACTGATACTATCTTTTGTTTTTTCTGCCTCGTCCTCGCGCTAATTTTTTAGCTTCACGGGCTGCAATTTTTTTTGCTTCTTGTTCTGCAAAATAGGCATTTTCATCTTCTATATTTTCTGGCATTTCAAACGTAATAACGCCCAGTGTTTTATCTCGTATCTCATTAATTAAAATCACTGAAGCTTTATGCATATCAACATGACCACCATTTTTGATACAGCTACGTTTTCTACCAATCGCTTCAATCAAATCTTCTTCGTGCAAAGGCAACTCGCTTAATTTATACCGTTCCATTAAGCGTTCTGGATAAGCTTTAAGTAAATATTCAGCGGCAAAATAAGCAATATCGTCATGATCAAACGCAGTATCCTTAACAGCACCAGAAACAGCTAAACGATAGCCACTATTTTCATTCGCAATTTTTGGCCATAACATCCCTGGTGTATCAAAAAGATATACCCCCTCTTCTAGCTTAATGCGCTGTTGCCCTTTGGTTACAGCGGGTTCATTACCTACTTTTGCTTTAGCTTTACCCACTAAGGTATTTATTAAAGTTGATTTGCCTACATTAGGAATTCCCATGATTACCGCATTAATTTGTTTACCTTCTTCATCTTTATTAGGCACCAATTTTTTAATCAAGCTAGGAATGGTTTTGGCTATTGATGCATTTTCAGTAGTTAAAGCAATAGCCTTAACATTATGTTGAGACTCTAAATAGTTGAGCCATATAGCTGTTTTATCTGGATCAGCCAAATCACTTTTATTGAGAATCTTAATAAGAGGTTTATCTCCTCTTATTTCAGTGATCATAGGGTTTTCACTGCTAAATGGTAAACGGGCATCACAAACCTCTATTACTACATCTATTTGTGGCAAAATCTCTTTGATTTCTTTTTGAGCTTTATGCATATGACCAGGAAACCAGTTAATTGCCATGAAATATCCTAACGTTGAACAAAGTTAATAAATGAATTTTAGCAAGGTTTAGCTTAGGCACAAAGATTAATCGAAAACTAAAATAAAAATAATGAAAAAGATTAAACTTTTTCATTTATATGCCGATTAATTAGACAAGTATCAAAAAGTGTGGGGGATGTACTCAAGGGTAACCCTTTAATCTCTTGTGTATAAATATAAATTATATGAAGTATATAAACGATTTAACCTATCTCAGCCATATTGCACAAACTGAACAATTGGTTAAAGATAAAAAACAAAAAAACAAATATCGCCAAACAGTATTATTAAATGATGAGTCAAGCTCAGAAGAAAAACCTGAAGAATTGGCTGAAGCGGCTCCTGTCATAGAAAAAGAAAGCGAGCGCCGTACAGGCAGAGATCGACGCAAAGAAAACCAAGAACGTGGGCGCTATATAGAATCTCGCCAAAATAAGAACCGTCGTCACCAAAAAGAATTGCGCATAATAATCTAGTTACGCTTATCAGGCTTTTTTTCTAGCTATAAGTAGATATTTTATTGATAATAGCACGC
Organism: uncultured Colwellia sp.; assembly: GCA_965305135.1. Lineage (GTDB taxonomy): Bacteria > Pseudomonadota > Gammaproteobacteria > Enterobacterales > Alteromonadaceae > Colwellia. The sequence goes on from CBDLPA010000004.1 coordinate 107,686, forward strand.
AATATTATTAATAAAATATAGATAAATTTTTGTATGAGTAGAAAATTTTATGTTGTCTGGAAAGGCGCTAAAACAGGTGTTTTTTCAACGTGGAGCGAAGTTCAAAACCACACTCAGGGGCGATCTGATGCTCAATTTATGGGCTTCCCTTCCAAAGCTGAAGCAGAAGCTGCCTTTGCATCAACTTACACCAAAGCCTTAATGAAACGTGCTACAGATAATAAAAGCAGCACTGTTTCAGCTAAAAAATCGCCTAATATCAGCCAGAGCACAGCGACAATAAATAAAATACAAACAGCTGAAGTTCAAATATATTGCGATGGTGCTTGTTCACCTAACCCAGGGAAATCAGGTACGGGGTTAGCCGTTTATCAGCAAGGAAAAATCAGCGCACTGTATTATGGTTTGTACCAAGCTAATGGTACTAACAATACCGCAGAATTAAATGGTTTACTCTATGCATTCAAGTTAGCTAAAAAATGCTTGTCAAAAGTTGAAAAAGTACAAGTACTATCAGATTCAAAATATTCAATTGATTGCATCACAAAATGGGCAAAAGGTTGGCAAGCAAAAGGATGGACACGTGGCAAAGGCGAAGAAATCAAAAATTTAGACTTAATTAAAGCATGTTTCTCGCTTTATCAAGAAATCAAAACACAATTAGTGATCAGCCATGTAAAAGGCCATGCCAATATTGAAGGTAATGAATTATCTGATCGTATGGCAGTATTAGCCCGAGTACAACAGCAAGAAACCTTGAAGAAGTATCAGGGTGAACTTGATATTAAAACTATTTTAGCCATGGAATCTGGCTAATTATGATAAACATAGTCATCATTTTAGTACTCATTGTAATTTCAGCCCTGTTACTAACAAAAAAGTTTAGTTTACCTAGAAATATTAGTCTGCTTTTTATGGCGCAACCTTTAGTCATGTGCTCTGCCCCAATAATTGTTTTTATTGGGGGATTATTATCAAGTGAACTAACTACCAATGCATCTCTTGCCACCTTGCCTATTAGTTTGATGATTTTAGGTGTTGCTGCTGGCTCTATTCCTGGCGCTATGATTGCAAAAGCTAAAGGGAGAAAGTTTGCGATATTTAGCGGATTTAGCTGCCTTTTGGTGGCTGCACTATTAGCTGTTTTAGCTACAACGTTAGCAATATTTAACTTGTTTGCACTAGCAAGTTTCTTATTTGGTATTGGCGGCGCGTTTACTCAACAACTTAGGTTTGCAGCAATAGAAAGTACCAATAATGTCGATGATATTCCCAAAATATTAGCCATTTTAATGTTAAGTGGTGTATTCGCAGCCTTTTTAGGCCCTGAAATTGCGGTAACCGCGAAAGATTGGGTTGCTTCACCTCATGGTTATACTGGCTCGTTTCTATTATTAGCACTGTTCATTGGCTTAGCCGCGCTCATTATGGTGTTTTTTAAAGAGCCTGAAATCAAAGAAACATCAAATGACGGTGAAGCAAGGCCCTTAACAGTTATTATCAAACAGCCTATTTTTATTATTGCTATTTGCACGGCTACCATAGGTTATGCCCTGATGAGTTACTTAATGACAGCAACACCGTTAAGTATGCATCACATGCAAGGTCATAGTTTAATAGAAACTAAATGGGTAATACAAAGCCACATTGCCGCAATGTATATACCTTCGTTGTTAACGCCTTGGTTGGTTAAAAAAATTGCATTGAAAGGTTTACTTAAATTAGGCACTATCATTTATATTGTTGTTGCCTTAATTGCCTTTTCAGGTCAAGAGGTAATGCATTATTGGTGGGCATTGGTGCTACTAGGTATTGGTTGGAACTTTTTATTTTTAACTGGAACATCTTTATTGCCACAAAGTTATCGCCCTTGTGAGCGTCATAAAGTGCAAGCTACTAACGACTTTGTTTTATTTGGTTTTCAAGCCTTTGCATCACTTATGGCTGGTTGGGTATTGTTTACCGGTGGTTGGCATTATGTAGTACTAACTAGCCTTCCAATGCTTGTGGCTTTATTTGTTGTCAATATACTTTATTTACGTCAAGACAAAAAACAGCAATTGCAAAGTAGTTAACGAATTAATGAGATATTATTGAAAGGAGATAGGTAATGAGTGGAACAACTATGGTTGTAGTTATCGTTTGTGTTGTTTTTGGCGTTATGTATGAAATATATAAAAAACATATCGAATTTAAAACAAAAACGTTAAAGCACAGTAAAACAGCTGACGAAGAAAGTAGCCAACTCAGACAACAAGTTGAAAAACTAACCGAGCGTGTACAAGTACTTGAAAAAATAGTGACTGATGAAGGCTATCAAGTACAAAAAGATATAAATAATTTGTAGGTTAACAGCGCATGAAATTAATCATGAAAACTGAATTTGATAACCTCAGAGACAATGATAATCACTGTTACGACACAGATTCAAACGGTGATAAGCAAGTGGTGCGAATTTATTGTGACGAACTGCTTATTGCTAAAAAGTTAACTCAGAAAAAATCGGTTAGATATTTTGGTATTAATGGTTATCAAAAATACCTAACCCAATAAAAACAAATATTGAGTTGTTATAAATAATAAAAATGATGTCAATAAAGAGTATTTAGGCGCTTGTGTGCTTATACATAAGACTTGAGTCAAGGGCGGGGTTAAGCTCTTTGCTGCCGTTAATAATTGATTCGTTGAGTTAAAATAATAGGCAAACGTTAGTTAACTTCTAATATCCCAAAGTATTTTTATTTCTTCAATAATTGCTTTAATTACAGGCTCATTCATTCTATTTTTGTGAACGACAAAAAATAAATCGATAGCGAAATCTAATTGTTGCAGTATATTTACTTGTCTTTTTGATGCGGCCTGTAATGCCACTTCAGTTTCTAAAAAGCTTATTCCACAACCTGATGTAACAAGTGATAAGCGTGTATTATCATCACTTGTGTTAATGTTTGCTAAATTGTGATTTGGAAGTTTATTTTTTAAAGCTTCATCAAAAGGACAATATGCACCCATTTTTATCCATGGTTGGCTTGTAAGCTCAATTATCGTTGTATTGTCGTTTAACTTGCTTGAGAAAGGGATAATAGTGGTAATGTTTTGCTTTTTTATTTTAATAGCAAATAAATCTTCAGGCACATTGCCATAAACATACCCTCCATCAATAATTTTGTTTTGAATTTCTTCAATTGCTTTACCCGTTGATCTTGTGGATACACTAAGGCTAATACCTTGACAGTTTTCACTAATGTTCTGGTATAAATTCGTTAGTTTTAATTGAGGGGGTTGTTGATTAATAGATAACTTATAATCGCCAATAATTTCATTTTGATTTTCCGCAGCTAAATTAACCATATCAATAGCTGAATTAAGCGTAGCTTCCGCTTTATTTAACAATAACTCCCCTTGGCTGGTTAAACTCATCCCCTTACTAGAGCGAATAAACAAGTTGGTTTTAAGCTCTTCTTCAAGACTTTTGATGTGTGCGCTGATAGCTGGAGGGGTCGAACATAGCTGTTTAGCAGCCGCAGTTAAATTACCTGTTTTAGCTACAATGACAAAAGAGCGTAAATGATAAAATTCCATCAAAACCTCGTTATTATTTGTACAGTAAAATTTTTCATAGCAATAAACCACTATACCTAATAGCATGACAAAATAGCATTCATAAATAATGAAAACACTATTCAGATATCGTGAATGGTGTTTTAGTAATAACTATCTTAACTTGTTAATCAATTAACCTTTCACTATTTAATTTTTAATAAGGATTTATGATGTCTACTTCATCCAATGTACTTGCTTTTAACCCCGCAACTAGTGATCTAGCAAATACTTTTTTTGCTAATAAATTAGGCTTTGAAACAGATTGTTCAGATGTTTATGCTGATATTAAAGCTGGTAATAATAACTATCTATTACTTGATGTTCGCTCAAAAGACGCATTTGATAAAAGTCATGCTATTACTGCTATTAGCATGCCTCATGGTGAAATTAACGAAGCGACTTTTAATCAGTATGATAAAAAAACTATTTTTGTTGTTTATTGTTGGGGCCCTGGTTGTAATGGTGCAACCAAAGCGGCAATGAAAATATCATCTTTAGGATTCCCTGTTAAAGAAATGATAGGCGGTATACATTATTGGGAAGATTTTGAGCGTTACCCTGTAAACCGAAAACAAGCTAGTGCTCAGTCCTAAAAAAGACCTCAAGATTATGAGCAATACTATTATTCGTGAAGCACAAAATAGTGATTCAGAACAACTGTATATGTTATTTAAAAAGCATGCAGAATATGAATCTTGTATTTTGCATGTGTCAAATCAAAAACAAGCATTAAGTAACCTTGATGAATATCCTATGAAGATTTTTGTTGCTGAGTATGAAAATGTAATTATAGGTTATTTAAGTGTTATCAAACAATTTTCAACATGGGATATGGATTATTATCTTTATGTTGATTGCTTATACTTGACGCCAAAAGCTAGGGGGAAATTATTAGGTAAAAAGCTTATGTATTTAGCAAGGGAGTACGGTAATTCAATAAGTATCAGTAAATTGCAATGGCAAACGCCTGTAGAAAACATAAACGCTTCAGGTTTTTATTCATCAATAGGTGCTGAGAGTAAAAACAAACAACGATTTTATTGGTCTTAAATGAGTCAATATTCGTTTATTTGAAGCGTAAATGGACGTTATCAATTAAATATTGAACGACCGCTTTGGCAGCTTTTGCGACTGTCAGGCTTGAACTAAAATACCTTACATCTACTAAAGTTAGTATTTGGAGAAACAAATAGGTTATATTAAAATAAAGTACTTACGTGTATCTTTGAAAGCCATTTATTCTTGAGTAAAAATTACGTCACCATTCGCTTTAATCACCGCAATATAGCTGTTTCCAACATTAGCTATTTGACAGAAATTTGCTGATATATTGTTAATCAACTCCATATCAGCACAATTATCAAATGAGAAAGAACTCGTTATTTGAGCTTTTTCGGCTATAATCTCGGGCAAATTACTACCATCAAAGTGTAGAGTTTGATCTGTGGAAGTAAAAAACCTAACCGTATAGTCATTTTCTGTAGTGTTATTATTAGCTTCAACTAAATTAATGGCATATTCACCTTCATCAAGCCAAGCGATACCAATATAAGCCTGGTTATTGATTAAGTTGTACTCATCAGTCGCTCTCAAAGTTTGAGTGTTCGTATCGGTAATAGCGATGCTTGTTCGACTCAACGCATCGTTCCATTGATAAATAATTTGCGTGCTAGATTCATCATTTATTACACTGGCAACTTCATATTCACTTTGATAGATACTTTCACTGATACCAATGTATTTCGCATAGAAATTCACCATGTCATCCGTTGCATTCACAAGGGTAAACACTGAGCTGTTGTTTTTTTCGGCATCATTAATATCTTTATCAATTTCAGCTGAGGTACCACCACATGCTGCTAAAACAGAAGCACATAAAAGTATACATGCCGTGCTCTTTATTTTGTTTGAGTTAATTGTTTTCATTATTATTCCATCCGTCTATTTAAAGTAATGACAAAAGTATAAATAAATAAACTTGTAGTTTGTATGTACTAGTGTGGACGAACTGTGACAGTTTGTGACAGCTAGTATCATTGCGAAATTGGCCAAAGCATTACAAATTTCGCACCACCTAACGCTGAGTCAGATAATTTAACTTCTCCTTCGTGCCATTTCATAATTTGCTTAACAATAGCCAAACCTAATCCATGCCCCATTCCTGACTCTCGTTGTTCATTATTTAACTGCGAGAAAGGTGCAAAAACATTTTCCCATTTTGAGGCTGGAATACCTGGGCCATCATCTTCAATAGAGAGGAAGTAATAGGTGAGATTTGCATAAAAATTAATTGATATTTTTTTCGTTGCGAAACGCTTAGCATTAGAAGTTAAGTTATTAATCGCTCTAATCATTGCTCGTTTATCAACAAATATTTCTCGATTTATTAACGAATCGCTAATATTCAAATCTACAATAAAACTAGGACTTTCCAATTTAAAATAATCTACTTCTTCTTGAAGTATCTTTGCAAAAATTTGATTTTCAAAAGACGTTAAATCAACTGTGTTATTGTAACGTGATAAAACTAATGTTTGATTAATCAACTGATCTAAATCATCAATACTTTTGTCAATTGCATCAAAGTAATTTGTTTTTTCATTTTGCGTAGCATCGTCTGATTTAATCATTTCAAAAGCAAACCTAAGTCGATACAGGGGGGTACGTAAATCATGTGCTATGGCGCGTGTCAATTCTTTTTGATTAGAAAACAATTGCTCAATTTTATTTGCCATTTTATTAAAGGATGAAGTAAGTTGTGATACTGTAGAATTCTTGGTAATTAGTGCTCTTTCATCAAGCGCGCCATCACCAAACTTAGTCGCAATAATATTAAGTTTTGACAGATCTTTCCAAAGAGGAGAAACCCATAAAAACATGGCTATAGAGATGATCAAAACAAAGACTAGCAAAATGACTATAATGAATATCGGACTTATGCCGGAAACATGAATTTCTTCTGCCTTAATAACATGGGTCGAATCGGGTAATAAAAAATAAAAATCTAACCTTTCATTTTGGTTAGGTAACCAAATCATTTCATAGTTGCTAAGTTTATTTACTAGCTTTTGCTCTATGGTTAAAGATGATTTGGGCAAAATTGATAATTTAAAAGCAAAGCGCGTGTTTAATTCAACCAATTTGTCAGACCAACTATCTTTATCTTTTAACTTAAATTCTTGTTGGAGTAAATATAATGAACCTTTGCTGCCTCGATATATATTTTCTTCTTGTGAACTGTCAACATCCATGACAATGACCCATTGGGTTTGCTCTACTCGTTTTATCAATAATTCTGGTTCATCGTTTATAAAAACAAATTCACCATTGCTAAGTGATTGATATTGTGTAATATCACTTTGCCAGTCACTCAACCTCTTCAGTGATAATCCATAACCAAATTCTTTAGATAAACTCTGTACATCATCTTTCCATAAGTTTTCATCTATTGTATCTAGTCGATTGGCAATCAAATAAAAGGTACCTTCATAGATACCTACATAGCGATTTTTCTCTGTATACTCATTAAGTATAGTGATGGGGCTGTAAGAAGATGGGAAAAGTAAAAAAAACAACGGTAGAAAGACCACGGCCCATAAACCCAAAAACGCTTTAAACATGTATTATTCCCTATTTTGCTTACACAATTGATAGCCTTTGCCGCGTATCGTTTTTATTATTTGTGGGTTTTCCATATCATCCATCAATTTTTTACGCAGGCGAGAAATTCTTTTATCTAAAGAACGATCTAGTCCGTCATATTCATAGCCCTTCAGCTGTTTTGCCATCATATCTCTTGATACAGGTTCGCCTGGTGTTCTTGCTAATAAATATAGCAATTCGAATTCAGCCGTTGTTAATAAAACTTCTTCGTTTGCTAATGTGACTTTTCTTAATCCAATATTAATAGATAAGTTATCCAAGGTAATAAGTTTGGCCTGTTCATCAATATTTATTACTGTTTCGTTTATATTTTTCGGCTTATGTTCAATACGCCGTAACAAGGCCCTTATTCTTGATAATAGCAACCTAGGTTGCACCTGCTTTATAACGTAATCATCAGCGCCAAGCTCTAGTCCCATCATTTGATCAATATCATCATCTAATGCTGTTTGCATTAATATAATGCCATCATATTGAGACCTAACTTGACGGCACACTTCCATGCCACTTTGCCCAGGAAGCATCAGATCCAAGACAACAAGACATGGCTGTTTCTCAATGATTTGTGTGACCGCTTCATATCCATCGGAAACAATTGAAACATTAAATTCGTATTTCGTTAAAAAATCTTTAATAAGATCTGCTAATAATAGATCATCTTCAACGAGTAAAATATCTTTTTTATTCATCAATCCTTTAACCTTATTTGTAAGTATATTTTAAGTATTTGTGTATTGTTGCTGTTGTATAACGATATACTTACCTAGTGCACGCATATCTATAACTTGTATAATATTAAAGCCAGTATCAGATATTATATTACTCCACTCACCTAACGTTCTCTCTCGTCCCTCTGAACCGATCAGCATTTGCATATCCATAGAAGCTGTTATTTCATTTATATTGCTCTCTTCTGCAACTGCATCAGCAACGATAATATGGGGAGAGTAACTTTCTATAGCTTGTTGAAGGTTAAAAAATATTCTCTTACAGTCTTCATCACTAAAAGTATGAAACACTGCCATAAAAAAATAAACATCTTCATCAGAGATAGCACATGGAAGGCTATCAAGTATGTCACCACCAATAAACTTCATTCTATTTAAGACATCTTTATCTTGTTTGCTACTCCAAAAATCTCTTGCTGTCTCTATTATTTGAGGTCTGTCAAAAACAACTGCATTTAGTTCCGAATTAGCCTTGAGGATAGCCAAGGCATAGTCATTTCTGGAGAATTATGCATCAATATCATTGCTTGTACACTGTGTTGATGGTTCTTACGTAAGTACTGAGATAATTTAGAGTTCTTGAATTGATTTGGACTGGTCTCTTTAAAAACACCAATAGACGCCAACACTCGCATTAATCTATATAAATGGGACTCATGAAGGTCTAACTTATTAGCTATCGTAGTAATACTTACAGTATCATCACCAAGAACGTCAGCAACTTCCAATTTAGTAGCGACATATAACGCTCTTGATTGCCAAAATGAAGATCCAATTTGTATTAACCGAAATGGGGCTAGAGTTATATTTCTCGGCCACTGCTGGAGCTTATGCATAGTTTTAATCATCACTTTATAGATGAAGACAGCAACTTTATTTCTGACCAAGTTCATATATATCCTTATTCAAAATTTAATTAACCAATGGCTTACCAGTGAGATTCAACTAACTAATAGGAAAGAGTTTTAATTAATGAAATGCTCTAATTATTTAGTATGCCTAAAGAGCCAATTAGTTAGTACGGTTTTTTACAGCGTTTTAAATAAGACTGTTCCCCATTAAGGCGGGAGGATTGACTGGAAACATACCAATTTGGTCGAGAAAGTAGCATTTTCCTACATCTGACTGCAAGTGGCACAAGTGAGATAAATATCTCTCTGACTTGCCCCTTATTACGACTGCTATGGTAGCTTTTGCGACTGTCAGGCTTGAACTAAAATACCTTACATCTACTAAAGTTAGTATTTGGAGAAACAAACAGGTTATATTAATATCTAGTTCAATTCGAATATTGGCCATTAATATTCTCGTTCATAAGGATTGATATAAAAAATCACAAATCAATTCACTTTCCTGTTTACAGGGCCTATCCCCCCTGCTCACATAGTCTTGAAATTTTCGAAGAACCACCTAAGTTTATAAATTACTTTTTCAACATAGACTTTAAATCAGCAAAAGGGTTATAGGTTGCTGTGTCTTGGTTGGTATCCCCTGCTTTTATCTCTGTTTTATAATTTGCATGTTCTGTGTATTTGGCATGTTCATTATCATGACAATATATGCACAATAGCTCCCAGTTACTGCCATCGTTTGGGTTATTGGTATGATCATGATCCATATGATGTACCGTCAATTCTTTAATATTAGAATAAACAAACTCACGGGCACAACGACCACATACCCAAGGAAATAATTTTAAAGCACGGTCACGGTAGCCCTGCTCTTGTTGCTTGTAGTTGGCACTGGTACCGAAACGATCTGAAGACATAATAACAATTAATGAATAACAAATGATGTATACATTGTATTGCCAAGTTAAGTGCTTAGCAATACATCTATGAGTTTGTCGCTAGCCTATTTGATAATTTAACTATCTGTTTAACTATCTGTTTAACTATCTGTTTAACTATTATTTTGATTCATTAATCCCTCATAGGTTTTCCCATGAGAAATAGGTTTACGTGTCTCAGGATCAACTTTCACAAAAACGATATCATCTGCCAAACAAATGGTTTTTTTAGTTATCTTATTACGCACTAAACAGGTGATGGTAATTGAGCTGGTACCTACTTTTTTGGTTTCCAAACCAAATTCAACCACATCCCCCTGCATTGCTGCTGACTCAAAGCTGATTTCGCCAATATGTTTGGTCACTAAACAATTGGTTTCTAACTGGCAAATGGCAAAAATGGCAGCTTCTTCATCTATCCATTCAAGTGCACGGCCACCAAATAATGAATTGGCATAATTTAAATCATTTGGCATAACTAATCGACGAGAAAGAAAGCGCATATAAAACCTTATTTACAAAGAATAAAAATGTTAGGATTTAATTATAGCGACTTATGCATTTTTGCTCTAGCTAACTTGTTAAATTAAAACGGGTATTACATTAATAAACACTTCAAATGGAACTTTTATGTTAAAAAAAATAATTATAATAACTTTGATTTTACTCAGTAAAATCTCATTCGCTGAAACCCAAAAAACACCTATAAATAGCGGCTATATGTTTGAACATCAGTCAAAAGTATTGGATCAAAACAGGCGCTATATGGTGTCCTTACCTGAGCGTTATTACAGCAATAATCGTCATTACCCGACCCTTTATGTGATCGATGGCGATTTTCAATTTCAACATACTTCAGCATTAGTCACTAATTTAAGTAGAATGGGGAAAATTCCGCCAATGATAGTTATTGGCGTGGCTAACCAAGGGCAACAAGACTATATTTACCACACTACTTGGGCCTTTGAAAACAACCCTGAATACGGTGGTGCTTCTTTGTTTAATCGATATTTAGAGCAAGAATTAGTACCTTTGATAAAGAAAAATTATCGCACCACTGCTCAGCAAGCATTGGCGGGTTACTCATTAGGTGGGCTATTTACGACCTATGCCATGATGCAAGAAAATACCACCTTTAATGCTTTTCTCGCCATGAGTCCAAGTGCTTGGTTTGATAATGAGTCATTAGCAAAAAAATTACCTACGTACATTTCAACATTGAAAAATACACCACCGACATTGTTTCTTTCCGTTGCTAATGAGGAAGGAATGGGTGTGAGAACACTCGTTGATGCACTAAAAGAAAAAACCAACGCAAAGAAAGATTGGAATTGGCAATTTAAAACTTACCCTGAAGAAACCCATTTTAGCACTGCCATGCCTGCTCTGTATGACGCCCTTACCTTTTTAGCACCAAACTTTTATTTTGATCCCCAAGAGATGATGAAATTTGAAAATTATCATCAGGTATTAGATGAGTTTGAGAAAAAGAAAGCTTCGTGGGCTGGTTTTCAAATTGAATGGCTACAGGCGTATCAACTTGCTAAGTATATGTTTTGGTCAAAACAATCTGCTGATATCGACGATTTTCTTAAAGAAATATCAAGACGCTTTCCAGAATCACACACCGAAGTGAGCATACAATTAGCAAAAGGTTTTAATATTAAAAAACAACCGGAACGTGCACAAAAATTGCTGTTAACCATTGAAAAAACGTCAGCTGAAAATCCTTTATGGCATCGACAAATGAGCTTAAGCTATGCAGGGTTAGAGAATAAAGCCAAAGCACAAATGCATCAAGAAAAAGCTCTGGGCTTAGCTAAAACGCATCAACTCCCTACTTGGCTAGTTTGGGAGTTACAATAAAAAGGCATAAAGTGGTAACTGTAAAGGTAACCAAGCAGGTAGTTACGAAAACAATTTTTTCAAACTATCTGCCATCTCTACAAACCTTTCTTTAATCGTACGTTTTACTTTTATATCAATACCACTAAAAATACAAAGCCCTTCAACTGTAATAGTTGGGGTTACAATATGAGGATTAACTTGAGTCGCGGTTTGGTAATCAATACCGCCAAAAATACAAAATGCTTTTGAGACAACATTAACGTTTTCAGGAATGTAAATATTGCTGCCACTAAAGAGGGAAAACACTTTAATGCGCAGTTCAGTTTGGGTAAATTTTGCGTCTGTTAAATCGATATCACAACCACTAAATAAGCTAAAAGAGCGAATTTCTTTTGGCACTGTCCAAGCACCACTGCGGGTATTACCACTAAAAACATTGATCATATATTCAACATCTTCAGTATCCCCTGAAACAATGTTAGGTGCTAAATCTTGTTTTTTGCTTTCTACAAACGCTTTATCTACCGTTAATGGTAAATCTTTTGCTAGCTCAACTAATGATTGATGACATTGCAATTCCATCGCTTGATCTAAACGGCGCTCAAATGCTTCGTAAGATAACTCACCATGACTGTAATTCATCACCAGTTGATCAATAATTTCACTGCGGACACTTTCAATTGGTCTATCTTCTAAAATAACTGACATTTTATTTCCTTGTTTATACTTATATTTTATAAGCTATTAAGCAAGCAAATGCTAAGCCAACAATTAATCCTTAAAATACAAACAGATAAAAAACATACAACATTTTTTAGCATAAATTAAACGAGAAGTTAGTAAAATACACTAATAGTTAGTTTATTTTTAAACTGATAAATCACGAATTTTAATTGCCGGATTACCAGCATAAAAACTATTTTCAGCTATAGATTTAGTAACAACGCTACCCGCGCCCACTACACTATTGTTTCCAATAGTAACACCTGCAAGCACAATAACAGAGCCGCCTAACCAGACATTATCACCAATAATAATATTTTCAACATAGTTATGTTTCATCAAGCGATCGTGAGGTTTCATATCGTGCGACACTGCAAGTAATTGCACATTAGGGCCAATCAAACAGTCACTGCCAATATGAATTTCACTTTGTGCTGCTTTAGCTCCATCAACTATGGTGCAATTGGCATTGATGAAACTTCTATCGCCAATACTTATACTGTCTCCGTAATCCATATGAAAACCATATTCGATAAAAACATCTTCTCCACAAGAGTAAAACAAAGCTTTTAAACGTTTTAAATTCCCCTTACTAGGACTACGTGTAAATTGTCGACACAGTTCATGCACCGACTTTCGTTGGCTGACTAACGTTGGTGTAATGCTGTCAAAACGTGTTTTCATAGTAAATGATAAACTTAATTGTATTAATGAAGCACTGCTTGAATAGGTAAGCTCTCGCATATTGCCGCTTCTGCGATTAAAATTTCTTCTAAGCGCTGATCCACTTCTGCTTTGTCAAAATATTCATAGGCTAACTCAACAAACAAGTTTTTGTGTTTTTCTTCAGACTTAGCAATGGCAACATAGAGATCTTTATCTTTGCCTTCTGGCAGTGCTTGTGACACTAACCAAAATTTTTCATAACCTCGGGCTTCAATTACTGCTGCGACTAACAACCTATCCATTAAAAAATAACTAGTGCCGTTTCGAAAAAGTTGTCTGATTTGGTTAATGTATGGATCTTTCTTGTCTTGTCCTAAGGTAACATCACGCGCGACAAGTAACTTTAATACTTGTTTAAAATGAATGAGCTCTTCTATGGCTAAATCCGTCATTGCCCGTACTAATTTAGCTTTATCCGGATAGTGAGACAGCATTGCCATCGCCATGCCCGACGCTTTTTTCTCTGCTGCGGCATGGTCTTGCAAAAAACGGGGAAAATCAGCCATTACAGCATCGGTCCATGCTTGCGTGGTGTTAAATTTTAATTCAAACATAAAAGTCTTTGGGTGTTGGTTAAATAAAAAAGATTTTACAGGTCAGGCGAACATTAATAAAGAACCTTATCAATACGCCCTTTGTTCGTTGATTCAATTTTCAAAACATTGTTGATATCTTGCCAAGCTTTCACTTTGCCACCAATGTTAATTTTTTCAAAACCACCTTCATTACCTGCCAAGGTTGAAATACCTAAAAAACTTAATAATTGTTGGTAGCTTGAAGCATCACTGACATCTATGGCTAAAAAGTCATTCGATCTATCTTTAAAATAGGCATAAACGCTTTGTTGATGACGCTGATAACATTGAAAAAGGAAATTATCTTGAGCAATATTTTCAGGTGTTAGTGGTGAAAATATTTCATTATAACAACGTTTCAAATGAGGGTTAAAGCCACCATCACTGCGTTGTAAATTAGTTATCATGCGATATAACAACTGTTTAATTGAAGGCAACCACCCTTCTTTAGCACGCGACAAATAAATAAATTTACTGTTAGGGAAATGTTGGTCAAGAGACTGATAATCACAAAAAACTGGCGTATCAGCAATTACTTCTGCTTCAGTAAAAGCATTTTTTGTATAGGCATTATGGGCTGTTTTAAACCCTAAGCTTAACATTGCTAAACAAACACTTGTGGTGGCAGTTCTTGGTAAACCAATGATAAATATTTTGTTGGTTGGCACGAATTCTTCCTAGAAATGAAAATCGAAGTCTGATAAAAAACCTTGATATAAAATGAATAACAAATGAATTGTTTGCTTGCACACTCTGCGAGAATTAAATCAAACGACTATAATAACCTGAGCACATTGTTAAAAAGTAATGTTAACAAACTTTGTGTTGATGATGATCAATAAAAATCTATCGTACTCAATCATACTTATAGCTAATAGCTTACCGTTATTTTACGTGTTTTAATAAGATTGTCTTTGTATAACTAGTTCAACAATATTGCACTATATATTATGACAATTGGTACTCAAATAGGAATTTTCATGTTAACAAACTATGAAGAACATAATAGCATCAATTGGGAAGATTTTCTAAAGTCAGGCAATCGTATCTTTATTGGCTCAGGAGCGGCGGTACCCAACGCCTTAATTGATGATTTAATTGCCAACTCAAAGCAATTACACGATATTGAAACTGTACATATTTTAACCTTATCAGAAAATGTGTGGGCAAAAGCTGAGCATAAAGACCTGTTCAAAGTGAATAGTTTATTCATTGGTGGAAAGAATATTAGAGAAGCCATTGCCGAAGGGCGTGGCGATTATACCCCATGCTTTATTTCAGATATTCCTCGTTTATTTAATGAAAATAGTTTACCCCTTGATGCAGCGCTAATTATGGTTAGTCCTCCAGATGAATACGGATATTGTTCTTTAGGCGTCAGTGTCGATATTGTTTCGTCAGCAGTAAAAGCAGCAAAATATGTTATTGCTCAAATTAATCCTAAAATGCCACGTACTAATGGCCATAGTTTTGTGCATTTAAACCAAATACACGCATGGATCAATGTTGCACAAGATCTACCCCAAATTATTCCACCAGAGTTCGACCGTCGTACAGAGCAAATTGGCCAATATGCGGCGATGTTAATTGAGAATGGCGCAACATTACAAATTGGTATAGGAAAAATTCCAGAAGCAGTTTTACGTTATTTAGCGAACCATAAAGATTTAGGTATTCACAGTGAAATGATCTCAGATGGGATTATTGATTTAATGTTAAAAGGTGCTATTAACAACCGCAAAAAAACCTTTCATAAAGGTAAAGCAGTCGTTACCTATTGTGTGGGTAGCCAGAAAGTATATGACTTTGTTGATGGTAACCCTCATATTGAGTTCTACCCCTCTGAACATGTTAACTCACCTGTTAATATTGCGCGAAATGACAATATGGTTTCCATTAATAGTGCTATTGAGGTCGATTTAACAGGCCAGGTTGTTTCTGACTCTATTGGATACCAATTTTATAGTGGTATTGGCGGGCAAGTAGATTTTGTTCGCGGCTCTTCGCTTAGTAAAGGTGGAAAACCCATTATAGCACTGCCTTCAACCACCAGAGATGGAAAAATATCTCGTATTGTCGCTCATATTACTGAAGGGGGCGGCGTGGTAACGTCACGAGGTCATGTATCTTATGTAGTAACTGAATTTGGTATAGCATCATTACAAGGCAAAAGTATTAGGGAACGTGCTTTAGAACTTATACGCATTGCTCACCCTAAATTTAGGGATCAATTACTTGCTGATGTACGTAAACATTATTGGGTGCCCGAGTATCAAGAAAGTTCACCCAGTTCAGTACCCGAATTAGGTGATGTAGAGCTGAAAAAATTCACGTTTGCTAATATTGACTATACCTTACGTCCATTATCGCCCGCCGATGAACGTAAGCTACAAGAGTTTTTTTACTCGCATAATAAAGAAACATTAATTATGCGATATAATCACCATATAACACAAATGACCCGTGAAAAATCATGTAACTTAGTTAGCGTTAATCAACACGTCGATTTAGCACTATGCTTTACCCGTAAAGACTATTTAGGTGAAGCAATTCAAGCCGTTGCCCGATATTACTATATTGAAAGTATTAACTCTGGCGAAGTGGCTTTTGTAATAAAAGAAAGTTTACGTGGTCGTGGTATGGCAAGTACACTATTAGGTGAAATGATCGCAATTGCTAAAATAAGAAAGCTCGACAGCCTAGTTGCTTGTGTACGTAGAGACAATGCCTCGATGCTAAAAGTCTTTGAAAGAGCTGGGTTTGTTCGTCAGCCAAGTGAAGATTTTGATGAGGTCAGTTTAAAGCTTTCATTAAACGAGAGTAATGAGCGTAGTAACGAAATCTAATTACAAAGCAGAATGAGCGACGATACACTATAAAAGAGAAATATATGACTGTTGGAATTATTGGCCACTATCGGTGTGGCGAACATGATATGGGTGAGCACCATCCTGAAAATGGCAAACGTTTAACGGCAATATCAGATCAACTTATCCGAAGTGGTTTAGATTATGTTATTCGACAATTTGACTCTAAGCCTATAGATAAGTCTTTACTTTCATTAGCTCATACGCAAAAACATATAAACTTTGTTTTTGACAATGCACCACAAGCTGATGACGAATACTTTACTGTTGGCGAAGATTCCGTCATGAATTCAAAAACATTAACGTCTATTTTGCTATCTGCTGGTGCAGCCGTTGATGCAGTTGACTTAGTGATGGACAAAACTATATCGCGTGCTTTCTGCGCAACACGTCCTCCTGGGCATCATGCTGAACATGACAAAGGCATGGGGTTTTGTTTTTTTAATAATGTGGCTATTGCCGCAGCATACGCAAGAAAAAAATATAAACTTGACCGTGTTGCCATTGTTGATTTTGATGTCCATCACGGCAATGGCACTGAAGACATTGTAAGAAATTATTTTCCAACTGTTGATAATACAAGCGATGGTGCTTATTTATTTTGTTCTAGTTACCAATATCCTTTTTATCCTTTTGATATTCGAGAAAGTAATACAGCGCCAGTCATAAACACACCACTTGCCGCCACAACAAAAGGTGAAGATTTTCGTAAAGAAATTTCTGAGCATTGGTTTCCAGCTTTACGTAAGTTCAAACCTCAGATGATCTTTATCTCAGCGGGATTTGATGCACATATTGAAGATGACATGTCACATGTTAGCTTAACTGAAGGCGATTATCGTTGGGTTACTGATGAGCTACGCACAATTTCGTTAGAACATGCAGAAGGGCGAATAGTATCTGTACTTGAAGGTGGTTACAATTTAGGCGCATTAGGCCGCAGTGTTGTAGCGCACATCAATGGCCTAATTGGCAATTAAGCATTAAAAACTAACTGAAACAATATAGTATAACCATAGTTAACAATACGTTATATTGTTCAATAATGTTCAGTAAACGTTTATCAGTAAATGTTTTACGACTGTTTTTGTTTATTAAGGTATTAATATTATGTTTTCATTAGAAGAATTAACACAAGCCAGCCAACTCGTTCATCGTGTTTTTTCTGCAACACCACAGTACAATTGGCCGCAATTGACCCAAACTTGTGGCTGCGAGGTTTGGGTTAAACATGAAAATCACACCCCAACCACAGCCTTTAAAGTACGTGGTGGCATTGTATTAGTTGATGCGTTGATGAAATCAAACACTCCACCTAAAGGGCTAATATCTGCAACCATAGGTAACCATGGCCAAAGCTTGGCTTTTGCAGGAAAACGAGCAAATTTACCCGTGACAATTGTTGTACCCGAAGGTAACAATGAAGATCAAAATCGTGCAATACAATCTCACGGTGCAAACCTCGTTATTCATGGTCATGATTTTGAAGCCGCTCGCCAGCACAGCTTAATACTGCAACATGAATTAGGTTATCGTGCTGTTGCTCCATTCGAGCAAAAATTGGTGCTTGGTGTAGCCACCTATGCATTAGAACTATTTAACCATGTAAAAAATTTAGATACTGTTTATGTTCCCATTGGTATGGGTTCAGGAATTGCAGGGCTCATTCAAGTAAGAGACTTACTCGGCCTAAATACTAAAATAGTCGGTGTTGTAGCAAAAGGCGCCCCTACCTTTGCCTTGTCATTAGCTGCTAGGAAAATAATTAATACTGAACAGGCAAACACTATTGCCGACGGGGTAAAAACCCGTTCACCAATGCAAGAAGCGTTCGATATAATACAAAAAGGTTGTCATCATATAGTGCAGGTTAATGACAATGATATTGCAAAAGCCATGCTGCAATATTATCAGGCAACGCATAACTTAGCTGAAGGCGCTGGAGCCATTACTTTAGCTGCACTTAATCAGGAAAAAGATCAAATGAAAGGAAAAAAAGCCGCCGTTATTCTAACGGGAGGTAATATTGATTATCAACGTTTTACTCAGTATGTTAACAACATTGTTTAACGCATTGTGAATAGTGCTTTAGGTTATTTTTAACGCTTTATTCAAACACTTTTTGATACCATTTATCTATTGATTCAAATAATTCGGCGGTTGCCTTTCGACTTGGGTCTAGTAATTCATCACTTGATTTCTCAATACTATTTAATACGTCATCCAATACTTCACTACTACTATTTTTCACACCTTGCCATGCTTCGTTAGCAAAGTGTGCAGAATCTTGTTTACCTTGTTCAAGGCAGGCTTTCATATCAAACGCTGTGTTGGTGTCAAACAAAATGTTAGCGTCTTCGCTTAATACTCGCTGTTCATCACAATACTGACTAACTTCTAAGTAAGTTAAGGTGCCAATAACCGCAACGGTACCAATAGTGGCAGCAGATGCAGCAGTAATTGCTACTTTCTTACCTGAGCGCTTTATAAAACGTTTAGATACATTAGCACTTTTGTTCTTATGCCGCTTTTGCATTTTTTGAATAACTTTTTGAGAATGTGTTAATTTGGCTAACTGATCAATAGGTAATGCTGTGTAGCCAAATAATGCAAAAATACTGGAAAAAAAGAATTTAACTGCAATAAATCCTGCAATAAAAATAACTAATATGGTTGATAATATCGCCTTCAAGAAATCCCCCCACTATAATCAAATGTTCAATAAAATACTCAAAATAGCATAAGGCAACTACATTTTCACATGGTCAAGAAAATCATAACCGAATACTATTGCAAAAAACTAATGAATAACTACTCAATTATATTGTGAATCGGTTAGTTTTTAGCTAACTTCGTTTGGCAATTTAAAGGAAATAACTGCCGCAATACCGATAAAGAGTGTAGAAATCCATAAACATGCTGTTAGCCCATATTGTTGATAAATCCAACCAGACAGCACAGTACCAATTAATCTGCCCATTGCGTTCGCCATATAATAAAAACCAACATCCAATGACACACCATCTTTACTAGCATAACTGACAATAAGATAACTGTGTAGTGATGAATTTATAGCAAATATTACCCCAAACACTAATAAGCCAAAAATAATTGACAACTGAATGTGAAAATCAAAATAGATTGATAAGGCAATGAATACTGGCAAAATACTTAATATACCTGCCCAAAGGCAAGCTGACTTTCCTGAAGGTACTTTGCCTTGTTTTTTACCCGTAATATAAGGTGCAAAAGATTGCACCATACCATAACCAATAACCCACAAAGCCATGAAACCACTAACCCACCAATGATTCCAATTAAACGTAACCGCAAGATAAACAGGTAAAGCAACAACAAACCACACATCTCTAGCACCAAATAAAAACATGCGAGCAGCAGAGAGCCTATTAATTGCCGCGCTTTTTGAAAAGATTTCTTTAAATTTAGGTTTGTTTTTTGCTTTTCCTAACTCTTTTTTCAGAGAAACTAAGCTAAAGATCCACACGCATACTAGTAACATGGCCATTAAAATAACCGCGCCTTTAAACGTGAATAATGTTAATAGTACGCCACCTAGAAAGAAGCCAACTCCCTTTAGGGTATTTTTGGAACCAGTTAAAATAGCAACCCATTGATAAAGTTTGCTTTGAGCATTATCAGGTACTAATAATTTTATTGCACTTTTAGCACTCATTTTATTTAGGTCTTTAGCTATTCCAGACAATGCTTGTGCAACCATAACATAGGCAACAGTAAGCATATCAGCAGGCACCGCCAACATTGCTAACGCCACAATTTGTAGCGCTAAACCAATATTCATGGTTTTATTTAAACCTAATCGTGCCCCAAGCCACCCCCCAACTAAGTTGGTGATTACTCCGAACACTTCATAAAATAGAAATAACATGGCAATATTTAATGGGCTGTAACCTAACTGATGAAAATACAATACGACTAACATACGTAATGCACCATCAGTTAAGGTAAACGCCCAATAGTTACCTGTAATCACTAAATATTGTTTAACTTGTAGAGACAACGACTTTAATGATGGCACCCCATTAAACGATAAAAGCCCCATGTATACTATTCCTTATTCTATGATTATGCTTTTTACCACAAATCAGCTAAACCCACTTTACGAGCAAGTTCAGCCGTTCTGTTAGCATATCCCCACTCATTATCGTACCAAATATATAACTTCACTTGCGTATCATTCACTACCATGGTTGAAGGTGCATCAACAATGGCTGAACGTGGGTCAGTTTTGTAATCTACCGATACTAATGGACGCTCTTCATACCCCATAATACCGTTAAGTTCATTATCAGCTGCAGCTTTAAGTAATTGGTTCACTTCTTCAACACTGGTCGCTTTTTCTACTTCAAATACACAATCAGTAATAGACGCATTCGTTAACGGCACACGTATCGCATGACCATTTAATTTACCTTTTAGTTCAGGAAATATATGTGTAATAGCAGTGGCTGATCCTGTTGTGGTCGGAATTAAACTAGTACCACATGAGCGTGCGCGACGTAAATCTTTATGTGGCGCATCAATAATAGTTTGTGTATTGGTAATATCATGAATCGTCGTTATAGAACCATGCTTAATACCTATATTCTCATGAATCACTTTTACTACCGGAGCTAAACAGTTAGTAGTACATGACGCAGCAGTTACAATGGGATGACTATTTTTGTCATATAAATCATCATTCACACCCATAACAATGTTCAAAATTCCTTCTTCTTTCACGGGTGCAGTAACAACGACTCTCTTCACACCCTGATCTAAATAGGCTTGTAATAACGCTTTGGTTTTTAATTTTCCCGAAGCTTCAATCACCACATCACAAGTTGACCAATCACTGTCTTGTGTTGCTTTATTTTGTGTACAAGGAATTGTTCTACCGTTAATGAGCATTGCACTACCGTCGGCTGTCGCTTTAGCTTCATGCTGCCAACGTCCATGCACTGAATCAAAGTTCATTAAATGTGCAAGTGTTTCAGCATTTCCAGCGGGATCATTAATATGAACAATTTCAATATCATTCCAGTCAAATGCTGCCCGCATTGACAAACGTCCCATACGGCCAAAGCCGTTAATACCAATTTTAATAGTCATTATTTATCCTACATTTATGTCGATATATTTCGTGGTTTGAGTATTCTATTTGTTTCAGGTGGTACTAATTATGACCATAACTATTTTAACCAAGATTCAACCGCTTCTCGGTGTGGAATAGAACCACTATGAACATTAACCTCATCAATAATAACCGCAGGCGTACTCATAACCCCATATTCCATAATAACTTCTGGGTTAGTTTCTTTAATCACGTTAACGTCAATATTCAATTCCTTAGCAATTTTCGCAATAAGTTCAACTGTTTTTGTACATTTTGCGCAACCAGTACCTAATACTTTAATTTCTTTCATGATAATTTCCTTAAATAAAGGGGGTTAATAAATTAAAAACCCACCCAATGAGTGTAAATGCAACAAGCAGCACCAAAAATAATATGGCCAACAAACGCCATTGCATAACTTGTTTTAGTAAAATAAACTCTGGGAAGCTGGCAGCCACGGTACTCATACAAAAAGCAAGTGTTGTTCCAATAGGTAGCCCTTGTTTAATTAGGCTTTCCATAACGGGAATTACACCCGTAGCATTTGAGTACAATGGAATACCCAATAAAACTGCAGAAGGTACTGACCACCATTGACCGTTTCCTAAGTGCTCTTTAATCCAGCCCTCTGGTACAAAACCATGCAGCGCCGCACCTAAACCAACGCCGATAATGACCCACTTCCATACTCGACCAAAGATTTCCAGCATTTCTTCTTTAGCAAAACGATGCCGTTCCTTAAAAGATAAACGACTAATCTGTGAATTTTGTGTCGATATTGCCGCTTGTTGCCCTTTTTCTAACGCTTTAGCCGCAAAAGATTGTAGCCAACGCTCAGCTTTAATCGCATCAAGAAAGAAACCACCTAAAATACCAACTAACATGCCGACCACTAAATACAGTGCGGTGAACTTCCACCCTAATAAACTCACTAATAATAATACCGCAACCTCATTAATAAGTGGCGATGTAATGAGGAACGACATAGTAATACCAACGGGAATACCAGCTGAAGTAAAGCCAAGAAACACAGGAATACTCGAACACGAGCAAAAAGGCGTAATGGCACCAAAACCAGCCCCCAGTAAATACCCAATACCTTTATTTTTTCCTGCTAAATAATCACGAACACGTTCAACATTCATTGATGCACGCAAGAGTGCAATCACATAAATCATAATGAGTAATAAAAAGAATATTTTGGTGGTATCTTCAATAAAAAAATGAAGTGCATCCCCTAATTTTGTGGCCTTTGATAAGCCAAAAACATCAACCACCAACCAAGTAGCAAAATCAGTAAACCACTCAAACATGCGCTGCTCCAAACCAATGTTGTGTACGATTGATAATATAAACCAAAGACAACATCACTGGCACCTCAACTAATACACCAACAACAGTTGCCAACGCAGCACCTGAGTGCAAGCCAAACAATGAAATTGCTACCGCAACCGCTAATTCAAAAAAATTAGATGTGCCAATTAAACAGGCTGGAGCCGCAATATTATGTGGAAGCTTCATCCATTTAGCTGCAATATAAGCAATAATGAAAATACCGTAAGTTTGAATCATCAGAGGAATGGCAATTAAACCAATGGTTTCAGGTTCATTTATAATAGTATTAGCTTGAAACCCAAAAAGTAAAACAACTGTAGCAAGTAAACCAATAACTGACCAAGGTTTCATTGCTGATAAAAAATGGGTTAAAGATTTCTCACTATTATTCAAAATCTTTCGAGTGAACACCCCTGCAACCAAAGGTAACAGTACATAAAGCACTACGGAAATAAATAACGTTTCCCAAGGCACTTGAATATCACTTACGCCTAACAATAGTGCGGAAATAGGAGCAAAGGCAAATATCATAATCACATCATTAACAGACACTTGTACTAACGTGTAGTTAGGATCACCTTTTGTTAATTGAGACCATACAAACACCATTGCGGTACAAGGGGCAACACCAAGTAAAATCATGCCAGCAATATATTCTTGTGCCGATGCAGGATCGACTAAATCAGCGAATAGAATATTAAAAAATAACCAACCTAAAGCAGCCATTGTAAAAGGTTTAATCAACCAATTAATTACAATAGTAAGCACTAAACCCCTAGGATTTTTACCAACATTTTTGACTGCTGAAAAATCAATTTGTACCATCATGGGATATATCATTACCCAAATAAATACAGCAACAGCAATATTAACATGCGCAATTTCAAACTTAGCAATACCTTGAAAAGCATCAGGTTGCCACAACCCAAGTACCACGCCTAATACAATACTGATACCAACCCAAACAGAGAGATAACGTTCAAAAATACCCATTAAAATTTCCTTTATATTTTGACATGAATTTATTTACAAAAACTGTCTTTATTAGGTCGATTCTTCATTTTAGCTAGCCGCTGAAGTGGTTCGCAGATCATGGCCGTATTATTTTCAGTTGTTGTTGCTATGATTGATTTTGCCCAAAGCGGTAATTGAGGGTTTATACGATAAAAAACCCATTGCCCATGTTTTCTGGCAGTAATAATGTCAGACTTTCTTAATAAGGCTAAATTACGTGATACTTTAGGTTGGCTATCTTCTGCTAAGGCTTCCATTAGCTCGCAAACACAAAGCTCTCCGTGATAATGCGACAGCATTAACACTTTTATTCTGATCTCATCAGTAAAATTTTTATAAAAATCGACAGGATCAAGGAGAACAAGTTGCTGTTGCTTTTCCGTTATAACATTTTCATTTACATTTGAATCTAAAGGGGTTATATCACTCGCATTTTCTATTAATAAAAACATTGATAAGCGAGTGTTTAACTCATTTAATGTTGTTGTAAAGGGAATATAACCTGAACGTGTTTTAGGATCGGGAAAATCCCACGAAAATTGCTTGTTTGCATTAGGAAAATCTCTGCATTCATTGCTGGCTCTATCACATAATGTAATAACAAAATCAAAAGTTTTTCCTGCAAAAGTATCAACCCCTTTAGGAACCAAATGGGTTGTCTCTACACCAAATTGTTTTAATGCCTCTATAGCACGTAAGTCAATGGTTTCTGGATGAGTACCCGCACTAAAAACATCAAATCTATCGCCCGCTTTGTGTTTAAGTAAAGCTTCAGCCATTTGCGATCTTGCTGAATTGCCAGTACAAATAAAAAGTACACTACGTTTATTCATATCCATTTTAACAATACATCTTGAATAACTCTAAATATAAAATTTATTATATATATAAAATTTCATATATACAATGAAAATACTAACTAAATGTTGTTCACCGAACTCATTTCTATTTTTGATTCAATTAATATAGTATTATCACAGGCTTGATAGTTGAGTGACTTTTTTAAATCACTAACAACATCCATTGCTAACGGCTACGCTAACGACTATAAAATGACAATAAAACGCAAAACTCTTTTTTGGAAGTTGTACCCCTCTTTTTTAATTATTTCATTTATTTCATTACTCGCCATTGTAATGATTGCTCTTTGGTCTTTTAAATCGTTTTATTATCAAGAGCGCGCTATTGATTTAGAAATAAGAGCAAAATTATTAGCGCCAGAATTCTCACGCCTTATTCAATCTAAAAATTACCAAGATATTCAAGAAAAAACATTAATTTTAGGAAACGAATCACTCACTCGGCTTACGATAGTGCTACCGTCAGGTGAAGTACTTGGGGATAATAAGAATAATCCTCAAATAATGGATAACCATAAAAATAGGCCTGAAATAAAACAAGCAATACTTAATGGTAAAGGTTTATCAATAAGATATAGCAACACAATATCTACTGATGGAATGAATTTTGCCATGCCGCTAATTGCGCAAGGAAAAATTATCGGTTTTATTAGAACATCAACACCTTTAGATACCTTGCAAAATGCCCTTTGGAATATCTACTATAAAGTGGCAATCGGTTTTGCTTTACTAAGTTTTATCACTATTTTTGTTAGCTGGTGGATGTCAAAATCTTTAGTTAGGCCGCTAGAAATGATAAAAGTACAAGCACAACGACTAGCAAAAGGAGACTTTTCTAGTCGTGTTCAGTTACATTCAAATGACTCTCTTGAAACAGAGCAATTAGGTCAAGCATTCAACGAAATAGCCATTCAACTGAATCAACGTATTGAAATTATTCTGAACCAACGTAATGAACAAGAGGCTGTATTCTCTAGCATGGTAGAAGGTGTTATTGCTGTTGATAATAGCAAACAAGTGCTTCGTATTAATCAAGCAGCTTATAAAATTTTAAAAATTTCTGCAAAAAATATCGAAGGTAAAAGTTTAAATAATATTATTAAAAATGATGAGTTACGTAATCTGATTATTTTCGCACTTCAACAAGATTCTCCCGCGGGACAAGAAATAGTTATTCACCATGGTGCCGACTATGAGCAAGTACTCTTTGCTCAATCAGCACCTTTACTGGATATTCATAAAAATAAATGTGGCACTCTTATCGTCTTTAATGACATAACCAAACTAAAAGAATTTGAATTACAACGCAAAGAATTTGTTGCCAATGTATCCCATGAATTGAGAACGCCACTGACGGCAATTCAAGGCTTGTCTGAAACATTGATAGAGTTTCCTGAGCTAGTACAAGAAAAAAGAGCTTATTTTATTGATGTTATTCATACTCATTCGATTCGATTAGAAAGCATTATTGAAAACTTACTTACCTTGTCTAAAATAGAAAAAGAAACAGAAATAGATGAAATTGATTTTGTCGATGAATCAGTTACTTTAGCCATCAGTAACGCTATTTTTCTGTGTAAAGAGAAAGCATTAAAACGGAAAATAAAAATAATTTTACACAATAGCGAAGAAATAATATTTAAGCATAATTCAGCTTTAATTGAGCAAGCAATTATTAATTTATTAAACAACGCGATTAAATACAGTAATGGTGACAGTGAAATAACAATAACCGTTACAAAGCAAAACAGTAACGTAAAAATAAGTGTTGCTGACCAAGGTACTGGTATTCCTGAAGAACATTTATCACGATTATTCGAGCGTTTTTATCGCGTAGATAAAGCCCGTAGTAGGCAATTAGGCGGTACTGGTTTAGGTTTATCTATTGTTAAACACATCGCATTAGCTCACAAAGGTACCATTACAGTGAGCAGTGAAATTAATAAAGGTAGTATTTTTTCATTAATTTTACCATTAAAACATTAGGTTAAAGAAACTTTATAAATAACACAATAAATACAAATAACGCAAAGGTACATACTTATGATCTATCAGCTAGGTAAACTTTCCCCAATAATTCCAAAAAACTGTTTTGTAGCACCTAATGCCAGTGTCATTGGTGATGTGGTATTAGGTGAAAATGCAAGTATCTGGTTTAATGTGGTTATCAGAGCGGATAAGGCAAAAATTAGCATAGGAACTAACTCAAATATTCAAGATGGCAGCGTTTTACACGTTGATGACGGTTTTCCCATATCCATAGCTGAAAATGTCACTGTTGGGCATAAAGCTATGCTACATGGTTGCACTATAGGTAAAGGAAGCTTAGTAGGGATCAATGCTGTTGTACTTAATGGCGCAATAATTGGCAAAAACTGCTTAATTGGTGCCAATGCATTGGTAACTGAGAACATGAATGTTCCTGATGGGAGTTTGGTCTTGGGATCTCCCGCTAAAGTCGTTAAGCAACTTGATGAAAAAGCACAGACTATGCTGGCACAAGGCGCAATACATTACGTTGATAACGGTAATTATTATAAACAAGAATTAAAAGAAATCGTTCGTAATTAAAGCAAATAACAACGTCCTAAAACACAGCGAATACAAATTAGTTTATATGACGATAAATAACACAATTTTAAACACTCTTTGTATTAGTGGTTAACTCATAAAGATTTTAATGGTAAAGTTTAGTCGTTAACGATTAAAGGAAAAAAGGAAAATAATGAAATTATATTCAACAAAAATTATGATGGCTTGTACATTTATTTTAGCAACTAATGTCGCTGCAGCTAACCCAGCAACATCAGAAAAACATGCGATAAAAGCAACTGAATTACGCCAAGCTGTTTTTAAACTGCTTGGTGCAAATATGGGTACCTTGGGCGCCATGGCAAAAGGTAAAATACCCTTTGATGCTAAAGTGGTTGAAAAAAATGCAACTCGCATTAATCAATTATCATTTATGATTGACGATTATACAGCAACAGATACAAGCGCTTACAAAGTTAAAACCGAAGCATTAGCTAAAGTTTGGAATGAACGTGAAGCATTTGAAAAAAGAATCAAAAATTTATCCCTAGCTTCAGACAAATTGATAAAAATAGCGGCTTCTGGTGATGAAAAAGCCATGAGAGCAGCTATTGGCGGTGTTGGTAAAACATGTGGCGGTTGCCATGATGATTTTAAAGAAGATAAATAAGGCATAGACCCTGACACTACCTATTTATATCCAGTCAACTTGAATTTTATACTTTCAAATTGATTGGATATAGACCTTCATACTTTTTCTTACACTTAATAATAAAATTCTTCCTCTATTGGTATATTCAATACCAACAGCCAATATAAAAACACAACTATCAACAAAATAATGACCAATGCTAACAATAATTTAGATGATTTAATACTGCTAGCTTCATTATTATCAGTTGATTTATAGCCAGTAAACATTGGCACAATTAAATTGATCTTCTTAGCAAATAAATAATAGAAGATAGCACCAATATGTACTACTGATACGAATAGTATTATGTCAAAAACGTTATGATGAATTAACGACATAAACTTTTGAATTGAACTATTAACACTCTCATAATAAGGGCCTGTGGTAAATACATCATCATTCATAAATAATCCACTGATTGCTTGTGATAGTATTAATAACAGCATCAAAATTATCATTAACCCACCCAGTGGATTATGTCCCACTGTAGTGTCTACTTGGTTCTGTTTTGATTTATTTAGATAGCTTAGCAGTTTTGCTTTCGTTGGAAAGAATTGTGAAAACTTAGCGTATTGTGTACCAAATATCCCCCACATAATACGAAAAATTATTAACCCTAATGTAAAATAACCAATTTTTAAATGATAATCTATTAAGTCTCTTTCACCGTCTGATGTATACCATGCAGATAAAAGTGAAATAAGCAGAAACCAATGAAACAATCTAACGGGAAGATCCCAAACGAATAATTTTTTTGTCATGAGTTGTTTTATTAAATATCAAAAGTCGCCTTATAATAACTAATAAAAGTGGCTAAACCTAGCCCTAACCAATACACTTATAAAGTTTTAGATTGTTTAAAACCTCGTAATAAAAAACTATTACGAGGTTTTTAAATTTAACACAGAATTTTATTTAAAAAGCGTAGCTTAGTGCAACATTAACAGATCGCCCTTGGCCTGCTATTTGCTCAAACCCATTAGCATTATCTTGTCTATATCGAGCAACACTCACTCCACCTAGCGGTAATTGATAGTATTCATCAAGTAAGTTTGTCACTTCTAAACTTACTGTTAACGCATCCCATGATGCTTTTGTACTTAAGTTAACTAAGTGGTAACTATCCGTTTGGTTTTCAAAACGGTTATGATCAACACGTGTTTTATTGTCGACCCATTCCCACGTTAAGGCGTTTTCAAATTTGCCTATTTTCTGATGAAGTCCTAACTGAGTTTGCAATGGTTTTATCTGATATAAAGACTGGTTGGTATCATCACGTGTTCCACGCGTATTAGTTACATTAGCTTTTAACTGGAAATCACCCAGTTGTTTAGACTCGTAAATACTTGCCAACAAATCAATTTTTACACCATATAACTTAGCATCAACATTAGTTAGCTGTAATGCATTTCTATCTGAACTTTCAACATCCGTCGTATTCAAGTTTCTAACAACATCAGCATCAATATAATCACTTACATCGGTATACCAAGCATTAGCACTAACACGCCAATCATCATTTTTTGCAGATTTAGTATAAGTAGCACTAAAGGTATGCGCTGTTTCAGGATCCAGTTCAGGATCACCAATATAGCCATTACCATCACCATACCAACCAATCATTCTGGTGGCCATGCTACCAACACCCCAGCTATATCGCTCGTATAAACTTGGCGCACGATTTTTACGGGCAATACCAAATTGCAATTCATCATTATTCGTAATTTGGTAGCTTAACAACACACTAGCATCAACTAAAGTATCATCACTTTCTTTATCAAGAGCATTAAATTTTTCAGCTGCATCAGCATCATTGGGGGCCATTGACATTCCCCCCATTCCTCCCATACTCATGCCGTTATTGTATGATTGCACATTATCAACCTGGGTATGTACATTTTCAACACGTACACCAGCATTCAACCACCATTTTGTGTCTAGCTGATTTTCATATTCAGCAAATGCGGCTAAACGTTGTCGTTTACCATTATTGATATTAATGTAATCGTTAGGGCCCATCATCATTGAACCTTCAATGCCTGGCCACCAATCATCAAGGCTATAGTCAAAATACTCTTGGCCAAGTAATAGTGTACTGTTGTTTGCTAAATTTAAACGCCATTTTAATTGATAGCTCACATCTTCAGCATCAGTTTCCATAGGCATCATGCCCATTTTTTCAGGTGTGAAAAAACCCATTTCATGTTTTACACTATGCCAATTAAGTTGCCCCTCAAATTCACTATTTTCTAGCTCTCGCTTATATTGAGCAACCACACCATAACTGGTGTTATCAACCATATCCATGTATTGATTTGCAAAGCCTTGATACGGAATTTTTTGATGTGTTAACTTCACTACAAGCTGTTGCTTTTGATCGCGCACTGCCGCGGTTAAACTATGATTTTGAGCACGATATAAGGTATCAATTACTAAATCACCGTTTCCGTCTTCATAGCTATCAGCATCGGTAAAAGCACCCTGATAATTAAGACTAAATGTGTCACTGGCTAAACGAGTACCAACACCAACAGAACGTCCATCGTCAATACTACGATATCGCGCAGAAAGATAACCAGAATGCCATGCAAAGTCACTGCCTTCACTATATTTAGGTGAAATAGAATTGACGCTGATGACACCTGCAATATTATCTCCACCAGCACTTACTGGCGAAATACCTGCAACAACACTATAAGAAGATATTTGATTTGATGAAATATAAGAAAGTGGTGGGTTCATATGATTAGCACATGCTGCTGTAACGTCAGCACCATCAACTAATACTTTAATTCGTTCACCCATCATACCATTTAAAATAGGTAAATTAGAAACACCGCCAGCAGCGGAGAAATCGACACCCGCTTGACTTAATAAAGACTCTGATGAGCCTAACTCCAAATGTGAATTTTGTTCCTGTCCATGCACTTCAATCACTTCTAATGAATTATCATCATCAGCAAAAACAAACGGGGATAATATGGCACTAATCATCAGTGCTATAGGTGATATTAAATGCTTAACTTGAGATTTTTTTTCATTATTCATAATAATTTGAACCACGGTTAAAAAAGTGGCTAAATTATATAATGTTGTGCTCCTTTACACCTGTGACATAACGTCGCGGTTTAGCAAAAACATGACATAAAAACTTGATTTAAATCATGAAATTAAGTAACAAATATAAACTTAAGAAACGCCACTTGCATTGTATATTATTATTTTTTACTGAATATTGATCTCAGTAGTAAAACTATCTTTTCATGTGGTTTTTTCTGCCTTGGTCTTTTATATTAATAATCACCTTAAGTTAGCTAACGATAAACATCAAAGGTAATTTCACTGAATTCAAATCAAGCTAACTTACACTAATTTAATCTAACTCAAGCTTCGTTTTACAAGTAACATAGCAGTTTCATGATGTGCATGAACAAAAGCTTTAATGTTAAGTACAGACAAAGCATTTTTTTCTTCAAGGGTATTAACTTTAACAATCAAATTGGCTTGTGGGTAATAATCTAAAACTGCCTCACAAATTATTTGCTTATTTTTTAGGGTATTAACAGTAATAATAATACTATTCGATTGTTCTACTTTCAGAGATTCCAACACGGGTATTTTATCTAAATGACCAAAATACGCTTTATAGCCCCTTTTTCTTGCTAACAAAACGTGTTGTAAATTGTCAGATATAATCAAAAAATCAATTTCTTTTTTAGTTAGCTCTTTCGCAACAATTCGCCCTAGAATTGCAAAACCACAAACAATGGTGTGATTGCTAATGTTAACAGGCGATATTTTATCTGCTTCAAAAAATTCAACAACAAACAGGGAGGCAATTTTATAAATGTTGTTAATCATAAATGGCGTTAGCAACATAGATAATACTGTAATTAATATTAAAAAATTACCCAGTTCACTTTGCAAAATATTTTGATTTATCGCCAAAGCAAAAATAGCAAACGAAAACTCACCTATTTGACAAAGCGCAAGTGCCGATTTTATTGCATCACTTTTGTTAGCATTTTTTCTAATAATAAAATAGATAATAATTGCTTTAATTGTCATCACGAGCAAAAGAATACCCAGCACTAAATATAAATTACTAGCAAAATAAAAAATATCAATTTTAGTACCAATAGAAAAGAAAAATGCGCCTAACAAGAGGTCTTTATAGGAGGCAATATCTGACTCAACTTTAATATGAAAGTTAGTTTCAGCAATAATCATCCCCGCAATAAATGCACCTAACGAATAGGTAAAACCCAGTTCATGGGCGAATAATGAGGCACCTATCACTATGGTGAAAACAGAGCTTAAAAACAACTCTTCCATTTTTGCAGTAGAAGAGAAATGCAGCAACCAACCAATAATTTTTTTACCCAAGGTAAACATAAAAACAATAATAGCCGTGGCATACAGAAATGTTTTTAATAGAATATCTACCATCGACATTTCATTATTCGATAAGAAGCTCATTAATAATAAAATAGGAATAACGGCTAAATCTTGAAAGACTAAAACGGCAACCGATTTTTCACCATAAGGCGTTACTATATCTTTTGATTTTTTCAAATACGGTAAAACAATGGCTGTTGAAGATAAACTAAATGAAAGTGAAATAATTAACGATGAAATAGCGTCAAGTGAAAAGACATAAAAAGCGACAGAAAAAATTAAAAGTGAGCTAAAAGCAACTTGTAAAAAGCCATTGATAAATATCAAATGTTTCATTTTATCAAGTTTAGAATAGGACATTTCCAAACCTATCGTAAACATAAGAAAAACTATTCCAAACTCACCGATTAAATCTAATGAATGAAGATCATGACTACCATTAAAATCAAACAACGTACTAACAATAGTACCCGTAATGATATAACCAATAATATGAGAAATAGAAAATTTAGTTAATACTATATTTAGTACGCTAGCTAGCGCTAATGAAATAGTAATAATAACAAGTATAGAGTCCATTTTACTTCCTTAATGAACATCAACAGCCGTCTATACTACTCGTTATACAGAAGACGGCTAAGTTGAAGCAGATATTATTACTATATCTGCAAAAATTGCACCAAAAAGTGCACGGTTATTTGAATTAATTTCCTTTTTAATATCAAAGTATTAAATTGATTTTTGTGGATTTTTGATTATGGTGAATATCATTGCATCAAATTGATGCGCACTTGTCATTAAATGCACCAAAAATGCATCTTAAGTATATAAAATTTTAAACTGTCTATTTTTCAGAAATCCAAAGTTTAATATGCCCTTTTACCACCACAACATCATTAATATCATAGGCAGTTACTTCAACAAAAAGATCACCAACTTGCCACTTCTCTGAAGTTACTTTTGCTACACAACGTATATCAGACCCAGCCTTGGCTGTATAATCGAGTGACATTCCTTTAGGTATCCAACGCAGATGCTTTGGTATAGACGCTTCAGTCATTGTCCCCATTGCCATCTCTAAACCATTGCAAATAGCAATAACATGCACCGTTTTTATATGATTATGAACTTTTTTAGTTTTTTTAATAAAACATTCACAATAATTAGGTCTTAATTCAGTAATAAGTGGCTTAATAGTACTAAAATAAGGCGCTATTCGCGCCACCATAATAGAGAATATTTTATGACCAAATGGGAGTCGCGTTACTCTTTTATAAAGCGCCATTACTTTAGTTGGTTTTTCTTTTGCCATGTTTACTCTTCCTGTTAATGTTAATCTGGTCGGATGAGTTTAACACTATTTATCTTAGATTCAACAGACATTAAATAACAGCAATAAAGTTTAATAAGCAGATTAGCTTTGCTGATATAAACATAATGGCTTTTGAGTAACACTATTTAAACACATTGAAGAACACTACATAGTTAAACGTCGTGCTTGATGCAGTTTTTTATAACTATCAATTAATCGCAAGTGTTTATCTAATCCCTCAAGTTTCATACTAGTTTTAGTTAAGCCATAGAATCGAATGTCGCCCGATACTGAGCCAACAACATTCTTCATGTTTTCTTCACCAAACATACGGCTTAAACTGTGAATAAAATCATCTAGTGCCAAATCATCATCTAGCATAATTTCAAGCACGGCGTTAATTGCCTGGTAAAACAAACCTCGTTCAACCGTATTGTCATTGTATTGTAAAAATTCCCCTACTAAATCCAATGCATCTTCAAGTGCGCCAAGTGCTAAACAAATAAGAATTTTTAATTCTAAAATCGTTAATTGTCCCCACACCGTATTTTCATCAAATTCAATGCCAATTAAGGTACGAATATCAATGTAATTATCTTGCTGGCTATCTTCTAATCGTTCAAATAAACTTGCTAATGCTTCATCACTTAAACTATGAAGGTTCAAAATATCGGCACGGTATTCTAATGCTTTGTTAGTGTTATCCCAAATAAGATCTTCAACTGGATACACTTCTGAATAATTTGGCACTAAAATACGACAAGCTGTTGCCCCTAGTTGATTAAACACCGCGATATACGCCTCTTTACCGAGATCGTTCAAAATAGCAAATAAGCTTTCGCACTCTTGTTCATTAGTGCCTGAAAAATCCCATTCACAAAACGGGTAGTCATGCTTAGCACTAAAGAATCGCCAAGAAATAATACCTGTTGAATCGATAAAATGTTCTACAAAGTTTTCTGGCTCTGATACTGCCATACTATTAAAGGTTGGTTTGGGAACATCGTTTAAACCTTCAAAGCTACGCCCTTGTAACAACTCTGTTAAACTACGCTCTAGTGCTACTTCAAAGCTAGGATGAGCACCAAATGAAGCAAATACCCCACCCGTTTTAGGATTCATAAGCGTGACACACATCACAGGAAATTGCCCACCTAATGAAGCATCTTTCACGACAACAGGAAACCCTTGCGCTTCTAAACCGTTAATTCCCGCTAGAATACTTGGGTATTTTTCTAGTACCTGTTGTGGAACATCAGGCAACACAATCTCTTGTTCTATAATTTGTCTTTTTACTGCACGTTCGAAAATTTCAGATAAACATTGCACTTTTGCTTCAGGTAAATTATTACCTGCACTCATACCATTACTCAAAAATAAATTTTCAATTAAATTTGATGGGAAATACACTGTTTCACCATCCGAATGGCGTGTATAAGGAATAGCGCAAATACCGCGTTCAACATTACCTGAGTTAGTATCAATTAAATTAGACGCCCGTAATTCATTTTCAGGGTCATAAATTCCTAAACAATAATCATCTAAAATACCTAACGGTAATTCATCATCGTTTTCTGGTTTAAACCACTTTTCATTTGGATAATGAACAAAATCACTATTGGCGATGTCTTCGCCTAAAAATTGATCATTGTAAAAGAAATTACAATTAAGACGTTCAATAAACTCACCCAGAGCAGAACAAAGCGCACTCTCTTTTGTTGAACCTTTACCATTAGTAAAACACATAGGAGACGCTGCATCACGAATATGTAAAGACCACACATTCGGTACAATATTACGCCAAGAAGATATTTCTATTTTCATTCCTAAAGAAGCCAAAATTCCCGTCATATCAGCAATCGTTTGCTCAAGCGGTAAATCTTTACCTAAAATAAAAGTGCTTGTGTCACCATCTGGTTGCCCCATTAACATTGCTTGAGCATCTTCTTCAAGGTTCTCCACTGTTTCTACTTTAAATGTAGGCCCTGTTTGCACAACCTTTTTAACCGTGCAGCGATCGATCGATCGTAAAATACCCTGCCTATGTTTGTCAGAAATATTTTCAGGCAATTCAACTTGAATTTGGAAAATTTGTTTGTAGCGATCTTCAGGATCAACAATATTATTTTGTGATAAACGAATATTTTCAGTAGGAATATCACGAGATGCACAATAGACTTTAACAAAATAGGCAGCACAAAGTGCCGATGAAGCTAGAAAGTAATCAAAAGGGCCTGGCGCTGAACCATCCCCTTTATAACGAATAGGCTGATCAGCAATAACCGTAAAATCATCAAATTTAGCTTCAAGTCTAAGGTTATCGAGAAAGTTTACTTTGATTTCCATTAAATAGTTCCATAGTTTTTGTTGCAACAAAGTGTTTAAACTAAACCTGTTTATAGATTTAGCTACCCTTCTTTGGTGCATTATGCATAATTGCACTAATTATCGTGTTTTTTGCTGCAATAGTCTTGGAAAATATATCGAAAATAAAGAAATAATTGTTCTATAAAAATAGACTGACGATGATTAAGAATTATCACGTATGTTCAGGAGGCATATTAAGTTGTTAATATAAATACTGTAGCTAAAATATTTATAAGCCTAGTTTTATAAACACGTTTAGATGATTGATACTCGGAAGGGGAAAGACTTAAAAAGAAAAATGCAGCTCAAAGAACTGCATTTTTGTAACTAGCTTATAATGCATCCTGCATTGTATTCAGTTTTCTCATTTCATCCATGAAAGACTATCCCTAGTATATCCGTTAAGTAAATTCTACTCATTGTCCTAAGCGCTATATCCATATATTTCCATGCTATTGCTATCCTTAGTCTTATCGTTTTATTTCCTATAAAACGAGTTTTGTCTCCCAGACATCATCTTCCTGACTTCAATTATCCATAATTGACCACATCCATGTTCATATCATCCTTCAGCGAAGTCCTCTTCACTCGACTTAATCCTTAAGCCTCCTTACATTCATTCCCTTAATATATTTCCATTAAATAATCATTACTTAAGTAAAATATTTTAATAGAGATTCCTTCTCTATGTCTCCCTGACAAGATTAATAATACGCTTTAAAAAATATTTTGGGATATCAATTAAAAAAAACTTTTCATGTAACAATTTTGTAAAATTCATATTAATTTTTTTAATCAATATATTCATACACTTAATTTTAAACTTGATTTTTTCCTTCAAAATAACGACAACATGTCTTACGGTCTTGTAAGATATGTCTTACATTTTTTTTGGCAAATGACTATAGATCGGTTTAATTGAAAAACGACTGTTAATGGCTCAACAGTCGTTTTGAAAATCCAAGTAGGCTTTCCCGAATTCGCTAGACCCCATATAAAACAATAGTACGCAGCCTAACTTGACCAAATCACTTCAGTGTTATTATCATTAATGCTACTGAAGTGATTACTTTTATAATAAAACAACAAGCTAAAATGCTTTGGCAAATGCTTCTTTTAGTAAATCAACCTTATTAGCTTCTCTTGGTGATTTTTTATTAACAAGTGACAAATTAAATTGATACGTTAACGAGCTAGGCTGAATAATACGTATATCACCACTATTTAATTCTTGTTGAATGTAGCTTTGCGGTAAATAACCAATATATCTTCCCGACAGCACCATTGCTTTTCGCATATCAAATTGATACGCCTTAGCCAGCAAATTCAACTTTTTTAATTGCTCTCTACCCAAGGCATCAATATCAATACCTGGATGAATAGCTGGCACCGACGCCAACTTTTCAGCACTAATAACCGTATCGACCTGAGTGAAAAATTCATGCTGTTTACTACAGCATAAATAAATAGGTTCGCTGTATATGGGTTGATAACAGAGCCCTTCTGTTTGTTGATAACTAGGTAACAATGCTATATGCGCTTTGTCTTTTAATAATGATTTTTCAATATTATAAATACTGTCACCATCAAGTACCAAATGTAGGTTTGGAAAACTATCGTGTACAATTTGAATTACTTTCGCAATTTTTTGCTGTTTTGCAACATCAAGTTGCTCTGCACATAAAATAACTAACTCGCCGCTAAGTTCACTTCCTAAAGAAGCAACTAGCAAAGAAAAATCATTAAGCGAGTCAAACAAATTAATGGCTGCATAATAAACAGCTTGCCCCTCTTCAGTAAGCGCAAAACCACCTCGACCACGTAAACACAACTTAAGCTTCATTCGGGTTTCTAAATTAGACATATGCACACTGATAGTTGAGCGTGTAATTCCTAATTCATTCTCAGCAGCAGCAAAACCGCCATTTTCAACCACAGCTTTATATATACGCAATAAGCGTAAGTCATATTCAGTGACTGGTTTAGGAATAATAGATGATTTGTTCATTAGTTTTACCATAGTAAAACATTGTGTTGAATGTTTTGTATTTAACCTGACTTTGTTTTGTTATTCAATAGAGAAAATGATTCATTTGTAGAAATCATATTGTGGAGATGAATATGTACAATCTAAAAGATAAGCAACTAATTAAAAATTTTTCTTATATCAACGGTAGTTGGCATAGCAGCGAGACTGAATTAGCCGTAAACAACCCAGCAACAGGTGAACTCATTGCCAATGTCAGCAACGCTGGCATCGCTGAAACAGAATTAGCAATAAAAGCGGCTAAAAACGCCTTTAAAATGTGGTCTAAAAAATCAGCTAGTGAACGTGCAGGTTTAATGCGTAATTGGTTTAATCTAATGATCGAGCATCAAGACGATTTAGGTCGCATTTTAACGCTAGAACAAGGTAAGCCACTCGCTGAGGCAAAAGGCGAAATTGCTTATGGCGCCGCTTTTATTGAATGGTTTGCAGAAGAAGGTAAGCGTGTTTATGGCGATATTATTCCAGGGCCAGCAAGTGATAAACGCATTGTTGTTATAAAGCAACCCGTTGGAGTGGTTGCATCAATAACCCCATGGAATTTCCCTAACGCAATGATTGCACGTAAAGCTGCTGCGGCATTAGCTGCAGGGTGTACTTTTGTGGTACGTCCTGCGACACAAACCCCATTATCAGCATTAGCAATGGCTGAACTCGCTGAACGTGCAGGTATTCCTGCTGGTGTTTTTAATGTGGTTGTGGGTGATGATGCTAAAGGCATGGGCAAAGTATTAACGGAACATCCTGATGTTGCTAAATTTACTTTTACTGGTTCAACTCCTGTTGGCAAAGCATTAATTAGCCAATGCGCTTCTACTGTTAAAAAAGTTTCTATGGAGCTTGGTGGTAATGCACCATTTATAGTGTTTGCCGATGCCGATATAGACGCAGCAGTACAAGGCGCTTTGGTATCTAAGTACCGTAATGCCGGGCAAACTTGCGTGTGTACAAACCGAATTTTAGTTCACCAAGATGTAATGACAGAATTTAGTGAAAAATTTGCTGTAGCAGTGAGTGAATTATCAATGGGTAATGGTTTAACTGATGGCGTCAATGTTGGTCCTATGATTAGTGAACAAGCCGTTGCTGATGTACAAAATTTGGTTGATGAATCCATAAAAATGGGCGCTAAACTTGTCTTAGGCGGGCAAGTTGACCAAGCAGGATCCTGTTTTTTCCAACCAACAATTTTAACCAATGTAACTAACAATATGCCAGTTGCCGCCAATGAAATATTTGGACCAGTTTCACCATTAATTTCCTTTGGAAATGAAGAAGAAGCTCTCGCAATAGCGAATGACACAGAATACGGCTTAGCAGCCTATTTTTATTCTCGCGATATAGGTGTTATTTGGCGTGTTGCCGAAGGATTAGAGTTTGGTATGGTTGGTATAAATGAAGGCATAATTTCAAATGCGGTGGCTCCTTTTGGCGGTGTAAAACAATCAGGAAATGGCCGTGAAGGCTCTAAATACGGCTTAGATGATTACATGGAAATTAAGTATTTATGTATGGGTGGTTTAAACAAATAAATTCCCGCTATTATTCTATCAATCATGCTAGAGACAAATTGAAAGGGAAAATTTAGTTAGTCGCTCAGCACAAATTGGCGCTATTTTTAACGAACGTTTATCGCAATTACAATACCCAACACTTATTGGTAACGTTCGCAATCAAGGGGCAATGATTGCTATCGAATTATTCAAAGACGGTGATAGTGAACAACCTAATACCAAGTTAACTCAAGCAATTATTACAAATGCTGCTAAGTATGGTTTAGTTCTACTAGCTTGTGGTTTCTATAGTAATGTTATTCGATTTTTACCCGCATTATACCAATTTCACTAAATTATTGCCCACTTGTGCTGGTTAAAATACTCCATGGCGGCGTTGCTCTCAATCCCAATAGCCTGCTATTGCTCAATCAAGCGCCTTGCCCTGATTTATTTTTTCTACGCACAACAAGATCACAAACTTAATGAAACGGGTATTAACCATTAGTGATGAAACAGCAAATGAAGGATTAGATCAATTTGTCAAATTATTTGATCACGTAGCAAAAAGTTAATAGAACGATGATTGAAGATGTGGATTACGTTAAATAAATTCTGCATCTTCAACATACTTGCTTATTTTCATTCGTCTTCCCCATCTGCCCTATTTCATCAAACGGTAATTTTTTCTTAACCTATTTGTAATAAGTTTTATTTAATCTCAACTTAATCAACTAATTACTAAGATAAAAATAAAAGGGTGAAAATGAAACACACAAAATTAACATTAGTTTTAATGGCTAGCTTAGGTTTAACCGCATGTGATAATGGAGATAAAGGTGAGCAAGGTAACAGTGGCTTAAACAGTTTAATTGCCCATGAAACACTCGCGCTAGGTAATGACGCCTGTTTTTTTGGTGGTTTAAAAGTAATGTCTGGTTTAGATACTAATGCTGACAATGTATTAGCTGAAACAGAGATAACAAATACAAGCTCAAATTGTAATGTAAACCCTGTTAGTACCTCTGGTTCACCATTGCCCTATACTGTAATGCGTTCTGATATTGACAATGGTGCTTTACCAGGAAGTTTTATGGAGATTCGCAACGGTGGTTTCGGCTCGGATATGGTCGCGCATCCTTCAGACTCAACGCGTTTTTATGCCTTAACTGATCGAGGCCCCAACGCTACCTTTACAGGAGAACAAGGCAAAGGTAAAAAGTTTCCTACACCTGACTATACCCCTAGAATTGGCTTGTTTGAACTGCAAGATAATGGCGATGTAAAAAAAATTAAAGAGATTTTATTAAAACAACCTGATGGAACACTTATCACAGGTTTACCTAATAGCAGCGCGTTAGGTGGCACAGGTGAAACCCCGTATGACGCTGATGGAAATATAATTGTCGAAGACATGAACTTACCCTTTGATGAAACCACTAACCCAATTAAGTTAGATGACTATGGTTTAGACGGTGAAGGCTTAGTCGCTTTGTCTGACGGAACATTTTGGATCAGTGACGAATATGGTCCACATATAGTTCATTTTAATGCTGAAGGTATAGAGATTGGACGAATTAATGCCTTTGCTAATGATTCTCGTAACACTCACACATTACCCGCTGAATTTGCTAATCGCCGTGCTAACCGCGGTATGGAAGGATTAACCGTTACACCTGATGAAACGACCTTAGTGGGTATTATGCAATCTACTATGTACAACCCAAGTAGCGCAGTGAAAGTTAACGATATTGTTCGTATTGTTACCATTAATTTAACCAATGGTAATGTTGGTCAATATCTTTATAAGCAAGAAAAAACGCAAAACTCACAATCAGGTATTGTTGCTTTAAGCAATACAGAGTTTGTTGTTATCGAACGTGATGGTAAGTTTTATAATGAAGATACTTCCGCCATGAAGCACCTATATAAAATTGATATCAGCAATGCCACCAATATAGAAAAGATTACTGCAAACTCTGATTTGACGCAAGATGACTCGTTAGGTTTATTGATTGATGGTAAAACGCTTGAAGAAATAACACTTGAAGCTGATGGCTGGACAACAATTGCTAATGCAGGAATTGAAACTATTAGCAAAACTCTGTTGGTTGATTTAGTCGCTGAAACTGGTTATCCGCACGACAAATTAGAAGGTATGTGGTTAATCAACGATAACACTATTGGCGTGATAAACGATGATGACTTTGCTACATGGGCGTCAAGCGGTGTACTTGAACAAAAATACCTTGATGCGGGTCAAACAGTGATTGATGGCAACCGTTTGTACATTATCGAAAATCTTGATTTAGCGCATTAAATATCAGTAACTTATGTAATTACACAATGTAGCTTTAGTCTGTATTTTAAAGCTACACAGTGTAAAAATGCGTATTAATTAATACCAGTATCTCCAGTTTTACTTTGACTTTGTATTAGATAAGTTCCCTATATATTCTCCAGGGCTCATGCCAGAGATATTTCGGAACATATAAATAAAAGGAGAAGCTGAGCTGTACCCTAAATCCAAAGCAATATTTGTTATACTATGCCCCGCTGTAAGTAACTCTATCGCTTTTAAAAAACGAAGTCTTAAACTCCATGCCTGAATAGTCATACTGGTTTCTCTATGGAATTTTCGCTCTAATGTGCGTTTCGACATCGCTAAATGTTCTGCCAACATCTGTGTTGTTTGCTTACCTCCTGGTCGTTCATAAAGTTGATTACACATTTTCAAAAGCTCTACTGATGTGGGCCAAGGAAGATGATCGGTTACATGTTTTAATCTTGGTAACGTACTTAACATAAGCGAAATAACCTGTTCTTCATAACCTAGTGTTGAATATTCAACATCAAATGTAGAAACTTCTGTTATCAGTGCTTTTATGATGGGAGATATTTTTAGTACCAAGCTTTTGTCCGTAGGTAACTGCTGATATTTACTATCAATGTACAAGCTCTTTAACTCAGCACCATATTCAGTTGAAACACTATGTTGACACCCACAAGGAAGCCAAACTGCATTTTCTGGTGGAATGAAAAGTCTTTCACCAATGACATCAACAATTAGCACACCAGAACTAGCGTACAAAAATTGGTGCCACATATGCTTATGCGCTGGAA
The DNA here is from genome assembly GCA_965305135.1 of uncultured Colwellia sp. Taxonomy (GTDB): domain Bacteria; phylum Pseudomonadota; class Gammaproteobacteria; order Enterobacterales; family Alteromonadaceae; genus Colwellia. Next base: position 150,517 of record CBDLPA010000004.1, read on the forward strand.
ACGTGTGCCTTGGTGGCATATATTGTTGCCGTACAAAAACCTCGCGAGGCAGGCTTTTCAAATCAAGTAATTTAAGTTCATTTGTGTAGTGTGTCATTCATTTCACATATTGACGCTTTATATGTATATATTGTCATAGTGTATAGAGATTGTCTTTCGATTATTAGATATTCTAAGGTAGATACTATTGACGAGTAATGTAGTTTGAAATTATCAGAACAATCTAAAATTCAGCTTGCTTGCGTAACTGGCGGTGTAATCACTGTCGGTATAGCTAGATTTGCCTATACACCCATGTTGCCTGAAATGGCTGAAGATATTGGTATTACGGAGACTATTGCAGGTTTTTTAGCCGCTGCAAATTATGCAGGATATTTATGTGGAGCATTACTTATCTCTTTCATGCATAACCTTCAATTAAAAATTACATTGTACCGCTATGGTTTAATAGCAGCAGTTGTTACTACACTGTGCATGGCTTTAACCACAAATGAATGGTTATGGTACTTATTGCGTTATGTTTCTGGCTTAAGCAGTGCCGCAGGTGTTCTACTCGGTGGTGGGTTATTAATGCACTGGCTCAGACATAATAATGCGAAAGCTGAACTTGGCATTTTTTTTTCAAGTTTAGGAATTGGTATTGTGCTGACAGCAATTACTGCCCAACTCATAAAAATAGACTATACATGGGATCAACAATGGTTAATTTATGGAGTACTTGCTCTCGTTCTAATTATCCCTGTGCTGTTTTGGTTCCCCAACTTTTCTAGATCAACAAGTACCACGCAAAATACTGATTATAAAGAAACTCAAGCACTTCCCTCAAAACAGTTTTTTTTAACCTTGCAAGCCGCTTACTTTTGCGCTGGTTTTGGGTATGTAGTCACAGCAACATTTCTGATTGCAATAGTTGAGTTACTTCCAGGAATGCAAGGCCTTGGTTGGATTGTTTGGTTGTTAGTGGGGATTGCTGCTGCACCAGGGTGTTGGTTATGGGATATCTATGTAAGAAAAATTGGCCTTTGGTCATCATTGTTCCAAGCCTATATTTTAAACATGGTAAGTACAGCTTTACTCTTGTTTGATCCGTCAGCAACCGTGACTTATATTAGTGCTGTACTATATGGTTGCAGTTTTATTGGCATTGTTAGCATGACATTGTCAATGGTAGGACGTTTATACCCTGATAATGCCTCCCGCTCAATGAGTCATCTAACCTTCAGTTACGGGCTTGCACAGGTTATTGCACCTGCACTAGTTGGAATAATTACTGAAAAAAGCGAGAGTTTTACAAATGGGTTGATCATCACAGTTATTGTAATGCTGATAGGAGTAGCTTTGCTGATGCGAGCGGTAGCTATTCTAAAAATAGGAAATAGCACAAACAGTAAATATTGTAAGCAGCCGTCCATAACGTCACCTGAGACATGATCAAACGTTGACTCAACTACCCAAGCATTTCATTAAGAATATAATTTACATTATCGTGACATTACTAAATGTACTTTGATGTTAGCTGACATAAAAGATTGGAACAAAGCAAATGAAGCCTACCTGTCCTTTTTTGAAAGCCCCTCGCACGCAGTGCTTTTGCTACAGCTGGGTTGGCACTTGATGCGAAAGTTGAAATAGAGTATATACCAGAACTTTAAAAAACCTTAATAATCAATAGAGTATAAAAAAATGGTTTTCAAAAACATAAAATAATGAAGAAAACAATCACCAGCTCACAAATGATGAGCTGGTGATTAAACAAACAACTAATTAAGCGTTATAACAGATTTTATACAATACTCCTCATTATTTAGAGCTGAAAGCATATTGTTTTCTAATTCGTCACGGAAATATTCAATAAGAGGCACAACATAAACAACATCTGATTCTTCAAATGCTGCGGGGGTGTTTTCACGTACTTCGGCAAACGTGACATAACCATCTTTACCTTGTGCCGTAAACGAGTTAGTAGCAACCGAATAGGTGGCATTGAGATCAATTTCACTCCATTCATTTGTGATTCTATCTTTAACTTCAACATTGGTAATACCTTGTTGCTCGAGTGCCCCTAAAATAACGTCATAACGTAAGTGAGATGAATATGGAAATGATCCTGTAGAAGCTGAAATACCTTGTGAGTAGGTCAAACCTTCATTCAATACTTTAATTATTTGTGCCCCTGTCATATCAATAGTTACAACGGTATTTGAAAAAGGCAAAATAGTATAAGCATCAGCAACTGTAAATACACCACTGGTAAACTCACTCCTTACACCACCAGCATTTTGAATCGATACATCAGCCTTGGGTAAATACGTTAAAAATGCATCAGCAACAACTTGAGCCGCATAACTACCAGAAGGTTGTTGGCCTAAACTAAAATCAGTTGGAATACGAGTAAATGGCATTGTTTTTGAAACAATTCCTAGCTCAACTTGCTGATATTCCTCTAATGAATCTTTGTATGGCTGAATAATTTCATTTACCGCAACATCTTCTTCAATTTCTCGAATGCTGCTTACATTACTGATAGCTTTTGAAATATCAGCTATTTTTGCTACGGAGGCATCAACCCAACTACCAGACTCATTTTTAACTTGATACGGTTGCCCTACTAATAGCTCAAGATGCCCTCCAATTTCGGTAACTTTACCATCAGCATCAAAACTCACATTTAACTTTCCTAATCCTTTAGCGTACTCCCAAGCTTGTACAATATAGACAGGCTCGTTATTAGGGTTATTAACAACACTCGGGTATTCACCAGTTACGTTAACACCTAATTTAGCTAACTCACCTGTTGAATCTAAAGCATTGTGAGTATCACCTCCGACAATAATATCTATACCCGTGACTTGAGTGGCTAAAACTTGGTCAAAATCATAACCCAAATGGCTTAATAAAATAATTTTATTTACACCTTGCTCAGTTAAATCTGCCACATGCGCTTTAACTGAGGTGATTTCATCAGTAAACTCAACTGCATTAGTGACAAGCGATGACTCACGAGTTTTTTCTACTTTCAGTACACCTAAAATTGCCACTTTTTCATCGTCAATTTCTTTAATGACGTAAGGTTTAATATCTGAATTATAAAGAGGACTATCTGCAGTTGGATGAACATTACCACTTATAATAGGAAAATTAGCCATTTCAATAAGTTCAGCTAGCCTAGCCTCACCTTCATCAAATTCATGATTCCCTAATTGGTAGGCATCTAAGTTAAGATAATTAAAAACTTTAACATCTACTTCGCCTTTGTATAAGCTAAAATAAAGCGTTCCATTTAGCTCTCCACTATTAATCACTAAGGTATTTGTATCTCTATATTCAGAGATGGCACTCGCTATACGAGAAAAACCACCTAAATTAAGACGTATATCTTCTACCCCTTCAGCACTTTCATCATGATCTATTTTAAGGTCATAAGTTTGTCCTTCTAAATAAGAATGATGGTCATTTGTATGAAGTATTGTTATATCAACAGCTTTGTAACTTTCATCTTGTGATGGGCTTTTATCATTGTTACAGCCGCTAATCAGCATTAAAGAGCTAATAGTACTTAGGGCAAATATTTTATGTATCAAATTCATTTGGTCTCTCAATTAATCTAGGATATTTTTACCCCAAAACGGAATGATTTATGTTACTTGTATAAATTTACACCAAGATATTAGTCACTAATTTTGACAACAAGATGACTACAAATTAAATATTTATGAATGTTAAATGACTATATGTAGTACCTTCAGTGGTTGCTACAACCGAAGGTAAAATACATTACAAATACTGACTATTTTATATTTTTGTTCTGAGACATGGCGATCTGTCACTTATGATTACTTGAAAGCTCAACCTGTAAATATCTGTGATGACACTGCAATTCCTAACAAATAAAACTCACCATTTTGTAACTGAATAATCTTTTTATTGCCGTTGTTGTGCCAGTGCTGGCAATAACCTGCCTACTTTGCTTTTAAAAAAGTATTAAAAGTCAGTTTTAAGCTAGAAGCGCAGATAAAACCTATTGGCATATTCATTGCCATATTCAAATAAAGCATTTATTACACCTTAATTTACATCAGAGAATTTTATGCAAATAAATAGTAGTAACCAAGTGAGTCGTATCTATCAAACAGACAATACTATTGCCACTGACTCAACTAACTATAATCCTACAACTCAAAGTAAAAACACTACAGATACAGTAAATATTAGTAATGCTGGCTTAAATGCGGAAAAAAAATTGCAAGAAATCGCCAATAAATACGACCCGACTAATATGTCATATAACGAATTAACCCGTATGTCGTCAGAGCTACAAATAAACGGGTTAATTACATCTCAAGAGGGATTAGCAATGAGAGCTCCTCCGAGTAGAGACTTCGATCCTGATGAAAAATATGACACGGTCGCCTTGGCACGAAAATCGGTAGAATTTGATCAATCCCTTGGTCCAGCACAAAGCAGCGATGCAAAGCTAAGGGCAAGCGTACTTGATATGCTAGAAACCATACAACACAAAAAGTATCGAGGTTAAAATGGAAATAACAAATACCGTTTCTCAAACGAACTCACAAAGTGTACCGCAAATCAATCAGCAAAAAAGTAACCATACTTTTTCTGACATATTTATCGCTTATCAAGAAAAACAAGCCGTTGTAGAGGCAGATAAATCAAGCGCAGATGCGGTATTTAAAATGAACACAACGCAAGGAGTTCAACAAGAAATTAATCTAGATGAATATCTCACACCCAGTCCACTATCTGGCTCAGTGAATATAAATGATATGCCATTATTACTTCCTACAGCTCACAATATTGATACGTTATCTAAATACTCAGAAAAAGAATTTAAAGCATTACTAGAACAATATGGCATACCTTCACCCCCAGCGACGATTGAATTTGACACTGAGGGACAATTAGTTTTACCTGCAGATTATGCTTATTCAGCAGAGCTAAAGCAGGCTTTTTCAGAAAACCCAAAAGTTGAAAATGCACTACGAACAACTGCAGCTTTAGCAAGTCATTATGCTGGAATTATGGAAGGACAGCCTTTTCGTGATGAAATGTCGATAGCAAGAACTCAAGCAGATAGAGAAAGAATTGCTGAAAAATACAGTTACTTATTTGATGATAACCGCCAAGGTAAGCAGATTATTTTAAACTTTTTAGACGATGGTAACATGTTGTTAGGTGAAAAAACTAATACGACTAAGGATTCCCCCACAATTTCATAAAATAAGAAATAAACAATGTCCAAATCAAAAAAGCCAACTTACATTGAGTTGGCTTTTTATAATGGCTTAAAAGCAATTAGACTTAAAACAAGTTTAGTCTTCTACCCTTACGCCCCAAACATCATGTTCGTCAGCATGAATAATTTGCACCCAAAGTTGATCGCCAGGCTTGGCATCATAATCGTCAGACAAATACACTTTACCATCAACTTCTGGTGCATCCATATATGAGCGCCCGACTATACCAAGGTCATTCACTTCATCAACAAGAATAAGATATTCTTGGCCAATACGTGCTTGTAATTTTTCGCTGCTAATTCTCGCTTGTACTTCCATAAAGCGCTGTAATCTTTCTTCCATTACTTCTTCTGAAACATGATCAGGTAACGCATTAGCCGTAGCGCCTTCAACGGGTGAGTATTTAAAACAGCCAACACGATCTAGCTGTGCTTCTTCTAAAAAGTCTAACAGCTCTTGAAACTCTTCTTCTGTTTCACCTGGAAAACCAACGATAAAGGTTGAACGAATGACCAATTCAGGACAAATTTCTCGCCATTTAGCAATACGCTCTAATACACGGTCTGAGCTACCAGGACGTTTCATTAATTTAAGAATGCGCTTGTTGGCATGTTGGAACGGAATATCTAAATACGGCAGAATTTTACCTTCAGCCATTAATGGTATAATTTTATCGACATGTGGATAGGGGTATACATAGTGAAGACGAATCCAAACACCCTGCTTGGCTAATTGTTCACATAACTGCTGCATGTGAGTTTTAACGGGCATACCATCCCAAAAATCTGTTTTATGTTTTACATCAACACCGTATGCAGAAGTATCTTGAGAGATAACCAATAATTCTTTAACGCCTGAATCAACCAAACGTTTTGCTTCACCTAACACATCACCTACAGGGCGCGAGTCTAAATCACCACGCATTGACGGGATTATGCAAAAAGTACAACGGTGATTACAGCCTTCTGATATTTTTAAATAAGCATAATGCTTCGGCGTTAATTTAACGCCCTGTGCTGGTACTAAATCAATAAACGGATTATGAACAGGTTTAGCAACATGTTGATGAACTTGCGTTAATACTTCATCGTAGGCATGTGGACCAGTAACCCCAAGTACGTTCGGGTGTAATTCAACTATTTCATCTTTTTTAACACCTAAACAACCTGTAACCAGCACTTTACCATTAGCCGCTAACGCTTCACCGATAGTATCTAAAGACTCTTGAACCGCTGAATCAATAAAGCCACAAGTATTTACAATCACTAATTCCGCATCGTCATAAGTATTGGTTACATCATAACCTTCTGTGCGAAGCTGGGTAAGAATACGTTCAGAATCTACTAAATTTTTTGGGCAGCCGAGACTCACAAAGCCTACTTTTGCAGAGCGCTCTACAGATGGTTGAGTGTTACTTTGCTCTTCAATCATTTTAGAAGGAATGTCTAACGTGGTTGTTTGGCTTTCCGCCGAGTTGCTACTCTTTATTGTGGTTTTCGGGTCGAATTGTTCTACGGTCATATAGTGCTCTGCTGCTTTAACTGCTTTTATAGCTTACTTGATGTGTTTGCTAAGGCTGTTGTTTAATGTGCGAGATTATACAGGAATGTTTTATTTAATTCAGTATGGGAAATACTCTAATAATTTTTTATTGTGTTACTATCATAGAAAAATAAAGGATTAATTAAAAGGCTATTTCTTGTGATTAAAAAATCAAATAAGCCCCCTACTTTAATACCTCAACATTGCTAAAAGTCGAATACTTGATTCTAAAGCAAGATGAGCTAGGCTTAAGTATATTATTTTGAATGGAGTCAATTATGCCTAAATCACGCTCATCCCAAGTAAATTTTATTGATCCTTCCTCTAATTCTAGAATGCACAATCTATTAGACCTTTAGGCGCTATAGATAAGGGTTAAATTTAACCACATATTTTGGCGTTTGAAATAAATTAAAAAGTAAAAGGAACTTACAATGAAAAAGATACTATTTCTGCTAGTTATATTATTGCCTTGTCTTACAATAGCAAATAATTTCAATAGCTTCGAGTCATATGATAATAATAAGAAGTACGCTCGGGGGAGTTATGTTAGGTATTCAAACAACTTATGGGTAGCGAGACACAAAGTTATTGGCAAACAACCTGAAGAAGAAAGTATAACTTGGGCAAAGGTAAAGCTTAATGACATTAGGGAATGGAAGTCAAAAAAAGTATACCTATTAGGTCAATCTGTAAGCTATAACGAAAAAACATATTTTGCTAAATCACTCTGGCCAATAGCGATAAACTCATCATACGTTAATTATAAATGGGTAGAATTTTCTCACCCAGCTATGGGCTTTGACTTACCTAGTTTTGATCCTGAACATCCTGATCACAATACTATTGAAGGAGTAGACCAAAACGAAAATGGCATAAGAGATGACTATGAAATAAAAATAGTTATGAGCGATAAATCAATAGACATAAAGGAATTAGCGCTAAAGGCTGGTAAAAGCTATCAAACAGTCCTTTCTATGAAAGGTGTTATTAATTCAGCAACTCAAGAAGAGGCAACAAATACACTATTAGCCCTAACTCTCGCAGAGTTATGCAAACGACAAATCAACAAATATAGTTCATCAGCAATAGCATGGAAAAAAGTGATTACTTCAACACGATAGATAGGATTGAAACAAATTTTTCCGTGCAAAATAAATTAGCTAGTTTGGTTGATGAAGAAAAGCTAGAAAGCTCTTTAGAGCAACCTTGCGCATCACTTTAATTCTAAGGATAGAATAATGAACGAAATTAAAAAAATTTCTTTAGCATTACTTACCGTTTTAGCTACTTCAAATGCATTTGCAGAGTGTGGAGCAAATGTTGACAACATTGAATCATTTTACATCAACGGAATGTTTACTGATTATAGCGATTATACGTCGAATAAAAATGCATTGAAAAACTTCTTAGTTGCGTATTTAGAAAGTGAGGGATTCAATCCAAATATACAAGGTCAGCATAATAAGGACGAAAATAAATTATCACAAATTTTTGAGGTGGCCAGACAAAAATGGGAAGATGATGATGCTGCTGATGAAATAATTAAGTTTCTCAATAACGAAAGTTCAAGCTCAGAAAGAGCTAAAGAGGCTATTGCAGAGTTTCTTCAAGATATAAGCATCGAATACCAATCAACTATCAGTGAAGAGGATAGTCAACTAGCAATAGCCAAGCTAGAAAATATCTTAGATTCATGTAGTAGAGTCGTGTTAATCTCACATTCTCAAGGAAATTTTTACGGTAATGCCATTCTCAACGATTTATATTCTAGTTACAACTTTCCAAACGGCTATGCGTTAAGTGACTACCCAATGTTAGGCACTATGCAAATTGCCACACCAGTAGACATTCCAGGTGGTACGCTATCTACCTTATATCCAGATTTAATCGGACACGTTACAAATGAGCATGACGTGATAATGCAGCTAGTTCGAGAACTATTCGGTGCAGCCCCATCAAACTTTAACGGACCAGAAAACCCAATCGACGAAACAGGCCATTCTCTGGAAGATTCATATTTAATTCCACAAGAGCAAGCACTTGAAATATCTAACCAGATGAAAAAGGTTGCTTACAGCCTGACACCATATCCGATGATCGAACAGTGGTCAGCAAACTCCTCAGCATTATCAGCTTTTGGTTATTCCAGTATAAGCTCATTATTAGATATTGAGTTTCACGACGGTAGTATTTATCGTTACTCAGGTGTTACTCCAAACATATTTACAGGTTTTATAAATGCTAGCTCTCAAGGCGGTTACTTCAATTCAAATATCAGAAATAATTATGCAACAAGTCAAATTGAGTAAAATATTCTGCGTCTTTGTAAGGAGTTTAATTAAACTCCTTACAATATTATTTTTCGCTTTGGTTTGTTCTGCTTGTTCAAGTAGTTCATCAGAATTAACAATTTATGAAAATTGCTTTACTCCTGTAACTTTTAATGCTGATGAGCTGCTTAATATTCCCAAAAATGAAAAACATAGCACTTTGGCATACTACTTTTTCATCGGTGAACAGATGTCAAAGTCAGAAAAAGACAAACTAGCAAAACACAACTTAAATGGTTATATATTACAAGGAGTTCCGGATGAGTGGAGCAGTCCTATCCTAACAAATACACCAATCAACTTTATAGGTTACATTGCACTTAATAAAAGTAGCTGGTTAAAAGCACAAGTAGGCCTAAAGGATAATTTATATTTTGTTATTACAACCTACGAAGGAAAGTTCCTACTTGAGTCAACTATTGGCTTGCCAAAAATCCCATTAGATACATTAGATTGCATTAGATAGTTTCCGCTGCATTAGAAAACTTATAAAGCTTTTTCAGAAACCCCAAAACACTTTTTTCGACAACTAGTAATAATACATAGATTAACAATATGACTTGTTTGTAATATTAATAAATTGGTAAAAAAAGAATTACTTTGAGGGGAAATATGATTGAAAATACAGCTCTTCAATCATTTTAGAAGAAATGTCTAATGTGGTTGTTTAGCTTTCGGCTGAGTGACTCTTTTTTTCAATAACAGTAGGTATATTGGTGCGTTACCTACATATTTATTGCCCCATAATGTGCTGTAAATATTTATTTATACCATTATAAAGTATTATTTTTATTTAATCTAAAAGTAGAAAAGGAATAATTATATCCATACAATGGTGACTTTATTTGAGTAGAAATTTTTGGAGTTACAGTTGGTTAAGTTAAAAGGGATGAAGTCTACATTGTTATGTTTAATTGCAGTTACAGGCTTATTCTCATTATTAATTCACTTTCAAATGCAGTGGCAAAGTAAATTAACGTTAGTCAACTACTTGGTTTATCCATTACTGATTGTAACGGCTATATTTGCAACCCAATTTAATCGCAGTAGAATTGCTATTTTATGTGGCTTTTGGCTGCTGTTTTTGGTGGCAACAAGTTCCCCATCTATCAACACTAAACCTTTAATGATGAATGCGCAGTGGCTGGTATTGTGCGGCGCCAGTTTATTGATATTATTGGCTTTAATAAAAGATCGAGCGCTTTTATCTGTTCATACTGTCAGTCGGCTTACCTTTATTATTTTTTGTGGGGTGATAACATTTTTTTGGCTGCAATTGAACCAAAATTTAGACAGTTTAGTGCCGAAAACTGCCTTATGGACATCTGTTTTACCTTACATTCCTATTATTATACCACTTGGATCGATAGGTATTTTATTAATGTGGCGTAGCATAAGTAATCACGATTTAACACTTACAGCGCTACTAGTTACGTTTATTGTTTGGTGTTTAAATCAGCTAAGTATAATAACTTTGCCTTGGTCACTTATTGCCGTAGTGATGTCTGCACTTTATTTACTCGCCGTTAGTACTGATTCGTACTATTTAGCTTACCGAGATGATTTAACAGGATTGCCTACTCGTCGTGCACTAAATCAACTCGCCTTATCACTTGGGCGCAAATACACAGTGGCGATGCTTGATATTGACCATTTTAAAAAATTTAACGACACCTATGGTCATGATATTGGTGATGAGGTGCTAAAACTTGTTGCTGCAAGAATGGCTGAAGTACGTAGCGGAGGTAAGATTTATCGCTATGGCGGTGAAGAATTCACCATCGTTTTTCCAAGAAAAACAGCTGAACAAGCCATTCCTGTTTTAGACAAACTGCGCCAAAGCATTGCCAATTACAGCATGGTAATACGTAGTGCCCAACGAACAGATAAGACAGGCAGGAACGCCAAAAAGAATAATAACAAAACGGTAAATGTTGCCGTATCAATTGGTGTCGCACAAAGAGCGCCTAAACAAAGTTTTGAGCAAGCATTAAAAAACGCTGATTTAGCACTTTATCGCGCTAAAAAGAAAGGTCGAAATAATGTCAGTCAGTAGCACACTTACTTTTCTATTTAGATTATTGTAATACTTGAGTGATACAATCCTATAAATTCAACTAAATTAATAATACTAATTAAGATCTTTATGAATATAAAACAAAAACAGGTATTACTTTTCGACCTTGACGGCACTTTGGTAGACAGTGCGCCAGATCTTGCACTGGCTGTAAATAGAACATTAAAATATTTAAATAAAGCAGAATTTGATGAAGAAACTATTCGTCATTGGGTAGGTAATGGCGCTAAAACATTAATAGAACGCGCATTATCAGGCTCTGCCACAATCGATAAAGCGCTAGATACAAAAATAGTTCAAGGTGCTTTAGCTACTTTTTTAACCCATTACCAACAATGTTTGTGTGTTAATTCTGTTTTATACAAGGGTGTTAAAGAGGGGTTAATTACGTTAAAAAATGAGGGCTTTCGTTTAGCGATAATTACCAACAAACCTGAAGATTTTATTCAACCAATATTATCAGGTTTAGGTATTAGTGATATGTTTGAAATATTAATTGGTGGTGATACCTTACCAGAAAAAAAACCTGATCCTGCCCCCCTTTTTTTAGCTTTAAAACAACTTGATGTGTTGGCTGTGCAATGCTTAATGATTGGTGATTCTAAGAATGATATATTAGCGGCAAAAGCAGCGAATATAGACAGTGTTGGTTTAACTTACGGTTATAACTACGGCGAAGATATTGCACAATACAACCCGCAATGGTGTTTTGATACGTTTTCTGAATTTATCTCCGCAATACATCGCTAAATAGACGTTAATAGCATCAAAATATAACGGAGCTGGTGACATGTAAGAATGATATGACTCTTGCTATTTTACTTTGTCACCCCTCCCTTTTTTAGCCCTTGTAATTCATTGATAAGGTTGTTAACACCAAACAACCTTATCGGGTTTATTAGCAGAAATTCGCGTGCGAGTTAATTAATACAAGTTACCAAGTATCAATAAACGAATGTTTTGTCTCTGTTTTGTTATTGGGTTGTGGTGTTGCCTTTAACCCTCTTAATATCCATTTTCTTGTGTCTAAAGGGTCAATTACTGCGTCAATCTCCATGTAACTTGCCATATTCAATGCTTTACCATTTTCATAAGCTTTATCAACTAAAGATTTAAACATTTTCTCACGTTCGTTAATATCGTCTATTGCCGCAAGCTGTTTAGAAAAAGCCAAACTAATAGAGCCTTCAACCCCCATCGCGCCAAATTCACCCGTAGGCCACGACGCTGTAAATACTGGAGAATGCATACTGCCAGCGGCCATTGCTTGGGCACCTAGCCCGTACCCCTTACGCAGTACAATAGTAAAAAATGGTACGGTTAAACTGCCAGCAGCGGCAAAAATTCGAGCGATATGACGCACTGTTGCTTGTTTTTCAGCCTCTGGCCCAACCATAAAACCAGGTGTGTCGCAAAGAGATATCATTGGTATATCAAATGCGTTGCATAACCGCATAAAGCGAGACATTTTATCACCAGATACCGCATCAATAGCTCCACCTAAATAACTTGGGTTATTTGCGATAAGTCCAAAAGGTTTTCCTTCAATTCTGATAAATGACGTGATAATCCCGGGCGCAAAATCTTGACGTATTTCAAGTACAGAATCAATATCTGCAATAGTGCTAATAACGTCTCTAATGTTATAAATACGCATGCGATTTTCAGGAATATAATGCCTTAATTTACGTTGGTCATCACTTTGCCAGTTAGATAGTGTTCCTTGAAAATATGATAAATATTTTTTAGCTGTATCAACAGCTTCTTGTTCATTTTCAACCAATATATCAATAACGCCATTGGGTGATTGTACTGAAACTGGGCCAACTTCTTCTGCTGTAAATGTTCCTAAACCCCCTCCTTCAATCATAGCAGGGCCAGCCATACCAATAGATGCTGATTTTGTAGCAATGACCACATCGCAAACACCAAGCAATGCGGCATTCCCAGCAAAACATCGTCCTGCGATAATACCTAGCGTTGGCACTAAGCCTGACAATGCTGCCATTGCAACAAAAGTATGGCAATCTAGCCCTGCAATACCATTAAAATCAGTATCTGACGGTCTACCTCCGCCCCCTTCTGCAAATAAAATGACGGGTAAGCGCCATTGCTGAGCTAGCTCAAGCATTCTGTCCATTTTTTTGTGGTTCATAATCCCTTGTGTACCAGCAAATACAGTGTAATCATACGACATGGCAATACAACGAGATGAGTCATCATCAAAAATGGCATTATTTACAGTACCCGTACCAGCAACTAAACCATCAGCAGGGCTCATTTTTCTTAATTCATCTACAGAAAAACGTTTACGTTGGGCAGCGATAAGCATTGCGCCATATTCATTAAAGCTGTCTTCATCAAGTAAATGATTAATATTCTCGCGTGCTGTACGCATTCCTTTTTCATGACGCTTTTGAACGGCTTTAGGTCTTGCATCATCATATAACTGTTCATGGCGCTGTAAAACTTCTAACAAGTCATCTCGTATACTATCTAAATCTAATTCATTTTCTATTTGAACTTCAGCTGTATCAACGTCAGATGGTGCAATAATGAACATCAATTCTGCGCTATTTATTGATGAATCGATCGCCACGGTTATATGCGTTATCGTGCCACTGAGTGTTGCTTTTACTGGAAATTCCATTTTCATGGCTTCGAGGTGAGCGAGCGTTTGTCCTTTAAAAACTGTATCTCCCTCTTTAACACATAACTCAACCAAAACGCCTACACTTGGAGACATCACCCCTTCACAACCAATTGGTATGTTAAAATCCTGTTGGGTGGGCAAATCATTATCATTGTGACTAAAACATAATTCAGGATGTGATTGCTTAGCAAACAACGCAGTTAAATGCTGTTCAACAAAATTTGTCGTGATATTATTTTCTTTTACTTGGGGTAACTGTAATAAATTTAACAATATTGATTTATTAGTGTTTACGCCTTCAATTATAAATTCACATAACGCCCTATAAACCTTGTTTACAGTCGTGACATAGTCACTACCTTTCACTATTAATTTCGCAATAAGTGAGTCATACACAGGAGTGACCTGATAATTTTGGTAGCCGTAACCGTCTACGCGAACACCTAACCCAGCAGAGGTTTGATATTCGGTCAATACACCCGCTGCGGGGCTAACGCTGCCATCAGGATCCATTAATTCTGTATTTATCCTAACTTGCATAGCATAGCCAAATTTTACTGGCTCATTCTCTAAATTTAACTCTGCTAACGTATTTCCTTCGGCAAGTTGTATTTGTATTTGAACTAAATCTAAGCCAGTAATTTCTTCTGTTACGGTATGCTCAACTTGTATACGAGGATTAGCTTCCATAAAATAAAAGTTATTATGATTTGTAGCATCCAGTAAAAATTCAAAAGTTCCTAATCCTTGATATTTTACTGTTGACGCTAACCTTAATGCCGCTTCAATAATGTTTTTTCGAGTGTTTTCATCTAATGAAGGGCTGGGTGCTACCTCCATTAATTTTTGATGATTTCGTTGCAGCGTACACTCTCGTTCCCATAAATGGTTAACAGCTCCCGTACCATCACCAATAACTTGTACTTCAATATGACGCGCCTGTTGCACAAGTTGTTCAACATATAAATCACCACAGCCAAATGCTGCTAACGCTTCTTTTTGACATTGATTATACGCTTGTTCTATGTCTTCAATTCTATTTACAGGTTTAATTCCTCTACCGCCGCCGCCAGCAAGCGCTTTAATCATGATGGGTTTACTGTTATTTTTATGCTCAAAAAAATCAATAATTTCATCTAAAGTAAGACTATTATTAAGCCCTTGCACTAAGGGGACTTTACAAGATATTGACAGTTCTCGTGCCTGAGCCTTATCACCTAATAATGATAAAACATGAGGATTAGCACCAATAAAAGTAATATCTTTATTTTCACATTGACGTGAAAAATCAACGTTTTCAGACAAAAAACCATAACCAGGATGAATAGCATCACATTGGTTATTAATGGCAAGGCTAATTAATTGCTCAATATCTAAATATGCTTTTACCCCTTTCCCCTTTAATGGAACGGCCACATCAGCTTTAGTCGTATGTAAAGAGTTTTTATCATCTTCAGCATAAACGGCAACCGATTCTATCCCCATTGCTGACAGGGTATGGGTAATGCGTATTGCTATTTCACCTCGGTTGGCAATTAAAATACGTTTAAAGGTTTTACTCACAATAATTTCTCCAAATCCTGTTTTTTTACTTTTCCTGTGGCAGTCATCGGTAGTTCTTTTACAAATATAATGTCTGGCACTTTATATATAGCCATTCTTTCTTCACACCATTTTTTTAAACAGGGTTCTGTTTCTGCACTATTGGGCTTGAGTAACACAAAAGCAATCACCCTTTGGCCTCGCTTTGTATCCTCTTTTCCTAATACTGCGCTACCGAGTATATTAGGGTGTTGGCCAAGCATTGCTTCTAGTTCTGAGGGAAACACACTCATACCATTTACTTTTAGCATTTCCTTACGTCGCCCCAAATATCGTATGAATCCAGCGTCCGTAATTAGGCCAATATCGCCTGTATGAAACCAATTGTTATTTAACGTTGTGCTTTGTTCATTTCCCCAATAACCTTTAAATAAAGAAGGAGATCTAATACATAATTCTCCCTCACTTCCTAAAGGAACTAATTCGCCTGATTCAAAATCACATACTTTAAATTCAGTGCCCGGAACGGGTAAACCAACAAATGTAGGTGAAAATGACAAATCAAAATTATTGCTTTGAAACCCTAAAGTAAAAGTGTCACAGGTATTAGTTTCTGTCATTCCGTAACTAAACTCATGCAATATACAACCCGTTAGCGCTTGCCAACGTGTTCGATAGTCAGCAGTCAGCTTTTTTGTAAATGAAATACAGCCTGTCGCTGTTAAAGAACTAATGTCAAAATCATAAAGCTGTGGATATTCTAGAATTTCATCAACACTATCAACTAATAAACCACATTGAGTAACACGATAATGCTGAATAGCATGTAAAAAAACGTCAACGTCCCACCGAGCAAGCAAAACCATTGTTGTTCCATTGAAAACAGGAAATAACAAACCTGAGTTTTCACCAGCAATCCAAAATTCAGGTAAAAAATTCAAACTGATCATATCTGGATTAGTTCCTAAAGAAACAGGAACATAACTTGCGCAGGTATAAAGCATATCTCCGTGGGTATGAATACAGCCTTTGGGTAAACCCGTTGTACCCCCTGTATAATTTAACGCTGCCATATCATCTAATTTAGGTTGATGACTAATAGTTTTTGATGAGGCAGCATGCACAGTAGTATAAAAATCAAGACAGTCATCATTTTCTATTTTGGCAAGCTGAAATAGTTCTGGTAGCGGAATTGTTGGTGATTCTGGTAATAACTCACTGATGCTTGTCATAATGACATGCTCAATACCAAGTAATTCCTTAACGGGTAATAAAATCGGTAAAAGCTGATCAAAACAAATAACAATATTTGTATCACAATCATTAAGTTGAAACTGAAGCTCCATACCCTTTGATAAAGGACTTACAGGCGCATAAACAGCACCAGACTTTAAAATACCATAAAATGCAATGTGTAATTGGGGACAATTTGGCATATAAACGGCTATTCGATCACCTGGTTTTACACCCAAAGATATTAATACATTGGCAAAGCGAGTGCTCAACATATCGAGTTCACTATAGGTAATATCATTCCCATAAAAACAGAGCGCTAACTTATTAGGTTGTTCTTCTGCCCACTGTTTCAAGTAATCACTTAAAGGCTTTTTTCCTTTAGGATATTTGGGTAAACGTGGGATATTTAAAGGCCAAGCTTTATTCCAAAGCATATTTAGCTTTTCCAAGTATAAGGCTTCGTTCATGAAGTATTCCTGTTATTTGTTATTAATTTGATTAGGAGAAAGTGTAAATTACTACAGCCAATTCACACTTTCGTTTTAGTATCATTAAAACTGATAGGTTGCCGTTAAGGAGTAGCTTCTTTCAGGGTTATCAATAGAAGCCCAATATGCAAATGCTGTTGCAGGCATATCTTGAGATGTTCTCATGATCGTTTCTTCTGTTAAGTTTTCAATTAATAAAGTAAATGCCCAATTGTCATTGTTAACATCAAGTAAACTGAAACGTAAGTTAGCTTTTGAGTAAGCGTCTTGTTTAGATCTTTCATCTAAATCAGACGCTGTATACAGTTCGCTTGAATAACTCAAATTAATATTTGATTCTAATAACCAATTATCACTAATATAGTATTCATGATTTAAGCTAATAAATGCCGTATAATCAGGAGCGAAAAGCCCTGTTCTTCCTGTTAAATCTTGCGTTAATACGCCATCAATTTTTTGCTGCCATACAGTGGCTGGCCCCTTTTTATAGTCAGAAAATTCAAAATCTGACCAAGCACCATTAGCGACTAAGGTAAGCGAGTCTGTTAATATAAAAATAGACTCAATTTCGATACCCTGAATTTCAGCTTCCGAGGCATTGTTCACTATATAAGCATTACCATTCCATGTGGATACTTGCTGATCTTTATAAATGGTGTGGTAATAAGCCATGTTAAATCGTCCAATACCATCTAATATTGTTGATTTAAAACCTAACTCATAGGCGGTTGCTTTTTCTTCTTTAAACTCAAAAGAGTCGTTAGGCTCTGTCGCTGGGTTAGCATAATTGTATGGCATGCCATTTTCATCAATACTGCCTAAAATTCCAGAGCCATTTGCTAAACTTCCATCAAACCCACCGCCTTTATAACCAATTTTCCAAGAGGCATAGGCCATTAAGTCATCGCTCGCTTGATAAGTTAAATTAATGCCTGGAGATACATTACTTTTACGACGTTTATCAGTTAAATCTAAATTTCCCGCCCCTAAACTGGCGACCACAGAATCGGCAATTCCTAAACCTACTGATTGAGGATAACCAAAATCTTCTGTATAGGTCTTTTGCGTTGTATCAACTTCCTTAGTTTCAGAGTCATATCTTAGCCCTACGGTTGCTTTAAATTTATCACTAAACTGAAAACCTAATGAGAAAAAAGCAGCATAGCTTGATGTATCTTGAGTGAAATCAGAAAGCAAACCAAAACCAGCTTGCGGAATAGGTACAGAAATAAAATCATATACATCAACACTTTGTGTAAGGGTTAAAGTGTTTTTATTAAAATAGACGCCAGCTATGTAATCAAAAAAATCACCAACAGGAGACACAATACGAAATTCTTGAGTTATTTGATTAAAGTCTTCATCTCTTTTTAACGCTAACCATGTTTGCTCTGAATAAGTTGGTTCATAAGAGTATTCCCATATATAATCAGTATATGAGGTAATACTGGTAACGGTATTTTCACCTAATTGATAATCTAATCTCAATACCGCGGTATCAGACTTCAATTCATCTGCCCAAGGTTTTTGTTGGCCTGTTGGGTCTGAATAATACGAGTGTGTATCAATTGGTCCACTAAACTGTAATGTATTAACTAATCCTCCTGGATAACCCGCATCTAATGCTTTTTGCAATTGTTCTTCGTCAACTTCATATTGCTTTATGCTATCGTCAACGGAAGATTCATTATGCTCAACTTTAAAATCAAGTGATAAATTATCAGTAATATTTCCGTTCAAAGCTAAACGAATACCTGATTTATCAATGCCTCCAATATCATTACCATCATAATCATTTATCATAAAACCATCGGTACTTTGGTCTAAAATAGAGACACGGGCAGACCAATTATCACTAATGTCGGTATTAAAAGCACCTTCGAGTTTTTTTTCATTTAATGAACCAATACCAAGGCTAATAAATCCTTCTGTTCCTGAAGTAGCACTTTTAGTCGTGGTATTAATAGCGCCAGCAGTTGCATTTTTTCCAAACATAATACTTTGCGTACCTTTCATTACCTCGATACGCTCTATATCAAAAACAGGTGCACGAGCTAAAACCGCTCTTCCTTGATAAATATCATCTTTAAATTGTGCAATAGACTGTTCAAAAGAATAATTAACGCCTGAACCAATACCTCGTATATAAATATTAGGTAAACCGCCTTGACCTGCAATTTGAACATTTGGAATCATGTCAGACATATCAACGATATTAGTCATATTCCCTTTAGTTATACTGTCGCCTGATATTGCTGAAATAGAAGCCGCCACAGATTGAATACTTTGTGTTCGTTTTTGGGACGTTACCTCTATAACCTCTATTTCCTGTTTACTCTTTTGTAAAACTTGTTCATTTTCTTCAGCATAAGCAACTGTATTAAGGCTTAATGCTACTGAAATAGATAAAGCTAAAGGTGTTAAAATACTTTTTTCTAATCTCATATCTATTGTCTCCCCTAAAATATTTATTTTTATTGGCTATTTTTTGTAATTATTTAAGATTAAATAACAGCAACAAATTACACTTGGTGTAAAATTATGTCAAGAGTATTTTTACACCAAGGCGACAAGGTTATTAGTTTGCCTTTTACACAGGGCTAAATTAAAATATTGGCTTGCAATAGATTTGGTAATAAATATGAATAATGTGGGATTACGGGAATACAAAAAACAACAAACAAGGTCATTACTCTTAACTATTGCTGAGAGAATGTTTAGTGAAAGGGATTTTGACGAGGTTTCAGTAGAAGATATTGTTTCTGAAGCCAAAATAAGTAAAAAAACATTTTTTAATTATTTTACTAGCAAAAACAAAATGCTAGAAGAATGGACTTTAGACTGGTTTGCTAATAGCAATGTTTGGTCAAACGATTCAAATAATAAGGTGAAATATAAAAATATACTTATTCCTCCTAATATAGACGAACTATTAGACTGGATTGTCGCTCACAGACGCATTTTTAAAATGGTTTTAACACACACTAATATTCTTAGTGGTATTTATCTAACTAAATCTAAAAATGAAACTAAAGTATATGATGTTTTTTCCCCTTTTAGAGCAGCGCGATTATATAGGGTAGAAATTGCTCAAGAATCAGGTTTGATACGTAATGATATCTCAGCCAAATTAATATGCGATATGTATGATACCTTACGTTTTGATGTTATTAGAAAGTGGTTAATTCAACCTGATGAAGAAGCCAATGGTGAAGAGTTAAAAAAACAATTTCACCTTGTAATGAAAATATTACTTGAAGGCTTTAATGTGCAATAACTTACTCTAGGTCTATACAATTTGGCCTCGCATCTCTGGAAAGTTGTTGTATAAATTAACCTTATTCTTCAGCTTTTCCATGTAACCTGAAATGCCAATTTTCAACTTGGTTCGTTTCTAGGCGTTGAATCACTTTAAACATCCAACTTTGCGATAACTTATTTTGCATTTTTAATTTTTTCAGTCCCTCTATATTAAGCGGATCACTAAAAAAAATGTCGCACACTTCACGTAATGTTATCGCATTAGGTACTTGTTCAATCAGTTGCAAGGGTTCGCTTTCACTCACTGTACCAGGTTGAATAACTCGATATAGCCAACCACAACGACTTATTTCTTGCATCGTTACAGATAAATTTTTAATACCCCAGCGTTCATTTAGTTTAAAACAAGGTGAGCGCGGTTGGCTAACTTCAATGATAGCTTCACCCCATTGATAGCGATCGCCGACACAAACAGATTCTTCAGTTATTCCTTCTGTACTTAAATTTTCACCCATTCCTGGTGCCTTCCACTTATCATCAACACCGTACTTTTTTTGCCAGTAAGCATAATGCTCTAATGGGTACTGATGTAATGCACGTTCTAATCCGCCATGATGACGTATATCAGCACATTGGTCGCCTTCTAATCCTTCAAAAAAGAGATACAAATTCTCTTTAACTCGTAATTTATTTATTGCTGTTTCAAGTCCATACGCACTCTCAACCTTGCCGCGATAGACACCGTTAATAAAATTATTTTTAAGCATTTTGCCCTCTTTTTCACTGAATATTTTGGCTTATAAAGCAATATTTTGTCTAATACCATTAGCCTATGCTGAACTCAAGAATAATTTATTAAATTGCTGATGACTTCCTTTTTATCACTTGTAATTTACTTAAAGCAGAGTAAGCTTATGACTATAAACAAGAAAATACCATACTAATAAACTAAGGAAGATTCAATTATGCCACTATTGGAGTTTTATTCACGCTCAACCTTGTTGACTGGTATAAAGAAAACATTGTGCACGCTGTTTCTACTGTTTTTTTTCTCAACAAACCTTCAAGCGGCAGAATTAGAAGTAACCACGCTAATTGGCAAAACGTTTAGTCCAGACCTTATGAATGACGATTATACCATCAAATTGGCAAGTACGGACGAACCTAACTTCGCGCTAGCTTTTGCTTGGCAAGATTCACCTGCGGGTCAAGGACAAATATTAATTAATTATATTTCTCGAGATTTCACCGACACAATTGATCAGTCAACTCATTCTTTTGATACAGTTTACACACACTTTAGTGGTGTATCTCTCTTTAAAGAACGCAAATATATAACCACCGTAGGTTTAGGTATTGGTACTACCTATTTTAACAGTGATTTTGATAGCGCTCTTTATCCATCACTGACCTTTGCTGTTGGAACTCGTTATGAATACTCTAATAACTTAGTCTTTGTTACTGAGTTACGTGCTTATGCCACATTAACTGACGATGACGATACTTTATTTTGCCAAGATGACAACTGTGTAGCGCAATTTGAACGTGCTGTTTGGCTTGATAGCCAAATTTCTATAGGTTTTGCATATCGCTTTTAGTGCTTAATGAGAATTTAGCAGAAGTTAACGATTTAAAACCGTTAACTTCAATTCAATGTAGTGCAAGTGTTTAATATCAGTTTTAAAACTAACTTTTCTTCAATTCATTGGCTTTTAATAACATCGTTTTACTTTCTGCCAAAAAGTCATCAGCATAGTCACCAAACCAATCCGATACCTGTTTAAACATTCCCACAAATGCCGCTTTGTCACCTGATTCAACGTCTTCCAATAACTCTAAAAATCGGTAGGCAAAACGCTTCATCATTGTAATGTTGTCGGGATTAGAAAAAATAATATCTGAATATAAAATAGGATCTTGTGCAAATAAACGTCCGACCATAATCAACTCTAAACGGTAAATGGGAGAGCTCATATTAAGTAAATTTTCAATATCTGAACCTTCTGCCATCAAATGATAACCATAGGCAATGGTTGAAAAATGACGCATTACTTGTACCATTGACATGGCTTGATCATGTGCTTGTGCTGACACTTGATAAATTTTAGCGCCCCACACCTGAAATTGTTTCAATAACCATTGGTACTCTTCTTTTTCTCGCCCATCACACACAATAATGGTTTGTTTAATAAGCCCTGTAACATCAGGCCCAAACATGGGGTGTAATCCTACTACGGGCCCTTGATGTACCTTCAGCATTTCAAACAATGGTGACTCTTTTATGCTAGTAAAGTCAGCTAAAATACAGTCCGCAGGTAAGTGATTTAGACGATGAATAACCAATGAAGTTAACCGAATTGGCACCGCAACAATAACCAAACTAGCATCAGCTAATATTGCTTCGCTTGTTTGCCAATCATCCTGTTCAATAATAGCCACTTGGTAACTAGAGCGTTGAAATAAATCAACAAAAATACTACCCAACTGCCCTTTACCACCAACAACAACCACTTTTTTGCAAGCCGGGTTAATACACTGATAACCACTAGCATCTTGGCTTACGTATGAGTCTCGCATTAATCTACGCAAGATATCTTCAATTAAATCGCCACTTAAACCCGCTTGCTCTGCTTGCGCTCGACGATTGCTTATTAACGCTGCTTCTCGTTCTGGCGCAAAAATAGGCATACCTTCAGCACTTTTTAGCTCGCCAACTTTCGAAGTAATAGCCAATCGCTTAACTAATAACTCAACCAATTGGCTATCAATGTCATCAATCTCATCACGCAAGACTTTAAGATTGTCGTCAAATTTACTCATAGTTTCTCTTTCAACAAGTATTACAAGTTGCTATTTTACAATGCGTTTTGTTAATACGTTATTAAGCATCTCATTCGCTTGAGATAATAGCGCTTTAGTGCTATTTAAATCAATACAAGCATCAGTAACCGACACGCCATATTCCATATCGGCAATGGCCAGATCACTACTCTGATTTCCTGCTTTTATATTACTTTCTAACATAATACCAATAATTGACTTATTACCTTCAACTATTTGATTGAAAACATTCGTCGCCACTAACGGTTGACGACGATAATCTTTATTAGAATTGCCATGGCTACAGTCAACAACAATACCTGGCTCTAAACTATGTTTAGCTAATACTTCTTCACACTCATTGATATTAACACTGTCATAATTGGGTTTCTTGCCTCCACGTAAAATAACATGACCGTCTGGATTCCCTGAAGTTTTGATCAGCGATACTTGTCCTTGACGATTTATCCCCATAAAACGATGTGATGATGCAGCAGACTGTAAAGCATTGATGGCAACATCTAAACTACCATTCGTACCATTTTTAAACCCTATTGGCATAGACAAACCGCTAGCCATTTCTCTGTGCGTTTGAGACTCAGTAGTACGAGCCCCAATAGCAGCCCAACTAAACAACTCGGCTATGTATTGTGGACTAATAGGGTCAAGTGCTTCAGTGGCGAGTGGTAAACCTAACTCTGTTAAGTAAATTAACAATTCACGCGCTTTTCTAAGCCCTGTTTCTACATCAAATGAACCATCCATATGAGGATCATTAATTAATCCTTTCCAACCAACGGTAGTGCGTGGTTTTTCAAAATAGACACGCATTACTATATATAAAGAATCTTTATATTGGTCATGTAGCTTTTTCAATTCGCGAGCATATTCTTTTGCTGCTTCAATGTCATGTACTGAACACGGGCCGCTTATAATAAGTAAACGAGGATCTTTTTTGTGGATGATGTTTGCGATAATTTGACGTGCAGATTTCACAAAGGCTCTGCCTGGATCTTTTAAAGGTAATTCTATTCTAAGTTGCTCAGGCGTTATTAATACATGCTCTTCATTAACATGAATATCATTTAGAGTACTTTTATGTGCTTGATTTTCGGCCATTATTGTTGCCATGTTTTTTCCTATTATTGAGTCATTAAAAGTGCGTAGGCTAAAACAAGATTTACTAAAATATTAAAAAATTAACAAGTGTGACTTTAGAAGCTTACAGCTTGATAAAATAAAAACATAAAATTGTAAAGAATTTATTACGCTATTGTAAGGTTATTTTTACACAATATTTTAATAGAGTACAGCGTATTTTTTAAAAATATCCCCTCTGCCCGCTTTCACATAACTGTAACAATTCAGTCATGTAACTGTAATATAAAATTTCTACACTGTGCTCAGATTAATGAAATAGCTTTTATTACGTTAAAATTTAACAAGAGAAATATTATGAAAAAGATGATGAAGAGAAAGATAACAACATCAATAATTACCCTATCATTAAGCACAGCAGTTTTAATGACTAACGTTGTAAATGCTCAAGGTAATAGCCGTGACACAATCAGCGCCGTTGGTTCCTCAACAGTTTACCCATTTTCAACAGTTGTTGCTGAACGTTTTGGTAAGAGCACAGACTTTAAAACGCCTAAAATTGAATCAACAGGTACGGGCGGTGGTATGAAATTATTTTGTGCTAGCAACGCTATAAATACCCCTGACTTATCCAATGCTTCACGTCGCATGAAAAAAAGTGAATTTGATATGTGTGTGAAAAATGGAGTAAAAAGTATCACAGAAGTACTGATTGGTTATGACGGTATTGTTCTTGCCAACTCAAATACAACCAGCCAAATGAATATTTCACGCAAAGAATTGTTTTTAGCATTAGCTAAAGAGGTACCAGCAAAAGACGGAAGCCCTAGGTTAATAACTAACCCATACAAATTATGGAGTGATATAAACCCTACACTGCCCGCAACTAAAATTGAAGTATTAGGTCCACCACCAACCTCTGGTACTCGTGATGCATTTGCAGAATTAGTGTTAGAAGGTGGTTGTAAATCATTTGATTGGATTAAAGCAATTAAAAAACAAAATAAAGCTAAATACAAAGAAATTTGTCACAGCGTTCGTGAAGATCATACTTACATTGAAGCTGGTGAAAATGATAATTTAATTGTACAAAAACTCTCAGCTAACCCTAAAGCGTTTGGTGTATTTGGTTTTAGCTTTTTAGACCAAAACAGCGATACATTACAAGGCTCAGTTATTGATGGTCAAGCGCCTTCATTTGAAACAATTGCTGATGGTTCGTACGCAGTATCACGTCCTTTATATTTTTATGTGAAAAACGCTCACGTAGGCAAAGTACCAGGTATTTTAGAATTCTTAACTGAATATACAAGCGAAGCAGCAATGGGAGAAGAAGGTTATTTAACTGATAAAGGTCTTATTCCATTAGGCGAAGATAAGTTATCAAACATACGTAAAAATGTTCTATCGCTTACTCCACTTGTATTAAACAAGTAATCTCAAATTACCTAACGTATACAATAAGGCGAGAAGCAATATCTCGCCTTACTTGATTGTTATTTTTTGAAAAACTGGCCTTATTATATGAATTCATCTTTACTTTTTATTGTTCTACTTTGCCTAACTTTATTTAGTTACTGGTTTGGCATAAAGCGCTCTCTTAAGGTTGCTGGCGGAGCAGAATATAAAAAATCACTTATTAGCTTGCCAGAGCAATTTGGTTTATTAACGGCTATGGTATGCGGTTTACCTGCGCTAATAACGTTGCTAATTTTTAATAGTACCGAACAGCTTGTTATTGAACAATTACTCACTAATACTTTACCAATAAAAATACAGCAACTCTCATCAATTGACTTGGGGCTATACTTAAACAATATTCGCTCAATTGCTTCAACAGAAACATCGCAAACATTATTGCAAAACATATCATCACAGACGTTAGAACAAACAAGCAATGCATCATTAATAACGCAATATCAAGGTGCGTTAACTTTGCAAACCTTGAATCAACAAGCATCATGGTTGAAAACAGCTTTAGTGCTTATTATCGCTGTTGTTAGCGTTATCATTCTTGTTCGAAAATTCAGCCCAACCTTTAAAGCCCGACAAAAAGCTGAAGCGATCATTTGGGGATTACTGGTTTCCTCATCGGCTATTGCCATATTAACCACAGTAGGCATTATTGTTTCTGTCTTATTTGAGTCAATTCACTTTTTCAAAAGTGTATCTCCTGCTGAATTCATGTTTGGTACGCAATGGAGCCCACAAACCGCAATGCGTGTTGATCAAGTAGGTGGGTCAGGCAGCTTTGGAGCCGTACCACTGTTTGCTGGTACCATGCTCATTACTTTTATAGCGATGCTACTTGCAGTACCTGTAGGTCTAATGATCGCAATCTATTTATCACAATATGCAGATGCTAGATTGCGCAGATTCGCTAAACCAATGTTAGAGGTATTAGCTGGAATACCTACGGTTGTTTATGGCTTTTTTGCCGCATTAACCGTAGCGCCAGTTATCAGAAATCTGGGCGAAAGTTTTGGCTTAAGTGTTGCCTCTGAAAGTGCTTTAGCAGCAGGATTAGTCATGGGTACGATGATAATCCCGTTTGTTTCATCCTTGTCAGAAGATGCAATCAGTGCTGTACCTAACTCACTTAAAGAAGCGTCTTTAGGTATGGGTTCTACTCGCAGTGAAACCGTCATTAATGTATTACTTCCTGCTGCCCTACCAGGCATTGTTGGTGCTATTTTATTAGCAATTTCACGTGCAATAGGTGAAACCATGATTGTGGTTATGGCTGCAGGCATGGCCGCAAACTTAACCGCAAACCCATTAGACTCAGTCACAACTGTAACTGTACAAATTGTTACCTTACTGACTGGCGACCAAGAATTTGACAGCCCTAAAACATTGGCAGCATTTGCTCTTGGGTTAATGCTATTCATTACCACACTTGGCTTAAACATATTGGCCCTAAAAGTGGTTAGAAAATATAGAGAACAATATGACTAATGCCATTCAACAAACAAGAAAAAACGCAAAAGATAATTTAGATATGAATAACAGCAAACCAAGCAAGCTGTTATCTACTACTGAAATAGTTGCTTTAAGCCTAAAAAAACGCCACAAAAAAGAAAAACGTTTTAAAAACCTAGGGCTATTAGCTGTACTTTTTGGCTTTATGTTAGTGCTAGTATTAATCAGTGATATCACAATAAAAGCGCTACCTGCTTTTGGTCAACACTGGGTACAACTAGATATAGATTATAAAAGTGACTGGTTAAATATAGAAGAAACATCACCAGAAACACTATTGGCTGAGCAATTAAAAACTGCAAACTTTCGCAAAGTTTTAAGAAACTCTATTTACCAAATGTTTTCATCAACTGCTGATAAAAAACTGAGTCGTTCAGAAAAAAGAGAGTTAACTAAATTATTCTCAACTAATGCTGAATTTACTATTAAAGATGCATTAATTGAATCGCCCGTTCTCCTCAATAAACAAGCCAATATATGGGTTAGGCTAGATGATGATGTTGACAGTTATCTTAAAGAAGGCTTTTCCGATGGTGAGGCTGGTTTGCGCCTTTCAGAACAACAAGCTGGGTGGTTAGCAAAACTAAATGCCGAAAAACGCCTAGAGAACCGTTTTAACCTAAGTTTCTTTACCGCAAGTGACTCAAGAGAACCAGAGCTTGCAGGTATAAAAGGAGCTTTAGTTGGCACCTTATTAACCATGTTAGTCACGCTGTTACTTTCATTTCCTTTAGGGGTTGCTGGGGCATTGTATTTAGAAGAATTTGCGCCCAATAATCGTTGGACTGATTTAATTGAAATTAATATTAATAACCTAGCAGCAGTACCTTCTATTGTATTTGGTTTACTAGGCTTAGCTGTGATCATTAATTTATTTGAGCTGCCACGCTCAGCTCCCCTAGTTGGCGGTATAGTGTTAACACTAATGACACTGCCAACCATAATCATTGCCAGTAGAGCGGCAATAAAAGCAGTTCCTCCTTCATTACGAGAAGCCGCATTAGGATTAGGTGCTTCAAAAATGCAAGTCACTTTTTCGCATGTATTACCACAAGCTATGCCAGGCATAATTACAGGTGCCATCATTGGTATTGCTCAAGCATTAGGCGAAACAGCACCTTTATTGATGATTGGCATGGTAGCTTTTATTGTTGACGTTCCTACAAGCATTGTAGATTCAGCAACCGTTTTACCTGTACAAATATTTTTATGGGCAGACAGTCCAGAACGTGCCTTTTTAGCAAAAACCTCCGCAGCCATTTTGGTGCTCTTAGCCCTATTATTAGTGATCAACATATCAGCTACCGTGTTGCGTTCTAAATTTGAAAGCAAATAATTTTAAAAGAATTCGTTGAGAAAAACACATGATTAATTTAGATACAAAACAAGACCAATTAGCGCATGATGAATTAACACAAACGGTAGGCAACATTTATGCTGATGAAGCAAAAATGTCGATTCGTAATGCTGATGTTTTTTATGGTGAAAAACAAGCAATTCACAACGTTAGTTTAGATTTAGCACAAAACCAAGTAACGGCACTTATTGGCCCCTCTGGCTGTGGTAAGTCAACCTTTTTACGTTGTTTAAACCGTATGAACGACACTATAGATATTTGTCGAGTCACTGGGAAATTAATGCTTGATGAGGAAGACATATATGCTAAAGATTTAGACCCTGTTTTACTACGAGCTCGGGTGGGTATGGTATTTCAAAAGCCGAACCCTTTTCCTAAATCTATTTATGACAATGTAGCTTATGGTGCCCGTATTCACGGCTTAACTAATAACAAATCTGAACTTGATGAAATTGTAGAAACAAGTTTACAAAAAGCAGGCTTATTTAATGAAGTTAAAGACAGATTAAAAGATCCTGGCACTGGCTTATCAGGTGGGCAACAACAACGTTTATGTATTGCTAGAACCATAGCTGTTAGCCCTGAAGTCATCTTAATGGATGAACCTGCCTCAGCACTTGACCCTATCGCCACTGCAATTATTGAAGAATTAATTGACGAACTTAAAGAAAAATACACTATCGCTATTGTCACCCATTCAATGCAGCAAGCTGCTCGGGTTTCACAACACACAGCGTATTTTCATATGGGAAAATTAGTTGAAATGGGGAAAACAGAAGATATTTTCACTCGTCCAAGCCATAAACTCACCGAAAACTACATTACTGGCCGTTTCGGTTAATTGGAGAATCGCATGACCACACATGATAACAATCAAAGCAATTCAACCGCTAAGAATCAATCAACTGAAAACCCGACAGGTTTTACCACAAAGTTACACTTAGACAAGCATATTTCGCGTCGTTTTAATCAAGAATTAGAACAAGTACGCACGTTGGTGATAAACATGGGGTTACTCGTTGAAGAACAAGTAAATGATGGCTTAAGTGCTGTTTTAAATGCCGATGAAAAACTTGCTGAAAAAGTAATAAAACGTGATAAAGAAGTCAATACGATGGAATTAGAAATTGATGAATATTGCACACAAATTTTAGCTCGTCGACAACCTGCCGCCAGTGATTTACGCCTACTAGTTAGTGTTATTAAAAGTATTACCGATCTAGAGCGTATGGGTGATGAAGCAGTAAAATTTGGAAAAAATGCCATAAAATTGGCTAAATATAGTGTTGTTAAAGATGGTATCGTTGAAAATGACATTACTGAAACAGAAGGAGCAAGACCCTTAGTTGAGCTAAAACATTTAGGTAAGCATGTGAGTGAAACTTTAAATAAAGCACTAACAGCGTACGCACAAATGGATGTTGAAGCCGCATTAGAAATCATTAGAAATGACAATATAGTCGATGAAGAATTTGATAATATTTCACGTTTATTGGTTACAAAAATGATGGAAAATCCGCGTGAAATAAAAAATGCCTTGCGTGTTACATGGTGTGCTAGAGCACTTGAGCGTATTGGTGATCACACAACAAACCTTTGTGAATACATTGTTTATTTAGTTGAAGGAAAAGATGTACGCCACGCCACCATAGAACAAATAAAAGCAAAAATGGAAACTTAAAACCTGATAAACACAGAGAAAATAGTAAAACAAATCAAGCACCGTTATTTTCTCTGTGCTCTTGGTGGTCAATAATAAGCTGTGTATTATGCTTCAAATACACTAAGAAACTTTGTAAACTCTTAGAAATCACGTTGAATTTAAGATATATAGCAATGCAGAACCAAGTCGATCCAACAGCATGCCCTTTTTGTCAAAGCATGAACAATTGCATGGTTAAAAGCAAAACTCCTTGTTGGTGTAATACCACAAATATCCCCAATGATCTAACGGCGATGGTACCTATACCTTTACAACGAAAATCATGTATCTGTGCAAACTGTGTTAACTTATTCAATAAAAACCCAGATCAATTTAAACGTGAATACTCACTGGCTAACACAACAACGTATGCCACATGAAAGCATTTCTATCACAAGTTAAACAATGCCGATTATGTGAAAATGAATTACCCTTTGAACCTAATCCTATACTACAAGTTAGTTCAAAAAGTAAAATACTCATTGTTGGACAAGCTCCAGGAATCAAAACCCACGAAAAATCAATGCCTTTTAATGATAAAAGTGGAGAACGATTAAGAGCATGGTTAGGTGTAAATACAAGTCAATTTTATAATGACCAACTATTTGCTATTTTACCTATGGGATTCTGTTATCCTGGTAGAGGAAAATCGGGGGATTTACCCCCTATTCCAACATGCGCAGATACATGGCGAAAAGCAATTTTAGCCCAACTTACTCAGGTTGAATTAACCATTATTCTAGGAAAATATGCTATTGAATGGCATTTGGAATCTAAAGCCCCTATTACAGAATTAGCAAAACAATGGCATACCTTATTACCATCTAATAAAGTGGTGCTTCCTCATCCAAGCCCTAGAAATAACCTATGGTTGAAAAAAAACACTTGGTTTGAAAAGGATGTTATCCCGCTACTTCAACAAAAAATTAAAACATTAATTAACGTTTATTGACAGGCTTCGTTTAAGTTTGAGAAATATTCTTTGACTTCTTTGGTTAATTTCTTAAAAAACTCAGGATCTTGATTCTCTAATATAGCGCTAATTAACATAAAATCTCGCTGCTCCTGAGTTTTACCAAAACCAACGACGGGGGTATTCTCAGCTGTTTTTAGTAACTCAGTTAATTTAGGCGGTAATTTATGAATGTGAATCAAACTAGATTGTGAGGGTTTCAATTGCTAAAGTCCTTTTGCGCTAAAGATAATAATTACTTTGAACCGATTTATATAATAACCGTTGGGTTAATAAATGGCTCAATACATCAACGACATTAAACATAGCGTCATCATAATTACCAAAATTATTCTGGTCAAGTAACATAAGCCACATTTGCTATAAACTGTTTAAACTCCTAGAAAGTGAATAAGTCGCTTAACTAGTTTACTTTCTGTACCTGCTGATAATAATCATATTTCGCTAACTTCATGAATTTACTTTATAAAATTCAGCCACCACAAATAACGACACAACGTTTACCTAATTAATCCTTTTATTCATTTATCATTGATGTTTTAAGTACGATAGTTAATACTGATTTTTTACTGCAAAGTATATTTTTGTTGTGATGTTATACAAATTAATTAATAAATGGTTAACATCTTCAACTAACCCATAGAGTTAAAAATTTAATGAAACCTTATTTAAATATTGCCGATTTAATTGAAACATTAGCGTCGGAAATAAAATCACTGACAGAACAAATTGCTACACTAAAAAAAGAGCCTGAAAGTTTTAATGAGCAAATTATACTTAAATATATTGATACAAGTAGCACAGGAAAAACAAAAGATTTTGTTCGATCATTAGGCATAAAATCTGAACGTGGTACGCTTTTTTCTTCTGGAGACGTCAGCAAGCTAATAAAAACTGGCGCTGATGATATTTCGCCTGAATTACTTGCAATTGCGCGGCAAGTAGCAAGCATTAAAAATAAGAATGGTAAACATCGTTAATTAAGTATTGAAAACCAACATCTCGTATATTTTCTCTGTAGCAAAGAAAAAAGCCTTGTAACTCAATTATAAATTGAGCACAAGGCTTAAATTTTCATTGTGATTCTGATTGTGCTGTCTTTACTTCCATGTCATCAGCTATTGAGGTATTACTCAATATCGCTGAAACGGTCATAATAAGTACTGCAAAAATAACCGTAGTCAGCTTTAATCCTCTTGAGGATGACTTACGCATTTTGTTTACCTAATTTTTTGCTAAATATTTTTTGCTAAATTTTGGCTAGATTGCATTTTCTTCTTCTTATTTTCTAAATATCTAAATTAAATACCATTAAATCACTAGATAATAATTAACATGCAACCAACCTGATTAAAAACTAAACTATTTACTTTTATAATTCAATATAATTGTTGATTTATTTACTATTTATTTGTTTTTGATTAAACAATTAATTCAAAATGCATAGTTAGCGCACTGAGTTGTTGTGTGATATACATCTGTCAAAGTAAAGCATCAAATAGCACAGTAATAACGACAAGTTTGCTGTATTGCTGACTTAATATAAAAAATAATGCAATATCGTTTGCGATATGACTTATGGTAGGAGAAAATAAGCTCAATTCACTTATTTCTTAAATTAACCCTTAAATTAACCCTTTAATTAAAAAATAGATTCGGAGCTAATATGTCGTCGCGTCAAGAACTAGCCAATGCTATTCGTGTTTTAAGCATGGATGGTGTACAAAAAGCAAAATCAGGACACCCTGGTGCCCCTATGGGTATGGCAGATATCGCAGAGGTTTTATGGCGTGACTTCTTAAAGCACAACCCAAGTGATCCTAAATGGGCAGACCGTGACCGCTTTATCTTGTCAAACGGTCATGGTTCAATGCTAATTTATTCATTATTACATTTATCAGGCTACGACTTATCTATTGATGATTTAAAAAATTTCCGTCAATTACACTCTAAAACCCCAGGTCACCCTGAATATGGCTATACTCCTGGTGTTGAAACAACAACAGGGCCATTAGGTGCTGGCATATCAAATGCTGTAGGTATGGCAATTGCTGAAAAAACCTTAGCAGCACAATTTAACCGTGAAGGTCATAATATTGTTGATCACTTTACTTATTGCTTCTTAGGTGATGGTTGTTTGATGGAAGGTATTTCTCACGAAGCTTGTTCTTTAGCTGGTACCTTAGGTTTAGGAAAACTTATCACGTTTTGGGATGACAATGGTATTTCTATTGACGGCCATGTTGAAGGTTGGTTTACAGATAATACACCACAACGTTTCGAATCATACGGCTGGCATGTAATTAGTGTTGACGGACATAACAGTGAAGCCATTGCCGCTGCAATAATTGAAGCTAAATCAGTGACCAATAAACCAAGTATGATTTGCTGTAAAACAATTATTGGTTTTGGTTCTCCAAATAAATCAGGTACTCATGACTGTCACGGTGCACCATTAGGTGATGACGAAATAGCAGCAACACGCAAATTTTTAAATTGGCCACATGCGCCTTTTGAAATTCCTGAGAATGTTTACGCGCAATGGAACCAAAAAGAAAAAGGCGCTGCTAGCCAAATTAGCTGGGATGATAAGTATGCCGCGTATCAAGCGGCTTACCCTGAACTAGCCAGTGAATTTGAACGCCGTGTAATCAAAGGCGAGTTACCGAAAGACTTTGAAGAAAAAGCGAATGCGTTTATTCAAGAGTGTCATGAAAACAGTGAAAATATTGCTTCACGTAAAGCATCACAAAATGCTATAGAAGCCTTTGGTCATGTTTTACCAGAAATGCTTGGTGGCTCTGCCGATTTAGCGGGCTCAAACTTAACACTTTGGTCTGGTTCTAAAGGTATCCAAGAAGATGCTGCCGGTAACTACATTTTTTACGGTGTACGTGAATTTGGTATGAGCGGCATCATGAATGGTATTTCTTTACACGGTGGTTTCATTAACTACGGTGCTACTTTCATGATGTTTATGGAATATGCGCGTAACGCCGTACGCATGTCTGCATTAATGGGTATTCAAAATATTTTTGTTTACACCCATGATTCAATTGGTCAAGGTGAAGATGGTCCAACGCATCAACCTATTGAGCAGTTAACTAACTTACGTACTACGCCAAATTTAACGACATGGCGCCCGTGTGATGCAACTGAATCTGCCGTTGCATGGAAAGCTGCAGTGCAAAACCAAACCGCGCCTTCCGCATTGGTTTTTTCGCGTCAAGGCTTACCCGCCATGACTCGAACTCAAGCCCAAGTTGCTAATATTGCTAAAGGTGCTTATATTTTACAAAACTGTGATGGCACACCTGACATTATTTTAATTGCGACAGGCTCAGAAGTCGCTTTAGCTGTTGAGTCAGCCAAAGTATTAACTGAGCAAGGTAAAAAAGTACGTGTTGTTTCTATGCCATCTACTAACGTTTTTGATGCACAAACAAGCGATTACAAAGAATCAGTTTTACCTACAAAGGTAACCAACCGTGTGGCTATTGAAGCTGCGCATGTTGATTTCTGGGCTAAATACGTTGGCTTAAATGGTGCGGTAGTTGGTATGACAACCTTTGGTGAGTCAGCGCCAGGTAGTGTTCTACTTGAACACTTTGGTTTTACCGTTGACAATGTTGTCAACACGGTAAATAAACTTTAATTTAAGTTTAACAAGCATACTACTCAACTGGTGGGTTGTACTGATAAGCCCACCTTTTATCCTTCTATAATGCGGATTTCCCCCATTACTATATTTCTATGATAAACATTGCTATAAATGGTTTTGGCCGCATTGGCCGCAGTATTGTTCGAGCACTTTACGAAAGTGGTAAAACAGATATTTTCAACATTGTTGCAATTAATGATCTTGCGCCAGCAAGTGGCATGGCTCATTTACTTAAGTATGACACGACTCATGGTCGGTTCGCTTTTTATGTTGAACTTCAAGGTGAACAACTTTTAATTTCTGATCACAAAACACCAAATCCGACAACAACATCAGATCAGCAGTATAAAAATACAATAGCATTACTTCACTTTAACAAAATTGAGGAAATTCCTTGGCATGAACATAATGTTGATATTGTTTTAGATTGTACTGGTATATTTGGTAGTAAAGCAGACGGATTAGCACATATTAAGCAAGGTGCTAAAAAAGTTTTATTTTCACATCCTTGCAGCCAAGACATAGATGCCACCATCATTTATGGTATCAATCATCACGAACTAACTAATGAAGACCGTGTCGTTTCAAATGGATCATGCACAACAAATTGTATTGTGCCTGTAATTAAGGTACTTGACGATGCCTTTGGTATTGAAAGCGGTACAATTACCACTATTCACTCTTCTATGCATGATCAACAAGTTATCGATGCTTATCATCCAGATCCTAGACGAAGTCGCGCAGCAAGTCAGTCTATTATTCCTGTAGATACTAAACTGGCCCTGGGCATAGAGCGAATTTTACCCAAATTTAAAGGACGATTTGAAGCAATTGCAGTGCGGGTACCAACCCTCAATGTTACCGCAATGGATTTAAGTGTTACGGTCAATACAGATGTAAGTATTGCTGATATTAATCAAGTAATTAAAAATTCCCAAGCAAAATCAATTAATGACAGTGGTTTGCAAGGCATCTTAGCCTATACTGAAGAGCCTTTAGTTTCTGTTGATTTTAACCACGATACCCACTCTTGTATTGTTGATGGTAATCAAACACGTGTTAGCCATAAGCGCTTGGTTAAAATGTTAATATGGAGTGATAACGAATGGGGTTTTGCCAATAGAATGTTAGATACAGCCCAAGAAATGACGTAAAGCAGCCATCACTTTAATAGCTGCTTTCTTTCACACAATAATTGGTGACAGTTAGAGTAACTACTTAGCCTCTAAATAAAACTTCAATAAACTTGCTGTGGAGCAGTCATGTTTTGATGAAATATTTTTGCTTTCTAACTCTTGTTGAATCTCTGCTGCTAAGCCTTTGCCTAGTTCAACACCCCATTGGTCAAACGAACATATTTGCAAAATAATACCTTGCACAAATATCTTATGCTCATAAGCAGCAATCAAACTTCCCAACGTTTTAGGATCAATACGTTTTAACAAAATAGTATTGGTAGGTCTGTTACCTTTATGAACTTTGTGTGGTGCCACTTTATCAATATAGTCTGGCGTACGCCCTTTCGCTTGTAAATCTGCCCTCACTTGCATTTCATTTACCCCTGCCATTAACGCTTGGGTTTGTGCAAAGAAGTTAGCCATTAATGTTTCATGATGACCAGATACTGGCGTGACACTCTCTACTGAACCAATAAAATCGGCAGGTACAACGTTATTACTTTGATGAAGATACTGATAAAAAGCATGTTGCCCATTAATACCTAACTCCCCCCAAATTGAAGGTACCGTGGGATAGTCTACTTCATCACCGTCCCAAGTTACCGACTTACCATTACTTTCCATTTCTGCTTGTTGTAAATAGGCTGAAAGCATATGTAATGTTTGGTCATAAGGTAAAATAGCCTGTGAGCGTGCCCCTAAAAATGTAGTATTCCACACGCTGATCAAAGCCATGATAGCAGGCATATTATTGCTTAATGGCGCATTGATAAAATGCTGATCCATCTCACTCGCGCCATCAAGCAGTTCGATGAACTTATCAAAACCTAAATCTAACGCAATGGCTAACCCAATGGCTGACCACAACGAGAAACGCCCACCAACCCAATCC
Source organism: uncultured Colwellia sp. (assembly GCA_965305135.1). Lineage (GTDB taxonomy): Bacteria > Pseudomonadota > Gammaproteobacteria > Enterobacterales > Alteromonadaceae > Colwellia. Next base: position 187,567 of record CBDLPA010000004.1, read on the forward strand.
CACATTCCAAAAATATTTTGCTCTTGAATACCAAACTTCATCGCATTTTCTTTATGAGCAGTGACGGCAACAAAATGCTTTGCTACCGATTTCTCATCAAACGATGCGCTGGTTAGCCATTTCATTGCTGTTTTTGCGTTAGTCATTGTTTCTGTGGTGGTAAACGTTTTACTGGATACTATAAATAAAACATTTTGCGGGTCTAATGGCCTTAATACTTCAACAATTTGCGCACCATCAACATTAGAAACATAGTGTACATTCACAGTGCCATCACTGTAATGCTTTAAAGCTTCTGTCACCATTTGAGGTCCGAGATTAGAACCACCAACGCCAATATTTACAATGTCTGTGATACGTTTTCCTGAATAGCCTAACCAATCTCCTTGCCGTACTTTATTAACAAAACCTTCCATTTTTTCTAATTGTTGTTGTACCTGTTCAGTGATATTTTCACCATCTAAAATGAGTGGTTCATCAGTATTTTGACGTCGTAAAGCAGTATGCAGTACAGCCCTTTCTTCCGTTTTATTAATTTTAGCGCCTGCAAACATCTTGCTACGCCACTCACATACTCCTGTTTCTTCAGCTAACGCTAATAAGCTATCAAGGGTTTCACCATCAATTAAGTTTTTAGAATAATCGAGCAATAGATTCGGCAATTCAATTGAGAATTTTTCAAAACGTTGGCTGTCATTGGCAAACAAGGTATTCATGTGTTGAGATTTTTTATCTAAGGCTAACTGTTGTAATTTTTTCCAACTAGCAAGTGTTTGACGATCTGACATAGAGTTTCCTATAAATACCTAGAATTTTATTAAAGCGCCATACTCATATAATACTATGGCTTCATTATGAATTTTGATTTGCTTATGCTACCCTAATAAAAAATGACAACGCTGTCAATTCATATAAAGAACCGTACATTCATTTACTACCCAATTAATAAGATAAAAATAGTATTAGTTATTGCTGCATGGCACAAGAAGAATTACTCTACCTGCTCTACTACCAATAATAGCGTTAAAAGAAGAATTAAAGGTTAATTGAATAAATGAAAGCAACAATTAATGATGTCGCTAAACTATCAGGCGTATCAATTAAAACAGTTTCGCGGGTTATAAACAATGAGCCTTCCGTTCGCCAGCTCACGCGTGAAAAAGTACAAATAGCGGTAAAAGAGCTTAATTACCAGCCCAACCTTGCCGCTCGAAATTTAGCAGGCACCAAGTCTTTTACAATTGCTTATGTATACGATAACCCCAATGCTTATTATATTATTGATATGCAAGAAGGTATTCTATCTGCCTGTCGGCAACAAGGTTTTGAGTTATTAATCAACCCTTGTAATTCGCAACAAGAAAATATAACAGAAGAAATTATTAATACAATCAAACATGCGCGTGTTGCAGGTTTAGTATTAACTCCTCCCTTTTCAGAACGCCCAGAATTTGTCAAACGCATTACGGAATTAGATATAAAAGTGGTGCGTATAATGTCTGGTGATGTTGCCCCTGATGACCTAAGCCCATGTGTAATGGTAAATGATAGGGATGCGGCGCAAACCATAACTCAACATTTAATTGATTTAGGGCATCAAAAAATCGCTTTTATTGCAGGTGGTGCCGAGCATATGTCAACCATTGAGCGCTATAAAGGTTATCGACAGGCACTAAAAGATAATCATATTAACTTTAATAAAAATTTAGTAATAGAAGGAGAGTATTCTTTTGAATCAGGTGTTAATGGCGCTAAACAATTAATGTCTAAAGGCGTTAGTAAAAGCAACCTACCAACGGCCATCTTTTCTTGTAATGATGAAATTGCTGCAGGCGCCTTATTTGCAGCAAGGTTAATGAATATAAACATACCCGAGCAGCTATCAATAGCAGGCTTCGAAAACAGTCCTTTTTCACGTCAAACTTGGCCTAAACTTACCACAGCAAACCAGCCCAATAAACAAATTGCACAAGATGCAGCCAATTTACTCATCAGTCAAATCCGTAAGCAAGAAGGAAAAAGCGAAACAAGTCAATATATACCTCAGCTAGTTGTTAGAGATTCAACAGGGCAACGCAACTAATACAACTCATACATTTAAAGTTTATTAATCTCTCTAGCAACGGTAAACTCGGAAGATGTTACATATTGTTCAATGTGTTGTAAATGTTTCTCCAGTAAAGAGAATTTTTTACTAATGTCCTGCAAAGCCTGTTTAGGTGGCTCACCTGATTGCCACACTCTTGCTTTGACTTTGATTGTTTCATTGGTTTGTTCGTAGTCTTCATCAGGAAGTGTATCACCAGCTTGGTAACGACTAGAGCCAGGTGAACGATGAAATTTAGCATGTGCTCTTTTAGGCTGCTCTTTTGGGTTTTTATCTAATATAAACCACGCGGCAATATAGCCTAAAATTAAAATGGGCATGCCGAACAATACGCATGAAACAACCAATATTCTGACTAACCAGGTCTCCCACCCAAAGTAGTCAGCGATACCAGCACAAACACCAGCTATTTTTCCATTTTCCGAATTGCGATATAACTCCCCTCGCTTTGTATTCATAGTTTACTCCTCCAATCAGGAGTTTCAGCATCTAAAATGGCTTCAAGGGTTTTGATACGATCTGCCATTTTATCTGCCATTTCAGATAATTCAGATAGCTGAGTATATTCTTCTTCGCTCAAGCCTTGGCTCACTTGCCCTTTACTACGGTAATGCAAGACCAGCCAAATAGGCGCAACAACAAGCATAAAAATAATAACGGGTGCCATGATAATATCTTCCACGATACATCTCCTTAACTCTTTCAAATAGCTTCATAATACATTTAAGGGGAATAAATTCACTTCACCACTCAAAACTTTTAATCACAGGTTTTTATAGTTTTTTGTTCATTTTCGCTTTTAATGAAGCTAATTCATCATCAACTTTTTCATTTGACTCAAGTTCAGCAATTTCGTCTGATAGCGATTTACGGCCTAAATCATATGATTCAACTTGAGCTTCGATATTATCAATTTTACTCTCATAACGATCAAAACGACTTAATGCATCATTCACTTTATTACTGTCAATATTTTGCTTAACTTTTAAACGTGAATTCACTGTTTTTTCACGCATAATTATGGCTTTTTGACGTGTTTTTGCATCCGCTAACTTATCTTGTAGCTGTGAAATTTCATCTTGAAGCTTAGCAATATGTTCTTCTACATGTACTAGCTCTTGCACTAAAGATTGAGAGTTTTCAGTACTTTTCTTCTTCTCCATCAAAGCTGCTCGGGCTAAGTCATCTCGATCTTTGCTCAATGCTAATTCAGCTTTTTCTTGCCATTGTTGTGCTTCATTTTCAAAACGAGTAACTTGGCGTGTTAACTCTTTTTTATCTGCTAAGGTTTTGGCTGAGCTAGAGCGAACCTCCACTAAGGTATCTTCCATTTCTTGAATAATTAATCTCACCATTTTGGCTGGATCTTCGGCTTTATCTAATAAACTATTGATATTAGAATTAATAATATCGGTAAACCTTGAAAAAATACCCATAACAACATCCTCTTTACTTGAATTTACGCTTTCATTTACAGATAAACATGCGTAATTTGTTTAACTCTATTGAAATCGACTATAAATTTGCATATAAATTTATAGTTAATGTTATTCATATTTTACGCCAATATGACAAAACTTATTAAACCTATGTTTTAAAAAGTTTTTTTAAATAATAAAAAAGTACTGTTATCTAGTCAATTAATAAAATACACTATTTGTTAGTGAAATAAACCAAAAGTTAGGTCTAACCATGGCACGCTTTAGCAAACAAGATAATCTTCTTGGGCAATCAAACAGCTTTTTAGAAGTATTAGAGCAAATTTCTCAAATTGCACAATTAAATAAACCCGTACTAATCATTGGTGAACGTGGAACAGGTAAAGAGTTGGTCGCTGCACGTTTACATTATCTATCAAAACGCTGGGAGCAAAGTTACTTAAAATTGAACTGCGCTGCATTAAATGAAAACCTACTAGAAACAGAACTCTTTGGCTATGACTCTGGTGCTTTTACTGGTGCGAGTAAACGACATGAAGGTCGATTTGAGCGAGCAGATAATGGCACATTATTTTTAGATGAAATAGCTAACACATCAGGTTTAATTCAAGAGAAATTATTACGCGTTGTGGAATATGGTGAATTTGAGCGCGTAGGTGGTTCACGAACCATTACTACAGATGTTCGCTTAGTTGCAGCAACTAACGAAGATTTGCCCTTATTAGCGTCCTCAGGGCAGTTTAGAGCTGATTTACTTGATCGTTTGGCATTTGATGTAATAACGCTACCCCCATTAAGAGAGCGCCTTGACGACGTATTAATGTTAGCAGAACATTTTGCCATGAATATGGCACGTGAATTAGAGTTTGAGCTTTTTAGTGGCTTTACTGAAAAAGCGAAAAAAAACATGCTCGAATATTCATGGCCTGGTAATATTCGCGAATTAAAAAATGTAATTGAGCGTAGTGTTTATCGTTGTAACAATCCTCACTTACCCGTGCATGAATTAATTATTGATCCATTTGAATCCCCCTTTAGGCCAAGCCAGCAGATCAAAACACATGATCGAATTACCACACCACAACATCAAACAACAACAAATACGGTTTCTGATTCAGTTAAAGAAAATAAACAAAAATCAACCGACACTGAAACAGATACAAAGGCTACTAGTGTTTCATCAGCAGTTATTCATAACGAGTTTCCACAATCGTTAAAAACCTTATCGCAAAATTATGAAGTCGAACTGATAAAATCTGCGCTTGCACATTGTCAATATAATCAAAAGAAAACAGCACAAGCGTTAGAATTAACCTATCATCAGTTAAGAGGTTATTTAAAAAAATACAATCTACTTGATGGTAACGATTCTGATGAGTAATAAAACACTTAATTGTATAGTTTGCTTGAGTTTACTGCTACTCATTAGCTGCAATGATGAAAGCATTGTTTCATTAAACGAGCACAGTATTATTTATTGTGCTGAAGGGTCACCAGAAACCTTTAATCCTCAACTAGTAACATCTGGCACCACAATTGATGCCACATCAAATCAGTTATACGACAGGTTACTTACTTATCAAGGAACAGAAAACAAACTAACACCAGCTTTAGCAAAATCTTGGCATGTAACTAAAAATGGTAAAAAAATCACGTTCTATTTACGTAAAGATGTTGCATTTCATCAAACTGATTACTTTACTCCAACACGATTTTTAAACGCAGATGATGTGTTATTCAGTTTTAATCGCATGTTAAAAAACGAACACCCTTTTCATTTTGTATCTGGCGGAAGTTATCCTTTTTTCCAAAATATAGGTTTAAAAGATCTTGTTGAAAAAGTAGAAAAAATTAATGAATATACCATTCGCTTTCATTTAACTCATGCAGACAACGCCTTTCTAGCAAACTTAGCTACTGATTATGCCGTTATTTTATCCGCTGAATATGCAGAGCAACTTACAGAACAAAAAAACAAAGCAAACATAGACACTTACCCCATAGGTACAGGGCCTTTCAAACTAAAAGAATACCGTGTCGGCTCGCTAATTAGGTTTTATCGCCATGAACAATACTGGCAAGAGCCCGCTAAAATAGAACAATTAGTGTTTGATATAACCCCAAGCAATACGGGTAGGTTAACTAAACTATTAGCGAAAGAGTGTGATGTTACTGCTTATCCAATAGCCCACAATAAAATAAACCAAAATAAAAACTTAATTTTAGAATCGATTACCGCATTAAACGTTGGTTATTTTGGTTTTAATGTAAAAAAACCTCCTTTTGATAACAAGTTAGTCAGACAAGCAATTGGTTATGCCATTAACAAACAGGTATTACTTGAAACAATTTATCAGGGTAAAGCTGAGCTTGCCAACTCAATATTACCGAATACCTCATGGGCCTTTGATGACAGTATTGCAGAACAAGAATTTAATCCCATGCTGGCTAGAAGCCTACTTGAAGTTGCAGGTTTCTCTCAAGGCTTCACCATGGATTTGTGGGCAATGCCTGTTCAAAGAGCCTACAATCCTAATGCAATAACGATGGCAAAGCTTATTCAAGCTGATTTAAATCACATTGGTATAAAAGTTAATATTGTTACCTATGAATGGAATACATTTTTAAACCGCTTAAAACGTGGAGAACATCAAAGCTTTTTATTGGGTTGGTCTGCAGATCATCCTGATCCTGATAACTTTTTCTCACCAATGTTAAGTTGCTCAGCGGCCAATACAGGAAGTAATACAACCTTTTGGTGTAATCAAGAATATGATGATATTATTCAGCAAGCATTACAAACTACCAATATTCATTTAAGAAAACAATATTATGCAGAAGCAATGAAGATAATAACACAAGAAATTCCGTTAATTCCCATTGCTCACTCAAAACGGTATCAAGCAAGAAATGAAAACGTAACAGGCGACATACTGGCAGCTTTCGGCGGAATAAACTTTTATTCCTCAAGCAAGACTATCCCGTTAAAAAAGATCAAAAAAATAATGAAGACTGAAAATAAAGTCGATTTACCACAAATAGGTGAAAATTAGTTATGTTAATTTTTACTATTCGTCGACTCAATTTATTCATTTTCACTATGTTGGTGTTAACATTGTTATCGTTCAGTTTAAGTTTTTTATTTCCTGGTGATTCAATCATTAATATTACTGGTGCAATTAACGCAACGCCCTACCAACTAGAAAAAATACAACAATCATACCAAACGGATAGTAATATTTTTTGGCAGTATATTGCTTACTTACAGCACATAATTCACGGCGATCTTGGTATATCCATGTCTAGTCAATCAGATATTGGCTCAGAAGTACTGAATTTACTACCCGCAACGATAGAACTAAGTTTAGTTGCTTTACTCATTGCCATGTTTATCGGTGTTCCACTTGGCTTTATTGCAGCAATAAAACACAATAAAACAGCAGACAACCTTATTTTATCTATATCAATGATAGGCTATTCAATACCAGTTTTTTGGCTTGGTATACTCGCTATTTTAACCTTTTCAATCAATTTAGGTTGGCTTCCTTCTGCAGGTCAAATTAGCTTACTATTTGAAATAAAACATATTACTGGCATTCAATTTATTGATATTTTACTTAGCGATAGTCCCTATAAATGGCAAGCATTTAGTGATGCCACTTCACATATAATTTTACCTGCATGTGTTATTGCTGTTGCTCCTGCAACTATTTTTATTCGTTTAGCCCGAACATCCATGATTGAAGTTCTAGAGACGAGTTATATTCGCGCTGCCAATGCAAAAGGGTTAACTTTTCAACAAATCATTTTTCGTCATGCTATTAGAAATGCACTCATTAAAATTATTCGCCATGTTGGTTTACAATTTGCCAATTTGGTAACTATAGCAATGGTGACAGAAGTGATTTTTAGTTGGCCTGGTATAGGCCGTTGGTTAATTGAAAGTATTTACCAGCGGGACTATACCGCGATACAAAGCGGTTTATTAGTGCTGTCATGCTTTATTTTTACAATACACATTTTAACCGACTTTATTTATGCGGCGTTAAACCCACTAGCCCGAGGTAATAAATATGGCTCGTGATAAAATATACATGGAAGAGATTTTTCCTTCCCCTTTCATGCAATTATGGCAAATATTTCGTAAAACACCTGTTGCTATGACTGGTTTCAGTTGCTTTATATTTTTAATTATTCTCGCTATATTTGCGCCTATTTTAGCGCCCTATTCACCCGTAGATGGCCAACTAAACATGTTGCTTTTACCGCCAGCATGGCATGAAGATGGTAATGTAAGTTTTTTACTCGGTACCGACGAATTAGGCCGTGATATGCTTTCTCGCTTGATGTATGGCACCTCATTAACCTTTGGCATGAGCTTTATCGTCGTTATACTTTCACTTGTTATAGGTGTTGTAATTGGTTCATTATCTGCGTTAACTTCAGGATTAAAGTCAAGCTTTCTTAACCACTTTCTTGATGTTATCTTGTCTATTCCATCGTTATTATTAGCTATAATTATTGTCGCTATATTAGGCCCTGGTATCAGTAATACTGTGTGGGCAGTGGTTATAGTACTCATTCCCCAATTTATACACATTACACGGTATGCGGTAAAAGAAGAGTCTCGTAAAGATTATGTACTTGCTTCACGTCTTGACGGTGCTAGCCCATTTAGGGTTTTATATTATTCTATTTTTCCTAATATTGTAGACAGAATTATGGGGCAAGCAACATTGGCACAATCAGCTGCTATTCTAGATATTGCCACTTTAGGTTTTTTGGGCTTGGGTGCACAAATTCCGCTACCTGAATGGGGCGCAATTTTAGCCAATGGGTTAGATTTATTTTATATAGCTCCTTGGACAGTCTATTTACCTGGCTTAGCTATTCTTTTTGCAGTGGTTGCCACAAACCTTGTTGGTGAAGGTATTCGTCATGCGCTTAAATTACGTAAGGATAGATGATGAATTTACTTGATATTAGAAATTTATCTATTGAGTTAGTCAGCGATAATCAAAGAATTTTAGCCGTTGATAAAGTCAGTTTATCGATGAAAGAAGGCGAAGTTCGTGGTTTAGTTGGTGAGTCAGGCTCAGGAAAGTCATTGTTGGCTCAAGCTATTGTTGGTGTATTAGATGATAAATGGCATGTTCATGCAGATAGATTCCATTGGCGCGGTATTGATCTGTTGCGTTTATCCATACCAGAGCGCAAAGCGCTACTTTCTCGTGATATTGCCATGATTTTTCAAGAACCTATGGCTTGTTTAGATCCAACAACAACTATTGAAAACCAACTAGCTGAAGCAATTGATACAAGTACCTTTACTGGTTTTTTTTGGCAAAAAAAACAACAACGTCATGCTGCGGCTATTAGCTTATTACACAAGGTCGGCATTAAAAGCCACACTATTTGTTTAAAAAGTTATCCTCATCAATTAACAGAAGCACTATGCCAGCGCGTTATGATAGCGATAGCCTTAGCCAGAAAACCCATACTACTGATAGCAGACGAACCAACAGCAGCGATGGAAAATACCAACCAAGGCCAAATATTTAGATTGTTAGCAAGTTTAAATCAACTAAAGAATATGGGCATATTATTGATCAGTCATGATTTAGAAAATATAACTCATTGGACACATACAATTACCGTAATGTATAGCGGGCAATTTGTTGAGGCAGGCACAACTGAACAAATATTCAAAAAGCCATTACACCCTTATACTAGGGCCTTAGTTGATAGCAGCCCAAGCGCTAATTTTCATTTGCCCGCTAAGTCAAGGTTAATGACCTTACCTGGTAGTATACCTCTTTTGCAACACTTGCCTATAGGCTGTAGGCTAGGCCCTCGCTGCCCAAGGGCACACCAAGCTTGTGTTAAAGCCCCCTCTGCCACTAATTTTCATGGTCATAAGGTAAGCTGTCATTTTCCCTTAACGCCGCTTAAACCGAAGCGAAAAGGTATAAAGGAAGTCTGTAAACATGACTGAATTACTAAAAGTAACAGAATTAAGTAAAACTTACTTACGCAGAGGCTTTTGGTTAAATAAAGAAAGCACAACTGTATTAGAACCGATTTCATTTACTATTGATGCACATAAAACCTTAGCAATTATAGGTGAAACAAGTTCCGGAAAGTCTACGCTTGCTAAATTATTAGTAGGGGCTGAACAAGCAACAAGTGGAAGAATTTTTCTCAACGGGCAAGAGTTACACGAAGGTAGTTATAAGCAGAGATGTCAGCATATACGCATGATATTTCAAGATTCAGGCACCACACTCAATCCTAGCTTAACCATATTACAGCTATTAGACGAACCATTAAAACTCAATACACCTTTTAACGAAGATAAACGAAAAGATCTTATTAGATCTACATTGCAAAAAGTTGGCCTTCTTGGCGATCATATGAACTTCTACCCTCATATGTTTTCAGGAGGTCAAAAACAGCGTATATCACTTGCTAGAGCTATTATTTTGCAACCACAGGTTATCATATTAGATGAAGCATTAGCGGCACTAGATCCATCCCTACGCTCTCAAATGATTAATTTGTTATTGGATCTACAACAACAAATGGGATTAGCCTATATTTTGATTTCTCATAATTTAGGTATTATTCGTCATTTCAGTGATGAATTAATGGTGTTATCTCAAGGGAAAGTTGTTGAATCAGGAAAAACTATGGAAGTAATGAGAAGACCTCAGCATAAAATCACGCAAAAACTGCTAATGAATCAAAATTTTCAGCTAAAACCCCTTGGTAAGCTTTAAAACCTAAACTTTAAATAAGTATAAAAAAAGAGTAGTGAATTACATTCGCTACTCTTTACTAATTACTTATATTAATAATATTCTGAGTTAATTATTAATTGGCGCTGTAATGGCCTTGCGAGTAATTTGCGCATCAACTTTCAATGAATCAATATAACTTTTATATGCAGACTGAGCCAATTGAGACGTTTGCTGTTGCGAAAGTTGTGGATTTTCAACTTCAACATTCTCGTTTACCGCTTGCACTTCAACCAATGCCAAGTCACCATTGCTTAATGCCACGGTAGAGGCTGAAATAGTACCTTCTGTTGGATGAGGAAGTACAAAAGCTTCTCTCGTTATGCTTTGATCTAAATCAGCACTATAACGAGCCACGTTTTCTTTAGTGGTAAAGCTGGCATAATTTTGAGTTAATTGTTCAGTAATGTCGTTACCCGCTTTAAATTGAACAAGCAGCTCATCAATAACTGCTTGCGCTTTTTCTGTTGCTTTTTGTGAAACTAAAATCGCTTTAATTTGCTCTTCAACTTCAGTAATAGGTTTAACATTTGCTTTCTGATACTCGTTTAAACGAAGTACTATAGCAACAGTATCACTGACCTCAATCACGTCTGAGTTCATGTTGTCTTGTAAAACCAAATCTGAGAAAGCAGCTTCTACAACATTTGGATTATCAAATGGTGCCGCATTGCCACTATGTGACAACCATGAAGACGTTTCAACTTTTGCATTCACTTCATTTGCTGCATCTTCCAAGCTATCAGGGAATTCAAAGCTTATACGAGCCATTTCTTGTGTTTGCGTGTAAAACTTCTCTTGTGCCTTATTCTCACTTACCTTAGTGTACAAATCAGGTTTAACGTCTGCTAAACTTTTAATCACTTCTGGATTCAATTCTGTTAATTTAATTACATGATAACCAAAGCTTGTTTTAACTAACTCAGTTGTATCTCCTACCGACTCAAGTGCAAAGGCTGCTTCGTCAAACTCAGGATCCATCACTCCTGGCTCAATATATTCTAGGTCGCCACCATTTTCCCCGCTAAAGGTATCACTTGATAATTCTTTTGCAAGTGCTGCAAAATCTTCACCTTGAGCAAGTCGAGCGAGTAGAGCTTCAGCTTCTACCTTTGCATTAGCTTCGCTTTCAGTATCTCCTTCATCAAACGCAATTAAAATATGAGAAACACGACGTTGTTCTGGTTGTGTAAAACTCGCTATATTATCTTGATAATAGGTAGCAACATCTTCATCTGAAACGTCAATAGTTTTTGCAATATCTTCTACACTTAACTGAATAAAATTAACTTTCACTTTTTCTTTATTCTCAAAGCGTACTTGGTTAGCTTGATAATAGTTTTTAATTTCTTCTTCACTAACATCAATTCCTGCTTTAAATTTATTCGCAGAAATTGTAGCAAAGCGGATATTACGTGTTTGACTTTGCAACTTTTGTTGTAAAGTCTCTTGATAAGGTAGATTAAATTCAGTACCAACTAGAGCTTGCGATAATTGACGACGAGTCATTTCTACACGTAAATAATCACGAAAGTTTGATGATTGATAAAAACCAGCTTGATTAATAATGGCTAAATAACGATTATTATCAAAAACACCATCAACCTGAAACTCAGGCATTGCTCTAATTGTTTCTTTAAGGCGCTCATCTGATACACGTATAGAAAGATCTCGTGCACTTTGATCTATCAGCTTCTCGTTGATTAAATTATCTAAAACACTTTGACGAAAATTCGCCATATAATTACTATCGTTAGATAAAGTCTCAAACATTTCACCATATTGTTGCGCCATACGGTTACGTTGAGCTTGATACGCTTTATTAAATTCTTGCTCGCTAATTTTTTCGTCATTAACTGTTGCTACCGAGGTATCAACAGAATTAGTGTAGCTACCAATCCCCGCCACAGCGAAGGTTAATATAATAAGACCAAGGATTATTTTCGCTGTTAAGCCTTGAGAGCTTTCTCTAATATCTTCTAACATTTTTGTCTCTTTGTCTCTAAAGCCAATATCTATTAAACCAATAACTTGAAACCGATAACTTGTAATCGATAACTTGTAATCGATAAATAATACCAATACTTTACGTTATAATATTTTGTTGCTCGCGATTCTAGCAGATGCAGACCACAGCTTGAAGTGTAAGATTGCTTTTATTTTATTAAAAAACTTAATACTATTTCTAATTAATATTAAAAAAGCAAAAAACCACCTACAGGTGGTTTTTAACTATATTGTAATAATGTAATAAAATTGCCAAAGCAATTCATTAGATATTAGTCATTACAAGCGTCTTTTAATGCTTTACCAGCTTTAAAAGCAGGTATTTTAGCAGCAGCAATTTGGATAGTTGCACCAGTTTGAGGGTTACGACCAGTTCTTGCTGCACGATCACGTACAGAGAAAGTACCAAAACCAACTAGAGCAACTTGCTCACCATTTTGTAATTCTTCAGTTACAGCGCCAATAAATGAATCTAATGCGCGACCCGCAGCAGCCTTTGAAATGTCAGCGCCTTCAGAAATTTTCTCGATAAGTTGAGATTTATTCACAGTGTATACCCCTTAAATTGTTATTATTACAACGCTATCTTTACTTCTCTTTACCTTTCTTAAGTAAAAAGTTTAATAAAAGTTCGTCCTACAAAAATAAACTTACATTATCTAATTTATTTTTTTTGAACATCAAGCATCGAGTTTCAAAAAATACTATTACGTCTAGACCATTATCAACAACACCTATTGGGTTTTATCCCTCTTAGGTATACTAAGTAAGGGGTCTAGCGACATAAGCGTAGTTAACTTAACATAGTTTCAGCGTTTGAAAAGCCTTTATTTCACTTTTTCTTACTTTTTTTCCATTTTTTTCTAATTTATACCAAAAAATCAACTTTTTAAGGATAAAAATTACTCTATCTTCCACTGTTCAACGGGATGTTCAAGAGCAATGGCCAACACTTCATCAATCCATTTTACAGGATGAATAACTAAATCTGCTTTAACATTTTCAGGTATTTCTTTTAAATCTCGCGCATTTTCATGAGGAATAATCACTGTTTTTATGCCGCCACGATGAGCAGCTAATAACTTCTCTTTTAAACCACCAATGGCTAAAACTTCACCACGTAACGTTATTTCACCTGTCATAGCAACATCAGCTTTTACAGGATTCCCTGTTAAGCTTGATACCAATGCTGTACACATTCCTATACCAGCACTTGGGCCATCTTTTGGTGTAGCACCTTCTGGCACATGAACATGAATATCACGTTTCTCATAAAAATTATCATTAATACGAAGCTTTCCAGTTCTACTACGTACAACCGTCATAGCAGCCTGAATAGATTCCTGCATTACATCACCCAACGAACCAGTGTAAGTTAACTTACCTTTACCTGGCACAGAAGCTGTTTCTATTGTTAGAAGCTCACCACCAACTTGTGTCCATGCTAAACCAGTGACTAAACCAACACGGTTTTCATCATCAGCCTTTCCATAATCAAAACGTTGTATACCTAGATATTCATCTAAATTATCTTGATTAATAACCACTTTTTTCAGTTTTTTATCTAACAGAATAGCTTTTACAGCTTTACGGCATAATTTAGAAATTTCACGTTCTAGGTTTCTAACCCCAGCTTCACGTGTGTAATAACGAATAATGCCAATAATAGCACTATCGTCAATATCAATTTCTTTATTTTTTAAACCATTTCGTTCAATCTGTTTATTAAGTAAATGACTGCGTGCGATGTTAAGTTTTTCATCTTCGGTATAGCCTGACAGACGAATTACTTCCATTCGGTCAAGTAATGGGCCAGGAATATCCATACTATTAGAGGTAGCAACAAACATCACATCAGACAGGTCATAGTCTACTTCTAAATAGTGATCATTAAAGCTAGAGTTTTGTTCTGGATCTAACACTTCTAATAATGCCGAGGCAGGATCACCACGCATGTCAGAAGCCATTTTATCAATTTCATCCAGTAAAAATAATGGGTTTTTAACGCCTACTTTAGAAATTTTTTGAATTAATTTACCTGGCAATGAACCAATATAGGTACGACGATGCCCCCGAATTTCAGCTTCATCTCTAACTCCACCTAAAGCCATACGTACATATTTTCTACCTGTTGATTTAGCAATAGATTGTCCTAGCGATGTTTTGCCCACCCCTGGAGGACCAACTAAACAAAGAATAGGTCCTTTAAGTTGACTTACACGTTGTTGTACCGCCAAGTATTCTAAAATACGCTCTTTTACTTTGTCTAAACCATAATGATCTTTATCTAAAACTTCTTGTGCCAAAGCTAAGTTACGTTTCAATTTACTGCGTTTTTTCCATGGCACATTTATCATGCATTCAATATAACTGCGCACTACTGTGGCTTCTGCTGACATCGGCGACATCATTTTTAATTTTTGCAGTTCAGTTAAGGTTTTATCTTTTGCCTCTTTTGGCATTTGGGCATCATCAATTCGCTTAGCCATTTGCTCTAGCTCGTCAGGTGTTTCATCACCTTCGTTAAGCTCTTTTTGAATGGCTTTCATTTGTTCATTTAAATAATACTCACGCTGGCTTTTTTCCATTTGCTTTTTAACGCGAGTACGAATTTTCTTCTCAACTTGCAATAAGTCTATTTCACCTTCCATTAGCGCCATTAAATGTTCTAAGCGTTTTACAATATCAACTATCTCTAAAACTTTCTGCTTA
This sequence comes from uncultured Colwellia sp., assembly GCA_965305135.1. Taxonomy (GTDB): domain Bacteria; phylum Pseudomonadota; class Gammaproteobacteria; order Enterobacterales; family Alteromonadaceae; genus Colwellia. The sequence continues at coordinate 202,629 of CBDLPA010000004.1, forward strand.
TCTGCTAATTTTAATGGCATGTGTGCTGCCATTGTATCGGCAAGTTGCTCAGCATCATCAATACCAGAAACAGACGTAAGTACCTCTGGTGGGATCTTTTTATTAAGCTTTACATAGCCTTCAAATTGAGAAATAGCTGAACGAATTAATACTTCGTTATCATCTTCTGGTTTATTTTCGGCAGTTAAAAAATCAATATTAGCGCTAAAATAATCTTTTGTTTCTACAAATTTAGTTACATGCGCACGTTGTACGCCTTCGACTAAGACTTTTACTGTGCCATCAGGTAATTTCAGCATTTGCAGAATTGTTGCAACTGTCCCAACATCATAAACATCGGCCGCTTGAGGATCATCAACAGCAGCATCCTTTTGGGCAACTAAAAATACTTGCTTGTCATTTTCCATAGCAAGGTCTAAACAACGGATTGATTTTTCTCGTCCAACAAACAAAGGAATAACCATTTGCGGATAAACGACAACGTCTCTTAAGGCAAGAACGGGGATTTCAACTACACTAGATAATTCTTCGGTCATGTGTATCTCTTTGGAAAGTTATGAAAATTGCTAATTAAAAACTATATGGGGATCAATAGAAAACTTACAAGCGAGAATTTTAAGTTTATAACAACAAGACATAAAAATAAAAAAGAGCCTTTGAGGCTCTTTTAATAATAATTGTACTAATATCTACTCTGATGCCGCCTGTTCTTGCTGACTATCGTAGATAACTAAAGGCTTTGATTCGCCTCGAATAGTTGTTTCATCAACCACTATTTTGCTGACATTTTCCATTGATGGCAACTCATACATAGTATCAAGTAAAACAGATTCAACAATGGAACGTAGGCCACGAGCACCTGTTTTTCTATCCATGGCTTTTCTTGCAATAGCAATCAGTGCATCTTCTCTGAACTCTAATTCAACGTTTTCCATATCGAACAATGCCATAAACTGCTTAGTTAACGCATTTTTAGGCTCTTGTAGAATTTGAATTAATGCTGATTCGTCTAATTCACGTAATGTTGCAAGCACAGGTAAACGACCAATAAACTCAGGAATTAAACCATATTTTACTAAATCTTCTGGTTCAACATCTTCCAAGCGTTCAGTTAACGTTACTTCTTGTTCTTTACCACGAACTTCTGCACCAAAACCAATACCTGTACCCGTATGGCAACGTTGCTCTATTACTTTATCTAACCCTGCAAATGCTCCACCACAGATAAATAGTATTTTAGACGTATCAACCTGCAAGAACTCTTGTTGAGGATGTTTACGACCCCCTTGTGGCGGTACAGAAGCAACAGTACCTTCAATCAATTTCAATAAAGCTTGCTGAACACCTTCACCAGAAACATCACGCGTAATCGAAGGATTATCCGATTTACGAGAAATTTTGTCTATTTCATCGATATAAACAATACCACGTTGAGCTTTCTCAACATCATAATCACATTTTTGTAAAAGTTTTTGAATGATATTTTCAACATCTTCACCAACATAACCCGCTTCGGTTAGTGTTGTTGCATCAGCCATAGTAAAAGGTACATTAAGTAATCGGGCTAATGTTTGAGCTAATAAAGTTTTACCTGACCCTGTTGGTCCAATAAGTAATATATTACTTTTTCCAAGTTCAATACCGTTGTGAGAATCACCATTACGCAAACGTTTGTAATGATTATAAACAGCTACTGCGAGTACTTTTTTCGCATGATCTTGACCAATTACGTAATCATCTAAGCTTTCACGTATTTCAATGGGAGAAGGCAGCGCTTCTTTTTCTTCTTTTGGTGAAATTTCTTTTATTTCTTCACGAATAATGTCGTTGCATAATTCAACACATTCGTCACATACAAATACTGATGGCCCAGCAATTAACTTACGTACTTCATGTTGGCTTTTGCCACAAAATGAACAATACAGTAATTTACCATTGTCGCCGTCACCACTTTTAATATCGGTCATGCCCTACCTCAAATCTTTAATTCTGCTAATTACTACCATGTTATAAATTATAGCATAGTAGTAATTTAACCATTTTTTAAGTGATATTTAATCATTCAAACTCACTTTACAACGAATGTTAAAAATAAATTAACTGTTCCTTTGTTCTAATATGGAGTCAACTAAGCCATATTCAACTGCAGATTCTGCACTTAAGAAATTATCTCTGTCAGTATCTTGAGAAACCTTCTCAAGAGGCTGTCCTGTATGTTCAGCCATTAAACGATTTAATTTATCTTTAATGAATAAAATTTCTTTTGCATGAATTTCAAAATCAGATGCTTGACCTTGAAATCCACCTAAAGGCTGATGGATCATCACACGCGCATTAGGCAAACAATAACGTTTACCCTTTTCACCACCAGAGAGTAAAAAAGCGCCCATGCTGGCTGCTTGACCGATACAAACAGTAGAAATATTAGGTTTAATAAATTTCATTGTGTCGTAAATAGCCATGCCTGCCGTTACTGAACCGCCAGGAGAATTTATATAAAGAAAAATATCTTTATCTGGACTTTCTGATTCTAAAAATAATAATTGAGCAATAATTAAATTTGCCATGTGGTCTTCAACTTGACCACATAGAAATATGACACGTTCTTTTAGTAACCTTGAGTAAATATCATAAGAACGTTCACCTTTAGCTGTTTGCTCTACTACCATAGGCACTAAGGCACTTTCAGGGCTTGTAGCTGAATCTTGAGGGTTTGTCTGTGAATTAAATTGAGAATTAAACAAGTGTGTTCCGTCCCTTAAATATAAAATACGTGATAGTTTTTTAATTGAGTAATAATAAGTCAAATAAAAATGGCTTGTATGAGGTATTCATACAAGCCATTAAATCTAAGCGATTGCTAAGCTTTTTTCAATAAAAAAGCGATATTACTTGCCTTCAGGGTTCATAATATCTTTAAAGCTTGTCTCTTTATTTTCTACTTTCGCTTTTTCAACTAAAAACTCAACTGCTTGTTCTTCTAATGCAACGTTTTGCATTTGTTGCATTAATTCTTTGTTGTTAGCGTAGTATTCAATAACTTCTTGTGGATCTTCATAGGCCGAAGCCGCAGTAGCAATTAACTCGTCTACTTTGTCATTATCAACTTTGAGTTCGTTAACTTTGATTACTTCACCTAATAACAAACCGATTTTGACACGACGTTCTGCTTGTTCTTTAAACATGTCATTTGGTAATTCAGGTAAGTTTTTAGGATCCATTTGTCCTTGAAAACGTTGCATAGCTTGTTGACGTAACACGTCTATTTCTTGCGCAACTAAAGCTGACGGTAACCCAACTTCATGACTCGCTAATAAACCATCAAGTACTTGATTTTTAACTTTAGCTTTAACCGCTTGAGTTAATTCACGAGCCATATTTTTACTAACTTCTTCACGTAATGCGTCAACACCACCTTCTTCAATGCCAAATAGTTTTGCAAATTCATCATCTACTTTAGGTAACACTGGGCCTTCAGTTTTATGAACAACAATATCGAATTCAGCTTCTTTACCTTTTAGGTTTTCTGCATGATAGTCATCAGGGAAAGTCACTTTAATTGTTTTCTCTTCGCCAACTTTCATGCCTGTGATTTCTTTTTCAAAACCAGGAATCATGCGACCAGCGCCAAGTTCAAGTTCAAAACCTTCAGCTTTACCACCTTCAAACTCTGCACCATCAATACGGCCAGTAAAATCAAGTGTTAATCTGTCACCTTTTTTAGTTTTACGCTTGTTTTCTTTCCATGTTTGATGCTGCTTTTGTAACGTTTCAAACATTTCATCTAAATCTGCGTCAGTTACTTCCACATCTGGACGTTCAACTACAATTTTGTCTAGATTATTTAATTCAACTTCTGGATAAACTTCAAACGTTGCTTCAAATTTTAACTCTTTACCATCTTCATTGCTTTTAGCTACAAATGATGGGCGACCCGCTGGGTTGATTTTTTCTGCAACGATGGCATCAACAAAACTACGTTGCATAATTTCACCCGCAACTTCTTGACGTACAGATTTACCATAACGCTTTTGGATCACTGATGGTGGAACTTTGCCCGGACGGAAACCGTTAATACGCTGGGTTTTACTCACTTGACGAAGACGATTTTTAACTTCAACATCTACTGTTTCGGCTGGAACAGAAATAGTCAAACGACGTTCCAAACCTTGTGTAGTCTCAACTGAAACTTGCATTTATATACCTCAAAACTTAGCGTGTTACGCTTTCTTATAATGCACTAACCTTACTTGCTTCTCTTCTATAAAAGAAGTAAAAAAAGTGCCTTGCTCATACGAACGGTTAAAATTTATGACGCGGAATTATAGCTAGACATAAAAGAAGTTGCAAGGGCAAGTTTATAGCGGGAATTATGTACTAACATAAGTGTGGATAGTAATAAAAAAAGTTATTTAACAATCAACAAAATTTCGACACTTTTATAAAATGTCTTTGTAAACTTTAATGACTAATTTTATGTTTGAAATTATCTAGATAGTAAGGGAATAACCATAAAAGAAGTGGTCGGTGATGCAAGATTCGAACTTGCGACCCCTTGGACCCAAACCAAGTGCGCTACCAAGCTGCGCTAATCACCGATTTAAAACTTCATTCTTTCGCTTCAAGGGATGAAGAAAAAAATGGGGTGGCTAAAGGGACTTGAACCCTCGACAACCGGAATCACAATCCGGGGCTCTACCAACTGAGCTATAGCCACCATAATACATTTCATACTTAATGTTAACTATGGCACGCCCTGTAGGATTCGAACCTACGACCCACGCCTTAGAAGGGCGTTGCTCTATCCAGCTGAGCTAAGGGCGCACATTACCTACAAAAGCATTCACTTTTCAATTTATACAAATGATAAACTAAAAAGTCGTCAGTGTTATAAAATTCAAACTTACGACTGAATTTTATGACACCCAAACCAATACTTGCTCTTCATTATTATCTAAGGAAGAAAAAGTACTCGGTGATACAAAATTCAAACTTGCGACTGAACTTGATGACACCCAAACCAATACTTGCTCTTCCTTATTACCTAAGAAAGAAAAAGTGGTCGGTGATGCAAGATTCGAACTTGCGACCCCTTGGACCCAAACCAAGTGCGCTACCAAGCTGCGCTAATCACCGACATATGTTAAAAACAAACCAATTAAATTAGCTGTCTTCAACGGGTGCGGATATTACCGAGTTGAACGGGTTCAGTCAAACTTTTTTTATAAAAAAAAACGTGTTCGTTTACTTTTAATGCAACTTGCTTAATTAGTGGCATCAAGAGTAACAAAAAGCCGTATATTTATATGACATAATAATAACTGTTCGTAATATAGTTGTATAAGCTATACATTCAAATTTATTCTAACTCTTCGCTATTACTAACGTAGGGTTTATGGCAAAATAGCGCTACTTCATTAGCGTATTAACTCCATTAATATATTCAAGGTTACAATATAAGTATTATGACGGCATCATTAATTGACGGCAAGGCTATTGCCAAACAACTCCGCGACTCTATTAAAGAAAAAGTTAGCTTACGTATAAGTAACGGCCAAAGAGCGCCAGGCCTAGCTGTTATTTTAGTTGGTTGCGATGCAGCCTCTCAAGTTTATGTAGGTAGCAAACGTAAAGCATGTGAAGAAGTTGGCTTTGTATCTCGTTCTTATGATTTACCAGAAACCACGACTCAAAATGAGTTATGTACTTTAATTGATGAACTAAATAATGATGATGCCATTGATGGTATTTTAGTACAACTTCCCTTACCTGCTGGTTTAGATGCTAATTTAATTATTGAGCAAATAATTCCAGAAAAAGATGTGGATGGTTTCCACCCATCAAACGTTGGTAAACTTGCCTTACGCCTTCCTGGCTTAAGACCTTGCACACCAAAAGGTATAATGACACTGATAGAGTCTACAGGTGTTAAACCTCATGGTTTAGATGCCTTAGTGGTAGGGGCATCAAATATTGTTGGTCGGCCAATGACACTTGAACTGTTGCTAGCGGGCTGCACAGTAACAACAACGCATCGATTTACAAAAGATCTCGAAAGTAAAGTTAGAAATGCCGACTTAATTGTAGTTGCTGTAGGTAAGCCAGCTTTCATTCCTGGAGAATGGATTAAAGATGGTGCAATTGTGATAGATGTGGGAATTAATCGCTTAGAATCAGGCAAGCTTATTGGCGATGTCGATTTTGATGCAGCTAAAGAAAAAGCTGCTTTTATTACACCAGTTCCTGGTGGTGTAGGGCCAATGACTGTAGCGAGTTTAATTGAAAACACCTTCATTGCGTGCGAACAATTTGGAAAATAAAAATCACCTTTATGAAAAGTGTACAAACAGGTTTGTACACTTTAAATAGATAACTTAGCTATTTAGCTATTTTTCCGCCAGGTAGTTTTTCCTGCGCTGTCTTCTAATACAATATTCATTTCAATTAACTTGTCGCGTGCTTGATCAGCAAGAGCCCAATTTTTATCTATTCGTGCTTGGTTACGTTGCGCAATTAGTGCTTCGATAACAGCAACTTCGCCATCATCATTCTGCCCTTGTAAGAAGCTTTCAGGATCCAGTTGAAGTAAACCAAGCACACCTCCTAATGTTTTTAAGGTACCCGCAAGTTTACTTGCTTGTTCATGAGCATGTTCTTTCACTACATTCAGCTCTTTTGCAATTTCAAATAAGACGGCAATCGCTTGTGGTGTATTAAAATCATCATCCATTGCTTGACAAAATTGTTGAACATACGCAATAGATTTATCTAAAACAAAATCATCCTCTACCTTAACATTTCTCAATGCAGTATAAATACGCTCTAAGGATGCTCTTGCTTGGTTTAAATTATCGGTTGAATAATTTAATTGGCTACGGTAATGCCCAGTAGTTAAAAAGAAACGTACTGTTTCAGCATCGTATTGAGCAAGCACATCACGAATAGTGAAAAAATTCCCAAGTGATTTGGACATTTTCTCTTGATCTACTTGCACCATGCCTGTGTGCATCCAATAATTAACGTATGGAGTATCCAGAGCGCAACAACTTTGAGCCACTTCATTTTCATGATGAGGAAATTGTAAATCTGAACCTCCTCCGTGAATATCAAAGTGATGACCAAGTTCCTTAGCATTCATGGCAGAACATTCAATATGCCAACCAGGTCTTCCCTCCCCCCAAGGTGATGACCAACTTGGTTCGCCAGGCTTTGCTGATTTCCATAAAACAAAATCAAGAGGATTATTTTTATTGTTATCCACTTCAACACGAGAGCCTACCTGTAGCTGCTCAAGGTTTTGTCCGCTCAGCTTACCATAATCAGCATAGCTAGAAACATTGAATAACACATCCCCTTGCCCAGTTAATTCGGCATTTTCACCCGCAACATAGGCATGTTTTTTTGCAACTAACTTTTCAATCATCGCAATAATTTCATTCATGTGTGTGGTTACTCGTGGTTCAAGGTTTGGACGCTCTATATTTAAAGCGTCAAAATCTTCATGCATGTAACCTATGGTACGTTCGGTTAATTGCTCTGGTGTCTCTTTATTTACAGCAGCACGATTAATAATTTTATCTTCAACATCGGTAATATTTCGCACATAATTAACCTCATATCCCGAGAAACGTAGGTACCTAGCAATATTATCAAAGCTAATATAAGTACGTGCATGCCCAATATGGCATAAATCATAAACGGTACAACCACAAACATACAATCCTATTTTACCTGGGTTGATAGGGGTAAAAACTTCCTTTTTACGGGTTAAAGTATTGTATATCTGCAACATGAGGGTTTACGACTCCAATGAAAAATAATGATTACCAACAATAAAAATTGATTGTAACCCATGCTTCGTTTTGAATCACCATAGCAGATGCACTTTATCTCAACTTAGCGTACAATTTGGCTACTTTTTTGTAGATGAGAACCCCTATGATTATTTTTAAAACAACCCTTGGTGATATTAAGATTGAATTAGACTTTGATAAAGCACCAATTACAGCGAAAAATTTCCAACAATATGTAGAAGAAGGTCATTATAATGGCACCATTTTTCATCGTGTAATTAAAGGATTTATGGCGCAAGGTGGTGGTTTTGCTCCTGGTTTAGAAGAAAAAGAAACCCGTGCTAGTATTCAAAACGAAGCAAACAATGGTTTAGGTAACAAACGTGGCACATTGGCAATGGCGCGTACCCAAGAACCACATTCAGCTTCTGCTCAATTCTTTATTAACTTAACAGACAATGACTTTTTAGATTTTAAAAATGAATCTGTGCAAGGTTGGGGCTACTGTGTGTTTGGTGAAGTAGTTGAAGGCATGGATGTCGTTGACAAAATGACACTTGTTGAAACAGGCAATATGTTTGGTCATGGTGATGTACCAAAAGACGATATTGTGATTGAATCAGCTATCGTTGAATAGCTATTTCCCTCTTAAATTAAGCAATATAGATTATTAATAATGCCAAACTCCCAAAAATCCGTTACTTACTTTATTGCCGATTTACATTTAGCGCAAAACAGACCTGATATTACCGCCTGTTTTTTACGTTTTTTGAAAAATGAGGCGATACAAGCGCAAACACTTTATATTCTGGGTGATTTGTTTGAGGTTTGGGTTGGTGATGATGATGACAGTGCTTATTTAGCAACTATCGCCAAAGCATTGAGAACTCTCTCAAGCTTTGGCACTACAATTTATTATATACACGGTAATCGAGATTTTTTATTAGGTAAGCGTTTTGCAAAGAAGTCTTCCATGATTTTATTACCTGAAATTGATTTAATTGATTTATACGGGCAAAACGTTGTTATTATGCATGGCGATACCCTATGCACACGCGACATTGCCTATCAAAATTTTCGAAAAAAATCGCGCTCATGGTGGTGGCAAGCTATGGTAAAAAGTCTACCACTATGGGTACGAAAAAAAATGGCGGCTAATTACCGTAAAAAAAGTGCAGCTGCTACATCGCTCAAACCGCAAGACATTATGGATGTTACTGAATCTGAAGTTGTTGACTGTTTAGAAGGTTACCAAAGTCAACTATTAATACATGGCCATACTCATAGACCTGCTATTCATCATTTAACCGCTAACGGTAAAACAGCGCAACGCATAGTTTTGGGTGACTGGTATGAGCAAGGTGCTTGGTTAAAAGTAACTCCCACAAGCATGAAATTATTAAACCAACCATTAGCTCAGCCTAAATAATAATTTATGTTAAGGTTTATGCTATATATGGTGTTATACAGGTACGCCTGAATGAAACTTGAAGTCTTTATCTTCTGATAAAATCAATTCGGCTTCTACTTTTCCAAAATGCTGAACTCTTTCTGAAATATCTCCATTAGCTACTTTTTGAGCAAGTGATAAATAATCTTCATAATGTCTCGCTTCTGAACGAAGTAAAGATATGTAGAACTTATTTAATTCATCATCAAGGTATGGTGCTAATTTAGCAAAACGTTCACAAGAACGAGCTTCTATGTAAGCACCACAGATCAGTTTATCAATAAGTGTTTCAGGTTCATGAGTTTTAACATGTTTCATCATGCCTTTAGCATAGCGTCCAGCACTAATATTTTCATAGGGAATATTGCGCGCATTCATTATTTCCAACACTTGATAAAAATGATGCAACTCTTCTTTAATCAGCAATACCATTTTATCAATTAAGTCTTGTCCTATTGGAGTATTATTTTTTGGTACAATCGATTTTGAAAATTTTAACTTTGTCGCTAAATCTTCAAGCGTTCCCTCTTTTTTATATACAAATTTTTCATATGGCTCTAACCAATTTAAAAGGTTTTGACCACTTTGTTTATCTACTGCATATTTACGGATCAACCACATTCCTGTTTGCGCTGCTTTTAACTCACACACGAGATGATCCAATAAGATAATTGGTAAATTTTCAGGCTGCGCCGCTTTATCAATCCATTCTTGGGGCGTTTCACACTGCAAAAAAGACTTAATTGGGTTTAATAGTTCTTCAGTATTCATCAATCGATACAGGTAATGTTTTATGCTTATATTCTAACTGTTTAACCATTACTTTGACTACACTAGATCAATGTTTATCTATAAAAATAAACAAACACCCTATTCTAACTAACCATTATTTGAGAGAATGGTGAACTGTTTTTCACATTTTTTAATCAACTATGGATCATTCACCTCAATATAGTAAACCGTCCAACAAAGCAGTAAAACAGTTAATTGAGCAACATAAAAAACTCATTCACACAGATAACATTAAGGTAATGTCACATGTACAGCGAGAGTCGGGTGATTGGTTTATCAATACACTCATGCTTGAAAACATAAATGTGCCTTTTAAATATAAAAGAAAAAAATTATATAAAAGCTTAAAAGGGCAGCGGGTAAATATTACTTATTATCCCGATAACGAAAAAATTGCTGGTTTTGATATAGAAATAATGAAAATAGTTAGAATTAAAATTTCTTGATTAAGATATTTTAATTAAACAAATCATCTTGGATTATAAAGCAAACATTATACTTAAAAGGAATAAGTAAAATAAATCTCAACTATATTCAGTATAAAAACAAATTATTTTCATGTTTTACAGTCTATTTTTCAATCAAAGCTTGACGAATGCTCTATCATCTCCCATAAATAAGATATCGATAATAAAAATAATTATCGTTGAATGTATATTTAGCAAACAAAACTCAATTAACAAATGGCTAAATATTTTATTGGGGACTTCGCAAAGGATATTATTATGATATTAAATCACATTTGGGGTTTATACGCTCACCCAAAAGATGAATGGCAAACTATCGAGAAACAACATGAAAGTATTATGTATAGTATGGCGCATATACTTGCTATAGCATTAATCCCTACTATTTGTAGTTATTATGCTGCTGCACATATAGGTTGGACAATAGGGGTTGGTGAACCTATTATGATTAGCCAAAACAGTGCGCAACTAATGGCTATTGCCATGTACTTTGCTTTAGTGATTGGCGTTTTTGCCCTAGCCTACTTAATTCAATGGATGGCAAAAACATTTGATTCAAATCCAAGCTATATTCAATCTCTTGAATTAGCAGCATATACTGCAACACCAATGTTTATGGTTGGTATCGCTGCATTATTCCCTGTACTTTGGTTTGTTGCCTTAGTAGGTCTTGTTGGGGTTAGTTACTCAATATACTTATTATATTCTGGCGTACCTATTATGATGAACATTCCTGAAGATAAAGGGTTTATCTACTCAAGTTCAGTAGTGACTTGCGGTTTAGTGTTATTAGTAGGTATTATGGCTTTTAGTGCTGTAATGTGGACTATGGGTTTTGGCCCTGAATATGTTCACTAGTTGTCTTGGTAGGTAAGTACTAGGTAAATTCATTAACAAGTAGCGAGTAACTTATCAAAGTTTACTCGCTATTTTTATCAATTGAAGCATTAGCTATTGTTTATTCTGCACCTTCATTATGCATATCAATAACAGAGTCAGCATTCTTATCAGAAGACTCTTTACTACTATTATTTCTAAGCGCATGAAGCTTTTCTAAATAGGTGTTATCAATGTCATTGGTAACATAAATCCCATCAAAAACTGACGTATCAAAACGTTGTATTTCAGGGTTACCAATTCTAATTGCAGCCACTAAATCTTCAATTGACTGAAAGATTAATTTATCTGCGCCAATTAAATCACACACATCATCAACATCACGCCCATGAGCAATTAACTCGTTTGCACTTGGCATATCAATACCATAAACATTAGGGAAACGAATCTCAGGTGCCGCAGAAGCAAAATACACTTTTTTAGCCCCAGAAGCTCTTGCCATTTCAATGATTTGCTCTGAGGTTGTACCACGAACAACAGAATCATCGACAAGTAAAACATTTTTTCCTTTAAATTCTGCACTAATGGCATTCAATTTTTGGCGAACAGATTTTTTACGTTGCTCTTGCCCTGGCATGATAAAAGTACGCCCTATATAGCGATTTTTTACAAAGCCTTGACGATAAGGTAAATCTAATTGTTTAGCTATTTGTAATGCAATATCACACGATGTTTCGGGAATAGGGATAACCACATCAATATCGATATCATCCCACTCTTTCGCAATTTTCTCACCTAATTTAGTACCCATTTCAACCCGAGCAGCATAAACAGAAATTTTATCAATGGTTGAGTCTGGTCTAGCAAAATATACATATTCGAAAATACACGGGCTATATACAGGATTTTTAGAACATTGATGGCTATGAATTTGCCCATTTTCTGAGAAGAAGATAGCTTCTCCTGGTGCTACATCTCGAACAAATTTAAATGAACAAGCATCAAGCGCAACCGATTCAGAAGCGATCATGTATTCAACACCATTTTCTGTTTCACGTTTACCAAAAACTAATGGTCTAATACCATTTGGATCACGAAATGCTACCATGCCATAACCTATAATTAAAGCAACGGTGGCATAAGCTCCTCGCACACGTTCATGTACATTAGAAACAGCAGTAAAAATATCATCTGGTGTTAATTTGATATTATCACTTTGTTGTAATTCATGACCCAAAATATTTAATAATAATTCTGAGTCTGATGTAGTATTAACATGACGGCGAGCTTTGGTATTTAACCAATATTTTAGCTCTTCTGCATTTGTTAAATTACCGTTATGGGCTAACGATATACCATAAGGTGAGTTAGCATAAAAGGGCTGAGCCTCTGATGAACTTGAAGTACCAGCTGTAGGATAACGTACATGACCAATACCAATATTGCCTTGCAAGCGCATCATATGACGCGTATGAAAAACATCTTTAACTAAACCATTTCCTTTTCTAAGACGAAAGGTATCGTCATGAATAGTCACAATACCAGCAGCATCTTGTCCGCGATGCTGTAAAACTGTTAACCCGTCATACAAATATTGATTAACCGCAGTTTTACCAACAATACCAACAATACCACACATGAATTTTTCTCCGCTTGAACTTAGTAAATAATGTTAATTGTTATCACTAAGTTAGAAAACTTGATGATTGCTTAAGATACTCAAAGAACCATTCCACAACCAAAGTAAATTCTGGTATAAGTTGTGAATTTTTCCACCAATCACTTGTATTAACCCCTGCAAAGGCATCCATAAAGAATAACAAAGCAGCAACAATTAACACCCCACGTAATGCGCCAAATACTAAACCTAAAACACGATCTGTACCTGACAATCCTGTTTTACTTACTAGTTGCCCAATAAGGTAGCTAACTAAAGCGCCCATAATTAACGTAGAAATAAATAAAATTGCTGTTGCCGCGGCATTACGCAAGAATTGATCTGAAATATTGGTAAGAAGGTTGGCTAAATTTCCATAAAAAGTACTGGCAATAAAAAAGGCACTGATCCAAATAGTTAATGATAAAGCTTCTTTTACAAAGCCTCGCACTAAGCTAATTAGTGTTGATAACCCTATTACTGTCAAAATGGCGTAATCTATCCAAACCATAATTTAAGTTTCTCATTGATTAGAGGCGCGCATTCTACCAGAATCAAAATACAAATGCCTAACTTTTTTGATTTCAGCGCACTTATTTACCTGAATAAAAGCGGGCGATCTTTCCTTGCACATTTGTTAACTCTTTCAACGCTGGCAGCTTACCAGACAAAGAGGTTTTATTTAATTCAGGTCCAATAAAAACTTTAGTTAACGTACCTTTTTTAGTTTGTATAGGTTTTGTGAAAACGGTATAACCATTTTTTTTCAGTTTATCAACCAGTTCAGCAACATTAGTTTTATGCCTGAAACTTCCCAGCTGAATAACCCAAGCTTCTTTATTGACTGCTTCGTTTGGTTGCTGCCCTAAATCTGGTTTTTCTATTGCTGAGCTAGCTTTAGCGATTGAAGTGCCATTGCTTGTTATTGGTTTTGCTTTAGTCGCTGGTGTTACTTTAGTTTCACTTGACGTTTGACTGTTTTCATTAGTCAAATCTGGCGTGCTTTCTTCATTTGGCAACTTAGTTTTTTTGAGCAACTGTTCATCTTTGGCTGTTTCATTAAAAATTGTCGCTTCTTCTTTCAACACTAACTTTTCTTCTGGAAATGTTTTGTTCGTTAACTTTCCCGTAAAGGTTGGCGCTTTTGGAATGGCATCGAAGTCAGCTTGATTTGAGTTTTTTTTACCATCAAGTATATCAGGCAGAAAAATAATAATTGCTGCAGCGACAATAATAGTACCAACAAGACGATTTTGAAACGGTGTAGACAAACGATACTCCAAGTAATTTAAACAAGAAATTAAATTATAAGCTGTCTGATTTCGGCAACGGTATAAAATGAACCAAAAACAAGAATTAAATCAGTTGACTCAGCTTTAAGATTAGCCATTTTAAATGCCTGAGTTATATTGTCAAAACAATTGATGGATTTAGTAAAACTAGATAATTGAGTTACCATTTGTTCAGATGAGGCGGTTCTAAGGACTGATAATGAAGCGACATGCCAATCATCGATAATTCCTTGAAAAGGCAATAATGTATTAGCAATATCTTTATCTGCTAACATACCAACAACTGCAATTATGCGTTGATACTGATTTTGAGATTTAAATTGAGTTAACTTTGCGGCTAAATATCTTCCTGCATGCGGGTTGTGCCCGACATCAAGCATAACATCACTGTTTAGTTTATATGTTATAATCTCATGGTCATCAAGAGCACTTTTATTAAATACAGGCGCTTTAAACAACTCGGTTCGGCCAGCTACCTGCGTTTGGTTAATCAGTGCATTCACTTTCTTTGATGTTAGCTTTATACCAAGCTGCTTTAACACCATCAACGCAGTAACAACATTGTCTTGAGGAATTTTTGTATTGTTCAGATCATTCAAACAAAACTCAATTTCATGACCTTCACTATCAAATTCTTTATACAGCCATTGCCAATTTGATGAGCATTGACTGTGAGAGGATGTTGGTAAAATGTTGAAAAAATCTCTATTTCTCACTTTTATCTTTTTATATGCTGCGGCTTGATTATTATATTCTTGTTCATCATTAACCTTATTAGCATAATTTAACACTGATTGCGGTGCATTAGGATCACCAATGATAATATGTTGATTTCCTCGCATAATACCTGCTTTTTCAAAGCCAATTGTTTCTCGATCATTTCCTAAAAAGGCTTGATGATCAATATCCACGGTTGTAACAACGGCAACATCAGCATCAATAATATTGGTGGCATCGAGACGTCCGCCTAAACCTACTTCCAAAATAATAACTTCTGGCTTAACTGCCATTAGCACTAGAAAAGCAGCTAAGGTAGTATATTCATAATAGCTAAGTGAAATATCAGCTCTTGCAATTTCTATTTCTTTAAATGCCTTAATAAGTGATTGATCATCAACATTACACTTATTAATACGTAACCGTTCGTTAAAGTGCTCAATATGTGGTGACGAATATACTGCTACACTTTGAGTTAAAGCGCACTCTTCTTCATCAATACTCAAATCACTTGGGGCTGGTTCACCAAGCAAGGCATTTTCTAAAAAAGCACAGGTTGTACCTTTACCATTAGTGCCTGCAACCGTAATAACACGCGCAAAACTAAAATCAATAGATAAGCGTTTAGCTACCTGACTTATACGTGATAGGCCAAGATCTATTTCGGTAGTATGAATGGTTTCTAAATAATAAAGCCATTCATTAAGACTTTTAAAATCTTTAGAATGGCTTTCATTGTGTTTTAACATAGGTTGTACTTATCTCGAGTTTATAAAGGACTATCTTGCCCCATAAATTTGGCTAACATACGTGCTAAAGTTTCTCGCATATTTCGACGATCTACAATCATGTCAATCGCACCTTTTTCAAGTAAAAACTCACTTCGCTGGAAGCCTTCTGGCAATTTTTCACGTACCGTTTGCTCAATAACTCGAGGGCCAGCAAAGCCAATTAGTGCTTTAGGTTCGGCAACATTAATATCACCCAACATGGCAAGACTGGCTGAAACGCCACCCATTGTAGGATCAGTTAACACTGACACATAAGGAAGGCCTTTTTCACTCATTTTCGCTAATGCTGCACTCGTTTTTGCCATTTGCATTAATGAGAATAACGCCTCTTGCATACGCGCGCCACCACTAGCAGAAAAACAAATAAACGGAACATTATGCTCTAAACAATACTCAACACCTTTAACAAAACGGGCACCAACTACAGACGCCATAGAACCACCTAAAAATGAAAATTCGAATGCTGCTGCAACGACAGGCATACCATGTAATTCACCTTTCATCACTACTAAAGCATCTTTTTCACCAGTGCTTTTGCGGGCAGCACTGAGTCTATCTTTATAACGTTTAGAGTCTTTAAATTTTAAGATATCTTGTGCTTCAAATTCTTCACCTAGCTCTTGTCGGTTATCTTGGTCAAGAAAACTGTCAATGCGTTTACGCGCACTAATGCGCATATGATGATCGCATTTTGGACAGACAGAAATTTGTCTATCTAACTCAACTTTATACAATACCGCATTACATGAAGTACATTTACTCCAAACACCTTCAGGAATATTGCGTTTTTGGGTAGATTTTGCTTTTGGGAGAATTTTTTCAATCCAGCTCATAATTTTATTTTTGCCTATTGCAACGAATATAAATAGATTTTTTGTTGAGAATGAAATAACAAATAATCAAATTGAATGTGATAACAAATATAACCGAGAATTAAAACACACTTTATCCCATATTTTATATAAAAACAGGTCTGCTTTGTTAATTATTTTCAAGAATTATATTATTAAGTTAAAAAAAGTGGTCCAAATGGTCTTTTAGGAAGCGCATATTGCTCAGGGTAATCAACTTCAACAAAATATAAACCTTCTGGTGGTGCTGTCATACCCGCCATGCAACGATTTTTAAGCTCAAGTACTTCTCTGATCCATAGTGTGCTTTCTTGAGATTGCCCAACACGCATTAAACTACCAACAATATTGCGTACCATATGATGTAAAAAAGCATTCGCTTTTATATCCACTATAATATATTCACCACGGCGTGTTATGTCACAGTGTTGTATAGTTCTAACGGGAGAGTGTGATTGACAATGAACAGTACGAAAGCTAGTAAAATCATGCTTCCCTACTAGGTGTTGTGCGCCTTGATGCATTAAATGTTCATCTAAAGGATAATGACAATGACTAATACCATAATTAAGAATCGCTGGCCGTAATCTATTATTGTAAATAATATAGCGATACCGTCTAGCAGTGGCACTAAAACGGGCATGAAATTCATCATCAACCGCATTTACCCAAGTTACCGCTATGTCCTTAGGTAAATGGGTATTTACACCTAAGGTCCAAGCGACATCTTTTCTTATTTTAGAGGTATCAAAATGAACAACTTGATTAGTCGCATTAACACCAGTATCAGTTCGACCAGCACAAATTACTTCAATAGGTTCATCTGCAACTTTTGATAGCGCTTGTTCCAGCTTTTGTTGCACGCTAACAACACTTTTTTGCCTTTGCCAGCCACAATAATTTTTACCATCGTATTCGATGCCTAACGCATAACGCATGCTAACCTCTTAAAACACCACTTTAGTCAGAGAGGCGCATTATCTATTATTTTATAGTGTTAAGGCAATGCTATTAAGGTGATAATTACAAGTCTTTTAGTAGCTTCTCAGCTTCTGCTTGTTGATGAGCATCGCCTAACTTAATAACTTCTTTTAAAATAACCTCGGCATTATCTTCATCACCTATTTCAAGATAAACTTTAGCTAAATCTAACTTTGCAGCAATGCCATTTTCATCAAGATCAACATCAATAGGATTAATATCTTTAGTAAATTCTGGGAACTCATTTAAACCGACATCAATATTAGCTTTGTTATATGGTTCACCAAAACTTACCTCATCTTGACTCGCTGTCAGTAGGGAGTCAACTGAAACAAACTCTGTACCATTATCCTTATTCTGCTCACCAAAGCTATTAGAAGTGTTTGCCTTGGCATTAAAATTATCAAAGTCGTCTAAAGTAAAATCATCAACAGTCTCAGTTGCTTGATTAAAGTTTGCAGCCTTGTTAGCAACACTCGACTCTTCTTCTATGTTTGCTAAAAGTTCATCAAAATTTAAGTTGTCTAGCTCTTGAATATCATTAATTTCATTGGCTTCTGATATTTCTTCATTACGGTATTCATCATCATTGAGCAAGCCAGCAAGAACATTTTGGTCAGAAAAGTCAGGAGATAATTCCGTTGGTTGTTCAGCCTCATTTCCCTCTTCATCTTCATTCAACAGTTTTGCTAACGCTGCTTCATCAAAAGCACCTGAGAGTAAATCGTCACCTATATCAAGTTCTTCTTCAATAGCATTTTCATTTGACTGCTCAGCCTCAGCAATAAGTTCGTCAATATCAAACTCTTCATTTTCAATTTCATTTATTAGCTCATCGTTCGTTGACTCTTTTTCGGGAGATTTCGCTAAAATATCACTAAAATCTGTTGATAATAGTGGTGCAATATACGCTTCAGTTAAGCTTTCTATTTTCTCTCGGTTTTTATTAATCGCAGAGAGACTATCTGCTTCACTATTCTCTGTTTCTGAAGTATCAACAAGATCCTTAGCACTTGCTATCTCATTAATATTATCAGGAACATCTATATTCATTGACTCTAATAAAGCATCAATGTCATCGGGATCGGTTATTTCAGTGTCGCTATTTTCATCAGCAGCAATATCTTCTGCTGGAGGCGTATCTTGGGCATTTGCTTGAATATTATCTTGAGCGTTCTCTTGAACCTTTTCTTGCTCATTATCAGGTTGTGTGTCTTTCTCTACTGGTGAATCATTAACATTCATGGAGTCGAGTAAGGCATCAATATCATCAGGATCAGTTATTTCTGTGTCGCTATCGTCATCAGCAGTAGCCTCTTTTGCTGGAGTCTTATCTTGGGCATTTGTTTGGGCATTTGCTTGAATATTATCTTGAGCGTTCTCTTGAACCTTCTCTTGTACATTGTCAGTTTGTGTGTCTTTCCCTGTTGATGAATCATCAACATTCATGGAGTCGAGTAAGGCATCAATATCATCAGGATCAGTTATTTCTGTGTCGCTATCGTCATCAGCAGTAGCCTCTTTTGCTGGAGTCTTATCTTGGGCATTTGTTTGGGCATTTGCTTGAATATTATCTTGAGCGTTCTCTTGAACCTTCTCTTGTACATTGTCAGCTTGTGTGTCTTTCTCAGCTGATGAATCATCAACATTCATAGAGGCGAGTAAGGCATCAATATCATCAGGATCAGTTATTTCTGTGTCGCTATCGTCATCAGCAGTAGCCTCTTTTGCTGGAGTCTTATCTTGGGCATTTGTTTGGGCATTTGCTTGAATATTATCTTGAGCGTTCTCTTGAACCTTCTCTTGTACATTGTCAGCTTGTGTGTCTTTCTCAGCTGATGAATCATCAACATTCATAGAGGCGAGTAAGGCATCAATATCATCAGGATCTGTTATGTCAGTGTTGCTATCGGAAAGTATATCTTCTGCTGGAGTTTCTTCCTCAATGAGGTCTTCTTCATTGTCCATTGATTCTAATAAGGCATCAATATCATCGGGATCTGTTATATCGCTGTCAATATTCTCATCAACAGACACATCTTCAACCTGTGCTTCCTCCTCAATCAGCTCATCTTCGCTATTCATTGAATCTAATAAGGCATCAATATCATCGGGATCTGTTATATCGCTATCAATACTCTCATCAATAAGCACATCTTCAACCTGTGTTTCCTCCTCAATCAGCTCATCTTCACTGTTTATTGAATCTAACAAGGCATCAATATCATCAGGACTATTTATCTCAACAGGATCATCTTCCTCAGCTTCTTGTTCAAGAGTATCAAGGCTTCCTAAAAGATCATCCAGATCATTTTGATCAAGTTCATTATTCTCTAATACTTCTTCAGCTGAACCTTTTTCATCATCGTCTTCCAATAAAGAATCTAGTTCGTCTTGCTCTAATTCGTCATTAGCAAGAACGTCGGTATCATCATCGAGTAATATATCGTCTAAATCATCAAGATCATCCAGCAAGCTGTCATCATTGTCATCTAAATGAATAACATCATCATTTCCTTCATCATCTTCCAATAAATCTATGGATAGATCATCATCAAGCGATAATTCATCGTCCAGCGACAACTCTTCATCAAGAGAAAGGTCTTCGTTATCAGTAAGATCTGTTTCAACAGGTTCTTCTGTTAATTTATCTTCTGTTGATTTAGCCTTTTTATTTGGTTTTTCTTCAAATGATATTTCGTCTTGTTCTTGTGCGCTATTTTGTCTTTTATAAAGAAGTAGTAACACAAATAAAAATAATATTGTTAATAATGTTATTACTGCTCCAATAAACCAAGCACTTGAGAAAATGTTATCCTTTTCTAGTGCTGCTTGCTGTTTTTCTAAAAGTAATTCTTGTTCTCTCGCTTGTGCTTTTGCCAATAGCGCCTGTTGCAATTTGATCATATCGTCCATTTGCAACTTAATTTCTTTGCTTTTAGCAACCTCTTTCTGCATGGTGTTAAGTTGATCGTTAAATGAAGACAAGCGCTGACGTAATGCTTCATTTTCTTTTAAAATAGCTTGTAAACCGCCGATAGAATCCAAAACATCATTTTGAATATTTTCTAAACGCTTTTGTTGTTCAGTGTCTATTTTATTTAGTTGGTCGTTTATTTCGATTTTTACTGTATCTAAATCTTTTTTATTAGCATTAGGTATTACTGGCGCTGATTTTTTAGCTGTTTTATTAGGTTGAACTTTTCCCCAAGCTTTATCATCTTCACTCGATTTCTTTTTGGCTGCACGTGTATCTACTGACATCATGCGCTCAAATGACGGAATAGTTAAATATTGACCTTCAACTAAATGATTTAAATTACCATCAACAAAGGCTGCAGGGTTTGCTTGATATAATGCCTGCATCACCTGATAAACCGATAATCTGTTATCTGGACGAATAGTTAACGCAATTTTCCATAACGTATCTCGTGATGTTATGGGACCATAACGTTCATAAGGAAAAACATCGCTGCTTTTAGGGCCTCGCATACGAATGCCGCGTTTTTGTGGGGCAGCTTCTTCAGCAAAAACAGGAAAGCCAATAGTGCAAACACTTGTGGTGATAATGCTCAAGCTTAATATACTAATTATTGGTACGCTAAAAACAACCTGTCGAAAACACAAGCGTAATAATTTTTGCATCAAAGTTTCCTAATTATTATTTTATTCACAAAATTAGCTATTTGTCAGTTATTTGACAAAATGAAAATGAAAGTGGCATTGAAAAACAAAAGCAATATTCATTCCACCTAATACGTCCCTGCTAAAAATCGTACTAGTTTAGATCCTTAATAATCATATCAAATTCAAAAAAAATATCTTAGTCTTTTGAGTAAATTAAATAAAAAAACTCGCAATTAACATAGAAGACTATCTAATGTTAACGGCGAGTTTCTAATTTTCTAAAGAGAAGGCTACTGAAATATAACTATTAAATCAAAATTCTACAAAGCCTGTGCTTAATGGTTAACTCAAGTAATCTTTAATTAATAATTCTGCTATTTGAATGCTATTTGTTGCCGCACCTTTTCGAACATTATCGGCAACAATCCACATATTAATACCACAATTATGGCTAATGTCTTCACGTATACGTCCTACAAACGTTTCATCTTTACCACTAGCATCGCCAATTTGAGTAGGAAAATCTTCATCATTACGGCATACAACTAGGCCTGGCGCTTGAGATAGTAAATCTTTTACTTCTTCTGCAGAAATAGGTGAATTGGTTTCAATATGCAACGATTCTCCATGCCCAAAGAATACTGGAACTCGTACAGCAGTAGGGTTCACTAATACATTATCATCACCTAATATTTTTTTCGTTTCCCATACCATTTTCATTTCTTCTTTGGTATAGCCATTTTCAAGAAACACATCAATTTGAGGAATTACATTAAACGCAATTTGGCGAGAAAAGTTTTTTGTTTCAACTGGTTTACCACTCAACAGATCGGCCGTTTGTTTTGCTAATTCATCCATTGCAGCCTTACCACCACCAGAAACTGACTGGTAGGTACATACATTAACACGACTAATACCAACGGCATCATGAAGTGGCTTCAGTGCCACCATCATTTGAATAGTAGAACAGTTTGGATTAGCAATAATATTTCTATTGCGATATTCTGCTAATGCTTGAGGGTTTACTTCAGGTACAACTAATGGAATATCGTCGTTATAACGAAACTCAGATGTATTATCAATAACAATACAGCCAGCTTCACCCGCAATAGGTGCATATTTAGCTGACGTAGCACCACCAGCAGAGAAGAAACCAATTTGCGCTAAACTCCAATCAAAATTGTCTGCATCGAGTACTTCAATACTTTCACCATTAAATTCAACAAATTCACCAGCAGAACGAGCACTTGCCAATGGGTATAATTTATTAATTGGGAAATCTCTTTCTGCTAAAATTTCCATAATGGTTTTGCCAACTAGCCCTGTTGCGCCAAGTATGCATACGTCAAATTTCTGTGCCATGATCCTCTCTCTTTTCTCATTTAAGTTAGCTAGGCTAACGCTAGTTATGTTTTGTTAAAGCCTAGGCGATGTGGCACATCACTTAGGGCATTAGGTAATAGGTCAACTTGTACCGATGAAAACTCCCGTCTTACGGGATAATTTTTCCTGAGATTGTCAAACCCCTGACTTGCTAATTGTTGACGAAAAATAGCATCATCTCGCCTAACATCGTAAACCATTTTAACCAGTTGGTTTAGTAATACTTCATTAAATTCTTGATTTAATTTAATCATTGAAATATTAGTGGGAGGTAAAAAGTTAACTAACTGATATTTATATTCAATACTACTTGCGTCTTGTTTCGCTATATGGTCACATAATGCCTGATAAAGCATTTCTGTGCCACGAGCTTTTCCTTCTAAGCTATAACCCGCAATATGTGCGGTCGCTATTTCGGTATATTCAATAAGTGGCATTAATACATCCGGCTCACCTTCCCACACATCAAGTACTACTTTTAAACCGTGACCTTGTTCTTTCAATGCTAACAAAGCTTTATTATCAATAACTTCACCACGACAAGTACTAATTAAAATCTGGTCGTTTTTTAAATTATTTAACTTGCTTTTATCTAATAAATGATAGGTTGGGTGTTCACCCTCGATAACTTTAGGTACATGCAACGAAATAACATCACACTTTAGTACTTCTTCTAATGATGAAAAAACTCTATTATCATTTTTAGATTGTTCAAGTAGCGGGTCACAAATTAAATAATCAATACCTAACGCAGTTAATTTTTCACTTAAACGCGTTCCTGTATTCCCCCCACCAACAATACCCACGCTAAGTTTATGTAAATCTAATTGGTAGCGCTCAGCTAAAATCACTAAACTACTTATTACATATTCTGCTACAGATATTGCATTGCAACCTGGGGCTGAATGAAACGTTATATCACGGTCATTTAAATAGGCTTGATCAATATGGTCCGTTCCAATAGTTGCGGTACCCACAAAGCTGATTTTGTTATTATTTTTTAATAACACTTCATTGACTTTAGTAATTGATCGTACTAATAGAACATCGGCATCTATTACTTGTTCTGCAGTTAAGTCTCGCCCAGAAAAAGGAATAAGTTCATCAGCCTTACAAAAATCACTGAAAAAGTCTTTAGCATAAGGCATGTTTTCATCAAAAAATATTTTCATCAACTTTGTATTACATCATAAAAATTTTAAGAAATATAATCGCTAAATTATAAATAATTTCAATTTACTCAGCTAGAAATAATAAAGTCATATTGAGTAATACCAATATGACTTTATTTAGAACACTATAAAAGAATAAACCCAACGGCTTTTACTCACCTTTATATTTTTGCATTACCAAGGTTGCATTAGTTCCACCAAAACCAAAGCTATTCGACATAACTAAGTTCAGTTCGGCATCACGTTTTTCAGTTACTATGTCTAAGCCTTGTGCTTGCTCATCTAAATTATCAATATTAATGGAAGGCGCTACAAAGTTATTTTCCATCATTAAAATAGAGTAAATCGCTTCATGCACACCTGCAGCGCCTAATGCATGACCTGTCATCGCTTTCGTTGCACTGATAGCTGGTGACTTTTCACCAAATAATTCTTGAATAGCGCCGAGTTCTTTAACATCTCCTACTGGTGTTGACGTACCGTGAGTATTTAAATAATCAACCTCACCTTCAACGCCTTGCATAGCTTGCTGCATACAACGTACTGCACCTTCACCACTAGGGGCCACCATGTCATAACCGTCAGATGTTGCACCATATCCCACTATTTCAGCATAAATATGAGCACCACGAGCAAGTGCATGTTCGAGTTCTTCAACAACAACCATGCCTCCGCCACCAGAAATAACAAAACCATCTCTATCTGCATCATAAGTGCGTGACGCCAGTTCAGGCGTATCATTACGACTTGCTGATAAAGCGCCCATACCATCAAACATCATGGCAAGTGACCAATCAACTTCTTCGCCACCACCAGCAAATACTACGTCTTGTTTGCCTAATTGAATAAGTTCCATCGCATGACCTATACAATGAGCACTCGTTGCACATGCTGAACTAATAGAGTAGTTAACACCTTTAATTTTGAAAGGCGTTGCTAAACAAGCTGAAACGGTGCTGCTCATAGTTTTTGGTACAGCATAAGGACCAACACGACGAATACCGCGACTTCTTAACGTATCACTTGAAGCCACAATATTGGCTGATGATGCTCCACCTGAACCGGCAACAATACCAGTACGAACATCAGAGACCTGTTCTGGTGTTAATGTAGAGTCTTTAATAGCTTGTGCCATTGCAATATACGCATAACCTGCTGCATCACCCATAAAACGTAGAGCTTTACGATCTATATGTTCCGCAATATCAATGTCTGGTTTACCCCAAACATTACTTTTTAAACCTTGTTCTGCAAAACTTTCTGAGTAAGTAATGCCTGATTTCCCTGACTTTAAAGAGGCTAAAACCTCATCTGCATTATTACCAATGCTAGATACAATACCGATACCGGTGATCACTACACGTTTCATTTAAACAACCATTATTTTGTAAAAATTAAATATAAATTAGAATTATGAAAATCCAAAGCATTATACTGAACTTAGTCTATTATCTGGTACAACAAGTGACTTTACTAAGCAAATAAAAACAATTCAGCTTACACTTGTACGCTATAATATATTTTTACTCAGAGAATATCTACGTTCTTGATGCAAAATAAATACAATAACACTGATATCAAGCAATAAATCTAGTAAAATGCGCCAAATATAAATTATTGAATTGAGCTTACCTTGCATAAATTTATTTCTTCAGCCCCTAAATTAATCTTTCAGCAAGATGGTACCCCTTATTCTAGTCAATTTAATGACATTTATTTCGATAGTGAGTCTGGATATCAGCAAAGTGAACAAGTTTTTTTATATGGTAACAACATCATAGAACGGATTAAGCAAACAAAAAACACTTTTGTTATTGGTGAAACTGGCTTTGGAACTGGACTTAACTTTCTATTAACATTACAGGTTTATCATAAAATACTGCAAGATAGATCCAATCAAGATTCCCCTGCGCAATGTCCAAAACTTGCCTTTATCACACTAGAAAAGTTTCCTTTAACTAAGTCACAGTTACAGCAATCGCTGCAAACATTACCGCAACTAGCTTATTATACTAATTTACTTTTAGAACAATACCCTGCACTGTCAGATAACGTTCAAACACCGCAAGAATTTTCTCTTAGCTTTTTTAATAATCAAGTAACGCTTAAGCTTATTATTAACGATGCTGCTGATGGCCTAGCAGATATAACATCGCGCAAGCATGGCGTTATTGATGCTTGGTACCTTGACGGCTTTTCTCCAGCAAAAAATCCAGAGATGTGGAATGAAGCATTATTTGAACAAATAGGTCGATTATCTAAACCACAAACGAGCATTGCAACCTTTACCGTTGCTGGTTTTGTAAAGCGTCATATGCAAAAAATTGGCTTTCGTACACAAAAAAAACGTTATGTGGGTAATAAACATGAAATGTTAATAGGTGTTTTTCAACAAGACCCTAAATCAAATAAAGGCTATCAACTTCGTCCAACGTTAATAAAACCCCAGCATGTTAGTATTATTGGTGGAGGAATAGCCTCGGCCTGTGCCGCACTAGCATTAACAAAGCAAGGCATAAAAGTAACTTTGTATTGTAAAGATAATTCTTTAGCTCAAGGCGCTTCAAGTAATGCTATTGGTGCTTTATACCCTTTATTACACCAGCAATCAGACGATATAAGCTTATTTTATCAGCAAGCCTTTTGGCGTGCTAAAGAGGTTTATAATAGTGTGATTGAGCAAGGTTTCCACTTTCCTCATCAGTGGTGTGGGTTATTAGACGTTGCTTATAAAAATTCACTTGTTAAGCGCCAACAAAAATTTGAAGAGCTAAAAACTTGGCCAGAAGACTTAATTCATGGCATTGATGCCTGCACGGCAAGTAAATTGGCAAATGTTGATTTAACTTATGGCGGTTTATTTATGCCAAAGGCTGGCTGGATATCGCCCCAAGATGCTGTGAAACAGATCATTAATGCCGCAAAAACAACTGGAAGACTACGTGTTGAACACAATACTTTAGTTACTAAAATAACAAAAAAAACAGCGTCTCCTGCCAATAACAGTCACCTTAAAAACTGGTTATTGTCTACTAATAAGGGAGAATTTGAAGCCAGTGTTATTGTTTTTTGTGGTGGTGCAGACATTATTAATTTTGATTGGATTAATCAATTGCCTTTTTCCTCTGTACAAGGACAAGTAACCAGCATGAAAACTAACAAAAATATACAACCGCTTTCAACCGTTATTTGTCATAAAGGCTATTTAACTCCTCATCATAAAAACATGCACTGTATTGGCGCTACATTTAATAAAGATAGCACTCGTACTACAGCACTACCTGAGGAAGATGAATTTAACATCACTATGTTATCAACATGCATGCCTGAATTTACCAACTCAATTAATTGGACGACACAAGATGTTACTGGCAGTAAATCAAGGTTACGTTGCATGACCCCAGATCATCTGCCTATGGTTGGTCCTATGCCTGATATCAAGCAACATATTGATACCTATCCACACTTAGCAAAAGATAAAAACTGGAAGTATAATCAGGTAGCACCTGTCGTTGATAATTTATACATTATGATGGGGTTTGGTGCCCGTGGCTTATGTTCTGCCCCATTAGCAGCTGATATTTTAACAGCAGATTTATGTGGGACTCCCTACCCAGTTGATAACAATATGTTGTTTAATTTAAGTCCAAACCGATTTGTTATTAGAGATATTATTAGACGGAAAACGCCAAATTAATGCTGATAAAAATATTTAAAAGATAGATCTTGGACTAACTAAATTATGTAGTTGACTATTATTTATAACACCTAGTGAATGACTCGTTAGCACAGCACTTTGACTATTTACCTCAATAACCTTTAATATTTTGGAATGATCTACCGTTAAAAATGGATGAGAAGTACCATTTTCTCTCTGTAAAAAACGCCGGTTAACAATTTCAAATTCATCCCCAACTTTTACACCCTGTTTCTTGCCAATATTAATCACCAGCTGCCCATTAGTATTATCAATAATTTGAGGGAAACTTTGCTGACAACTTAATACATCATTAATATCAGTAACAGCACTACTAATAGTATGCAACATGTTTCGACCATAATCTGTACGCCAAAAAAGGCTATTCTTTGTATCTACAGCTTGATTATCTGCATATTTCCAATCGCCTTCACCATGATAATTTTTTTTCAGCAGCATATCATCACGAATAGCGTCATATAAATAAACTTGAATAGTAAAATTTCGACGCAAACTAACATCATCAAACAGCAGCTGATCTTTCACTTGTTCAAATAAGCTAATATCTTGTATAGCACCAAATAAAATAAACTGACTATTATGCTCTGTTGCTAAATATCGCCCTACTTTTTCAATGTATTGTTGATTTAAATTACCTAATGAACTGTCAGGCATTAAAGAACCACTAAGCAATGAATTAACATATACCATTGGCTCAGAGTTAAGTTGACGTTCAAAACGTTTACTGGCTTGTATACCAATATCAAACAGTACTCCTTCAGCCGCTTGAATAGGTTTAAGCAAAGGAAACTGAGCAATTAACAACGATTTTGCATAATGATCTCTTTGACAACTAATTAATGGCTTAACATCGACTTTGACCAAGACTGACAAAATACCATTGTCAATCGATTCACTAATAATTTCAACTCGTCTTATTTGCCCATCACTTCGTAAAACTGTTTTACTACTTTGCAACAAACCATCTAAAACAATATCTTCTACCTGAATAAAACTATTACTTTGCATAACTGCATTAGCAATAGCATCTTTTATTGTCTGAGTTCTAATTTCATCAAAATTTAAAGTATTTACATATTGTAATGCACTTCCTTGGTACCAAGTAGCAAAGCACTGAGGACTTAATAATACAAATACAATAATGCATTTTACCATAGACTTAAAATACAAAATCATCGTGGCTCCATTAGTCAAAAATACCAAACAGCTTACCAAGCAAAGAGGGTTCTTGGTTCTCTTGCATATCACCAAGGCCACTATATTCAATATGAGAGTTACCTACTTTTACCGAAGGTATTGTATTATCTATACTTATATCACTCACCCTAACCTCCCCTGAAAAACGTATAAATTCCTGACCAGTATTAAGGGTTATCCATTTTTCCCCCGCAACTAAAAGGTTGCCATTATTAAGCACTTCTATCACATAAACCGTAATATCACCTTTTAATGAGTTTTTCTGATTGGTTTGAGAAGAACTATCAAATTCTTTTCCTTGTTCGTATTCAGCATTAAGATCATTATTACCAATCTTGATTGAGCCAGCATTTAGGGTTACTGGTTTCAATTCGAAATGACCCGATTTATCTTTTTGATATTTAACCGATTTATTAGCTGAAGTGTTCTCTTTAACTTCAACTAAAATCATATCGCCCACCTGGTAATGGCTACTAGGGCTGTAAAGACCAACAGCTCGATGTGAGTTAAAGAGTGAACCAGAAGGTAATTGTATATTTTCCACTAAACTTCTCCTTATAGGGCTAAATTTTGGATCGCCAGGCGAAATTTTTTTGTTATCTGTAGATACAGCTTGCTGGCTCACTTTAGGGTTTGTAGGACTACTAGCAACAACCTCTTCATCAACAGTTAAGGTATTACTACAAGCTGTTAAAAGGAAAAAAAGTATAAACAAGGGCAAGCTTAAACGACACATGTTCTCTAATCTCTACAATAATATTTGTAGCGCCATTTTGACAAATAAATAGAAAAACAAATGTAAAGAAGCGTAAGATTAATGTAAAGAAGCGTAAACAAAAAACCATAAATATCAACAACGTAAGTTTTATGTAAAGATTATTGAAATAGCATTTTCATTCTCTAATATAAAAAACAATATTCCAATAAAAATCCAAACATAAATTAATTATGGCTACTTCACTATCAAAAATTGCCGCCAATCTTGCCGCCAATAGTACAGCAACACAATTATTAACAGGTAAAAATCAATCGTTGAATATGGCTGGACAAGCTATAACGGAGCTTACAAGTTTAGGTGAGAATTTTTCCAGTATTTTTAATGGCATACAACAGGTTAACAATAAGCTAATTCAACTACCTCCTTCAAACATTGATAATGAAAGTGATAGCATTAGCATCATGCAGCAAAATATATTTTCCTCCCTTGGCCTCGGTGGTTTATCAAATGGAACTGGCACAAGTGTTTTGGAACTATTGAGCAGCCAATCATCGATTGAATTCATGCAAGCTTCGTTACTCTCAGCATTACAAACGAGTATTTTTTCTCCTCAACCTGAAATCAACACTACTACCAGTAACGAAATAACTACAAATAACAAAATAGAAACAACAAATAACACTAATACTGCCACTATTGAAGGTTCAACCTTAAATAGTTTAGCACAGCTTTCATTCGGAGAAGATGGCCTAGACTACAATGATGCTTTTGATATAGTGAACATTTTACAACATATTCCTGTAATCTCTGCTTTTTATCAAGATGTCACTGAGCAAGAAGATATAAGTATGATATCGAAACTCGCAGGAGGATACTTGTATGGAGGACCGAGTGGTTTAGCATATTCAGCTTTAAATTTAGCCATAGAAAGTTATTCTGGCACATCAATAAGCGAAGCAGTGCTGAATTATAATTATGGTAGCCTATTTAGCAGTGAAGACGATCCGAAGGAGCAACAAATAACAAGTCAAACACCCGTAAAGCAATTTAACTTCTTGAATCGATGATAATCCTATCGCCCAAACTTTTTAATATTAACTCATCAGTCCCTATACTTAAAATTAAGTTGCTTCTTTTAAAAAGATATAACCCGCTCCTCGCATTGTTTTAATTTTCTGGCCACCAACAAATTTAGCTATCTTTTTCCTTATATTACTAATATGCATATCAATACTGCGGTCATAGTAATCTACAGCTCTACCATGTATATACTCACTAATTCTGTCTTTGCTAACAACTTCGCCTACATTTAAAAGTAAGAGATAAAGCACTTCAAATTCATATCTTGTTAAATTTAATGCACCTCCGCAACAATGACCTTCCCGAGTAGATAAGCATAAAGAAATATCATTGATATTAAGCACTTTATTACGTTGTAAGCTTTGAATTATATCGGTTCGACGAATGATAGAGTTTATTCTAGCCACCACCTCTCTTAGGTTTACAGGTTTAATGAAATAATCATCAGCACCTAATTCTAAGGCATAAATTTTATCAAAAAGATCATCATGTGATGATAGTATCATGAGCGGCGTTTTATTATTTAAACGCAACCTTTTTAATAATTCAAATCCATTTACGTTTGATATACCTATATCAAGCAATATCAATTGATAATGTTCATTTTTTAACATTTGCACAGCTTTTACACCATCATTGCAAATGGTAATGTCAAACCCTTTATTCATTCGTAACATGTCAGTAATTTCTTCGGTTTCTACTTCTTCACCGACAATTAATACTTTTTTATCTTTAAGTAAATTAGATTTTAAAATTGTATGCGTTGATTGATTATATTGTATATAGGTGTTTATATTATTCATTATTTGTTCTTATTGCCTACAAGACTATATTGCAATGCACAATTATTTTTCAGATAAAACGGTATTGCATTGCCATTAAGTCGCTTTTTTTGACTGCACTATTAAATATCAACTTATGTTTACCACTAACCTCTTATTTTACTTAGAGATGTGAGAGGAAACATAACGACAATTAATTGCCTCTTTGTGGCGATTAATTGCCGCTTAATGACAATTAACTTTGCTTCTCTATTTGAAATTACAAATGTATTACACTAATTTCTAATACGCGCTAGATAACAGCGAACTGAGCATTCAAAAGCAGAGTTTTGCTAACTATTGATTTTTGATTGCGCCGCAATATCTGCGTAAACTGAGATACCTGCTGCTTGTCCATGCTCAGAAGATAGTTTTGATAGGTTTTTGGGTTGCATGTCTGGTGTATTGCCTAAGACTTCCTCACCACTGATATTAAGTTGACTCAGTAGGTTATTAAATGCCTCAGGTGCATTATCTATGCTAGTTTGAAGATCAAAACTTCCATTGCTTTGTGCTTCTCTTATAGATTGTAAATACCCTTTAATCTCTTGTTGCTGTTCTTCTGGTAAATTAGCAATATAAGAACCAATTTGACCCGCCTTACTAATACTAACTTCATGCTCATTAGTATTTATTCCTTTTTCCAACACTCCAACTTTATTTGCATCATTTGCATCGTTCCCTGTAGCTACAGTATCTAAGTTTTGAATTTGATTAATATTTTGAGTGTTAGCTGAGTTAATATTCATTTCTGCTTTCCTATTATTAGATAAATTTATGTACTTATTTATCTAAGCAATAAACAGGCAAGCAAGTGTCAATGTATGTAAAGAATTGTAAAGAAAGAAAAAAGGCCTTTAGTTATCAGCTAAAGGCCTTCAATATTATATATGGCTAAATTACTGAACCATGTCTGTATTTTGCACTGAAATTAGATGTCCATCGCTACTGAAGAAGTTAGCAACTTGGCTTTGCATCTCCGCAGTAGCCGCTCCCGTCATTAACGGATCTGGCGCTTCGCCACGTGAACCAACGCCAGGATCTAAAATCGAACCATGATGTCCAAATAAATAACGCACAGCACCCGATACTGAACTTTCAGCATCTTGTGTTGTTTCAGAAATACCACCTAAACCTAATAATGCAATAGCACCTTCAGTACCACCAAAAGGTGTGCTAGAAACCGTGTTAGGAATAACTTGGTCACTTAAGTTGTCACCACCATTACCAATTACTTCAATTAAATGCGTTGGTGTATCTGTTGCCGCCATCATTGCTGCATAGTTAGCAGGGTCACCAGCATCGGTTACTGTTTGTGCAGCAAAAGAGAATTGTGCAAACGTAGCATTTAAACCCGCTTGTTGCTCAGCAGTTAATAATTCATAAAACCCTTGATAATAACTTACTAATTCAGCCGCACTTGGCTTTGTAGCAGTTTGATGTGCTTTTGCAACATAACCTTGGAAAGCTTCTGAGGCAGAATAAGCTAAGTTTGATTTAATCACATTACCAAAAGCACCTGATTCCATTAAGAAGTTTGCAACCATCACACCAGGCATGGCAAGTGAATTAGTTTTCACTGCAAATAATGGATCAACTTGCGCATCAAGCGGCGTATTACTTAATGCGATAAAGTTCATACCAGTAATAGCACCTAAAGAATGACCTAAGAAATGCACATTAGTATTATCAACGTTGATTGCATTACCTTCAGCATGAACACCGCCTAAGAAATTTAACCCTAATCGTAATCCAAGTAAATCTGACGTTGATTGACGTAAGTTATCACGTGTAGTCAGTAAGCTCGCCAAATTCATATAATGGGTCGCTTCAACCGTTGAGGCATTAATATCATCAACACCATCACCATTTACGTCAAAACCACGGCTTCCTCCTGACATTGCACCACCAAACACATCGGGATCACCATGCAGTGGATGGTTAATAGCGACCGTTGCAAAACCATATACAGAAAGAATACCTGTAAGACCTAGCATGTCTTCTTTTTTAGAGGTGATACCATGTTGTAATATAACTACTGGCCAACCATTTTCAGGTTCTACTAAGTTAGCTGG
Source organism: uncultured Colwellia sp. (assembly GCA_965305135.1). Lineage (GTDB taxonomy): Bacteria > Pseudomonadota > Gammaproteobacteria > Enterobacterales > Alteromonadaceae > Colwellia. The sequence goes on from CBDLPA010000004.1 coordinate 236,048, forward strand.
TAAACCTAAAGCACCTCGAACAACGTTCGCTACATTGACATCTGGTGTTGTCATTTGTACAGCAACATCCATATCAGCGTTGGCTTTTGGTACAGGGCTATATTTAGTTAAATGACGTTTAGCATCAAAACCAAGAGCTCTTAGACCGGGGGCTGGTAATTCTTTTGCCGCTGAAATTGCCATACAAGTGCCATCATCAACACTCACTGGTGCAGTTGGAATAGTTTCAGCAGGAAGTTCACCCGCAGCAATTTTACCTGCTACGCCAGCTAATATAGCGCCAGAATCACATAAAGATTTCCACCAATCATTCACTGGCGCCATTGGATTTTCAGCAGAAGGTACACCTAAATAATAAGGTAAAGTAACGCTCCCTTGCATAAAATTAGCGGCTGAATATAACGGCACTAAAGCCTCAGGTATTTTCCCTGCTAAAATATTAGCCACTGACATACCCGTATCTTGCACGCCAATGGTAGGAACACCTTCCATCGCATTGGCAAGCATAGTTGGTACATTATTGGCCATTAATGCCTTAGCTGTTGCTAGCACATCAACCGTAGACTGTGTAGTAAAAGCCATGGTATAAATTAATGCATCTTTGTCAGCACCCGCTGCAACAATAGCATTTTCATAACTATTAATAACGCCCTGTAAGCCTTTTTGTGCGTCACTTCCTAATGGATGAGTACTAATATCTTGACGCACTAGCTCATAGGTTGTTGAACCAGCAACCGCTTTGCCGCTATCGTCTTTTAAATTATCGGTTAATGCTAAAATATAAGTTGTTTTAGCTTTTAGTGGTTTTAAAGGGACAATAGCAACACTATTACCTGAAGCTTTTGCAATAAAATCAACACCAAAAACCAATTCACTAACAACAGTACATGCTGCACCAAGAGGTACTGATTCACATCCAGTAGCTCCGCCCATTAATGTTTCAAATATTTGTACCGAAGCAGGATTAAAAACGGAATTTGCGTCAATCGATGTGCCTTCAGGAAAGTCGATATCAAGGGAGAAAGGATTAGAGGTAGACCAACCATCAAGTGCACCTAATGCCGTTGAAGGATCGGCATAGTTAGGCGATTCAATCTCATTGCCCTCTTCATTCTTTTCACCTGATATAATATTACCATCGTCATCTGTCTTAACGGGTATGTTCAAAGTACCGTCAGGAGTATCCGAGAATAATAAATCATTTGGTACTGATAAAACGCCATTTGAAGGATCAAATACAACCCTTGCAGAAGCGACAATTGGCGTGCCATTTTCAGCAACATCTTTTTTTACATCTTCGATAGTTTCATTATCGCAACCACTTAAACTCAGTGCGCTGATAATAGCTAGACTAAGAACTAACTTTTTCATTTTATCTCCCCAATGCCTATTTTATTTCTATTGTTTTTTAATTAATAAGTATAACGCAATAAAATTATTGCTCTGCCTGCTTTATATTCAAAGAAGACATTCATTAACTAGTTAGACCAGTTAACAAACTTAACGCAAGCGCCAGCAATGTGCCAGCTGTTTTTTACATTTTTGTTAATTTTTCTCTCGTTATTAGAAATAAATCTAAGTAAAATGCCTATTATTCATTTATGAAAAATTTTAATACCTAAATTCGGATAAACAATGTTTGCATATACTATTAAAGAAAAAAGTTTAGCTAATAAAGTAATACTCATTACTGGCGCTGGCGCTGGCATAGGTAAAGAAGCAGCATTAACTTATGCTAAACTTGGCGCAACAGTTATATTATTAGGCAAAACGGTCAAGAAACTTGAAGCGGTGTACGATGAAATAATGTCACTTGCTTTAGCTGAACCAGCAATTATTCCATTAGATTTAAAAGGAGCAACCAAACAAAACTATATTGATATGTCTACAACGATTGCCAGCCAATTTGGAAAATTAGATGGCGCTTTGCTTAATGCATCGATATTAGGTGAGTTAACTCCATTCACTCAAATTCATGAACAAGTGTATGATGATGTAATGAAGGTAAATGTCACCGCACAATGTTTGTTAGCTCAAGCACTTATACCAACATTACAGTTAGCAGAAAATGCCTCTTTAGTTTTTACCTCTTCTGGTGTTGGCAACAAAGGACGAGCATATTGGGGCGCGTATAGCATATCTAAATTTGCAACTGAAGGTATGATGCAAGTGATTGCTGACGAGTACGAAAACTCAAATTTACGTACTAACGCTATTAACCCTGGTGCAACTAATACAGGTATGCGAGCGACGGCTTATCCTGCAGAAGATAAAGAACGTTTAGCCTCTACCAACGATATTATGCCGCTCTATGTTTATTTAATGTCTGATGACAGCTTAGATATAAATGGACAAACCCTAAAAGCACAATAGCGCATTTAGCAAACGAAGAAAGCATTCGTTGAAACCCTTTCTTCGTTTAAAGAACTCACTTATAAATTACCTTAACTCTCTTCGTAATATTTTACCTACGTTGGTTTTCGGTAGTTCATCTCGAAATTCCACCAATTTAGGTACTTTATAATTGGTTAAATATTTATGACAGTGCTCAATTAATGCTTCTTCTGTTAAATCATCCTGCTTTCGTACAACAAATATTTTTACCATTTCACCAGAGGCACCATGCGGAACACCAATAGCGGCAGCTTCAACTACACCTTCATGCATCATTACAACTTCTTCAATTTCATTAGGAAATACATTGAAACCAGACACAATAATCATGTCTTTCTTTCGATCAACAATTTTGAAGAAACCCAATTCATCCATCAAGGCAATATCGCCTGTTGCTAACCAACCATCTTTTAAAATTTCAGCCGTTGCTTCTTCGCGGTTATAATATCCCTTCATAACCTGTGGACCTTTCACCCACATTTCACCCGACTCACCCATGGGTGCTTCAGTACCATCTTCTAACATTATTTTTATATCCGTTGATGGGGCTGGCAAACCAATAGTGCCATTATAACTTTTTTGATTATATGGGCTGATTGACACCATAGGACAACATTCGGTAAGACCATAACCTTCAAGTAACCTAGAACCTGTTACTTTTTCCCAACGCTCTGCCACAGGACGTTGAACAGCCATACCGCCTCCTAAGGACATTCTCAGGCCTGAAAAATCTAGATCGGAGAAACCAGGCGTATTTAATAAACCATTAAATAAAGTATTCACACCAGTGATCGCAGTAAAATCATATTTACCAAGTTCTTTTACAAATGCTGGCATATCACGAGGATTAGTAATTAATAAATTAGCACCGCCTAACGTAAAGAAGGTTAAGCAATTCGCTGTTAATGCAAAAATATGATAAAGCGGAAGTGCTGTAACCACCATTTCACCACTGTCTTCAAGCATAGGTTTAATAGCCGCTTTTGCTTGTTCTAAGTTAGCCACCATATTTCGGTGTGTTAACATTGCACCTTTTGATAAGCCCGTTGTGCCGCCTGTATATTGTAAAAATGCTAAATCATCTCCGCACAACTCAACAGGAGTAAAGGTTAACGCTTTCCCTTTTGATAAAACATTGTTAAAACGAATAGCGTCAGGTAGCTTAAACGCAGGCACCATTTTTTTCACATACTTAACAACTGCATTAACAACTTTACCTTTTACCAAACCTAAGCGGTCACCTAATGAAGTCAAAATAACGTGTTCAATAGGGGTTTTAGTGACGATATTTTCTAGTGTTTGAGCAAAGTTCTCAATGATCAACATTGCTTTAGCGCCAGAATCGTTAAGCTGATGTTCTAATTCTCGCTCTGTATATAAAGGATTAACATTAACCACAGTTAAACCAGCAAGTAAAGCACCAAAAAGTGCAATAGGGTACTGCAAAGTATTAGGTACCATGATGGCGAATTTATCGCCTTTTTCAAGGCCTAAATTCTGCTGTAAATAAGCAGCAAAAGCCGTTGCTTGTTCTACGAGTTCAGCATAAGAAATTTCTACCCCCATATTAATAAAAGCAGTTCTTTCACCATAGAGAGCTGTATATTTGTTAAACATTGCCACTAATGAAGGGTATTTGTCTGGATTTATTTCAAATGGGACTCCAGGGGGATAACTTTTTTCTAACCAGATCTTTTCCACAATACCTTCCTCATTATATTTTTAAAACTATGTTACAGTTTAGTTCAGTGCTTATATTTATGACTTCATTTTTGTTGAAGTTTTTAATTGTTGCACAGTTTTATCAAATTTTAACTGATACTACCAGTTAAATTTAAACAGTTGTTTGAATTTAACTCAAAACCTTGCTATTGATCTAAAAAGCATTTAATTAATTCAACTGTTTTCTCTGGTTTTTCCATATGAACATGGTGCCCTCCAACTAATTCAAAGCTAGAAAAGGTATTAAATAAAGTACCAAAAACCTTTAATCCTGAACTCACCATATCTAACCCTTCACTACCATAAATAAGTTGCACAGGACATTTTATATCGCAAATAAACTGCTGCGCCTGCTTTAATGTTAAACGGTAAGGTGATGTAGTACGCAAACGTGCATCACTTCTCCACCGATATCCTTGAGCTTCTTTAGTAATACCACGCTCAACAAGTAATTTAGCCTGTTCGTATTTAAGATCAGAAACATTAACACGTGCTTTAATCGCAGAATCTATACTAGAATGGAAATTTTTCTTTTTTGCGCCTACCAGCTGCTCTTTTATTATACTGTTGTTAAAACGGCTTAACATACCATCCCGTAATTGTTTGGTCGTTTGCTCTGCTTCTGTACTGATAAAACCAATTGAATCAATTAGCGTAATAGATTTTACTTTTTCTGGAAAAGCAGCAGCAAAAGCGCTTGCCACCATCCCTCCCATTGAATGGCCAACAATATCAACTTTCTGCCATTGATTTAATTCAAACAATTGCAATAAGTCATACACCCAATCAATAAAATGATAGTGAGCATCAAGACTTTTATGACTTGAATTCCCGTGCCCTGGCCAATCAACCGCTATAATGCGCTTACTTGGTAACATTTTTTTAAAATAAGGCATTAAAGGTAAAAAACTCGCTGCATTATCAAGCCAACCGTGTAAACATAACACAATGTTGTCTTTACTTTCCTCACTACCACACACTAAGCCCTGCAACGAAAGCGTTTCAAGCATATAGTTTACTTCTTTAATTTCATTGTCTATAAACATGGAACTCCTTATTTTTGTGATGATTTATAAAGTGAGAAGAGTGCTAGCAATGCAATAGCAAACCAAATAACCACCCAAATAATTTCTGGTATAAAAGTCATAGATGCTAAAGCAGCACCATCACCTATATGACGACCATCAAGTAAGTAAGCAGGGCTTGATAAGCTATTTAATAAAATAAGCAAACCAAACAATTGCATAAGACTTTGCAAATAATGAATTTTTTTAAGTTTTATAGTGAATAAAAACAATGCGGCTAGCACACCTAAAATAAGCCATGTTAATAAATCTCTTCCCCAAAAGATAATAGAGCTAACCAAAATAAAAAACACCAATAGTGAAAAGCCTTGCGCTGCTTTTTGATGAATACTCGATAAACGGTAAATTCCCCATCCCCAAAGCGTTGCTCCCGCATATCCAGCAAAACTAATAACAAAATCAATACCGCCTTGTGTAGTACATAAACCCGCACCATTAGCAAACAATTGAATACGCAATACATTCCCACCCGTTAATAATGCAGCAATGCCATGGCTCACTTCATGAAAATAGCTTTCTAACCAATTAAACGGAATAGAAATAAGGGGTAGTTGTTTAATAACAATAGCCAATAAAAGTAAAATAAAGAAATGGTACTTTTTAAAAAAACTAGATGGCTTTGTTTTGTTACTATATGAAGAAAAAGAAGACATAGGCACTCGGTTTTACAATGGGAAAGAAGAAAAGGCTGACGATCTTGCTTAAAAATTCGCTACGCTAGCAAGTCAACACCAAACAGTTTCTGAACAGATTCACGTTCAGATAAGTTATCAATAGCTTGATATTGAGCAACCGCTGTTTCATTTTTTACTGTAGGTTGATCTTGGCCAACATCAGAATAATTAGCATTATTTGACCGCGAATAGACTAATTGTGACGTTTGCTTTTCTTTAAAGAGCGTAATTGCTTGTTCATCAATAACAATAGTTGCTGTTGATTTAGGCGATTGTTCTTGCGTTTTATTAGGGTCGTCCGTGCGCACCGGCGCTTTAATCGGTGTATTGGGCGTATTACTGATATTTGCAGTAGATATTTTCCCAAAAGTTGAACTTGCATTATTGGTGCTAGAAATATTCATGGCTTAAATTTAGCAAACAATTTATTTATAGGCAATTTATTAAAAAATTACTTTCCTGGTAATTTTTTCCATGAAACTGTATCACGTACATAAACAGGTTGAGCATCTTCTGCACTCACTCCTTCACCACGTTGTAGTGCTGCTTTACCAATTGTTAACATAGCCTTGGCACTAGGAAACAGTATTTCTGGTGTGCCCGCATTGGTTTTAAGGGGGGATAAATCTGCTTGATAAGCATCCCAGCCGGTACCAACACCATAAATAGGTAAAGAAATAATATTGGCTAAGCGTTGTTGCACTAATGCAGGTGCAGTAACCGATTCTGTTTGTTGGTCTGCCAGCGTTTTAACTTGCATTATATTATGATTATCAAGTTCAAAATACCCATTGTAAACTTCCCCCATGCGCGCATCAATAGCAGAAAAAACAGCGGTTTGTTGATATTTAATAAAAGCTAACTGTGCCATTGCTTGTAAGCTTGACACACCAATAACAGGTAAGTTAGCAGCAAACGCTAAACCTTGCGCTACACCGACACCAATACGTACTCCTGTAAAACTACCAGGGCCCCGACCAAAGATTAAACCATCACATTGTGATAGCGTGATATTCGCTTCTTTAAGTAATTTATCCACCATAGGCAATAACTGCAAACTATGAGATTGCGGGCACAACTCATCACAGCTATAAATTGTTTTATTCACTTGTAATGCAACTGAGCAAGCTTCAGTTGATGCATCAATGGCCAAATAATTCACTATTTCTTACCTTTTAAATTTTACGCATTATTTTACTAAAAACTTTAACAAATACTTTCAAGAAAAGTTATTGCTTTAGTTAAGTCTCTGCTTCGTTTCATTTCAGGCAAACTCTTCAAAAATGTTTGCCCGTAAGGGCGATTGACTAAACGATTATCGCAAATCACCATAATTCCCCGGTCACTAACATCACGAATAAGTCGACCAACACCTTGCTTTAATGCAATAACAGCCTGTGGTAACTGTATCTGTGCAAACGCATCGCCTCCTTGTCGCCTCACATCCTCACAACGTGCTTGCAGTAAAGGATCATCAGGGGAAGCAAAGGGTAATTTGTCAATAATAACACAGGTAAGTTTATCACCTCTAACATCAATACCTTCCCAAAAACTCGCAGTAGCAAGTAACACAGCATTATCATTTTCTACAAATGTTTCTAATAATACTCGTTTTGCCATTTGTCCTTGCACTAATAAAGGATTATCAATATCACCCGCTAAAAGTTCAGCCACCTGATTCATAACACGATAACTGGTAAATAACATAAAGCACGCGCCTTTACTGGCAACAATTAGCGGTTTTGCTAATTGTGCTAAATATTGCGCACGAGATTTATCATTTGCTTCAGGTAAATAACGAGGCACAATTAACTGAGATTGTTGCTGATAATCAAACGGGCTTTCTAATAATAATTGCGTCGCACCCTGTAAGCCTAAATGTTTAGAGAAATGATCAAAACTATTATCTACGGCTAAAGTCGCTGAGGTAAATATCCAACCAGCTCCTGATTCTCTTATGTAAGCACTGAATTTATCAGCGACACTGAGAGGCGTTAAATGTAATACCACATGTCGCGGCGTAGTTTCATACCAAAAACTCATACCATCAACATCAACATTGGCCATCACATTATATTGTGACAGTAACTTCACTGCACGATCAAAACAGCTATCAATCGCTTCATTACGTGAAACACACAACTTTATCACTTGATATAAAAAATCTAAATCTACCTTTAATCGTTCAAATTTGTGTATAAACTGTTGCTGTTGATATTTTTCCCGCCAATTACCACGCTCCGTATCGTAATTAAATAATAACCTAAATTCCTGACACGTTTTTTCCAATTTATCCGCCGCTAAGCCTAATTGTTTTACGTCGGTTAATTTGCTGCGATAGATTTGTGCTACATCAGTGCACAAGTCAACCAACTGACGCGTAGAAAAAGTTTCGCCAAAATAATCGCTAGCAATATCGCCAATTTGGTGTGCTTCATCAAAAATAACGACTTGTGCTTTGGGTATTAACTCACCAAAGCCTGTATCTTTAAGCGCCATATCAGCAAAAAACAAATGGTGGTTTACCACAATCAAATCTGCATCAATGGCTTTTTGCCGTGCTCTAACTAAATAACACTGTTCATAATCAGGGCAATCTTTCGCTAAACAGTTATCTAACGTACTGGTGACAAAGGGAAATACACCCGAGTCTTCAGTAACATTCACTAATTCGCCAATATCGCCACTTTGAGTAGTATTTGCCCATTTTTTTACTTTCACTAAATCATTAAGTGTATTGGCATCTAACTGTCCACGCGTTTCTTGGTATTGTGCTAAACGATAACGACATAAATAATTAGCTCGCCCTTTTAATAAAGCCACCTGCACATTACTCGCTAACGCTTTCTTAACTAAAGGGATATCTTTATGGAAGAGCTGTTCTTGTAAGTTTTTTGTCCCCGTAGAAACAATGATTTTTGTATTCAGTTCATCACCACTTGAGGCAGTATTAACACTAAGAAAGGCTGGTATTAAATAAGCAAAGGTTTTGCCTGTTCCTGTGCCTGCTTCAACAATAAGAGATGATTGTTTTTTAATAGCACTAGCCACTTCTAACGCCATATCAGTTTGCGCTTGGCGAGAAGAAAAACCGTCTATAGCCTTAGCTAAAGCGCCATCATTAGAAAATGCTTGAGCAACAGAAGTCATTAGAAAACAAGTTATACATTAGAAAAATGAGAAGAATTGCCGATTATACTGTTTTATCACTAAACTTAAAGACTAATCTATAGCAACAAAATATGAAAAGTGATATTGCGCTAAACATAAAGATCTAAATGCTTAACTCCATCTTCAGATTCAGTAATTCCATTATCATCTTCCTGTTTTTTGGTTAACTGTTCATTCGCGTCTGCTTTTTTATCTATTGAAGCCTCTTTATCAATACCCTCTTCACTGTTATTGTTCTCTTCTTTATCCGATTTTTTATCATCAAAATAGTAATCATGATTTTCAAGATGATCTAAATCTTCTTTTAACTTGCCTGTTCTCGCGTCTTTTACCAACGCTTTTACCTTTAAATTAGCGGGTTTAATTGGCACAGGCACAACACGCGTTAATTGTGTGGTGAAAATATCCATAAATCCCCTATTGTGAATTATTCACATTTATTTATTGTGAGCACTAAACAAAAATAATCATAACTCTTTATCGGCAATTCAAACAAAAGCTTTAGAGTGCCTACATTAATACACCTACCTATAACCATATAAAGAAGGAATTTATACTAAGCAGCCTAATACTTTAATAATAGTCATAACTCCAAGTTTACATCATAGAACAAATAATAATAAAAAAGTGTTATTTATTCCTTGAAGCCAGAGGGGTTTATCAGTACCCTAACGACATTCAATTAAATATTAAAGTAAACATTAAACTGAGTTTAGCACATTATGACTTTTAACCTGAACAACCGACATCACCATCATATGGAACTGCCCGTTCAGGTCTTTTATTATTTATTTTAAATAGAAGCACCGCGATGGGTAATGGCCTTTTCGTGGAGTTGAACTAAAGCACTATATTTATGAACCCCCGAAAGAGCCTTAAATCTTTCGGGGGTTTTTCGCATTTTATGCCCCTGAAAATTGTATATACATATTTTGAGCATTAAAAACTTATCAATAGGAATTAGACACATGACAATATCAGCGCCACGTTTACGCATAGCAATGCAAAAATCAGGACGACTTAGTGACGATACTCAAGCCCTTTTAAAACGTTGTGGACTAAAACTCAATGTTACCGATCGCCGCTTACTTGCTCACGTAAGTAATTTACCTATCGACATTATGCGTGTGCGTAGTAGCGATATTCCTGGTTTAGTGATGGATGGGGTTTGTGATTTAGGTATCGTTGGCGACAACACACTTGAAGAAGAAGAATTATCACGTGCGTTAATTGGCAGTAAAAACGATTACATTAAAACAACGCCTTTAAACTTTGGTGAGTGCCGTTTCTCAATTGCAATGCCTGAAGAATTTGAATACACAGGTTTAGCGTGTCTTGATGGATTACGTTTTGCAACAACTTACCCTCAATTATTAAAACGTTTCGCTAAAGAAAACGGAATCAACGTTGAGTTTTGTTTATTAAAAGGCTCTGTTGAAGTTGCCCCAAGGGTTGGCTTAGCCGATGGTATTTGTGATTTAGTATCAACAGGCGCCACACTTGAAGCTAATGGTTTAAAAGAAGTTGCTGAAGTATTTCGTTCTAAAGCGTCACTTATTCAACGCGCTGAACCTTTAGGGAATGAAAAACAAGAAATTTTAAATACCCTTCTTCCTCGAATTCAAGGTGTAATGAAAGCTAAAGAAAGCAAGTATATTATGCTACACGCACCAAAAGATAAAATTAGTGAAGTAAGTGCATTAATGCCAGGGAAGGAAACCCCAACTATTTTGCCACTGGCAGGCAGAGAGGACTTAGTCGCTGTACATGTTGTTGCAACTGAAACGTTCTTTTGGGAAACCATGGAAAAATTAAAAGCGCTTGGCTGTAACTCTATACTAGTTATGCCAATAGAAAAAATGATGGGCTAATCCGTATTATAATTGTAAAAAGTAGAGAAAATTATGAATACCCAAATAATCAATTGGCAAACAATAACAACGCAACAAAAAAAAGATGCGCTTGCCCGTCCTGCCATTGCGGATAATACATTATTATCAACACAAGTCGCTAATATTCTATCGCAGGTACAAAAGCAAGGTGACAAAGCATTGTTTTCGTTAACTGAGCAGTTTGATGGTATTGCCTTGTCAACATTGCTAGTTACTACCGAACAAGTTAAACAAGCAAAATTAGCGTTAACAGACAAACGTTTAAAAGCAATAAATACAGCCTATGAACAAATAAAACGCTTTCATAGTGCCCAAGAACCAAAAGATATTACTGTTGAAACTTGCCCTGGTGTTCGTTGTACCTTAAAAACAGAATCAATTGAAAGTGTTGGTTTATATATTCCAGCAGGTAGTGCCCCACTACCTTCAACCGTATTAATGTTAGGTGTACCCGCACAGCTTGCAGGGTGTAAGCGCACGGTACTTGTTTGCCCGCCAGACAGAAACGGTCAATTAGCTAACGAAATATTAGTCGCTGCTTCACTTTGTAATATAAGCGAAATTTATACCATTGGCGGAGCACAAGCTATTGCAGCTCTTGCTTACGGCACAGAAAGTATTCCTGCCGTTAATAAAGTATTCGGTCCTGGCAACCGCTATGTAACTGAAGCTAAAAAACAATTATCACAACAAGTAGCTGGTTTTGCTATTGATATGCCCGCAGGTCCTTCAGAAGTGCTTGTGATTGGTGATGAACAAGCAAATGCTGCATTCATAGCAGCTGATTTATTATCACAAGCCGAGCACGGTGCAGATAGCCAAGTAATTTTATTGACTGACAGTGAAAAATTGATAGAAAAAGTGGCCATTGAACTTGAAAAGCAAGTAGTATTACTAACCAGAGAAAGCATTGCGAAACAAGCATTAAAACAATCTCGACTCATTTTGACCAAAGATATGACACAAGCCGTTGAAGTTTCAAATTTATATGGCCCTGAGCATCTAATTATTCAAACTGAAACACCGCAAGAATTATTGAGTAATTTACGTAATGCTGGCTCTATTTTTGTGGGAGCTTACACACCAGAGTCGGCTGGAGATTACGCCAGCGGAACTAACCATGTTTTGCCAACTTATGGTTATTCAAAAGTGATTTCAAGTTTATCATTAGCCGATTTTTCTCGCCGTTATACCGTACAAGAAATCACAAGAACAGGTTTAGGAAATCTTGCAGAATGTATTATTGAACTGACTGACGCTGAAGGGTTAGATGCACACCAAAGAGCGGTAACCATTCGCTTAGAAGCAGGTAAATAAAATGTCGATAGCAAACAAATTAGCACGAGCAGAGCTCGTTGAAATGGTGCCATATCAATCTGCTAGGCGATTATTTGCTAGCGGTGATACAACACAAGCTAATAACAAAACATGGCTTAATGCCAACGAAGTACCTGGAGAAGGTGAATATCAAGTAAGTAGCAAAAATATTAACCGTTACCCTGATTTTCAACCTGATAACCTACTTAATGCTTACAGCAATTACTGTGGTCTTGACCGAGCCCAAATATTAGCAACACGTGGGGCAGACGAAGGCATTGAACTAATAATTCGTAGCTTTTGCCGCGCTTACCAAGATAACATTTTAATCTGTCCTCCCACCTATGGCATGTATGCTATTAGTGCAGAAAATCATGGTGCGGGTATTGTCACGGTTCCGCTAACAAATAACCTCCTTGATATCGAAGGCTTACAACAGCAATTAGGCAAAGTAAAAGTAGTATTTTTATGCTCTCCAGGTAATCCCACTGGTAACTTATTACCAAAAGAGCAAATAATTGAAGTAATTGAATTATTTAAAAACTCTGCCATTGTTGTCATAGACGAAGCTTATATAGAGTTCTCGCCAGAACAAACCAGCACGTCATTATTAAAAAAATATAATAATGTTATTGTACTAAGAACCTTATCAAAAGCCTTTGCCCTAGCAGGGCTCAGATGTGGTTTTACACTGGCTAATACTGATATTATAAACCTATTGAGTAAAGTCATTGCTCCTTACCCTATATCAGCTCCCGTTGCTGAAATTGCCAGCCAAGTGCTAAACACGGGCATACAACAAATGACACAACGAGTTCACGACTGTAACAAAGTCAAAACAAGTCTATCTGCTTGGCTTACTGAGCAAAGTTGGTGTAGTAATGTATTTACAAGTGACGCTAACTTTGTTTTATTCCGTTGTACTAATGAAAGTGAAAAAACACGAATTTTCAACTTATTAGTGAGTAAAAATATTTTAATCCGTGACCAATCTAAACAACAGCAACTAGAAAACTGTTTACGTATTAGTATTGGCAGTGAAGCAGAAATAACCCAACTTAAAGAAGTATTATCATGAGCAAGAAACAACAAAAAATATTATTTATCGACCGTGATGGTACCTTAGTTGAAGAACCTGCAATCGATAAACAACTAGATTCCCTAGAAAAATTAGTCTTTGAACCAAACGTTATTCCTGAGCTATTAAAACTGCAAGCTAAAGGTTTTGTTTTAGTCATGGTTTCTAACCAAGATGGTTTAGGAACGAGTAGTTTCCCACAAGCTGATTTTGATTTACCTCATAATAAAATGATGGCAATTTTTTCATCACAAGGTGTTGAATTTCAAGATACCTTATTATGCCCTCATTTTGAAAAAGACAACTGTAACTGTCGTAAGCCAAAGCTTGGTTTAGTCAGTGACTATTTACAGCAGGGTCGAGTTGATTTTGCTAATTCCTATGTGATTGGTGATCGAGAAACGGATATGGGGTTAGCAGCAAACATGGGAATTGTTGGGATAAAATATGACCGTGACAACCTAAACTGGACACAAGTCAGTGAGCAAATACTTACCGCGACTGAAAAACCACGCATCGCTACGGTGGTTAGAACAACAAAAGAAACAGATATTACCGTGTCAGTAAATTTAGATAAAGTCGGCGGCAGTAGTATTGATACGGGTTTAGGCTTTTTTGATCATATGTTAGATCAAATTGCCACTCACGGCGGTTTCAATTTGCAATGCCATGTTAGTGGTGATTACCATATTGATGAACATCACAGCGTTGAAGATACAGCACTCGCATTAGGACAAGCATTAAAAGAAGCTTTAGGCGACAAACGTGGTATTGGCCGTTTTGGCTTTGTACTCCCTATGGATGAGTGTCGTGCGGAATGTGCAATTGACTTGTCTGGTCGACCTTGGCTTGAATTTGACGCTGAATTTACCTCGGCAAATGTTGGCACAATGTCTACACAAATGGTTTCACACTTTTTCCGCTCACTTGCCGACGCCATGTTAATTACGTTACACCTTTCAACCAGCAAAGGTAATTGTCATCACCAAGTTGAAAGTTTATTTAAAGTATTTGGTCGTGCATTAGGTCAAGCCATCAAAGTTGAAGGTGATGAATTACCAAGTTCAAAAGGAACGTTATAATGACAGATACACCTGCTAATAAAAGTAGTTACAACAGTAAAAATGTTATTGTTGATACAGGTTGTGCTAACTTATCTTCTGTAAAGTTTGCTGTTGAACGTTTAGGTTTTAGTGCCACAATTACAGACAATATAGAGTTGATAAAAGCCGCCGATAGAGTGATTTTCCCAGGTGTTGGTAGTGCTAAACACGCCATGCAAAATATCATTGAAAAGAAGCTAGTTCAAACCTTACAAGAGTTAACGCAACCCGTGTTAGGATTTTGTTTAGGCATGCAATTAATGACAGAATCCTCTACTGAAGGCGGCGATGAACAAGCCGTTGAATGTTTAGGGTTAATCCCAACTAAAGTTACACCACTTGCTGCACAAGGTAACCGCTTACCACATATGGGCTGGAATACGTTAACGAAAGTAAGTGAACACCCTGTTTTAGCCGGCATAAATGTTGGCGATTATTTTTATTTTGTTCATAGTTTTGCTGCCCCTGTTAGTAAATACACTTTAGCAAGTTGTGTATATGGCACTGAATTTTCAGCTATTATCGGTAAAGATAATTTTATAGGTTGTCAATTTCATCCTGAGCGTTCAAGTGATTTAGGCAGTAGAATTATTAAAAACTTTTTAGAACTCGACACTACACAAATAAAACCGGAGTTAAGCAACTTATGATGATCCCTGCGATTGATTTAATTGGTGGTGAAGTTGTTCGTCTTTTTCAAGGCGATTACGCGCAAAAAACTAATTACCAATACACAGTACAAGAACGTCAACAAGCTTATGCCGCATCAGGTGCTACCGTTATGCACTTTGTTGACTTAGATGGAGCCAAAGACAGTACTAAACGTCAGTTATCTACACTTAAAACGGTAGTGAATCATGAAACCATGATCACTCAAGTTGGTGGAGGTATTCGCTGTGAAGAAGATGTGAAACAACTCCTTGAATTGGGTGCAACACGGGTGGTGATTGGCTCATTGGCCATTAAACAACCTGATCTAGTGATTGAATGGTTAAAATCCTATGGTGGTGAAAAAATTGTTTTAGCACTTGATATTAAAATTGACGAACAAGGTAATAAAACCCTACCTACCCATGGTTGGATTGAAGACAGTGGTGTGAATCTAGAAGACCTACTCGACGCATACATTGAAGCAGGCATAAAACATATTTTATGCACTGACATCTCAAAAGACGGAACGCTTTCAGGCTCAAATGTTGATCTATACATTGAGCTTTGTCAAAAGTACCCAAGTATTCAGTGGCAAGCCTCTGGCGGTATTGGTTGTTTAGATGACATTAAAGCCTTGATTGGTACAGGCGTTAGCGGCGTTATTTTAGGACGTTCTCTGTTAGAAGGTAAATTCACACTTGAAGAAGCAATAGCTTGCTGGCCTAGTACAAAATAGTTTTCAATAACATAACGAATGCTGATAGTGAATAAAAATGACTATCAGCATATTATTAAAGTTACCGTGGCTTGATCGTGGCTGGCACAATATCATCTGCATTTTTTCGTTGAAAAACTATCCAATTAACCCAACCAAAACTAATACAAATCAACCACATAAAATAATCAATTAGCAATAATTCGTTACGTTCTATACCTACATTACGAATTAATGCCGACCATTTAAAAAATCCATCGCCCTTTTTAAATTTAAAAACATGCCCATTTTGTTTCATCCATAAATAATTATACGTAAAACAAAATTCATGCAATATAACAGGAATGAGTAATAAGCCCGTTGGTGAGAAAAATAACCACACCAACGCAGGATACGAACTCCCATCAAACACAAACCCTTTAGGAATAATAATTACCCTTTTATTTGGTAATTTATAATGCCAATCCTCAACAATTTGCCATTGGCGTTTTCTAAAGAGTAAGCGCCATAGCTTAGAATAAAACGAAAAGCGTTGTGTTTTTATTGCAAAGGGCTGCAATTTTGGCATTTCCATAGGGTATAATATTTTATTAAAGCAAATAGTGTTATTTTATACTCAATGTTGTGACATATTAAAACGCAAAATTCTGCAGAGTCTCATCAAAAAAATTTATTAAATACCAGCCTTTTAGGAATTTAAATGTCTTTAGAGTTATTACCTGAATATATTGAAAAAGTAGATGAGCTTATTGCTGACGATCTACCATTAAATGAACTTATTTCTAAAATCGAATATGATTTATTACCTGAGCACATGGCAATACTGCTTGAAGCTTTTCCCCTGAAATCTCGTCTCATTATTTGGCATCAGTTAAGCAACGAATATCAACAAAATATTTTTCTAGAAATGAAAAATGAATCTAGACAAATGTTATTAGATTCAATGGATGATGAAAGCTGTCTACCTTTATTTGATAAGTTAGACGCCAATAGCTTACTTGATCTTACAGAACACTTAAGTGATCGTTTTATTGAGTATGCTATTTCTCAAATGACGGTTAAGCAAAGAAGTCATTTCAAAAAGGCGCAAGATTACTCTGAATTAGAAGTAGGACATTGGCAGAGTTTTGATGAAAATAAAATACCAGAAAAATTAAAAGTATCTGCCGCAAAAAAAATCTGTGCAAAAAATAGAGCGCCATTAAGTGAAGTTATTTATATTATTGACAGTGAATCTAAGTTACTCGGTGAAATAGCAATTAACCGCTTATTAACGTTAAATGATGAAAAACTTCTTACTGACGTTATTTATCAAGAAGTACAATATTTAAAAGCAACAAAAAACATAGAAGAAGCCGCTGATGCTGTTATTTTATCAGGTAAATCAGCATTACCCGTTATTGATGAAAATGGCTGTTTAACAGGTAGATTAGACATAGACTCGGCTTACCAATATAAAGAACAGCTAAAAGATAATCAATTATTTCAATCGGCAGGTTTAAGTGACGAAGAAGATTTATTTGCCAGTGTTTGGTTAAGTAGTAAAAACCGCGCCATCTGGTTAGGTATCAATTTATTAACCGCTTTTTTAGCATCTTGGTTTATTGGCTTATTCGAAGCAACACTTCAACAAGTTGTTGCATTAGCGGTACTTATGCCGGTTGTTGCATCAATGGGAGGCATTTCAGGCAGTCAAACATTAACCTTAATTATTAGAGGTTTAGCCTTAGGACAAATCACTGACGCCAACAGACAAGCAATCGTAAAAAAAGAGCTAAAAGTAGGCGCTATAAACGGAATATTATGGGCAACGGTAATTGGCATTATTACTTTTTATTGGTTTGAAAACCCAATGCTTTCAGTCACAATTTGTATTGCCATTCTAGGCAATATTCTTATTGCTTCGTTATCGGGGGTTTGGGTACCATGGATATTAAATAAGTTAAATATTGATCCTGCATTATCGGGATCTGTTATTTTAACTACCGTCACAGATATTTTTGGCTTTATTGCCTTCTTAGGCTGCGGTACATTGTTATTACTGTAAAAAATTCTATAGTAATAACGATTTCTGTAAAAATTAAATTATTACAACAAAAATATATTGCTATAGAAAACAAATATCATTACTGAGGTAGTTATGGGTCATTCAGAATTTATTTATGGTTATTATTTCAACGAAGACAATCAAAAAGATCAAGATAATAAAATAAAATCCCTTTCCTCTGTGGAGAAAGACCGATCTTTTTGGCTTCATTTTGATTATACACAAGAGACAACCAAACAATGGTTGACTGAACAAAGTCAATTAAACCCTGTTGTGATTACGGCTTTATTAAATGAAGAAACCCGTCCAAGAGCCACACCACTTAATGGCGGAGTGCTCATGTCGCTCAGAGGCGTTAATTTAGCACCTAACAGCGATCCTCATGATATGGTTTCTATTCGCCTTTGGTTTGCCAAAGATAAAATTATTAGTACTCGATTTCGTACACTTCTCTCAACCAAAGATATTGCCGCTGATTTTGATAATAACGAAGGTCCCAAAACACCATCAGAATTCATCACAATACTAACTGAAAATTTAATCACCCGCATGGGACAAACCATCTATGAAATAGAAGAAAGCGTTTCTGATATAGAAGAAAATATTTTAACATCGAGTACTCATGATTTACGCAATGAACTTTCTGATTTACGTAGACAAATCATCTCACTCAGACGCTACTTATCACCGCAACGAGAAGCAATGTCGCAATTATTTAGTGATAAAATTTCGCTATTTACCAATGAGGAGAAAATATTATTAAGAGAAACTTCAGACCATTTAACCCGTTATATCGAAGATCTTGATTCTATAAAAGACAGAGCGATTGTTTGTCAAGAAGAGTTAAACCACAAATTAAATGATCAAATGAATAATAGAATGTTTGTTTTATCAGTGGTTGCCGCAGTATTTCTGCCATTAGGTTTTTTAACAGGGCTTTTAGGCATTAATGTTGGCGGTATTCCTGGCTCAGATAATAGCAACGCCTTTAGTATTTTTATTTTGATATTAATTGTTGTCGTAATTTTACAAGTATGGGTTTTTAAAAAGAAAAAATGGTTTTAATCAATCCTAGCTTATTCATTCCCTTCCTCAGCAAAATAGCTATTTCTAGCACACATTAATCATTCAAAAACAATAAAGGGGTTGACAATAAACGCCTTTATTATCAACCAAGTCATTCCTTAATTTTTATATAACGGTCATTTAATCAAATATTTTGATTAAAAAAACAAAAATATTTCGCTTTTCAATTGATCTTGATGAGTACATTATCTGATGAAAATTCAATTCTAGTTTTTTATAAGGTAAGGCAATGAACATTAATACATATGAAGACTCTGAGGCTGAGGCTGACATTGACACTGATATTGATATTGATATTGATGAAAATTTACTTTTCAGCTCTGGTATAGCAGGTTTTGAAATCGCCTATGGCACAACGAACAAAGAAATGATTAGAAAAAACGTAAAAAAGAAAGCAAAGCAAAAGTATCACATTAGACAAAAACTCGACTCTTTGCATGAAAAAAGAACGATAGAAAAAGAGCTAAATTCATTTAGCGACTACTGGGATAATTAACCATTATTCAATTTACATTTAATTTTAGAGAAAAATTATGAAAAAAACATTAGCTTTTACACTGTTAGTTTTATTTAGCAATATGAGTTACAGTGAAGAAGAAAAACCAGTTTTGGAAGAGGCACCCAACAGTTATTTACTGAGTTTAGTAGCAGAGTGTAGCGAGTATGCAACGCAAGAAGAAGTTGCCGAACAGCAATTAAACAGTTACATACTACAATGTGTAAATGAAGAATTAGAGGCAAGCTACTATAAATCAATCAGTACGCTTCCACCAAAAGCATAACGATAATTAATTAACTCAAATTATCTAACCCATTTACACAGATTTTGTTGCAAGATCAAAGTGAGTTGTTTAATTTGAGTTTATTTTATAGCGTTACGTAAGGAAATAATTGGAGTGTTTGCTCAATAATACTCACTTTTTGGCTTTTAGCTAAATAAGCAGCAAATATTTCTCGTGAATATACAGGCGCTTCGTCAACAATGTATAATTTTTTCTTCTCAATATATTCAAACGTCATCTGTCTTGGTAGATAAGCACTACCACCAGCATCTAATAAAAAATTTAATGCGATGCGTGGTTGACTCATATAGTGTTTGGCTGGGGCAGCCATTTGAAAATCACGCCGATATTGTGCATTAATTGCATCGCCATAATCTACCATAATATAATTATCTAATAACGTAATATCGTTACAAGCACTAGGCTCTGTTGTGACTAAATGCAGAGGAACAGTCGCTACTTTTTCAGTAATAAAATCTTCAACAAAAGGGGGTTCAAATAAAAAAGCAATATCAATAACTCGACTTAATACACTTTTACGGAGTTCAATTGGCGAGTAGGTGTTTGTCAATAAACTAACATCGTCCATATTACGATGAATTTTTTTCAACCAATCTTGTAGAACTATATCCCATATTGACATCATAGAGCCAATCACAAGTTGATGAGAGTCACTTTCAGCAATACCAACATCTTGTTTCGTCTTTTGCCACATAAACAACAATTCATTGGCATGCTTTATAAGTCGATTTCCTTCAGGGGTCAATTTTAAGTGTTTTTGGCTACGATCAAAAAGCAAAACACCTAAATCTTCTTCTAATAATTTTATTCGAGCACTCACCGCAGATTGTGTAATAAACAAATTTTCTGATGCAATTCTAAAATGCAAAGTCCTACTGACTTCAAGAAATGTTTTTAATAATTCAATTTTCATCTACTTTCCAAGACTCGCCTACAATCATTTTTTTTGATTAAACTCATAAAAATATACAACTTTGTAATTAACAGCTATAACTATACACTGCGCTATAATTATGACATTACTTTTTAATAAGAAAAAGTGATTAAAAAAGGTTTATATTATGAAAATAGCTATATTATCAAGAAACTCAAAATTGTACTCCACTCGACGCTTAAAAGAAGCTGGCGAAGCGTTAGGCCATGAAGTTGACGTGATTGACACACTACATTGTTATATGGATATTACCAGTAGTCATTCAGCTGTACGTTATCATGGTAAAGAATTACCCAAATATGATGCTATTATCCCTAGAATTGGTGCGTCTGTAACTTTTTATGGTACAGCCGTTGCCAGACAGTTTGAAATGATGGGCACCTTCAATATTAATGAATCTGTCGCTATCAGTCGCTCACGTGATAAATTACGTTCATTACAGCTATTATCACGTAAAGGTATTGGCTTACCCCGTACTGGTTTTGCAAATAAGCCTGATAACACAAAAGATTTAATTAAAAATGTTGGTGGTGCGCCAGTTGTTATTAAACTATTAGAAGGCACACAGGGTATTGGTGTGGTATTAGCTGAAACTGCAAAATCAGCAGAAGCAATCATTGAAGCTTTTATGGGACTCCAAGCTAATATCTTAGTACAAGAGTTTGTTAAAGAAGCTGGCGGTGCCGACATTCGTTGTTTAGTGATTGGTGGTAAAGTGGTTGCCGCCATGAAACGCCAAGGGGCTGAAGGTGAATTTCGCTCTAATTTACATCGTGGTGGCTCTGCCGAAGTAGTAAAATTATCAAAAGCAGAACGAGAAACGGCCATTAATGCTGCAAAAGCCATGGGCTTAAATATGTGTGGCGTTGATTTACTTCGTTCTCAAACTGGTCCAATGGTAATGGAAGTTAACTCATCTCCTGGGTTAGAGGGCATTGAAAAAGCAACAGGTAAAAATATTGCTGGTATGGTATTTGAATTTTTAGAAAAAAATGCCAAGCCAAATAAAACCAAAACCCGTGGCAAAGGTTAATAGAGAGAATTATGGAAAAATTAACTATAGGTGAATTTACTATTTTACCAGGTGAGCATCGAAAAATTAATTTGCCCGTTGCTAAGCTATATACTGATGCTAATGTCTCTTTGCCTGTACACATTATTCGCTCTAAAAAACCAGGACCTACTATTTTTGTAAGTGCAGCGGTACATGGTGATGAATTAAATGGCATTGAGATTATTCGTCGTTTAATCAACCAAAAAAAATTTAAAATTACGCGAGGCACCGTCATTGCGGTACCTATGGTAAATGTATATGGTGTAGTAAATCAAAGTCGTTACATGCCTGATCGCCGTGATCTTAATCGCTGTTTTCCTGGCTCTGCTAAAGGCTCATTAGCTGGCAGAGTCGCTTATATTTTTCTGAATGAAATTGTTAAACATTGTGATTATGGAATAGATTTACATACTGGCGCAATTCACCGTTCAAATTTGCCACAAATTAGGGCAGATATGTCTGATGCTGAAACGAAAGAGTTGGCAGAAATATTTGGTGTACCTGTTTTATTAAATTCTAATTTAGTGGATGGCTCATTACGTGAGTCAGCCGTTAAAAATGAAACTAAAATATTATTATATGAAGCGGGAGAAGCACTGCGTTTTGACGAGTTTTCAATCCGTGCTGGCATGAAAGGTATATTAAACGTATTACAGCATTTAGGAATGGCAAGAAAATCAACCTCAAGAAAGAAAAAAATGGCGCCTTTTATTGCTAATGGTAGCCAATGGGTAAGAGCAAATGCGAGTGGTATTGTACATAATATTGTCAACTTAGGTGACCAAATCATTAAAGGGCAAGTACTCGCCGAAATTGGTAGTCCTTACGGTGAAGTTATTGACGCTGTAAAAGCTACTCGTTCAGGTATTTTAATAGGAAAACAAAATATTCCTTTAGTACAAGAAGGTGAAGCCATGTTTCACATAGCCTACTTTAGCGAAGATGATGAAGACATTGCTGAACAAATTGAAAACGTACAAGAATTGTTATTACCAGCAGATAATAATATAAATTAATTAAGGCATTATATGAATAAAAATAAAACAATTATTGGTCGTTTAGAATCTATTGCTTTACCTGACCTTGCAATAGATGATTTACAAGTTAGAGTGGATACTGGTGCAAAAACCTCTTCATTACATGTTGATAACCTCACAAAAATAGTAAAAAATGGCAAGAAATGCGTTAAGTTTGATATCCATCCTGATGTGCATAATGTTAATAGTATTGTTAGTTGTACTGCCCCAATAAGTGATATTAGAAAAGTAAAGTCTTCTAATGGTACCTCTGAACAGCGTTACGTTATTGAAACAACAGTAATATTGGGAAGAGAAACATGGGTAATAGAAATAACGTTAACTGATCGCTCTGACATGAGTTACTTAATGCTGCTTGGTAGAGAAGCGCTCGGTAAAAAGTTTTTGGTAGATCCGTCTAAAGTTTTTATCAACTCATAAATTTAACTTGCTAAACAACTAGGTTAAATAAATAGAGAAATAAATTATGACATTTGAGCAAATTGAACACTTTTTGAACACATCGATTATCTCAATTGAAGAACAGCCTATTACCGTTGCTGATATTCTCTTCATTCCTTTTTTACTACTGATAGGCTTCTTTCTAACAAAGTTAATTGTTAAATGGTTAACAAAACATTTAACGACAAAAAACACAGATCCTAATATTATCCATTTATTACGGCGCATCTTTTATATTATCGCCCTAACGATATTAATTATTACTATCTTAGATTTAATCAATATTCCCATCACCGCTTTCGCTTTTTTATCAGGTGCTATTGCCATAGGTTTTGGTTTTGGGGCACAAAACATTATTAATAATTTTATCAGTGGTTGGATATTAATGTGGGAACGCCCAATAAGAATTGGCGACTTTTTAGAAGTTGAAAACTCAAAAGGTACGGTTGAAGAAATAAACACTCGCTCTACACGTATAAGACGTGTAGATGGTGTGCACATGTTAATTCCTAACAGTAAACTACTTGAAAACACGGTTGTTAATTGGACACTTGTAGATCAATTAGTTCGGGGGTCTGTTATTGTAGGCGTTGCTTATGGTTCACCAATAAAAAAAGTGGCTGAGTTAATTATGCAAGCAACTATTGAGCAAAAGGAAACGTTAGATGAACCAAAGGCTCAAGTGTCATTTGAAGATTTTGGCGATAACTCTCTTATTTTTCACGTTAGCTTTTGGATTAAATCCACCGTTGAGGGTGGTTTAAGGATAACACGAAGTAATATTCGCTTCCGTTTGGCTGAATTATTTGAAGAACATAACATTGTCGTCGCATTCCCACAACGAGACGTTCATCTTGATGGTGCAATTACCTTAATTAATTCTGAACCAAGTAACACCACAAAGACATAGTCTGCATGGGCTGTTCTACAGACTATAGTGTTCATAAAAGCGAATTTAAAACGACAACCTTGTTTACTCAATTAACTTGAAGATAAGCGTTTCTTATGTTCAAACCACAACAACATAAAATCTCGTGTTAATTTTTGCTCTATCTCAAGCGCCCTATCTGTTGGGCAAAAGATGGTAAAAAACACTTGAGTGTCACCTATATCTGATGTCGCAATCTGAATATGAGGCTCAGGACCCGTAATATTTATCTCTAACCTATTTTCAATAAGTTGATTATAACGAATGGCAACATCTTTAAAATCATCACAATAGTTATTCGCTTTCTCATAGAGCTGCTCCATAAATTCAAAAGGGTTAACACTATCATCTCGTACAATAGTAAAGTGATGCATAGCGTATCGCTTTAAAAAATTAAGATTCTTTATCACTGAAGTAATTAATTGACTGTTAGGCAAATACAAAGTTTTCCCCGTGTATTGATAGTCATCTTGCCCTACTTCCAATAAGGTTAATTTTGCCCAATCAGTCGAATGTACTTCGCCAAAATAATTCCCTACTTGTATCCAATCGCCAATGCGAAATGGTCTACTTGATAATAAATAAACAAAACCAATAAAACATTGAATAAACTCTCTTGTTGCCAGCACAATAGCAACGATAAATGCCGCAATTGAAAATGCAAATTTTTGGATTTCATATGACCAAATATTAAAAAGCGCAACAATTAACGATAAGGTAAATATATTATTAACCATATTTATGCGTATTCTTTTATCGCTTTTAGATTTACGTTTTATCATTTTTATCAGAATTTGCTTAGCGACAACAAAAATAAAAATAAGTACCAAGGTAATGATAAATTTATTTTGAAAAATTAACGCTGAAAGCTCAGTTAATTTAATGAAATTAAACGCGGTATCAAGCCAGTCCATATTAATATTTAATTTTCCTTATTTTATTTAGTTAAATGGGTAGAAATCCCAAGAGTTAACGATACGAGTGCCACAACTTAAATGGCGTTCTAATGAGTAATTGCGCATCATAACAAAAATATAAATACAAGCCCATCAACACTTCTCTTTGTTTTACTTTTATTACTCAATTAATGAATATAAAAAGTCTATGAATATTTTAACCTCATATATGTTCTCAAAAAACAATATTAAAATACTCCTCATGTTAATCATTTTTTTTTATGGTACTAACCATTTTATTCAATTTTAGGTTTAAAAAATAAATGCGTATAATCTACACTATTAAACTATTGTGCTATTACATATTCTAAAGGAAAATCAATGGATCAAACTACTTCTCTCGAACACGTTCGTGCTTCTTATAATGTGCGTCACTGGAGTCAAGGGTATTTCGGTATTAATGATGCTGGTAATGTTTTTGTGGCGCCTAAAGCAGAAAACCAAGAACAAACTGTTGATTTAAGTAGTATAGCTCAAATGATAGAAGCAAAAGGTCTTACGCTACCAGCATTAATACGCTTTCCTCAAATTATTCACCACCGTGTTCACAGTTTGTGCGAAGCGTTTAATCAAGCGATTACTGATTATAATTACCCTGAAGAATATTTGTTAGTTTACCCGATTAAAGTCAACCAACAGCGCGAAGTTGTTGATGAAATTTTAGCGAGCCAAACAAATAAAGAACATAAACAACTAGGCCTAGAAGCAGGCAGTAAAGCTGAGCTTTTGGCTGTATTAGCGTTAGCACAAAAAGCAACGTCAGTTATTGTGTGTAATGGCTATAAAGACCGAGAATATGTACGATTAGCATTAATTGGTAGAAAACTAGGCCATAAAGTACATATTGTTTTAGAGAAAATGTCTGAATTAGAAATGATTCTTGCCGAAGCAAAAAATTTGAACGTTGAACCTAGTTTAGGTTTACGTGTTCGTTTAGCCTCACAAGGTAAAGGAAAATGGCAAGCCAGTGGCGGTGAAAAATCTAAATTTGGCTTATCTGCTTCCCAAGTATTAAAAGTGATAAAAGTACTTAAAGAACACGATAAATTATCAACACTGCAATTAGTGCATTTCCATTTAGGCTCACAAATGGCCAATATCCGTGATGTACGTTTAGGTGTTAGTGAAGCGGCACGCTTTTACTGTGAATTACGTAAGTTAGGTGCAGGTCTTGAATGTATGGACGTAGGCGGCGGTTTAGCCATCGATTATGATGGCACACGTAGCCAATCACATAATTCAATGAACTACAGTTTAGCGGAATATGCCAATAATATAGTGCATGCTATCGGCGATACTTGCAAAATGTATGACGAACACATGCCAATGATTATTTCTGAATCTGGTAGAGCGTTAACTGCGCATCACGCCGTACTAATTTCTAACGTTATTGGCGCAGAATCTTACGAGCTTGAAGATATACAACCGCCTACTGAAGATGCATCATTATTACTGCACAATATGTGGCGCTCTTGGGTGCAATTAAATGAGCGTACAGATGATCGCGCCTTAATTGAAATTTATCACGATACGCAAAGTGATATTACTGAAGTACATAATCAATTTGCGATGGGTCTTTTAGATTTAACCGAACGAGCATGGGCTGAGCAAGTCAATATGCGCGTTTGTTATGAATTAAACGAATTAATGGACAATAAAAACCGTTTTCACCGTCCAATTATTGATGGTTTAACTGAAAAATTAGCCGATAAGTTTTTTGTTAACTTTTCCCTTTTCCAATCATTACCTGATTCGTGGGGTATCGACCAAGTATTTCCAGTATTACCTTTAAATAATTTGCAAAAATCACATCAAAAACGTGCCGTTTTATTAGACATCACTTGTGATTCTGACGGTGCTATTGACAGCTATGTTGACGGGCAAGGCATTGAAACCACATTACCTGTACCAGCATGGAATGAAGATGAACCCTATTTAATGGGCTTCTTTTTAGTGGGGGCTTATCAAGAAATTTTAGGCGATATGCATAACTTATTTGGTGATACGCATAGTGCTGTTGTTACGATGAATGATAATGGTGAAGTGGAAATATCAGAAATTAACGAAGGCGACACCGTTGAAGACATGTTGAGCTATGTGCATTTAGATGCGCAAGTATTTAAACAGACCTACGCCGAACTCGTAAATAATAAAATACCTGAGGAAGAGCGCGAATCAATTTTTGAAGAATTGGTCACAGGTTTATCAGGTTACACTTATTTGGAAGATTTTTAATGAAAGATATCTTCAATCAAATAGATAACTCTATTTACTCGAACGCAATGACGTTTATGCGTTGTCCGTTAGTAACAAACCCGATAAAGCACGATGCTGACGTGGTGATATTAGGCTTACCGTTTGATATGGCCACTTCAGGTCGTTCTGGTGCACGCAGTGGCCCTACCGCTATTCGTCAAGCGTCTGTGCATCTGGCTTGGGAAGGCGCACGCTTTCCTTGGCCTTTTAATTTACTTAAAAAAATCAGTATCATTGATGCCGGCGATCTAATTTATGCTACGGGTGATGCACAAGAGTTTACGCAACATGTTGAACAAGCAGCAGATCAAATCCTAAACAGCAATAAAGCGATACTTTCGTTCGGTGGTGACCATTTTGTAACACTCCCCTTGTTACGTTCACATGCTAAAAAGTTTGGTAAAATGGCGCTTGTTCATTTTGATGCCCATACGGATACCTATAATAATGGTAGTCGTTATGATCATGGAACAATGTTTTTTCATGCACCAAACGAAGGTTTAATCGATAAAGATAAATCGATACAAGTGGGGATACGCACTAATTATCAAAGCGAAAATCATGGGTTTACTGTTATTAATGCTATGCAAGCCAACGATTTATCCGTTGATGCAATTGTTCAAACGATTAAAGACACTGTCGGTGACTTGCCGGTTTATTTAACTTTTGATATAGATTGCTTAGATCCAGCATTTGCGCCAGGTACTGGTACGCCAGTATGTGGTGGTTTAACGACTGATAAAGTGTTAAAAATATTACGAGCGTTGCAAGGGATTAATATTGTCGGTATGGATGTTGTAGAAGTAGCGCCTGCCTACGATAACAGTGAATTAACAGCCCTAGCTGCAGCGACTATAGGATTAGAACTATTACATTTGTGGGCAGTTAAACACAGATAACAAGTCAATTACTTTAAATTTGAGTGAGCCATTTATCGTTACTTATAATATAAAAACGATAAATGGCTAAGCTTTCAGTTTTAAAAATCTCCTACATGCTTTTTACGTCATCAGTAACGAAGCGATAAATAAACATAAGAGCAAAAATATAAAAACAAGCTCGTCCACACCCCTTTCATTTTTTTGTTTCATTTTCTTAATAATTAAAGCCAATATATGTGGGTAATTGTATGCAGATAACACTAACAAGCAAGCGCAATAATTTGTGATGTTTAATCATTTTTTTTGATTAAACCATACCTTAAGAACACCATAAATTCATTCAATATAAGTTCATCAAATTTCAAATCGCCTTTGCATCTTATGTAAATCCCCTAAAACATCCTTTCCCAACGACTTTTTCTAATAAAGTTTCACGTTAAACAGTCTGAATTTTAAAACACAAAGCATCTAACAAATAAAAAACAAAAATTCAAGATATTTATTGTCACATCATTTTTTTCAAATGAAATCAGTATGAAGCCTCCCCGTTATAAGGTTGACTCTATTAACAAGTCTTGTATAACTTGTATAACAACAGAATATCTTCTAAATCATCAATTAAAAAAGGCAAATACAATGAACGTTAAATCATTCAATCCTCCTCGTAGAATATTAATGGGACCTGGACCATCAGATATTAGCCCTGAAGTATTATCCGCATTATCAAGACCTGTAATAGGTCATTTAGATCCATTATTTATTGGTATGATGGATGAAACAAAGGCATTGCTTCAGTATGCTTTTCAAACAAAAAATGAATTTACAATCGCACTTTCAGCCCCTGGTTCTGCTGGCATGGAAGCATGTTTTGTCAACTTAGTTGAAACTGGAGATAAAGTTATTGTTTGCCGTAATGGCGTCTTTGGCGACCGCATGGTGCAAAATGTAACTCGTATTGGTGGAGAAGCTATTATTGTTGATTCTCCTTGGGGACGAGCCGTAGAAGTAGACAAAGTAGAACAAGCATTAAAGGCGAATCCTGACGCTAAATTTTTAGCCTTTGTTCATGCTGAAACATCAACTGGAGCCGTGTCTGACGCCAAAGCACTATGTAAATTAGCACAACAACACAACTGCTTATCAATTGTTGACGCGGTAACATCACTGGGCGGTATAGAGCTTAGAGTTGACGAATGGGGTATTGACGCTATTTATTCTGGCTCACAAAAATGTTTATCTTGCGTGCCTGGATTATCACCATTATCTTTTAGTGAGAAAGCCGTAAATATTGTTAAAAATCGTAAATCTTTAATTCAAAGTTGGTTTTTAGATCAATCACTTGTCATGAGTTACTGGTCTGGTGAAGGTAAACGAAGTTATCACCATACTGCCCCTGTAAACTCACTTTACAGCTTGCATGAGTCATTAGTACAACTGCAAAATGAAGGCTTAGAAAACGCTTGGGCTCGTCATCAATCTCAACACGAAACATTAGCCAAAGGCTTAGAAAAACTTGGTATTGAGTTTATTGTGCCAAAAGAAGAACGCTTACCACAATTAAACGCTATCTATATTCCTGAAGGCATAGATGATGTAAAAGTAAGAAGTTACTTACTCAACCATTACAACCTTGAAATTGGTTCAGGTTTGGGTGATTTAGCAGGTAAAGCGTGGCGTATTGGTCTTATGGGTTATGCTGCAAGAAGTGAAAATGTCGCTTTATGTTTAGCTGCACTTGAAGATGCCTTAAAACAATAAGCCAAAAACTTCTCAAAATTAATTTCACATTGTGAAATTAATTTGCTATTGGTGAAAGTAACAAACAACCATTTATGATTAAATAACGTATAAAGCTGTTGATCATTTATCGTTGTTTGTTCTTTACCCCCTCACACAATAAAGTTTGCTTAAGGCGTATTGCCTCTATAACCTAGCTTGGTTGAAATAGATTTTGCCGCTTTAACTAAAGGCTTCGCCCATTCATTTTTGCGTCTTTCGATCGGTGCCGATACTGACAAACCAGCAATAACTTCACCATATTTGTCATAAATGAGTGTGCCAATACAACCTACTCCCATCTCTGCTTCTTCGTTGTCAAAAGCATAGCCTCGTTTAAAACAAGTGATACTTTCATCAATGAGCATATCAACAGTAGAAAAAGTATTACGTGTATAAATAGGTAAATTAGTTCGTTCAGCATACCCCCGAATTCCTTCTTCTCCCTCCCTACCTAGCATCATTTTGCCAACACCAGTAACATGCAAAGGTGCTCTACTTCCAATGATTTGTTGTACATTCATCATTCTATCTGGCAGAGCTTTATCAATATAAATAATAACATCTCCTTCTCGGGTCGTTAAATTAACGGTTTCACAAAATTTATCACGCAATTTATGTAAATACGGGCTTGCAACTTTTCTAAAGTCAATGCCTGCACTTGGGTTATTAGACAGGCGAATTAATCTACCACTTAAGTGATATTTCCCCGTGTCGTCTTTCTCAACAAAATGATTGTCAATTAAAGAATGTAAGATTCTAAATGCTGTAGAAGGTGATAAGTTAGTATCAGCACTCAGAGCTTTTAATGTTACAGGTAAAGAATACCGCGACATGGCATCTAATAACTGCGCCGCCCTGTCAATAACTTGAATTCGAGATTCAGGTTTGGTCTTTTTCATCTGTTTGACTCCGTGTTAATCCGTTCTTATCTGTTATTTAGCAATACTTCTTATGAACCACTCATTTAAATTATAAAGAATATAGTAGTTTTTACTACTGTAGTAAGGCGTTTGATTAAAACCGTCTAGTTATTTCATTCATAATAAATTCGTTAAGCACTTTAGTTATTAGAGGTAACTCAGTATTATGCTAATTCATTCCCTAATTTGAGTGATAAACGGTTTTATTCTAAACTTTTTAATTTTCGCTGAGTAACTG
Organism: uncultured Colwellia sp.; assembly: GCA_965305135.1. Classification (GTDB taxonomy): domain Bacteria; phylum Pseudomonadota; class Gammaproteobacteria; order Enterobacterales; family Alteromonadaceae; genus Colwellia. Next base: position 267,210 of record CBDLPA010000004.1, read on the forward strand.
GGTAATAACTTAATAGGCTTGGTATTATACATCAGAAATAAAAATGCAAATAACCAAAGTGATAAACATGAATAACGACGTAACAGAACAAAAACTGACTAAATACAATGAGTTTTTCTCAATTGAGCATGAGTTTTCAATAAATATATTACCTGTAGAAGAACATATGGGTGTTAGCTATGAGCAATTTTTAGCTAACATGCCTACACCATTCAAAATGGCAAGTGATATGTCAACCATTGATCAAGCCGCCTTGCGTCCGTTGCAAGCACTCTCAGGTAGTGCAGCCCAGTTAGTTGATTACTTAAATCACCAGTCAAAAAAAATAGATTTACTTATTGGCTATATTTTAAGTCAACAAGATGAAGAACAACATAGATATCAAGGTTTAAGATTTGGCGGGGGCGGTTTACTGCCAACACAGCCTTCAACTTGACCCAAATCCTTGAAATGAAAATTTTTCTCTTAAATGAAAATTATGCGGTCTATTGTTATGGCGAAGTAATTGAAATAGAAAACATTGACAATACTTTTCACCACAAAGTTATTTTTCATTTTATAAGAGAAGAAGACAGAGAGATACTTGTTCGCACAAGTTTACATGAACAGTCTAAACAACTTCAAGCACTTGCTCAACAACGAAACCAAGAACGAACGTCTTAAATTAATACATCACTTCCCTCAAAGAAAATCTGATACCTAAAGAGAAGTGATACTAATTCAGCTAGACACAAATACGATTTAATGTCGTATCAACATCACAAGACGTTTTTTGTTGCTGATTTGCATGCTCTGCAACACGCGCAAGTCCTTCATTAACTTCACGACTTAATGATAACACAGCGCTCATATTATCATTAATGGAAGCCGTTGAATTTTGCTGGTCTTGAGTGCCCTCTGCAATTTGTGAAGTTAAACTGTCAACTTCTTTAAATGCCTTGCTAAGTTGTTTAAGTGCACTAACAACCTCTGCCGATTGAGTTAAGCTTTCTTGTGTTAAACTTTGACCACGTGTTACCGCACTAACGGCATTAGCTGTTTTATCTTGTAATCCTTCTACCATAGATTGAATTTCAACAGTCGCCTCTTGAGTACGAGAAGCTAACGCTCTTACTTCATCAGCAACAACCGCAAAGCCACGCCCCTGTTCACCAGCACGTGCCGCTTCAATAGCCGCATTCAGAGCTAATAAATTAGTTTGATCAGCAATACCACGAATAACGTCTAATACAGAACCGATACGTGCGCTTTCTTCTTTCAATAGACCTAAGTCATTAACCATACTTTCCACTTCTTTCGCAAAAGACTCAATAGTATATTGGCTAGTATTAGATGATGAAATGCCCTGATTTAACGTGGTCATTACACCACTGGTTGTATTACTAACTTGATCAGCATTATTAGATAAGGTTGATGACGTATTCGCAATCTCTTCTATTGATTGCGCCATTTGTTCAATTTGGCTTACTGATTCATCCACAGTATTCACTGAATTTTGCATTTGTGTCACAAGTTCATCAGAGCCTTGATTCAATTTTTTTGATTCACGTCGAATATCACTCACTACATCGCCTAAGCTAACAATAAACTGGCTTAATTCGTTAATGACAACACCGAGTTCATCTTTTAGGGGATCAATCAATCGATTTGATGGCGCTTGTTCAGTACTAACAACCAAATCTAAATAACATTTCAACTTAGCTATTCGACAAGTTATTTGTTTCGAAAAATAGAAACTACTCAACACAACTTGCGTAATAACAAGCACAAGAACAATAGCCAAAACACTATATTTACTTAAGTTGTCAGATGAAAATAAAATACCCAAAAGAAATAAAATACCCACTATGATCATAGGTAAAAGGAGTTTTGTTGTTAAATTTTTATGCATAGAGTGTCCGAATATATTTATTATTATGTTATTACAAGACCTAAACCTGATAAGATAACTTACCCGTTAGCAAATAATTTTACTATGACTATTTAATTAAAACACTAAGTATTCATCCACCAAGGAGGTTTTATGTCGTTAAGTGGCATAATTTTAACTATTTTAGCATTAGGTATCATCTTAGGAGGCGTTTTTCTGCTAAAAAAATCAGCTAAAAAGTTCGATTTAACACCCGAGCAGTTAAAAAAAATTAAAAAACGGAACAAGGAACTAGATAAGGAAGAAAAGGTAAACTAACACAATATGTATTAGTTCCGACTTTATTTACGGTAAATTCAGCATAGTACTTACAGTCAGTACTATGTTCAGTTATATGCTTGCTTATCGCATTTAAGAATTAATTAGTTTCGATACAAAGTTTTAATTAAATGATAACCAAATTTTGTTTTAACGGGTCCATGAACTTTTAATAATTCCTTTTTAAATACAACATCATCAAAAGCTTTAACCATTTGCCCACGACGGAACTCGCCTAAATCTCCCCCTTTCTTTTTTGAAGGACATATTGAAAACTTTTTCGCTAGTTGTGCAAAATCAGCTCCCTTTTCGAGTTTTCCTTTTAGTAGTAATGCTTCTTGCTCTGTTTTAACTAAAATATGAACTGCCGCCGCTGTTACCATTATTATTACCTGCTTTCATCTTTATTAATTGCTATTATACTGAGATAACAATCTCAAGGTAAAAGCATTATTTTCTTTTACTTATGCGATTATTGACATAAAATGTCATTAACATTTCATATGGTAACTAAAATTTAAAGTTATGAGCACTATAAAACACTTATTTGAAAACAATAAACGTTGGGTTAACGAAATATTAGCGCAGGATCCAACTTTTTTCAAAAACCTATCAGAGCAGCAAACACCAAAATATCTATGGATTGGCTGTTCTGATTCTCGCGTACCCGCTAATGAGTTATTAGGCATGATGCCAGGCGAAGTGTTTGTTCATCGTAATATTGCTAATCAAGTTATCCACACTGATTTAAATTGTTTATCAGTAATACAATTTGCAGTAGAAATACTAAAAGTAGAAGACATTATTGTTTGTGGTCATTATCGATGTGGTGGTATTAAAGCAGCTTTTCATGATGAAAGCCACGGTTTAATTGATAACTGGTTGCGTCATATTCAAGATGTATATCGCTTTAACCAGAAAAAACTCGATGCTGTTGCAGATGATGCAGGACGCATGAATCTACTCTGTGAGCTTAATGTAATTGAACAAGTTGCTAATGTTGCTAACTCTACAGTTTTACGTAATGCGTGGCTAGCTAATCAAAATGTTACGGTACACGGCTTAGTCTACAATGTGCATGACGGCATTTTGAAAGATTTGAATGTTTCAATTAGTGGTAACACTAAAAAATAGCGGTAAAAACATACGCGTCGAGTTGCAAAACATATAATTTCGCAACTCGATAATATTTATCAATAATAGTCAAACCAACAACTATAAAACCCCACGTTCCATTTGGTTTAATTCAATTGACTTAAACAAAGTTGAAAAATTTCCTTCACCAAAACCTTGATCATTAACCCGCTGAATCATTTCAATAAAGATAGGACCAAATAAATTTTTAGTAAAAATTTGTAATAAATACGTATTTTCTGCTTGGCTATCAATTAAAATCTGGTGTGCTTTAATCTTCTCTTTATCTTCTTTAATCCAAGGTACCCGGTTGAATATTTCATCATAATACTCTGGCACAATATGCAGGGTATCAACAATATTGCGGTTCAATTTATCTAATGAACTGACTAAATCATCTGTTAAAAAAGCTAAATGCTGTACACCTGGACCATTATATTCATGTAAATACTCATCAATTTGATTATTATTAGTACCTTTCCCCTCATTAATTGGAATGCAAAAGTTTCCGCAAGGTGACTGCAATGCGTATGAGATCAATGCACTTTTAATCCCTTTAATATCAAAATAACGTATCTCAGTAAAACCAAAAACATCTTTATAGAAATCTGCCCACTGCCCCATTGTTCCTTGATAAACATTATTAGTTAAATGGTCAACAACTAAGAAGCCTTTATCCTCAACAATCACAGGAGTATCATGAGTATCAAAGTCAGTATCATAAATACAGCCTTTATTTTTACCTTGTGACTTAAATGCATCAATAAAATAAATCAAGCTGTCACCAATGCCAAAAATCGCTGGATAAGGTAATTTACCTTCCACTTGCTCAGCTGTTTTTGCACCTCGTTTTAATGCTTGTTCGAAGGCAAAATCAGCATCATCAACTCGCCACCCCATTGAACAAATAGCTGGACCATGGCTCTTAGCAAATTCTGTTGAGAACCCTTTTACTTCTCTATTAAGTAAAAAGTGAATATCATTCTGATTAAAGTAATCGATATCACGCCCTTTAAATTTCTTAATTTTTGAAAAACCAAAACCATAAAAAGCTTGTTCCATAAAATCAGAGTCGGGGCTTGCATACTCAATAAATTCAATGCCATTTAATTTTAATGGGTTCTTTTTTGATACTGTTGCGTCAGTCATTTTATGTTCTCTTATCGCTGTATTTTGAACACCTTAAAAAGTAGGTGCTTAATGTAATAACTTCATTATCTAGAGGATTTAACAATTACGAAAGCTTCTACTCAACAGCACTTTCATGAGTGATGTAAATGAATATGTACGTTAAATTCAATGAAAATAATACGAATAGAAAGCTAGCCTATACAATAGCTAACAGTACAATGTATTAAATTATTTACAGGCAATAAAAAAGGTGCTAAAAAGCACCTTTTTTGTGGTTATCATTAATGCGAAGATTAATTATGACGCTGTGAACGTTCACTGTGGCGACGTGGTGCTTGTCTTTCAACTTGCTCTTCTGAAGCTGAAATGGCTAAAGGTTGTCTACGTACTCTCACAGCTTTTAACTGATTAAATAAGTCCGTTGGAATGCCTTTAGGTAATTGCACAAAGCTATGCTTGTCATGCAAGTTAATAGCACCAATATAACTACTGTCTAATGATATTTCATTAGCGATTGCGCCAACAATATCACCTGGACGTGCGCCATGTTCTTTACCTACTTCCAAGCGATAGGTTTGCCAATCTACATCATTACGATTAACTTTTGCTTTACGTGGTCTATCATCACGTGAACCACGGTTACTATTACGTTCACCTCTGTTGTCAGCACGATTTTCTGAACGTGAATCACGACGAGAATCTCTACCACGATCATTTCTATCACGACCGTTGCGATCACCTCGACTATCTTTTTCACGCGCATCACGACGCGGTTTAGGATCTTCTTTTGGTTGTAGTGGTTGTTTTAACTGCTTTTGATATAACAACGCAGCAGCTAAATCCATCATTGATAACTCAGACTCACTTGCCATTGCTTCAACAATTTCGCGCATATTGGTTAATTCTTTCGTTTCAACAATATTCGCTATTTCATCACGAGCACGTTCAATACGTTTTTTACCTAATTCTTGAATATTAGGTAACTCATACATATTCACCTTACCAGAAGTTAAACGCTCATAATGACGTAAAGAATACATTTCCCGAGGGCGAACAAAAGCAATTGATGTACCTTCACGGCCGGCACGACCTGTACGACCAATACGATGAACATAGGCTTCATTGTCACCAGGTAAATCATAGTTAATAACTAGTGAAATACGCGGAATATCTAAACCACGAGCAACAACATCTGTTGCCACTAAAATAGATGATTTACCCGATTTCATTTGGTCAATACAACGTTCACGCTGTGCTTGGTTCATGTCACCATTAAGTGCCAAAGCAGGATAACCCGCTCGCTCTAATTTTTCAGCAACATCAACCGTATCATTACGGGTGCGAACAAAAATAATCATCGCATCATAATCAACTATTTCGGCAATACGTTCTAAAGCTGTCATTTTAGTGATGCCACTAACTTTCCATGCATATTGTGTAATATTCGCTTTGGCTTTTTTAACCGCTGCAATTTTAATATGCTCAGGATCTTTTAAGAAGCGATTAGCAATTTTGCGAATAGCAGGCGGCATAGTTGCAGAGAATAAACACATTTGCGTTGTTTCAGGCAAATGGTCCAAAATCCACTGAATATCTTCTAAAAAACCCATGTTTAACATTTCATCAGCTTCATCAAGTACACATACTTTTAGGTCTGCTAACTTAAGGCTTTTACGACGTAAATGATCCATCAAACGACCAGGCGTACCAACAACTACTTGCGCACCACGCTCTAATTGTTGGAATTGTGGTCCATAAGATTGACCACCATATAACGTAGCAACCGTTAAGCCTTTCATGTTTTTTCCGAAAGACTCAATAGCTTCCGCTACTTGCATTGCTAATTCACGTGTTGGAGCTAACACCATTAATTGTGGCTTTCTAATTGACGTATCAATTTTTGCTAAAGCTGGTAAGCCAAAAGCTGCTGTTTTACCTGTACCTGTTTGTGCTTCACCTAGTACATCTTTACCTGCTAATAAAGGTGGAATAGTTTGGGCTTGAATATCAGTAGCCGAAGTAAAACCTATTGCCGTGACAGCCGTTAATAAATTAGTTGGTAAACCTAATGAGTCAAAGCTCACTGTATTTTGTTGCCCTATCGAATTTTTGCTATTACTTTGTTCTGTATTTTTTTGTTCAGTCATTTTTAATTTCATCAATTTAAGGCAGGTATGGAGAGCATCTCTAAAAAGACGTCTAAAAGAAAAATTAGCAAAAAATAAAAAGCAAAAAAATAGCTCACTTTCATACATAACATTGGTTATGGAAAGAGATCTGAATTGAATAAATTTTTAAATGCTAAGTCTTAAACCTGCGTACATCATACGAGGAAACCACCAGGAAGACTTAAAGCGCATAGCGTATCTTCACGCTATATTTCTGCTGAAAACGAAATGTTCAGCTGGGCAAGTCTATTGGGCAGAAAACCCCTACTCATTTCGATGGACTTATTGTTTTTTAAGAATTTCTCTTAATAGATAAATCAATAAGTAGTGCACCATTCCCTTTTGTAAAAGTGCCTCTATCATTTTGTTGGTTTTGTATCGTAAAAATCCAACACCCACCACCGAAGCGCGCATTATACACGAACAAAAACAATACACAAATGATATTTATAAATAGCTATGAATTAAGGTTGAAGTCATCAGCATTTTCCAAAAAATTAAGCCAAATAGATTTATCTACCTTTATTTTTGCTAATACTGTTTCAATCTGATTTTCAGTGATCTTATTTTTTTAGATAAAATATATATTTCGCTAATAACATTCGCTTTAAATAAAACAGAAGATAGTGGCGTTGATTTCCCCAAACTTTGTGCTAACAAGGCATCACAATATACATTAGGTAAATTCCATTCTTTTACTATGGAATAAGAAATATCTAATGACATTTCTGACATAAGCTGTTTAAACGCTAAACTACCTGGTAACTCTCCAGGAAGCACGTTACTCAATGCATTACATAAAGCACCGAAAATAATAATTTTTCCAACATCATGAATCAAACCAAGAAAATGCGCATCAAATTCATTTTGCTCATGTTTTACTGCTAACGTTTGACACAAAAAAGCGCATTGAAGAGAATGTTCCCAAATTTGACGACCAAACTTTTTAAAATAGATAGGACTTTGCGGCATTAAAGACTTCATTAATACTGTCGTTGCTATATTAGCTACCCCTACCGTACCTAATACACCAACCGCTTTTTGTAATGACTGAATACCAGTATCACTACGTGAATACTTAGCTGAATTCGCTATTTTTAATACGGTTAAGGATAAACTAGGATCTTTTTCAATAATTTTAATAAAGTCCAAAAAGTTAGCATTTGGATCTTTTAATGTTTCTATCAACTCAAGTAAAATAATGGGCAAAGGTGGTATATGTTTAGAGAGTTGTTCAGGGTCGTTCAAAACCTGTCTTACGTTTGCTAAGGTGGTTTCTTCTAGAATATTCATTGATGCATCCATATTAGTTACATCAAATAACGCATCATAAAAAGCAGTTGAAATACTTGTTGCCATACTTTTCCTGTTTATAAAAAAGACTAGCCCTCTTTAAAAAGGGTTTAAATGATAAAAGTAAATATCATCAATGCTATACATTTAATAGCAAACTGGCTGTAATACCTATAACACTACACTAATTTATTGTTGCATCGCAATTATTAAAGCATTTGTGACACTATATCAGGGTACACACCTAAAATAACGCCCGCTAAAATTATTAGAATAACAGACAAATTCACGACAGGTGATAATTCAGTAGGCACCACTGCATTAGTTAAATACATACTTTGCTCTTGATTTACACCATCAAACAGCGTAAAAATTATTTTTAGATAATAAAATAACCCAATACCACTTCCTACAATTAATGTTGTGATTAACCACCATTGCTGTGCTTGTACTGCTGTATTTAGTACATAAAACTTACCAATAAAACCAGCAGTTAACGGTATGCCCGCCAAACTTAATATTGCAACAATAATTAGCAAAGCTAGCACTCTATTGTGCCAAAACATTCCCTGCCAATCACTAATAGCTTGCTCTCCATCCAAGGTGGTATTTGCATTTTTACCTTCGCTTAATTGTAAAGCAATAAACAGTGATATTGTTGCTATGACATAAGCAATCAAATAAAACAGCGCACTTTGCCAAGCTAAATGAACACTTTGAGGAAAAACAACCAACAACACCATAAGTAAGTACCCCATGTGTGCTATTGAAGAATAAGCTAATAGTCGTTTGATATTTTGCTGTTTCAAAGCCAAAAAATTTCCTGTCAACATAGACAAAATTGCCAAAATGCTAACTAGTGTATGGACGTTTGATGCACTATCTGCCAGTAATGAAGATTGACTAAACCAATACTTCATTAACACAACAAACATAGCAACTTTTGACACTGTCGCTAACAATAGCGTCACTGACGTTGGCGCACCTTGATAAACATCAGGTGTCCAAAAATGAAATGGCGCAAGAGATAATTTAAAAGCAACACCAACAATAAAAAGTAAAAAACCTACAAAATATAATTGCCCATTTACAGCGATAGAAAAAGCATCAACACTAAAGCTTAAGCTGCCACTTTGACTATAAACAAATGCAATACCTAGCAACATAAAACTTGAAGCAGTCGCGCTTAACACAAGGTATTTAAACGCACTTTCAACGCCATATTTACTACCACGACTGTAACCTACCATACCCACTAAGGCTATACTGAGTAACTCAAACCCCAGAAATAAAGCGGCAAAATGATCACTCATCACTACAACCCCAGATCCAAGCACAACTAATTGTAATAAAACAAAAAATTCATCATGTACTTCAACTGAGTGCCTTAACCACGACGAACTTAAAAAACCGACAACCATACTAACCAATAAAATCAATATAAAGGCAATATAAGCGTAGTTATCCCCCTTTATAAGTGCAGTAATTTGTACTGCATCAATAGTATTCGACACTAAAGAAATACTCGATAATAAGGCACAAACAAAGATAGCTAAGGTAAAGTGTAAAATTAACTTTTGTGATCGACGCCACGCAATAAGTAATAAAGAAAGCACAATACCAAAGGCAACTATCAACAAAGGGGATAAATACTGCATCATCAATTGAGTCATATAATTACTCTCCAACAGTATTAAATACTAATGTCAGTTCAGGTATCTGAAAAAACATCAAAACAAAATTAGGATAAAAGCCAAGAATTATCAGTAAAGCAAGCAAAGAAGAAAAAACTAACAACTCACGTTTTGATAAATCAGTAACCAAATTTTCTTTTGTAAAATCTTGCACTTTATTTTTTCCTACAGACTTCCTTTGTTTATTCTCTTGTGTTTCGCCTTGAAAAGCACTTTGAAATAACACCATACCGTAAATAGTAGAGGCAATCAGGCCAAAAGCAGCCAATATCGTTAACAAAGGAAAACGTTGATATGATCCAATTAAGGATAAAAATTCTGCTACAAAATTTGCAAGCCCAGGTAAGCCAAAAGCTGCAGCGACAAAAACTAAAGCAAAACCACCCATACGAGGGGCACTTTGCCAAAATCCCCCCATCTGTGACAAATTTCGAGTGTGTATTCTGCTATAGATCATTCCTGCTAATGAAAATAATGCTGCACTACTTAAACCGTGAGCAACTAAAGTTAAAACCACCCCTTGATATGCAATAGCATTCAATGAAAACAACGCTAAAATAACAAAACCCATATGACTAATACTGCTGTAAGCAACCAAACGTTTGAAATCTTGTTGAGCAAAAGCCATTTTTGCCCCATATAAAATACTCACAACCCCTAATGTTGCAGCTATCGGCGCAAAATCCATACTTGCCAGTGGAAATAACTGCAATACAAAACGGATCAAACCATAAGCACCTGTTTTTAATAAAACGCCTGCAAGTAATACACTTCCTGCGGTTGGCGCTTGAGTATGCGCATCAGGCAACCACGAATGCACTGGCACTAAAGGCAGTTTTACAGCAAAAGCAATAAAGAACCCCAACATTAAATAAGTACTTACGGATGAGGGTAATTCAAGAACTAGCCAGTCTTGATAGAAGAAACTTACTTGATCAGTTTGCTGAAAATGTATAGTAGCCATTGCAATGATAGCTACTAACATAATTAAGCTACTCACTTGCGTAAAAATAAAAAATTTAATCGCAGCAAAGTGCTTATTTTCATGCCCCCAAATAGCAATTAGTGCTGTCATTGGCAAAAGCATTACTTCCCAAAAAAAGAAAAACAAAAACATATCCATGGCGGTGAATACACCAATAATACCAGCAATAGAGGCAAGTAAATTGAAGTAATAAAAACCAGTTTTATTTTGAATTTCTTGCCAAGAAATCAAAATGCAAACAACCGACAAAAATAATGTCAGCAACACTAAAACCAAACTTAAATAATCAAGTGCTAAGGTATACTCAATATTAAAACTTGTAATCCAAGGCAAGCGTATTAATATTTGTAGCTCGCTAAAATCAAGCCCTGCTGAAGTCACTGAAATAACAAAGTAAAAACAAAGTAAAAGTACCGTTAATAACGCTAACCAACGTGCACTATGCTTTTTTATTCCCTCAGCATACCAAGCTAAAAGACCACCCAAAAGTAAACTACACATAACAAGTGTTATATTCATTAACTTGCCTCCAGTGATAAATGCTGAAGACCCATACTAAGTAATAACAACACCGCAGCTAAGCCAATAGCTGCAGCATACCATCGTAATTTACCGTTTTGACTGCATTTGAATACATCATGGCAAATGCTGACATACCAAGCGCAAAGCATAAGTAGCTGATCAAAAATATCATTACGGTTTAACTTAGCAACATAACAATAAGGCTTTATAAACAACACATCATAAAGTTGATCAAAACCTAATCCTCGCCGGCAAAATAACACCACTGAATTTGGCTTATCTTGAAATACAGAATGTTCTGCATCACAAGAGGTTGAATGTCGATATTTTGCAAAATAAAACCAAGAAAAAATAATACCTACAAAAGGTGTCGCTATAGCAACACTATGAAGCCATTGCGGTTCATTAAATAGTGATGAGTGATAACGAGGAAAAACATTAAGCAACGCCACTTCAAGCGTGCTCGCAAATCCCCCACCTGCCACAGACAGCATAGCCAAAGCAACGAGAGAAATACTTAATAGCTTACTAGATGATGAACGCGGTTCATCTTGGAAACGCTTCTCTCCCATAAAAGCTAGAAAGAACAATCTACAACTGTAAACACTAGTTAAAAATGCACCCAAAATAGCGCAATACCAAAATATCGGCCCTGCCGTATTTGACGACCAAAGCTGAGCAATAATGGCTTCTTTAGAGTAAAATCCAGAACTACCAGGTAAAGCAATTAAACACAGCAAACCAATAGTAAACATCACTGTTTCAAAAGGTAGTCGTTTTAAAAGCCCTCCCATTTTGAACAAGTTTTGCTGGTGATGTAATGCTAAAATAATAGAACCTGCGGTTAAAAAAAGTAATGCCTTAAAAAAGGCATGAGTCATCAAATGAAATACCCCTGCTGAAAAAGCGCCAGCACCTAGTGACAACATCATGTAACCTATTTGACTCATGGTTGAATAAGCAAGAACCCGCTTAATATCGTTTTGAGCAAGTGCAGCAACACCTGCTAATAACAACGTTATTGCGCCAAGCCAAGCAACATAGTTCATCACCTCGGGGGCTAGTAAAAATACGCCATGCATACGGGCAATCAAATAAACACCAGCCGTAACCATAGTCGCAGCATGAATTAATGCACTCACGGGCGTTGGCCCTGCCATTGCATCTGGCAACCAAGTTTGTAATGGTAATTGTGCCGATTTACCAGCCGCCCCACCTAGTAATAACAAAGCGATCCAGTAAGGTGCTTCGTCGCCAACCTGCCATATGGTGTTAGCAGTCTCAGTTAAGTTATGAATATTGAGTTGGACAAGTTCTTTAAATAGTATAAAGAGCCCGATAGCCAGTGCCGTATCACCAACTCGAGTCATAATAAAAGCTTTTCTTGCCGCCAACACATTGGCCTTTTCTTTGTACCAAAAACCAATTAATAAAAAGCTACAAAGCCCAACACCTTCCCATCCTAAATACAGTAATACTAAATTATCTGCCAACACTAAAAGTAACATGGCAACAATAAACAAGTTCATGTATGCCATGAAACGCGTGAAATTTTCATCTGACTTCATATACGCGGCCGCAAAAACATGGATCAATAAGCCAACGCCAGTTACCACTGAAATCATCACAGCCGCAAGACCGTCAAGATAAAAACTAATGTTAATTTGTGTTGATGCGTTACCAGCTAGATTTAGCTCAAACCAATTCCACAAATGAACGGTTAATATTGGTGACACAATGGAAAGTTGGTTAATCACAACAAAACTTGATATTGCGCTTAACGCCATAGCACCAACACTCACAATCGACGCAGCTCGCCAGGATAAACGCTCACCTAAGCTAATGAGCAATAAAAAGCTGATTAAAGGATAAACAGGCAGTAAAGCTAATGTAATTTCCGTGGTAGAGAGAAACATCGCCTACCCCTTTAGCTTGCTAAGCAAGTCAATATCTAAAGATTTAAAGCGTTTCTGCATTTGTATCAACAGCGCTAATCCCACAGCAACTTCTGCTGCTGCCAATGTCAATACGAGAATAAACATCACCTGACCATCAGCCTGTTGCCAAACACTGCCAGCACCGATAAAAGCGACGCCTACGGCATTAAGCATAACTTCCAAACTCATTAAGATAAACAAGGTGTTTTTTCTAACAATGACGCCAGCAAAGCCTATGGTAAATAAAATACTCGCCAAAATTAATACGTGGCTTAACGGGATAGCACTCATAGAGGCTCTCCTGTTTCATTTTGATTGGCAACACTCGCACCGTCAGGCTTTGCAAGATGATACCCTGCAATAAGACCGGCAAGCAGTAAAAATGAAGCAATTTCTACCGCCAACAAATAAGGGCCATAGAGTAGGATCCCCACCTGTTTAGCATGGATAACATTAGCGGTTAATTTTTCTTGAATAGCGGCATTATCAATAGCAAATATTAATTCAACCAGTAAAAGCAATGCAATAAGACTTGGCCCCATCCAAAGCGAAATATTACTGAGGGTAAAGCCACGTGATACGGGAGAATTTAGTGTTTCATCCTGCCCAAGACCAAACATCATAATGGCAAAGACAAATAACACTAAAATTGCCCCTGCATAAACAATCACTTCTAACCCTGCTGCAAAAGGTGCCCCCATTAAATAAAAACAAACGGCTACCGCCAATAACGAAACCACGAGATAAAGTAAAGCATGTACGGTATTTTTACCTGTTACTACTTTTACGCTGGCAACAATGGCTAAAATAGCGGCAAAATAAAACATTAATTGTAATGCATTTAATCCCATAATTAGTCCGTCCGTCGCAATATTCATGGCATTAATCCTTTTATATCAACAGGCGATTTCTCTTGTTCTGCATCACCTTTAGCTTTCTTTTCCCCTTTAATATTAACTTCTATGCCGCTGTGACGATAAAAACTATAATCTGGATACTTACCAACACCGCTAATGAGTAAATGTTCTTTTTCATAAACTAAATTTTGTCTGTCATATTCGGCCAATTCAACATCAGGGGTTAATTGAATGGCATACGTTGGACAAGCTTCTTCGCAAAATCCACATAAAATACAGCGAGAAAAATTAATCCGAAAAAAATCAGCACGTTTACGTCCATCCTCATCAATAGTTTGTTGTAAAGCAATACAATCAACTGGACAAGCTGCAGCACATAAGTTGCAACCGACACAGCGCTCTTCACCATCTGGATCACGGGTTAGCACTATTCGACCTCGATATCTGGGCGCTAAATAAGGTTTTTGTTCTGGGTATTCAACTGTGTCAGCTTTAGTAAAAGTATGTTTAAGTACTAACATCATCGTCCTTAATTGACTAACAATCATATCAACGACCAAACTTAAGCCTGTTAACCTTTTATTTTGATGATGTAATTTATGCTCTGGTTCAATCATAAACACCTCCCAACTTTAACGCAGCGGTTACTATCAAGTTGATTAACGCTAAAGGCAGCATATATTTCCAACCAAAACTCAACAATTGATCAAAACGAGGGCGTGGTAATGATGTGCGTAACAATATGAAGAAAAAAACAAAAAATAGTATTTTTAAAATAAACCATACAAGTGGCGGCAGCCAAGAATCAAAAGGGGCTGGCATCAACCAACCACCAAAAAACAGCACCACAGACATGGCCGAAATTAAAGTAACACTTAAGTATTCTCCCAAAAAAAACAAAGCAAACTTCAAACCTGAATATTCGGTATGAAATCCAGCTGTTAGCTCAGTTTCGGCTTCAGGCAAATCGAAAGGTAAACGATGACTTTCCGCAATTCCTGCAATAAAGAAAATTACAAAACCTACAAATTGTGTTTGAATAAGCCAACCATTTTCTGCTTGAGCCAAAACGATGTCTCGTAAATTAAAACTGCCAGTTAGTATCACAACCCCCATCACTGACAAGCCCATAAATACTTCATAACTTACTGTTTGTGCTGCAGCACGCATGCCGCCAAGCAAGGCATATTTAGAATTTGAAGCCCAACCTGCTAGTACCACGCTATAGACAGCAAGAGAGGCCATAGCAAGAAAAAACAATAAACCTATATTAAGATCAGACACACCAATCGTTGGTGAAAAAGGAATAACAACAAAACTCATTAGTACGCAAACCGCACCAATAACAGGCGCAATCGTAAAAACTAAACGGTCACTAAAAGGGGGAATCCAATCTTCTTTCCCAAGAATTTTTAATAAGTCGGCCAATGATTGCAAAATACCAAAGGGACCGACACGATTTGGCCCTAACCTGTCTTGCCATATACCTATCATGCGACGCTCAACCCACACCAACATTGCTGCTATAGGTATAAGTAAAGTGATAATAATAGTTATTTCTAGGAGCTTAAACACTATTTCAGTCATTGTTGTCGCTCCTTACTTCTGGCTTAAATTGTTTTTTTCTTGATTACCATGCACACAAGTTGCTAGCGTATCAAAAAAAGCAATTGGGATAGTTTTATCTTGTTTTGTTAGCCTGCTCAAAACATCAGACTTTTCTTGTTCTGCTACTTGCTTTCTATGTACTTCATTTTGCGAGAATTCAATAGCCTCCTCATACGTTGCTTTACTAATATTTTTTAGGGCAAGCGACACGTTATTAATAGATAACGGTAATTCAAATAAACTGACCAACATTATATTTATTGGTAGTTTTTCATTCACTATAACTTTCGCAAATAATACTGCTGTTCCTATGTTCAGTTTTATAACACTAGCGTGTTCAATCATATTGTTTTTAGCAAAATCACCTGACACCTCAACCGTATTTCCTGTAAACATGAGGATAAATTCTGGTAAAGTTCTAGATTGCTGTTCAGCTAAAAACCAAGGTAGGTTTTGAATAAGTGTTATATTCTCCTTCGACTCCTCAAATATTTCTTTTATCTGTACTGGCCATAAACTATTCAGCTTTTGTGCAAAACATTGTGCTGGCGACTCGTCAAAGAAAGCTGATAGAGTAAGATTAAGAAAATTTTCATTTGCCTTTTTTACTAGCTCACCATTAACCTCTTGTTGAAGCTGTAGAATTGACTGATTTGAATTCCATGCAGGGGACCAAGAATAAGGCATGTCTGAACGGGTATGAGCATTATTTCCTTCCATTGAATAATTAAAAATATCATTATGACTTTTTTCAAGGTACGTTTTCATTTCATGCACAGACTGATTTGCTGTCATGGCTGTACGTCCACTTGCCCGAGGCGTTTCCCTAGCAACACCAGCGCGGTTATATTCAGCTTGTTGTTTTTCACAGGTCAATATTTGTGACGCCCAAGGCTCACCTCGTTGGGCAAAAAAAGACTGTATTTCAGTTAAATTATCAAACATCTTGTCTGGTTGTTCAAAGAGATACTTTGTTAGTAAACTGAGCCAGTACCAACTTTCCATAATGGGTTTAACAGGGATATGTGCAGACGAGAAACGCTGAAATCGCCCTTGAAAATTCACAAAATGCCCATTACTTTCACTGACATCCCCCACAGGAAGCAAAATATCGGCTTTCTGATTCCATTTGTTTTTAGTGTGTTCAAGAACAATCAGTGTTTTACAATGTTGACGTAATTGTTCTTTTTGTGTGTTATTTATTTGCGCCAAGTCTTGTTCAAGCACAATTAAGCTGGTCGGTTTTTCTGTATCTTGCTTACAACGCTTAATAATTTGCTCTATAGATAACGTATGCTCACTCAGAAAATGAAGGCATCCCACACTATTGCATTCAGGTGCTATCAGGGTTAACTCAGGTGAAAAGCCATGTGACTTTTGTGATAAACAAGCCATTAACTCATCAATTGCACCCAGTAGTTCTGGTGATTTTAATGTTAAACCAGTCACAATTAAGGGCATTTTAGCTTGCGATAACGCATTAGCAAGCGACAATAAAAAGGCTTCTTCATTGTCCGCATTATCACCAATATGTTCATCACGGTCATAGTGGTTAGTCGCAGAGCCAGTCGCCTTGTTTTCATTATCAACGCTGATAGGTTTTGATTTACATTGACTTGAATGTAATTCATTTTGAAATGGTATAACCGTAGCTACATCAGCAAAGTCATCCTGTAACATTGTTGTTAAATGCTTAATACATTTTATTATTCCATCGGGCGATATCAACAAAGTACCATTAGCATATTGGTCAAACTCACTTGGCTGTGATTGCAATGAATATAAGGGAGTACGGGTGTCTCCTGCATATGTTCTTACTGCCGCATCTTGCCAGTGTTTAACTCCAATGCTATCAGCTTTATCTAAAGCTACATTTCTCAATACTTGTTTAATAGTTAACGCCAAACGTGGAGCGGTTTGTTCAATCACTTCCCCAACAATAAAAACTAAATCATGCCCTTTCTCACCATTGCCATGCGCTATGCCATTTTCAATACCTGCTAAACTTTGTTGTGGGTATTGCGTTAACAGTTTTTTGTGTCTTAATGCTAATTGCATTTCTCGGTTGTTATACCCTAAAGAGAAACTGTCTTTGCCAACCAAGTATTCTAATAACCGATTATTCTCGAATGAAGCGCGGGCGGAGCCAATACCTATAAATTTTTCCTTGCAATGCTGCCTGAGAGTTTTAGCAAAATTATTCTCATTAAAGGTGCCAATGAGTGGTTCACCGACTTTAGCGCAGATGCCTTTAACACGATCAATTCTTTTACTTGAATTCACGATGCCAATGCCAAAACGACCTCGGTCACATAAAAAGTAACCATTAAGATCATGATTATAACGGTTCATTACCCTGCGTACTGAACCATAGCGCTCTCCAATACTTGTGTTACAACCAATAGAACAATAAGTACATACAGAAGGCGCTGATTGCAAATCCCACTTTCGTGTATAATGTGCAGAAAAAGGCTTATTAGTAAATACCCCTGTTGGGCATACTTCTACTAAATTCCCACTAAACTGACTTTCTAAAATCCCCTCTTTCTGCCGACCAAAATAAACCTGATTACGTATACCAAAAACGTCAAAATCTTTACCTCCTGCGTAATCCTTATAAAAACGCACACAGCGATAACAAGTAATACATCGGTTCATTTCATGACCAACCAGTTCGCCTAAATATTGGTTGGTAAACGTACGTTTTTCTCCACGATATTGACGAGAACTATGTCCTGTCATCACCGTCATATCTTGTAAATGACATTCTCCACCTTCAGCACATACAGGACAATCATGTGGATGATTAGTCATCATAGCCGCAATAATTTGTTCACGAAATTTTGCTGAAGCATGGTCTTTAAGACCAATACGCAAACCTTCAACGACAGGCGTCATACATGACATCACCACGCGACCACGGGTATCTTTTTCATCGTTATATTGTGTGACCGCGCATTGACGACATGCACCGACAGAGCCCATTGAAGGATGCCAACAGAAATACGGAAGATTCAATTTATTCGACAGTACGCCAGCAAGTAAATTATTATTAGCCGAAACTTGGTAAGGTACATCATCAATATAAATAGTGACTATAGTAACAGCATCTTTATTCGCCATCGCTAACCTCCTTTCCCTTGTTTAAGTCGCTTTGATTGTGAAGTTCACTTTTATAAGGACAACATCCCTGCTCAATATGCTGTTCAAAATCTTCTTTGAAATAACGCAGGGCACTTTTTAACGGTTCAACAGCCCCAGGAGCTAAAGCACAATGGGTTTTCCCCAGCCACATAAAATCACAAAGTTCATATAATTGTTCTAAATCTTCCGCAACGCCCTTCCCCTGTTCAATACGTGTTAAAATTTCAACAACCCAAGGGGTTCCATCTCGACATGGTGTACACCAACCACACGATTCTTGCGCAAAAAAACGTAATAAATTAAGTACCATAGCAACAGGGCAAGATTTATCTCCTAACACAATTAAACCGCCTGTACCTAAGCGACTCCCCGCTTTACCAATAGACTCAAAATCCATCGGTGTATCTAAATGCTGTTCAATCAAAAAATCAGTAGAAGCTCCTCCTGGCAACAATCCCTTTAAACTCATACCATCTTTCATACCGCCAGCAAAATCATATAAAAGTGACCGAATTGTAACCCCCATAGGTAATTCCCATACCCCTGGGTTTTTTACCTGCCCACACGCTGCATAGAGTTTGGTACCTGGATCGCTATTAGGTGACAGGCCTTTGAACCACGCGCTACCGTGTTTTAAAATGTGTGGTAAGTTACTTAAGGTTTCAACATTATTAACAACCGTTGGCTTACCAAACAAACCACTCACTTGCGGAAAAGGAGGTTTAGCTCTGGGGTTAGCTCGCTTTCCTTCTAGTGCATTAATCAATGCCGTTTCTTCACCACAAATATAACGTCCAGCACTCGTATGAAGATATAAATCCAGTTGGTAACTTGTGCCTTGAATATTTTCTCCTAACCAATGATGTTCATAAGCTTGGTCTATCGCTTGTTGCAAGCGTTTAGCTGCAAGAATGTACTCTCCACGCAGAAAAATATAGGCTTTGTTCGCACTAATGGTATAACTCGCAATGATCATTGCTTCAACTAACTGCTGTGGCACACCTTCAAGTAAATAGCGATCTTTAAAGGTACCAGGCTCCATTTCATCACCATTACAAATTAAATAACTGTTTTGTTGATTTTGCCTTGCGCCTGAATTATCTGGTAGCTTTTTCCCTTGTAATGCAGGCACGCAACTCCACTTCATGCCTGTTGGAAAACCAGCACCACCACGCCCTTTTAACCCAGAATCATTGACGAGGTCTAACACCTCTTTTGGGGTTGATTCTTTTAACGCTTTTGTTGCGCCTATATAACCACCCGCTTTTATATAACCCTCAAAATCTAGGGGATGTTCAATATTCACTAAATGAGATAAAGGTTTTGATAACGACTCAGCTAGTGCTTGCGTTAGCCATTCTTCGTCCACTGCAACACTAGCTTCAGGGTTAGTATCAGAGGTAGGTTTAGTCATCTGATACTCCGACGTTCTGGCTAAAACCATTTAATATAGCGATGACAGATTCAGCAGTAAGGTTTTGATAATGTTTACCATTAACCATCATTGCAGGTGACTTATCACAGCTGCCTAAACAAGCATTTGATAATAAGGTAAATTGTCCATCAAGAGTTGTTTGTCCATAATCAATATTTAAATGTTGCTTAACAACCATGAGAATTTCCTCATAACCTGTTAGATGACAACTGATGCTATCGCATAAATGGATGACATACTGCCCCACTTTTTGTCGATATATTAGGTTATAAAATGTTGCAACCCCTTCAAGCTGAGCACTTGATATATCAAGACATTTTGCGATTGCGATCAAACTATCATCACTTATCCACCCCCGATGATGCTGCACTATTTTAAGCGCTTCTATTCCTGCCGCTTCACGAGTTTCCATAATCGACACTTCATCTTCAATTGCAGACAATTCTGCAGCACTTAGATATTGATGAAAATCAATGTCATCATGGTTTATCGTCATGCTTGGTATTATTTGCCCTAAGCTAGTATCATTGTTATTTTTCATAAGTGCCTAATACTCAATCATTATAGGCTTTATCAACATAAAGCCTACCTTGCAAAACAACTCAAATTCAAAAACTTTTTATCTATCCACGTCTGCCATTACGTAATCAATACTGCCTAACGTAGCAATTAAATCCGCCACTAATTGCCCTTTACTGATCAAGGGCAACATTTGTAGATGTGCAAAACTAGGGGTTCGTATACGGGTACGGTAACTCATGGTGCTGCCATCACTAACAAGGTGATACCCCATAATGCCTTTAGTTGCTTCAACAAACATAGAGACTTCACCTACGGGAATCACAGGGCCCCAAGTTACATTGACGAAATGAGGAATCAGGGTATCTATATCTTGCATTGTACGTGCTTTGTCTGGAGGTGTTGTTTGAGGGTGTTCTGCTTTATAAGGACCTTCAGGCATGTTATTTAAACACTGTTCAATGATACGAATACTCTGACGCATTTCTTCAACCCGTACACGACATCGGTCGTAGCAATCACCGTTATGACCTAGTGGAACTTCAAAATCAAATTGATCATAACCACCATAAGGTCTTTGCTTACGTAAATCCCATGAAAATCCGGTAGCCCGTAAGCCTGGCCCAGTTACACCCCATGTTAAGGCCTCTTTGCTTGAATATGCCCCCACATCCACGGTACGTTTTTTTAATAACGTATTTTGCATAACCATTTTTTCATATTCATCAAGCCGTTTAGGAAGGTAATTAACATAATCTTTAACCAATTTATCCCATCCTTGTGGCAAATCTTGAGCTACACCACCTATACGGAACCAACTTGGATGCATGCGCGCACCAGTAAACGCTTCAATAATGCCAAACAACTTTTCCCTATCAATAAACATATAGAAAATGGGAGATAAGGCACCAATATCTTGCGCAAATGTGCCATAGAAAAGTAAATGCGACAGTATACGAAACATTTCAGCCGTCATAATTCGAATAACTTTGGCTCGATCTGGAACCGTGATTCCCGCAAGTTTTTCTACAGCCATAACGTAAGGAAAGTTATTCATTACCCCGCCAAGGTAATCAATACGATCTGTGTAAGGAATATAACTATGCCAAGATTGACGTTCCCCCATTTTTTCAGCGCCACGATGGTGGTAGCCTATATCAGGAACGCAATCGACAATTTCTTCACCATCCATTTGCAATACAATACGAAACGCACCATGAACACTTGGGTGGTTAGGCCCTAGATTTAAAAACATAAAATCATTGTCTTGCCCGTTACCACCACTTTGACGCTTCATACCCCACACTTCGGGATTAAACTTTAACGCTTGTTGCTCTTTATCTTGTTCATCAGGTGGTAAGGTAAAAGGTGCCATTTCTGTTGCACGGGCAGGATGTGTTTTTAATAATGGATGTCCTTGCCAAGTATTAGGCATTAAAATACGGCATAAGTATGGATGACCTGTAAACGTGATACCAAACATGTCCCATACTTCTCGTTCATACCAATTAGCATTGGGCCAAATACTCGTTATACTATCGATTATTTTATCACGGTTTGATATCGCTACTTTTAACCGCACATCTTGATTTCGCTGATGTGAGCGTAAATGATAACAGATGGTAAAATCATTCACATAAGAAGCCTTGTGTTGACGTACAGTTTCATCAATAGCACACAAATCAAAACACATATCAAAAGGTTTAGATAGATCATGCTTAAGTGCTCGCATTAATTTACAAATATGTTTTTTATCAACCCAAAAACTTGGAATATCGTCAACAATATTTTCTACCGCACTAACGGGTGTTAACCTTATTCCCACAGCTAATGCAGATATTTCATCGAATAAATTAATCACACAAGCTTGCTGCCAATTTTCACTGGCTGTCATATCAATTTTTTTGTTAAGCTTCGCAGCGATCATTTATTCATCCTTTTATGAGAAGTCAGGTGAATCAAGATTTGTTACTTTAATTCGACTTGCGTGTTTAATATCACGCAGGGATGGTTTAGTAATTTCCGATATCGATTGCTCCCCTACCACCCAACTTAGTGGTCGCGGTTGATACTGTATTTGATTTTGCAGTAACAACAAACCTTCAAGCAGCGCTTCTGGTCGTGGTGGGCACCCTGGGACATAAACATCAACCGGAATAAATTTGTCAACACCTTGCACAACAGAGTAAATGTCATACATACCACCTGAGTTAGCACAAGACCCCATTGAAATAATCCAACGAGGCTCTAACAATTGTTCATACAAATGCTGAATTACGGGTGCCATTTTACGAAAGCACGTACCTGAAATTACCATTAAGTCGGCTTGTCTTGGCGTGGCACGAATAACCTCCGCACCAAAACGAGCAATATCATGACGAGAAGTAAAGCTGGTGGCCATTTCAACATAACAGCAACTTAAACCGAAATTGAATGGCCAAATAGAATTTTTTCGTCCCCAATTAACCATATCATCAAGTTTTGCCATAAAAACATTACGTTGTAACTCTTCTTCAGAAACCGATTTGGCAACGCTCATTTCTTCATCAAGCTTGGCTTTTGTTAACGACCACTCCATCAGTATTGCTCCTTTTTACTATTGGTTGAATTAAAATTTACATTAGTATTTAGGCTTATACTTTGGCTTGGGTTAACACTAGCGTTTTTGGCCTGCAAACGACTAAAATGTAATTGCTGTAATCGAACACCTTGATGACGGTATTTAAACTCAAGCGCACCAATGCGAATTAAATAAATCAAAGCAGCTAATAACACACTAATAAAAATACCTGCTTCAATAAAGCCCAACCAGCCGACTTCATCAAAAGCAATCACCCAAGCAAATAGGAAAATGGTTTCTAAATCAAAAATAACAAAAAAAATTGCATACAAAAAGAAGTGATTACCAAAGCGCGTTTTGTTTTCATCGACAGAGATAATTCCAGATTCGTAAGGGGTATTTTTAGCACGAGATTGCGTTTTTGGCCCCAAGAAATGAGACAAGATCACCATAGAAATTAGCATAACAGCTAAAATGATTAAATATGCCGCTATCGGCCAAATTTCATTAATTTGACTTGTGAATTCCACAACGCCCCCCATTCCATTGTTTATTACTATTTTTAGCTAAACGACTGGACAAATATTACTTTTATTGGTAGCTATAAGCTCTAAGGCGACAGACAACTTACTTGTCGAACGTTTTATACATTTAGTTAGTGTTACTTTGTATAGCTCACTGCAGCATAGTTAGTAGCAAAAAGAATAAAAGCTCTGATCACAACTGTCTATAAAACAAGCATAGTAGACATTTTTTAAATAGAAAGTTTAATAACGATGTTTTATGAAAAGGACCACTCTACCAACGAGAGGTACACATTCATGATTTAAATAAAAACGATTTAAATCGATGACAGATATAGAGCATAGTACTAATGACAAAATTGATTGGATAAAATTATTTGTTTGAAAATTCAAAGAGATTAAATATTAAGGTAGATATATACTAGCAGTATATTTATAGAAAACGCAGTAAGAAAAAAGGTGGTGGAGGGAGGTGGATTCGAACCACCGAAGGCGGAGCCGTCAGATTTACAGTCTGATCCCTTTGGCCACTCGGGAACCCCTCCACGGGGTGATCGATTTAGAATCAATCTAAGATGGAACCTAGCAATGTCCTACTCTCACATGGGAACTCCCACACTACCATCGGCGCTACTGCGTTTCACTTCTGAGTTCGAAATGGAATCAGGTGGTGCCACAGCGCTATTGTCGCTAGATAAAAACTTTAATTTTTTAATTTACTTTAAAAACAATTTAAAAAACTAAAGCTTTAGCAAAAAGCCCGTCACATTCGTAACGGGCTTCTCTTAATAGAAGTTTAGCAATG
>CBDLPA010000005.1:0-233231 GCA_965305135.1 uncultured Colwellia sp.
ATATAGAGTAACTATGTTTAATCAATTTTCCTTGTTCTAAGCTCGCTAATGAAGCTCTGAGTTGTGAAGAAATTTAATCGAATTGGTATTAGTTAATTTATGCTAAGTTAAGAAAACAATATTTATTACCAATATCGATTGATTTATCGTTTTATTTCTTTTATAAAATTTATTAGGCATTGTTTAATGTCTATTCTTCCAATTAGGAGAGCGCTTTATGACAAGTAAAATCTCAATTCCCAGTTCAGGTGATAAAATTACCGTATCCAATGGTAAATTATCAGTACCCAATAACCCTATTATTCCTTTTATAGAAGGAGATGGTATTGGTATTGATGTAACGCCACCTATGATTAAAGTCGTTGATGCTGCTGTCAAAAAAGCTTACGGTGATACTAAGAAAATTTCGTGGATGGAAGTCTATGCGGGTGAAAAAGCAACGCAGGTTTATGATTCTGAAACATGGTTGCCTGATGAAACATTGGAAATGTTCAAAGAATACAAAGTTGGCATCAAAGGCCCGTTAACTACCCCAGTTGGCGGTGGTATGCGTTCATTAAACGTTGCTTTACGTCAAATTTTAGATTTATACGTTTGTCAGCGTCCTGTACAGTGGTTTACTGGTGTGCCAAGCCCAGTGAAAAAGCCATACGAAGTTGACATGGTTATTTTCCGTGAAAACACCGAAGATATTTATGCGGGCATTGAATACCAAGCAGGCAGTGAAAGTGCCAAAAAAGTCATTTCTTTCTTAACAGAAGATATGGGGGTAACCAAAATACGTTTTACTGAAAATTGTGGTATTGGTATCAAACCTGTTTCAAAAGAAGGTACTCAACGCTTAGTTCGTCAAGCGATCCAATACGCTATAGATCATAATAGAGATTCAGTTACCTTAGTGCACAAAGGTAATATTATGAAATTTACCGAAGGCGCATTTAAAGATTGGGGTTATCAATTAGCGTGCGAAGAATTTGGTGCAGAATTGATTGATGGTGGCCCTTGGTGTCGCATTAAACACCCTAAAACAGGTAAAGAGATTATTATTAAAGATGTTATTGCTGATGCCATGTTACAACAAGTGTTATTACGCCCAGCAGAGTACAGTGTTATTGCCACACTGAACTTAAACGGTGATTACTTGTCTGATGCTTTAGCCGCGCAAGTGGGTGGTATTGGTATTGCGCCAGGCGCTAACTTAAATGATGAAGTGGCTATTTTTGAAGCAACACATGGTACTGCACCAAAATATGCGGGTAAAAATAAAGTGAACCCAGGTTCCGTAATTTTATCAGCAGAAATGATGTTAAGACACATGGGATGGGTTGAAGCGGCTGATTTACTACTTAAAGGTATGTCTGGGGCTATTGGCGCAAAAACCGTAACTTATGATTTTGAACGCTTAATGGATGATGCCACGCTAGTGACTTGTTCACAGTTTGGTGATTGTATTATTGATCATATGTAATTTAATGATATAGAAAACAAAAACCAGTATTGTCAATTATGATAATACTGGTTTTTTTATGCTTATAATTTTTGTTTATAAATATGGAGTTAAAAGGTAAAACGCTCTTTAACCCATTGTACTAAAAGGCCTAAGCTTTCATACCAAGCAACCGTAGTTTGTTGTAGTTTTTTGCTATTAGGCACGTAGTAGCCCCAACCTTTAGGGCTATTAATGTTTTTTACCCAATAACCTGTTGGTGCAGCAATAGGGGTTACCCCTTCGTTTTGAAAATATTTCATTGCTCTTGGC
This sequence comes from uncultured Colwellia sp., assembly GCA_965305135.1. Taxonomy (GTDB): domain Bacteria; phylum Pseudomonadota; class Gammaproteobacteria; order Enterobacterales; family Alteromonadaceae; genus Colwellia. The sequence goes on from CBDLPA010000005.1 coordinate 1,760, forward strand.
ATATGGTTAGCATTAGTAATTAAAACTACATTGGTGCCTTGCACTCTCGGACTAATTAATTGCGCCTCTTCTTCTGTATCTTTAGGGAAATTCTCGGTAATTATGTTTTGCTCGGGCACACCTAAGAGCATTAATGCTTGTTTCATTTTTTGCGCATTAGATACTGTATCCGTACTGTGATGTCCTGAAGTAATTATTTTTGCTTCTGGATGTAATGTGTATATTCGTAACGCTTCTATTAGTCGTTGAGTAGATGCAGGGTGTAATTGGCTGGTAACAGGTAAGGCTGCGTTTGTTGTATGCCAACCACCTAGTATTATGATGTAATCAACAGGACTGCTTGACCGGCTAAAGGTTTCATAGTTATCTTCAAGTTGAACAATAAAGTGATCTGAAACCACAGGCATTGATGATACAAGCAACAATAATAGGGCTGAAAGCAAACACTTAAAACTTCTACGAGGACGCTTTTTAAAAAAATAAAGTGACACTACGAGTAAAATTAACACCATACTAATTGGCATTACACAGACTGTTATTATTTTTTTAAGTAAGAATAAATCCATTAAATTCAATCATCAGTGATAAAAAGAGATGTTACTATATCAATTCACTCAAGCAAAAGATAATCTGATTTATATGATTGAAAACGTGATTGAAATTCTGCTTACAAAGTAACATTTTTTCTGAGAAATATTGACTTTCTTTTGTCAATTTGATGGGAAGTAATACCAGTTTCATTAAGTTTGTGATCTTGTTGTGCGTAGGAAAAATAAATCAGGGCAAGGCGCTTGATTGAGCAATAGCAGGCTATTGGGATTGAGAGCAACGCCGCCATGGAGTATTTTAACCAGCACAAGTGGGCAATAATTTAGTGAAATTGGTATAACCCCCTTAAATAACAATGAACTTCTCATAGAGAACACTGAGCTATTACGTTGTTAAACGAGCAACAGCAAGGATAAAAAATAAAATGACTTAGACGTCTAAAAGTCTATTGCAATTGTTTTTTATTTAAGGTTTAATAATGCCGTTGCTTAAATACTATTGTTGTAGTTATTTATGTAACACCAGAAGAGGTGCGATAACTAGGTAGACAACGTTATACCGTAAGGTATTAGGAACCACATTCCAATATGCGCTGTTGAGGGAGATTATCGCCGAGAGCATTAACACTGTGGCTGTTACTGTTCGGTCACTAAGGCTGAATCCTTAGGGCTGTCACCTGATTTAATGGTCTGAAAAGACTAAGGTGGAGAGCTTCTGGCTGAAAAAGTTACTTATAAGTATGCTTATCTGTTAATACATTAGCCTACCAAACTGTTCAGTCATGCTCTTCCTGTTTTAATTCGTGAATGATTAACAATGTTACTATTGATAAGTAATTTAAATCATAGCACTTAGGAAGATTACCCATGTTTCACCAAGCATCAACAATAGAAAGTTTACCCTTAATTGTCGCTAAATTTGGCGGTACAAGTGTGGCTGATTATCAAGCCATGTTACGCTGCGCTCAAATTATTAAAAATGATAACAACAACCGATTAGTTGTTGTGTCTGCTAGTGCTGGCGTCACTAATTACTTAGTACGTTTAGGACAAGAAAATCTGTCTATTGAAGAACAAACTGATATCATTGAAAAAATACATGCAATTCAATTAAACATTACTCAACATTTACAGCAAGGTGTTGCGCAAAGCTTAAATACTGAAATTGCCAATTTGCTTGATGAATTAGCAACTCACGCATTAAAACAATCGCAACATCATAGTATAAAACAAGCAGATGCTATTCTTGCTTTTGGTGAACAATTAAGTTCGCGAATATTTGCGCAAGTTCTACAATCTGTAGGCGTAAATGGTGCTTATTTTAATGTACAGCAAGTAATGAAAACGAATAGCTTATACGGTAAAGCTGTTGTTGATATTGAACAATTAAACGTAGCATGTCGTGATCTTTTATTGCCTAAACTGGCAAATCAAGTACTCGTTACGCAAGGGTTTATTGGGCAAGATGGATTAGGTGAAACAACAACATTAGGACGTGGTGGCTCAGATTACAGTGCGGCACTACTTGCTGAAGCGTTGAAGGCGGCTAATTTATCTATATGGACGGATGTTGTCGGTATTTTTACTACCGACCCTCGCATTACTGACCAAGCACGCGCCATTAAAGAGATCAGTTTTGGTGAAGCGGCTGAAATGGCAACATTCGGTGCTAAAATATTGCATCCAGCCACGTTAATTCCTGCAATGCGTCAGAATATTCCAGTGTTTGTTGGCTCAAGTAAAGAGCCTGAAAAAGGCGGTACTCAAATAAGACAAAAAGTAGCATCTAACCCGACTTATCGCTCTATTGCTTTAAGACGCGAGCAAACTTTAGTTACGGTAAAAAGCCCTGCAATGTTACATGCTAGTGGCTTTTTGGCGCAGGTTTTTAGTATTTTAGCTAAACATGAACTCAGTGTTGATTTGATCACCACCAGTGAAATTAGTATTGCACTAACTTTTGATAATCCAAGTGGCTCTAGTCAGTCTTTGCTTACGACAACGGTAGTGAAAGAATTAGAGCAATTATGTGAAGTAACGGTAGAGCATGGTTTGTCTTTGGTTGCGGTTATAGGTAATGGTTTAGACTGCGCTAAAGGTATTGGCCAAGCTATCTTTCAAACAATTAATGACACAAATATTCGCTTAATTTGTCATGGTGCTAGTGCCAATAATTTATGCTTTTTGGTGAATGAGCAAGACGCTAACAATGTAGTTGAAAAACTTCACAGCGAGCTTTTTGTGTAAGTAGTTTAATTATTTATACTCGGTGGTTAAATAGCTTTTAGTTAAGGCATTATTCGCCACCGAGGCCGAGTTATTTCATGCTCATGGTGGTTAATAACTTATCTAGTTGGCTATTCATTGCTTGTAATTCATTAATAGACAGCCCCGTCACTGAAAACATTTGTGCAGGAATGCCATATGCCTGCACTTTTAACTGACAGCCACTATCTGTTAATTTTACTTCTACGCTACGTTCATCAACACTATTACGAAAGCGGCTAAGTAAGGCTTGTTTCTCCAGCCGCTTTAATAATGGAGAAAGCGTCCCTGAGTCTAAATCCAGTTTTTCACCTAACTGTTTAACTGAAATAGTATCGGTTGTGTTATTGTTTTCCCACAAAACAAGCATCACCAAATATTGAGAATAGGTAAGCCCCAACTTTTTTAGTACAGGGCTATAATGGCGATTCATTAATTTTGATAAACTATAAAGCCGAAAACACAACTGATTTTCTAGCTTTAAACTGTCATCATTTTTCATAAACTAATACCTGTAAATTAATATGCTTAGGTAGACAATTCAGAATCTACTGTTAAAGTTGCAATACCCTATGTAGGTTAGAATTTATTCTGACATGAGGTAAGTTGCAATACCCTATGTAGGTTAGAATTTATTCTGACATAGAGTAAGTTGCAATACCTTATGTAGGTTAGAATTTATTCTGACATGAGGCAATAAATTACCCTCGACTATTGGGTGTTACATTTTTCTGAGCGAAGTGCATAGCCAAGTAAATTTATAACTAAGCACTTACAGTAAGTTTTTAATATCAGACTCTATCGCTTCAGGTTTTGTTGTTGGGGCATAACGTTTAACAACTTCACCTTCTTTATTTACTAAAAACTTAGTGAAATTCCATTTTATGCGTTTAGAGCCCATGATTCCAGGGGCTTTAGACTTTAAAAAAGTAAACAACGGATGAGTGTTTTCACCGTTTACTTCAATTTTGCTGAATAAAGGAAACTTAATATTAAAACGTAAATCACAAAACTGTTTAATTTCTGCATCGTTTCCTTTTTCTTGTTGCTTAAACTGGTTACAAGGGAAGGCAAGCACTTCAAAACCTTCAGGTTGATACTTTTGATAAAGATCTTGTAATCCCTCGTACTGCGGAGTAAAACCACAATCACTGGCTGTATTAACAATAAGCATTACTTTGTTTTTAAATTGTTTTAAACCAATAGGTTGCCCAGAAGTATCGTTAGCTGAAAATTGATAGATATCGTTAGACATTGTAATTCCTTTATTTTGTTTAGTTGTGTGTTAGCAACGTATTGTTTGTTTTTAAGTTGTGCGCAACTTAATTTTTATTATAGTAACTTTAATTTTAGTTGCGCGCAATTAAATTGTGTATGTTTTTGTTCGTGTGCGTTTATTATTTTTGTTTTAACCGCAAAAAAGGTAAACTTGCCCCATATAAAATTATTACTCTAATTAATCCTTAAACCACCGGTGGACATCGAAAATGAACCCAATAATTGCAATGTTAAAAGAACATAATATTAGTGATGAAAAAATTAATGAGCTTTTTCAAACGTTAACAGACAACCCCTTAATGGCAATGGGTGTTATTCAGCAACTAGGTATTCCGCCTGAAAAGCTACAAGCCATGATGGGTTTAGTGATGACACAACCTGATTTAATCAAAGAAGCAGTTGACGAACTTGGCTTAGATTTTTCAAAAGTTGAAGCGGCAAAATCTAAATTAAAAGAAGGTTTATAGCTAATAATGAATAATCCCCACGTTTTTACAGAAGCAGATTTACTTAACCAATTAAAACAACAAGAAAACAATGTTGAATTTGAACAAGTGATGCAAGTTATCGCTGACAATTACCAATATCAACCAACAACATTTACTAATGGTTCGCTTGGTAATGAAGCTGGCAGTAATGAAGGCTCGTGTAAAATATTTTATTTTGCACAATTAAATAAATTAAATCAGCAACAAACTTTAGCTTGTTTTGGCCGTTTTTACCGTGAAGATGTTCTAAAAAACCCTACGGGTAATGATCACGGTAATATTAGAAATTTTATGAAAACAGGCTGGCAAGGCATAGAATTCACTCAAGCAGCTTTAATACCGAATACAGTATAACTCGGTGCTAACTAAGGTAGATGAGTTAAGTTAGCGTGAATTATTAATTCAGCTCTAAATTAAGGTAAGGATTTAACAATGAAAGTAGCATTTATTGGCTTAGGCGTGATGGGATATCCCATGGCTGGCCATCTTCAAAAAGCAGGGTATGATGTTTGTGTGTATAACCGAAGCGTAGAAAAAGCACAAAAATGGCAAAAAGAATACTCAGGTAGCTTTGCTACAACACCTGCTAAAGCAGCAAAAGACTGTGATATTGTATTTTGTTGTGTTGGTAACGACGATGATGTTCGTCAAGTGGTCTTGGGCGAAGAGGGAATATTAGCAGGTATGCCAAAAGAGAGTATTTTGGTTGATCACACCACGGCTTCAGCTGAACTGGCTCGAGAATTGGCACAAGCAGCACAAGCGAATAGTCAATACTTTTTAGATGCGCCTGTTTCAGGTGGCCAGGCAGGTGCAGAAAATGGTGTTTTAACTGTAATGGTTGGTGGTGATGAAGCTGTGTTTGCAAAAGCGGAACCTGTTATGGCAGCTTTTGCTCGTTTTAGTCAATTAATGGGGCCCGTTGGCTCTGGTCAGTTAGCTAAAATGGTTAATCAAATCTGTTTTGTTAATACAGTACAAGGATTAGCAGAAGGGCTGAATTTTGCTCAAAAAGCGGGCTTAGATACGGATAAATTACTAGATACTATTGGGAAAGGTGCTGCTGGCTCTTGGCAAATGGATAACCGAGGTAAAACCATGTGTGCCCGTGAGTTTGATTTCGGTTTTGCTGTTGATTGGGTAAGAAAAGATTTGGCAATGGCCTTTGAAGAAGCAGAAAAACTAGGTGCTGATTTAACGATAACTAAGCAATTAGATGAATATTACAAAGAAATTCAAGATAATGGTGGTAATCGTTGGGATACTTCTAGCTTGATATCACGTTTTAAAAAATAACGGTTAGAAGTAGAACAAGAAATAGGGTTAAACATATAGCTATTTATAATTAACCCCTAGAGCATAGAAATTCAGCGCTCTAGGGGTTAAAGTAGTTTTAGGTTATAAGTTAAACACCAATGGCACAGATGTTAACATCAATAAAACAATCATAGCGATTGCTGCAATATTCAACCAAAAACCAGCTCTAGCCATATCAGCAATACGTAACTCTCCTGAACTAAATACAATAGCATTTGGCGGCGTCGCAACTGGCATCATAAAAGCACAACTGGCTGCTAGCGCAGCAGGAATTACCAGCATCAAAGGGCCATCAGTTAACGTTACTGCGATAGGGCCTAATAAAGGTAAAAAGCTTGCAGCTGTTGCTGTATTACTGGTTACTTCAGTTAAAAACAAAATTGTAACTGTTACCACTAAAACAGCGCCAATAACAGGAATATTTGACGTAGCCTCAAGTTGTGTCGCAATATACCCCGCAAGTCCTGATTTTTTGATTAACCCTGCTAAAGCTAAGCCACCACCAAACAGCAAAAGTACGCCCCAAGGTAATTTTTTAGTATCGTCCCATGATAAAATACGAATATCTTTTTTATTATCAACAGGCACAACAAACAATAACAAACCAACGAACATGGCAATACCCGTATCAGAGATAGCAAGCCCTGTAAACTTGGCTATTAATGGTCTGAATATCCAGCTTATGGCCGCAAAAGCGAAGAAAAATAGCACAAGCTTTTCGCCTTTGCTCATTTTTCCTAATTCTTTCAATTTTTCTTCAAACATTTTATGGGTATCAACTTGCTCCCCTTCGTTCACCTTAAAGCAAACTCGAGTAAGAATGAACCAGCAAAGCACTAACAGCACTATTGTTAATGGCACACCGATAAGCATCCATTGAGCAAAACCAATTTCTATATTGTAGGTGTCAGCTAAATAAGCGGCCATAAGAGCGTTAGGAGGCGTTCCAATTAATGTTGCTAAACCACCAATGCTTGCTGAGAAAGCAATGGCCAATAACATTGCTTTTGAAAAGCTTTCTTGGTCATCTTTATGTTGTTTGTCACCATTTTGTTTAACCATATCAATAATAGATAATGCGATAGGCAACATCATTACCGCGGTTGCTGTATTTGACATCCACATTGATAAAAATGCCGTAACAAGCATTAAACCACCAATTTGCTGGCTTGGTTTTGTGCTAACCATAGACATTGCTTTTAATGCAATGCGTTTATGTAAATTCCACCGCTCCATTGCGATTGAAATAAAGAAACCGCCAAGAAATAAAAATATTAATGGGTGTGCATATGACGGTGTTGTCGCCTTGATAGGGGCTATACCGACGATAGGTGCAATTATTAAGGGTAAAAATGCAGTAACAGCAACAGGCGTTGCTTCAGATATCCACCAGACCGCCATCCATAAAGCTAAGCCCAGCGTATGCCAAGCTTCAGAAGACATGCCATCAAATAGGGGCGGCGTAAATAATGTGAACAGCATGAATGCAGGGCCGAGTAATAGCATTCGCACAGGGGTTGCTTTGTGTTGAATATTAGACATTGTTTTTTCCCACTACGTAGTGTTTATAATAGTTTTAATTAATGTAGTGCAAAGATATTGCCATATTTATATCCACTTGTTAAATAAGAATATTAATTTATAACTGTATCTATTCATCCTAAAAAAGTATCTAAATCCACCCAAAAAAAACTTGCAGGTGTGTGGGAAACCGCCACCAGTAGTGGTTTTGTCAACTAACGTTGAATAAACTCATTTAATAGTGAAATGTCTCCCAGCATTGTGTTAAATGAGTCATTCAATAAACTGATGACTGAACTTAGTTAACCGCGCCACGTTTTAGTGGGGGCGAAAGTCTAGTGGTATTAATCTGCTGTAATGCTTAAGGCCTCACGAGAAAGTTTATTTATCATTTTTAGTGTTTTCTCAAATACCCAGCGAATGAAATCTGCGGTAAGCTCTTTTAGTTTGTAATAACCATAACCAGCAAACTTTAGCATACAAGCTAACAACCCATTTAGCTGGCTAGAAATATCTACCGCATGCAAAGAATTATTCGCTAAAAGCATGGCGATTTTATCGTATAAATTAAGGCCATTCGCCACACCTGATTGTATTGAGTTAAGTAATGCTAAGTTAGCCTCGCGTAATACAGTAATTAACGCTTCACTTAAACGATTCATCCAATAAACTGATGACTGAACTTGCTGTGCATTCTGTACGCTTAAGGTAACTCTTCTAAAAGAATTAAATGAAATTTCTTTGGTAATACTATTCCACGACTGTGATTTGCAGTTTTTAGTGTAATATTTCATCAAATGATGCCACGGCCTTAAGAGTTTGTGATTATCTAATCGGTATTCATGTGCATTATAAGGAGCATGAATAAAAGGCCAAACGGGCACCATAGGCACCACATCACCACCATTAACACAACGGAAAATGTTTTTTGGCTCTAATGCATTGGTAGTTTTTAAAGCAAAATTACTTAAACCCACTTTAGGAGCACCAAAAGTATAAAGTTTAACGTTGCAGTTAAAACGCTTTTTAGCCCAGTCTGCTATTAATGAGGCTATAGCACCACCTAAACTGTGACCAACGCAGTGAACGGTGCCACTTGGTTTAACTGCATTTAAATATGGTGCTAATTCCGTTTTTAAGGTTATAAACAAGCGATTAAAACCACTATGCACACTTGCACCAAATTCGGTTAAGCTAATGTTAGCTCTAAAATCGGTAGAAGTGTCGTAAATAGAATTAGTACCACGAATCGCTAATACTAAATCATTTTTATAAGGGTTTGATTTACCTATAGGTGAGCAGCCTTGCCCGATTAAAATAAAACCTGTCTGTATCCCCTTAGCGTGAGCAATTGAGCCACCAGAGATGCCTTTAATTGGTCCTTTAGTTAAATTAAAAGAGAAATATTTTTCAATTAAAGAAGATGTTTCTATATTAAAAATACCAAACTTGTTTGGTTTCTTAACGTCATATGCCCTTGTTGCTAATTCTGCACATATTATTGGAGGTAAAGTAGTCATATAAATTCCTTTTACACATTAATTCCATCGACAAATACTTTTTATGTTATGACCAAGTTCACACTGTGGACTTTCAAATCGGTGTGTTATTTCTTCATTAGTAAGCTCAGCATTTAAATTTTGAAAACGTTTAGCGAATTCAATATCAGTTTTTCTAGTTTGTTGAGTACCGTACCAAAGAAGATAATATTCTCCATTGTAATTTACTACAATGATAATCCTTATCCTAACTTCATGAAATATACTGCCAGGTAACTTAGATTTGAGTGTTCGTGCTTCAAATGTAAAGTTACCATCGTCATCGGTATATACGGAGTCAACTTCTTCTTCTTCATAGGTTAAACTACGTTCTATTTTTTGATTGGCGAGCGGCTTACCTTCTAAGGTAATTCGTCCTTTAACTTCTGGGCATAAATGCACAGTAAAATTGATAGGTAAATTAAACAGGGGAATACTCCTTTAAATTTGATATTTTGTCCTTAAAATACGAGCTGTCAGCGTGTGATTGCTATGTGAAAATACACTTGACCAGCTTAAGCGCCATTATAATAACTTACCTAGTAAAAAGTAACCATTATAATTTTAATCATTCAAGCTCAGGAGTGTTTATTTGTTATTTCATTGATTATTAAATAGCTAACGATCGAACCATTACCCTTGAACAAATTCATATAAAGCTTTTAACACCGACATTTTGGCTTTATCTGTTTCATGCTCATGAGCCAAATTTTCAACCGTCATCATAAACTCATCAATAGACAAAATACCTTTACCACCATATTGCAGTTTACTATGACAATATTGTTGCCACTTTTGTTGTTCGTCAGTGGATAGGGTATGTGGGTAGTTTCGCGCACGGTAACGAAATAACAAAACAGATAAACGCTTATCTTGAAATTGAAACGGATGATTAGCTAGTTGCTCAGGCGTTAAACCGCGCAAAATATCCATTTGGGCTTTATCAGCATGGCTGAAAAAACTGCCGCCATATAAAGCCTGTTCAGCATCCACTTCTTCATTGTCAAAATCTGAAGTCGCAAACACATCGCTGAGTTTATCTCTAAGTTCAGCATGTTGTTTTAACGTACTTAGATTTTCTAAACAATAGTCTCTGGGAATTGTTAAACGTTGAGCATTTTCTGGTAATAAGGTTTTTGCAGGCGCCACAACAGGGCATTTATTAAGGTGAATTAACTTAACAGGAATAGGTTTTTCATCAGGCGCTAAATCATCACGACGTGTATACAAACGCGTTTTTATTTCTTCACTGGTTAGTGAAAGTAATGGTTCTATATCTTGCGCTAAATCGACACAAATTACCGCGTTTTTATTCACAGGATGATAACTAACTGGCGCAAACCAGCTAGTGCAACCATGTATAGAAGACACTTTAGAAGTAGTATGCACCACGGGTGTCATCTCAGCTACATTAATTAACTCAGCAACTTGTTTTTTATTTTTTAAATTAAAAATAAAATCATAAAGCTTTGGCTGTTTCTCTTTAATTAATTTAGCCATGGCAATCGTTGCATACACATCACTCATGGCATCATGGGCTGATTCATGACTAATACCGTTGGCTTTGGTTAATAACTCAAGTCGAAAGCTTACCACCTCTTCACCGTTACGATCAACGGTTGGCCAGTTAATTCCATCGGGACGTAATGCATAACAGGCTCGAACCATATCAACAATGTCCCAACGACTATTACCATTTTGCCATTCACGGGCATAGGGATCATAAAAGTTGCGATAAAACAAATAACGAGACACTTCATCATCAAAACGAATATTGTTATAACCCGCCACACAGGTATTAGGTACACTGAATAAATCATGAATACGTTTGGCAAATTCAACTTCAGTTAATCCCTCTTGTCGCGCTTTTTGTGGCGTAATGCCCGTTACTAAACACGCCTCCGGATGAGGTAAATAATCAACTGGCGGTTGGCAATAAAACATTTGTGGCTCGCCGATAATGTTTAAATCAAGATCGGTACGAATACCGGCAAATTGAGAAGGTTTGTCAAATTTAGGTGCAATTCCCCAGGTTTCATAGTCGTGCCACAAAATTGTAGGTTGGTTGTTAGCATCCATTAGTATTTTATACTCCATGCTGAGCTTCTATTTTTTCTTTTAATATCAGTATGTTTTATCAATTTAGTGTCCGTTAAAATTCATTGCTATTTTTTATCTCTAATTCTAAAGTGTGCATCGTAATGTGCATCATGAAAGTGTAAGATGTGCCCACAGACGGATCGTATTATATTTAGGTTTTACTATGTCATTAAGCGATAACAAACTCAGAAACATAAAAGCACCTTACACTGGTAAAAGAGAATTAGCTGACCGTGATGGTTTGACCGCAAGGATCACCGCTAATGCAATAATTACGTTCAATTATCGCTTTAGATGGCAAGGTAAGCAACAACGAATTAAAATTGGCAGGGTGAGATCATGAGATTTATTTAATCTTCAATTTATGATCAAATAGCTAAAAAACTAAGTTTAAGAAATTTTATGCTATCCACAATTGAAGAACACTTTGCAGCCATACCAGATGAACGTCAACAATATAAAGTCAGATATCCACTCCATGACATATTACTTACTACAATAGTAGGCGTTATTTGCGGTGCCGAAGGCTGGGAAGTGATTGAGGAAGTTGGCAAAAGTAAACTGTCATTGTTAAAAAAATACGGTTATTTTCATTTCGGTATTCCAGTACATGACACCATAGCCCGCATTATTTCCTCAATAAAACCTGAGCTTATTTCAGGAATGCTTTATTAATTGGATGAAAGCAGCAGAGCTTTCAACAGAAAAAGAAGTCATCGCAGTAGATGGAAAGACGGTGAGGCGTAGCTACGACAGCAAAAATAAGCTTGGCGCCATTCATATGGTCAGTGCATTTGCTGCAGAAAATGGCGTGGTGTTGGGGCAAATTAAGACTGATGAAAAGTCCAACGAGATAACTGCCATTCCATCTTTACTTGAGAAACTGGATATCAAGGGCGCGGTAGTAACAATAGATGCAATGGGTTGCCAAAAAGCAATCGCTAAACAAATCGTTAAGCAAGAAGCGGATTATGTACTGGCAGTGAAAGGTAATCAGGGGCATTTATCGCAGGCGATAAGAGATTTTTTTGAAATAGCCCATAAGGAAGATTTTAAAAACGTACCTCATGACTTTATTGAAGAAATAAATGAAGGTCACGGGCGAATAGAGCATAGGCGTTACTGGGTAACGCAAGCGCTTTGTAGTATTGAAGACTTAACGTCAAAATGGGCAAATTTAAACAGCATAGGTGTGGTAGAGTCAGAGCGGCATATGGGCGATAAAGTGTCTATAGAGCGGCGCTATTTCATCTCTTCATTACAAGAAGATAGCGCTTTATTTGCGAAATCAATACGACGGCACTGGAGTGTAGAGAATGAACTTCACTGGGTTTTAGATGTGAGCTTCAGAGAAGATGAAAGTCGTATACGAAGACAGTCTGGCGCTGAAAATATGGCGACGCTCAGACATGTTAGCCTTAATATGCTCAAACAAGAAAAAACGTGTAAAAAGGGAATTAAAGCGAAACGTTTCAAAGCGGCGCTTGATACCAATTATGCAGAAAAAGTACTGTTGGTTGGTTTTTAATCGCTTATGCGCTTGCCCTGTTTTTAAGGTTATGATTTTTAAGTGATACTAGTGATACTACTAATTGAGTTTTTACTAGCCTCTTTGTTTGTTTTTTATTAAAAAGATGAGCTTTTATTTAGTGTTAAAGTGCTATAATATAGTGATATTATTCAAAAAATCATTGTAACTGATAGTTAAGTAAATGCTAACGAGGTAAGGAGCTTGATAACAACAAGCTTACTCTTATTTTTGGTACTCAATTTAGGCATTTAATTGAGCTTAGGCACTAGCCTTATTTCATCGGTAAGGTACTTAGTTTTAATATCACAGGCCTTATGTACAAAAACTCCATGCAGGACTAGTAGTGATAGATCTAAATACAAAAGGGAAAATAGCTGAAATTTTTTACGATGTAGAACTAAAAGGTATATATGATGAGTCAGCAAGTACCTGTTGTTGTTACTCCTCAGTTTTCTCATTGGGTTGAGAAAAAGGGTGAAAATGGAAAATAAAAAACCTAATAAACAGAACACTACGAAACCTTTTGAACTCTCATATACACATGAATTTTCAAGAATATTAAATAGTTTAAACTCTTCACTTGCAGTATCAACTTACCAAGCAGGTAAAGTAATACTTTTAAGTTCTCAATCACCAAAAGAGTTAATACAGCTTCCTAGAAGTTTTAGCTCTCCAATGGGGTTGGCATTAGATAAAAATAGATTTGCAATTGCAACTAAAACTAATATAACAACTTTTGGCAAGATGAATAAGCAAGTGCTGAAACAAAAAGAAGATAAGTATGACGCATGTTTTATACCTACGGCATCATTTTATACAGGATTTGCACATCTACATGATATCTCGTTTGGGGAAGACAAGTTATATGCAGTGAATACAAACTTTTCTACAATTGGTACTGTAAATATTGATTATAATTTTACACCTTATTGGAAACCTCAATTTATAGATGAAGTTACGGGTGAAGACCAATGCCACCTAAATGGCATGGCTATGCAAAACAATAGACCACGCTATGTAACAGCTTTTTCAAAAACTTCAGAAGCTAAAGGATGGAGAAAAACAGATTTAAAGAAAGGTATTTTAATAGACATTGAATCAAATGAAATTGTTTCAGATAATATTCATATTCCACACTCCCCACGTTTCCATAATAACAAAGTGTATTTTCTTGAAAGCGCTACAAGTAAACTTAAAGTTTATAATCCAAAAACAAATAAAACGACTGAATTAATTAAACTCCATGGCTTCGTTAGAGGCTTAGATTTTATTCGAGACTATGCGTTTATTGGAATCTCTAAAATTCGACCAAGCTCTAAGCTATTTGGTAATCTTGAGGTTGCGAAAAAAGATTATAATGCTGGTGTAGTGGTTGTTCATATGCCAAGTAAAAAAATAGTTGCAAAAATAGAATATTTATCAAGTGTAAATGAAATATATGATATTAAATTGTTACCAAATATAAAACGTGCAAATATTATCGGAATGGATAATGAACAATTTAATGTGATATCTATGCCAAATAGTGGGTATTGGCTAGATTAATGGGTGTAAGTTAATAGGAGATACCATGAAGTATAAAGAGTTTAGGTCAATAAGTTTTGTTACAGCAGCAACGTTATATTCAGGTATAGGATTTTCTTCTGATTTATACGCAGGAACATTAGGAACAGAATCAGGTGATTTTTCATCATCTAAAGCAAGTCCTTTGTATTCAGTTTCAAGTGCTGGAACATGGACGGTTACAGGTAACTTAGAAGCAACTCCTAATTCTGCTGATGGTTTTTCAGTCAAGGTTCCTTCTGGGCAATTACTTAAACAGGTTTCTTTTTCACCTCCTGCACAAGATCAAGCTAATGCTCATCGCTATTCTTTATCAGGTTGCGGGATTAATGTAAGCTTAACTTCTACAGCATCAAGTCTTAATAAAACAATTACAACTCCATCTATTACTCAACATGATTGTACTTTAGAATTTTATCTAACATCTAATTTCAATACAGGAAATAAACCTTATACAGCTACTATTACCACTATAGCTGCTAGTAATAATGTCCCAAGTGATATTTCAATATCTTCTACATCAGGTACTTTAACTGCAGGTGACTACTATGGTACCAAATTTTATAAAACAGGTATAACAGTAAGTGGAACAGATCCAGATGGAGATGATTTAACATTTGATTTAGTTAATAATGGTGCATCTGATAATGGTAGTTGTGGTAGTGCGGGTGATGATGATAATGGAGATTTTTCTGAATCATTAAGTGATTATGAACCTTATGATGAATTAAAAGATTTATATAGTTCTACAGGTTCAAAAACACTTACTAATGGAACATATAATATATGTATCCAAGCAAAAGACACATGGAATGCCACGTATCAAGAAAGTTTTGCTATTACAATTGGCCCTTCAAATGCAGCTCCAGCTCTAGGCGGAAGCCCAGCAGATGATAGTGCAACAGAAGATGTAGCAACAGCCATAGACCTTTCATCATACAATATTAGTGATGCTGATGGGGATACTATAACGCTAACTTTAGTAGTGAACAGAGGAACATTAGCCTCAACAGACGGAGATGGTCTAACTTCAGGGGTAACAGTCACTAGCTCAGGTAGCGCTTCTATGACGCTACAAGGAAGTGTCGCTAATCTTAACACCTATTTAAATGATACCTCAAAGATCACATTCACAACTGCATCAAATGATACAACCTCAGCAACACTAACCGTAACACCAAGCGATGGCATGGTAAATGGAACAGCTGATACTGTAAGCATAAGTATAAGTGCCGTTAACGACGATCCTACCGAATCAGGCACCTTTCCAACTGATATTACGGTTACAGAAGATGTCGCTGGCAACTTTGACTTAAGTGGCTTAACACTTGTTGATGTGGATTCAGCTGTTTCTTCTGTGGTTTTGACTGCTACGGCTAACGCAGGAACACTGACAGCAACTACTGGCGGTGGAGTAACCATTGGCGGTTCGGGTACAGGAGCTATGACTCTAACGGGTACTATTGCCAATATTGACACCTACATCAATACGGCATCAGCTATTCAATATACTGGCGCGAGTAACGTTAATGGCAACGATGTTGCAACTGTTGCTGTAAAAATTAATGATGGCGGTAATACAGGTACAGGCGGTGGCGGAGATATTGCACTGGGTAGTATTAACATGGATATCATTGCTGTTAACGACACGCCAACAGATATAGCGTTATCAGCCACAAATATTAACCAAAGTGCAACTAGTGCAGGTGCTGATGTGGGGACCTTGTCGTCAACCGACAATGATTCAGGTAGTTTTATTTATTCGTTAGTTGCTAATGGAGCATCAGTGGCTGGTGCTTGTGGGGGAGGTAATGATGCTAATAATGGCAGCTTTCAAATTAACACGACCACCTTTGAAGCGAGCAACTCACTAGCTGCAGGTAGTTATAAAGTGTGTTTACAAACTAGTGACAGTAATACTACATACCAAGAGGCCTTTACGATCACTGTAGTGGACGATGTCGCTCCTATTATCTCAGAAACCACGGCGGTAACTACGCCAACAGGCGATACCACGCCGAATGTTACTTTTACTACCAATGAAACCGGTACCATCACGTTAGGTGGAAGTTGTGGAACAAGTAGTAGTAAAACTATTGGTTCAACGGGTAATAATACCATTACTCTAACTCAGCCTAATGACTCAAGTGCATTGGCTTCTGCCACTTACAGTGATTGTACAATCACCTTAAATGACGGAATTAATAACTCGAATACTATCGCTTTAACCTCATTTACGGTTGATGCAGATACTCCTTTGGTAGCTAGCAATACGTATAATGGTACCGAAGATATTCCTGTTGATTTAGTAACGGTGGGAATGGCAGGCACCCAAGAAACAGCGGGGGTTGATGCGCTTAATTACTATACCATTACCGGTATTTCAGGTGGTGCATTGGAGATATCAGCTGGCGCTTCTGTTACTGCTGCTGATGGCGGCACAGGCACGGTTAATGCTGTTGGTGCGGTTAACGTGGGTGATAAAATTAACCCAGCAGATATTGCAAAAGTGACTTTCACTCCAACACTTAATAGTACGGCAGCGGGCAGTGTTACCTATACCGTAACGGATTTTGGTGCTAATGGCCCTGATGTTTCATTCACAGGTACTTTAACCATTAACCTTGCCGCCGTAAATGATGACCCAACAGGCGTAAGTGAGCCAGTATCTGTCGCCTTTATTGAAGATACCGCCGATGATTTAGATATCTCTGCGATAACACTTGGCGATGTTGATAGCGCAAGCCTTGATGTGGTATTAACTGCTGGTAGCGGTATTATGTCTGCAAGTGATAGTGGTGGAGTTACTATTACCAATAGTGGCTCGTCAGCAATCACTTTAACAGGCTCACCAACAGACCTTGATACCTATTTAAATACTTCATCGAATATTCAATATACAGGCGCACTTGATAATAACGGTGCTCCAGCCACGACGTTAACTGTGACTGCCAATGACGGCGATGGTAGTGGCGTGGTAACGGTTGCCACTATTAATCTTAATATTAGTGAAGTCAATGATGAGCCAACTATTAGTGGCACTAACGATACAGCAACCCATGCCGGTGGCGCAACTGCGATTGTAGTGTTCTCAACTGCAGATATTGCTGTAGATGTAACCTCCAAAGATAGCAGTGATACTATTACTAGTGCAACGTTAACTGTTACTAATGTTAGTGATACCGAAGTTATTAAAATTGATGGCAGCGGTGATATCAGTTTGACGGCAGACAGTGGCCCCACAGACTTAACCAATGTTGCTTATACCATTGCCTACAGTGGCACCACTGCCACAATAACCTTAACAGGGTTTGGCGGAGGCACAGTCACGCAAGCAGCACTTAATACTGCACTCAATGCTATGACCTATCAAAACCAAACGGCTGTACCAACAGAGGCAAATAGAGTCTTTACTATTACCCAAATAGTAGATGATGGCAGTACGGGTGGTAGTCATGATAATACTTGGAATGGCACAAGTGTCTTTTCAACTATTATCGTGGTTGATGGTAGTAAACCAACGGCATCAAGCTACACTGACAGCACTACTGAAGATACACCTATTACTGCCTTTAGTGCGACTGAATTGCCAACAACGGTTGATATTGCCACAAGCGATCCAATTGAATATATTACTATTAACACTGCTAATATAACGGGTGGTGTATTATCTTTAACAGGCACACCAACAGGTGGAACATCAACTGTTGACGCTATTACTTTTGATACAGCAGTGGGCGATCTAAGTGGTACGGTTAATATTGCTATAGGTGATATTGGTGATTTAGTCTTTACGCCAACTGCTGACTTAGCAGGCACAGGTGCTGCCTCTATTCCATGGATAGTTACCGATGATGCAGGGCATATCTCAGTTGCAGCAACCTATACACTCGATATAACCAATACCTCTGATGCACCAACCGGGGCAGATAAAGCTATTGGCCTTACGACGGTAGAAACTCATGTCTTTGCGGCAAGTGATTTCGGCTTTAGCGATGTGGATACGGGTGACGCCCTTAATCGAGTGCAGGTAAATGTGCAGGCGATTGATAATGGTACGCTTGAGCTCGATAGTGTTACGGTCAATGACGCAGATTGGATAGATCTTGCTGATATCACTAAACTCGTTTACACCCCAACAGCTGCTGGCAATGACAGCTTTACCTTTACTGTAGAAGATGACAGTGATAACTCAGTAGCTGCAACGCCAAACACGATTACTTTTACGGTGATACCAGACAATACTGCGCCTGTGATTAGTAATGGAATTTCAACCTCTGTTACCATGAGCGAAGATAGTGAGCCAACTCCTTTTGCATTAATACTGAGCGCTACTGATGAACAGGATGATACTCTCTCCTGGTCTATTAATGGCGGCGCTTCAAATGGTATTGCCTATACAACTGGTACAGGTAATAGCAAGACTATTACTTACACGCCTAGTGCTAATTTCTTTGGAAGTGACAGTTTTACTGTACAGGTCAATGATGGTGCGTTAAGTGATACAATCCTCGTGAATGTTAACGTTACTTCGGTAAATGACATTCCTGTAATAACAGGCACACCAGCAACAAGCGTAGTACAAGATATTAATTACAGTTTTATACCAACGGTTACTGATGAAGATACGAATGATACTAAAGCATTTAGTATCACCAACAAGCCTAGTTGGGCGAACTTTAATGAAATAACAGGCGCTTTAACAGGTACGCCAACTAATGATAATGTTGGTACTACATCAGATATTGTTATTAGTGTAAGCGATTCGGACAGCGCAAGTGCAGCATTAACAAGTTTTAATATTAAAGTGATTAGTACCAATGTAGCGCCAGTTGCCGCAGCATTAAGTGTTGACCTTAATGAAGATGAAGGTAAAGATATTGTCTTAAGTGCTACAGACGCTGAAGATGACACGTTAACTTTCCTTATAGTTAGTGAGCCAAGTAACGGTACGTTAACATCATCGAGCGGTGGTTCAGGAAGTAATGCTTGGACATATCAGCCAGATGAAAACTTTCATGGCGTGGATAGCTTTACTTATAAAGCCAATGATGATGAGGAAGACTCAAACATTGCCACTGCTAGTATAACAGTCACCCCTGTAAATGATGAGCCAGTGGCAATTGATGATGTAATCACCCTAGGTTACAGCACAGAGGGACGTTACTCATTAGATGTATTAGGTAATGATATAGATGTAGACGAAGACGATTTAAGTATTGTCAACGCCTCGGTTGATATAGGAAGTGTTACAGTAGATAACGGTCAATTAATCTACCAAGCACCAACTTCTGTTCAAAGTAACGTCAACTTTACTTATGTTATTAGTGACGGTACAGAAACAGCACAAGCTAAGGTAGCGCTAACCATTGAAGGTGCACCAACAGATGATTTACCGGTTATCACCGTACCTGCAGATATCACGGTTAATGCAACGGGGTTATTTACTAAGGTAGATTTAGGGGTTGCGACTGCAGTTGATAGCACGGGTAAGCCGGTACCGGTATCATTGAAAGATGGCAGTACTCTCTTTAAGCCAGGCAATAATACTGTCTACTGGCAAGCGATTGACAGTAATGGTTTAACTAGTATCGCGATGCAAAAAGTTGTGGTCATCCCACTGGTGTCAATCAGTAAAGATGAAATTTCATCAGAAGGGACCTCACATAAAGTTGGGGTTTACCTAAATGGCCCATCACCGACTTATCCATTGGTTATTGCTTATACAGTCAGTGGTAGTATGGATAGCACCGATCATGACTTAGTTTCTGGTGAGGTCACGATTGAAACTGGTGAATCGACAACGATTAATTTCAATATATTGTCTGACAGTATTACAGAGACGCTAGAAACTTTAACTATTACCTTAGACAACGGCGCTAGTTACACCTTAACCGTGTCAGAGCAAAATATCGCGCCTGAAATTAGCTATACCGTTACGCAAGATGAAGAGCTACGCTATGTGGTTGAAGCGGATGCGGGTGACGTGATTATTCAAGCACAAGTGAGTGATGGTAACCCAGAAGATATCCACACTTATGTATGGTCAAATCCAAATGGCTTAGGAAGTGGCGATAATAGCACCTTCACCCTGAGTACAGCAGGTTTAACTGAAGGAATACAAAAAATCACGCTTATCGTTACCGATAGTGCTGATGTACCAGCAAGTACGAGTGCTAACATCTACCTAGATGTCAGAGCCGCCCTGCCAACTTTAACGAGTATAGATACCGATGGTGATTTAATTCCTGATGATCAAGAAGGTTTAGGGGATGAAGATAGTGATGGTATTCCAGATTATCTTGACTTACCAAGTGCGTGTAACGTGATGCCAGAGCAAGCGAGCGATACAACAGGCTTCTTAGTAGAAGGTAACCCTGGGGTTTGTTTACGAAAAGGGTCAACGGTTGTTGATAACGAACTAGGTGGCCTTGAGCTTAAGCCCACAGAAGTGAGTTCTGACGCGCAAGCGAAAAACGTCGGCGGTATATTTGACTTTATCGCGTACGGTTTACCACAAGCGGGTCAAACCTATGAGCTAGTGTTGCCACAACGTTTACCTATCCCCGCTAATGCAACTTACCGTAAATATACTACTGAAAAAGGTTGGTTTGAATTCGTCATTGATGCGAGCAACAATTATGCCTCGAGCGAGGGGGATATGGGCTTTTGTCCTCCTCCAGCAGATGATAGTTGGGTAATTGGCTTAACAGAAGGTCATTGGTGTGTGCGACTAACTATAGAGGATGGTGGTCCTAACGATGACGATGGTGAAGCTAACGGTAGTATTGTTGACCCTGGTGGTGTTGCGGTATGGCTAAGCTCAAACACGCTCCCACAGGTGAATGATGAGGCAGAGCAAACATCATGGAACACCGAAATAACTATTGACGTGTTAGCCAATGATGTGGACGTGGATGGTGATGTGTTAACTCTGCAAAGTGCCAGTGTTGATTTTGGTGTTGTGGAGATAATTGATGAGCAACTTGTCTATACCCCTCCTACAGACTTCTTTGGCGTGGCAATGATTAACTATGGCGTGAGTGATAATAATGGCGGTACGGGCTTTGCCCAAGTTAGCGTTGATGTGATTGAAAATAAAGCTCCTGTTGCTACTAACGACCAAGCAAACGCAGATGACCGTAGTACTCTTATCATTGATGTACTGGCTAATGACACGGACGAAGATGATGATAGCTTAACCGTTATTGTGGTGAGTGTGGATAATGGCAGCGTAATTATCAATGCGGACAATACCTTAACTTACACCGCAGAAAATGGCTTTAATGGCATTGCAGTCATTAGCTATACCATTGATGATGGCGTAGGTAATCAATCCTCTGCAGAAGTGACCGTGACAGTTACTGCCTATGAAACTATTACCGTCACCAATAAATCTAGTAGTGGAGGCTCAATTGGCTGGCTTATTGGAACACTCGGATTAGCTTTAATCGCACGACGTAAAAAAGCCATAACACTTTCATCTAGCAAAGGTGTATAACCCATGACATTTACTCAAAAAATTGTCTTGACCATCACAGTGGCAGCCACAGCTGTCACAATGGCAACTAGTATTACAGCAACGGCCGCACAGTCTAATTGGTTTGTGTCGGCAAGTGTGGGTCAAAGTAGCGCAAAGGCCGAAAAGCCGAATGTAGCTGAGGTTGATACCGTGTCTTGGGATGACAGTGATACAAGTTATAGTTTTGGCGGCGGCTATCACTATGCTGATTTCGACTTGATCTTAAGTTACGAGCAGTTAGGTGAAACTTCAGCGAGCTACACAGCTGACGTGATTGACTCTGAATTGTTCCACCAAGCACTAGTTAACAGTGGTCCTCAATTGGTGGATGGTATTAGTATTCAAAGCCGATATACCTTATGGCAAAATAAAGCTCTTAACGTAAAAGTGGGTGTGGGCCTTCTTGCTTGGGAATTAGATTACACCAGTAAACTTAATAAAAGTATTATCGAAGTAAACGAGAATGACACAGATTTATTTTATAACCTACAAGTGAGCTAT
The DNA here is from genome assembly GCA_965305135.1 of uncultured Colwellia sp. GTDB lineage: Bacteria > Pseudomonadota > Gammaproteobacteria > Enterobacterales > Alteromonadaceae > Colwellia. The sequence goes on from CBDLPA010000005.1 coordinate 23,932, forward strand.
AAACTGACCAAACATATTGAAGTCAACTTACAAGCTACTCGATATGCGTTATCGATCAATGATGTTGATAATATTGGTATTGGTCTGACGTATCATTTTAAGTAGTTGACTTGTGCCAAGTTTATATAATATCTTTCAAACGGCCTTCGATTTAACAATAAATTGAAAGCCGTTTTTGTTATCTGTGGGTACAGATGAGTTGAAACAAGTGATTGATTTTTTGTAGGGGTTGGTTCATGTGATAGCGCTAAATATCTACTATTATGAACGGTAATACCTACTTGTGTTTAGAAAAGAAGCCTAACTTTATATCTCGTTTTGGGGGCGAAACCGAGATAGAGTATATATTCTAATATTAGCTGTCCTGAAGGTAGTAAACATGAAAGTGAGAAAGTAGGTTAGATGCTAGCTATGAACAGCTCTCATATATGATCAAAAGAATAATTTGATTAAAGTCACCCATTATATGTACTCTGAAAGGGCTATCTTAATTCTTGTTTAATTAAGATTTGTAAAGCCCTTTTTGCTGTATAGACAGCATAAGGTACGTAGTACCTTATTCTCTATTTCTTTTGAACTTGATCTTAAATCACTAACTCATCCCCCCTGAATTACACCTGATTGAGTAATATCAATATAGCGAAGGGTAAACCAATTGAGCTATAGAGTAATGACACCTAGAGGGGATGGATTAATAGTTAAAAAAATAACAATAAGGAAGAGAGCTATTAAAGCCCTCTATTATGATTAGATTTCTAGATCAACAAAGTCTTTGTCAACATCATCTTGAGTGATGCCAATATAGCGAAGGGTAACACCAACTGAGCTATGGCGTAGCATGTTCATGACTCTGGCAATATCTTTAGTCTTGTTATAAAGCATAAACCCTCTAGTTTTGCGCATAGAGTGACTACCAAGTTTAACTTTAACTTCTTCTCCTACTTCAGAGAATGCAATAGCAACAGCTCGTCTTGTTAATGGCCGAGCAACTGAGTTGATAGATTGTTGATTTCGATAAGACTGGAATAAATAAAGATGATCAGGATGGTCCAAGTGAATTTGATTAATCAATAGCTGAGTTTTAACATTTAGTTTAATGTTAGCTTGCTTACCTGTTTTACCTTCTTTAATGATTAACCTGTCACCGTCAATATCAGTAAACTTGATCGAGAGGAGATCTGATATACGTAAAGCCAAGTTGAGCCCAATATTCCACACTTGACTCATTTGTTTGCTAAACCTGATTTCTAATAAGTGGCTGATGAGCTTGATTGTATCTGGGTTTTTAATTGCATCGACTGTTGCCATGGTGTGCTTCCTTATTTGCTGTGAGATGGCACTTTTGGGTAGCTGAAATAACAGCTAAAATAAAGTACTGATTTATAATGTTTTTATTTTCGTTGAACTACCCATATCTTCAATTTGGGTAGTTGAGCTTTTTATGCCGTATCGGTGTTTGATTTAGGTAAAGTAGCCAGGATTGACCACTTTATTATTCAATAGCTGGCGCAGCGCCAGCATGGGTTATCTAAAGTTGATTTTGGTTTGGTATATACCCATAGCGTGGTATTCGATGAAATTACTAATGAACAGCTTGATAAGCTCTTTAGCGTTACGTTGGTTAAGCCAACCTCCAAACAGGCTGTACACTCGTTTCGTTTCAAAACACACATCAATTTCTTTCACCAATTCAGGGTAGGGGCCGCCTTGATAGGAGAAATCAGTTATATAAATAAATTGCCATAATTCATTATGTTTCTCTAATCGTAACTCGACTGGGTGATAACCTCCCTTATCTGCGGTGTAGTTGGGATCTCTAAAGTTGAAGGTAAGGGCACATAAGTTTGGATCAGGTATTTCTACTTTTGCTAATTCAAAGTTAAGTATTGAATGCAGTTGTAAGGGCACATTTATACCCTGATCTTTAGTAAAGTTCAGTTTCATATTGAAATTCTCTGTTGTTTAAAATGATAGGTGGCCTTAATGCCAACGGGTTAATTACAAGTATTGAAGTGAAATCTACAGTAAGTTATTTTCTGCAAATGAATAGCAGCTTTCACCAATGATAACGTGGTCTAACACTGTTACATCTATTAAGCCTAACGCGTCCTGCAATCGCTTAGTAATCTGTTTGTCAGCTATAGAAGGCTCTCCGACACCAGAAGGGTGATTGTGAGCAAATATTACAGCTGCTGCGTTCTCCTGCAGAACAGCTTTAACTACCTCTCTAGGGTAAACTGATGCGGCGTTGACAGTACCAAAAAACAGCTCTTGATAATCAATTAACTGATGTTGACTATCTAGTAGCATCACGGCAAACACCTCCCTTTCTTTACCGCCTAGTTTAAAGCGAAGAAAATCGCGTGTAGCTTGGCTGCTGGTAAATGCATCTTTTTTAACATATTTACAAGCCAGTATCTCGGCTGCTTTTTCTAATACCTGATTTTCAGTCATTGGTTCATTCGTTACATAAACCTTGTTTGAATTACTACGCATAATCAAAGCTCCTTTGTTAACTCATGTGTGTATGCGTATAGGTGATATATACCTAAAATTCAGTAGGATACATGTTCAAAAGGAGTTAATTATTACATAGCTCGCTTATCTCATGAGACAATAATCAAGAGGTTAAAACCATGAGGCTAATCAAGCTTAAAGAGGTAATGAACTACACCGGCTTAGGCCGTTCTTCTATCTACAAATTCATGGCTGAAGGCCACTTTCCTAAATCAATTGCTTTAGGTGAAAGAGCTGTTGCTTGGGAAAGTAGTGAAATTGAGGAATGGGTGTTAAGTAAAATTGAAAATCGTAATAAAGTAATTCTTGAGTTAGTTGAAGTAGAAAATGAAGTAGTAATTTCTGAAGGTGATGTCATTAAATTCATCAAGGATAAGTTTAATCATTCAAGCATACCTGATGCGATTGCTTGGCTGATGCAGATATACAAGTAAAATGTATTTAACATAAAAGGAGCGTATTGCTCTTTTATGCCGTTATTTGAATTTAACACGCTATTTCTCACCTGTTCAAAACACTAATAGATAACTATAAACTGCAATGATTTTCCTTTATAGTTCAATCAGCAAGAGTTGAAACGAAGCTCATCAACTAAGTTTAACCATCAGGCATACACAATCGGATAATAAAAGGTTATGGATAATCAAAACTACTACGACAAAAAATTCACAAACTGCCTTGCCAGTGATAAATCAGTAACTGATGCAGCTCAAATTGTCATAGATACTTACCTGGACAATAAACCTCCAGGATCTAAAAAGAAGAAAGTGACGCCAGCAGAAAGACATCAATTATTTTGGCATAGTGAGTTTTGGCAACAGCTCCCTTTGGAAGTCTATAATTCAGACTCATTGGTTTTAGCGTTAACCCAATACTTTAGCCAGGAAGTTGTCAGTAATTTTCCCTTGCTACAATCCATTGCATCACAATCACCTTTATCTATTAAGAATGCCGCCCGCTATTCACAGCTAGCACTTAAGCCTAATTCCAATAAATGGCAAGAGTTACAACAATTAGCAGAAAGTGATACGAATGAATTTGATGAATTAATCGCTATCATCAAGTTAATGCACAAAGAGCATGAAAGGCTATTGAAGGATTTAGAACAAACTCAAAAGGAGTTAAGCACTTTAACCCCGTTAACATGTTTAATTTATATCAGCTTATTTGCATTTGAATACTTACTCGGGACCAATAGTGCTAAAGGCGATGAACCACCTGTAAATAACAATATGGAAGAGGCTTGGTCAGCTTTTAAAAATATATTGGCTTGGAAATTACAAGGTAGTGACCTCAAAGATCTTGATTTGACAGAAAATGCACTACTTGAAACAGTGAAGGAGCACTTAATACCGTTTTTGTTCCCTTCAGCAGAGCAAAAAATACATACACAAACTTATCAAAAAGTAACTCAGTTAATAGCAAAGCAGATTTCACTTAATAGCTTTATTTCACAATCAGCTGATGCGTTTAGTTTTGATGACACCATAGCATTTAAAATGGAACAGGGCATCGCAGTTATTAAAGACGTTGATGCTCCCGGTAAACTTGCTTGGCAGCAAAATGGTCATAAATTTAAGTTATTGCATGGTTATTGGTTTAATAGGGGGATAAATGAGTTTGTTTTATCTGGTTTGGCTGAACAACAAATTGGCTCAGAAGAAAACCATGAAGCAAACCAGTTCGCAATGATTAAGACTTTCTCTACTCAGTTACGTTTAATGGACGTGTATGGGTTAAATAAATATTTAACGGCTGACTCAGGAGTACGAGTAAACCTTTACGAAGCGCTTTTGTCTCTGAATTTAATGTCAGCATTTTTTAGTAAAGACTTTATCGCTCCCTATCAACAGTATTTGTCTGAAGAGAAAAGCTGGTTAGTGGCAATTAGCCGTTTAGCGTTTGAAGGCATGCAACAAGGTGAAAACCGTTTCCCAATCACATGGTCATCTAAAAAAGACAAAGTGGCGAGAATTAAAGCTTGGACAGTGAATAAGAGCTTTCCATACGGTAACCAAAAAGCAGCAGAAGCAATAATTGATTTTTGGACCCATGATTTAAAAGCTACAGCAAAGAAATTACAAAGTGAAAAGTCACCTTCGCTAATGATACCAGAGCTTTATGAGCGTCCTATATTTAAATTTGGCAAATATATTTTTCAATTCCCTTGGATGGTTGCATTCCAGAACAACTCAACAGCAGCATTAAATAACCTTAGGCGCATTGGAGTTAATAGAACCGATACTAGAAGCGAAACCGCTAATATAGAATTAAGACTTGCCGAGAGTTTCAAAGCTAGAGGCTTTACAGTACTGCTTAATTATTGCCCCGAAAAAACATCTGAATATGATCCTGGAGAAATTGACCTTGTATGTGCTTTAGAAGGGCATCTCTTTGTGCTTGAAGTTAAATCTACTTTTTTACGTAGTACTAAAAAAGATGCTTGGTTTCATAAAACAAGAACGCTCAGAAAGGCTGGCCAGCAAATTAGCCGAAAAGTTACTGCTGTTGAACAAGCACTTTTAACCGATGAGCAATTTAAATCGTCACTTGGCTTTGGTGTCGGTGATGTAACCCCCATAGTAACAGGTTGGATTGTTGATACCTCGATTGAACATGACCACGAGTTTTTTTCCGGCTACTTAAAAGTATCACTTGAAGAAATTATTATTGCATTAAGGGATGATAGTCAGCTGTTATTTGAAATGGAAAGGTTTGTAGAAGATCAAGAATTACAAGGAAGCCCCAACTTCACTTTATATCCAAACAGTTTTACGGCTAAATCCTTTTTAAGTGTTATTGAAAAGCAGCAAATCTGGTAAGAAAAGATTCAGCTCCATTTCTTAGTATGGTTTGTGTCATGGGCTCTGATATAGAACCAAATATAAGTACGGTAAGTAGAGATGGCCTGAAGTTACAAAAGCAATAATCGTCTAGGTTGAGCATAGCCGAGACTTTATTGTGCTTAAATATTCTACATCAAAGACTTATTGCATATTATCGTTACAATAACATGCATTGACCATTCTACAATTTTCCCATATTCTCTCAATATCAATTTCTATAAATTGAGTATTTCAGGAAATAACACTTTGAATGGTAGACCAAATATTGACATTAAAAGAAGTGGCTTCTTATTTAAAACTGGCAGAGAAAACAGCTTACCGGTTAGCTGGTGAAGGTAAACTGCCAGGCTTTAAAATTGGTGGTTCATGGCGCTTCAAACGTGAAGACTTAGAAACATGGATTGAAAAACAAAAGGATAAGGAATGATACCTAGCTATAAACAATTTATGCGACCTTTTTTAGAAATAGCAAAAGAAGCTAATGGTTCAGAAGTAAAGCTTAGAGATGTTATCAATCAGCTCGCTGACAAATTTAATCTAACAGATGAAGAACGCGCAGAAACTTTTTCTAGTGGTAAGCAAACTGTATTAGATAACCGTGTTGGTTGGGCACGAACCTATATTACTAAAGCTGGATTATTAGAAGCCACTAAACGCGCACACTTTGTTATTACCCAAAGAGGTTTAGATGCTTTAGCAGACCCCAACACTGTTATTGATAATAAATACCTCAGCCAATTCGATGAATTTGTCGCTTTTAAAGGACAAAAATACGATAACATTTCTGCAAACATTGATGAGCAAGGCCTAACAGATGACAGCGCTGATGAAGACGCTACCCCTGACGAAGCTTTACGCATTGCATATAAGAAAATCAATGATGCATTATCTGCTGATATCCTCGATCGTACACGTAAAGTTACTCCTGCTTTTTTTGAAGATTTACTCATCAAGTTACTTCTTGCCATGGGGTACGGCGGTACAGGTGAAGGTGCAGCGCATGCTTTAGGGCAAAGCGGAGATAATGGTATTGATGGAGTAATAGATCAAGACCCTCTTGGCGTAGACCAAATATACATCCAAGCGAAACGATATGCTCATGGGAATAATGTTGGCTCTGGTGATATTCGAGATTTCTTTGGGGCTTTAAATCTCAAAAAAGCACAGAAAGGAATTTTTATCACCACCTCTGATTTTACGCCATCAGCAGTACAAACCGCCAAAGACTTAGGCATGCGCATTGTACTTATCAACGGTAAAGAATTAGCCAAACTTATGCTGCGATACAACATCGGCAGTAGAGATGAGCAAGTATTACACCTGAAGAAAATAGATGAAGAATTTTTTGAAAGTTAAATTTGAAGCCTAATTAAATAATAAGACAAAGCTTGGAACGAAATCATGGATATTGACGGATTAAAACCAGAAACACAGGCACGTTTATCAATTGATGAGCAACTTAAGCTCGCAGGTTGGAAAGTACAAACATGGCCTAAGGTAAACCTAGGTGAAGGTTTAGGCGTGGTAGTACGTGAATATCCTACCGATACAGGGCCAGCAGACTATATCGTTTTTGTAAATCGTCAAGCGGTAGGTGTTATTGAAGCGAAGAAAGATGAAACTATTCTTTCTCAAGTTGAAGAGCAAACACTTCGTTACGCCACCAGTAAAGTAAAATTCCGTAAAGATGAAGCACCATTGTCTTTTCTTTTTGAAGCCACTAGCCAAGTTATCCACTTCACAGATTTAAGAGACCCTGCACCAAGAGCGAGAGAGCTCTTCCATTTCTTCAAGCCTGAAACATTGCAAGATTGGATTAAACAAGACTCTACTCTACGCAGTCGTTTGAAAAGTAAGATGCCTGAATTACCAAAGGCAAATCTTCGTGATTGCCAAATTAGCGCCATTACAGGGTTAGAACAATCGTTGTCTGAGAATCGGCCTCGTTCGCTTATTCACATGGCAACAGGCGCAGGGAAAACCTTTACGGCGATTAATGCGGTGTATCGTTTGCTCAACCATGGTGGTGCAAAGCGTATTTTGTTTTTGGTTGATACGCGCAACTTAGGTAAACAAGCACAACAAGAGTTCCATGGATTTAAACCTCAAGGTAAACAAACCTTTTTTCATGAGAATCACATTGTTCAACGCCTTAGTAGTAGCACAATCGACAGTGCTGCTGAAGTCTGCATTTGTACTATCCAACGGATGTATTCTATTTTAAGCGGCAAGCCAATCGATGAAAGTGCTGAAGACTTATCACTACATGAAATTAAACAAAACCAGCAACAAGCGAAATTAGTAAAGTACAATCCAGCGGTACCCATTGAAACATTCGATTTTATCATCGTAGATGAATGCCATCGTTCAATTTACAACTTATGGAAGCAAGTACTAGATTACTTTGATGCCTTCACCATTGGCTTAACCGCGACGCCTGATAAACGTACTTTTGGTTTTTTTGATGAAAACATCGTTGCTGAATATAGCTATGAAAACTCAGTACTTGATGGCGTAAACGTAGGTTACGACGTATATGAAATTGAAACCGAAATTGGTAATAAAGGCGCAGAGCTTAAAGCTACAGAATGGCTAGATCACCGAGACAAACTCACCCGTAAAAAACGTTGGGCGCAGGCAGAAGAAGATAAAGCCTATACCAGTAAAGAGCTTGACCGTTCAGTTGTAAACAAAAGCCAAATTCGTCAAGTCGTCCGAGCGATGAAAAAAGCGGTTGAAACCGAAATATTCCCTAATCGGAAAGAAGTACCAAAAACCCTCATATTTGCTAAAACTGATAGTCACGCCGACGACATTATTCAAATGGTGCGTGAAGAATATGGACAAGGTAATGAATTCTGTAAAAAAGTAACCTACAACGCCAAAGATCCTGACGGAATACTTAACGATTTTCGTAATGACTTTAACCCCCGAATGACGGTAACGGTAGACATGATTGCTACCGGCACAGACGTTAAACCGCTAGAAATACTCTTGTTTATGCGTGATGTCCGCAGTAAAGGTTATTACGAACAAATGAAAGGCCGTGGTGTGCGTAGTTTAAGTTATGAAGATCTTCATAATGTAAGTAAAAGTGCCACCAGCGACAAAGACCGTTTTATATTGATAGATGCGGTAGGTGTTGAAAAGTCATTAAAAACAGAAAGCCGCCCATTAGAACGTAATCCCAACCTTTCGATGAAAGACTTATTGCAAGGGGTGGCAATGGGGCACAGAGATGACGACACCATTCAAAGCTTGGCAAATCGTCTAACTCGACTGAGTAAACAGTTAGACAAGCGCGGCTTAGACAAAGTAGAAGAGCTAGCAGGTAAACCACTACCGCAATTGGCACGAGAGTTACTTACAGCAATAGACCCTGATGCCATTAATAAGCAAGCACTGGTAAATGCTAAACAAGCTGAAATCACGCGCAGTGAAGAAACCTTAACTGACAACGAACGTCAAACCGCTAAAGAACAGCTAATTGATCAAGCTTGCGAAACATTCGATAACCCGGAAACAAGAGAAATAATTGAATCGGCACGCCGAGAACGTGAACAGCTTATCGACCATATTAATCTCGATACAGTGTCCTACTCAGGTTATAGCAGCCAAGCGGCTGACAATGCAGAAAAAGTTATTCAAAGCTTCAAAGAATTTATTGAACAACATAAAGACGACATTCAAGCTCTAAGTTTTTTCTATCAACAGCCTTATCAACGCAGAGGCTTAACCTTTGCGATGTTAGAAGAGCTACACCAAGCACTTAACAAACCACCGTTGCTATTAACCACTGAAAAATTATGGTCGGCATATGAGCGTGTTAATAAAAGCAATAGTCAGGACAATAATAAAAATAAGAAACAGAACACCAATACACAGAGGCAACTAACCGATATAATCTCGCTGTTAAAATTTGCTATAGGGTTAGACACAGAATTAAAGCCTTTTGCAGAACAAGTAGACGCTAAATTTAAAAAGTGGATTTTCCGCCATAATGCCCAGCGTTCAACTGCCTTTACCGAACAACAAACCCAGTGGTTACGTTTGATAAAAGATCATATTACCGCCAGTTGCACCATTGAACGCGATGATTTTGACTATAGTCCTTTTTCAGATCATGGCGGTTTACAAAAGGCATGGAGTGTATTTAACAATGGCGATAAAAACGAATTAGACAGTCTATTGACTGAAATGAATCAGGAATTAATTGCGTGAGTGAAATAAAAAGTTTACCTATGGGTTGGGAAATGTCTCAAATTGGTCAAGTATGTGAGCCATCTCAATATGGTTATACAGCTAAAGCAGCATCAAATGGAAATTATCATTACCTTCGAACTACAGATATTACAAAAAGTGAACTTAATTGGGAAAATGTACCTTTCTGTGAAATATCAGATGGCGAAGCCGAAAAGTATCTTTTGAAAGATAATGATGTTGTTATCTCTCGTGCTGGTTCTATCGGTTATTCATATTTAATATCAAAAGCAAGAAAATCTGTTTTTGCATCTTACTTGATAAGATTTCGTCCCTTATTAAATCCCAAATATTTTAGATATTTTTTAGATACGCAACAGTATTGGGATGCCATATCAGAAGGGAGTTCAGGGATTGCAGTCCAAAATGTTAATGCTAAAACTCTCTCTCTGATTGATTTGCCAATTGCTCCAGAAAAGGAACAAACCGAAATCGTTGAAAAATTAGATGAAGCGTTTTCGGATCTCGATGCAGGTGTTAAAGAACTCAAAACCGCACAAACCAAACTCACTCAATATACCCAATCGTTATTTAAAAGTGCCATGGCAGGTTCATTTACAAAAAAATGGCGGGAAAAAAACAACGACAGTACTCAAGAAACTGGCCAACAATTATTAGAACGTATTCTTATTAAGCGTCGTGAGCAGTGGCAACAAAAGAAACTCGAAGAATTTAAAGCCAAAGATAAAACACCATCCAAAGGCTGGCAAGACAAATATCCTGAGCCAATAAAGCCCGATATAACAGATTTACCTGAGTTACCTGAAGGTTGGGTATGGGCCAGTTTGTCTCAAATTGGTTGGTTAGATAGAGGTAAATCAAAACATAGGCCGCGAAATGCTGAACATTTATACGGAGGTGATTATCCGTTTGTCCAAACAGGTGAAATTAGAAGTGCTGAACAATATATAAAAAAAACTAATAAAACATACAGCGAAGACGGGTTAAAACAAAGTAAACTTTGGCCCAAAGGTACTATGTGTATCACCATTGCTGCCAATATAGGTGAAACAGCGATTTTGGGAATAGAAGCTTGTTTTCCCGATAGTATTGTAGGTTTTTCGACAATTATTGATGATATGCCAATTGAATATGTTGAATATGTGTTTAGAGTTCTAAAGCATAAACTAAATGATGAAGCGCCTGCTACAGCACAAAAAAATATTAATTTGGAAATTTTATCTAAAGAAGCGATTCCTTTGCCGCCTGTAAAAGAGCAACTGACACTTGTTGAAATGCTAACAATAGAAATAGAAAATATTAAACATCAAAAGAATGCTACAGCACTTGGCTTAAAACAGTCAGAGGCACAGCGTAAAAACATCCTTAAATCAGCCTTTTCTGGTCAGCTTGTTCCACAAGTGCCAAGTTATGAGCCTGCAACAGTATTACTTGAAAAAATTCAAAAAGAACGTGAAAAATTGGCAAAAGCAGCCAAATCTCGAAATCCTAGTCAATCTAAAAAAAAAGTTAATGTAATGGATACTTTATTAAAAGTTTTAACATCTGAAGATAAATGGTTAGATGCGCAAGACGCTTTCAGAAAATGTGGCGTTGTGAATAACACATCGACCGATGAAATTGAAAAGCTTTATTTAGAATTAAGAGAGCTTGTGGCAAAAGGACTGGTTGAGGTTCTGAAAAAAGATAAAATGGATAAATTACGGATAATAAAAAAATGAGACTTCATAAATTGATATTGGGTAGTGAAAAGGAAATAGTAGGCTCGGTTGATCGTCATCGTTATAAAAACCTAAAGAATGTCACTATCGACTTTGATCAGGAAGAATGGATTACTGTGGTTATTGGTAAGAATGGCACCGGGAAGTCTAATGTTTTAGAAGCTATTACTCACATCTTTTGTGAATTGGCTATGGATGCTAATATGCAATCACGCAAATCAGAACTTCAATGTTATTACAACCTGACATATTCATGTAATAACAAAATAATTACCATTATCGCTGACCCTGACAACACATCGAATAACATTTATTCAATTAGATATATTGACTTAAATGATGATAGTAAGAAAGAAAGTCAATTATCTCTAATTGAAGAGTTAAATGAAGATGAAGGTAAAGAAATAAAGTATTCTGCTTTTAGGAAAAAAGAAAAGGAGTTTTTACCTCGATTTGTTTTTGGCTATTATTCTGGGAATAGTGATCGAATGAAGTCGGCGTTTGAGCCTTACCTGAGAAGATATGATGATGCGCTGAGGAATGACAATAATAAAAAAGAATTAGGTTTAAGACAGCTTTTCTATGCGTTACCTGAACATAGTCAATTTGTCCTATTGGCATTTATGGAAACAGAGCCTAATAATAACGATTTGGTTATAAAGAAATTTTTAGAAACTGAGATTGGAATAGATCCAGATGAAGGCTTTGATTCTGTGCTTTTTGTATTAAAGCAGCCATCTTGGGACAGAAATCCACGATTGAAATTAGAAGCTAAAAAGAAAAAACTCGATTTTGTGCCCGATATCTTTTGGGGAGCAGAGGGTACAGTAAGAATTTTTTTAGACCGTTTACTTGAAATATCTTTAGCTCCTATCCAAACAACAAGAGATGTAAAAAATACCTTATGGGCCAAGAAAGGTAATGAAACTGAATTTGTTTATCTTTTTGTAAAAGATATCGAGGCTCTAGCAGTATTAAGGGGGTCACAAACGGGTCGTGAATTTTTTAAAGAATTGGAAAGTACTTACGTTTCAGAGCTAATTGAAGAAGTACGCATCCGAGTCAAACTTAAGAAAAATGATGGTACAGTAACTTTTAGGGAATTAAGTGAAGGTGAGCAGCAACTATTAACCGTTTTAGGTTTATTACGTTTTACAGCGGAAAATGAAAGTTTATTTTTATTGGACGAGCCAGATACACATCTAAATCCTAAGTGGAGCGTTAAGTATATTGACTATCTGAAGGATTTTGTAAACAGCTCAGAAGCTAAAGATTCTTCGTCTCATATTGTATTAACAACTCATAACCCTATTGCAGTAGCTGAACTTAATAGAAAACAAGTTCAGATTCTTCATCATGTAGGCGACAGTCGTGATATTGATTCTGTTCCTCCTGAAAAAGATCCCAGAGGGATGGGCTATAGTGGAGTCATTACTAGTGATTTATTTGGTTTAGGTTCAAGCCTTGATAAATCAACAACGAAAGACTTGCTAAAGTTTCATGATCTTTCCACAAAATCTGGCAACCTCACTAATCGAGAGAAAGAAGAGTTGTTTTCAATAAGGGAGCGGATTCAAGAGTTGGATTTTAACTTTGCTTCTGATGATAGAATTGAACGTGAATTCACTAGAGCACGTTTTGAATTATCGAATAAAGAAGATAATAATTATGCTGATCCTATATTAACTAAAGAAAATAGAGAAAAAGCCTTAGGGGTACTTGTTCAAAGCCTTCTTGAATCAATTAATAAAAGTGACAGCTAATGAGATATATAGAATTAGTTGGACCAATTCCATCAAGAAAGCAAACAGCCTTGAATCGTCGAAAAGATAAAGTAGCTGAAAAATTGACGATTACGGCTAAGAAAGACTACATAAAAACAACAAATACATGGGGTCTGTTGAAACAATGGCTATCCGAATTAAGTAGTGGGAAATGCTGGTATTGTGAGTCAAATTCAGAAAGATCTGCATCTGATGTAGATCATTTTAGACCAAAGGCAGGAGTGACATGTAATAGGTCACAGCTCGTAAATCATGATGGATATTATTGGCAAGCATACGAATGGTTAAACTATCGTTATAGTTGTCAACGGTGTAATAGATCAGAAAAAGATGGAGGTATACTTTTTGGCAAACATAATGAATTTTTGCTTTGTGACGAAAATCAACGTAACTATACTCCTACTTGTGTAAACGATGAGAAACCCAAGTTATTAGATCCTTGTGAAGAAGATGATACTAAGCTGCTGGCTCATTTAATCAATGGAGTTGTTGAACCCCGTTTTCCAAATGGTACTGAAGAATATAATAGAGCAGTTTATACTTGTCGTACTTTTGGTTTTAATAGTTTTGGAGTTCCGAAAAAGAAAAAAGACTTATGGGAGCCAATAAATTTATTAATTACATTGGTTGGTAATAACCCTGACGTTATTGAACAGTTACAAAAAAAATTAACTCCTGAAACTACAGAATATTCGAGTTTTTTTCGAGCAATGATTAGCTCTCATAGAGATAAAGATTGGGTAGATGATTTACTTTAGTCGATAAACTTAATTAAGAGAATATATAGATGAACGCACCAGCGTTAGTACAAAAAGTTTGGAATTACTGTCATACATTGCGAGATGACGGCGTAGGTTACGGTGACTACTTAGAGCAGCTTACTTATCTCTTGTTTTTAAAAATGGCCCATGAGTATGCTTTGCCACCTTATTCTCGTGACACTAAAGTGCCTATTGAATTTAATTGGGAAACCTTGCAAGGCTTAACAGGTGAAAAATTAGAAGAACAATACCGTAAGGTATTAAAAAAATTAGCCAATGAAAGAGGTATGATTGGCGCAATTTTCTATAAATCAGAAAATAAAATACCTGATCCTGCTAAGTTAGCGCGTATCGTTAAAATGATTAACGATGAAAATTGGATTAGTTTAGATTCAGACGCTAAAGGTGATTTATACGAAGGCTTATTGCAAAAGAATGCGGAAGATACCAAAAGTGGTGCTGGCCAGTACTTTACGCCTCGTGCATTGATCGATGCAATGCTTGCTTGTGTTCGTCCTGAACCGAAAAAAACTATTTTAGACCCTGCCTGCGGGACAGGTGGATTCTTCTTAACGGCAAGTGATTGGATCACTTATGGTGATGAAAAATGGATTGAAAAGGGCATGAACCATTGGAATCCATCTAAACACGACCCGAGTATTGTCGCAAAATCAAAGCTTAATAAAGGCCAAGTTCAATCGTTACGTGACGAAACTTTCCGTGGTAACGAAATAGTCCCATCGACTCGCCGTATGTGTTTAATGAACCTGTTCTTACACAATATAGGCAGCATTGACGGTGAACCCGAGGTAGAGCGAGCTGATGCCTTACTCACTAAAATCGAAGGAGAGGACAAGGTAGATTACGTGCTCGCGAATCCGCCTTTCGGAAAGAAAAGCAGCATGACAATTACCAATGCTGAAGGTGGTGAGGACAAAGATGCGTTAACGTATGAACGTCAAGATTTCTGGGCAACCACCACCAACAAACAGCTTAATTTCCTGCAACACATTGTTTCTAGTTTAAAAGACACCGGTAAAGCTGCTGTAGTATTGCCCGATAACGTATTATTTGAAGGTGGTGCGGGCGAGCGTATACGTCGTAAGTGGTTAAACAACTGTGATGTACATACCATTTTACGCTTACCAACGGGTATATTTTACGCCAATGGTGTTAAAGCAAATGTAGTGTTTTTTGACAATGCGGCTCGTGATGAAAAAGTACATACAAAAGGTATTTGGTTCTACGATTTAAGAACTAATAAGCACTTTACGTTAAAACAACGCCCAATGATGTTGAACGACCTTAAAGATTTTATCCAATGTTATAACCCTGATAACCGTCATAAACGTGAAGAATCTGAACGTTTTAAATATTACAGTTATGACGAATTAATTAACCGTGATAAAGCTAGCCTTGATGTATTTTGGCTTAAAGATGATAGTTTAGATAACCTTGATAACTTGCGACCACCAGATATTTTACAACAAGAAATTATCGATCATTTAGAAGCCGCATTAGCAGCATTTAAAGACGTAGCTGCTGGCTTGCCAGATAGTACAATGGAATAATTAGTTAGCCGCAATAATATGCGGCTTTTTTATGGATGAATGTATGAAACTAATAGCAAGTGGTGTGAACAAACAATTTTTATCGTCTTATTTACCAAAGATAGGAGACGAAGTAGATGGAGTATTAGCCGCCATTGCCTATGGTAATGATACCGATACACTGTTAAAAAACTGTATTGATAACAAATACCGGCTAGATATTTGGATGCGTTATGATCATACGGTGCCTGTACAACCTCGCCTACTTTCTCAGTTGTTGAAAAATATTAAAAACAACATATTTTGCCAGCTGATCCCTGATGTACTGCATTCGAAGATAATTTGGTGGAAAGGTTACGGTGCGTATATTGGCTCAGCCAATTTGACCAACAGAGCTTGGTGGACAAATATTGAAACGGGGATGTTTTTTACAGAAGAAGATATTATCTCCAATAACTTAACATCTCAGCTCGAATCCTTTTTTGATGAACTTAATGACTTAGATGAATCTATACCTTTATCCCAAGATATTATCGACGAACAAATAGCAATTTTAGCATTAAGAAAAAAGTCTGGTGCCGATGAAATAGATAGTAAAGCAAAGAAAATCAGAAAGGTTCCTGTTTTCAATGGTGTTAGTGATTACACCAAAGGCTCTGTAGTTGATAAGAAAAAGGAACGCTTTAGACAAGAGTGGCAATCTACTATTGCTAAGATTGATAATATCGCATCCCAAATTAACGACTTCCGCCCTAAATGGATTTCAGCTGATATACCTGTTTATTGGCAAGTTGATCAATTTCTACATGCTTATTATTACAACGAAGTTAGGCAGAAAAATAATACCTATCCATATGAGGAGTTTTATTCAAATCACGAAAGAGATCCTAATTCAGCACTAATGAATGCCCTAGTTTGGTGGCAAGGTCAACCTGAAGCGCCTTCTAATGAAGATGAGACGTTCAATCATAGTGCACCTAAACTTAGGGAACTTCTTGCTAAAGACAAGCTTTTGTCGTTATCTGTAGATGATATTGAAGAAATGTGCAGATGTACTCATGCAACTAAAGACCATTTGATAAAAATGACTACTGCAACATTAGGTAGACCAGATATCAAAACACTATCTCGTGAAGAAAGATTGCCATTATTTGCTAGCTGGCTAATGGCTCAACGCAACCAAAAAGGTCAAGACATCCGTCAAATCTTGTTTAATATTCTGTATACAGGAAAACCAGAAAATATTTGGGAACGAATATATTCAGCAAGCATGACAGATGAACTTTGGATTCCTCATTACGGAATTAATTCAATTGCTGAGGTTGTAGGTTGGGCACAACCTGAAACAACGCCTCCTCGAAATGGTAGAACTAATAAATCGCTAAGGGCACTTGGGTATCCTATAAGGATTAGTTTTTAAGCATTAATAAGGATGGTTTATTTTATCCTATTTTAACTATTCGACAGTATTGTCGAAGTCTAACTTCGTATTTATGAATAACTATCTTAATTGATTAAAATTGCGGGCCTGCCAGATGAGTCTGGCGGACTGTATGCCGGTATAATTTAAATTAGTTAGATTATCTTATTTCCCTTTAGTTAAAAACAACGTTAATAAAGCCCCAATTGCAGCACCCGTTAATACAGCGCCAGAGGTGCTTGCTTTTTTGGTGGTTGTAACGTTAACAGCTTCCTCAGTACTAAATGCTTCTACACCTTCAGAAGCTTTCGATATAATATCTTCAGGTTTAACCTCTAGAGCTTCACAAATTACAAACAACTGATCGATAGTGATCATTGCTTTACCTTTCTCTAATCTAGATAAAACAGGTTGTGATATGCCTGTAATTGTCGAGATTTCCGATTGCTCCTTTCCTAATTTTTTCTAATGCTTTCTAATTCATACCCAACTAATGCGTTGTATGTTATTTGTTGATTCATAGCAAATTCTCAAAATCAATAATTGACAACTACCCAGTATGAGGGTGGTATTCGTTTTGTGGTGTGTATTCGTAATTGGAATACATGTAATTTTTAATGTAATATAAGGATAACAGAAATGTTATTAAATGAGAATATTTTTGCTGAGAGAGTATTGGTATCAGTGACAAAAGTGTATAGAAAAAAAGTATCTGGATTAGTAGCTCATGCAGGATTAGAACTTAATTTTGAAGTGGGTGATAAATTGGTTTTGCATACAAGCCCTGATAAGAATACTCACGTAAGTAATGTAGAGGAGTTTTTAGAAGGTGAGGAGTTAGTTAAAAAGACTAGTATTAATGCTACACAAGCAATTGTAGATAGAATTAATAGTCGGTTGTCATCTAGTTTCAAATATAGTGTCTTTAATAATTGCGAGCATTTAGCTAGTGAAGTGTTAACTGGAAAACCAACAAGTGCACAGTTAAAAACATCGTTAACGGTGTCGCTTGTAGGCACTGCTTTAATTGCGTGTAAATCAGCTAATAGAAATATACAAACTTTATCAGTAGCAGCTTTAGGATTTGGTCTTTTAGGGCTTTATATGGAGAAACAAAACCAGTTGTCTACGTAATAAAAATGGTTACAAAGTTGGTTGGATTTTGCAGTAACGGATAAGGTTTCATAATTCTAGTGATTATCATACAACATGTTGATAATTCTATATTTTGTTTATAAGTGGCTGATAATCAAACCGAAGGTTATGTGTGCATCACGCTGTGCATCATGGTTGTTTTTTGTTAAGTTAAATTCAATTAAAACAATGTATTATATTGTAAAGCTCATAATCGTGCCATAGAATAGATGGCTGTTCGTTATTGTTCATTAATCAGTTGTACCTATTTGTAAATTGCTATTTAGCTCACGCGATCTTCTTTATCATGATGTGCATTATAATAAAAATCATGTATTTATTGACCAATAATATTGCATACGACAATACAATAGTTATATTTGATTATCGCTTTAGATGGCGTGGTAAGCAACCTTGAATAATAAGTAGTGTTCATGTGGTCTAAAACTATCCAAATCCTTTCAAAATACCAACGTAGAAATACTACTCAGTCGTTAAACATATATCCTACATGATAATTAGCACTGTAACGTTTGCATTGTTTTAATAGTTGACAAAAATCGTTTAGCTCTCGGTCTGTGCTCGATTCGGGAATATAAAGATGATAACCAATCCCTCGTTGTAAAGTGTGACAGTGATGTAAAAAAGCGGCTATTGGCCCTTTTATTACGTTGCCTGAACTTAATACAAAAGGATCAAAATTAAGCTGGGTGTCTTCCAGTGTTAGTAACTGATGCTTAAATGCAAAGCTTAACAAAGGGCGCTGTTCATGGATCAGTCTATTAGCTAAACGGGGAGAAATTTGATCAGCTAACTCTTCTATATTCTTCAGCCGAATACCTATGTAGGGTAAATCGATTGTAGATAAACCTACGACTTCTCTAATGGTATTTATATTGTGTATCTGCTGCCAAGTTAATTTCCATTTACCTTGACGGTGATTATATTGTAAATGTTGTGGTGATATCTCAAAACTAACGTTAGGTTCAGATCGCTTTAATATACCTGTAAACAAAACCACTAAGGCGAGTAGGTAGATAAAAATCAATATTAAATGATGGCTGCGCCAATAATATTGACTGATCATCAAGGCAGAAAAGAAAATTACCACAGCCAACAACATTAAAAAAACCGCATGGTGATTGGCTTTTGCTTTAATATTAATGATAGGTATTAAATTCATTTTAAGTATCTAATTCTTCAATCATAATTATATTTGATTTAACTTCCATGGTTAAACATTTTTATTGGTTTTGTCATAAACCGCTATCATAACAGCAAGAAAAAACGTACTAGCTCAAAGGCTCTTTTAAAACTCATTTAACATCATATTCTAAGTTAGGTGCAACAACTAGTATTTCTATTATTCAATCGTTTTGCTAACGGCAATCATATTGGTAACTCGACTGAGGTCTAAGACCAACCTCTAAAACTAAGAAATAAAATTAATTAGTAAACCAATCTTTAAGTGTCTTTGTTTGTTTTTAGTTGTTTTTGTTTCATTATCGTTTTTTTTGTGTATTATATTATTGTTTTTATTTAAGGTGAAATTTAAAATAACAATTAGGAGCATTTTAATGAAAGATTTAAAGCGTCGTGACTTTCTAAAAGCAGCAGTCCAATCTGCTGCAATCTTAGGAACAACCTCTATGATCTCTGCCTGTGGAACAGTGAATCATAAGGAACTTTTATCACCCAAAGCCCAAGGTAATTCAGTTATTGGGTTAGTTGCACCTAAAATGGAAGTAGTTCGAGTTGGGTTTATAGGCGTTGGTCAGCGAGGAGCTGGCCATGTTAAACATTACTGTCATTTAGAAGGGGTTGAAATAAAAGCGATTTGCGATACTGATGAAACAGTAATTAGCACTTCTGTCGACTATGTAAAAGAGCAAGGCTTGAAAACTCCAGATGTATACATAGGTTCTGAGCATAGTTATCGCGAATTACTTGCCCGTAGTGATATTGATATCGTAATTATATCTACCCCATGGCAATGGCATACACCCATGGCTGTTGAAACAATGGAAAGCGGGAAACATGCGTTTGTTGAAGTACCAGCAGCAACATCAATAGAGGAATGTTGGCAATTAGTCAATACAGCTGAGCGTACTCAGAAAAACTGTATGATGATGGAAAATGTAAACTATGGGCGTGAAGAGCTCATGGTATTGAACATGGTTCGTCAAGGGCTGTTTGGTGATTTAATTCATGGAGAGGCTGCGTATATTCATGACTTACGATGGCAAATGAAAGAAATTGATAGGAAAACGGGATCTTGGCGAACCTTCTGGCACACTACTCATAATGGTAACTTGTACCCAACACATGGTTTGGGCCCTATAGCTCAATACATGAATATTAATCGCGGTGATAGGTTTGATTATGTAACATCAATGAGTTCTCCGTCACTTGGTCGAGCTGCTTATACTCAAAGAGAGTTTCCTAAAGATCACCCTCGTAACAAACTTAATTTTATTGCGGGCGATATGAATACCAGTATTATCAAAACGGTCAAAGGTCGTACAATAATGGTACAACATGATACAACCAGCCCTCGTCCTTATACTCGTCATAATTTAGTTCAAGGTACTAATGGTATTTTTGGTGGTTTTCCTAACCGAATAGCATTAGAAAAACCACCTGAAGCGATGTTAGCTATCTATAAGAAAGAATATCAAAATAACTTAGCACAATGGCAAATTAACGGAAATAAAGGGGAAAAGCCAACAGAATCAAGTTTTCATCATTGGGATAAAGACATGAACAAATGGTATGAAGCTTTTGACCACCCTCTTTATGTGCGCATGGGAGCCGAAGCTGTAAAAAATGGAGGACATGGTGGCATGGATTTCTTAATGATGTACCGCATAGTTTATTGTTTACGTAATGGCGAGCCACTAGATCAAGATGTATATGATGCTGCGTCTTGGTCATCAATTTTCCCACAAAGTGTTGCGTCAGTGGCTGATCGAAGTAACAGTAAAGATATTCCTGATTTCACACGAGGTATGTGGAAAGTGGCAACACCCTTGGGCATTGTTAGCTAAATCTATAACTTAATCAACTTGGTATTAACTATCAAAAGATAGCCATTAACCTAAAGCTTATGCTTGGAATATTACAGGAAAAAATAAACTCATGTCAGATAACACTCAAATTACCTATGGATTAGATATTGGAGGTACCAAAATTGAAATAGGTTTATTCGATCAACAAATGAATATTATCGATAATTGGCGCGTACTAACACCAACTAATGATTATGGCGAATTTATTAAAACCATAGCAGATCTCGTTAACGAAGCAGATCATCGTAGTGGGCAGCAAGGACGCATTGGGATAGGAATGCCAGGGATCATTGATAAAGAATCAAGAGTAAAGTCTGCTAACGTTGGTTGTGCAACAGGTAAGCTAATTAAAAAAGATTTAGAAAAAGTTTTAAATCGAAAGGTGAAAGTAGCTAACGATTGTCGATTGTTTGCTCTATCAGAAAGCAATGGAGGCGCAGGGAACAAATTAAATATAGTTTATGGCGCCATTATTGGTACTGGTGCAGCGGGTGGCTTATGTATAAATGGCCAACTGTATAAAAGCACTAATAATATAGCAGGTGAGTATGGCCACTTACCAGTTTCAGGAGCTTTACTACAAAAGTACAATTTACCTGTTCGAAAATGTGGTTGTGGTTTGGAGGGATGTAGTGAAACTTATATTGCTGGGCCTGGTTTAGGTTGGTTGTACAAATTCTTTGGTGGCAACTCTGATAACACAGCTACTTTTGTAAAAGCTCTACGGGAGAGTAAAGCCGTAGCAATTAAAACATTTAAATGCTACATGGACTTATTAGGCTCATCATTTAGCACTCTAATTTTAACTTATGACCCTGATATGATTGTAGTAGGAGGAGGGCTTTCAAAAATTGATGAAATTATTCATGCTTTACCAGAAGCAATTAGCCAGCATTTATTTGCTGGAATAGAACTGCCAATTATTACTAAAGCCTTCTTTGGAGACTCAAGTGGTGTTCGTGGAGCCGCAATATTAGGAGGTCAATATGGTGAACAATGATTGTTATTATTTACATGCACAACAAGTGTTTGCTGAAACTAACGTAATCAACAATCAGTTTATTCTTATTGAACATGGAATTGTGTCAGCTATTACTGACAAAATCACAATAGATGTACCAATAGTCGAACTAGGTAATTTAAGCATTTTACCAGGATTTTTGGATTTACACATTCACGGTCGTGAAGGTTTCGACATCATGGACGGGGCAAGAGAGTCCATTGAAAAAATTTCATCATCCTTAGCAAAACACGGTGTTGTCGGTTTCTTAGGTACAACGGTAACATCAACGTGGGATGTAACATTAAAGGCCTTTGCTGCTATTGGTGAGGCATATCAACGTCAACCCAAAGGTGCACAAGTACTTGGTGCTTATAATGAAGGGTTGTTCTTCACGGAAGATCATAAAGGTGCACATGATGAAAAGTACTTTCTACCGCTAACTTTGCAAAATATTGATGCCATCATAAACGCGTCAAAAGGAGCATTAAAAGTTATGGCATTAGCACCAGAGCTACCTAACTCAAATGAAATAATTCGTTACTTGGTAAGCAAAGGGATAAAACCCATGTTAGGACATACCAATGCAAATTATCAACAAACATGCGATGCTCTCCATGCAGGTGCGTGTGGCGGTGTTCATGTTTTTAACGGTATGAAAGGAATTCATCATCGTGACCCTGGAACGGCAGGCGCAGTATTGCTCGATAAAGACGCCTATGTAGAAGTCATTGCTGACGGCATTCATTTACACCCAGCTATTTTAGACATGATATACCGTTTAAAAGGTAGTAATAAAATGGGTTTAATCAGTGATTGTATTGTTGCTGGCGGTCTCAACGACGGTACTTATCAATTAGGTATGCTCGATGTTAATGTTATTGACGGGGTTGCTAGAACTGAAGGTGGCTCATTAGCAGGCAGCACACTTACCCTCGAAAACGCTATTCACAATCTAATAAACTTAGCGGAAATTCCACCGTTAGAAGCTGTTCATATGGCTAGTTTGATCCCTGCAAAATTTCTGGGTGTTGGGAGTACTTTGGGAAGCATTGCAGTAGGTAAGCGAGCATGCTTAGCAATTGTCGATAATCAATACCAAGTACAAGCAACAATTATTGATGGCAAATTAGCATATAGCAATGATCTTTTTCAATCAGAAATTCTCAATAAAAACTCTAATTAGAAAGGTAAACATATTATGCAAGCAACAGGCTCAATAGCAACAAACCGACAGATTAGTTTGGTACCTATGTTTATTATAGGAGCTCTTTTTTTTGTTTTTGGTTTTGTCACATGGCTGAATGGATCGTTAATTCCTTTTTTGAAAATCACTTGTGAATTAAATCACATGGAAGCCTACTTTGTAACTATGGCATTTTATATTGCATATACCGTTATAGCATTGCCAATGGCTTACGTTCTCAAACGAACAGGGTATAAAAATGGCATGATGTTGGGATTATTAGTGATGGCTATTGGCTCATTAATTTTCATACCAGCAGCAAACGAACGTATGTACAGTATATTTTTATTTGGCTTGTTTATGTTGGGTACCGGCCTTACCATTTTGCAAACCGCTGCGAATCCTTACATAGTTCTGCTAGGTCCTGTAGAGTCGGCAGCGGTTAGAATCAGTATTATGGGGTTACTAAATAAGGGAGCGGGGGTCATTGCTCCAATTGTTTTCACGGCTTTTATACTCGGCAATATGGGGCAATTTGACAAAGCTCAACTAGCAACCCTGACAGACATTGAACGCAACCTACAGCTAAATGATTTAGCGCAGCGCTTAGCTAAACCCTATTTAATTATGGCAGCAACTCTTTTAGTACTGGCTATCTTTATTAAACTATCGCCATTACCAGCTATGAACACTCAAAACAAAAAACAAGGAGATATTCCCTGCAATAAAACTGACTCTATTTTCGCTTATCCACAACTAATCCTAGGCGCAGTAACATTGTTTTTATATGTCGGAGTTGAAGTTATTGCGGGCGACACTATCGGCTTATTTGGGCAAGAGCACGGAGTAAAAAATTTTGGCGAACTAACTTCTTACACTATGGTTTTCATGGTGTTAGCTTATATTGTTGGTATGTTTAGTATTCCACGTTATATAAAACAAGAAACCGCATTGACCTTATCCTCTATATTAGGCCTAGTGATAACGTTACTAATAATATTCACTCCAACCCACAGTGCAATTATTTGGCCGACGTTAGTTTTTTGGAAAGATGTAGGTTATCTACCTGATGTTGTTTTATATGTAGCTATGTTGGGGTTTGCAAATGCGCTTGTTTGGCCTGCCGTTTGGCCAATGGCATTAAGTGGTTTAGGAAAACACGTAGAAACGGGGTCAGCTTTACTTATTATGGGTATTTCAGGAGGAGCAATACTACCATTGGCGTATGCCGCATTAACTGAGGCAACAACTAATTCGCAAAGTTCGTATCTAGTGATGTTACCTTGTTATTCGTTTATTTTATTCTATGCCTTAAAAGGACATAAAATGCGACATTGGTCTAAGTGATAAATTAAGTATACTAGTTAACCTTTCAAGCTCTGCTACTTTAGCAACGATAACGTAGCTTGAAGGGTTAATAATTTAGGTAGAATCATATAAATGTATTTATTGATCAACAACAATAACATCAATACCCATACTTATTAAATTGTCTTTAAATTCATCAGATATTCCAGAGTCAGTTATCAACTTTGAAACACCGGAAGGTTCAATAATTTTGTACAAACAGACTTTATTAAATTTGGATGAATCGGCAACCACTACCACCTCAGAAGCAGCTCGACACATTATTTGATTTAATGTTGCTTCGGCTTCAAAATGAGTAGTTATTCCTTTATCCATATGAAAGCCATCAACCCCTAAAAATAGCTTGTCAGCATGTAAATCTTTTAGTGTTTTTTCTGCTTGAGTGCCATAAAAATACATACTTTTATGACGAAGTGTTCCACCTAAAACAAGTAATTCAACGTCTGAATATTTAGCAATACAATTAATAGCGCCTAAATCATTGGTAATAACGGTTATACTTTCTTTATCATGTAATTGCTCAGCAATTCTAATAGTGGTTGTGCCTGAATCTAAAATGATAGAATCGCCTTCACAAATCATATCTGCGGCGGCTTGTGCTATTTTACATTTGCTATCAACGTTTAGCTTTTCTTTTAAGTCAATATTGCTTTCAATTGTTTCACTATTTTCAGAATTTAAGAAAGCACCACCGTATGTTCTTGTTACTACGCCACGTTGGTCTAAAAATTTGAGGTCTTTTCTTATGCTAACAGTTGAAATATCAAATAAATTAGATAGTTGTTGAACTTGTACACTACCATTTTCGTTAAGTAACTCTATTATTTTTTTACGTCTAGCGCTTGTATCTCGCATTTAATTATTCTCTAAAACGTTATATAACATAGTGGCTATTGTAGCAGGCGAACCCCCCAAGTGAAACTTTTAATATACTATGAATAGTTAAATAATGAAGGTAAATGTAACAAAGTAAGTTTTAAAAACTATATAGTTTTATATAATGGCGACATAAAATGTCAGTATTATTTTATTGATTTTAAACATCAAATTTAACTGGTTTTAAATTTAGTTAACTGTTTTAATAGAATTTAATCACAACGAAGTGGTTTTTTAGGTGTGTTAACAGAGCAGCTATAAAGAGATAACAAACCGATAAGATACTGATATAGCAAAAACCAAATATAGTTTCTTTTTGTTTTTGTTTATTTCTCTTTACCTTGTGTTTTGTTTCATTTAATATGTTTTTAGTTCTTTTGTACATGAAACAATATTTCTATTTTAATTGATTGGACAACACATGAAATATACAACTACTTTACCTTTATTTAAAATAATAGGCTTAATGTTATTTTTAATAGCAAGCCTTACAGAAAATGCGCTAGCAAATTCGAATAATACCAGTATTCAACCTTTTGAAAAACTAAACAACGGTTTGGCCCAACAGCCACCAATGGGGTGGAGTAGCTGGAATCAATTTGGCGTAGAAATAAACGAACAACTGATCATCGAAACGATTGACGCCATGATTCAAAATGGCATGAAAGATGCCGGTTATATTTACGTTAACTTAGACGACGGTTGGCAGGAAGATAAAGGAAAACGTAAAAATAAACCATTAGTTTATGACAGTGAAAAATTTCCAAATGGTATTAAATACTTGTCAGATTATGCTCATAAAAAAGGTATGAAATTAGGTATTTATTCTGGGCCAGGTGAAACTACCTGTGCAGGCTATGCTGGTAGTAAGGGGTATGAGAAACAAGACGCTGAAATGTTCGCCTCTTGGAACATTGACCACTTGAAGTATGATGCTTGTTGTTCTCATGTAGATGCAAGTAAAAGTGAAGTACAAGAAGCATTTTATAAAATGTCAAAACCATTAATTGAAAACCCTAGAGATATTGTTTTACATGCGTGCCACTGTGGTTGGACAGACATTTGGGAGTGGGCAGGAGACCTTGGAGCTAACCATTGGAGAATTGGACAAGATATTTCAGATGACTTTGACTACCCTAAAAATAGAGAAGGTTATTATTTTGATGTACTTGATATGCTCGACAGAGGTAAAGATCTAGAACAATTCAATAAACCAGGTCAATGGAATGATTTTGATATGCTTATTGTAGGTTTAAACGGTAAAAGTAAAGAGCTGGTGGGAGCAGGGGCATCAAATATTGAATACCGGGCGCACTTTAGTTTGTGGTCTATCTTATCTTCACCGTTACTAATCGGTACTGACGTACGTAATTTAGATGCTTATACGCTAGAAACCTTAACCAATAAAGAGGTTATTGCATTAAATCAAGATAGTTTAGGAATTCAAGCAAAAACGGTTAGAAAAGAAGGAAATATTCACATTTTAGCAAAACCTATGTCGGATGATAGTTGGGCGGTTGCAATGTTAAATCGAGGAAGTGAAACACAAGTTATTTCTGTTAACTGGTTAGATGATCTTGGCCTTGATTGGAAAGAAACTAAAGTCAGGGATTTATGGCAACACAAAGACATGGGTGTTTTCCCTAATACATATCAAGATGAAGTTATATCACATCAAGTAATCATGCTAAGAGTTTACCCTAAAAACCATTAACACTTGACGTTTAAATCAATTGTTTGAAATCAAAATAATCAATCAGTAAGTCATGCTAAATTTAGCACGACTTATTGTTTTTACATCTATAAATAGTAGGAAATAATTGTGAAAAGAGAGTCATTAAAAAGTTGGCAGAAGCTCAAGTGTTTAGCGACGGATAATCATAAACAAGATATGAATACATTGTTTTTAAATGATCCGCTTCGGTTTTCCAAGTATTCAATAAAATTGCCGGAAATACTACTCGATTATTCAAAAAACTTAATTAACAGTGAAACATTTACAACCTTAATTGAACTAGCGAAAGAAACTGAAGTTGAACAATGGCGCGACAAAATGTTTGCCGGTGAACGAATCAATACTACTGAAGACAGGGCTGTGTTACACGTAGCTTTGCGTAATCGATCTGAAAAAAAGATGACTTTAGAAGGAAAAAATATCGACAACGATGTAGAAAGTGCGCTCAACCACATGAAAGAGTTTTCAAACAATGTACGTCAAGGACATTGGAAAGGCTATTCAGGAAAGCGAATCACCGATGTTGTTAGTATTGGCGTAGGTGGTTCAAACTTAGGTCCTCAAATGGTAACAGAAGCACTAAAACAATACAGTGATCAGAGTATTAATGTGCACTATGTTTCTAATGTAGATGGCACTCAAATAGCGAATGTATTAAGACCACTCAATCCAGAAAAAACATTATTTATTATTTCAAGCAAAACTTTTACAACCACGGAAACAATGACCAATGCTAAAACAGCAATGAACTGGTTAGTTGCCTCTTCTTTTGATGAATCATCAATTGCAAAGCATTTTGTTGCCGTTTCTTCTAACAAAAAAAATGTCATGGAATTTGGTATAGCAGAAGAAAATATTTTTGATATGTGGGATTGGGTAGGAGGGCGATTTTCATTATGGTCAGCAATAGGATTACCGATTGCAATTGATCTAGGGTTTGAACAGTTCATCGAACTTCTAGAAGGCGCGCATGACTTAGACAAACATTTCTGCGAAGCACCGCTAGAAAATAATGCACCTGTTATTTTAGCTCTACTCAGTTTATGGAATTGTACTTTTTTAGGCGCACAATCTCATGCCATATTACCTTATGATCAGTCATTGCACATGCTTTCGGCTTATTTACAACAAGCAGAAATGGAAAGTAATGGTAAATCCGTTAACTGGTATGGCGAAACTATTGATTATCCTACCGTGCCTTCCATTTGGGGAGAGTTAGGTATTAATGGCCAACATGCCTTTTATCAATACCTACATCAAAGTAATAATATTGTACCAGCTGATTTTATTGGCTCTGTAGAAAGTGTGACACCAGTAAAAGGACACCATGAAACATTAATGGCAAATTTCTTCGCGCAAACTCAAGCCTTAATGCAAGGGGTTGATGAACAACAAGTACGTGAAGACTTAAAAGCAAAGGGAAGAACACTTGAATATATAAACAACGTTGCTCCACACAAAGTACATAAAGGGAATAGACCCACAAACACCATATTAATGAAGCGTATTTCACCACGTTCAATTGGCAGTTTAATAGCGTTGTATGAACACAAAATATTTACTCAAGGTATTCTTTTGCAAATATGTTCATTTGATCAATGGGGGGTTGAGCTTGGGAAAGGATTAGCAGCTAAAATACAATCTGAATTAACGAGTAAAGACGTTTCTACTAAACACGACTGCTCTACACAAAACTTACTTAAGTATTATTTGGCAATGAATTCGAAATGACAATGTGAATATTTTAATTACCGAAGCCCAATTAAAATAAATTAGTAATGAAAGAGCCGCCATCATATTCTTATGATGGCGGCTTAATAATTGGTTATCAAAAATTATTATTCATCAAAAGCTAAAAAATAAGCTGAAATTAGCGCAATAATCATACCTATACCAACCACTAATGTAGGCAATACCGACAGTATAATTAATGACAGAATACTGGTGATAATGGGCGGTAAACAATTCACTAATGGACTTACTACGATGGCTTTGCCATAACGAAAAGCGAATACTAAAAACAACGCGCCAAAAGAATTTAATAAACCTATAGTAAACGCTAATCCAGCGCCATCCCATTGCCAGTTTGCCGCAGCAGGGCTATCAACCATAAACCAAGCAATAGGGCACAGTAGTAAACTCGTTAGTGCCATATAAAAGAAAATACTCTCAGTATCAATTTTTTCATTAGCATACTTAATAAAGTACCCTTGAACACCCCAGGCAAGAAAAACTAATAAAGCAAAGAGTAGCCACCCGGAATGCTCACCAATAGCACCTGGTTCAGAGTAATTTAAAAAAGGAACCGCAATCAGTGCTAACGTAATGCCTATCCAACCTTTTGTGCCAGCACGTTCCTTTAAAAACAGCAACGACATTAAAATAGTAACAACGGGTGCAAGGGCAATGATCGGAAAAATTAAATATGCAGGGCCATTGGCAATAGCGCCAGTATATAAAATTAATTGTCCTACACCACCAAGTAAGCCAATGATACAACCAAACAGAATAGAAAAGGTACTTGTATCAAGTTTCCAATTGATTGCCTTTAACGCAAAAAACGCAGGAACAATCATAGAAAATGCCCACATAATAAAACCAAGCTCCGCAGGGAAATTATTTTGTTCAGGGATTGAAATTAATGCTCCCCACGTTCCCCATAAAACAATGGTTAGTATTGAAAACGTGAGCCAACGATATTTAGTTGGGGGAGCACTTAATAAATGGCTGTTTTCGTCTAACTTCGTTTTAGCTGATGTCATTCTGACCTCTTAATTTATTATTGTATTTATCATCGTTATCATGATGTTTATAAGTTAAATTACGTTATTTTCCAATGCCTTTAAAGACTCTGTGGAATATTGATAACCGTCTAGTTTCGCAGCATAAAGTGCCGACCCAATAACGGGTTGGTACTTCGGTTCTATCAGTTTGTAAGTAGTTGAAATTGCGGACAAATGCTTCTTTAAAGGTTCTAAAATTAAAGCTTTCGCATTAAAAACACCACCAGAAAACGACACTACCACTGCTTCATTTTTTTGAAAACCAAGCTGTTTACGTGTGCTATCTATCATCAAGGCAAGTTCCAGAGCAGCATTATCAAAAATAGTTAACGCTAATTTATCGCCAGCTAAAGCGGCATCTTTAACCAATAACGAAAGCCGTGCTATTTTGCTACGAGACCCCTGCCATTGATTTAAAATAATGCCGCAAATATCAAGATCATTCGTTAATTGAAAATGATCTTTGAACAAATAATATAATGGGCTTTTTTCCAGTCGACCATCACTCATTTTAGTAAATAAAGACAAGCCACATTTTGCAATCCAGTGAGCAGAGCCTTCATCACTAAAAACTTCACTCCACCCACCGCATCGTGCTTTTTTGCCATTTAATTCGCCATAGGCAATTGACCCAGTGCCAGCAATAATATTAATACCATCTTTACAGCCCAATGCTGATGCCCAACCGGGCACCATATCATTACCGCAAGCATACTGGCTGGGTGAAAATAGCAGTGATGGAATTGCCGTAATTTCTTCAATCACTGCACTGTCCTCACCGTACGCAGGAAGTCCAAAAAATGCGAAATCTATTTGAACAGCGGTTAAATTTGCTTTTTCGAGCGTTTTATTTATCCCGTTAATAAGTAATTTTTTTAAACCGGCTAAACCTATTTCAATATAATAAGATGTGGTTTCTTCATGTTGAGCATGGATCAGCCCAGCCTTATCAATAATGATAAAAGCTGTTTTTGTACCGCCACCATCAATACCTAAATACATTTTTTTTCCTTTAATCAAATTCAACACAAACTAGTTTAGTGGATGAATTATCACACCTTGAACAACACGGTTTACAGTACCTGACACACTTGGGGTATCGGGTTTGTTTTTTAATGCTAGTGCATGATGGAAAGCATAAATTTGAGCACAAGCAATATAAGGGAACAATAATAAGCTATCCGTTAACCCATCTTGGTGATCAATTAAAATATGGTCACCTTGAATACTGTCATCACTTTGCGTTGTAATTGCTACTACTTGTCCTACTTCGCCATCTTTACGTAATTCTGCTAATAAATCGAGATCGTATTTACGGGTATAGTTGTCATTAGACAGGTAAATTATTACTAACGTATCGCTGTTTACAATAGTTTTAGGACCATGGCGAAAGCCTAATGGAGAATCATGCACAGCAACTGTTTTACCATCTGTTAACTCTAACAATTTTAAAGCAGATTCTTGAGCTAATGATTTTAATCCACCGCTACCAAGGAAAACCACTCTACTATGTGTTTTGTCTGCAATGGTTTTTAATAAGTCATTGTATTGTGAAATTACCTGTTGGGTTGATGTACTAATCAATTGAGTATGTTCAGCTAAATCATCATTGTTTGTCAGAACAGACAATGCCGTAAACATCATTGAAGTAAAGCTTGATGTCATGGCAAAGCTAATATCATTAGTTTCTTTAGGCATTAATATAGCCAAACATTTATCATTGTTTTCACAATGTTGAAATAGTTTACCCGTTTGATTACAAGTAATAACCAAATGAAAACAATTATCAACAATTGTAGATGCTATTTCTACCGCCGTAACACTTTCAGGGCTGTTACCTGAACGTGCAAACGAAACAATTAGCGTTGGTATGTGTTTTTGCAAATACTGAGAAGGATTTGACACTAATTCAGTCGTTGCAATAGCCTCTACATTACGCTGCAACTTCTCAGATAATGTTGGTGCAATACTGCCGCCAGCAAAAGCAGACGTTCCCGCACCTGTTAATATTATACGTAAGTCTTTTGTTTCTATTAACGGTGCCAAAAAGTTATTAATTTCTAATGCATTTTTCTCAATAATTACTTGTGTATTATGCCAAGCTTGAGGTTGCTGATTAATTTCTTTTGCCGTCCAAACCGCGCCTAATGTTGTTAACTCTTCTTCGCTAATATTCAAATAATTCATTTTTTGTCCTTTAAAATTTTATAATGTGGCAGGTCTACATGCATTTAAATATTGCTTAAGTACTGCGGTGATATGATGAATCACTATTTGTTCAACTGTTGCGGAGATTTCACCATCTCTTATTGCTTGATATTGTAGCGGTAAGTACTGACTTAATAAGGTTAAGGGTACTGTCGATTTTTTAAAATTCTCTGTCATTGTTTTATACGCTTTAGCAACATCAGATTGAGGCCAATAGTAACGTATACGATCACTCAAACTATATTGGCAATCTAACGCAAGTTGTCTATCCGCACTGGTATAATAAGGTTGCCAATATTTGGGGCTTTCTTTCATAACTTTTGTCATGGTTGCTTTCAAATTTGAAACATCAGTTTTTGGCAACCACTCTTGTTCAATTTGATCTAGTGCCCACAAGGCTTCGCGTAACGCAAAAGTAACTCCAGGACCTACTTTAAGAATTGCGAAATGATCACGCACTAAGTTTTTTAAATTAGCAGCGGTTTGATAATCAGTCGAATGAGCTTCAAAGATCATATGTGGCTGACTATCAATAAAATTACTTAATTCTTTCGCCTTAGTATCTTGATAATCGATTACTTTATGATGATCAAACTCAACCCCCGGTTGAACAACTAACGCAACAATTCTAGGCCAAACCTGTTCTAACCCAGAAGACAAAAATGCTTTTTTATGAACCTCAATAGTGTGTTGCGCAGCAACTGCTGATGTTACTGCTAATTCATCTAATTCTTCAGTTGCACCACCTGGAACAGGAACTTCTGTACCGATAATATAAACAGGTGCTTCACCACCTGTTTCTTTCCACACTTGTTCGGCAACGTTGCATAACTTTGCAGCACGATCAGCAACAACTTCATCTGTTAAAGGAATAGGATCATCAGAACAAGACATAGAACAATCTAAGTGTATCTTTTTAAAACCAGCCTTTACATAATCGGCAATCAATATTTCAGATTTTTGCATGGCAACATCAGCAGTCAAGTTCTGCCAACAGTTAGGTCCTAAGTGATCACCACCTAAAATTACTTTATCTTTAGGTAACTTCACCTTGTCAGCAATACTAAAAACAAGTTCCTTAAAGTTTTCTGGTTGCATACCAGTATAACCGCCATCTTGATTTACTTGATTTGACGTCGCTTCTATTAAAGCATAAGTATCAGTACTTAGTGCCAGCTCTAACGCTGATTGTATTACTAATGGGTGTGCAGAACATACAGAATAGATCCCCAAGGGAACCCCTGCTTTATGTTGCTTCACTATATCGAGTATCGCTTTCATTATTGATTGCCTTTTTTGTTTCACTTTGAGAGATTTTTACTACAATGAAACTATTATGAAATAAAATAACTGTTCAGTAAATGTTTTTATCGTTTCATTTACTTTCTTTTTTGTTTTTGTAGGTGGCTTTTAAATATAGTTTAAGTTAAATTGTTGTTTTTGATGGGTATTATTACCATTTCCTTTTGTGCTTGTTTATTTTGCTGTATTTCAGTTTGTTTCGTTGGTGAGTGAGTGTTAAACTGTTAAGTAAACTGAAATCTGGTTATATAAATATCCTGAACGGTTTAAGAGATAGTTAACAAATTGAAATACCCTAGCCTATTGCAAGTAAATTTAACGCAGAAGTAAGGAAAAATAGCCGCTAGAGAAACATTTGTTAAGCCGAGCTTAGGTTAAATAGTCAATTAACAAAAAAGAGAGACATATGTATTTAATTAAACGTAAATTTATGAGTTGTATAGCACTGATGCTCAGTTTTATATTATTTTCCTGTGCACCTATAATCAGTGAAAAAAACGGCGAAGAAAGCACAGAAAAAGAAGTTGAACCAAATAATAGTGTTAATAAAAAGGCAGCAGATGACAATCTTGTAGCTATAAAAAATAGCTATTTTATTATTGAATTTAATCAATTTTTACATAGTAGAATTTCTTCACAGTTTGACAAAACCACAAAAAAACTGACGCATTTTTCAACAAGTGAATTAGTCACATTAGAAGACAAAATCATCCGTGATTTTCATTACGTTGAACATCAAATAAAAAGTGTCAACGATGACATTGGTCAAGGAACCGAGCTGACAATAGTCGGTAAATCGAAAGAAGGGTTGGAAAAAAAACTCATTGCTACCACTTATGAAAACTTTCCATCATTGGCCTTATATCGAGTAACCTATCGAAACACCACAACAAACTCAATGAAAATTACTAACTGGACAAATAACGCCTATCAATTAATAGATACCAGCATTAACAACCATAAAACTGACTTAAATGACGGTAAAACTGCATCATTTTGGTCGTACCAGGGCGCTTCATTTGCAGATAGACGCGATTGGTTGTTACCCATAGCAAAGGGATTTAATCAACAAAACTATATGGGTATGAATTCTTCAGATTATGGCAGTGGAACGCCGATTAGTGATGTATGGCGCAAAGACGTCGGGTTGGCAGTAGGACACGTTGAACTCACACCAAAACTAGTCTCGTTACCTGTGCAGTATAATGAACAACAACAAGGTGTTGATGTAGCCGTTAACTATGATCGTGTTGTTCGTTTAAAAGCGTATGAAAGTTTTGATACATTTACTACCTTTGTAAACGTTCACCAAAAAGATTATTACCAAACGCTAGTAACTTATCGAGAAATTATGGCTTTGAAAGGTTTAAAAGCTCCTGCATATCCAGATTCAAGTTACGACCCTATATGGTGTGCATGGGGATATGAGCGAGGCTTTAACGTAGAAGAAATTATAGCCACCTTACCTAAAGCAAAAGAATTAGGGTTAGAGTGGGCAGTGTTGGACGACGGTTGGCAAACGGCAGAAGGGGATTGGTATTTACACCCAGATAAATTCCCCAAAGGGGATGTTGACATGCAAAGCTTTGTTAAAAAGATCAACGATGCAGGCTTAAAAGCTAAGTTATGGTGGGCACCTTTAGCCGTAGACCCTGGTACGGATTTACTTCATGACCATACCGACATGTTACTGCTAGACAAAAATGGTGCTGCAGTTGATGTAACATGGTGGAATAGTTTTTACTTATGTCCTGCTTATAGTAAAACACTTGAACACAGTAAGAAATTAGTCAAAAAGATAATGAAAACTTGGGGATACTCAGGACTAAAAATCGATGGTCAGCATTTAAATGGTGTACCGCCGTGTTATAACCCAAAGCATAACCATGCTAGGCCTGAAGAGTCTGTTGAAGGACTTCAAGACTATTGGAAAATGATTTATGAAACAGCTCAAGAAATTGATGAAGAGTCCGTGGTCGAAATTTGCCCTTGCGGTACCTCTTACGCATTTCACAATATGCCTTATATGAATCAAGCCGTGAGTTCAGATCCATTAACCTCTTGGCAAGTTAGGCTTAAAGGTAAAACATTAAAAGGATTAATGGGTGAGTCATCTCCTTACTACGGTGACCATGTAGAATTGAGCGATAAAGCGAATGACTTTGCCTCTTCTGTAGGTATTGGTGCTGTTGTTGGCACTAAATTCACTTGGCCTAAAGATAAACACCCTGAACTAGGCTTTGTTTTAACACCCGAAAAAGAAAAAATATGGGCGCACTGGATTAATATTTATAAAGAAAAAATGTTACCCAAAGGTATCTATTTAGGTCAACTCTATGACATGGGGTTTGATAAACCCGAAACACATGCCATTGCAAAAGATGCAAAGATGTACTTTGCTTTTTATGCAGATCAATGGGCCGGTGAGGTTGAACTAAGAGGTTTAGAAAAGGGGCATTATGAGTTGATAGATTATGTTGCCGGAAAAAACTTAGGCAAGATAAATGTTAAGCATACCTCAGCTAAAATCGATTTGAAATTTACACAATATTTATTAGTGGAGGCAAAGCGCCTTGACTAGTTTATGCTTAAATATAGTAAAGCAACTCGATTATAAATACCTTGTTGCTCTACTTTACTGCTTTTCAGTTGTTGTTCATAGTGTTGAACTAGACCATGCACATAATAGAAACAGTCAGTTTAACGAAATCAAAACTGCATTTGAACTACCCTTGCTAAAGGTAATTTCCAACGCTATTAATTCAAACGCTAAATCTAAGCCAAGTGCCTCTTCAGGCAAGGTTAAATTAAAAGACTACGCGGGAAAAGTTGTTTATATCGATTTTTGGGCATCGTGGTGCACCCCTTGTATGGTATCGATGCCAATGCTTAATAATTTACGCAATAAATATCATCAGGCCGGTTTTGAAGTAATAGCTATCAATCTGGATAATAATCCATTGTTAGCTTCTGAATTTATCAGCGCTATGAATATTGATTATCCCATTGTATTTGATGAAGGTGGCATCATCGCTAATCAATATAACGTAACCGGATTACCTAGCGCGTATATTATTGATGCCAATGGAAAAATAAAAGTTGTTCACAGAGGTTTTAAAAAATCAGATGTTAGCTTTTTAGAGGCCGTGATTAATAAATACCTTGATGAAATAGACCCTATCAGCGAAGAAACTTCAACTTGAAAGTGTAAGTTGTAATGGATAAACAACCAAGTGAAACTTCTGTGAGGTGTTTTGATTTCGTTTGGTTGTTTATTTATGTTTTAGTTACTTGACAAGTATTTCGTTTTGCTTCAGTATTGATTTTTGGATACGTAGTGTTGATTTCATTTGGCTTCAATGTATGCCTATTAGTAGATGTTTTACAACTTACAACTTACAACTTACAAAACATGAAACCTAAACTGGGGAAGGTATTTGTTATGAAAATAAAAATAGAAAAAACATGGAATAAAACTGTGCTATCAATGGCGATTACAGCTGCATTTTGCACAACAACTGTTATCGCTCAAGATGAAGTAGTAAATGAAACTGAAGTGATTACAGTCACTGGCGTAAGAAGCAGCTTAGCTGAATCTTTAGCTAATAAAAAAGATGCAAGATCTTTGGTTGATTCAATAGCGGCAGAAGAACTTGGTCGTTTTCCAGACGACAACGTAGCAGACTCGTTATCTCACATTCCAGGCATTACTGTTAGCCGAACTCGAGGCGGTGAAGCGCAACATGTAAATATTCGCGGTTTAGGACCAGAATTTACCATTGTTACCTTAAATAACCGGATTCTGGCCACAGATGATGGCGGCAGAAATTTTGCATTTGACGTTATCCCGTCAGAAATGATCAGTGGTGCAGATGTTTGGAAGACAGTTCAGTCAAAAAATATTGAAGGAAGTATTGGCGGCGCAGTAAATCTGAAATCTGCCCGCCCATTTGCTAACCCAGGTATGCAAGGTGCAGCCTCTGTAACGGCTGATTACAATGACTTTTCGGAAGAAACAGGTACCAAGTTTAATGGTGTATTCAGTAATACTTTTGCAGATGATAGCTTAGGTTTTATTATCGGAGTAAGTACTTCATCAGGCACAGAAAGAGCTGATGATATGTTCGACAACTACGTATTTGGCGTAAATGATGGAATAAACTACGATGTTAATAAAGATGGCGTTATAAGTTCAAATGAACAAAATTTAGTTGTTCCTGGTTCTTATGCAATTGGCTCATACGCAACAGATTTCAAACGTACTGGTATTACTTCTTCTTTACAATGGGCTCCCTCAGACCGCCTAGTATTAACTGCAGATTTTTTAATTACCAAATTAGAAGCGGACTCTACGGGCTTTTCTCAATCATATTATATGGTGGATGAAAGTGAAGAACAAAATAGGTTATCAAACATTACATTAGATGGAAACGTGATCACAGGTATGGATATTGCCGACGTCTCTATGGAGGTGGTCACTTTAGATGAGCATCGAACCGTTGATACTAGCATGTTTGGTTTTGAAGTAGAGTACATGTTAACGGATGAACTAATAATAACAGCTGATTTATATCAATCAAATTCATCACGTGATTCTGGTGGTAAAAACACTTTCGTGGTTGCCGGTAACCCTGGTGCTCATTCAGGTCGATATCAATTAAACTCAGGCGGTTTACCAGACTATATTCCTAATTGGACTGAAGGTCGTAGTTCAGATGATTTCGGTAACGATGACTTTTCTCCTCACTGGGCTGCTCGCGACGGCAGTGATATTGAAGATGAAGTACGAGGATTTACAATAGATGCCGCATGGGACGTCGATTACAAATACCTGTTAAGTGTTGATTTTGGTGCTGCTTATACTAGCAGGAATAAAACTAATACGGCCTATGATAATTATGACGCAGGTGCTTGTAACTATTGCGGTTATCCTTTCACTTTTGGTGAGGTAGGTGCTGATGTAGTTAGAGATTTTCCATTCGACAACTTTTTTGAAGGGGATAATGCCAATATACCACGGTCTTTCCCTATTTTTAGCATTCCTGGCTATGCTGCAGGTTTAGCTGCATCTGACGGTAAAACAATTACTGATTACAATGGTAATACAAGAACGTTTGGTGCTAATGAATCTGCACTATGGGAGCCAGTAGTTAATCCTGTAAACTCATACGATATTGAAGAAGATACTACGGCACTGTATTTTCAAGCGAACTTAGAAGGTGATAAATGGTTTGGTAACATCGGTGCAAGGTATATAAGTACGGATGTTTCAGCTGGTTATGCC
Organism: uncultured Colwellia sp.; assembly: GCA_965305135.1. GTDB lineage: Bacteria > Pseudomonadota > Gammaproteobacteria > Enterobacterales > Alteromonadaceae > Colwellia. The sequence continues at coordinate 62,696 of CBDLPA010000005.1, forward strand.
TACAATAATATTTTATCGATAACAATCGTTGATCCCAATTCATCTAATCCTTCTTGGGACGTAATTTATTCGGATGGCTCAGACCAAGTAGCAAAAGGTGATTACAGTAAATTTTTACCTGCTGTAAACTTTGGTTACTACTTACAAGACGACGTGTTGTTAAGAGTAGCTGGTGGGCGTTCATTATCACGCCCTACGCTTGACCAAATGGCACCACTGACAACAGATAACGCCCAATCTGGATTATTCACTATGGACATTAGTGGTAACCCTGCAATTAAACCTGTATTTGCTGATCAATTTGATCTGGCACTTGAATGGTATTTCGCAGAAAATAGTTTAGTTAGTGCCTCATTTTTCTGGAAAGACCTAGATGGCTTTATTACTTCTAATACAACTAAACAAACCATTGCAGGGGAATCATTTACGGTTACTCAACCAATTAACGGTGATTCAGCAGAAGTTCAAGGTATTGAAATATCATTACAAAAGTTTTTTGAAAATGGTTTTGGTATAACAGCTAGTTATGCTTATACCGATTCTAGTACTGTAGTTGATGGTGAAGATGCAGGTCCATTAACAGGTGTATCTGACACTTCGTATTCATTATCTTTAATTTATGAAAAAGACAAAATAAGTGCACAAGTTGCTTTAGATTATACTGGAGACTATGTTGCAGACTCATATAGTCCTTTGGGTGATAGCTACGAAAGTACAGGTGAAGCTGTATCTATAGTAACTGCTTCGTTTAATTACAACATAAGCGAAAATGCCCAATTATTTATTGAAGGCAATAACTTATTAGATGAACAAAACCGTATATTCCAAGGGCGTAGTGACTTACCTGGCTCAATCCAAGTATATGGCAGAACACTTAAACTAGGTGCTCGTTATACTTTTTAGAAAATAAAGCGCTAAAATAAATCTCTTTTTAGCGCTATTTTGATCCTCTTTATTCCCGTTTTTTATACTAGTTTTAATGCTAACCTTATCATGTAATAGATTGAACTTAATGTAGTTAAATGCCATTATATCCTCAAACTAATCGCTAAATTAAATACACAAAAAATACACACAACAGCGATTTCAAATATTATTAAAGGACCAATACATGATCCCAATTGTGCTGTTTTCAATTATATTGCTCTATTTTTTCTATCGTGGCTATTCTCTTGGCTTAGGTTTAGTGCTTGCTCGAGTGGTAAGTGTCGTAGGAGCTTATTATTTAGCGGTAACATTCGCTGATAATGGCGCAGCAGTAATTAGTAAAAACTCAGGATTAGAAGGGCTTGTAGCATACTTTGTTGCCGGATTTATTATTTTTTTAGTGAGTTCAATTATCATTTCAATTATTCTACAAATAGCACTGAATGCATTAGGTAAAGCGACTGATGGTAAATCAAAATTACCCGTACTTGGTGCCTTTGCCAATGGTCTTTTGGGAGCCTTTGTTGGCTTAGCTTTTATTTGGTTTTTTAACATGGCAAATACAGCACTAACTAATGGTGAAATGCCAGCAGATAACCTTATTAATAATTGGTCACAAAAACTTATGGGAGACTCCATAGATACTGCATTAACTATGCAATTTCCCAAAGCGCCACAACTAGTGGGTATTGCCTCATATGTATTAAAAAATCCAGCGCGAGGGGTAAAAGACGGTATTACTTTAGCAAATGATCCTGATGTTCAAACCTTAGTAAATAGTCGTAAAGTTCAACGCATGGTACAAAATAAAGATTTAATTGGGTTAATGACCGCTAAAGAAATTGATAATGTACTTGAAGATAAAACAGTTCAACGTATTTTAGAAGAAACCAATGTACTTGGTGGTATTGATGTTACCGATAAAATTGCGGTTAAAACACGACTAACTCAAGAAGTTATGACTACGTTAGCACATGTTGAATTAATAAAACAAAATCCACGTTTTAAGCAACTAACCAATGACCCCGAACTGCAACGAATGATAAGAAATAACGATGTTGTAGGCTTAATGAGTAGCCCAAAAGTGAAAGAAATTGCCGACATTGTAATGGATTCAGGGATTATAAAATAATGATGAACGCCATTAAGCTTTATCGTTTTTAGTTTATGATTTTTAGTTTATGTAAAAGTCACAAGCTAGCTTTGTTTTTGCTATTAGAATAATGGTTATTAAAAGTACTGTTAGCTTGTCAGTATTTTTATTTTATAGGGTTCTTTTGGCTAAGTAACCTTGATAATCTGGCACACGAGCATGATAAGCTTGGTTTAAATGGCATGAATCCAAGATAAAGTCAGCCGTTGCTATATTGGTTGCAATGGGAATATTCCAAACAGCAGCTAACCGTAGTAACGCTTTAACATCTGGATCATGTGGCGCGGCATTCATTGGGTCCCAAAAAAAGATCAAAATATCTATTTTCCCCTCGGCTATTTTTGCGCCAAGTTGTTGATCTCCCCCCATAGGGCCTGACAGTAAACTTTCAATAGAAAGGTTTAATTTATTCGACAATAATGTTCCCGTAGTACCCGTTGCATAAAGCTGATGTTCTTTTAACATATCAACTCTCATTAAAGCCCAATTTAACAACGACTCTTTCATGTGATCATGAGCAACAAGCGCAATTCGCTTATTTTGAGGTAATTCACGGGTGGTATATTCCATTTGTATTCCTAACTAATGATTAAAATGCAATTGTATTGGTTGAAACTAAAATAGCAAAACCAATGGTAACAGTGAAAAGTGACAATAAGGTTGAAAGTATAATTATTTTAGCTGCTAAGTCACTATTTCCACGCATTGATTGTACCATAATTAAGCTAGCAGTTGCTGTTGGTGACGCCGTTAATAAAAAGAGTACTCCAGCGGCGGTGGGATCAATAGGGATAAAAAATAATAAAACAACTAGTACAATAGGGCTGATGACAATCTTCCACACGCTTGCCACAAAGGCTGTTTTTATATTTTGTTTTATTTGTAAAAAATTCAAAGAGCCACCAATAGCAATAAGTGCTAAAGGTAAGGTCATTTGGGCAATGTATTGATTACTTTGAATAATAATCTCCGGGGTGGAAAAATTAAGTAAATTTGCCAGCAACCCTGCCATTATGCCAATAATCAATGGGTTTTTTATAATGTCTACTAGGTTTTTTTTTAGTGATGCGCCTTGATTGTGCAAACTATTATTCAAGGTATAAATAGATAACAAGTTATACATAATAATGGTTATAGCAGTTGGTATGGTGGCAATAGCGATACCTTTTTCAGGGTACGCATTAGCGCAAAATGCTAAGCCGACAATAATTAAATTACCCCTAAATGCTCCTTGAACAAACACGCCTTTGTCTCGTTTTTCCATAATAAATTTACCTGCACTTAAGCTACTAAGAAAATACACCAATAGTGTGGTAATAGTTATCACTGTAATATTTGAAAGGTTAATGAGGTGTTTAAAGTCATGTGCGGCAGTGCTGGTAAATAAAATAACAGGTAAACCAATATTGAAAATAAATTTAGACGACACATGAATAAATGCGTCATTAATAAACTTTATGTGACATAACCATGCCCCTAAACTAATTAAAATAAAAATGGGGGCGGTTATTGTTAATGCGGCAGGTAATAATGCAAAAATACCTTGGTTATAATCCATTGCTTGGTAAGTCTATATAATTTGTTATTGTGCCAAGTTTATAAGGCTCATCACATAACTGTAAACATTTTTGCTCACTTATTGCAAAAATGTCCCAATATCATTGTGCAATAATCTTGTTTATCAGTTTACGTAAAGGTAAAGTTTTGCGCGAATGTTATGCATTATTGTCTATACTTCTAATGTATATAAGTGTTTTAAGTTATCTAAATTAACGTAATTAAATAATAAGTAATAGGCATCCACCTTGTGTTGTTTTCGTTAGCTAACGACAGTGAATTGTTCAGTTATACAGCGTAAATACACAGTAGGCACACAATAAGCGTAAAATACAATAAGAGAATGTTATGAGTAGTGAACTTTATAATAATGGGCCGGTAGTTCATAAACCTACCTTTATTGATGGCACTAGTGTTGAAATTCCTGAGCTAAAAATCTTAAAGCAAGACGGCAGTGTTTATGAAAACAGTGACATGCCAATGATAGATCAGGCGCTTGCGGTTAAAGTATATGAAACGTTTGCATTTCATCGCGTGTTAGATGAACGCATGGTGTCATCTCAACGCCAAGGTCGATTAAGTTTTTATATGGCAGCTTTAGGTGAAGAAGCCGCCAGTGTTGGTGGTGCGGCAGGTTTACAGCCGCAAGATATGATTATGAGCCAATACCGCGAACAAGGTGCATTAATGTTTCGTGATTTTAGTCTTGAAAATTTTATGAACCAAATGTTTTCTAATGAAAAAGATTTAGGTAAAGGGCGTCAAATGCCTATTCATTACGGTTCGAGTGAACTGAATTACATGACGGTATCTTCACCTTTAGGTACCCAAATTCCGCAAGCAACAGGTTATGCTTACGGCCAAAAATTACAAGGTTTAGATGCGGTAACGTTATGTTACTTTGGTGAAGGTGCGGCTTCAGAAGGTGATTTTCATGCGGGTTTAAATATGGCTGCGGTGCAGCAAGCACCAGTGATTTTTTTCTGTCGCAATAATGGTTACGCTATTTCTACGCCGTCAGATGAGCAATTTAAAGGAAATGGTATTGCGTCGCGTGGTGTGGGTTATGGTATTAAAACCCTCCGGGTTGACGGTAATGATATTTTAGCAGTTATAAAAGCGACTCAAACCGCACGTACTTATGCGTTAAAAGAAAACGCACCTGTGTTGATTGAGGCGATGTCGTACCGTTTAGGGGCACATTCTACGTCTGATGATCCTTCAGGCTATCGTACCCGCGAAGAAGAAGAAAAGTGGCAGGAAAATGACCCTATTTTACGTATGAAAAACTGGATGTTAGCACAAAATTGGTGGGATGAAGCGAAAGATAAAGTGTTATTTGAAGGCTTAAGAGAAAAAGTCTTAGCTGCGGTGAAAGAAGCTGAAAAAATGAATAAGCCGCATATCGACACTTTAATAAGCGATGTTTACGATGTGCCAACAAAACAATTAGAAGCGCAGTTAGCGCAAGTGAAACTACACGTAAATAAATACCCAGAAGCCTATCCATTTACTGCGGGGAAATTCTAGTTATGGCACAAATGAATATGTTACAGGCAATTAATAATGCGCTTGATATTGCGATGAGTGAAGATGATAGCACCTTATGTTTTGGTGAAGATGTGGGGCATTTTGGCGGTGTATTTCGTGCAACCTCGGGTTTGCAAGATAAATATGGCAAGGCACGCTGTTTTAATACACCCTTGGTTGAGCAAGGTATTATCGGGTTTGCTAATGGGTTAGCAACACAAGGTTCTCGTCCCATTGCTGAAATTCAATTTGCTGATTATATTTTTCCCGCTTTTGACCAAATTGTGAATGAAGCAGCTAAGTTCCGTTATCGCAGTGGTAATGAATTTGATGTAGGTAAACTGACTATTCGTTCACCTTATGGTGGTGGTATTGCGGGTGGTTTATATCATAGCCAATCACCCGAAGCATATTTTGCCCATACGCCAGGGTTAAAAGTGGTTATTCCTCGTAATCCATACCAAGCAAAAGGTTTGTTACTAGCGTCGATTCGTGACGACAATCCCGTGATCTTTTTTGAGCCAAAACGTTTGTATCGGGCGTCGGTTGGTGAAGTGCCAGAAGAAGATTATCAGTTGCCAATAGGTAAAGCTGAAGTTGTGCAAACGGGTACCGACATTACGTTGCTTGCTTGGGGGGCGCAGATGGAAATTTTACAAAAAGCGGCTGACTTGGCGACAAACGATGGTATTTCATGTGAGGTGATTGATCTACGCAGTATATTACCTTGGGATATTGAAACTATAGCCACTTCGGTGATTAAAACGGGTCGTTTGTTAGTCACACAAGAAGCACCATTAACGGCAGGCTTTGCCAGTGAAATAGCTGCAACGATTCAGCAAGAATGCTTTTTGCATTTAGAATCTCCCATTGAGCGTGTATGTGGTTTAGACACACCATATCCCTTAGCGCTTGAAAAAGAATATGTTGCCGACCATTTAAAAATTTATGAAGCCATTAAGCGCAGCATAAATTATTAATTTACTAATAGCTTTCTAACGGTTTGTTAATTTACGGACTGTTTATGAAAAAATGTAGGAAAAAATATGAGTATTGATTTTATTTTACCCGATATTGGTGAAGGTATTGTTGAATGTGAGCTAGTTGAATGGCTGGTAAAAGAAGGTGATAGCATTGTTGAAGATCAACCTATTGCTGATGTAATGACAGATAAAGCATTAGTGCAAATTCCTGCCATGCATTCTGGTGTTATTGAAAAGTTATATTATAAACAGGGTGATATTGCGAAAGTGCATGCGCCGCTTTTCTCTATGATTACTAATGATGCGCAGCCGAACGCTGATTTGAACAAAAACATGAATACTGTTGAGGTTAAAGCGTCTGATTCTATACCTGAATCAGCACCTACGGCTAAGCAACCTAAAGCCATTAGCGGTGGTGCTATTGATTTTATTTTGCCTGATATTGGTGAAGGCATTGTTGAATGTGAGTTGGTTGAATGGCTAGTGAAAGAAGGTGATAGCATTGTTGAAGATCAACCTATTGCTGATGTAATGACCGATAAGGCGTTAGTACAAATTCCAGCAATGCATTCTGGGGTGGTAGAAAAGTTATTCTATAAACAGGGTGAAATTGCGAAGGTACATGCACCGCTTTTTTCTATGGTAGTTGAGGGAGTTGCATCGAGCAGTGAAGCACGTGTGACAGCAGTTGAAGCGCCTAGCGCGATGGCTAACACAGTAGCAAGCCAGAAGGGGGGGGAGCCAGCAGCTAAGTCTGATGAAGCTAAACTTGTAGTATCTAGCAAATCGTCGACGGTGAAAAAAGCGCTTAGTAACCCAAATAGTGTTGAGCCCGCTCAAGCAGCAACTAAGGGTAAAGCTATTGCTAGCCCCGCGGTGCGTCGAGTAGCACGCGAGCTAAACGTTAATATTAGCGAAGTTGTTGGATCGGGTAAAAAAGGCCGTGTTTATAAAGATGATGTGCTAGCCTTTGAGCAAGAAGCTAACCATATTCCTAGCGCCGTATCAGCTGTATCAAGTGTTGTACCAGCAAGTTATGTTGAGAAAATTAAGGGGATTAAAGCGGTAATGGCTAAAGCCATGGTTGAGTCGGTTAGTACCATTCCTCATTTCACTTACTGTGAAGAAATTGACATGACGGAGTTAATTAAATTACGTTTAGAGTTAAAAGCACTTTATGCAACGCAAGATATTAAATTAACTATGATGCCATTTTTTATGAAAGCTATCTCGCTGGCATTAAAAGAATTTCCTGTAATTAATAGCCAAGTAAATGATGATTGTACTGAGTTAACGTATTTTAACGATCACAATATTGGCATGGCGGTCGATTCAAAAATTGGTTTGTTAGTGCCTAATATTAAGCAGGTACAAACTAAGTCTATTTTGGATTTAGCGGCGGATATTACCCGTTTAACTAATGATGCGCGAAGTGGCCGTGTGCAAAGTAGTGATTTAAAAGGTGGCACTATTACTATCTCTAATATTGGTGCTATTGGCGGTACTGTGGCTACACCCATTATTAATAAGCCTGAGTCGGCTATTGTCGCATTAGGTAAATTACAAACTTTACCAAGGTTTAATGATAAAGGAGAAGTGGAAGCTCGTAGCATTATGCAGGTTAGTTGGTCTGGTGATCATCGTGTTATTGATGGTGGAAGTATTGCCCGCTTTTGTAACTTGTGGAAATCGTTCCTTGAAAAACCAAGTAATATGTTAGTTCATATGAGCTAAGTCATATAAACTATTAACTTGAACAGCACATAGGTTAGCGTAACAGGTATTAAAACTTGTAACGCAAACTTGCTAAGCTAGGTTAAGTACTACTATTTCTTGAAACTGGTGCTGACACCGGTAATACCAGTTTCATTAATTAAGTGATCTATTTTATACGTAGAAAAAATTGCCAAATACAAGGCATTTATTGCAACAACTAGTTGTTCTAAGTATTAAATAAATAACAATGTAGTTAGTGAGATTAGTATAAGTATCATTTAAGAAAATATGAAAAACTTTCCTGACTTAAATAATCACATTTCATATAAGGTTAACGATGAGAACACAAATTAATTCCCTGATTTTTGCTTTTTGTACTTTGTTTAGTGTCTTTTTTAGTACGCTGATGTTATCGAATGATGTTTTTGCCAAAGCGCAAGGGGAACATCCTGCAGGTATAACCGAATTAACCATTGAGTCGTCAGGCCAACGTATGTCGGGCATTATTTATACGGCGGCGGGTGAAGGGGTGCATCCTACCATGGTGTTGTTACATGGTTATCCTGGTAATGAAAAGAATTTAGATGTTGCTCAGGCAATGCGCAGAGAAGGTTGGAATGTGATTTTTTTCCACTATCGTGGTGCGTGGGGAAGTGAAGGCGAATTTTCTTTTCAAAATGCAGAAGCGGATGTTCAAGCCGTTTTACACTATATTATGGACAGTAACGTAGCTAAAAAATTGGCGATAGATACCCATAAAATTTCAATTGTTGGTCATAGTATGGGGGGCCATATGGCCTTGGCAGGTATTTTAGACAACCCCAATGTTAGCTGTGCGGTAAGTTACGATGGCGCGAATATGGGCAAAGGATTACTAAGTGATCCTGCAATCATAAAAATGTGGTCTGATTACAGTGATCAATTGTTTATGTTAAATGGCTGGTCTGGTAAAAAAATGCTTACAGAAGTTAGTGAGCATGGTGAAGCGTTAGATTTAGTTAGTCGAGTGGATTCAATTAACGGTCGACCTGTGTTTATTATTGCAGCTAATAGTGATGTTATCCCCTTAGCTACACAAATCACACCGTTAGTTTCTGCTTTAAAAGCGACAAAAAATAGCAAAATTTCTTATTTGTTAATTGAAGATGATCATAGTTTTTCATCATCACGTTTGCAGTTAATATCAGCAACTGCATCATTTTTAAATACTAATTGTAGATAGTGATACTGTTGATAATAAAATTGTTGAAAATTATACGGTTAACTTGAGTGTGTTTTTTGTCAGTTAATTATTTTTTAGTATCAATAACAGGTAATATGTTTATTTAGTTAAACCGTACTTTTGAAATAGGCTTTAATTTGTGACAGAAAACTTATCTGAAAAATGTACAGAGAAAAAACTTCAGCATTTTTATATTGCTGAAGAACAGTCTATTTATCTACTTAACCATAAAGATGCGACCAAATTAAAAAAATGGGTAGAGCTTTGTCAGCAACAACTTAAGCAGCTTGGTTACAGTAATATTGCGTTATTAGGTAAGGGGGCATACGGTTTTGTGTTTTCAGCCGTGAATATGTCTGGAGAAGATGTTGTTTTTAAATTTTCCCGTTCAAACCTACCGCAGCATGTGCAAGACAGGCTAAGTGAAGAAGCTGAAATTCAAAGCCAGTTACATCATCCCAAAATCCCTACTGTTATTGATTATCAGAAAATAAAACGACAATCCATATTGCAAATGAGCCGAGCACCCGGAATCGACTTAGAACAACTCTCACATCAAAAAGGCCCGTTGGCACCTGAATTAGTGGTAAGTATTGCTATTCAGTTGGCTGACATTTTATTGTATTTACGTGATACTCACTCTCTTCAACAAAGTCATCAGCAGGGGCAATCTCATGGGAAGCCATACGTGCACGGTGATATTAAACCCTCTAATGTTGTTTTTGACGAGAAAACGGGTTTAGTACAACTGATTGATTGGGGATCATCGGTTGTCGCTCAGCTTGATGTTCATGGGCAAACCACCAGTAATAATGTGATGGATTTAATGAGCAGTGATTTACAGCATACTAACGCTCGGTTAGGCGATGTATATTTTATTGGCCCAGAACAAATTGAAGGTGGTTTATCTTCGCCTCGGTTTGATGAGCAAGGTTTAGCGGCTACCTTGTACGCCATTGCTTCTGGGCAATCGTGCCGATACGGTACTAAAGTTATTGCACCTACCGCGTTAGGTTTACCAAAAATGTTAGCAAATGTGCTAACAGTGATGTTAGGTGATGATCAGCAAAAACGTTATCAAGCTGGGGATTATTTTTTTAACAACTTGTCGTATTTAAAACAGTTGGTGTTGTCAGACAAGCCAACGGTAATCAATAGTGTGTCTCTTATTCCTGTATGGGTTAAGCAGAAACCATCAGGAAAAGAAGGAGAAATAGACACCGTTGTTTATGGCTCACGTAAATCATTTCTTAGGGAAGAATCAGACGCTGATCAGTTAAGTGATATTGATGATGTGCAGTTAGAAAAATATTATAAAAATTATTTAATGGGCATGGGCGATACCGAGAAAGCATTTATTGCGGCATTAAGTCGTTTGGGAAATTTTCCTGTGGTTGGTGGTTTAGCTATTCGATGGGCAAAAGAGGGAGTATATATTGATTCTAATTTGACACTGTTTGACCCTACACTAAAAACATCGTTTGTGAGTGCTGTGAATAATATGATTCATCTAGCTCAGGGAATTTTCCGAATTGGTGTATTTAAAAGTTGTTTGTTTAATGCCCGTAATACGCTGCATGTTGAACGAAAAAGCCCTAGTTTGCCTTTTGTTGCTAAACCTAAGCAAGCGATTCTGTTTGAAGTAAGTGATGTGGCTGATATAGATGATATTACTAAGTTACATTCTTATTTTGAAGATGGTAAAGACCCAGATGAATATTTATATTTGCCTGATGAAATGATGGCAGTTTTAGCTCGTTTGAATTTGATTCATCATACGGGGTGTATTATTTTTGAGGTGTTACCAACACATTTAAAAATACACAGTTATTTAATGTTGCTTAATCACGATAAAGAAACTGAGTTTAGACAATGTTTAGCTGAGCTTTTAGCCTTATTACCCAAAATTGATGGTATTGGTATTTCAGGGTTTATGAAACTTCCTTATAAAGATACGCGTTTCTTTGAACATATTAGTAGCTTACCTGAGCGTTTTTATCCGAAAAATCCTAAATTAACAGCAGAGTATCAAACATAAAAAAGCCAACTAAATAATAGCTGGCTTTTGGGAATATTATTGCTTATTAACTTAAGTAGTTAATTAAAAACGATAGGTTGCTCTTAAGTAATATTCGCGCCCAGCAAGTGAGAACGGAAAACTTGTCCAACCATATTTAAAACCAAGTTCATTAAATGGTGCGCCATTAGAACCCCATTCATCTGGGTATTCATCAGTTAGGTTTAAAATACCACCGTTAATGTCTAATTCATCATTTACATGCCATTGTGCGGTTACATCAAATAAACTTTTTGCGCTCCATGTATTTGGTAATGTTCCGTACGATGCTGTGCTTACTTCACCGTAATGGGTCATTCTACCTGTTACTGTCCATGTATCTAAATCAACCATTGCAGACAGTGTTACTCTGTCTTGCGGTTGGCCTTTTTCTATTAACAACGTTTGAGCAGCATCATAGATAATTGCATTTGGCACAATAGATGAAGACGTATTGATGTTGCTCACTTCAGTGTCGTTATGGTGATAAGAAAGTTCATAAACAATATTGGCAAAATCTTCAACTTCTTGCGTATATTGGTTTACCCAGTCTAAACCAAACGTTTCTGTATCAATAGCGTTTGTAAACAATGAAACATTTTTAACACCATCTAAAGCGCCACCAGCGTTAGCATGACGGTCAAAGAAGGCATCTATGTCGCTGTTAATGCCACGTTGAATATTGCCAGAGTAGGCAATACGGTCATCAATATTTATTTGGTAAACATCAAGAGTCGTTGAGTAATTGCCGTTGCTGTAAACCAAACCTACAGATATGTTAGTTGATTCTTCTTCTTTTAAACTTTTGAATTCAAGTTCTTGTGCAAGCGAATCATCAGGGCGTAAAGTAACTAAATCAGCTAATTCACCGTTATCAAGAGAAATAGAACGTTGGGTAAAGTTTGCTTGTTGCATACCTGGCGCTCTATAACCTGTTGAAGCTGAACCACGTACAGAGAAGTTATCAGTAATACTTAAATGTGCTGATATTTTTCCAATAAGTGTGCTGCCAAAATCATCATAATTTTCATAACGTACAGCAGCTGCTACTAATAAGTTTTCAGTTAAAAATGCTTCGGTATCTAAGTAAAAAGCAAAGCTATCTCTATCTTTATCTGTTGCCATTGCTGGGCTATAACCTTGGAAGCCTTGCATACCCGGAGTGGTAATGTCACCGCCAGAGCATGATGTCATTAATGGGTCACCTGTTGGATTAACTGATTCTGCACAAAGGGTGTCGCCACGGGCATAGGTTACTTCATCCCCCGCTTTTTGTTCGAAGCTGTCTATTCTAAATTCGTAACCAATAGCAACAGAAACTTCTTCGTATAGACCTAAATCAAGTGAGGTTACTGCGTCTAAATTAAAGGTGGTTTGCGTGAAAACTAAGGCACCATCATAAGCTGATGTTGGGCTATCAGGACCATAGCTAGCGTTTAGTGAGTTTAGATTACTAAATTCAAAACGGTTTTCACCCGTTACAACACTGGCATCAATTTCCCAATCTTCAATGTTGGTTCTGTAACCAGCGGCAATTGATAAATCTTCTGATTTTGAACCTAAACTTGGGGTGACTCCTTCAGGAAATAATGTACTCCATACACGATTATCAGCGGCTGGGCGATAAAAGCCTAATGATTCACCTTCTTTTTCCGTAAAGCCACCAAAAGCGTAAAGTTGACCGTTGTCACCTAAATCGTAAGTGAAGTTAGCCCATAGGCTAGTCATTTCGGTTTCTGCTTCACCCACCAGTAATAATTGTTTAGGTGTATCAATTGAACCACCCCATGTTGTTGGGGTAGCTCTATTCATTTCACCGTTGTCAGCATATTCAAAGGTGAGGTTTAACATGCCGTTATCGCCAATGTTTAAACCATAGTTAGCGCCTAGTTCAAAGCTTTCACCATCGTTTTCGTCGGTTTGGCCATATTGACTCCAAACAGTACCACCGTCGCTATCTTTAAGCACAATGTTTATTACGCCCGCGATTGCATCAGAGCCGTATTGTGCAGCAGCACCATCACGTAATATTTCAATATGAGAAATAGCGGTCATTGGAATTGAGCTTAAGTCAGTGCCCGCGCTACCACGACCAACGTTTTCTTGTACGGCTACAACCGCTTGTTGATGACGGCGTTTACCATTGATCAATACAAGAACTTGATCTGGCCCTAAGCTTCTTAACGTTGCAGGGCGCATTAAATCTTGACCATCAGACGTAGTGGTGTTGTTCATATTAAATGATGGCGCAAGTTTACGTAGCATATCAGGCGTGCTGGTTGCACCAGAATTTTTAATGGCTTCAGATGAGATAATGTCAATAGGAGCTGGACTGTCTGCTACCGTACGATTAGACATACGGGTACCAACAGTGATTATACGTTCAATGTCAGTGTCTTTTGCACTATCAGAAATAGCTTCTTCTTGCGCAAAAACGGTAGTATTTGATAGCGACAAGCATATCGCTATGGCTAACGCGCTTTTATTTAAATTAAGTGTCATGTTTTATTCTCTCTTAGTGCATGCCGTTTTAGTTTGATTTGGTTGGGTGGCAGCTAGGGGGAAGGTAGAGGAAAGTGTTTCAGTTTCCAATAGATTGTTTAGAACTTTAAGTGCTAAGGGGTTTTGTATCTGTTATATGATTTCGTATTGCAGCAATATGACGTAACAGGTATTTTTAGCTAAAATTAACCATAAATTATGTAACAAAGGGTTTTATACGACTTAAATCTTGTTTCACAATGCAGTCATTTAAGCTTTCTGCTAGTTGCTCAGTTGCATTCAATACCGTTAACCAGTACTTAATGCGAGTTGCTGCGTCTAATTGTTGAAAGTCTGTTCTATCTGGTATTTTTTTAAAAGGTAATGAGGTAATAAATTTAGCTGAGGGCACTAACAACACGGTGTTAATATAGTTTTTTGCTAATACTTGGCGTGACGAGTTTTTATCAAACCAGCCTGCTTTTGGAGTGGCACTAAAGTGTGGATAAAGGGTTAAACCTTGATTTGAGCTAGAATTTCCCCCCGTGTTTTCTACTGAAAAGTCAAAGTGATAGTCAATAATACCGCCATCACGATATGTGCCATTTGGTGAATTAGGAATGTTGTTAATACCTGACATAACCATAGGAATTGAGCCAGAGGCTAATAAAGCAAAGCCAATGTTTTCTTTGGTAAAATCTACATAGTGACTAGCGAAATGGTAAGGGTCATTTATTTTTATATGGCTGGAAGCCGGACGATAAACAAAACGTTGGTATTGCCGTGCTAATAATTTACGGTCAATTTTGTTTAAGAGCATGCTAGTGAGTAACCCCGTTCCTTGTATTAATTTGTTTTCGTAACTTGTTAGTCCTTGGCTTTTGGCAACAATAAAATGGGCTTTGAATATAGGATTGTTTATTATTTCGTTAATGCCTGTTTTACCGAAAATGTGGTCAAGCATTTCAACAGCTGAATTTGATATATCTTGGGTCGTTGGTTTATTATTATAAACAGTATGGGCGTATTTGTTTGCAAGCCTTGATATAGCTGCAACAGGATCATTTTGTGATAGGCATGCCGCACGAAATGCACCAGCGCTAGAGCCAATAAGGTTTAATTCTGTGGTACGGCCTTTAAAAAAATCACCAAATAGGTATTTATCTAAGCCAAACAAAGTAAACCATTTTGGGCCGCCAGAAGCACCTAAAAAATTTGTGAATAGCTCAGGCGAAAATCCATTTTCATTTATCGCTTTTAAGGCGTTTTCACCGGCGTAGATATCTAGCATAGTATTTTTAGTTTGACCTATGGTTTTTTATCTGTTTTTTAACGTTTAACTCTAGTTAAACAGCCATGTTTTCTTTCTGATATTGATTACATGGCATATTTAAACTAATCGTTAATTTACAACTTTAGCCGTTTTTTGAGTGGTACAAGTTTCAGGAACATTAATCTCGGATAAATAATTTTCAGGTATTACTGGCCAATGTCGAAATGCAAAATAATCAAAGTAATCATTTTCAATAGCGGCATTAATTAGCCTTATAGCATTAACTTTTTTACCGACCAAACACTCAGCAGCTAACACGAGGTGAGGGCTAAGTTTTCTTCCTATCACATTTCTTAGCGATATTTCGTTTATGCCTTTATTTAATTTACTTGATGCGGTTTCTCTATTTATAGTCAATATATCTTTAGAAGATATTGCTTCTAAAAATTTGATATTACTATCAACTAAATTAATAACCTTTTGATATTTTTCCGCTTTGAGGAGGATATATGATTTTCGAGTGATATATTCATCTAATGATAAACCGTTGCGGTAACTAGTATCCAATAAATCTATAGCCTCATCATATCTTTTTTCTGCGGAGAATAATTCACTCTTATAAAAGTCCAAGTATGCCATAGAAAATTCATCTGAATTTTCATCTATGAAGCTCTTAAGCTCCAAAATATCGCCTGCAACATTAATTAAATAACTAACAATTGAACCTGTTTTTTCGTGAGCATCTTTATGGTTTTTTGCCTTTAAAATAAATTCAATACATTTTTCTTTATCTCTCTCTATCTGTAATTGGAATTTAGCTTTACAAACTAAAACCGATACTGGGGGGCTGTCCAATTCTTGTATCAAGTCACTTTGCATGAAATTAGTCCAATCGGCTTTTAGCTCTTCAGTACCTTCTAGTTTATGAAAATCAGGGAATTTATCACATATCAAGCTAACAATTTTATGCTTTTTACTTAATGATGATTGTTTGCATACACTAATAGCATTTTCAACAGAGGCTTTTGCCTTACTATAATCATTTTCGAAGAATGATGGATTTAAAGTTATCTTGATGTATTCAAGGTGCTTTTCGTTTATATCTTTTAATTTCTCTAATAATTCATTTAGTTTAGATTTTTTTTCTTCTAAGTTTTTTTTATCTATCTTGTCTTTATACTTTTGCTCTATTAATTCCATTTGAAATCTATATGCAGGGTTACTAATGCTAGGCTCTTGAGTTAGGCTTCTTTTTATATGATTATTGATAGTTTCAATAGAAAAAAAACTTTTTCCTTTTACATTTTCCTTTTCTGCGATAGCGTTATTAAATAGATAATTATGAAAATGATAGCTGTTATTATACTTGTCAATATTTTCTTGAATAAACCTGCATCTATCAGTTAAATTTTTTATTTTAGAACCTTTTAAAAAAAAGTTCTCTATTTTGTATGGATCTAATTCAATCAATTGATCACATAGTGAAATAGCTTGATCAGATTGGCCTGCTAAATCATATATCTTTATCATCTTGCGAAAATAAATTTGTTTTGATTTATGGGAGTCAAAATTATCTATGTGGTTTTTAATCAAATTAATAGCATCAGAGTAGTTTTTATCAGAAACTAATCTGTCTACGCTCAAAAGAACTTTGAAATCATCTTCTGAACCATCAAATTCTTTTTCGTTTAGCTCTCTGATTAAATTTGAAATATCCATGCTATCTTTATGTTTTCTAAGTTCTTCAATGTCTTTTTTAATAAATGAAGAGCTATTACTTAATTTAAAAGTATCTTGAGTAAAAGCAGCAATTATTTTTTCTTTTTTAGAGTTAGTAAAATTCTCTTTCAATGAAAAGTTTTCTTTCAGTGCGTGGTGAATTTTCGCCACTACTTCATCGAACCCATCTATTTTTACAAAGTACACCCTATCTTTCCAAAGTAGCTTGGTAAGTTCAGGATTCAATTTATCACCTTCTCTAATGCACCAATAAATACCGTTCTTTAGATAAGATTCTGATTTCAATAAGTAGTTAATAACATCCATTATTGATCTATCATTTCCTGCATATCCCATTACTATCAGTCCATATTCTTTCGAAAATTGGATTAACTTTTCTTTAATATTAACTTCTAGTGACTCTGTTTCACGTAATGTACTTTTAATATCGTCAAACAAATAATCACCATGTAGTTTTATAATTTTAGGCCTTTCTGAAGTCACCGATATAGTATTTACCGAAGAGTCATGAGCGCATACTATTGGTCTAGTTTGAGAAAACTGGTAAAAAGATTCATTTAAAAGGTCATCGAAATTTGTAGTGTAAATAGTATCAAAGTATCTATCTTTAGAGAGGGATACCAAATATGAATACCCGATAGAAGGTAGCTTTTTATCTACTTCTTGTTCAACAAACCTTCTTCTTTGGCTTGGTAAATCAAATTTATGTTCGAATAAAGATGAATATTCATTGGAAAGTGAATACCAGTTACTATGATTAGTTATCAAGTATTGTTTTGCTTTATCTTCTTGGTAATCATTATCTTCTGCTAACTTGCAGTAAATTTCTTGTCGCCACTTTGAAACTAGGTTCTCACCTGTTGTAATCCCTGAAGTGAATGAAGCACCTGCACCAAGTAGTAAGCTATAATTCGGTACGTTATCATCTGTTCGAGTACTGATATAAGATATCAAGTCTTCTATAGTTCGTTCCTTATGCTTTAATTCTTTAGTTAACTTGTGATAATCCATATGTTTCCCTTTCCGTCTATTCTAGTATTTAAATTTTTAATATAACAATAATTATTGGTTTTACAAATATGATTTAACTTTTATTTGATCGAGATTATATTTTAAACAAAAGGTTTCGATTAATTAGAAAAAATTGCAAGAAAACAGTATCGGTGTTTAGCTTTACAAAGCAAACCATTTTGGGCCGCCAGAAGCACCTAAAAAATTTGTGAAAAGTGATTGTTTAAAGCCGTGTTCTTGAATGGTTTTTAAGGCGTTTGTGCCTGCGTATATGTCTAGCATTATTTTAGTACATTATGTTTTTAAACTGAGTTTATTAAGCGACTTTATGGGGCGATTTTTTTGAATTACCCTTTGATTATACATTATTTTTTTAGAATAAACATTATTCACCACAAAGGATTAAAGGCCGCTAAGGCACTGATCAGTTTACAGAACGGAAGATAATTATTCTCACTTCTGTGTGCTTAAACGTGATATTTTAATATTATTTGTTAGCTTAAATGATAATTGGTGCTAGTGTTGGGGGTAAATAATGTTTGGTATAACCGTGTGGCATAATCATCTGTCATACCAGCAATATAATCAGCAATGATCCGATAAGCATTTTCATTATTATCTATGGCTTGTTGCCAACGTTTAGCGCTGTTACTAGGTAATAACCGTAAAGGATCAGAAGATAAAGCTTGAAATAATTCCATTACAATTTGCTGACCCCGATACTCAAGTCGTTGAATATTAGTTTGTTTGATAACGAAATTATAAACAAAGTCTTTAAAAATCTTAAGCGCCTGCATCGTGACTTTAGGTAAAGTTGCATTATACTGCAATAAAGGTTCTTGAAAATTAATATCACTATTATCTTTGTTTAAGTCAGTTAATTCTACGGCTGTTATGAGATAATTAACTAAACCGCCAATAGCATCTTTTTGTAAATAATGCTGTTCGCTAAATAGTTTACAAGTTAGTGATTGACAATAAGTTGAGAGCCAAGAGTCGTTTAATGTCAGTAGTTTATCAATAACGTGATCGTTAAAATCATGTTGATTAACAACCCCTGTCACAATGGCGTCTTCAAGATCATGAATGCCGTAAGCAATATCATCTGCAAGTTCCATAATTGAACAGTCTAGTGATTTAAATTGGGTTCTATGGTGATTATTTTCTTGAATATTAACTGATTGAAATAACGCTTTATCTGCTGAAGATAATGGGCTTAATAGCCACTCTACTATGTCTTGATCATCAAGATATAAGCCTTTTGGTGGGTGCCATTCGCTTGCTTTAAGTTGTCTGAAATTATCAATGCTTGTGCTATTACCTGGATTATTAAGTAGGTTAAGCGTTTGTGGGTACTTCAATAAACCAAGTAAGGTTCTACGGCTTAAATTCATACCGTGGTTTTCACTAAAAGGTTCTAATCGTGCAACAATTCTGAATGTTTGTCCGTTGCCTTCAAAGCCACCATGTTCACGCATCATATAATTTAGTGCTACTTCACCGCCATGGCCAAAGGGAGGGTGGCCAATGTCGTGAGCTAAACATATTGCTTCAACTAAGCTGTCGGTAGCGGGAAATAATTTTTGGCAAAGGTCAGGAAACTTACAACGAAGCTGAGCAGTAATCCCAGATCCTATTTGTGCCGCTTCAAGAGAATGAGTTAAACGGGTGCGATAAAAATCACTTTGCCCACTTCCCATGACTTGCGTTTTAGATTGTAAGCGTCTAAAAGCTGCTGAATGGAGGATTCGTGCGCGGTCTCGTTGAAAAGGGTCACGATGATCTTGCTGCCTTTTAGATACTTTTTTTAAACGTCTTTCAAGCCAAAATTCACTCATATATTTCTCATACTGTATTTTATCCAGATAAAAAACTATTAATTTAAATAATATCAATTAAATTATACAAATTGACACTATATTAATTGATACTATAGTGTTTTCATATAGTATCAAATAGTCTTTGTATATTAAGAGGTTCTTTTGGTGATTAAGTAAAATTGAAGATATTACAAATCATTAATTAATTTCTAGCTGTTTATTAATAAACTCAGACACAGCTTTATTGATCAGGTCAGGTTTTTCAGGAAGTAAGGCGTGTCCAGCAGGTGAAACCAGTATCACTTGGACTTTATCTCCATATTCTGATTTTAATAATTCAGAAGTGTGCTTTGAAGGCGCTATAGCATCTTCATTGCCCTGAATTACTAAGATAGGAACCCCACCTGCTGACCACCATGTTGAGTAATCTGTATTTAATGTTGCGTAAACTTGGGCCATTGCCAAAGTAGGGTTCCAACCAATTAGCCAATACGTAGGTATTGTATTTTTATTTGAAAAAAAGGCATGTTTAACTGCCTTATAATGATTTAAATAGGAAGTTTTTGGATCGAAAGATTGCTTCATTGACAGTTTTATATCGGGAGCAATATCAACTTTTCCACCTGCGGCTAGTAGCACAACAGAATTTACCTTTTTTGTATATTTAGTAGCGTAAGCTCGAGCAAGTCTGTTACCAAAGGCATGGCCAACAACAAATACTCTTTCATTTTTTTTTAAAGATAAAGAGCCTATTAATTCATCAACTTGATCTGCCATTTGGAATAAATTGAGTTCAATTTTAGAATTATTATTTGTAGATTGGTTCAAATCAATAGCGATTGTTTTAAAGCCAGAAGAAGACAGAAACGTTGTTAATTCATTAAAATCACTCGCTGGTCTACCTAGGCTTGGTAGCAAAATAACAGTTGGCCCGTTGCCCCTTTCGTAATAATTATGATAGATAATATTACTATTTTGGTTTGTAGATATTGTGTGTTGAGTTCCTAAGCTATTTCTTCCTGGTGAATTAGGTGACAACCTTAATTCATTTCCATAGCAGGTAATGTGTATTGCTAACGAAGTAACAAATAAAAGAATGATGGATGCTCTATAAGTTATAACGCTATTATTTTTAGTGTTCATGTCGACTCTTTGCATAAATATTTAAATGAATAAAAAGTGCCTATTTTACAAAGGCACTTGAACAAACTAACTATATGCGTCTAATTTCTTGTTCCGCAGGCAAATGCACGAGGATTGTCGCTATCATTACATGGAAACATATAGAAACTTTGAGGATTAGAAGGTAAAGGATTTATTGGTGTTGCAATTGGTAAATAGTCTCTTCCTGATGACCATTGTCCCCAAAATACTTGCTCAACAGAACCATTACCAAGTGCAATATTTTTTGCAGTAAGGTTTCCTGTAAAAGTGTAATCTAACAGTGCATCCATATGCGCCCAATTCCAGAAATCTAAACCATCTAATTCTCCGTTATTAGTCTCCATAGGCATAGAATGATCAGCTTCTAGAGTACACCCATTTTCAGTGTCTTCTGAAAGAATGTAATAGGCTTTATTCTCATCGTCTAAAGCTAAATTATGGAAAATATCAATAGCCATTTCATGATCATTTGTATCGTCATCTTCAGTTACTAGTATAATTGCATTAGTCTCTTCAGGAAAGCTTGATAAATCGCTATTAGTTAGATCATATGCATACCATGGAGCCATTAAATACATTCCTATGCCATTATCTCCCCAACCCTGACTAATACCATTAAGTGCCATTCTTGGGGTTGCACCACCGCCAAATGAATGACCAAAAAAAGCGACTTTATCAGTATCAATATACTGTGGATAACGACTGGCTGCTTCTTCAAACCCTCGCCAAAGAATATTGTATCTTTCACTAACTGTAGCGAAAAAAGTGGGGTATTCGCTAAATACAACGGTATATCCAATGCTATTTAAATGTTCAATTGTTCCACCATACACGTCTGGATCATTAGCGCCATAGGCATGAGAAAAAAATACAGTAGGTGATGGAACACCTGTTGAAGGGTAAAAAACATGCGTTTTTCGAGTACGTTTTAAAGGATTTCTAAAGGACACAACATTCTGAGTAAAACTCCCATTGGAGCCGTATCCAGATGTTGCTTGAGGCAATGAGTTTATAGAACAGGCAGCATAAAGATCTACTGACATTAATAAAGGTATTGCAAATAAGAGCATACTTAACTTTTTCATATTTAAAGCCTTTTTTAATTTATTTTAGTTATTAATTTCTTTTAATAAGAAAGTATGTACTTTCATGTGTTACTTGAAAGTAACACAGTTATACTATAAGGTAACGTCATGGTCAAATTTCAATCTATAGATTATTAGTCTATCTTTATAACTTACAAATTTTGGAAGAAAATAAATGTTTAATTTAGTTATGAATAAAATAAAAAGAAATATGAAAGCTTTAATAATATTTATATTTGTGCTGCAAGCTTTTACTCATTCCAATGCAACTGAGCTGCATGAGTCATTACAAGTAGTTCAACTACCTAAAGGGAAGGTGAAAGGTAAAGTTGAAGATAACATTGCTTTTTTTGGAGGAATTCCATATACAAAAGCGCCTGTTGGGGAGTTAAGGTGGCGTGCACCAGTTGCAGTGGAACCATGGGATAACATACATGATGCAACTAAGTTCGGTGCTGTTTGTTTGCAACCTGAACATAATAAACAATTTATTAAATACGTTAAAAATCAAAGTGAAGATTGTTTAACATTGAATGTGTGGACTCCTTATGGCGTTAATAAAAAGGCAGTACCTAATATGCCAGTAATGGTGTGGATTCACGGTGGAGCTTTTGTTATAGGTTCAGGCTCCTTTCCAATTTATAATGGCACTGAATTTGCGAAAAATGGGATTGTACTCGTAACAATTAACTATAGGCTAGGAAACTTAGGTTTTTTTGGGCATCCAGCGATAACAACGGGTGATAATGGCGAAAGAACAGGAAATTTTGGCTTATTAGATCAAATTGCCGCCTTAAAATGGGTGCAAAATAATATATCTGCATTTGGTGGTGATAAAAATAATGTTACCATTTTTGGTGAGTCAGCTGGAGCGGTAAGCGTTAATTATTTAATGACATTACCCGAAACTAAAGGGTTATTTCATCGGGCTATTGCTCAATCAGGCGGTGGGCTCCAAATACCCACGGATAAAAGTATAAGTCGAAGAAGAAAACCATCAGAAGAAGAGCGAACAAAAGATCTATCAGGTTATTGGAAAATTGAAGGACACCAGATTGCTGATAAACTAAGAAACCTTCCAGCCAAGACAATGTTGAAATCGAACAAAAAAATAGGCATAGGCGGTGGTCCTTATACCGATGGTACTTTAATTTCCATGACTACTGCTAAAGCGTTTTCTAAAGGATTACAGCACGATGTACCATATTTAGCAGGATCTAATTCGTTTGAAGGAAGCTTAATGAATAAGATAATGAATGATAGAAACCCTGAGTTAATATTCTGGACCTTTGGTGATAAAAGAAAAGCAGCAAAAAAACTATATACTAAAAATGGTACATCTGCATACGATGCCTCCTTTGAATTCTTTGGCGATACTCTCTTTACGTCTGGTGCGCAGTTTTTAGTAGAAAAAATGGAGGCAAAACAGTCTAAAGGTTGGTTATATTATTTTTCATATATAACTCATCATAAACGTGATAAAGCGAAAGGTGTTCCTCATGGTGGCGAAATTATATATGTGTTTGATACGCTAGAAAAGTGGAGCGACAAGGAGCTTTCTCGTATTACAGACAAAGATAATAACGTGAGTAAAACAATTCAATCTTATTGGATTAATTTTGCCAAGAAAGGAAACCCTAATTCAACGAATTTAGCTGACTGGCCTGAATATAATAAAGCATCACCTATAACGTTAGAATTTTCAATGGATGGGAAAGTTAACACAATAAAAAACTTTAAATCTGAAAAGCTAGAGTTCGTAACCAAGCATTTATTAACTAAAATTGAGTATTAGTTTATATTTTTGAGGCGAGGAGTATTATTTTTAACTTCTCCCTCACTTTTAATTTTCAATATTTAAGAAATGCGTGTTAGCTTATATTTGAGTTAAATACTTTTTCTATTTCTATTAATTTATGCATATACCCGTTCCTCTTGAATATGCTCGTTTCAGGAAGCCTGAGTGATTCATTCATAGTCAAGGCGCATTTTTTTATTAAGGGTTGTTTCTTTAAAAAGAAATGCTTGGCTAAATTTTAACCAGAATATTTTCTTTTTGTATTAATTACACCTCTCAAAAAATCAAAATTTATCTTAAATTATTTTTAATTAAAAATAATATTCTATTTAATGATCCTTATAACTCATTGAAATATATTTGTTTTTATTGTTTTTGTGTCAGGCAATATTTTTATAATTTTACTTGAAAAATAAATAGAACAAGGTTATAGTCTGTAACCACTTGGTTACACCTTGTTTATTTTAGGTAACGGTTGTTTGTGGGGACACTAGAAAGTTAATGTAATAGCTAATTCAATAATAAATATTTTTGATGAGGCTGAATTAAAATGAAAGAAGAGGAAAAATAATGAAAAAAAATAATTCTCCAAGAATTTCAGTTTTAGCGCTTGCTATGATTTCAATATTCTCTAGTAATGTATTTGCTGAAGAAGCAAAAGAAAATGAGTATCTAGTAATTGAAAGAATAGAAGTGACCGCTCAAAAAAGAATTCAGTCAATTCAAGATGTGCCTATTGCACTATCAGCATTTAATGGTGATGAGTTAGAAGAAGCTGGTGTGATAACGTTTCAAGATTTAGAAACGGTAACCCCAAGTTTGAATATTAGAAGCAGTACTAATGAAAGTCGTGGTTCATCAATTAGAATACGTGGTGTAGGAACAACAGGTAATAATACAGGGCTCGAAGGTTCAGTTGGTATTTTTATTGATGGCGTTTACTTAAGTAGAGCTGGCATCGCAATGAATGACTTGATGGATATAGAAAGGGTTGAAATTCTAAGAGGGCCTCAAGGAACTCTCTTTGGAAAAAACACATCAACAGGTGCTATATCAATTAGTACTCGTTTACCTGACTTTGATTATGAAGCAGAGCTAGGATTGCAATATGGCTCTAATAATGATCAAAAAGTTAAAGGTTCAGTTACTGGAGGTTTAATTGAAGATAAGCTTGCAGGTAGATTTTCATTTACTCATCATACAAGTGATGGTGAAATTGAAGATATAAATACTAATATCTCATACAATGATAAAGATCGTTGGACAACTCGTGGCCAGCTTTTGTTTACACCGCAAGAAGATGTGAGCCTTAGAATTATTGCTGACTATGGTGAAAAAGATGAAAATTGTTGTGCTTCACCACACCTTCAATATGGTCCTACTGCTGCTTTACTTGAAGCTTTAGGCGGAACCCTTGCTGGTGCAGATCCATTTGAAAGAAAAGTAGCAGTTAATGGTGAACATTATAACTACGCAAAAGAATATGGTACGTCTGCTGAATTAAATTGGGAGCTTGATAGTGCATTACTTACCGCTATTTCAAGTTATAGAAATTATTCTTATGATATCGCAACTGATGGAGACCGTTCAGATTTAGATCTTAATAATACTAGTGTCTCTTCGGAAGTAAAAGCAACTACACATGAATTGCGCCTGCAAGGTGAAAAGGGCATCATGAACTGGATGCTTGGGTTATACTTTTTTGAAGAAGATATTGTTGAACAATCTAACTCTCTTTACGGAAGTATGCTTGGTGAATATGTTTCTAACTTAGCTCCTTTGCCTGATAATATTAAAGCCTATGTAGCGTCAACATATGTTGAAGGAGGAGGGGCTGTTTTAAATGACTTTAGTCAAGAAACTGATGGTTGGGCTATATTTACGCATAATGATTTTACACTTACAGAAAAATTAAATTTAACTGCTGGTTTACGTTATAACTCAGAGAAGAAAAAAGGAAGTGGTAAGTTTACTACTGAAAGTAGTTCACTGTGCGGTCATGCACAGCTTGGAGCATTAGGTTTTCTTTGCCCTGTAGATGATTTTGATTCAAACACTAAGTATGAAGAAGTGACAGGTACATTAAAATTGTCATACTCACTTAATGATGATGCTATGTTATTTGGTGGTTACAGTCATGGCTTTAAAGCGGGTGGTATTAACTTAAGTCGCGATGCTAAAATATATGAATTTCTTCCTGAAAAAGTTGATTCATGGGAGCTAGGCGTCAAGTCAGAATTTTTTGACAATTTGGTAAGAACCAATATTTCTACTTACTACTCAGAATTTAAAGATTACCAACTTAATACTTATGATGGAACGAGTTTTACAATTTCAAATGCAGCGGGTGTCATATCAAAGGGTATTGAATTAGATGTAACAGCGATAGTTTCTGAAAATTTAATGATTCAAGTTGGTTATGCTTATAATGATGCACGTTATACAAATGATACTATTGATGGTGAATTAGCAGGTCGACAAATCAATAGCGCTCCAAAAAATACAGTAACACTTGCCTTTTTATACTCTAAGGAATTAACTGAAAATACAGATATTTTTGCCAATATAAATGGTAGAAATCAAAGTGGAGCAAATACTGGTTCTAATTTAGCACCAGAAAAATATCAAGATGCTTATACAATTATTAATGCGCGAGTGGGAATTCGAGCTATGGACGATAGTTGGGAGTTAGCGTTATATGGGAAAAATGTATTAGATGAAGAGTATATGAATGTGGCTATTGATACGCCTGCACAATCTGGAAGTTTGAACGCATATATTGGTCAAGAAGCTAGTTATGGTATCTCGGCAACGTTTAGATTTTAGAGGTTTGCTGTAATGTGCTTTTGCAGTACCGAAAATAATTAGTACGTATATTTTGAATAAATTAAAATGTTGGTTGTTGCTTATTATGACGGTACTTTAAATAATACCTTATGAAAATGTCTAATATTTTATAGTAATGAAGTATTATTTAATGAAAATTAGTTACATGCTTAATTAAATTATGGAAATAGTAAAACTATGAGTACTGATCAAATCGAAGATATTTCTTATGAAGAGAGTGTTGAAAGGCACCGTAAAAATAGGCATCGTAAATTGCTAAGACAGTCTGCAGCAGTCTTCGCTAAATCAGGGGCTTTACGGATGTCTATGGATAAACTTGGTAAAGAGTTAGGTATTAGTAAAGTGGTTTTATATCGATACTTTAATTCTAAGGATGATTTAATTAACTTAATGCTTTCTGAGTTTTCAGATCAACTTTTGGATACCGATTCACGTGATTTAGGATGGGGACGAAAGGTTGTTTCTGCCAATCTTACTGTGGTACGACAAAATCAAGACGCATTTTTATTTTTAATGCGACATACTATTCATGACCCTAAATTTGGACATCATTATAAAAGGATTCATGATCAGTTAGTTGAGAATACAATAGAAAGGATCACAAAAGATTATAGCGATATTGAAAACGATGTTATTGATGTTGAATTCTTTTCAAGGCGATTATGTACTTTCGTTCTTGACTCTATCAAAGGTTGGGTAGAAACAGGAAACAAAGATAAAGATCGAGAATTTGTTCGATGGGTTGTTCAATCCATGGCAGGACTAGGGCGCTCTTGGAGCGAACCACCGAGTTAAATCTAAAGTTTAAACCTTGTATTACCTGCAAGGTTAAGAATTACTCCTATTACATAAATCTTTTTAAAGGTTAACAAAATGAAAGAACTCTCACCCTCTATGGATGCAGTGATGGATTCGCTGATTAAAAATTTGACTGCAAAAGGCAGTATGTTTGAAACTGAAAATAGAAATTTAGATGGTATAGATTATCCATTTTTTAAAAATTTATTACCAAATTTGAATAGCTTATATCAAATGGGTGGTCAGTTTTCTGACAAAAAATTTCTTGTTCATCATGATAAAAGCTTAACATTTAAGGGAACATTAGAAAGAGTTGAAAAGTTAGCTAAGATTTTAGTGGCAGAGTATGGTTTAAAGAAAAATGATCGCGTCGGTATTGCCATGCGTAATTCTCCAGAGTGGTGCATTGCATTTATGGCAATAACTGCCGCAGGTGGTGTTGCTGTAGCAATGAATTCATGGTGGAAAAAAGATGAATTAATTTATGCCATTAAAGATACAAACCCAAGAGTAATGTTTGTAGACGATAAGCGTTGTTCATATATAGAACCGTTTATTGAAGAATATGGTTTTAATGTGGTTATAGATAAACTTTCAGATAACTTTTCTTATACACATTCTCACCGTTCCATAGCGTGTTTTGATGAATTAATGAATAAAAAATTAGAAGACTCAATTCTTTTACCAGAAGTAAATCAAAATGATAACGCAGTAATTTTTTATACATCAGGCTCTACAGGTTTCCCTAAAGGGGCGCTATCTACTCATAGAATGTTATTAAATACAATTTTTACCTGGGCTTTAACCGCAACGGCTTTTGGGTTGTTAAATCAGAAAAAAGATAAACCGGCCGAACATCAATTGTCAGCACTTCTTTGTTTACCTCTTTTTCATGTAACCGCATGTTATAGCGCATTTTTACTTTCTTTAGCTATTGGGAGGAAAATTGTTTTCATTGATAAGTGGGATGTTGAAATAGCCATGCAAAAAATCGAAGAAGAAAAAGTCACTCATTTTATTGGTGTTCCAACTATGAGTTATGAACTATTGCATTGTACTAAACGAGAAGAATACGACTTATCAAGTTTGGCTGAAATTGGTGGAGGTGGATCGGCTAGGCCCTCTTCACAAGTAAAAGAAATTCAAGAAGCATTTCAAATTCCTTTAACAACTGGCTATGGAATGACCGAAACTAATGGTGTTGGTTGTATAAATGGTGGTGACAATTATCTTGAAAAACCTGATTCAGTAGGAAAAGCAACAGCACCTACTACGTTGATTAAGATTGTTGATGATAATGGCGTTGAGGTTTGTACAGGCCAACGAGGTGAAATATTAATTAAATCAGCATCTAATATTAAATGTTATTGGAATGATGAAAAAGCAACCGATGAATTGTTTGTGGATGGCTGGGTAAAAACGGGTGATATAGGTTTTCTTGATGAACAAGAATATTTATTTATTGTTGATCGAAAAAAAGACATTGTTATTCGAGGTGGCGAAAACATCAGTACTCAAGAGGTTGAATCTTCGATTGCGGCACATCCTTCGGTTAAAGAAGTGTGTGTGTTTGGTATCCCAGATGAAAGGTTAGGAGAAGTCCCTATTGCTATTGCTGCACTACATGACAAGGCAGAGCTTAGTAAAGAATCCTTAATTCATTTTTTAAATAATAATATTGCCCATTTTAAAGTCCCAGTAGATATTCAAATTATGTGTGGTGCTTTACCTCGCGGTGCAACAGGAAAAATGGATAAATTAAATATCCGTAAAGAATATCTAAATTCGCTTCTTAAGTAACTTTTAATAGGCAAAATAAGGAGACAAATATATGAAGATTATAAAAACGCTAGCAGAAGCAAAGGAAACAATTGGAATTGCTGAGAAGCCAACTAACTGGCTAAAAATAGAGCAATCTCAAATAGATTTATTTGCTGATGTTACGCATGATCATCAATTTATACATGTTGATCCTGATAAAGCTAAATATACACCATTTAAAAGCACTATTGCGCATGGTTTTTTAAGTTTGTCACTCATATCTCACTTTGCTAAAGAGTTTGGTTTTTCTTTTTTGAATGCCGTGATGGCGTTTAATTACGGTTTAGATAAGGTTCGATTTATCTCGCCCGTTAAGACTGGTAGTCAAATACGAGCAGTAGCAACAATTATAGACATTACTGAAAAATCGCCAAATCAATACTTAGCTAAATATGAAATTGTGATTGAAATTAAAGACGAAGTAAAACCTGCACTGATAGCCCAATGGCTTGTTCTGCAAGTTACTAAATAACTAAAAAATATAGGAATAAATGATGAATATTATGTTTGATGATCAAGTTGCTATTGTTACTGGCTCAGGAAATGGTCTCGGTCGTTCTCACGCTGTCGAGTTAGCTAAACGTGGTGCTAAGGTTGTCATTAATGAACTAGTCAAGGATGACCCTTCAGCATTAGAAACCGTTGATATTATTGAAAAATTAGGTGGTGAAGCCATTGCGCTTCATGCCAACGTTGCAAATTATGATGAAGTTGAACAAATGGTTCAAAGCACTATGGATAAGTGGGGACGAGTAGATATTTTAATTAACAACGCGGGAGTTTTACGAGATAAAAGCTTCTCCAAGATGACACTTGATGATTTTAAATTAGTTATAGATGTTCATTTGATGGGGAGTGTTAATTGTACAAAAGCAGTTTGGGAAATAATGAAACAACAAAATTATGGCCGTATTGTTATGACTACATCATCTAGTGGCATGTATGGAAATTTTGGACAATCAAATTATGGCGCAGCAAAAATGGCTGTGATTGGTTTGATGAATACTCTCGTTATTGAAGGGAAAAAATCAGATATAAAAGTGAATGCTTTATCTCCATCGGCTGGTACCCAAATGACAGAAGGGCTAATTCCACCAGTTGCTTTTGATTTAATGACGACAGAGTCAGTGAGTGCAGCATTACTCACTTTATGCAATAAAGAATCGCCTAATCGCACTATTTTATGTGCAGGTGCAGGCGGTTATGCATCGACACATGTTTTTGAAACTGAAGGTATTTACTTGCCAATACAAGAGCAAAATCCAGAAACCATTGTGGCTAAATGGACTGGAATACAAGATATGTCATCTCAAAAAGAATTAACCAGTGGAGCTCAACAAACAGAGAAGTTTCTATACAAGGCTATGGCTGCTTCAGGGGGTAAGCTGTAATCAACACAAAGCTTATCTATTTACTTAACTTAGCAAAATAAATTTTATAGGACAGGATCATGACAAAAGAAGCAGTAATTGTTTCAACAGCTCGCACCCCTATCGGAAAAGCATACCGAGGCGCATTTAATATTACCAATTCTCCCACATTAGGTGGATTAGCTATAAGAGCTGCTATTGCAAGAGCAGGTATAGATGCAAAAGAAATTGACGACGTAATCATGGGCTGTGCCGCACCGCAGGGAAGCTCTGGCTATAATGTTGGACGTTTATCTGGTCTCGCTGGTGGTGTTCCTGTTAGCGTTTCTGGTATGACAATAGATCGTCAGTGTTCATCTGGTTTGATGGCCATTGCAACGGCAGCAAAACAAATTATTTGTGATGGAATGAATGTCACAGTGGCTGGTGGTTTAGAGTCTATTTCATTAGTACAAAATGAACATATGAATACTTATAAAATGATAGATAAAGAACTTGAACAAGTTCATCCCGATATTTATATGCCTATGTTAAATACGGCTGAGATTGTGGCAAATAGATATGGAATTTCACGAGAAAAACAAGATATTTACGCTTTTTCATCGCAACAAAAAACATGGATGGCTCAGCAAGCTGGTCATTTTGACCAAGAAATTATTGAAGTTGAAGTAACTAAAGCAGTTTTTAATAAAGACACTAAAGAAACTTCGTTCCAGAGTGTTTCCTTAGCCAAAGACGAGTGTAATCGTCCTGAAACAAGTTTAGATCGATTATCTAATTTATCTCCAGTGATTGAAGGCGGTTCAATCACTGCTGGTAATGCAAGTCAATTGTCTGATGGTGCTTCTGCAATGGTACTTATGAATAGAAAATTAGCAGAACAGAGGGAGCTTTCACCTTTAGGCATTTATAGAGGCATTGCCGTAGCAGGTTGTGAACCAGATGAAATGGGTATTGGCCCTGTTTATGCTATTCCTAAGTTACTTAAAACTCATGGGCTAAAAATTGATGATATAGGTTTATGGGAGTTAAATGAAGCGTTTGCCGTTCAAGTGCTCTATTGTTGTAATAAATTAGGTATTCCAGAAGACCGATTAAATGTGAATGGAGGCGCTATTGCTATTGGTCATCCATATGGCATGAGTGGTGCACGTATGGTAGGGCATGCGCTCATTGAAGGCCGACGTAGAGGCGTTAAATATGTTGTTATAACTATGTGTATTGGCGGTGGTATGGGAGCAGCAGGCTTATTTGAAGTTTGCTAATTAGCTATAGATAAAATGATGAGTAAAAAGCTTACTCAATTTAAATTTGTTATTTAACAAATCGGAGAATAAGAATGTTTAAAATACTATATAAGTGGAGTTTTATAATTATTACTGTTTTTTCAATACAAGCTCAAGCGAATGCAAAAAATAGTGATGTTGATTTAATCCAACAAATACAAAGTATAACCGAAGAGGCTTATATTTTTGCTTACCCTATGTTGCAGAATTATAAATCACTATACTCACGAACAGTATTGGGTAAAAAACCAATTAATGTTTTCTCACATAGACAAAAATTACTCGGACCAAAGTTTACCGCTATTGTTGGCCCCAATAACGATACTTTATATTCAGCAAGTTGGTTAGATTTATCAGGCGGTCCTTTGGTTATCAGCGTACCAGAGGTAGAAAAGAGTCGATATTACTCCATACAGTTAATAGATATGTATACTCATAATTTTGCATATATAGGACAACGTTCTACAGGGAGTAAGGCGGGCTCTTACGTTATTGTTGGACCTAATCATGATTTGGGCGATTTAGCGTCTAAGTATAGTGGTGTTTTTCAATCTGAAACGAATTTTGTATTTGCAATCGGACGTATGTTAGCAAAAGGAAGTGAAGATGAAAAAGTTGCAGCAAACTTATTAAAACAATATCAATTATATCCATTAACTCCATTGTCAGACAAAAATATATCAAAACTATCTGAAGAATTACCACCTTATTCATTGGATATAGTACAAAGCTATAAATTTATAGAACTTTTTAACTATCTTTTAAGTCATGTTTCTATTCATCCATCTGAAGATAAATTAGTTTCTAGCTTTTCCAAAATAGGCATTGGTGCAGGTAAAACATTTGATATGGCAAGTTATTCTCCTGAAATTCAAGCGGCAATAAAAGCAGGAGTCAAGTCTGCTTTATCAAAAATTTCAGCAGAAAGTAAATTGATTGGCGCTCAGGTAGCTGGTTGGAATACAACATACCTAGGCTTTGGTTCAAGAAATGTTATGCAAGGAAAGTACTTGTTGCGTGCTGCTGCGGCCATGATTGCACTTTATGGAAATGACAGAGAAGAGAACAGTTCTTTTTCTCGTCAGGTCGATCAAAAAAGACAACCTTTAGATGGTTCACTTAATGATAATTCGTCGGTATACACACTTCGCTTTGAAAAAGGCCATTTTCCTCAGTCTGATGCTTTTTGGTCTTTAACAATGTATCGCTTACCAGAAGTATTGCTATATGAAAATGAAATACAACGCTACTCCATTGGTGATAGAACGAAGAATTTAAATTATGCAGAGGATGGTTCTTTAACATTTTATATTCAGCATAAAGCACCAGAGGGGGATAAATTAAAAAATTGGCTACCAGCGCCAGCAGGACCATTTGCGTTAGCTTTACGAACCTATTTACCTAAACCTGCTGTTTATTTAGGTGAGTGGTTACCTCCTGAAGTTAAAAGAGTGCGTTAATAAATACACTTAGTTTGTTTCATTAATCATACGTATAAAAGTGAAAAATTTAGGAATAAAAATGAATATTGATTTTAGTGAAAGTGAAAAATTATTTCAGCAAGAAGTAAGAGAATTTCTAGCTAATAAATTGCCAAAAACGTTAAAAGAAAAAATAGCTAACGGAATTAATTTAACCAAAGAAGATCATGTTGAATGGCAAAAAGTATTATATGAAAAAGGCTGGGCAGGTGAAAATTGGCCAGTAGAGTATGGCGGAACAGGCTGGACCTCGACAGAAAAGTAT
The DNA here is from genome assembly GCA_965305135.1 of uncultured Colwellia sp. GTDB lineage: Bacteria > Pseudomonadota > Gammaproteobacteria > Enterobacterales > Alteromonadaceae > Colwellia. Next base: position 96,080 of record CBDLPA010000005.1, read on the forward strand.
ATTTATAACATGGAATGTGCTGCTGTTGGTGCGCCAATGGTTGTTGCATTTGGCTTAAAAATGGTTGCTCCTATTATTTATCAGTTTGGTAATGAAGAACAAAAGAAGCGCTTTTTACCTGATATCCTTTCAAGTAAAGTTTGGTGGTGTCAAGGTTATTCTGAGCCCAATGCAGGCTCAGATCTAGCAAGCTTAAAAACTAAAGCTGTACGGCAAGGAGATTATTATATAGTCAATGGGGTTAAAACATGGACAACATTGGCACAATACGCTGATTGGATTTTTTGTCTTGTTCGTACTGATGATAGTGGTAGAAAGCAGGAGGGGATAAGTTTTTTACTTATTGATATGAAAACGCCAGGAATTACAGTAAAACCTATCATTACTCTAGATGGGCGTAGAGAAGTTAATGAGGTGTTTTTTGATAATGTTAAAGTGCCTGTAAATAACTTAATTGGTGAAGAAGGAAAAGGCTGGACTTATGCAAAAGTTTTGCTTACTCATGAAAGAACCAATATTGCGGGTGTTGTTTCATCAACTAATAAAATTGCTGCTATGCATAAACTGCTTGAAACACCACCTAAAGGTATGCCTAATTTACGAAACAATAATGTATTTATGACTAAACTGGTTGAAGCTGAAGTTGAACTTAAAGCTTTGGAGTATACCGAACTGAGAGTGCTATCTTCAATTTCAACAGGAAAAGCCCCTGGTCCTGAATCATCTATTTTGAAAATCAAAGGCACGGAGGTACAACATATGATTGATGAATTGTATGTTGAATTAGCTGGCGTATATGCGCTTCCTTTTGTTCCCCATCAATATGATGAAGTCGTTGAGTCGGTAGGACCGCACTTTGCTGCCGATACGGCACCTTATTATTTCAATAATAGAAAAGCCACAATATACGGCGGCACTAACGAAGTTCAAAAAAATATTATTGGTAAACAAGTTTTAGGTCTTTAGGAGAAATTATTATGGATTTTTCATTAAATGAAGTTCAACAAATGCTGCAAGATAGTGCTTCAAAGTTTATTCAAAATGATTATGATTTTGAAACTCGCCAACATTATTCAAAATGTGAAGTAGGGTTTAACCCTGACAATTGGGGCGTTTTTGCCGAACTTGGTTGGTTAGCACTGCCATTTGAGGAAAAATATGGTGGTCTTAATGGAAGTTTAGTTGATTTAGTTGTTTTACACACCGAATTAGGAAAAGGCTTGATAACAGAACCTTTGATGTCAACGGTGGTTTTATCAGGCAATATAATTCAACGACATGGCACCGAAAAGCAAAAAGAACAATTATTAACAAAAATTATTGCTGGTGAAATGAAGTTGGCCTTAGCCGGTACAGAGTCTGATGTGCAACATGATGTTACTCGAATTTCGACCGTTGCTAAACCCGTATCAGATGGTTATATGATTGATGGTTTTAAGTCTGTTGTTTTAAGTGCTTCTGTGGCGGATAAAATTATTGTTGTTGCTCGCACAAGTGGGGAATTAGGAGATACCGAGGGTTTGTCGTTATTTCTTGTCGATCCAGAACAATCAGGTGTCATTATTAATAGCTATCCAACAAATGATGGTGGTTTGGCTGCGGATATCACTTTACAAAATGTTTTAGTGTCTAGTGACCATGTGTTAGGTGAAACAGATACAGCTTATCAAGCCATTAAAGCGGTTCTAAATGACGCTATGGTTGTTATCTCTGCCGAAGCGGTAGGTGCAATGGAAAAATTATTACACTCAACTGTTGAGTTCACGAAAGTTAGACAGCAGTTTGGGAAACCTATTAGCAGTTTTCAGGTTTTACAACATCGCATGGTAGATATGTTTGTTGAATATGAACAAGCGAAATCAATGCTTTATTTTGGCGCTATTAATATTAAAGGTTCAGACAAAGATTCAAATAAAGCCGCTGCCATGTTGAAAATAAAAATTGGCAATGCGGGTAAAATAATTGGTCAATCTGCCGTACAGCTTCACGGAGGTATGGGGATAACTGATGAGCTTGATATCGGACATTTTTTCAAGCGATTAACCATGATTAACACTTCCTTTGGTTCTAATTACGAACACTTGGACTACTTGGCTAAACAACAGCAAAAAGTTGCTTAACCACTAAGCAGTTTACATAAAAAACCGATGAACTTTATTTTCAGGTTTTTGTGATTTCTAACTTGAACTGTAATTGAATAAGGTTCACCGTAATGAAAGAAAAATTGAGTGGTATAAATTACCAAAAAGACAGTGCTGGTATTGTTGTTTTGACTTTGGATTTAGATGGTCCTGTAAATATGATGAATGCTCAGTACTGTCATGAAATATCAGATGCGCTTTCTCAGCTGGAAGCAGAAGAAAACTTGTCTGGTGTTGTAATAACGTCAGCAAAAACTACTTTTTTTGCAGGAGCTGATTTAAGTGCATTTGCTTCTGTAAGAAAAGAAGAAGAATATCAGCAGTTTAGAATTATCGAAGATGCTATTAAAGCACCTTTACGACGATTAGAAAAATTGCAAGTTCCTGTTGTTTCAGCAATAAATGGTTCAGCATTGGGCGGTGGTTTAGAGATATGTTTAGCATGTAATTACCGCTTATTAATTAATTCAAATAAAGCATTAGTTGGGTTACCTGAAGTTAATTTAGGTCTTTTACCGGGTGGTGGTGGCATTGTACGTGCTATTCATATGCTGGGTGTTGAAAAAGCATTACCATTGTTATTGGAAGGCAAGCAATTAAAGCCAGCTCAAGCTTTAAAAGCTGGTTTTGTAGATGAACTAGTTGAAAATGTTGACAGTTTACTTGATGTTGCTAAGGCTTGGATTAGAAATAACCCTAATAGATTTGTACAACCTTGGGATGTTAAAAATTACGCTATTCCTGGAGGAGATGTAAATAATGCCTATATTGTACAATTACTGTCAAATACTCGAACATTAATTCAGCAAAAAACGAGAGGTTTATTACCTGCACCATTACGAATATTAGATGTTGTATATGACGTCATTAGTGCTAGTTTTGACATTGCGTTAACTGAAGAATCAAAAGGGTTTGCTCACCTTGTCACTACGCCTCAAGCTAAAAATATAATTGCTTCAAGCTTTTTTCAAATGAATAGTATTCGAGGTGGTATTAGTCGGCCCAAAAATTATCCCTATTCAAAGATTAAAAAGGTAGGTGTAATTGGTGCAGGAATGATGGGACAAGGAATTGCTTATGCATCAGCTATTGTAGGTATTGAGGTAGTACTTAAGGACATAGAACTTGATGAAGCAGAGAAAGGAAAAGCATATTCTGCAACCCTATTCAATAAACAAATTAAACACGGTTTAAAGTCTGAAATTGATAAAGAAAAAGCGTTAGATTTAATAAAGACAACCGATGATTACGCAGATCTTGAAGGCTGTGATTTAATTATTGAAGCGGTATTTGAAAACCTAGCACTCAAAACAAAAATCATTCAAGATGCTGAAAAATATTTATCTAAAGACTGTGTATTTGGGTCTAATACATCAACACTTCCGATAACAACATTAGCAAAAGCAAGCGGTAATCCAGAAAGTTTTATCGGTGTTCATTTTTTTTCGCCTGTTAATAAAATGCCATTAGTAGAAATTATTTGTGGCGAGAAAACAAGTGATGAAACGTTGGCAAAGGCATTTGATTACGCTTGTCAAATACGAAAAACAGCTATTGTTGTTCGTGATTCTGTTGGTTTTTTTACTTCGCGTGTATTTGGAACTTATACCGACGAAGGAGCTCGTTTACTTGTTGAAGGTGTTGACCCTTTACTTATTGACGCAATGGGGAAATCAATTGGTATGCCTGTTGGGCCTCTGGCCGTTCAAGATGAGGTGAGTCAGGAGTTAACACGTAAAATTGCTGAAACACATAGAGAGATGGGGTTATATGGTTCTTCTGTTGATAACTCTTGTTGTACTGATTTAAGTGAAAAAATGATCAGTGAATTTGGACGCGGAGGACGGTATCACGGTGGTGGGTATTATGAATATCCACCAGATAGCGAAAAATTTATTTGGCCTAAATTATATGAGTTATTTTACAAACCTGAATTGAGCATGAGCGAAAACGATATTAAAGAACGTCTTTTATTTAGACAAGTGCTTGAAAGTTTAAAATGTTTACAGGAAGGTGTTTTATGCTCTGTTGCTGACGGTAATGTTGGATCATTATTAGGGATAGGAGCCCCATTATGGACGGGTGGGTTTATACAGTTTGTTAATACCTATGAATATAACGGACATATTGGTTTGAAAGCTTTTAATCAACGCTGTTATGAATTAAAGACGTTATATGGCACGAGATTTACTGCACCCACTATTCTGCTTGATAAGCAAAATGCTAACGAAACTTTTACTTAATTAACCTAATACCATTTTATCAATTGGTATAACTATCAATGTATACAACGGAGTCATTATGGAACTTTCTAGAGCACACTTTAAATATATCTTTATTAATCAAGGGGTAGTGGCATCAATATTTAACTTTTTATTAAATGGTTTAATAGCTTGGCTGGTTTTTGGTTCACTTGATTTGATACCATCATGGGGTGATCCCAGTGTAGGTGTCGATATTATAGTAACAGCATTTTTATTACCTTATTTAATTACAGTTATTGTGAGTGCTATTGTTAAAAAAGAAGTTATTCATCATAAAGCACCAAAGCTAGTAATACCTAGTATTGCACAAACTAAATGGCTTTTAGTTTCGCCACTCAAATTTGGAATTTTTATGGGAGGATTAGGTTTGTTTTTCTTTGCTTTACCGCTTATTTGGGTTTTAAATATTGCGGGACTTGAGTTTGTTTCGTCTGAAAAATTTATTATTTTTAAAGGTGGTTGGACAGCGATCATGGCATTATTGTTTACTCCTATTGTTGCTTTGTGGGCCACTGTAAAATTTTCTAACAAGTAATACCATATATGGTATTACTTCGATTTTAAGACAATTTGAATCGTTGAAATTGAAAGCATTACCCCCATGATTTAATACAATACCAATAAAAATTAATCGTTACAAAGCTCATTTAAGGATACTACAATAGCAACTATTTAAAATAGGTTATTAATTGAAATTTACTCAATTGAAATTGTATCAATTAAACCAAATTAATTGATACAATAGTATTTCAAACGGTCTTTATTGGGGATATCTTTTGGCGACTTCTTTAGTCAAAATTAGTTTTTTTATTATTGTTTTCGTTTTTTTACAATGTAAGGTATTGGGTGCGCCAAATCAGTCAATTCAGTTAATTGCTGGCTTATCAAAACCACCATTTATCCTGTCAGGTGATAAAGGTATGCAAATTGAGATAGTCAAAGCTGCATTTGCAGCAAGCAGTTATGATGTTAGTTTTATGCACTTACCATTAGGTTTGCATATGGGGGTTTATAAGCGGCGCGATGTTGATGGACTTATCACGTTAACAAGCAAAACTAATGAGGTAGGCTTGTACTTATCTAAGCCTTATATTGACTATCAAAATGTTGTTGTGACGTTAGCAAAAAATAACTTTTATATAACGCAATTATCTGATTTAGCAAAACTACGCGTTGCTGCATTTCAAAATGCGGGTCTATTTTTAGGTGATGATTACGCTAATATTTTCACCGGTTCTAATGGCTACATTGAAATTGCGGATCAAAAAAGCCAGTTGGCATTACTTTTTACTGACCGGGTTGATGCGATTATTATGGATGTGAATATTTTTAAGTATATGTTGGTTGAATTACAAAATAGGAAAAAATACTTAAATATTTACTCAAAGGACGTCGTTATTTACCCTTTGTTTGAGCCAAATAATTATGTAGCAGGTTTTAATACTAATGAACTTAAAACACTGTTTGATAAAGGTATAACAGAGATTAAGGGCACGGGACAATATCAAAAAATAGTAGACAGTTACCTTAAGCCTCATCCGCTTTAGATATTGGCGATAAAAATAGCACGTTGTGGGGCAGGGTAGCCTTCAATGGTTTTGTTATTATTGTTAGGATCAAGAAAGTCAGATAATGACTCGGTATCAATCCATTGTGTTTTTCGTTGTTCGTCTATCGCCGTAATGTCAGTATTAACAACGCGTATATTTTTAAAGCCGCAGCGTTCCATCCATGCACACATTGCTTTTGCACTAGGTAAAAACCAAACATTACGCATTTTTGCGTAGCGTTCGCCAGGGACTAATACAGTATTTTCATCGCCGTCAACAATCAGAGTTTCTAATACTAATTCTCCTCCTTGTGTTAACTGTGATTTTAATTGATATAGAAAATCAATGGGGGAGCGGCGGTGATATAAAACCCCCATAGCAAACACAGTATCAAATGCTTTTAATTCAGGTAAGTCTTCAACGCCTAGTGGCAACAGGTTCACTTTATCGTCTTGAATAAAATGTTGAACGGCATTAAATTGCATTAAAAAGAGTTGGGTTGGGTCAATCCCGACAACAAATTTAGCACCAGCTCCGCGCATGCGCCACAAATGATAACCGCTACCACAACCTATATCGAGTACATATTTATTCGACAAGTCGCTAATGTGCTCTGCTAGTCGATCCCATTTAAAATCACTACGCCATTCTGTATCTATATGTAAGCCGTGAATATGGTATGGCCCTTTGCGCCACGGTTTGAATTTTTTGAGTAAGTTTTCTAAGCGTTTGCTTTCACCTTCATTTAAGTCACCTTGGTTACCTACACTAACGCTGTGGACTAAATCCACTGAGGTTTGTTGTGCTGCAGGCAGTGCGTCTAGTGTTTTTTGCCAATGTTTATATTCTCCATGTAAGTTGTTTTTTTGCCAAAAATCAAGCTGGGCAGGCAGTGTTGTTAGCCAAGAGCTTAAGCGATTGGTGGCAATTTGTTGATAAAACTTACTGAAGTTTGTCATAAAATAGTGTCTTAATGTCTTTTGTTTATAGGGTACTTATTTTGGTTTTAATTAATCTGGAATTCATTAATAGTGCTTGTCAGATTAGGTTATTTTATTGCAATGAAAGAAATAAAATTAAAACACTGAAACCAAGGTGATACATGGCTAAAACCAGCATCGGTTAAGCGTTGAATATGTTGCTCAACTGAGTCGGTGCGCATTACGTTTTCTAATGCGGTACGTTTTTGGGCTACTTCTAATTCACTGTAACCATTAGCCCGTTTAAAGTCGTGATGTAGATCAACTAACTGTTTGTCTATAACACTGTCACCATAAGAGACTTTTTCTGATATCACCAAAATTCCGCCTTTGTTAATGCCTTGGGCTATTTTATTAATCAGCGTTTGGCGATCTTGTTTATCAATAAACTGTAGGGTGAAGTTTAGCACTACCATAGAAGCGTTTTCTATGGTTACGTCTTGAATATTAGCTTCAATCACGTCTACATCAGTTTTGCCTTTAAAAGCATTGATATGCATTTTACAGCGTTCAACCATGGCGGATGAGTTATCAACGGCAATAATTTTACATTGCTGATCATCAATACCTTTACGCATGGCTAATGTGGCAGCACCTAATGAACAGCCTAGGTCGTAAACTAGGGTGTTTGGTTTTACAAAACGTTGGCTTAAGCGACCAATGGTATCAATGATTGTGTTATAACCAGGTACTGAACGCGTAATCATATCGGGAAAAACTTCCACAACTTGTGCATCAAAGGCAAAGTCTTTTACTTGAACATGAGGATTTGAATAGATTAAGTCAGTATTGTTTACGTTTGAGTCAGAAGGGTGCATGGCTATAATTTTATTTAATATTCGTAACGGTTTTATTTATTTTAACCGATATTTATTCGATATATAAGCAAATATATCAGCAATTATGCTGTCATTTGTGAAGTTTTTTCATTTGATCTTATTCGTAAAGCCTGTTGCGCTTTTATTTATACTTTATTGGCACACTTATTAATAGTGAGATTGTTTATCTGTTAACTATAATGTGTGGATATCCACCCTTATTGTTTTTACTTTGGGTCAAAACCCGCAAAAAACGTTATAGTCGTAATTTTTTATCTGTTGTAACTATTCCTTGTATTTAGCTGTTTTAATTCGTTTTTATCTTGAAATTTTTTACTTTGTTTAATTGGCACCAACCTTGCGATATAGCTTAGGAACATCCTTTTGAGTTTTTCTAGGGTGTTAATTCAAAAATACTGGTTAAAAAAGTATTAAAAAATAACAAGTCAAAAAATAGTAGGAATAACAATGAACAACAAAAAATTATTTAACAAGTTATGTGCAACAACCTTATTAATTACTGCTGCCACAGTTGCTTCAGCCGCTGAGGGAGACGTGAAAACTTCATTTTATGGGTCATTAAGATTAGGCGCTGATTATGTTGATTCAGGTACTGATGATGATGCACTAAATGGTCGTGATTATCTCAGTAGAATTGGTACTAAAGCCTCAGTTGATTTGGGCGATGGACTAACAGGTTTAGCAGTTGTTGAATATGGCCTTCGTGGTGATGATAATGTAAATTTCAACCAAAATAACAAACCTGGATTACGCCAAGTATTGGTAGGCGTTCAAGGTGACTTTGGTAAAGTTACTTATGGTTCTCAAACTATTCTTTGGCATAAATTTGTTCGTGGTGCTTATTTCTCTGATGGCTTAGATTCTTTACGTCAAGGCGCGATTCGTGACGATGATTTTTTGCAATGGGAAATGAAAAGCGGTAACTGGAAATTTGGGGCCGCATTACAAACAGAAAAACAAGATGGCGATTCATTTGACCAATACCAAGGCGCAATTGAATACAAAGCAGGGCCCGTAAAATTGCAAGCCGCAATTGCTACCGATAAACAAGGTGATAACACAGGGAATCTTTATGGTGTTCGAGGCTGGTACAATATTTCGGATCAAATAACTGTTTCTGTTTTTCATCATCAAGCCGATGCGGATTTTGATATTTATGGTGGCAATTCTTCAGGTAATGTTGCGTTAAAATCTACAGCAAGCGGTAATAATATTGGTGGTGCTACGTCTTGTACCGATGAAGAGCGCTCAACCACAGGAATTTATGGTAAATGGAAGCAAGGAAAAAACCAAGTGCATGCACGTTATGCGGTAAATGCGTGTGATATTAAGGGCGATCTTAGTTCTGTAAAAGTGGAGTATATTCGTCATTATTCTAAAAATTTCAAACTTTGGACATCTTTCGAGCAATTTGACAGCGATGATACGCGTTTACCTTCAACAGGTGAAGACATGTCAGAATTTCAGCTAGGCGCGCGTTTCGATTTTTAAATTTATTGTTTAAAAGTAATTCTAAAACCTAAAACTAACTATAACTAAAATTAGGAAAATTATGTCATTAACTAAAAAATTAATTGGATCAATTTGTATTCTAGCCTGTGCTGCGTCAATGCAAGTTAGCGCTGAACCGATAGAAATTAAATTTTCACATGTGGTTGCAGAAAATACCCCCAAAGGGCAAATGGCACTTAAGTTTAAAACCTTAGTTGAGGAAAGATTATCGGGCAAAGTTTCGGTAAAAGTGTTCCCTAATTCACAACTTTTTGGTGATAACAAAGTGCTTGAAGCAATGCAACTGGGGGATGTGCAATTAGCGGCTCCATCATTATCAAAGTTCAAAAAGTACACAAAAAAATTGCAAATTTTCGACCTTCCTTTCTTGTTTAAAGATTTAGCTGCTGTTGAGCGTTTTCAACAAGGTGAAGAAGGACAAAGACTACTAAACTCTATTAAACGTAAGGGCTTACAAGGTCTTGGATACTTGCACAATGGTATGAAGCAGCTTTCTTCAAGTGCTGAAATGAAAGTACCCACTGACTTAGCAGGTAAAAAGTTTAGAATAATGTCTTCTGACGTATTAGCCGCTCAGTTCCATGCTGTTGATGCGGTACCTGTTAAAAAGCCTTTTTCTGAAGTGTTTACTTTATTACAAACCAAAGCGGTTGATGGCCAAGAAAATACTTGGTCAAATATTTATTCAAAGAAGTTTTTTGAGGTACAAGATTATATTACTGAAACGAACCACGGGGTATTAGATTATTTAGTGGTGACTTCGCGAGATTTTTGGCATTCAATACCTAAAGATATTCGCAAAGACGTAGAGAAAGCATTAGCTGAAGCAATTGTATACGGTAATACTATTGCAGCACAAAAAGCTGAGGAAGATAAACAGCGTATTGTTGATTCAAAACGTTCAACCGTTCGATCACTTTCACCGAGCGAACGTCAACAATGGGTCAATGCAATGAAGCCCGTATGGAAACGCTTTGAAGACCAAATAGGTAAAAATGTTATTGATGCTGCTATTGCTGCTAATTAATACATTTTAATTAACTTAATAGGGGCTACGCACAATTTGTAGCCCCGTATTTTCTGTACTCAGTAATAGAGAATACACTGTAATTTATAGGTAATTATTATGTTTTTAAAAAAATCTAGCGCATTAGAAGAAGGCGTGATTTGTCTTCTTTTAGTTAGTATGACGCTATTAGTTTTTGCAGAAGTCATCTCTCGATTTGTCTTTAATGTTGGTTTTATGTGGATGGAAGAAGCGACCCTAACGTGTGGCGCTTGGTTTGTTCTTTTTGGTATGTCTTATGGTGTGAAGGTAGGCGCACATATAGGAGTTGATGCGTTTGTTAAAAGTTTACCACCTAAAGCGAAAAAGCTGACTTCTATCGCTGCTGTTTTTATTTGTTTGTGTTACTGCGGCATGTTTTTTTATGGCAGCATGGTTTATTTAGCCAAAATGTATGATATTGGCCTCGCTATGGAAGATATTCATATGCCTGCATTCATCATTAATGCGCTTAACCCTGATTCAGCATGGGATCTTTTTAAAATTGATGTTGAAGATCCAGTAATGCCTATTTGGATAATACAATCTATTTTATTATTTGGTTTTGCACTGCTTTTTTATCGTTTTTTGCAATTATTAATAAAAATAATGCAAGGAAAAGAAGATGGTTTTCAGTTTGCTGATGAAGCCAAAGAAAGCATGCACTTAATAGAAGAAGATTCTGCCGATAAAAATGTACCCACGCAGGAGCCTAAAAAATGACTATTGCTGCCTTATTTTTAACACTGTTTGTATGTATTTTGATTGGTATGCCAATTGCCATTGCACTGGGTTTCTCTAGCATGGTGACCATCCTGTTTTTCTCTAATGATTCCATTGCTTCCATCGCTTTAAAAATGTATGAAGCAACATCAGAGCATTACACCTTGCTAGCCATTCCTTTTTTTATTCTTTCTTCTGCTTTTTTATCTACAGGGGGCGTTGCTAAAAGGATAATTGATTTTGCTGTTGACAGCGTAGGTCATATTCGTGGTGGCTTAGCGATGGCTTCAGTGCTAGCTTGCATGCTTTTTGCGGCAGTTTCAGGATCTTCGCCTGCAACGGTTGCAGCAATAGGTTCTATTTGTATTGTAGGTATGGTACGTGCTGGTTACCCTGAAAGTTTTGCCGCGGGTGTAATTACTAATGCAGGTACGTTAGGTATACTTATACCCCCTTCAATTGTTATGTTGGTTTATTCTGCGGCAACAGAAGTTTCGGCATCGCGTATGTTTATGGCGGGTTTAATACCAGGTCTTATGATGGGCTCTATTTTAATGTTGGCAATTTATATTGTTGCTCGTTATAAAAATTTGCCATCAAAACCTTTTCCTGGTGTTAAGCAATTATTGCGCTCGGGCTTCATTGCAACAGGAGGTTTAGCACTGATATTTATTGTGTTAGGTGCTATCTATGGTGGTATTGCAAGTCCTACTGAAGCGGCTGCCGTTGCTGCTGTTTATGCTTATTTTATTGCTGTTTTTGGCTATCGTGATATTGGACCATTAAAACATATACAATGGCGAAATACTAAGGAATCACTCGGTCAAGCCATTACTCGCAATGTTATGTTAATGGGATTAGCTTTACCTAAAAGCGTAACAGATAAAGAAGTAAAGCGTGTTATTCTTGATGGGGCTAAAGTCAGTATTATGTTGCTATTTATTATAGCCAATGCAATGCTGTTTGCTCATGTGTTAACCACAGAGCGAATTCCCCATATTATTGCTGAGACGATTATTGGTTGGGGTTTAGAGCCATGGTCATTTTTGATTATTGTTAATATATTATTATTACTTGCTGGTAATTTTATGGAACCCTCAGCAATAATATTGATTATGGCGCCTATCTTGTTTCCAATAGCAACGCAATTGGGGATTGATCCTATCCATTTAGGCATTATTATGGTTGTGAATATGGAAATAGGCATGTTAACACCACCCGTTGGTCTTAATTTATTTGTTACCGCAGGTATTACAGGTAAAAGCATGGGGTGGGTAATTAAAGCGTGTTTACCATGGTTAAGTTTATTGCTGTTGTTCTTAATGTTAATTACTTATGTACCGCAAATATCATTGGCGTTTCCTGAGTATATTGACAAGTTAAATGGCTATTAATCAAAACTAGTTATGTGGAGAGGCTAAAATTGTTAGCCTCTCATTTTCTATTGTTAGTAAAAGTTATAAAGAAGGTGAACTCACTTGCGAATGAACAGCCATCACTTCAAAAAAATGTTTGTCACATTGTTAGTGTTGTTTGGGCTGTTGTTTACGCTAGCACTAGTGAAGCAATTTGGTTTACGCTTGGCTTACCAAGATTTGCAACGACAATCGACACTAAATTTAAACAATTTGATCAGCTATATTGATAATACGCTTGGACGATTTGAAAAAATCCCCGAAGTATTGTCAAAACATCCTTTACTACAAGCGGTACTTACAACCCCTCTAGATACAGAAAAAAGTCAACAACTTAATGTATTACTTGAAGAAATGAGCGATGTTACTCAGGCGTCAGATGTGTATTTAATCAACAAATCGGGTATTACAATTGCAGCGAGCAACTGGCGTAAAGAAAGTTCGTTTGTCGGTAACGACTTCAGTGTTCGCCCTTATTTTTATCAAGCGATGAAAGGTGAGTTATCACGTTATTATGCGGTGGGCCTTATTAGTAATAAACGTGGGTATTATTTTGCCTACCCTGTAAAAAATGAAACAGAAGTACTGGGTGTTATTGCGATAAAGCTTAGAGTAGATGAAATTGAAGAGCAACATGCGCGAGATGTGGGTAGTGACAATTATAATTTTTTGATTGTCGGGCCTGATAATGTTGTTTTTATGTCAGATAACGAAGAATGGCGGCTTAATAAAATTACAACACTTTTAGACGATACCCCCTTTTTTAATGCCACTAAGCCTCCCGAACTAATAGATATAAAACGTTATGCAGAAAGAGAAGTGCTTAAATTGGAAATATCACCAATTGAAAATAATTATTTGCCCATTACACCTAATGTACAACTTTTTCGACTGTTAAATAAGCAAGAAACTGTTTTTGCTCAGCAAGCTAAAATGCGTTTAAATGATTGGCAGGTACATATATGGAGTTCTTTAAAGCCGATAAATGAATACACTGTTTTTTTGATGATTATAGGCACAGGTGGCTATTTTTTAATGGTGATTCTGGTGTTATTCACAAAAGAACGTATTCGTAATACACGTCAGCAATTACAAGCCAATATACTGCTTGAAAAACGAGTGAAGGAGCGGACGGAAGATTTAACCACAACCAATAAAAAATTAGTTGAGGAAATCGCGCAAAGACAAAAAACGCAACTTGAATTGAAGGCAACTCAAGAAGAGCTAATTCAAGCGGCTAAGTTAGCTGTGGTTGGAAATATGTCGGCAAGTATTAATCATGAAATTAATCAACCATTAACTGCGATAAAAAGTTATTCGCAAAACGCATTGATTTATCAAGAACGAGATATGCCCGAAAAGGTTAACGGAAATTTAAAGCATATTATTGGTTTAACAGACCGACTTGCCAATATTGTGAGTCAATTTAAAAGTTTTACTAAGAAAAGTAGTGGTGTGCAAGCCCCCGTGTTAGTGCAGACTTCAATTAATGAAACGTTGGCGATTATCAAGCACCAAGCTCAAAAAGCATCGGTGGAAATTATCACCGATGTCCCTAAAGAAGAGTTGTATATTCTTGGGGATGGTATTCGGTTAGAGCAAGTGTTTGTCAATATTATTAGTAATGCTATGCAAGCCATGAAAAACATGAGTTCTAAAACTATTTATATTAATGTTACCCAAGTAAATGCTACACGTATTACTGGCACTCAAGAAAACCCACAGGTAGATATTACTTTTAGGGATACAGGACCTGGAATTTTAGCGGATAATATAGAAAAGATTTTTGAGCCTTTTTTTACCACCAAAGAGAGTTTTGGCTTAGGAATTGGTTTGTCAATTTCTCAACGTATAATTGAGTCTATGCAAGGTGTGTTAGTGGTTAATAATCACGAATTAGGTGGCGCAATCTTTACTATTTCATTACCCTTGCATTCACCTTCTAATTTACAAAAAAACAATCCACAGGATTAAGTTATGGCTGAAATTAAATTAGGATCTGTTTTTATTGTTGACGACGAAAAACATATCCGTAGTGCTATTGAACAGTTACTCGAATTAGAAAATTACGAGGTACGCAGTTTTGTCAGCGCAAAAGAGTTATTAGCCAATATTGATCAAGGCTGTCCAGATGTCATTATAAGTGACATTAATATGCCCGTGATGGATGGGCATCAATTAATGGCAAATATTTTTCAAATAGATCGCGAATTACCCATTATTTTGTTAACAGGCTTTGGTGATATATCAATGGCAGTTAATGCGATAAAAAATGGTGCCTATGATTTTATTGAAAAACCATTTAATAATGAACACCTAATTGATAGAGTAAAACGTGCCATTGATAAGCGAACGTTAACCCTAGAAAATAGAGCGCTTAAAAAGCAACTTGAAACGCATGCCTCCCCAGGACCTAGAATATTAGGTAATTCACCTGTTATTGTTAAAATGCGTAATATCCTCGATAGCATTATGGACGCGCCCGCCGATATTATGCTTAATGGTGAAACGGGTACTGGCAAGGAGCTTGTAGCGCGTTATTTACATGATCACAGTATTCGTAAAGACCATAACTTTGTTGCATTGAATTGTGGGGCAATTCCTGAAAATATTATAGAGAGTGAATTGTTTGGTGCTGAATCGGGTGCTTTTACTGGGGCAGATAAAAGACGCATTGGTAAATTTGAGTATGCCAATGGCGGCACAATCTTTTTAGATGAAATTGAAAGCACGCCCATGTCTTTGCAAGTAAAATTGTTGCGTGTGTTAGAAGACAGACAAGTGGTACGTTTAGGCTCTAATCATAGTATTCCTTTAGATATTCGTGTCATTGCAGCAACTAAAATAGATTTATTGGCGTTATGTGATCAAGGCGAATTTCGCCATGATTTGTATTTCCGTTTGAATTTGGTTGACGTCAATATTCCTCCTTTAAGAGAGCGCAAAGAAGATATTCCTTTGCTGTTTTTACATTTTGCCAGAATTGCTTCTACACGGTATAGCCGCGAACTTATTCCATTGTCGCAGCAAAACCGTACAATTTTGCTAAGTAATGATTGGTTAGGTAATGTACGAGAATTACGGAATTTAGCGGAACGTTATGTTTTACTAGGTGAAGATGCCGCTTTTGAAACACATCAAGATAATTCAACCACATTACATTCAAACATGGGGCTTTCTGAGCGGGTTGGTTTTTTTGAAAAAACGCTGATACAAGATGCGCTACACACTACCAATGGCTGTATTAAAGATACTATGGAAATGCTTTCGCTGCCAAGAAAAACCCTTTATGACAAAATGAAAAAATATGATCTACAACGTAAAGAAACTGACTAGGGCAAGTTAACTATCAGTATTGCTATTAATTATAGGTGTTAATGCGTTTATTCATAATAAGTAAATGCTTTCTTTGTTAAATATTATCTCTTCTAAGTATTATCATTATGATTGAAATTAAAACAGCGGCATACCGTCGTGCAAGTTTTGCGTTAGCATTTGGTTCGTTTATCGTATTTTGTAACTTATACATGTTCCAGCCTATGTTGCCTTTAATGGCGCAAAAATTTAATGCGAGTGCTGTTGCCATCAACTGGTTACTTGCCGCAGGTACGTTAACCTTAGCACTAACCCTAGTACCATGGGCCATTGCATCAGAAATGATCGGACGTCGTACCGTGATGATGTTAAGCCTTTTTTTATTGCCATTTACAGGCATGGCAATGTTGTTAACTGATTCATTGTTGATGTTAACGCTGGCGCGTGGAGTAATGGGCGTTTCACTTGCAGGGTTTGCCGCTGTTGCTGTTGCCTATATGGCGGAAGAATTTACTCCGAAAGCGTTAGTTCTTGCGGTAGGTGGTTATATTAGTGCTAATTCATTAGGGGGTATTACTGGTCGTTTATATGGTGGTTTTGTGAGTGAATATTGGGGGTGGGAAATGGCTGTTATTGGTATGGCTTTGTCTAGTTTGATAGGCGCCTTTATTGTTAATTTATTATTACCTCATCAGCAATATTTTACTCCGAAGAAAGGACAATTTCGCACTCATAATAAACAAGTTGTTGAGCACTTAAAACGCCGAGAGTTATGGTTAGCAATGCTCATTGGTGGTTTTAATTTTGCTCTGTTTGTTAATCTTTATACTGTTATGGGTTTTCGTCTTGTTGCGCCGCCTTATTCACTCTCTATTAGCTTAACTTCAATGATTTTTCTCTGTTATCTTAGTGGTACCGTTACCGCAAAACTTAGTGGTCGATGGGGGCAAGTGTATAGCCCCATTAAGGGAATGGTGTTAGGTACAACGGTGAGTGTTATTGGTATGTGGATCGCATCTTATGATTCGTTGTTTGCTATGGTTCTTGGTTTACTACTGATTAGCTCAGGTGCTTTTTTTACTCATTCATTGGCCTATGCATGGGTAAGTCAAAAGGCAACAACCGCAAAAGCAACGGCAACTGCGTTGTACCTTGTGCACTATTATGTTGGTGGCAGTTTAGGTGGTTTTTACTTAGTTGCTTGTTGGCAATATGGTCAATGGCATGGAGTGCTTGCTGGTGGAATGGCGTTGTATATTTTGGTTTATATACTGTGCTGGCGGTTACATCGTTGTACCTTGGTAAAAAATAGGAAGATGCGTGTTAAAAGAAACTGATAATAATCATTCTTCCTTAGGGTGACTTTACTAATCTTTGCTTTATAATATGCGGCATTTACAAGTTTCGCTAAGTTATTCGTAACTTAGATGTAAGCTGCAGTTCATATTATTATCAAGGCAAAATCTATGCGTAGTCTTTATTGTGGTGAGGTTAATGAATCTCATATTGGTCAAGAGGTCACTCTTTGTGGCTGGGTAAATCGTCGTCGTGACTTAGGTGCTGTAATCTTTTTGGATCTTCGTGATCGCGAAGGTTTAGTGCAAGTGGTTTATGATCCTGATTTACCAGAAGTACTTGCTAAGGCGAATACATTACGCAACGAATTTTGTGTGCAGCTAACGGGCAAAGTACGTGCTCGTCCAGAAGGCCAAGTAAATAAAGACATGAAAACCGGTGCTATTGAAGTACTGGGTTTAGAGCTGACCATTTTAAATAAATCAGCACCGTTGCCATTAGATTCAAATCAAGTTAACTCAGAAGAACAACGTTTAAAATATCGTTATCTTGATTTACGCCGTGCTGAAATGACTGAACGGTTACGTTTTCGTGCTAAGGTTACTTCAAAAGTACGTAGCTCACTTGAATCACAAGGCTTTTTAGATATTGAAACGCCAATTCTTACTGCGGCAACGCCTGAAGGTGCACGCGATTATTTAGTACCAAGTCGTACGCATAAAGGTAAGTTTTTCGCATTGCCACAATCACCACAGTTATTCAAACAATTGCTGATGATGTCAGGTATGGAGCGTTACTATCAAATTGTAAAATGTTTTCGTGATGAAGATCTACGTGCCGACAGACAACCTGAATTTACGCAAATTGATATAGAAACATCATTTATGTCAAGTGATCAAGTTATGGAAGTCACTGAAACAATGATCCGCGAACTGTTTAAAGAAATGTTAGATGTTGATTTAGGTGAGTTCCCGCGTATGCCATTTTCTGAAGCGATGGCACGATATGGCTCAGATAAACCTGATTTACGTAATCCATTAGAGATAACAGATGTTGCGGATATTTTAAGAGATGTTGAATTTAAAGTGTTTTCAGGCCCCGCAAATGATGAAAAAGGCCGTGTTGCGGTTATTTGTGTGCCTAATGGCGCAGCGAAGTTTTCACGAAAAGGTATTGATGATTTAACCAAGTTTGTTGGTATTTATGGTGCTAAAGGTATGCCATGGATGAAAGTAAATGATATTGACGCTGCGTTATCAACAGGTGTTGATGGTTTACAATCACCTATTTTGAAATTTTTATCTGCTGATGCGGCTAAAGCACTACTTGAGCGTACGAAAGCTCAAACTGGCGATATTATTTTCTTTGGTTCAGACACGTATAATGTTGTTACAGAATCATTGGGGGCTTTACGCCTTAAAATTGGTGAAGATTTAGATTTACTTAAAGGTGACTGGAAACCTTTATGGGTTGTTGATTTTCCAATGTTTGAAGAAATTGACGGTCGCATGCATGCACTTCATCACCCGTTCACAGCACCAACAGGTTTAACACCTGAAGAGCTTGAAGCAAACCCTCTTGGCGCATTATCTGATGCTTATGATATGGTATTAAATGGTTGTGAATTAGGTGGTGGTTCGGTACGTATTCACAAACAAGATATGCAATCTGCCGCGTTTAGAATTTTAGGTATTGATGAAGCTGAAGCACAAGAGAAATTTGGTTTCTTACTTGAAGCGTTACAATATGGTGCACCACCACATGCAGGTCTTGCTTTTGGTCTTGATCGATTAGTGATGTTAATGACAGGCACAACATCAATTCGTGAAGTAATGGCTTTTCCAAAAACCACAACTGCAGCTTGCCCATTAACGAATGCGCCTGGTAATGCTAACCCAGCGCAATTAGCTGAGTTGGGTATACAGAAACTTGAAAAACCTTCTGATGATGAATAAGGTGTTATAAGCGTGATGTTAATCGCGCTTAACCGCTTGTTTTTGAAATTAATAACTGAGCGCGGGCAAACCCCCACCTACTCTTTATGGCTATTATTTTAGGAATAGACCCCGGGTCACGCTTTACTGGCTACGGGGTTATAAAGCATGAAGCTCGCTCTTTTACTTATCTTGGAAGTGGCTGTATCAAAGCACTGAGTCAAGGGGAAGATCTAGGTTCACGCTTGCAAACTATTTTTGCAGGGGTTTCTGAAATTATTTTACAATTCAAACCTGATCTGTTTGCCATTGAGCAAGTATTTATGGCGAAAAATCCTGATTCTGCACTTAAACTTGGTCAAGCGCGTGGTGCGGCTATTGTTGCGGCCACGAATAACGGCTTGCCCATTGCTGAGTACTCAGCACGGCAAATTAAACAAGCTGTAGTCGGTACTGGTAGTGCCGATAAATCACAAGTGCAACATATGGTAAAGAGCATTCTTAAACTTCCTGGTACACCACAAGCCGATGCAGCTGATGCGCTTGCGGTTGCTTTATGTCACGCTAACAGCCATGAAATTTTAGCAAAATTGACTGGGCAAGCACAAAAAACAGTGCGAAAAAGGTTAAGGTAGCTCAGTATTAAGTGACCAAAAAACAGTTTACTGTATAAATATATAGTGCTATGATTTTGCCATAATTATTGATTTTTGTAGGTTTATGCTGTGATTGGTCGTTTATCTGGCACGTTAGTTGAAAAATTTCCACCTGAAATTCTTATTGAATGCGCTGGCGTTGGCTATGAAGTTACTATGCCAATGACTAGCATTTATGCATTACCTGAACTTAATGAACCAACAGTTATTTATACCCATTTTGTTGTTCGTGAAGATGCACAATTACTGTATGGTTTTGTTAATACCACTGAGCGAAAGTTATTTCGATTGCTTATTAAAGTGAATGGTGTTGGTCCTAAGTTGGCGTTGGCAGTACTATCTGCGATGTCTGCAGATCAATTTGTGAGTTGTGTTGGTCATGATGATATTTCTGGAATAGTAAAAATTCCAGGGGTTGGAAAAAAAACGGCAGAACGTTTACTCATAGAAATGCGGGATCGTTTAAAAGACTGGCAAATGACTTCACATACTCCAGCAACTGATGCTATGCCTGTACAATTAGGAGCAGAGCAAACATTTGTAAACGGCTTTAGTGACACTTTTCGTAATAATAAAGGTGATGCCATTAATGCACTTATTTCATTAGGCTATAAACAAGTTCAAGCAGATAAGGCTGTAAAGTTAGTTTATAATGAAGGTATGACAAGCGAAGAAATTATTAGGCTTTCGTTAAAATCGATGCTGTAACAACAGGGAACAACAATGATAGAAGCTGATCGTTTAATAGAACCTATAGCCACCCTTGAAGACGAAGGCGTTGATCGCGCTATTCGTCCTAAAATGCTTGTTGATTATACGGGACAAGCACACGTAAAAGCCCAAATGGAGATATTTATTCCAGCGGCAAAACAGCGTGATGAGCCATTAGACCATTTACTTATTTTTGGCCCGCCAGGTTTAGGAAAAACTACGCTTGCTAATATTGTTGCTAATGAAATGGGCGTGAATATTCGCACTACTTCTGGGCCTGTATTGGAAAAAGCAGGTGATTTAGCTGCATTACTTACTAACCTAGAAGAAAACGATATTTTATTTATTGATGAAATTCATCGATTAAGCCCTGTTGTTGAAGAAATACTTTACCCAGCCATGGAAGATTATCAACTTGATATTATGATCGGTGAGGGGCCTGCAGCACGTTCAATTAAATTAGATTTACCTGCCTTTACACTGATTGGTGCAACGACTCGAGCTGGTGCATTAACGTCACCGCTTAGAGATAGATTTGGTATTGTGCAGCGTTTAGAGTTTTATAATGTACAAGATTTAACTTCAATAGTGAAAAGATCGGCGCACTTTTTAAACTTAAATATTGATGGGGACGGGGCGTATGAAGTTGCTCGTAGAGCACGAGGAACGCCACGTATTGCGAATAGATTATTACGTCGAGTGCGTGATTATGCCGATATCAAAACACATGGTTTTGTTAATCAAGCAACTGCAGCAGCCGCGCTTGATATGCTAGAAGTAGATAATGAAGGTTTTGATATTATGGATAGAAAACTGCTGCATGCCATTATTGATAAATTTATGGGAGGACCTGTGGGTCTTGATAATGTTGCAGCGGCAATTGGTGAAGAGCGAGAAACAATAGAAGATGTGCTTGAACCCTTCTTGATTCAACAAGGTTTTTTACAAAGAACACCTCGTGGCCGAATTGCCACTGATAGAGCTTATCAGCATTTTTCAATAACTCGGCCTGTGCTCAAGTAGTATTTTTTATTTTTTTCGACGACTATGCCAAGCTTTTGCTGCACTATAGCGCCATAATAATTGAATGCCATAGTAACCTAGAATTGAAAACAATATTGCTAAAACACCGCAACCTAATAAAAATGCAGGGCCAATGGTTGATAAACTATCAATTATCCACTGCCAACTTGCTTCAAACAAAAACTCTTTATGAGGGGTATGTAATAGCCAAGCTCCTACAACATAGCACGCGTAAAAAATTGCAGGCATGGTAAGTGGATTTGTTAACCAGACTAAGGCAACTGACAGTGGTAAATTTGAATGGACTAAAATTGCTGTACCAGCAGCTAAAATCATTTGAAAAGGGACAGGAATAAAAGCAAAAAATAAACCAACAGCAAAAGCTTTTGCTACAGAATGACGATTCATGTGCCATAAATGTGGGTTATGTAATAAATTACCAAAAATCTTTAAGTGTTTATTGTCTTTAATACGTTGATGATCTGGCATAAAGCGCTTAATTAGTTTTTTTGGCATATACTTACAATGATCTTTATATTTAGTTATCTTAAAGGTTTATTAATCAATATTAAATTTCTATCGTTGCTAGTAAAATTTAACGATAGAACAATCATACTATATCGGATACAGGAAGTACTTCATTCACTATGGACTGGTGGCTAGCTAATTTTTTTCTTGGTGCTATATTCTCACTATTTTTACCTGTAGTGCCAGATCTTTTTGTGTTAATTTCACTTCTTTTGCTCTCATTCTTCTTTTTTTACTTTCCTTTCAAGCAACCTATTATTCATTTTGTTAGTTTATCTGGGTTTTATTACCCTTTACGATTAAGCTCTGGGCTGTTATTTGGGGCAAGTTGGATGCTATTTAATGCGTTTACTTTTCAACACCTTTGGCAAGAGAACAAGTTAAACGTTATTGAGTTATCAAATAAAGCTCAGTGGATTCAAGGTGAGGTATTAAGTTTACATACCCCTACAGAACAACCTGAATCTACAGAAAATACATTAAAAATTAGCTCGTTAATAAAAAGTGAAGATAAATTAAGCCAAATAAACCGTTCAAATAGTCAGTTACGTTTCAATCTTTCAATCACTCATCTGAATAATACTAAGCTAGCTAACGCTATTCAATTTCGGTTAAGTTGGAAGAAAGCCAATTTAGCATTACAACAAGGTCAAACTGTCAATTTATACGTGAAATTCAAACCTGCTCACGGCTTAGCTAATCAAGGGGGATTTAGTTATCAAACTTGGTTAAATAGTAAAATGATCAGTGCTACGGGTTATGTTATTAACCATAAAGATAACCGCCTACTTAATGGTGAAAGTTCGCTACGACAACAACTTTTCAATGATTATACCGCATTACTAACTAAAAATAGTGATAAAAATGCATTAGCCCCTTTATTATTGGCATTAGGATTTGGCTCGCGTACGGCCTTAACACAAGATTTATGGCAGGTGTTACAAGTTACAGGTACGGGACATTTAATTGCGATTTCAGGTTTGCATATTGGTTTAGTGGCAACGGGCTGTTTTTATAGTGTTATGTTGTTACTGCGTTTATTACCTTTGTCATTATTTGTACAAAGTTGCAAGCTACAAACAACTAATTTTCGTTATTATGCTATTGGGTTAAGTATGATGGCGGCTTTTAGTTATGGGTATTTAGCTGGTTTTTCTTTACCCACAGTGCGCGCTTTAGTGATGTTAAGTTTTTATTGGCTAATACGATTATTAGCCCTAAATATTTCAGTGACACGTTGGTTGCTCCTGACATTATTTATCATAACACTAACCACTCCTTTTAGTTTGTTTACGGCAAGTTTTTGGCTGTCGGTTTATGCTGTTACGGTTATTTTTTTAACGCTTTGGCGTTTTAAAAACATACTCAACACGGGTCATATATTTTGGCGCTTTATTAAAGGGTTAATTGTTATTCAATTAAGTTTAACGGTTATGCTTTTGCCTATTAGCGCCGTATTTTTTCAACAAGTTACGTTAGTTGCCTTATTCGCGAATATTATTGCGGTACCTTGGATGAGTTTTATTAGTATTCCTTTGTGTTTATTGTCAGTACTTACGATGCATGTTTCAGACACTTTGTCTCATTATTTGGTTCTATTATCTTTAGCATCTCTAGAGGCTATTTGGGGCTATCTAACTTATTTATCCACTATATCGTGGGTGGTTATTCCATTGTCATCAATTGACATTCAGTTTTTATTTTTTTGTGGTCTAGCAATTGTATTATGGGTATTTCTTCAACCTAAATTTTCATACCAAATTAAAGATAAAAAACGTATTGTTATGCTTTGCTTTTTGTTAATTTTTATCAGCTTTATTCCAGCGTTAAATAAAAAGCTAAATAAGCAGTTACCGCATTGGCAGTTAGTTGTTTTCGATGTTGGTCAAGGACTATCAATACTGATACAACGTGATAATAAGGCTATTTTATACGATACAGGCGCTGCTTATGATAGTGGTTTTAATATGATAGAAGCTGTAGTGCTACCTTATTTACAATTTGCAGGCATACAGCGTTTAGATAAAGTAATTATTAGTCATGGTGATAATGACCACGCGGGAGGGTTAAAGGTTTTACAGCAATCTATCGTGGTTGATGAATTGATTTACAATACCAGTAAAGACGTTGAAAGTAGTACTTGCCTGCAAGGTGAATTATTTTTCTGGCAAAATTTAACAATAGAAATGCTGTGGCCAGACCAAAAAATAGCACAAGAAAATGATGACTCTTGTGTATTACTAATGACAGACAATAAACACAAGGTATTGTTAACAGGAGATATTTCCAAAAAAATTGAAAGTAAGCTAATGCAAAAATACCCATCGCTTCAAGCTGACGTATTGATTGTGCCGCATCATGGCTCTAAAACATCATCAAGCAAAATGTTCATTGAACAAGTAAACCCTAAAATAGCGGTGGTTAGCGCTGGTTTTTTAAATAGATGGCGTATGCCTGTTACTGAAGTGGTAAATCGTTACCGACAGCATAATATACAATTGCTTAATAGTGCTAAATTAGGACAAGTTACAATCAATTTTTCGGAAAATGATGTTAGTTATTATACCTATCATGATAATTTATGGCCTTTCTGGTTTGCAAAGTCACCTTGGTAAAGATATTTAGTTGGTTGTTTAACTAATTCACGTTAAAATCAAATGATTATAACGTCAGTCAGATGCAGTGAAAGAATTTCTTCTATGGAAAACTCAATAAACGCCACTACATGGCACAATTTCAAGCGTCTTCTTGGTTATGCCAAACCTTATAAATTAGGTTTTATTGCCGCTATTATAGGTATGTTAGGCTACGCCGCTATCGATGTGTATTTTTTATCTCAACTTAAACCGTTAATAGATGAAGGTTTAGGTGGTGCCAACCGTGAATTTATGAAATGGGCACCATTATTTGTTGTTGCAGCCTTTATATTTCGTGGATTATTCCACTTTATTGCTAATTACTGTTTAGCATGGG
Source organism: uncultured Colwellia sp. (assembly GCA_965305135.1). Lineage (GTDB taxonomy): Bacteria > Pseudomonadota > Gammaproteobacteria > Enterobacterales > Alteromonadaceae > Colwellia. The sequence goes on from CBDLPA010000005.1 coordinate 120,985, forward strand.
TCGGAAATAATGTGGTGACCGATTTAAAGCAGGCATTGTTTGAACATATTATGAGTATGCCTGTAGCTTTTCATGATAAAGAATCAACGGGTGGTTTAATTTCTAAGCTGACTTATGACACTGAACAAGTTTTGAATTCTGTGAGTAAAGCGGTCTTAGTTATAGTGCAACAAAGTGCTTTTGTGCTAGGTTTAATTGGTTTGATGTTTTATATCAGTTGGCAGTTATCGCTTATTTTTGTTTTTATAACACCTATAATTGCCTTTGTGGTGCATTTTGTTTCAAAGCGCTTTCGTAAAATAAGTAAAAATATTCAAGGGGCAATGGGGGAAGTTACCTCAGCGGCTGAGCAAACCTTTAACGGCCATAAAGTGGTGCTGACTTTTGGTGGGCAAGAAAAAGAATTTGCTCGTTTTCAACAAATTAATAATCAAAATAGACATCAACGAATGAAGTTAGTTGCTGCGAAAGCAGGCAGTGTCCCTATTATTCAAATTATTGCTTCCTTTGCTTTAGCTTTTGTTTTTTATGCGGTGAATTCTGACGCTTTACGCGAAAGTATTTCTGCTGGTAGTTTTATTAGTATTATTACTTACATGGTGATGTTGTTAAGACCACTAAAAATGTTGACTGATGTTAATAGTGAATTTCAACGAGGGATGGCTGCTTGTACGAGTATTTTTTCTGTTTTAGATCAAGAGAGAGAAAAAGATACGGGTGTTAAACATCTTGATAAGGCACAGGGAAAAATTGTATTTAAAAATGTTAAATTTGCTTATGATTATCAAGATGATGATTTAGTTAATAACAAATGGGCGCTCGACAATATATCGTTTGAATTAAATTCAGGTGAAACATTGGCCTTTGTTGGCCGTTCGGGTAGTGGTAAGTCGACGGCTAGTGCGTTGTTATTACGCTTTTATGATGCTAATCAAGGTGAAATTCTAATTGATGATACAAATATTGAAGAGTATTTTTTGAAGGATTTACGTCACCAGTTTGCTTATGTTTCACAAGATGTGGTGCTTTTTAACGACACCCTCGCCAATAATATTGCTTATGGTAAACCTGAAGCGAGAATGGATGAAATTATAGCGGCCGCTAAAAGTGCTCATATTCTAGAATTTGCTGATAATATGGAACAAGGATTACAAACAAATATTGGTGAAAATGGTGCTTTGTTATCGGGCGGTCAACGTCAACGTGTAGCCATTGCACGAGCGTTATTATGTGACGCACCATTTTTGATTTTAGACGAAGCCACTAGTGCGTTAGATACTGAATCTGAACGTCATATTCAAGATGCATTGCAAACATTACAACAAAATAGAACATCAATTGTTATTGCTCATCGGTTATCTACTATTGAAAATGCAGATAAAATTGTTGTGATGGAGCAGGGGAAAATAATTGAGCAGGGTAATCATCAAACGCTACTTGATAAAAATGGTGCTTATGCTCAACTACATAATTTTCAATTTGAGTCTTAAGATGAATAATCTCAATGATAACGTTACGACGGAGTTAGCGTGCGTTTAATTGAACAAGTTTGGTTTAAAAAGCACCGTGCAAAATATTGGTTAGTTCCTTTATTATTGCCTTTAAGCGCCTTGTTTTACTTATTAAGCTTACTGCGTAGGCTCGCATTTAAGTTAGGTGTTTTAAAATCATTTAACGTTGATGCGCCCGTCATTGTTGTAGGGAATATTGGTATTGGTGGTAATGGTAAAACACCTGTAGTTGTTCATTTAGTAGAATTAATGAAAACATTAGGTTTTAAACCGGGGGTTATTTCTCGTGGTTACGGTGGCAAAGCTGATACTTACCCTTATTTACTGGATGATAGTAGCACGAGTATACAAGCAGGTGATGAGCCGATACTAATATATCAACGTTGTCATGTGCCTGTGGTGGTAGGCGCTGACCGAGTGGCTAATGCACAGTGGTTAATTACACAAGGTTGTAATGTTGTCATCAGTGATGATGGTTTACAGCATTATCGTTTACAGCGTGATATAGAGTTAATAATTGTCGATGCTAAACGCCTTTTTGGTAATGGATTGCTATTGCCTGCTGGGCCTTTACGCGAAGGTAAATGGCGTTTACAACAAGCAGACCTAGTTATTTTTAATGGTGCTTATGTTACCAGTAACAATAATAAAAATATTGAGTCATTATTAATGACACTCACAGGAAATGAATTAATTCATATTAAAAGTGGTGAAAAGCTGTTGTTAACTGAGTTTATTAAAACATGGCACAGTGTGAATGCTATTGCTGGCATTGGTGACCCGCAACGTTTTTTTGATACTTTAAAAACGCTGGGTTTTAACATAATCAAACAGCAAGGCTTTATTGATCATAAAAATTTCACCCTTGATGATTTTAATCAGTTTAAAACTGATTTACCGCTGTTAATGACCGAGAAAGATGCGGTAAAATGCCAGTCATTCGCGCAAGATAACTGGTGGTATTTACCCGTTAGGGCGCAGTTTTCAGAACAAGATGAACAAGCATTGATGCAATACATAAAGAAGAAACTATCTAGGTAGGTTGAATATTTTCAATTTATACACAAATAAAACAACATCAACAAAGAGAATCAAATTATGGCTTTTGATACAAAATTAATGGACATTTTAGCGTGTCCTGTATGTAAAGGTAAACTTGACTACAATAAAGAGCAGCAAGAGCTTATCTGTAAATTTGATAAACTTGCCTATGCAATAGAACAAGATATTCCTGTGTTGTTAGAGAGCGAAGCGCGTCGTATTTGCCAAGATGATTCGGGCGAAGTATTACATAATGTAAATCAAGAAGGCTAAATAATGACAGTTGCCATATTGCCTATCGATACCACTCCTTTTATTGTTGTAATTCCTGCACGTTTTCAATCTTCAAGACTACCTGGCAAAGTGCTTGCTGATATTGGCGGCAAACCTATGATTCAATGGGTTGTAGAAAAAGCAAAACTGAGCGGCGCAAGTAAAGTGATTGTGGCGACGGATAATGATGAAGTTGAGCAAGTAGTTAAGCGTTTTGGTGGCGAAGTATGTAAAACACGAAGTGACCATCAATCTGGCACTGAGCGCTTAGCTGAAGTGATGGAACTATACCAGTTTCATGATGATGAAATTATTGTAAATGTTCAAGGTGATGAGCCTTTTATTCCGCCTGAAAACATTGCTCAAGTAGCAAATAATTTAGCGCATCAAAAAGCGGCGCAAGTGGTTAATAATTTAGATATGGGTAAAGTTTCTCGTATGTCCACGTTAGCGATTAAAATTGACTCTGTTGCCGAAGCATTTAACCCTAATGCAGTAAAAGTATTAACCGATAAAGACGGCTATGCTTTGTACTTTAGCCGTGCGACTATTCCTTATGACAGAGCCCTGTTTTTAGGTAATGACAGTGTTAATAGTATTGGTGAATTCTATTTACGTCATGTAGGTATTTACGCTTATCGCGCTGGTTTTATTAAAGACTATGTTAATTGGCCAACGAGCCAATTAGAGCAAGTTGAAGCATTAGAACAGTTAAGGGTGCTTTATCAGGGGGAAAATATTCATGTTGCTGTAGCAAAAACAAATGTGCCAGTTGAGGGGGTTGACACACCAGAAGATCTCGAAAAAGCACGTGCTTATGCGGCATCTATCAATTTTTCTTGAATGGAAAAATTGATAGGCTTGGTATCGGTTAATATTTTTGATAAACCACTATTGTCATTGTTAGTGGGGTAAAGTTTATTAAAGGCGGCTATTCATTTTTATTCAGTATAATTAGTAGTATTATATAGTTCTTATTTTCAAACAAAGTAGTGACCATGACAATTGATCTTAACAGCCAATATGGCTTGAATCCTGCGCATAGTGAAGTGGTAGAAGCGTGTAAAATTATAGAACCATGTGATGTGTTAGACATGGGGTGTTCTAATGGCCGTAATGCATTGTACCTAAGCCAACTTAAATTTAATGTTAGTGCAATTGATGCTAACTCTGCTGCGGTTGATACGCTGAAACGTATTATTGATGAAGAAAAACTCACCAATATTACGGCACAAGTGTACGATATCAATAATGCCAGTCTTGATGGCAATTACGGCTTTATTGCTTGCACAGTTACCTTGATGTTTCTTGACCCCGCTCGTGTAGACGCTGTTATTGCTAACATGCAAGCATGTACTTTGTCAGGAGGGTATAACTTAATTGTTTGCGCCATGAGTACAGTTGAACATCCATGCCCCGTTGGCTTTCCATTCACCTTAAGTGAAGGTGAATTACGCGAAGCGTATCAGGGCTGGGAGTTAATTAAGTATAATGAAGATGTTGGCACTATGCACAATGGGGCAAAGTTGCAGTTTGCGACTATTTTAGCGAAAAAGCCTAGTTAACCTTTTTTAAGGTTTAGTTCATCCCGTGTGTTTTGTAAAAAGCTGGCACTAAAATCAACTAGAGAATGTACTGAACTGGGGAGTTGATCAATATCAATGGCATCAATTAAATTTTTAACTTCTAAGCCTAGTTCGGTATCTCCTTCGATTTTTAAGCGACGTTGAAAAAACAAGGTGTCGGGGTCTTGTTTACGCCCAGCAATTAACACTAAATCTTCACCTGTAGCGCTAAAGCTTACATCGTCATTGTGATTGTTAGCGAGCATTTCTTCTTTTGATGCCATTACAAGTTTGTTGTTATTAAAACTTAACCACCAAGTTAATTCTAAATCTGTTATGGCTATTTTTAACCATTTACCTTGTAAAAATTCAAAATCACCATCTTCTAATGCTTCGCGAAATACCGACGATAAAGCAGGTAATAATATGGATTTTTGAGCCTTAAAAGGGAGTAAACGTAAACTAGGACGTAATATCTTTGGCATTACAGCAATCATATGAGCACGTAATTGCAAAGGCAGTTTTTGAGTTGGCTTTAGGTTTAAAGCAGCTTGAGATAATGAGGGTAAATTAAACACGTTCTTAGTCTAGCTCTTATACATACATATCATCGCAGTCTAACAAGCCAAGTTTAAAATTTAGCTGCACTAGATCAAGTTTTCTTTAATTCATATCAATAAATACAAGCCAATTACACCCTAGACTATCGACACGTATTTTATGTTGTTAACGTTTAGTTAATTATGAAGCTAATTTTGGAGCTTTTTTGTGGAGCTATTATGTCCAGCAGGTAATTTACCTGCGTTGAAAACAGCCATAGATAATGGTGCTGATGCGGTTTATATTGGTTTAAAAGATGATACTAATGCCCGACATTTTGCGGGTCTTAATTTTAATGATGGTAAGTTAGCGAAAGCCGCTGATTATGTACATCAACGTGGTAAAAAATTACACGTTGCTATTAATACTTTTGCTCACGCAAGTGGGGAAGAACGTTGGAAAAAAGCCGTTGATAATGCGGTAACTATTGGCGCTGATGCATTAATTATTGCCGATTTAGGTGTATTGGATTATGCCGCTAACACTTATCCTGATATTGAACGGCACGTTTCGGTGCAAGCATCAACAACCAACTTAGAAGCCATTAAATTTTTTAAAAATAATTTTGATGTTGGTCGCGTTGTTTTACCCCGCGTATTGTCTGTTCAACAAGTTCGTCAACTGGCTAAAAATAGCCCTGTACCTCTTGAAGTTTTTGCGTTTGGTAGCTTATGTATTATGGCAGAAGGACGTTGTTATTTATCGTCCTATATGACGGGGGAATCTCCTAATACCGTAGGGGCTTGTTCACCTGCAAAATATGTACGATGGCAGGAAACAGAGCAAGGTTTAGAGTCTCGCTTAAATAATGTTTTAATCGACCGTTATCAAGAAGGCGAAAATGCCGGTTACCCCACTTTATGTAAAGGTCGTTTTGACGTTGATGGTGATGTTTATCATGCCTTAGAGGAGCCCACCAGTTTAAATACCTTAGAATTGATTCCTGAACTAATGGCTATGGGGATTGTGTCGGTTAAAATTGAAGGCAGACAACGCAGCCCAGCCTATGTCGAGCAAGTTGCTAAAACCTGGCGCATGGCAATTGATAGATATAAGCAAAGCCCCGAAACTTACCAAGTAGAAGGTAGCTGGATGAATACCTTGGCTAACCTTTCAGAAGGTTCGCAAACAACGTTAGGTGCATATCACAGAAAGTGGCAGTAATCGATCTTTTAAGATTTAGGAAATATTATGAAATTCTCTCTTGGGCCTAATTTGTTTTTTTGGCCAAAAAATGATGTTGAGCAGTTTTATCAACAAGCAAAAACATCAAGTGCTGATATTATTTATTTAGGCGAAACTGTTTGCTCAAAACGTCGTGAATTAAAGGCAAAAGATTGGTTAGCACTGGGACGCGAATTAGCGCAAGATACCCATAAAGAAATAGTTATCTCAACCATGACCTTGTTAGAATCACCTGCGGAAATTGTAACATTAAAAAAATTGTGTGATAACGGTGATTTGTTAGTTGAAGCTAATGATTTAAGTGCTGTGCAAATAATGCATGACTTAAAGATGCCTTTTGTTGCAGGCCCTGCTATTAACTGTTATAACCTCTCCACTTTGAAAGTATTAATTAAACAAGGCATGATGCGTTGGTTAATGCCTGTAGAGCTTTCAGGCGACTGGTTAAAAACTATTTTACAGCAAGCAACAGATGAACATATTCGTGATCAATTTGAATGTGAGGTGTTTTCTTGGGGGTATTTACCCTTAGCCTATTCTGCTCGATGCTTTACGGCTCGATCAGAAGATAGGCCTAAGGATGATTGCCAATATTGCTGTATTAAATATCCTCAAGGTCGAAAAATGAACTCTCGTGAAGGGGAGCAAGTTTTTGTGCTAAATGGCATTCAAACTATGTCGGCATACCAGTATAATCTTATTAATGAAGTAACCCAGTTAAATGATATGGGTGTTGATATAATGCGTATTAGTAGTGATAGTGAACTTGCTTTTACTCAAGTTGATAAATTTAGACAGCAGTTATTAACACCAGCAAATTATCCATTAGATGGCACGCAAGAATGTAATGGTTTTTGGCATAAAATTGCAGGTATGTCAGTTGCTTAAAGCCTTATAAATAACGTTAGAGAAAAATATGTATAACTTAGATTTAAACCAAATGAGTCAGAATGAATTTTTAGCAACTTATTGGCAGAAAAAGCCAGTGGTTATTCGTCAAGGCTTTAAAGATTTTGTCGACCCTATTTCACCAGATGAATTTGCAGGGATAGCGATGGAAGAAGCGGTGCAATCTCGTTTGGTATCTAAAATAAATGGTCAATGGAAAGCTGAGTTTGGGCCATTTGAAAGTTATGAGCATTTAGGTGAGCGAGATTGGTCCCTAGTGATTCAAGCGCTTGATAACTTTTCAGAAGAAGCGGCTGAACTCATTGAACCTTTCCGTTTTATTCCTCATTGGCGTTTAGATGATTTAATGGTTAGTTTTGCGACTGAAGGCGGAGGTGTTGGCCCTCATATTGATAATTATGATGTATTTATTTGTCAAGGCTCGGGTAAGCGCCATTGGCGTGTAGGCGATAGAGGGCAGCATGCTGAAGTTGTTCCCCATGAAGCTTTATTGCATGTAGAGCCGTTTGAAGCGATTATTGATGTAGAACTTGAGTCAGGTGATATTTTATATATTCCACCTGGCTATCCTCATGAAGGTACTGCTTTAGAGCCATCAATGAGTTTTTCAGTAGGATTTCGTGCTAATTCTGCTATTAGTTTATTAAGTGGTTTTGCTGATCATATCATTGATAATGATTTGGGTGGCCAGTTATTAGAAGATCCAAACAGAAAAGCAATTTCACATAGTGGCGAAATAACCAATGAAGATTATCAAAGTATAAAAAGTCAGTTACAGAATTTACTTGATGATGAAACATTATTTAAAAACTTTGTTGGTAACTTTTTAACAACGGCTAAGCATGAACTTGATTTAATGCCAAGTGATGAACCTTTTGGGCACGAAGAAGTGAGTGAGTTATTAGGTATTCATGCCATTAAACGGTTAGGTGGTTTGCGAGCATTTTACTTTGAAGATACGATAAACGAAGGTATTTGTTATATTAACGGTGAGCAAATTTCTTTTGCTAGCGAAATAACACCAGTGATTAAACTTTTATGTGATCAAATAGTGGTTACGCCTTCTGAATTAGCACCATGGCAAGACAATAAGCATTTCATTAGCTTAATGGCGACATTACTTGATCAAGGCTATTGGTTTTGGGTTGAAGCAGAATAAGTAATCAATTAATAGGGCTAGTATTCTGGAAAGTCAATGCGTTTAGATAAGTTTATCTGTAAAAGTACCGAACTCACACGAAACGAAGCAAAAAAGTTACTTAAAAGTGGTGAAGTACGTGTTAATGGTGAAATTGCCAAAAATGCGGCGATGCAGGTACATGAAAATAATACCATCACAATTGATGGGCAAGTGTTAACGGCACGAACGTCGCGATATTTTATGTTACACAAAGTGGTTGATTCTATTTGCTCAAATGTTGATGAAATTTATCCGTCTGTGTTGAATTTTATTGATGTGGACAAAGCATTTGATTTACATATAGCGGGTCGATTAGATGCAGATACCACAGGCTTAGTATTGATTACGGATGATGGGCGATGGTCACATAATGTTATTTCACCTAAAAAAGCATGCCAAAAAACCTATCGAGTGTGGCTTAGAGATGCTATTTGTGCAGACAAATCGGTTGAATTGATTGAACAGTTTAAAGAAGGACTACAACTGCAAGGTGAATCTTCATTAACTCGACCTGCAGTTTTAGCGTTAGTTATGGATGATGACTTATCCGCTAAAGAATCGAACGAGGCAACCAATGAAGTATTACTTACGATTACCGAAGGTAAATATCACCAAGTTAAACGCATGTTTGCGGCAGTAGGCAATAGAGTTATTGGCTTACACCGTGAGCAAATAGGCGGTATTGAATTGGGAGACTTAGCACCAGGTGAATGGCGTGAACTAACCACGGAAGAAGTGGCGTTATTTTCTTAAAAGATGATTTTTTGTTAATTACAAATAGAGTGTTTGAAGCAAAACTCAATGCTTAATGGTCAATATATTGATGATTATGTTTATAGCCTGTGCTTATCAGATTTATAATATTAACCCTATCAAGTTATATCTTCCTTGTTATTAACGTAATAATATTCAAAAATAGCTTCATAACGTTACCGTTTTCACTTTAAAAATATAGCCCATATTTATTATGTTTCATTATTTTGGTTTTGGTTCAAACATGAGCATTGCATCTCTGAAGGCTAAAGGTGTGGTACCGCTTAGCTCTAAGTCGGCTGTATTACAGGGGTGGCGTTTACGTTTTAATGTTCAACACTTTTTTCGAAATGAAGGCGGAGTGGGTAACATTGAACGCACAGATAATCCCCAAGATTTAGTGCTGGGTATTTTACATGAACTTTCAGACGATGCCCTTGAGCTTTTAGATGCCGCAGAGGCCTACGGTTATGGGTATGATCGAATAATCCTTGATGTAGAAGTTGATGATGATGCATCTAAACAATCTCAATTTATCTCTGCGTTAACCTATGTTGGTATGCCTGACTTTATTGATAATCGCTGTTTACCAAGTAGACGTTATCTAAATATTTTATTAGATGGAGCCATAAAAGCGAATTTAGATAAAAACTATATTGAACAGCTTAAAATTCACCCCGTTCTCAAGCCAAAAGATTATCCCTTGTTTTCACCGCCTGAAGGTGAGTATCCCATTTTTAATGAAGCATTATTAACAAAATACCCCCTGTATACTGCGCTAAAGGGCTTTGTTTTTGATATGTCTAATGCACGTCCTCACCATGAATATTTAAAAGGTTTTTTTGGGGGTAAAGATATGACATTGTTTCATTTACAACGTTTAGATAGTAGTAATAATCAAGAAACAATTGATGATATTAAGCATTATCGTCTTAATTCTATTCAAGAGGCATATCTCAATAGTTTTTTAAATGAATATGCAGTAGAGTATTGTTATGTTGGTCGTTTTAATTATTACCATGAATGAGGATTAGACCTTGGAAAATTTATCACCTAATCAATACCCACAAGTGCTTGCTCATGGACCCATAAGAAAAGTATTTGATGATATATTTTTTGTCAGTGGCTCTATGGAAACCGTTTTAATGGAGTTAGATTGGCAGTTTAGCCGAAACATGGTAATTGTTCGTGAAGGTGAACGACTCATTATTATCAATAGCGTACGTTTGAACGAAGAAGCACTGGCTGAGCTAGAGCAGCTTGGTACAGTCACTGATGTTATTCGTTTAGGGGCTTTGCATGGTCGTGATGACGCTTTTTATGTTGACCGTTATCAGGCTCAGTATTGGGCTATGCCCGGTTTAGTCAATGACTCTACTGTTAAAGTAACTGAGTTGTCACCTGAAGCCAAATTACCGATTAGTGATGCTAGTTTATTTCAATTTGAAACGACTCAAATTCCAGAAGCGATCTTATGTTTACAGCGTGAAGGTGGTATTGCCATTGCTTGTGATGCGTTACAAAACTGGTTAGCACCTGATGAGCATTTTTGTGATAGTTCAACTGAAAGAATGCAGCAAATGGGCTTTTTTACTCCTGCGAATGTAGGGCCTGTGTGGTTACAAGCTGCAGCACCAGCAGCAGCCGATTTTATTCGACTAAAAGCTTTACCCTTTAAGCATGCGTTGTGCGGACATGGTGAGCCGCTACGTGATACTGCCAAGGAAGACTTTCTTAAAACGTTTTCTCAATTGTTTGATATATAAACAAATGGGAATACTAAAATGTGAGTTTATAAATTAGGTGAAAAGCACTTTACGATTACCCGATTATACTATTGGCCCTGTGCTCTGGCAAACAACAGGACGAATAGTGTATCGAGCACATAACCTTGTTGATGATGCTGTTTGTTCATTAGAAACAATAGATGCACAATATCCTGAGCGTAATTTGGTGGCAGCGCTTCGTCGTGAAGCCTTTATTACACAAGAATTAAGTGCAATTCCTGGTATACGAAAAATTCACAATGTACTTCCGCACGGCAGCGGAAATTTAGTGTTAGTGACTGATTTATATGATTGCACATTGCAGCAAGTGCTGGCTCAATCAGGAGGGCATGGGCTGCCATTAGCACAGGTGTTAGAAATTAGTTTAAGCCTAATCAATACATTAGGCCGTATGCATCAACAAGATATAGTGCATAAAGCATTGTCATCGCAACACGTATTGATTAATACGATTAATGGCGATATTGCACTTGCTGGTTTGGCTTTTGCCTCTGAACTTGATCAAGAGCTACAATCAACGCAACTACCTAAACAATCAGAAGAAACATTGCCTTATATGTCGCCTGAACAAACTGGGCGCATGAACCGTGATGTAGATTACCGTTCAGATTATTACTCTCTTGGTATACTGATGTTTGAGCTATTAACGGGCCAACGTCCTTTTGAAGCAAAGGATGCACTGGATTGGGTTTATACCCATATTTGTCGTTTACCCCCATCACCCAATACGTTAGTACCTCAACTTCCAGAGGTTATTTCAAATATTGTACTTAAGTTGTTGGCTAAATGCCCAGAAGAAAGGTATCAAAATTGTGAAAGCTTAAAACATGATTTAACACATTGTGCTGATTATTTAGCGTTGGGGAAAACTATTGACCCCTTTGTTTTGGGAGAAAAAGGCGTAGTACAAAAGTTTTTAGTGCCACAGAAGCTTTATGGTCGAGAGTGTGAACTAGAACAATTGGTCAATTTATTTGAGCAAGCGGTTAATGGTCAAACGCGATTTTGTTTGGTGCATGGTTATTCTGGTGTTGGTAAATCTGTATTAGTGAATGAAATAGATCGTTTTCAAGTACGTGAACGGGGATTTTTGGTACAAAGTAAATTTGATCAATTTCAGCAAGGAGAAGCTTATTCAGCTCTTGCTGCAACCTATCGTGCTTTAGTACAACAGTTATTGCAACTATCTGAACAACAACTTGATCAATGGCGTTGGAATTTGCAAACGCTACTGTCACCTAATGCAAGTTTGGTTTTAGATCTGGTACCTGAACTTGAATTAATTATTGGCAAACAGCCACCTGTACCTCAATTACCACCTGCAGAAGCGCGCAATCGTCAGCATTTAGTGTTGGCAGCATTTTTACAGGTATTGGCTGGCGAGGGGCATCCAGTAGTATTATTTCTTGATGATTTGCACTGGAGTGACGCACCTACGTTGGAGTTATTACGACGTATCGTAACTTCAAGAGAACAAACTCATTTATTATTAATTGCGGCTTACCGTAGTAATGAAGTTGTACCTGGGCATCCGCTTTCCACCTTATTAGAGACCTTGAAAAATCAAAATAATATTGATTATTTACCTGTAGAGCCCTTGGATAAAGAAGCTGTTTCTGAGCTGGTGGCTGATAGTTTATGCTGTGATAAAGATGAACCTTATGCACTGACTGAATTACTATACAATAAAGCTAAGGGTAACCCTTTTTTCACCAATGAACTTTTACGCTATTTGCATAAGCAAGGCGCAATCAGTGCAAACACAAAGAGTGGCTACTGGCATTGGAATATTGACAGGGTAAACTGGGCCGATGTTAGTGACGATTCCGTTAGTTTTATGTTGGATAATTTGCGGGAATTGTCAAAGGAAACACAACAAGTATTACAATTAGCTGCCTGTATTGGTGCATGTTTCGATTTACAAACATTGGCTGCAATTTATCAGCATTCTGTTGCGGATACTGCTGCGGCCTTATTACCAGCACTCAAGCAATACACAATACAACCGCTGCACAGTGATTATCGTTTAGTCAGTGGTTATAAAGATGCGTTAGATTTTGAACTGAGTTATCGTTTTCAACATGATAAGGTACAACAAGCTGCTTATCAGCTGATTGATATTGAGCAATTGCCCCAAGTACACTTGTCTATTGGTCGATTACTGCTTTTACAAATAGATGGTGACGTTCCCAGTGAATGCCTTAGTGATATTGTAGGTCACCTTAACCAAGGGATTGAGTTCATTGACTCTCCCAAGGAGAGGTTGGGCTTGGCTGAACTTAACCTTAGGGCAGGTCAACGAGCTAAAAATGCGACTGCTTATAAAGCGGCGCTTACTTATTTGTTGCTAGTTGAGAAATTACTTCCCGAAAATCCGTGGAAAGAAACCCCTGAATTAATGACAACACTGGCCAGTGAAATTCAGCAGTGTTATTACCTTACGGGTATTATTGAAAAAGCAGAAAGCTGGATCGAGTTACTACTTGTACACGCTAATTCAAATGTGCAACGTAGTGATATTTTAGCTACTCGCACGCGTCAATATGCAACATTAGGACGGATGGATGAGTCTATTGTGGCGGCTATTCAAGGTTTAGCCCTGTTAAATATAGAGTTTACTGACCAACCAACACTGGCTGATATTGATGCAGAGCGAAAACTTGTTAAAGAAAACCTTGCAGGTAGAAGTATTGCTTCGTTAGTTGATGCACCAACGGTGCAAGACCCCGCTATTTTGATTGCCATGCGATTGTTGATGGAGATTTTTCCTGCTGCTTTTCTCTCAGGGGCTGGTAATTTGTTTCCTTACCTGGTGATAAAGTCTGTTAATTTGTCATTACGCCATGGAAACTGTCCTGAATCAGCGTTTAATTATGCCGCTTATGGCATGTTGTTGTGCGGTGAACTCGATGAACCTGCGTTAGGTTATCAATACGGTAAAGTCGGTTTAGCAATTAATGAGCGCCTTGACGATTTGACACTGCGTTCACGGGTTATTTATGTTTATGCTATGTTTGTTCATCATTGGAGTAACCATTGGACGACACTCACCCCTTTATTTCTTAAAGGGATTGAAGCAGGATATCAATCAGGTGATTTGCTTTATTTAGCCTATAGTGCACAAGACTGTGTGATATGGGATCCTACGTTAGACATAGAAACTGCAGAACGTCTCCATAGTGAAAATATGGAAATTGTTCGTGAGTGTGCCTATCAAGATTCGTTAGACTCAGGCACGCTTTTTTTACAGTTACAACGTAATTTATTAGGAAAAACTCATGCTGAGACTAGTTTGAGTGATAGTCAGTTTGATTCGCAGAAATGCTTTGATGGCATGCAGCAACGTCAGTTTATGACAGGCATAGCTAATCATAATATTTATAATGCAGAGGCTTGTTTTTTGTATGGTGATTATGATCGAGCGTTGCAGTTTATTCATGCACAAGATCCACTGATTAAATCTGCCATGTCGTTGCCACAGTTGACACGTTATTACCTTGTGGCCAACTTGACGTTAACACATCATTATCCTGACATAAGCCTTGATGAGCAGCCACACGTATTAGCGCGCTTGTATCGTGACCTTGCTCGTATGACACGTTGGGCTGATAATTGTGAAGATAATTTCCGTCACTTACAGTACCTTATGACTGCTGAATTGGAGCGTATTAAAGGGCATTTTGATCTTGCATTACAACATTATAATGCCGCCATCGAAGCTGCAAAAAAGAGCGGGTTTTTGCATGACGAAGCTACTGCCTGTGAACGTGCGGCATGCCATCTTCTCGCACAAGGACAGAAAAAATCAGCAGAAGGATATTTAAGGGCCGCTCATCGCATTTATGAGCGTTGGGGAGCAAAAGCCAAGGTTAAGTGGTTACTTAAAGAATACCCTATATTGCAAGAATTAACAGAACAAGCTTTTCATTCTACTAAAGAAACGGATATCTCTAATTTAGATCTCGCATCCGTGATGAAAGCCTCTCGAGAAATTTCAGGTGAAATAGTATTAGATCGTTTATTGCAAAAAACAATGTCTATTTTACTTGAAAACTCAAGCGCACAGTGGGGATGTTTAGTGGTAAGACGCGAAGATAAATTTATTGTTGAGGCTGTTAAGTTACCTGAAACTGGCTTGCCAACTATGGATGTGCCTGATCATATGTACTTGCCAACAAGCAACGGTAGTAGGTTTCCTTTGCCCATTGCTTTGATCAACAAAATTTTCTTTTCAGGTAAGGCATTAGTACTGCACGAAGCAGCGCATAAGGGAGAATTTACTCGTGACCCTTATATTGTTGCACAGCGCGCACGATCAGTATTATGTGTACCAATCAAGCGAGAACGATTTGAAGGTGTGTTGTATCTGGAAAATAATTTAACCAGTGGCGTATTTACTGAAGATCGAGTTGAAATCATTCGTTTGTTGGCGGCTCAAGCTTCTGTAGCAATAGAGAATGCGCGTCTTTACGAGCAAGTACAGGAATATTCTCATACATTGGAAGCAAAAGTTGCTAAACGTACAGCTAGATTAGAAGAGCTTAATGAAGAATTGCAAAATTTAGCAGATCGAGATGGTTTAACTAATGTGGCTAATCGCCGTCGTGGTGATGCTTACTTGCAAGAAGTATGGTTACGATTACGACGTGAAGAGCAACCATTGACTGTGATCATGTTAGATGTTGATTACTTTAAGGCTTATAACGATAATTATGGTCATCAGGCGGGTGATGATTGTTTAAAAAGAATTGCAGCTGAAGTACAAAGTAAGTTAAATCGAGTTGGTGACCTCATTGCACGTTATGGTGGCGAAGAGTTTATTTTAATTTTGCCCAATACAGATTGTCATGGTGCAGAACGATTAGGTGAAGCAGTGTGTTCTGCTGTAGCCTCACTTGCTATTGATCATAATTTTTCATCGGCATCAGATGTTGTTACGATCAGTGCTGGCAGTGCCACAGTTGTACCTGTTCAGAATACAACAATTACTATTGAGCAATTGGTACGTCAAGCTGATATAGCCTTATATAAAGCGAAACAACAAGGGCGTAATCAAGTACAGGTGACAACTGAGGCGGTATTTGCAGATAATGAAATGAAAAGTAAAGTGAGTAGCCCTCGTTAACCTGAACTCGGTTTAAGAGATAGCTAACAAATTGAAATATCGATAAAATTTTTTATAATATATCTCTAGCTTGATAGTTTTTCTTAATTCAAGGCAAATTTCGCGTCAATAGCTGGTCTATTGCAAGTAAATTTAACGTAGAAGTAAGGAAAAATAGCTGCTAGAGAAGCATTTGTTAAGCCGAGCTCAGGTTAGTTAATTATTTGATAGAGTCATCCCGTTGTTAAATGGATGCTCTGTTAAAGCATCCATTTATTTTTTTACTATCTTTATTTTTGTGATAGGTTAAGTTTCTTAGGTATTTGTGTTTTTAGGAAAGCTTTTATCATAAGGAACAGAAAGTTTTGGAACGCTGTTACGTGCTTTCTCTTCATTTAAAACGCCTTCTATCGTTGGTGCTTTAGCAATACGATCCCCCAGTCCCCATGTGCCAGGGGCAATACCATACCAATCTAATAAAGTCGCAGCAAAAGACGTTGAGTCAAATCCTTGGCCGTTACTCGCTCTCATTACTGTGTTGGATTTGATCCATGGTGATGCAAATATTGCCGGTACACGGGGGCCTTTTATATCAAACTCAAAACCATCGCTGGAATCGTTTGGCCAAGGTTTATTGGCATAAGGCGGTGGCACATGATCGAACAGGCCACCATTTTTATCGAAAGTTACCACAAGCAATGTTTTTGACCAAATGTCTGGATTACTGCTTAACGCTTCATAAATATCATTAAGGGCACGTTCAGCAGGTACTACGGAAGCGATACCAGAGGATGAAGATCCTGGGTGATAAGAAGTGCAGCTTTCTCCTACCCAAGCGGGTTCAATATAACTAAAACGGGGCAGTTTGTTATATTTTATATCATCATAGAATTGTTCCATTGGTGATATCCACTGTGAGTTTGGTAGGTTATTAGTTCCTTTTTCTTGCAGTACTGCTTTAGCCCATGCTGCATCTACCGATTGAATTTGGCCTTTTAAATAGAGTTGGTAGGTAAATACAGCCTTATCCCAAATAACATTATAATAAATCTTCCAATCTTCATGTCCGTGGTTCCATAGTGTTTTCCAGAAAGACTGACGATGGGCTTGATTAGGCCAGTCTTGATAAGCCTTTCCTCCTTCCCATGTACCTAGTCGATCATAAGCAGAACCGCTAACCGAAAATCCTCGATTAACATCAGTGCCACCAGGCAATGAACTGAACCAATCGTCACTTACGGCAAAGTTTTTCGCGAGGCCATTTAATACGGGGAGCTGTTCAGGACTGAAACTCGTCATTACGGCTGCGCTATTTTGGTTCCAAGCGAAGCCGTCCATAGTGGGTTGAGTGCGTTCGGCATAACCGTTATAGCCATGAAACATTTGCATCAATCCGTCACTGTTGTCATGCCACGGATCTTGTGCAGGACCACCCAGCACATAATCATTACTGAGTTTTCCTTGCTGATATTGGCTAACAAAGGCTTGTTTACCGTTAGGTAATGTATTGTTCATTGATGTATCTAAGCCGCGAAAACCATCATCAGCTTTACCTACCCAGTGTAGTCCGTCTTGTTTTCCTTTTTCGTACAACCAGCCAAGCACATTATCGAAAGAGCGGCTTTCTACCATGTAATACACAACATGTTCTATTTTATCGCGCATAAATTCGATAGTGCCAGGTGTTTTTTGTGCTGCTTGGTCAGCTGGTTGACTTGGAATAACGCCGAATAAACTGGTGTGTTGTTCAAAGTTTTTAGGAAGTGTTGAAGTTTTTACGGCTTGACTGCCGAGAGGGTCAGTTTGGCTAGCATCAAATAACCATAACTGGCAACCTGCTGCAATATTGTTAGGTTTCCACGTTACAATATACTCACCTAATACTGCCATTGCGTCTGTTTCGTCTATATGAGTCCAGTTACCTTCTTGAATTGTGGGTAAGGCAAGTGGTGGGGTTGATTGCGGATCAAAACTCCATACTCGGTAATTAGCACCTTTTCGGTCTAATACATAATTACCTATGGGGTATAATTCTCTATCTGCGCTTATATCACGGAAACCACCTGTTTGAAATTCGCCAGCAGACAGACAATCATCTTCGGCCAAGGGATCAAAGCTCCATAATTGATAACTTCGTCTTCCTTCTGCGGGAATTATACTAAGCACATAGCCTGGGAAACCGAGTAATTCAATTTGTGCATAGGTTGCGCCATAATTGGGTCTATAATTACTAAAAAACTTATCTTTGGGCCATTTTCCGTATGCCACGACTTTTTCAGCAAGTGGATTACTGCTATTTCGGTCATATTTTAATACGCGGTAATCGATAACCTCATCGTCTGAGGTGGCGGGTTTCCAGTCGATGAGGTAACCGCCTACTTGCATTAATTGGTTTGTTTTATCAAAAGTGGCCTGTTTAGCCATTGCGACTTCAGAGAAAATATTTTTGGCTGTAATATCTATAGCGTAGGTTGCATAGTTATCTGCTGTGCCATTACGTTGTATAGCAAATGTGTTGGCTGCGGTTTGTTCAGGAGTGGGAGTAAAGCTGTTATTATCTAGGTTAAAAGCTTGATTTTGTTCTTTCATAATAGCTAACAAATCATCAATTTTATCGGTTTTGACCTTGTTAGTTTTTGGATCCCAGCCCCAACGGTTTTCCATCATTGTCAGGGTTTTGTAGGGATCATCACCCGGATTCTCAGACATATGCGCTTGCCAACCTGCCGCAATTAAATCCTGACACATCACTTCAATAGGAGCAGGGTATTCTCCGTTAGGTTTGTTCGCATCTTTTAATGGAATATCAGTATCGTACAGATATTCACTTGGGTGATTAGCACATAAAACCCAAGTACAGGGCGCACTACCAGTAACTTTGCTATCTAAGACCGCTAATTTAATGATGTCGAGTGTTTGCGGTGTTGTTTTCAGTGAAAAGGCTTGTTGTAGCCATTCATGCACAGGGCCACCGTAGGCAACAACAGGTTGCGTTAGTTCGTTATTAGTGGCTTCTAGTGGGCGTAGAAAATTGTTTAATTGCGCTTTAACATAAGGAATAAAATCTTGATTATAGTCGGTGAGTTCTTTACCTGCGCCACCTGGAGCCGCGATTGGCGCTACATCAATAATACGTTCAACTGGCGTATTATTTACCCCATTGAAACTATTTTGTGCTAATAAACATTCCCATCGTCGATTGGTGGGGGAATATAGGTAATCTTTGTAGGTAAAGGTTTCTAATGGCGGAAAGTGGAGTAATTGGATAGATTTTATATTGGCCATTGCTAGGCCAAAGGGCAGTAGAAATTCCCAGCCTTTTCGTACAGAATAGGGCACATTTTCGTAATAACTTGCCATGGCCTGTTTACCCGCGTCAATGTATTTAGGCACTAATTCTTGGTATGCCGATACATCGTTGTTAGGGCTGGTGATCTTGAGTCTGTATTCGCCATTACCATTACGATAAGCTTGAGCCCACGACCCGAAAAACATATCTCTTTGTAGCGTTTGACTAAAAACAAAGGTGATTGCATCTATTAAACTTGGTCCGTTTTCCCCAAATTGAAATAAGCCCGCTATCTCTTGTTCATACCCTAGGCCAATATCTACACTTATGTGTTTGGTGTTTATGTTGTTGTCTTCCAATGTAATCTCCATTTATTAATAAATAGTATTTATAAAGATAAGTCGTAAGCCACTATATAATAGTGACTCAAACATAGGAAGATTAAGAAGAAAGTAAAGCTAGTTCGATGAATTATTTGGCTTTATTGACGGTTACTTTTATCATTATTTATTAATGGGGCTATTTACTGGAATTATTTAACTCATTGAATTTAGCAAGTTGCTCTTCTGTTGCAGGGAGTTGGTGTTTTTCTTTCCATTCGCTATAAGGCATGCCATAAACTTGTTCGCGAGCGCTATCAATGTCTATAGCTACACCTAGTTTTTCAGCTTCAGCCACTGTCCACTTACTAAAACAATTACGGCAAAACCCTGCTAAATTCATGAGTTCTATATTTTGTACGTCTTTTCGATTATCTAAATGTGCTAGTAAACGTCGAAATACAGCGGCTTGAATTTCAGTTTCTTTATTCATGGTGTTCCTTGCTAATTTTTATCTGATTGCTTGACTTACGCGCTCACCTTCGGGTTTGCTAGGATCAAAGCGTCTTATTTGTATAACCATCCCAATGTAGGGGTGATCAAAGTAATGAATCTCACCTGTGATTACCCGTCGGTTTTGACTAAAGTTAATGAGCTTAACCTCATCAGAAATGCCATTGTCAGAGATGGTTTCAATGGGGTCTTGATTATACAAATTGAAATCAGCAGTGATATAAAGGTAATGATCTAAATGTATTTTTAAAAAACCGTCTAAAAACCATGGTTGCAGTAGAGAGTGAGGTAATTTTTTCCTAGTAACTGGCAGAATACCATGAGGTATTTCATCGTTTATATCGATGTCGTTAGTTAGGTTGCTTTCACTTTGCGTTATTTGAGTTAAAAGCGTATCAAGGTTTTGTTTATCAATTTGATTTACAATATTATTAATTATCTCGTTATCTATTGCGTCACTTGAGGTGCTTTGTTCTAAAGCGTCAAGGCGAGAAAATAGTTGTGTTTGAGTTAACACTTGTGGCTTTTGTGCTTGATCTATTTTGAATTCATTATCAACACTCGTTTGATTTTGGGATAATTTTTCAAGTAAGTTTTTTTCTATCGCGTTAGCTTCTTCAACTTCAGCTTGATAGGTATTAAGTGCTTTTTGGTATTGATATTCAATATGATCGCCGGCAAACAGTTTAAGTGGAATGGCATCTTTTTCGGTGATACCCACTTGTCGCCAGCCAAAATGTAGTAAAGGTTGGAATTCTTTACTCCAGCGTAAGCCTTGATAGATATCTTTTAATAATAAAGACTCATCAGCAATTAAATAAGGTTTCTCACTATCATGTAACCCCATGGCATTTAATTTACTTGGTAAAGCATCCACCCCAAATGAGTCAATATTGAAATGGTCAAGTTGTTCTTTATCAAGTATGTTTGCTATTTCTGTTTGCGTAATAATACAAAGCGATTTAGTTGAGAAAATTGCTTTAGCTAAATCTTCTTTCTGTAAGTCTAAAGTGATAGGGGTTGTGCTTGATTGTTCATTTATTTGATCGTTTATTTGTGGCCTTGTTTGGTTTAATTCAGTTTCTATCAAGTTAAATTGGCTATCAACTTGCACTTGACCTACATTTTGAAGTGGCTCAGCTAAGAATTGGAATTGCTGTGGTTTTGATTCACCGCAGTGAGGCATCAATTGTTTGATATTTGTTAAATTTGGCTGTAGATATGAACCTAGTAGATCAAAAGAGTGCTTATACTTAGGCAATGTTGAGGCATTAATACCTTTTGGAAATTTTTCTTTTAAGTTAGCTTTATCAGCTAATTGCTTGAATAATATAACTTCAATTTCAAACCATCGGTCAGTGTCCGCATTTTTTTGAGTTTGCGCCCAAACGTCTGTGTTCATTGTAAGCTGAGAAAGGCTAAGCGTAAGCAGTGAATAGAAGAAAGCTGAATTTAATTTCATTAATAGTCCGCGTTTGATATCTGATATTAGTTTTAAGTTAATTACGTTTGTTATTTTGATTTTGTTGCCGTTAACTCATTTAATAAGTTGCTGATTAAGTTAAATCTTGCTTGTTCATTGTCACTTTTGTGAGTAAATTTTAATTTGTTAGGTGGTACCATCTTATACATTGTTGGTTGTTTTTGCACTAAAGCAATGATCAACATATGATCAACACTGGTATCATCATCGAATTCAATTGAACCACTTTTTTCACTTACTTCAATACGTGATATACCAATAGTTTGGGCTTTTAAACGGATTTTCGCAATATGAATTAAATTTTTTGTTGCTTGTGGCAATAAACCAAAACGGTCGATTAATTCTACTTGAATATCATCCAATTGATTTTTATTTTTACAACTAGCGATTCGTTTGTATAAGCTCAATCGTATGCTGACATCAAAAATATAACTTTCAGGGATCAAGGCTGGCAAACGTAATTCTATTTCTGTTTGTTTAGCGGTAACTTGATTAAGTGATAATTGTTTACCGTCTTTCAATGCTTCTACCGCGTGGTCAAGCATTTCCATATATAAGCTAAAACCTACTTGGCTCATAGAGCCTGATTGATCTTCGCCTAATAATTCACCCGCACCTCGTATTTCTAAATCGTGTGTTGCTAGTGTAAAACCTGCCCCTAAATCTTCTAGTGAAGCGATTGCTTCAAGGCGTTTTTTAGCGTCTTTTGTCATGCGTTTTTCATGGGGGGTTAACAGATAAGCATAAGCTTGGTGATGAGAACGACCAACACGACCACGTAATTGATGTAACTGTGCTAAACCTAAATGATCAGCTCTGTCCATGATAATTGTGTTGGCGCTGGGAACGTCAATGCCTGTTTCTATGATGGTTGTACACACAATTACGTTAAATCGTTGATGATAGAAATCACTCATAATACGTTCAAGTTCACGTTCACGCATTTGTCCGTGCGCTGTGACAACACGTGCTTCGGGCACAAGTGCTTGAATGTCACTGGCAGTTTTCTCTATCGTGTCGACATGATTATGTAAAAAATATACTTGGCCACCCCGTAAAGTTTCTCGCAGAATCGCTTCTCTAATGAGTGCATCATCACGTTGACGCACAAAGGTTTTAACGGCTAATCTTTTAGCTGGTGGCGTTGCAATAATGGATAAATCTCGCATGCCGCCCATGGCCATATTCAATGTGCGTGGAATTGGGGTAGCAGTTAAGGTAAGAATGTCGACATTACTGCGCAGTTGTTTAATTTTTTCTTTTTGTTTTACGCCAAATCGATGTTCTTCATCGACAACTAATAAGCCTAAGTCTTTATACTTAATACTGTTTTGTAATAGTTTGTGAGTGCCAATTAATATGTCTATTTGACCCGATTCAACTTGCTTGATTATTTCGGTTTGTTGTTTGGCTGTTTTAAAACGTGATAGTACTTCGATTGAGATTGGCCAGTTGGCGAAGCGATCACGAAAATTGTCATAATGTTGCTGGGCAAGTAAGGTGGTCGGTACGAGTATTGCGACTTGTTTGTTATCATTTACGGCAACAAAAGCCGCACGCATGGCGACTTCGGTTTTACCAAAGCCAACATCACCACAAACGAGTCTGTCCATCGATTTAGGCGATAACATATCGCTTATCACTGCATTGATAGCTTGTTGTTGATCGAACGTTTCTTCGAAACCAAAGCTATCGCTAAAAGCTAAGTATTCTTCTTTATCACGTTTAAAAGTATAGCCTGTGTTACTTGCGCGGTTGGCATAAATATCGAGTAATTCAGCTGCAACATCACGTACTTTTTCAGCCGCTTTTTGTTTAGCTTTACTCCATGTGTCTGTACCTAACTTATGTAATGGTGCATGTTCAGGATCACTGCCTGAATAACGGCTAATTAAATGCAAAGACGCAACAGGTACATATAATTTTGCATCATTAGCATAGCTAAGCATTAAAAATTCTGTCGTAATTCCGCCTGTTTCTAACGTTTGTAAGCCTAAATAGCGTCCAATACCATGTTCTATATGAACAACCGCCTGACCAATAGAAAGTTCGGCTAAATTTTTGAAGATAGCATCGGTTTCAATATCTTGAGTTTTATTTCGTCGTCTTGATTGACGAACATGATCACCTAATAATTCTGCTTCTGTTACTAGAGCGATGGCATTATTTTTAGTACTGGCTTTGGTTCGTTTTTTTGTTTGGAAAGTAAAACCTTGGCTGAGTGCATTAACACTAATCCCAAGTTGTTCTGGGGAGTCAATAAAATCTTCAATTGTGTTGAATATAGTTGGTTTGATGTTATCGCGAGCGAGTAACTCTAAAACACTTTCTCGTCGACCTTGGCTTTCTGCAATAAATAATATTTTATTGGGGGTTTCTTTATCACTGATAAAATTGTTTATTAATTCAAAAGGGTGTTTAAGTTTATGGTCTATGGTTAAGTCTGGTAATGTTTCAACATCAAAATGAATGGCACTCGATTTTTGCTTTTTCTCAACTTCGCTAGTTTGTGCTATTGGCGTACACGCTTCAATTGTAATGCGAGCAAACGGTTTTAACTCGGTATAAAGTAATTCTTCATTTAAAAATAATTGCTCTGGCGGTAATAACGGACGCGTTGGATCGTAACGTCGGTTTTCATACCGATAATGAATATCTTGCCAATATTGTTGGAGTGATTTATCAATGTCTCCCGATACAACAATGAGCGTATCAGGCGATAAATAGTCGCATAAGCTACTACTGCTTGCATCAGTATTATTTTGGTTGTTGAAAAACAGCGGTAAGTAGTATTCAATACCTGGCGGTAGAATGCCATTACTTACTTGATGATAAATTGACTCTTTGTCTATCGAGCTTGTAAATAACTCACGAAATTGGCTACGAAATAAATTTATTGCGTCTTTATCGGTTGGAAATTCATGTGCAGGCAATAAGTTTATATTGTCTACTTTTTCATTTGAACGCTGATTTTCTGGGTCAAATAAGCGAATTTCATCAATTTCATCATCAAAAAAATCTAAACGAAATGGGATATTACTACCCATGGGGAAAACATCTAAAATTGCACCACGTGCAGAAAATTCACCATGTTCCATTACTTGGTCAACACTGCGATAACCACAGGATTCTAACGTTTGTCTAAGCTGGTGTAAGTCTTTTTTATCCCCTTTGTTAATAATGAAACTATTTGATTCTATATATTTTTTTGGGGCTAACCTTTGTACCAAGGTGGTCACGGGCACTATGACGATGCCTTTCTTCATACGTGATAATTGGTAAAGTGTTGCTAGACGTTGAGAAATAATATCTTGATGGGGAGAGAAAGTATCGTAAGGTAATGTTTCCCAATCAGGAAATAAGCATAGGGCTAAGTCATCAGCATCTTGCTTTAAACTACGTAATTCATGTTCAAGTTTGAGTGCTGTAGGTGTGTCGTGCGTAACCAATAATATTGGCGCATCACTGACTAATGCGCTGTGATATAACGCAATACTATCACTAGAGCCTTGCAGATTATGCCAGGTTTTTTTATCAACGCTGGTTAGGGTATTTTTGGCTAAAGTAGGCGTTAGTAAACAGCTTTTTTTGATCATAGCGTAATTTTAATAGGGGTACGAAAATTATGACTGTATATTCTAACGAGTTTTGTGTGATTTGAAATGTATTTGACAAAAATTTATTTTATAACTAAAACTATAAGTAGCATTTTGTTGTTTACCTAATGCTTTAACTTTTAATGGATATCTTTACAAGGATTTAATATGAACGTTTTATCGCTGAAAGCACTTACCTGTGCGCTACTAACCTCAATCTTACTTTTAAATAGCAACTTGGTGTTTGCAGACGCCACTGTGTCAAATGATACTGTGGTAGTTGAACAAGTTATTCATTTAAATAAGTCAACGGTCGATGATTTAGTAACGTTAAAAGGAATTGGTCAGAAAAAAGCGCAAGCTATTGTTGCTTATCGTGATCAGGTTGGTGGTTTTAAATCAGTTAATGATTTAATTAAGGTGAAAGGGATAGGTGAAAAAGTATTATCGGATAATATTGGCCGATTGAAGATCTAAAATTCACTTATTATATGTATTAAAAAGTCAGCTTATTGCTGACTTTTTTATAAATAATTTAAAGTGTAAAAATAACTTTTATATTCTATTTTATTATAGAAGACGTGTTTGATATATAGAATTATTAATCTGAATGTGGCATTCTTTCGTTATTAATTTTATCAACGTTTGTATTGGCAATGAATTTAACTCATTTAAAAAAATTAGAAGCGGAATCTATTCATATTTTCCGTGAAGTGGCAGCAGAATTTGACAATCCAGTAATGCTTTATTCGGTTGGGAAAGACTCAGCCGTGTTATTACATCTTGCACGCAAAGCGTTTGCTCCTGGCAAAATTCCTTTTCCATTATTACATGTTGATACCAATTGGAAATTCAAAGAAATGATCGCTTTTCGTGATCAAATGGCTAAAGACTATGGCTTTGAATTACTTGTGCATCAAAATCCAGATGGTATTGCCATGGGCATGGGACCCTTTACTCATGGTAGTGCACAACACACTGACGTAATGAAAACTCAAGGCTTAAAACAAGCACTAGATAAATACGGTTTTGATGCTGCCTTTGGGGGCGCTCGCCGTGATGAAGAAAAATCACGTGCTAAAGAACGTGTTTACTCTTTCCGCGATAAAAACCATCGTTGGGATCCTAAAAGTCAGCGTCCAGAATTATGGAATGTGTATAACGGTAAAGTCAATAAAGGTGAGAGTATTCGTGTATTTCCTTTATCAAATTGGACAGAGCTTGATATTTGGCAATATATTTACTTGGAAAGCATTCCAATTGTACCTTTGTATTTGTCTGAAAAACGTCCTGTTGTTGAGCGCGACGGTACGTTAATTATGGTTGATGATGATCGTATGCCTATTGGTCCTGATGACGAAATTCAAATGAAAGATGTGCGTTTTAGAACATTAGGTTGTTACCCATTAACAGGTGCTGTTGAATCAACAGCGACAACACTACCTGAAATTATTCAAGAAATGTTATTAACCAAAACATCTGAACGCCAAGGTCGTGTCATTGATCATGATAGTGCGGGCTCTATGGAAAAGAAAAAAATGGAAGGGTACTTTTAAGCGCGTTGTTATTTTAGTTAAAACGAGCTAACGAACCTAGACAAATACATTTTAGTAAATAAATTATAAATTTTGAGAGAACGTGATGAGTCACCAATCAGACTTAATTGAAGATGATATTCAAGCTTATTTAAAGCAACATGAAAATAAAGAATTAGTACGTTTTTTAACTTGCGGTAGCGTTGATGACGGTAAAAGTACCTTAATTGGTCGTTTGTTGCATGATTCAAAAATGATCTTTGAAGATCAACTGGCTGCCATTGAAAAAGATTCTAA
Source organism: uncultured Colwellia sp. (assembly GCA_965305135.1). Lineage (GTDB taxonomy): Bacteria > Pseudomonadota > Gammaproteobacteria > Enterobacterales > Alteromonadaceae > Colwellia. The sequence goes on from CBDLPA010000005.1 coordinate 147,926, forward strand.
AAAATCAGGTACAACAGGCGAAGCTATTGATTTGGCTTTATTAGTTGATGGCTTACAATCTGAGCGTGAGCAAGGGATTACCATTGATGTTGCTTACCGTTATTTCTCTACGGAACAACGTAAATTTATTATTGCGGACACCCCAGGCCATGAGCAATACACTCGAAATATGGCAACAGGTGCTTCAACTTGTGATTTAGCTATCATTTTGATTGATGCGCGTTATGGCGTGCAAGTTCAAACGCGTCGTCATTCATTTATTTGTTCATTATTAGGCCTTAAGCACATTATTGTGGCTGTGAATAAAATGGATTTAGTGGATTTTTCACAAGCTCGTTATCAAGAAATTAAAAAAGAATATCGTGACTTTGCTGAGTCGCTTGATTTTGATGATGTTCGCTTTGTGCCTTTATCAGCACTTAATGGTGATAATGTTGTTGAAGAAAGTGTAAACATGCCTTGGTATCCAGGGGCAACGTTGATGAAGTTGCTTAATACGATTGATGTTGTACCAAAAAATGAATTTACGCCATTTCGTTTTCAAGTACAGTATGTTAACCGACCTAACCTAGATTTTCGCGGTTTTGCTGGGACTATTGCATCAGGTCATGTTTTAGTAGGCGATACTATTGTTGCTTTGCCTTCAGGTAAAGAAAGCGTTGTGAAAGAGATTGTTACCTTTGATGGCAACCTTGAGCGTGCTGATAAAGGTATGGCGATAACATTAACACTTGAAGATGAAATTGATATAAGCCGTGGTGAGATGATTGTTAAAAAAGGCAATCTACCACATTCAACTAAAGAATTTAATGCAACCGTTGTTTGGATGCATGAAAATGAATTAGAACCAGGCCGTGAATATTTTATTAAGCATGGCAGCAAAATGACCACCGGGCATGCGGAAAGTATTGAAAGTAAATATGACGTAAATACGATGGAAAAACTGCCAAGTGCACAGTTAGCTGTTAATGAAATTGGCTCAGTTAATTTAGTGATTGATGAAGTTTTACATTTTGATCCATATAAAGAAAATAAAGGCACAGGTGCTTTTATTGTTATTGATAGACTGAGTAATATTACCGTGGGTGCTGGTATGATTAACAATGCACTTGATCAGAAAACCCATGAATATTCAGCTTTTGAGTTAGAATTTAATACTTTAGTTCGTAAACATTTCCCTCATTGGGGCGCAAGGGATATTGCTAAGCTTTAATTAGCATTTTTAGCAATAATAATTTTATAATGACTATACAACAGTGGCTGATGATAGCGGTTTTTGTCACCACTTTTGTTGGTCTTCTCAAATTTCAACAAGTACCTGAACGTATTTTTTCAATTACGGTACTTGTGTGTTTAGCGTTTTCTTTTGTTACAGTAGATGACATTCTTGCTAATGCTGTAAATCCAGGTTTAGTGACTTTAATTTTGCTAGTGCTTTGTTCATTTTCTTTTGAACGCACTAGTATTTTACGTCGTCTGAGTAACAGTGTTTTTAGTGGTTCTAAAATAAGGTCAATGCTACGACTTTTTATTGGTACTGCCTTTGCCTCGGCCTTAATGAGCAACACTGCTGTAGTCGCAACCCTCATTAATAGCGTTAAAAGTAATAAGCTGATCAATGCGGGTAAATTATTACTACCTTTATCTTATGCGGCAATTTTAGGAGGCACTCTCACTTTAGTTGGCACTTCAACTAACCTTATTGTTAATAGTTTATTACTTGAACAAGGCGCGGAAGGTTTTAGCTTTTTTGATTTTACGGCCATTGGCAGTGTGGCGTTTGCTGTTTGTTTAATTATTGTTGTATTGCGAGCAAGAACGTTACCCAATATGTTGCAAGGGGAATTATCTACACAAGATTATTTACTTGAAGCAGAGGTATCAACAGACTCTAAATTAATCGGTAAAAGTGTTGAGGAAAACGGCTTACGTAATTTAGACGCTTTATTTTTGGTTGAAATAGTGCGCAGAGGGCGTTTGATTTCACCTGTAACACCAGAAGAAAACTTACAAGCTGGTGATAAACTCATCTTTAGTGGCGATATTTCTAAAGTATTAACCTTACAGCAGTTTGACGGCTTAACATTATTCGCTGAGCAAGATGATTTGTTGAGAAACAACTTAACTGAAGTACTAATAAAAAACGATTCGGCAATTGCAGGTAAAACCTTAAAAAAAGCAGGTTTTAGAGCGCGATTTGATGCAGCAGTGGTAGCTGTTCGTCGCGAAGGTTGTGCATTGTCGGGTAAGTTAGGTGATATTGTTCTGCAATCAGGTGACTTTCTTGTATTAGCCGTAGGGAAGGATTTTTCTAGTAGAACTAACTTATCAAAAAACTTCTTTATTTTATCAGGTCATCAAGCAGTAAATATGTTAAGTGGCTGGCGTGATTATGGCACAATATGGGGGTTCTTGTTGGCTATTTTAACCTCTGTATTAACGCCAGTATCTTTATTAAGTTGTTTATTTGTGTATGTAGCAGCACTTATTTTTAGTGGTGCACTTACCGTAAATGAAGTTAAGCGTAGATTTCCTTTAGAGATTTGGATGATAGTATTGGGCGCATTAACTTTAGCTACAGCGGTTGAGAATACAGGACTGGCGGGTGTTATTGCAGATAGCATTGAGAAATTACTCAATGGAAGTAACCCTTATTTTGCTTTTATTGCTATTTTTGTTTTAACTTTATTATTAACTGAATTAATCACTAATAGTGCAGCGGCGGCATTGATATTTCCTATCGCCTATAATATTGCATTAGGTTTGGGTGTTGACCCTATTCCTTTTGTGATGGCTGTGGCGTTTGCGGCAAGTGGAAGTTTTATTAGCCCTTATGGTTACCAAACCAATATTATGGTCTATAACGCAGGTAATTATCAATTAGCTGATTTTGTTAAATTTGGCCTACCTATATCCATTATTTATAGCACTACGGTATTATTGATGATTCCTTTAGTGTTCCCATTTTAGATTGAAATTATTAAAGAGTATAAAATGAAAACAGAAAATACTGTTTGGCATGAACAACATATTTCCAAAGAACAACGAGCTAAATTGAAAAATCAAACGCCTTGTTTGCTTTGGTATACAGGGTTAAGCGGATCAGGAAAATCTACGGTAGCCAATGCTGTTGATGCTTTGTTATTTAAGTTAGGATGCCATAGTTACTTGCTTGATGGTGACAATGTTCGTCATGGCTTAAATGGTGACTTAGGTTTTAGTGATGAAGCTCGAATTGAGAACATACGCCGAATAAGTGAAGTATCAAAACTTTTTTTAGATGCAGGCTTAATTGTGTCTACTGCGTTTATTTCACCGTTTAAACAAGACAGAGCTAGTGCTAGAGCCAAATTAGCACAAGGTGAATTTATTGAGGTGTATATTGATACCCCTATTAGTATTTGCGAACAACGAGATCCTAAAGGGCTTTATAAAAAAGCGCGTGCAGGTGAAATAAAAGATTTTACTGGGATTGATTCTAATTATGATGCGCCAGAAAATCCAGAAATTCACGTTAAAACAGCAGAGCAGTCAATTCAAGCTTGTGCTGAGCAAGTTGTGGATTATTTGGTTAAACAAGGTTTTGTTTCTACAGATAAAAATTTAAACAATCACTTTAGTACTAAAAAATAAGGTTAGCATATGCACTATGATGTGTTTAATGGTGATGCCGATGGCATTATTGCTTTATTACAGCTTCATTTATCTCGAGCCAAACCACATTCTAAAGACTCGATTTTAATCACTGGAGTAAAACGCGATATTAGTTTGCTGAAAAATGTTGATGTAGAGCAGGCAACTTCAGTTACTGTGTTAGATATTTCTTTAGAGAAGAATGCTGATGCTTTAATCAAGTTACTAAACAGAGACATTGCTGTTTTTTATGTTGATCATCATAGGCCAGGTGATATTCCAAAATCTAACTTTTTAACAACGCTGATAAATACTGATGCTAATATTTGTACGAGCTTGTTAGTTAATAAATATTTGAATAATGAATTTGTTTATTGGGCAATCGCTGCTGCATTTGGTGACAACATGCATGCTGCTGCACAAGTACTTGCAGATAAGCACGATGTTTCAATTGAACAACAAGCGTTATTAAGCGAGCTGGGTGTTTATATCAATTACAATGGTTACGGGCGCAGTATTGATGATTTGCATTTTCATCCAGCAAGATTATTTGAAATATTGTTAAATTATCCGAACCCTTTCGATTTGATTAATGATACGAATTCAGTATTTTATCAACTGAAAGCCGCTTACCTAGCTGATATGACCCAAGCTAAACAATCAATATTATTGATAGATAATGAACAACTCTCCGCTGTTCAATTAGCCGATGAGCCTTGGGCAAGACGTGTAAGTGGTGTTTTTGGTAATGAATTAGCAAATGCGTCACCAAATAAAGCACATGTTGTTGTCACTCTAAATGCAACTACTATAAAAGAAATGCCATCCTATACCATTAGTTTAAGAGCGCCCTTAAATAATAAACAAGGTGCTGGTGAGATATGTGCTAGCTTTCCTACGGGGGGAGGGAGAGCTGCCGCGGCTGGGATTAATGCTCTGCCAGCAGAAATGCTTGGTGATTTTTTTGATAGCGTGGCAAAATACTACCAATAAAGTTCTATAAGCGTAATAAAGCATAGAATAAATGTATTGAATTTAGCTAAGGAAATATCATGAGTTTATTGATAACGGGCGGCACAGGATATATAGGTAGTCATACAGTTGTAGAGTTACAAACATTAGCTTCCTCGCATGCAGAAGAGCAAGATATTGTTATTGTGGATGACTTATCTAATTCGTCTACTAAAGTACTTGATAGAATTAAAAAAATTACTAATAAAGCAGTGACTTTTATCAAAGCCGATGTATGTGATTATGACGCCATGAATACAGTGTTTAAGCAACATAATATTCAGGCGGTTATACATTTTGCAGGTCATAAAGCGGTTGGTGAATCAAATGAAAAGCCACTAAGTTATTATCATAATAATGTATCAGGTACGGTTAATTTACTTAGGGTAATGGAACAACATAACGTTAAAAAGTTGGTGTTTAGTTCTTCTGCTACAGTATACGGCGATAATGTTTCCCCGTTAAATGAAAGCATGTCTACCTCGGCGACGAACCCTTACGGACAAACGAAGTTGATGGTTGAACATATTTTGTTTGATTTAGCGAAAAGTGACAGTAGCTGGTCTATTGCCTGTTTACGATATTTTAATCCGATTGGCGCCCATAATTCAGGCTTAATTGGTGAAAACCCTAATGGTATTCCTAATAATTTATTGCCCTACGTAGCACAAGTTGCTGTTGGCAGGTTAGCGCAATTACAAGTGTTTGGCGATGATTATGATACCGTAGATGGCACAGGAGTTCGTGATTATATTCATGTGGTTGATTTAGCCCAAGGCCATGTTAAAGCATTACAAAACTTGGACAAAATATCCGGCTGTAAAGCGATTAATTTAGGCACGGGTAACGGTACTTCTGTACTTGAAATTGTGAATACATTTAAAGAAATTAGCCAACAAGATATTCCGTATAAAATAGTACCAAGGCGTGCTGGCGATCTAGCGATGGTGTATGCCAATGCAGATTTAGCGAATGAACTATTGGGCTGGAAAGCAACCAGAAATCTATATACTATGATTGAAGATACTTGGCGCTGGCAGTCAGAAAATCCACACGGTTTTTAATTTTATCTTAGTATTAGCCACTTCAAAAAGCATTAAGCCTTTATATTGAAGTGGCTTTTGAATTTTTGTGATATATCAACATTTGTTATAGTTTATTAGCTATAATTGTTTGGTTAAACTAAAAGCGCCTCTTATTTCACCCAAAGCATAACCTGTTGCTTGATCTTCTGGATAGTATTGCGCTAGTGCTGCCTTTGCTTCATCACTGAGTTTAGTGCCATGACAAGTTAAGCAAAGTGGTTCAACCCCTTGCGCTTTCATAAATCTAAATTCATTATTAACTATTTCAGCTTTAGCGATTGTTTGTGCTTTTTCTCCTTGTTGTTGACGTTGGTTAAATGACTTTAATGTTGCTTCTTCCCAAGTATCAGGTGTGGCACTTTGCTTATTTCTTGCTCTTAAGCTGACTCTTTTTACTTGCCATTGGGTAGTTAAACTTAATTCTTTAGCAATATTGGGGGCTTGTACTGAGCATACTTCAATAGCGTGTTTAACTCCGCCCTCGTTAAGCGCTTTTTTTAGTTGTGGTTTTAATGTTCCACCAAACTGTTTAACAATGGTGATGGCTTGAGCTTTAAGTGCTTTTGTATCAGTTGTTTGTGCTAATGTGGAATAAGAGCACATTAGCAGGGCGGTACTTAACGTAACCATAGAGCCTTTTTTTATGAAAGTTAACATAGTAAGTCCTATAAATGTTAAAAATAGAGATAAGAAAATTATTAATTAGACAATTGACTTTGTTCATCAGCCCAAGCAAGTGCATCGTTATAGTGCTTAACTGCTTGCTCTTTATTTAGTTTTAGTTTTTCCATCACTATATTTGTTTTCTCCCATTGAGCATGTTCAATAAACTCTACTAATTTAATAATTGCAGCCATCATGCCTTTTCGAGTAAGTAATGGGTCTTTTATTTCTGCAGCCAAGGGGAGTTTAGCTAAGACAACATCAAGTTCTTCATCTAAAATCGCGTCTATCATAGATAATAAACCGATTAAAAATGCAGTTGATTCATCGACTTTAGACTTAATATCGTGTGCAATAAGCTCGCAAAATTTTGCGCGTGTCATTGCTAATTTTATCAGCTCGGTAGGTTTACCTGGATTCGCTGTGATAGCAAACATTAGTCCTAGAAAACGTTTAAGTTCACTTGAACCAAGCATGACTAATGCTTGTTTAATTGTAGATATTTCACTTTGACGCCTAAATATAGCAGAGTTTGCATAACGAAGTAATTTATAAGATAAGGTCACATCGCGTTCAAAAACACCAGTAATATTTGTAAGATCTAATTCTGGTTTTGATGTTTCATATAATAATTCTGCCATGGCAAGCTGAGAAGGTGATAAGTTTTTAGTTTTTATCATTTCAGGTTTGGCAAAAAAGAAGCCTTGAAAATATTTAAATCCTAGTTGTAAAGCTTGTTCATATTCTTCGTAGGTTTCTACTTTTTCTGCTAATAAGTCAATATGTGGAAAATCTTTAATTGCCTCAATGATTGTTTGTATTTCATTGAAGTCTGTTTGTTGAATATCTACTTTAATTATTTTGATGTAAGGGTAAAAATGTACCCAAACGGCTTGATGTTCGTAATCATCTAATGCAATTATGTAGCTTTTGCTATGTAAATCTTTACATAAAGAGAGTAGTTTTTTTCCTGGTTTTATTGTCTCTAAAATTTCAACTACGACTTCTTCATTGGTTAACATTTCAGGGTAACCTGCTGACAATGTATCTAAAGTGAAATTAATAAAGGCGAGTTTATTGCTAGTAAAGTCACTTATGCCCATATTAAATTTACTTGCCTCAATCATTTTACTGGTGGCTTCATCGCCATCTATATCGGGGAAAACATTATCTATACTGTCGCGAAAAAGTAACTCATAAGCATAGAGTTTTTTGTTTATATCCAAAATAGGCTGTCTGGCGGCGTAAAAGTACATAGTTTGAGTATTTTAATTTTTATAAAAACAGTTATTAATCAATATACCTGTTCTATTGGAAGTTGCAAGATTGTGAGGAAATTTATTGTTTTTAAAAGGGTAACGTTTTAATAATATTTTTTTAATGTTATTTAATACGAAGATTATAATACTAAGGTTTATTTTTGGTTGTTTTCTTGATAGCGTAGCAGGGCACTTTATAAATCGTAATTTACAATTAGAATAAAAATAATAAATTAAGGGGAATCACTTGGAATTTGGAACGTTAGTTTCTTTGGCATTGTATTTTATTGTCATGTTAGGTATTGGTTTGTATGCGTATAAAAAATCAACGGATGATGTGTCGGGCTTTATGCTTGGAGGGAGAAGTTTAAGCCCTAGTGTTGCTGCACTTTCAGCTGGTGCGTCAGATATGAGTGGTTGGATGCTGATGGGGTTACCTGGTGCCATGTATATTACAGGAATGAGTAGTTTATGGATTGCTATAGGATTAGTTATTGGTGCCTTTTTTAATTACCTCATTGTTGCACCGCGTCTTAGAACTTACACCGAAGTTGCTAGTGATTCTATTACCCTTCCAGATTTCTTTGAAAACCGCTTTAATGATAAATCACGTATGTTAAGAGTTGTTTCTTCTGTTGTTATTGTCGTATTTTTTACACTTTATACTTCAAGTGGCATTGTCGCTGGCGGTAAGTTGTTTGAAAGTTCTTTTGGTTTAAATTATGAACTAGGTTTATATGTTACTGCTGGAGTCGTAGTGGCCTATACTTTTTTTGGTGGCTTTTTAGCGGTGAGCTTAACTGATTTTGTTCAAGGTTGTATTATGTTCATTGCCTTGGTACTTGTGCCTGTTGTTGCTATAAGTGAAGTGGGGGGGATCAATGAAGTAAGCTCAACTGTTCGTCAGATTAATCCTGAATTACTTAATATTTTCAGTGGTGTTAGCTTTATTGGTATACTGTCAGCAATGGCATGGGGGCTGGGGTATTTTGGGCAACCTCATATTATTGTACGATTTATGGCTATTCGTAGTGTTAAAGATATGCCAACAGCTTGTCGAGTTGGTATGAGTTGGATGATAGTTGCTATTATAGGCGCTATGGCAACAGGTTTTGCTGGTATTGCGTATGTTGCTAAAACAGGTATGCAGTTGGATGATGCAGAAACAATTTTTATTGTGTTATCGCAAATTTTATTTAGTCCACTGATCGCTGGTTTTTTATTAGCAGCAATTCTAGCGGCAATTATGAGTACCATTTCTTCTCAACTTCTTGTGACATCAAGCTCTTTAACAGAAGATTTTTATAAAACCTTTTTACACCAAGAAGCAAGTGATAAACAGCAAGTGTTAGTGGGTCGAATATCTGTCTGTATAGTAGCTTTAGTTGCTGTTTACTTTGCTTATGATCGCGACAGTACTATTTTAACACTAGTGAGTAATGCTTGGGCAGGGTTTGGTGCCGCTTTTGGGCCTGTTATAATTGGTAGTTTGTATTGGAAGAAAATGACCCGTAATGCTGCTTTGGCAGGTATGATTACTGGCGCTGTTACTGTGTTATTATGGATAAACCTACCTTTTACTATTAATGGTCAATCATTAAGCTCGGTAATGTATGAAATAGTACCAGGTTTTATTCTGTGTTCTTTGGTAATTTTTATTGTTAGTAATATGTCACCACAAGAAGATAGTGCTATTTTAGCGCAGCATGATGAAATGCTAACACATCATTAGTCGTTTGATTTATCGTTAATGGGTGTCGTTGAGTACAACTTGGTATGAACATAAAAAATGGATCAATCATTGAAATTTTCTAATAGTTATATAGCTTTGGGTGAACACTTTTTTCAGCGTGTATTGCCCCAAAAAGTACCTGCAGCTAATTTACTGTTATGGAACAATGAACTCGCCAATAGTTTGTCGATTGCACCAGCACTACAAAAAGATGATGCGCTATTATCTCAGTATTTTTCAGGCAATCAATTGCCTGAGGGAGCAGATGTTATTGCGTTAGCTTATTCTGGTCATCAGTTTGGTCATTTTAATCCTAACTTAGGCGATGGCCGTGCTCATTTGTTGGGGGAGTTGGTTGATGAAAGTGGTATACGTCGAGATGTTCAACTAAAAGGTTCTGGTCAAACAGCGTTTTCTAGACGAGGTGATGGAAAGTGTGCCTTAGGGCCAGCTTTACGCGAGTATATAATGAGCGAAGCGCTTTATGCGCTTGGTGTACCAACATCACGTTGTTTAGCTGTTGTGGCTACGGGAGAACTAATTAATCGTGGTTTGGCTAAACCTGGCGCTGTAGTTACCCGCGTTGCTACTAGCCATATTCGTGTAGGTAGTTTTCAATATTTCGCAGCCCGTGGCGATTTACTGTCGTTAAAAAAATTGCTTGATTACAGCATAGAACGTCATTTTCCTGAAATAAATAATGATGAGAGTTTGTCAGAAGAGCAACGCGTTTTATGCTTTTTAGAGCGCGTGATGGATAAACAAATCACCTTGATTACTCAATGGTTACGTATTGGCTTTATCCATGGCGTGATGAATACCGATAATACTGCTATTTGTGGTGAAACTATTGATTTTGGACCTTGTGCAATGATGGGCGTCTATCATGAAGACGCAGTATTTAGTTCTATTGATGAGTATGGGCGTTATGCTTTTGGTAGCCAAGGAAAAATAGGGCAGTGGAATATGGCTAGGTTAGCAGATTGCTTGTTGCTGTTATTAACTGAATCTCAAGACAGTGAAGAAATTAAACACAGTGATAATGCAGCTGATCTAAAACATAAACAACAAGCATTGAAAAAAATGGAATTTATTATTCATCAATACCCTGACAAATTTGAGCAGGCTTATTATGCAATGTTTGCAGCAAAACTTGGTATGAATGATATAAAGGTTGCTGATAGAACATTAATTGATGAGCTATTGGCAATAATGCAGTCTAATAATTTAGATTATACGCAAACGTTTTATTTTTTAACATTATCATTATCAAACCATAACCAAAAGGATATGTTACATAACGCACTGCATCATTGGTATGATATATGGTCGACACAACTTAAAACGTTAAAAATATCTATACAAGAGGCTGAAGCATTAATGGTAAAGAATAACCCCGTGGTTATTCCTCGCAATCACCATGTAGAAGCAATATTAGAGCGTTGTGAGTCATCGTTAAACGCGCTAAGTAATGAAAGCTCAGCGAATAAAAGAAATGTGATTGCAGAGCTTGTTAATGAGTTTCTTCATGTTTTACGCTCTCCTTATCAAGAAATAGCAGCGACAAAAAACTATCAAGATACCCCAAAAGATAATGATAAATATTATCAAACTTTTTGTGGAACATAGTTTCTCTTAGCCATTTTCTCTTCCAATTACTCTTTTTCTTAAGCTTTTGCTTCCCTCTGACTCTAAATAATTTAGTTAACTTGATATCGGTCATGTGATATTTGTCACTCATTGCGGCTGTGTTTTGATGGCCTGATGATAATAACCTTGTTTTCTGTCATATAAGTCAATATTTTCTAACTTAATTGTTGACTTGGTACATAGGTACGGAGTCTATTATATACAAGTAATTTGTCTTTATTTCAAAAGAGTTAGCTTCACTTACTTTAATTAGCCAGAGGGATGTATATGGGCAAAACTATGACAATTGGTAAATTAGCCAATGCAGTAGGAATAAGTGTTGAAACCATCAGGTTTTACGAACGAAAAGGGTTGGTTATTCAACCTGAAAAACCGTTAAATGGATTTAGACAATACCCCGCAAGTACGATATCACGACTTAAATTTATTATTAATGCGAAAGGCTTAGGCTTTACATTGAATGAAATCCGAACACTTGATGATTTATCCTATGGTTGCAAGATGTTTCATGATTTGGCGTCTACGAAGTTAGACGAGATTAGAAATGAAATATCGCATTTACAAACGATTGAAAATAATTTAACGAAAATTATTGACCACTGCAATTCTGATTGCAATGACAAACACTGTGGAATTATAGAAAACATGCATAGTTAGGCTAAAATTTAGCCGCTGTATAGCAAATAGAGTATGGGTAATAAGTGTAATTAATGCTATTGAAAAGTACTAATAAAAATCTATTTATCATAAATTTAATACGAATGTAGGCGCTTATGATAATTGTAAAAAAAGAAAAAATTGAAGTTGATCTAGAGTTGTGCCAACTCGTTTTAAATTGTTTTGGCGCTTATGTATCGATTAAAGATCGCAATAAAAAGTATGTTTATGCTAATAGAAAATTAGCAACATTGATAGGGATTCAATTAGATTCAATAGTTGGTTGTATTGATAGGCAACTGTTTGATTATACTACTTTTCAAGATAGCGATAATTGTGTATTAGATTATGGCGACTACGTTGAAGATAAAGAAGTTGTTATTATTAAAAGTACAGGTGAGCAACGAGTATTTTTATCATCAAAACAGCCTATTTTTAATGTTAATAAGCTCATTGTCGGGGTACTTTGTGTATCGACAGATATAACTGAAATGTATTTTCAACAAAAAAAGTTGGAAGTGGAGGCAACAACTGACCCGTTAACAGGTTTATTTAACCGCCGTTTCTTGTTTACTTTAGGTCATAAGTACCTATCAAACTCTATACGTTTTAATAAATCTTTGTCTTTGATTATGTTAGATATAGATTTATTTAAAGACATTAATGATAAGTATGGGCATCCAGTTGGTGATTTAGTCATTAAATTTGTTGCTTCTGCCATCAAAGGTTTATTGCGTAAGGAAGATATACTTGCGCGAGTGGGGGGCGAAGAGTATTTGGTATTACTACCCTATACCAATGTGAAATTGGCTGGGGTAATTGCTGAAAAAATTAGAGCTTATATGGATAAACAATCAATTTCTGGTGATTGGACAGGTGAAATATCGCCAAAGCTAAGTCTAGGTGTGTCTTCTTATGAAGCAGGGGATGTTGAGTTTGATCAAATCTATGCGCGGGCTGATAAGGCACTTTATCAAGCAAAGAGTAGTGGGCGAAATAAAGTTTGTATGTTTAGTAGTGTGATTACCGTGAATAAGGGTTATAGCAATACTATTTAATTTATTCCCCCTCAGTGCTTTTAATTCTGTCTGTGGGGGGGAATAATATTAGATAACCTGAGCTCGGCTTAACAAATGTTTCTCTGGCAGCTATTTTTCCTTATTTTTGCGTTAAATTTACTTGCAATAGACCAGCTATTGACGCGAAATTTGCCTTACTAATCTTTGGGACGAAAGTAGAAAAACTATCAAGCTAGAGATATATTAAAATAATTTTTACTGGTATTTCAATTTGTTAACTATCTCTTAAACCGAGTTCAGGTTAGATAGTTTGATGATACATAATAAATTAACTAAGATTATATTAACCAAGTAATATTGTTTTTAATAATGCTTTCCCATTTGCTTAATGATTCATTTTTATCTGAAACAACAATAATATTAGCATGTTGAAAACTGAGGGATTCTCCCTGCAATGTGTTATCACTAAATTTATCAGTAAAGGTAAGGTGATCTTCTTTAGGGACAACAAAAACAGTAACAACATCAGTTAATCCTTTGAATACTAAGTGTAGACTTTTCATACCATCAAACCGACAATAATCAGCAGCAATTAGCTCGCCCATTGATTCGTTAAAATTACCGTTAAACGTCGTCATTTTTTGGTTTAATGAGGTTAAACTAACTCGGGTGTTATCACCATTAGAAAACGCATTTTGTTCATGGTAAACATGGGCAAGGGCATAATCACCTAAATTACTATAGCTATAAGAAAATTGTAAATAATTCACGACTAATCCAGCGATAATTGCAATAGACGCTGCTAAAGCTAAATGAATTCGAGTTTTACGTTTTTCTTGGTGATGACTTACAAGTGTTTGACGTAATAGTAATTTATTACATAAGTCGTCGGGCACAGGAATTTTCATTGCTTGTTTGATTTGTTCATCAAACTGACAAAGTTCTTGTGCTAACCTTTTTTTAGCAGGATCATTTTTTTGTGCCTCAATAACATCTTTGTCTTGAGTTGTAGGATCTGCAAATAGACTGCGTCTAAAATGTAAATCATCCATGGCACTGGTTGCTGCAGAGGTTGCATTGTCATTAATAGAATTATCTTTCATAGATAAGCCTCGTTCTATCAGGTTCTTTTTCTAATGCATCTTTTAATTGATGACGCGCTCTAAACAAACGTGTCATTACTGTGTTTTTATTTAAATTTAACATGTTGGCAATATCATCTCCGCTATAACCGCCAAGTACTTGTAATACTAGTGGTTCAGAATATTCTGGCGGTAATTTCGCTATTTTATCTCTAAGCCAATTATCATCTATTTTCTGTTCAGCACTAGTGGATTGTGTATCCAAAATGCTTGCTTCTTCGTATTCGCTCATCTCAAGACGTTTTCGTTCAAAACGTCTTGCATTTTCTCGTCGTAAAATTGTAATTAACCATGACTTTGCTGCCTTTTCATCTTGTAATGAATCAAGCGCTCGCCATGCCCTTAAGAATGTTTCTTGCACTAAGTCTTCGGCCACTTGCTTATCGTGAGTTAACCAATAACCATATCGGTATAAATCGCCGTGCAGAGCCTTAACTAGAGCTTCGTATCTAACTTGTTTAGTCGCCATATTAGTAGAGACCTGCACAGTTGATTTTTTATTTCCAAATATTTTCATTTTATGGGGTTAATTTGGATTTAATGCGAATTGAGTTTCATTTTGGCTACGCATGCCTGATGAGTTAATTTGTTGTATGGCCTTTAATAAAGGTTCACCGTTCCAATTACTTTCTATTGTTCTTTTCCCAAATAAATGGTGTTGAATATCATTAATCGCTTGGGTAAATGCCTCATTATTTAATTCTTGTATTGCTTCAGATAATGTTGCTATTTCATTATTGTTAGTTTTTAATGATGAATTGTTAAGCCAAGGTAAAATTAAATTGAGTGCTTTTTCAGCATTGTTTTGTTTACACGCTGCCATGAGAGCAAGATAGTGGTCATTTATTTTTTTTGTTGCTTTAGTTTTTGATTTTGTACTGATTGAGCGTTTTATCATTATTATATGCAAAGCCCATGCAATGCAAGTAAGCAACCATAACGCTAAAAATAGCCACTGTAAATTGTTAGTTCTTTCAATAATAGGTTGAGAAATGGGTGCTAACTGAGTCGTATTGATGTCATTAGCTTGGGTTAAACGGGGTTGTGCGGCGTTGGTTATTAATGGCTTTGGTGCATCAGGATTCGCTTTAATAGTAATGGTTTGCTCTGGTAATATGGCTTGTTGGTACTTGTTAGTCACAGTATTCCACCAAGCAATCGTTATTTTGGGTAAAATATAGTCACCGGCTTGGCTAGCTACCAAAGCAAAATTTTGCCTTTTTTGGCTAATTAAGCGTTTATTAGGTACGCTTGAATGTAACTCCGCTTGATCAGGGTATATTTTTAAACCTGCAGGGGCATCCATAACAATATTGGGGAGCTGAGCTTTACCGAGTCCTTCGGCTGTTAAAAGAATTGTGCGAGTGATCGGTTCGCCTACTTTAAACTCAATCGGTTCTGGTTGCCATTCTTGATGTAGAGTTAATAACTCACTGGGTAGCCATGGATTGTTTGCATTTACAGGAAAGCTATCAGGAATAGGGCGTACGTTAAGAGATAGTTTTTCACCTAAAACATTGACGGGTTTAGTTTCTCCAAAACTTAAAAAACCAGAACGTCGTTGTGATTGCACCATGACATCACCTGAAAACATAGGTGTGACTAATGTGAATTCACCACTTTGTTCTGGTGTAATTGCATAGGTACGTTCAATAATTCGATAACGCTTACCATTTACTATGCCATCATTCTCTATATCTTTACCTACTTGTTCTATAACCGCGCCTTCTAAAGTAGGCTCGCTTAAACTACCTCGTTGCAATTGTACGCCAATATGAAGCTTAATTGTTAAGGTGACTAATTGTTGTACATAAATATCATTAGATGATAATTCAGTAGATATAAAAATGTCTTGTTGTTGAGTAGACCCCGTACTTCCTTGCTCGATTACTTTTATATTAATTGGTTGAGATTGGTGGCCGTCAATGGTTAATGAGGGAATAGTTAAATTACCTGTTGATCTTGGCATTAACACAATTTGCCATTGAGTTGTTTTACTCATACTTAAATTGATTATACTTGTTTGTGAGCTAACTTCGGTACGCGCCACAATAAAATTAGTGAGTAGTGGTGATGTATCAAGTGCATCGCGGTCTACACTGTCATCAGCAATTACGGTTAATACTATTGATTCATTACTCATAACTGGGTTTGAGTCTACACTCGCAGTTACATTTGTCAGCGCAAAGGCAGTGGTGCTTGTCACTAAGGTTGTTGCCAAAATTACTGTTAAGGTAAGTAAAGCCAATATTTTATTAATAATTTTTACCACTGTTTCTTAACTCCTTGACTTGTGCCATTTTGTTTGCGCTTTTGATATTCTAATTGCATTTTATTGCGTAGTAACAAATAAGGATCATCAGTTACTTTATTTAATAATTGTTGATGTTTTTGTTCTGTTTCTTTTGCTTGTTGTTCAGCGGCAATTTGCGCCGCTGTTTTTTCTTCACCTTGATCTGACTTTTTTTCTTCCTGTTCAGCAGCTTGCTGTGCTTGTTGTTCTGTTTTCTCTTTAGCCTTTTGTTCTTTATTACTCTTTTCTGATTTACCTTGTTCTTCGTTATCTTTTTGAGAATCACTTTTTGAATTTTGCTGTTGTTGTTCTGTTTTATCAGAATTTGAGTCTGAATCTGATTGTTGTTGGTTTTCTTTATCTTGTTTATTTTGCTCTTCTTGCGGTTGACTGTTTTGAGAATCTTGTTGTTGATTATCTTTACTTTGTTGCTCTTGAGACTTTTGAGATTGATCGCCTTGTTGCTGTTGCTGTTGTTCTTTTTGAAGTTGTTTAATTTTTTCTACGTTGTCTTTAGCATCTTGTAGATCAGGGTTGATACTAAGTGCTTTTTCATAACTTTCAATAGCTTGCTCATATTGCTGTAGTTGTGCTAATGCATTACCTTGGTTGTATAAGCTATTGGCACTATTAGCTTCTTCACCTTGTTTAAAGGCCTCTAAAGCTGCTTCATAATTACCAGCTTTATAGTGGGCGCTACCTTGCCATTGTGAGTTTTCAAATTGCTCTGCGGCCTCTTGATAGTTTTTTTGGTTATAGTGTGTTTGTGCCTGTTGGTTGTTTGTTTGCCATAAGTTTTGCCATTGTTTTTTCCAAGAATGACTAGACGTTCCATCAGGTTTTAGTTCTTGTGATGGTGTTACTGTTGCTGAACTTGACTGTTCATTACTTTCTGCTGCAAAACTTGTGGGGCTTACAAAGGAAAAAGACAGTAAAAATAGCAAAGGTATACACGATAGTGGAACGATTAATAATGTACTGCCACGTCTAAAATAACTTAACATTAAGGGAAGCACTAATACTAACAACCAAGCACCTTGTTCTTGCCATTGATCACCTGTTTGTTGATTTTGTTGCCTTTCATTTTTATTTTTTTCTCGTATTTTATCGTTAATAATTAAACTGTTGATATCACTATCATCGTTTTTAATTGTTTGATAATTACCATTGCCACGCGATGCTAAAGACATAAGTTTTTGACTTGGTAATCTAGGTACAACAATGGCACCACTACTATCTTTGAATAACTCTCCACTTGGCAGTGTAATGGGTGCGCCATTTTCGCTACCTACACCCAATATATTCAGTTGATGACCATATTTAGATGACCATTGATAAATATCGTCTATTTCCTGATTATCAACATCATCAGTAAACCAATAAATATCGCCATTTAGATGTCCTGCGTTAAGTAACATTTCATGGGCAAGTGTTAATGCAGCTAGGGGATTAGCACCAGGTACAGGCATTATTTCAGGTGTTAGCGAAGGCAACAATAATGCGATATTTTTAACGTCTTGTGTTAAAGGGCTAATAACAAAAGCGTCGCCCGCATAAGCAATTAAGCCAGTGTCGCCCTCATTAATTTTATTAAGTAAGTCAATGGCTTTAAATCTTGCACGTGTGAGTCTGTTCGGTTTTATGTCAGTTGCGAACATTGAATATGACATGTCCATGATCAGTACTGAACCACGCTCTGTTTGGTAAACTGGTTGTGGCAGTTTTTCCCAAACAGGGCCTGCAAGGGCAATAATACTTAATAAACCGATAATAAAAGGCTTTAATAAAAAAGTTTTTGCTGTAAATGAGTTTTTATTACCGTGAGGACTTGAAGTGCCTTCAACAAGAATTTGACTTAAGTGTTGTGGTAAAAACTGTTGCCACGGTGATTGATAAAAGCGGTGTTTTTGTAGTCGCCATAGTACTACTAATAAAGCGAAAATAGCCAATAACCAATAAGGCCTGACGAAGTGAAAATTAGATATGAATAAATCGTATGAGATCATTGCTGTATTATAAACCTAGGTTATTTACGAGTAAAACTGGGTAAATTAAGCGCTAAAAAATAAAGCATGCTGATTAATAGTGCCATTGCTAAAGGCCAATAAAATAATGCGGTTAAAGGGCGCATTTGTTGTTGCTCTTGTTCTATAGGCTCAAGTTGGTCGAGTAATTGGTAAATTTGACTCATACTTTCACTGTCTCTTGCGCGAAAGTACTTACCACCTGTTGCCTGTGCTAATTTAGTTAAAGTACGCTCATCTAATTCACTTGATGGATTAACACGGCGGGTGCCAAACAGAGACTCTTGCAACATAACGTCTGCGCCAATGCCTATAGAATAGATAGTGATATTTTTGGCAACTGCAAGCTCTAGTGCTTGTTCAGGGCTTATTTTACCTGCTGTATTTTGTCCATCGGTTAATAATACTAAAACTTTATTAGATTTTTGCTTGGCATCAAAACGTTTTACCGCAAGACCTATAGCGTCTCCTATGGCTGTTTTTCTACCGACTAAACCTAGCACACTCTCATCTAGCATTTGTTTTACGTTTTTTCTGTCAAAAGTCATGGGTGTTTGCATGTAAGCATCATCACCAAAGAGTATTAAACCTAATCTATCGCCAATACGACGTTCAATAAAGTCACCTAACACTACTTTAAGCATATCAAGGCGATTAACCGTGCGACCATTTAGGCTCATGTCTTCAATTTGCATACTGCCTGATAAGTCTACGGCTATCATCATTTCTCTTCCTTCAGTAGGAATGTCTATAGCGTCGCCTAACCATTGTGGTTGGCTCAATGCTAAAATCGTTAATAGCCAGCATAAAGATAAAATAAGCAAAGGTGCTTTTTTATTCGCTTGGTGAGTTGTCTTATGAGATGAATTTTCCATTAGCTGCGGTATGATTAAAGCAGCACTCGTTTGATTATTGTTTTTTTTAGGTAACCAATAAACGAATAGTGGTAATGGTAGTAATAATAGTAGCCAAGGCCAAGCAAATGTGATCATGTATTTGCTCCTTGTACGGTATCTTTACTAGGAGTTGCTTGTATATTTACCGTTTTTGATTCAGACACGTTATGTGGTTTGGGTGGCAGGGCGTGGGTTAGCCAAATTTTTGCTGCTTCAGATAATTGTTCACTTGTATGTGTATCATTAGTATCATAAATAGGTGTTTTATATTGCATTGAAAAAGCTTTTTTACTTAACTTAGTGAAGTTTTCTTGATGTTTAATTGGCAATGTTGAAATTAAAAATTGTTGTAGTGAATCACCAAATAATTTTGCCACTTCAATACGCGAAAAATAATGCATTGCGGCCCATTTTAGCAACGCAATGGTGTTGTCTATTGATTGCTCTTGTGAGCTTTTTAACTTTTTTAATGCTTGTTTTTTAATCGCATTACGTTTGATGTGTTTTCGTATGTTAATAATACTTATGATTATTAATACAATAAATAAAGCAGCTAATATCCACCATCCGTAGGCAATTGGAAAGCTTGAAATTTGCTCAGGAATGTGGATATCTTTTAGCTCTATTGTTTGTGCAGGTAGAGCGTTTACATTTTGCAAAATTGTGCTCCAGATTTTAATTGTTGTTCTAAGGTTTGTCCCGCGCTGAAATGCAGTACGCGAGCACCTACTTTTGTTAATAATTCTGAACATCTTTCGCTAAGTTTTTGCGCTTGTTCTTGATATTGCTTTGCTGTTTTTTTATCGCCTAATGTTAGTTGCTGACGATTCTTACCATCAGTTAAGGTGACATTTAGCTTAATTTTACTTGTTGGTAACTCGTGTTCTAAAGGATCATCAATTAAACAAATAACTAATTCACAATGTTGACTTAATTGAGTTAAATGGCGCAATACATCTTTTTGAAAAGAGATAGATGCTTTTGTTAAAGCTTGTGCATCCGTAATTAAATACACTAAAGCACCAGGCTTAGCAACTTGTCTGATTCGAGCACAATTATCACTAAAATAATGATGATTATGCTCATCATCAGCATTAATTGAGCTAGTGGTACCATATTGTGCTTGATGTTGAGATTGGTGAATAGCCGTTAATGCATGTAAATAATGCAATACGCCTTCTTTACGGCTGCGTGGTTTTAATTCTAAGTGTTCATGCTGATTAAACACTATACCGCCTAAACGATCACCACGGTTTTTGGCATGCCATGCCACTAATGATGCTAAATGAGCAGCCTGAACAGATTTAAACAACAATTGACTACCAAAATGCATACTGGCACTTAAATCAGTAGCAATAAGTACGGGGCGCTCTAATTCTTCACGGAATAGCTTTGTATGGGTTTTACCTGTTCTTGCGGTAACGCGCCAATCAATCGCACGAATATCGTCACCCGTTTGGTAATGACGTACTTCATCAAACTCCATTCCTCGGCCTTTGCTACGAGATAAGTAGTTTCCCGACATTTGACCATGAATGTTTTTACGTGCAGATAAATCAATTAACGCTGTTTTATTTTGGTAATAAAGCAGTTCCTTTATGTCAAGATCGACGCCATTACTCTGTATACTAGCAAGTTGATTCTGACAATTGTTGGTAGAAAGCTCTTGTTTGTTATTAATTGTTTTTTGTTTAAACCACATGGTTATACTAACTTAATAGATTTGTTATCTTGGTCGATTAAACTCTCGACTATATTAATTTCTGATTTATTTGAGGGCATTAGGCCACAGCAACTAAACTTAATAGGTGATCAAGTAAGTGATTTGCTGTGATACCTTCTGCTTCTGCCTGATAGCTAAGAATAATTCTGTGTCTTAAAACATTATGTAAAACGGCTTGGATGTCTTCAGGACTAACGAAGTCTCGGTTGTGCAACCAAGCACGGGCACGAGCGCATCTATCTAAGGCAATAGTTGCACGCGGACTAGCACCAAATGCCAACCATGATTTTAGTTTGTCATCGTATTTTTCTGGTTGACGTGTTGCCATAATTAAATCAACCATATATGTTTCAAGCGTAGGTGCCATATGAATATTAAGCACTGCTTTACGGGCAGTAAATATTTCGGCCTGGCTTAAAACTCGCAATTGTGTTTTTTCTTGATTTGAATTATTAAGTGCTTCACCGCGATTGAGTTTTAGTATTTCTAATTCACTTGCTGCATCGGGGTAATCAATTTCTAAATGCATTAAAAATCGGTCTAATTGTGCTTCTGGTAATGGATAAGTACCTTCTTGTTCAATAGGGTTTTGAGTTGCCATAACTAAAAACAATTCAGGTAATTGATAGGTTTTTCTACCCACAGTTACCTGGCCTTCAGCCATAGCTTCTAGTAAGGCTGACTGAACCTTAGCTGGCGCACGGTTAATTTCATCCGCTAGCACTAGGTTTTGAAATAATGGTCCCGCTTGAAATACGAAGCTGCCGTCTTCTGGCCTGTAAATATCAGTTCCCGTTAAATCAGCAGGTAATAAATCAGGCGTAAATTGAATACGATGAAAATCAGCTTCAAGACCATCTGCTAACGCGTTAACAGCGCGAGTTTTTGCTAAGCCGGGAGGACCTTCTACAATAAGATGACCGTTGGCTAATAATGCAATCAGTAGGTTTTCTACAAAAGCAGGCTGACCAATAATTTGTTGTGATAAATGTTGTTTTAATGCTGAAAAATGTTCAATTGCCATAATTATTTATCTTACGTTTATAATTTGTATAAGAAAGTGCATTAATATAATGCATTCTAGAAGTTGAATCTGAAATACTGCAATAGATAGTGTTTGTCTATTAAAGTGACATGAGTATATATAAGGGCAATAGTAAATAAAACAAGCAGAGTTTAACTTAGTTGTAACAAATTTTTTCGTATGAAATTCAGCTAATAAGCTATGCTTAAATAACATTGTGTTAAAAACACAATAAAAACAGGGATTGATATTTTTGTATAGTTAGTTAGAATCAAGGTAATATTCTAGAGGTCTGACCTCTTGTGCTTTTACCTTTAATGTTTTGAGCATAGGGTAAACACTTTTAATTGGAGAATACCGTACATGACGATAAAAATGACCACACGGGCAGGCGAACGTATCGCTGTCGTTGCCGGGCTTAGAACCCCTTTTGCAAAACAAGCTACTGCTTTTCATGGTGTACCTGCTGTTGATTTAGGTAAAATGGTAGTTAATGAATTATTACAAAAATACGATGTTGATCCGAAAATTATTGATCAATGTGTGTTTGGTCAAGTAGTTCAAATGCCAGAAGCGCCTAATATTGCTCGTGAAATTGTTCTAGGCACAGGGATGAACTTACATACTGATGCGTATAGTGTTTCTAGAGCTTGTGCTACTAGCTTTCAATCAACAGTGAATATTGCTGAGTCAATTATGGCTGGTTTTGTTGATGTTGGCGTTGCGGGTGGAGCTGATTCTTCTTCAGTTGCGCCTATTGGTGTTTCGAAAAAGTTTGCACGTACATTACTAGATTTAAGTAAAACAAAAACCTTAGGGCAAAAAATTGCTTTAATTAGAAAGTTAGGGTTGAAAGACATTTTACCTGTTGCGCCTGCCGTTGCTGAGTATTCTACTGGTATCTCTATGGGACAAACGGCCGAACAAATGGCTAAAAGCTATGGTATTTCGCGTGAAGATCAAGATGCTTTAGCACATAGATCGCATACTTTGGCAACAAAAAGTTGGGCAGAGGGAAAACTTGATGGTGAAGTGATGACGGCACATAGCGAACCCTATAATAGCTTTATCAGTAAAGATAATTGTATTCGTGAAAATTCCGAATTAGCAGGTTATGCAAAATTACGCCCTTGTTTTGATAGAAAGCACGGTACGGTTACCGCAGCGACAAGTACTGCTTTAACTGACGGTGGAGCGGCTATTTTGTTAATGCGAGAAGGCCGAGCAAAAGAACTTGGTTATAAGCCTTTAGGGTATATTCGTAGTTATGGTTTTGCAGCCATTGATGTTTGGCAAGATCTCTTAATGGGGCCGAGTTTTGCTACACCAATTGCCCTGAAACGTGCAGGATTAGAATTAGCTGATTTAGATCTAATTGAAATGCATGAAGCTTTTGCTGCGCAAGCATTAGCTAACATGAAAATGTTTGAAAGTGCGCAATTTGCAAAAACGCATTTAGGTCGTGATAAAGCTATTGGTGAAATAGATATGACAAAATTTAATGTAATGGGTGGTTCAATTGCTTATGGTCATCCATTTGCGGCAACGGGAGCAAGATTAATTACACAAACCTTAAATGAACTTAATCGTCGTGGCGGAGGTGTTGGTTTAACTACGGCTTGTGCGGCTGGTGGTTTAGGTGCGGCAATGGTTGTGGAGACAGATTAATGAATGATATTAAAAAAGAAGTAAACGGTGATGAGTTAAGCAGTACTGTAGCAAATACCAAAAAAGAGGGTACTTTTACACTGGTTAGACAGAAAAACGGCATTGCTCATTTAGTGATGGATGTTGTAGGCGACACAATGAACACTCTTAAGGCTGAATTTGCTGAGCAAGTTGCCGATGTTTTAGCTGAAATTAAATTAGATACGGCAATAAAGGGTGTGGTGTTGTGCAGTGGTAAAAAAGATTCTTTTGTTGCGGGCGCTGATATTAATATGATCAACGATTGTAAAACAAAAGATGCTGTCATGGCGATGACTCGTCAAGGTCAAATGCTTTTTTCGCAGCTTGAACAGTTAAATGTACCTATTGTTGCTGCTATAAACGGTGCTTGTTTAGGTGGCGGTTTAGAGTTAGCTATGGCATGTCATGCACGGGTTTGTAGTGATAACCCCAAAACGGCATTAGGTTTACCTGAAGTACAGTTAGGTTTATTGCCTGGTGGTGGTGGTACGCAAAGATTACCCAAACTGGTTGGTGTTCAAAAAGCATTAGATATGATGTTAACAGGTAAGCAACTTCGAGCCAGTCAAGCGTTAAAAGCAGGTTTAGTCAATGATGTTGTGCCTAACAGTATTTTAATTGAAACTGCTGAACAAATGGCATTGTCGGGTAACTTTAAACAGTCAGGTAAATCTAAATTATCATTGATACCTTCCTTAATAAATCGTTTCCTTGAAGAATCATCTGTTGGTCGTGGTATTATTTATAAGCAAGCAACTAAATCCGTGTTAACTAAAACAAAAGGGAATTATCCTGCGCCAGTTAAAATTATTGATTGTGTTAGAACGGGCATGGAGCAGAACCCTGCAAAGGGATATCAGATTGAAGCAGAACATTTTGCTGAACTGGTAATGAGCCCTGAATCAGCCCAACTACGTAATCTTTTCTTTGCCACTACAGACATGAAAAAAGAGCAGGGCGTAGCCGATGTTTTACCTGAAAAAATAGTAAAAGCTGGTGTGCTTGGTGGTGGGTTAATGGGCGGTGGTATTGCTTTTGTTACTGCAACAAAAGCAAACATTCCTGCGCGTATAAAAGATATCAGTCATCAAGGCATTAGCCATGCGTTTAAATACAGTTATGACTTACTTAATAAGAAAGTAAAACGTCGTTTTATACGCAATAGTGAAATGCAAAAACAAATGTCGATGATTACAGGAAGTATAGATTATTCAGGTTTTAAAAATGTTGATATTGTTGTGGAAGCGGTATTTGAAAACCTAGAATTAAAACAAAATATGGTGCTTGAAGTAGAAGCTAATACAAAAGAGTCAACTATTTTTGCTAGTAATACCTCTAGTCTACCTATTGGTAATATCGCGGCTAAAGCGGCGCGTCCTGAAAATGTGATAGGTTTACATTATTTTTCGCCCGTTGATAAAATGCCTTTAGTGGAAATTATTCCGCATGATTCTGTGGCAGGTAAAACCTCAGATCAAACCATTTCTACAACAGTAGCTTTTGCTAAAAAGCAAGGCAAAACCCCCATTGTTGTTAAAGATAAAGCAGGTTTTTATGTTAATCGTATATTAGCACCGTATATGAATGAAGCCGCTTTGTTATTACTGGCAGGTGAACCTATTGATAAGGTAGATAAAGCCTTGGTTGATTTTGGTTTTCCTGTTGGGCCAATGCAATTGTTGGACGAAGTAGGTATTGATGTTGGGGCTAAAATAGGGCCAATTTTACAGGCAGAATTAGGCGACCGTTTTGCTGCACCTGCTGCTTTTTCTAAACTATTAGATGATGGGCGATTAGGCAAAAAAGCAAATAAAGGTTTCTATTTGTATGGTAAGCAAGCGAAAAAAGGCTTTAAGCAAAAAGGAAAACAAGTTGATGAAAGTATCTATACTTTATTGAACGTGACCCCCCTTGGAAGCTTGTCTAACGACCAAATAGCAAAGCGTTGTACTTACATGATGCTTAATGAAGCGGCACGTTGTGTTGATGAAGGTATAGTGCGTAATGCGCGCGATGCTGATATTGGTGCTATATTTGGTATTGGTTTTCCACCATTTTTAGGTGGGCCATTGCGTTATATTGATAAAATTGGTGCTCAAGCGTTAATTGCGCAATTAAGAGTGTGGGCTGATAAATATGGTGAGCGTTATACTCCATGTGAAGCGTTGATTGCAATGGCTGAAAATGGCACTAAGTATTATTAATGTCTAGATATGTTTAAATACTAATTGACATGTTTTTTTATTATTGATTAGGCATTGTTAAGCCCTCGTAACTACAATTATGTATTAAAAACGTTACTTCTTTTTAAGAGGTAACGTTTTTTTATTAATAGGTTTGTTATCAATAGATTTGTCATCAATAGATTTGTCATCAATAGATAAGGAGAAGACCATCACATCAACCTATTTAACCTGAATTCGGTTTAAGAGATAGTTAACAAATTGAAATAAAAGTAAAAATTATTTTAATTTATCTCTAGCTTGATAGTTTTTCTACTTTCGTCCCAAAGGTTAGTAAGGCAAATTCCGCGTCAATAGCTGGCCTATTGCAAGTGAATTTAACGCAGAGGTAAGGAAAAATAGCAGCTAGAGAAACATTTGTTAAGCCGATTTTAGGTTGTTTAGATGATATACATTAAAGTTTATGTTTCTATGCGGCAAAAATTGCCACAAGTAGGGAAAAATTAATCCGTGCATTAGGCTATTTTTTTCCTGTTTTATTTAAAACAAGTTAAAACACAATGTATAGTGTTTTACGATTTACGTAATAAATAATTAATTTGTTTTATATCAATTAGTTAATGGGTTTAGGTGAGTGTTTAACTAGCAGTGTAGTTATGGCTTAACCGTATGGTTAATGATATTTATTTTTATTTAGATGTAGTTAGTGTTGTTAATACAAGAAAAATAACAATTAAAAGTGTATTTAAGTTTGCAAAGGTAGATGAGAATAAAGTTGCTAACGTCCATGTTAGTAATCTTTAGATCGATAATGACGCTGTCATAAATGTTTGTCATAAACGATAGTAAAGTGCTTATATTTTATAAAACTAAGACCACCAATTGTTGGCAGAAGTTTCTTTTATCTCAATACTAGCAGCGATAGGATTAACTTTTTTAGCTTTTTGGGTAAAGAAAAACATTTTAAATAAATTGGACATACATTAACCTCTTAATTCATTTGGTTTTTAAAGTCGACGAGTTCCGCGTCTTGCTCCAACCGTTTCAATAATTAAGTCGTTTTCATTACTCAATCGACGGGTTCCACGCCTTGCGCCAACTTTTTCTACATCAAATTTATATTCATTGCTTAATCTACGGGTACCACGTCTAGCGCCTACTTCTTGAATATCTAAATTGTTAATATCTTCTACTTGTGCAGGTGTTACAGACATAGCCATTGAAAGAATAATTGAACTTAACATGCATTTTTCCTTTATATTGTTGTTTATTAGAATACCAATAGGAAATATGCTTAAATCGTGCCAAATAAATTTGACATCGCGGTACCTTGTATTATAAAGGCCGCGTTTGTTTATTAAGATAGTTTAGTTGTAGTTGATATGGATACATCGGCGTTATGTCATTTTTTTGACAAAGCGATAGATTGTTTTTCTGAAGTCGCAAAGGTGTTAACTAAATGCCGTTGATTTCTTAGCTATTTGATGAGCAAGTAGGTACTTTTGGAAATGTTCAGTAGCTAAGGGCTTACTATATAAATACCCCTGTAATTGTTCACATCGTAATCCAGACAGAAAGCTTAATTGCTGATTCGTTTCTACTCCTTCAGCCACAACATCCATACCGAGGTTATGTGCAATAGTAACAATAGTAGCAACCATATTTCTACCTTGTTCTGACTCTTCAATATCATCAACGAATGCTTTATCTATTTTTAGGGTATTGAGTGGGAATTTTTTCAAATATGCTAAAGACGAGTAGCCAGTACCGAAATCATCAAGAGATAAGTGAATACCTAAAGCTCTTAGCTGTAACATAGTATCAATTGCTTCTTGCGGCGAGTTCATTACGGTACCTTCTGTTATCTCTAACTCTAAATGCTGAGCGGGTAATTTACTTTCTTTTAAAATATTGGCGATCTGAGTGACCAAGTTTGATTGAGTAAACTGTACAGCAGATAAATTCACTGCGACTCTACCATCAAATAATCCTGCGTCTACCCATTTTTTTGTAGCGTAACAGGCTTTTCTTAAAACTATTTCGCCTATATCTATTATTTGACCTGTTTCTTCTGACACAGGAATAAATATAATTGGGCTAATAATACCTTTGCTAGGTGTTTCAAAACGAACTAAGGCTTCCATACCTGCAATTTTTCCTGTAGCAATTTCAATTTTGGGTTGGTAATAAACCGAAAATGAATCATCTTTTAAACCATGTCGAATTAAACTTTCAATTTGTAGTCGTTTAACTGCTTGTTTGTTCATGGAATCACTGAAAAATTGGTACTTATTGCCGCCACTTCCTTTGGCATGATACATGGCAGTATCGGCATTTTTAAGGAGTTCATGTCCCGTCATACCATCTTCAGGTGAAAGAACAATACCAATGCTGCTGTACAAAACTATTTCTTGATTTTTTATTCTAAAGGGTAATGCAACTGTACGTAATATGTCTTTGGCTAGTGAAGTGATGGTATGTATATCATTAGTGCCTTCAATAATAATACTAAATTCATCACCACCTAATCGATATACCGTATCTTGCTTGCGCCCTAGGGTTAACATACGTTTGGCGACTTGACATAATATTGCATCACCAACTTGATGCCCCATAGAATCATTTATTTTTTTAAAGTTATCTAAATCAAACACAAGTAAAGCATGATTAATGTTGCTTCTAACTAAGCGCGCTTGGTTCGCTTGAAAGTATGACCGATTTGGTAAACCTGTTAGTGTGTCAGAGCTAACTAATTTTCTCAGCTCTGCTTCAGTTTCTTTGCGTTTGGTAATATCTGAAAAAACACCAACAAAATGTGATATTTGGCTGTTTTCATCTTGAATAATATCTATATTCAAATCAGTTAAATATTTACTACCATCAGTACGAATATTTTCAATTTCACCATACCAACTGCCTTTCGTAAGTAAGTGTTGTTTAACATTTTGTGTGAAATTCTTGGGGTATTGATCAAATGACAGTGATCTACCGATAGTTTGTTTTCTGTTTGTCCCCGTTATTCGCTGAAAAGCCTTATTAATATCTACAGCAATAAACTGGCGATCGTAAATAATAACAGCATCAGATATATTTTGAATGCACCTAGCAAAAAGCTTTAATCGTTCTTCTGTCTTTTTTATTTGGCTAATATCTTTAAGTGTACCTGTCATACGTGAGGGCTTGTTGTTTTCATCACGTTCAACTATTTTGCCTCGATCTAAAATCCATACCCATTGATTATTTTTGTTTTTTACACGATATGTTGCTTCGAAATGATCTGTATTTTGATTAAAATGTTCATCTAGAGCTTTTTTTACTTTGCCTAAATCATGATGG
Organism: uncultured Colwellia sp.; assembly: GCA_965305135.1. Lineage (GTDB taxonomy): Bacteria > Pseudomonadota > Gammaproteobacteria > Enterobacterales > Alteromonadaceae > Colwellia. The sequence continues at coordinate 176,945 of CBDLPA010000005.1, forward strand.
TGGATATTAGTTTTTAATACACCTTCATCAGTGCTTTGTTCACTTTTGTTGCGCGTACCATCTTGAGGAAAATCTAAAATACCCCAAATATTAGAGCGGTATATTTTATCGGTAACAATATTCCAATCCCACATTTCATCGCCACTACCCCATAAGGAAAGTTTTAAACGTTCTTCGCTTTCTTTTATTTGTGAATGATAAAGCTGCTTATTTCTATATTGCTGAAAAATATAGATAAAAAATAATAAAGTAAGTAAGCCATAGAACAGTAACATACTGGTGGATAACCACCATGGTGGTAGAATACGTACGTTTAATTGACTTGTTTTAGCTTTGTTTTGGTTATAAATGTCATAAGCCTGTACTTCAAATACATATTTTCCAGGGCTTAAATTAGTGTAAGTTGCACGGTTGTTAGCGGCATTGGTTGCTGCATCGATCCAGTTTTTTTCTAATCCCTGTAATCTATATCGATAACGAAGTTGAGAAGGTAATTTTATATTTGGCGATATAAACTCAATGCTGATAGGGGATTGTTTATAAGCTAATTCTAAATTATCTAAAGAATTTAAATGTTTTTTCAAGGTGTAAGTATTTATTTTATTTTGGATAAGTTCTTGTTCTGGATTAATAGGCGTTTTTTTATTGGCTACATAGAGATTTGTAAACACAGGGAAAGTTATATTGTGTTTAATTTTTAATAGCTCATTTGGGGTGAATTGGTAAAAGCCGTTAGGGCTGCCGAAATACATTTTTCCTTTAGTGTCTTTAAAAGCAGAAGATATTTGAAATTCAGGAGAATTAATTGCGAAATCTATATCAAATTTAATTACTTTTGACGTTTTCAGAGATATTGAATTTAGGCCTGAATTGGTTGCTACCCAAATATTTTCATCTTCATCTATCAGTAAAGAGGCTATATAATTGTTTGTTAATCCATTGCTTTCATTGAAGGTAGTGATTTTATTATTATCAACGTTAACCACGGTTAATCCATGGGATTCTGACCCCAATAAAATATTGTTATTATGTACCCAAATACTATTTACAAATTTGATGTTTATTGTCTTATTTAACTCAAAATGATCATTTTCAAAGGCATCATTACTAATATCAAAAGTAAATAATTTGTTGTATTTAGATAATAAAAATAATTTCTTATTATGTATTTGAAAATGAATATACTGATCATTGTTTAATGTTGAATATCTTTTAAAAGTGTTATCACTTGTTTTATATCTATTTAGAAAACCATTATAATCTATGTACCAAAGAGCATCTGTTGAAGCTAAAATAGTGTTTTTAGGTGGGTAATTTGCTTCCTTTAACCAGTTTGCTTTTTCTAACAATGTCCTTTTATCAATATTATATTCAAAAAGTTTACCCGACTTAGTCACGATGAAAAGTATACCGCTACTTGTCGATGTAATTTGCCAAATACTCTCTTGTAAATTCAGTTTGATTTTTGTTAATGTTTTTGAATTAGATAAACTAAATAAACCATTTTGCTCTGTTGATAACCAAATAGTACCTTGAGGACTTTCAACAAAAGATTCTACCCTATATTTTTTTTCATTATTATCAGTTAAACCATGAAAAATAAGTTCTGTTAAGGGAGAGTATTGATTTAGCCCCCCTCCATAACTTGCTAACCACATATTGTCGTTATTATCACGGTGTATATCCATGAGCCAGTTTTCACTCAAAGATGTTGACTTGTTATTTTTTTGATAGCTTTTAATGTCGTTATTTAATAAGTTAACCGTATTTAAACCATTGTGTGTAGCTAGCCAAACATGATTTTCGTCAAATTGTTCTATATTTCTAATTTTATTCGATAATAAAACTTGGCTTTTATCGTTTTCTTTAGGTTTTTCCGTGAGGTGTGAAACGAGTTGATAGCGATCATCAACAATATATAACCCATTGTCAGTTGCTAACCAATATTGATTATCGATTATTTTCATGTCAAATAATGCGTTAGCTTTAATAGTGAGATTGAATTTATTTGCTTGTGTTAGTGAGCCTATATAGTTAAGACTTTTACTGAGAAGGTGAATGCCGTTGTCAAAGGTTCCTAGCCAGTAGTTCTGTTGTTTATCTTGAAAAATAGTTTTTATTTCTCGAATTTTATCATTATGGTCACGTATATTTATTCTATTGAACTTAATATTATTAACATTACTTGTGGGAGAAAGAGTATGTAATCCTTCGGATGTAGATATCCATAATGGCGATTTTTCTTGTTTGCTGGTTGAACTATCGGTTTTATTTTGAAAAATATCCCAAATTACATTATCTTTTAAAGATGAGTCATTATTTGCGACATGTTTGAAGTTATCAAAATTATCAAGTTCAACATTGTAACGGCTTAAACCATTTTCGGTGCCAACCCAAAGCGTGTTTTCGCTGTCTATAAAAATTTTACGAATTACATTATCAGTGATTGAATTTTTATTATTAATATTGTGTCGGTAAGTAACAAAGTTATTACCATCAAAACGGTTTAAACCATCTTCAGTGGCAAACCAAATAAAACCTTGGTGATCTTGTGTGATACCAAATACATTTGAGTTGGATAAACCTTGTAAAGTAGATAATTGCGTAAATTTTAATTGTGTGCTTGTAGACTCGATGTTGGTGTTTTCTGTTATTTCTGATACATCACTCGATAGTTCATTTGTAATAGCATGAGAAGAAAAAGAGGCATAGAAAATAAATATTATGAGCTGTTTGAGAGCGTTAAGAGAAAATAATTTATCAACAATAAGATTTAATACATAAATAGTAATAACCTTAAAAAAATATGAAAACACAGTTTAACCTAGCTTAGCTATAGTAGTGAAAAAATTGTTTATAAACATAAATAGCGTTAGACAAAAAAAAGCATGTGGCAGACCATTAAAAATGATGTACTGCCTTAAGTCAACTTTTGTTACATTTGAATTGATTTTTATTCGTGTTTAATTGCTTTTTATTTGGCAGGGCTAATATTTTATTCGACCTTTTTTAGTAAATGCAGTTGTATCAACTAGGTTGATATTATTTTTTAATGCGTGTTTTATTTTTTGAAACAATGCAGGCTCTTCTGTTGGCATTGACATAAGAATGATTCTATCGGGAATTGCTATTGACCTCAGCTGCTTTGTAATGAATGTTATAACGTCTTGAAACTTTAAAGACAATATGGATTCAACCAGTTGTGCTTTATGGGTGAAGTGAACATCCTTATTGCATATTGCTGACCAAAAGCGTTGGCTTTTAATTCTTAGATTATTATCTTTTTCTTGTAACTGCCCAGCCAAACCATGGATAAGGTGAGACCAGTCATCATTACTCAAATCTTTTAAGGTGTCTAAGCTATTGTTTATAAAGTCATCAATAGCTTTAGTTAAGGTGATGGCATCGGTATGAGGAGATTGAATATAAAAAGCAATGCCAGGATATCTGTTTATTGGCACATAACCTACCCCCACTAAGTAGCCATATTGTTTGTTGGTGCGCATTTCTTGAAAGAATAAAGGCGATAAAAGGTGACTTGTTACCATAGCTAAGGCTACTAAATTTTCATCTCTGGTACGCAGTGGATTATAAATAACGGTAGCATGATCATGCTCTGGTATTGTTAGAGGGTGAACCAGTGTTTTTTTATTCATAATATCAATAACAGGGCATTGCACAGCATATTCATCATGATATTTATTTTTGAAGGCTAATTTTATATTCTCTACTATGTCATTGGCATGCTCTATTAACCAGTTACCATGAATTAATACTTCTAAGGTGACTTTTTCAAAGAGTTGTTTACTGTATTTTTGAAATTGTGAAAAGTTAACCGTTGTTAATGCTTTTGCTAAGTCGTCAGCACAAGGGTTATTTGGTTGCATTAGGGAACTTAGCGTAGAAAAAAGCTGTGAAATAGACTTGCTTTTATCACTGTTTTTCCATTGATTGACTAATTGTTGTTTGAATAACTTGAAGTCTCTTTCGTTTATTCCGTGGTGAATTAAGCTATGTAAAAGTTTTTGTAATAACTTAGGTTGATTTTCACTGATGCCAGAGATTTGTAATGTAATACCACCTTGATGAGCGTATAAATGGTAATGAATACAAGCAAGCTCGGCGTCGTAGTTTTCTTCAACGATAGTATTTGTATACAAATCTACAAATAAGCGTGTCATTGCAATATTAGCAACGCTTTGTATTGCAAGAGGAGAGTCTATGCCAATATAAATATAGCCTTTGGGTACTTTGAATGTAGTGTCTTGTTTGTACCATACGGCTAAGCCATTGCTTGATTCTATTTTTGTTGGCAAGGTATTTTTATCTATATTATCAAAAATATGTGGATTACCTGTAATGTACGGATTTTCTTTTGGTAAAAAAAGATCGTTGTTTTTTTGATAGTTTTTATGGTTTGGAGTAGATAATGTTCGCCAGTAGTTTAGTGTTTCTTTTGGTATTTTATTTATATGATAAGGTACCTGATACCAAAAACTGGTTCTTGAAAAATTATTATTTTGGCTAATATGAATAACACGAAGATTGTCAGCATTTAAATAGCTTAATAGGTGATTAATATTATTATCATTCATGCCTGACATAATATAATCACCAAATATATAATCTTCGCAGGGATAATGCTGCATATTAATGGCAAGTTGGCTAACATTGTCTAACGGGCTACATTTTTCTTGGTACATAAATGATAGATCAGCAATGATTTGCTTTTCATGATAAAAATAAACAGGAATTTTTTGATATTTTAATAAACCAATGTAAGAAAAAACGATGCTAATAATATCATCAATATGTGCTTCGCCTAACTCGGTTAAACTAATATTAATATTGAAATCTTTAAAATTAGAACCGTTGATACCTGACCCAGCCGTTAAGCTCATTGCCCATTGCTCTTGCTTCAGTTTTGCTAAAATACTACCTTCACCTTCATGGCCAATTAAATAAGTGAGTATAGATTCAGGCTTATCTTGGTAATATTTATCAATGCTTTCCATCGCAAAACTGATAATTAATTGATGTTCGTTTTTTACAGGTTGTACATTTATTTGTATTCCTTGATGCTCAGGCAAATATAAAGGTTGGGTAACGTTAGCTAATGCAATATTATTATTTTTAATTTCACTAAACATGCACTCAGCTAAACTTTGCAGTTCGGCTAATGGCTGTGGTCCTTCAATAGCAAGTGTCATATAACTTGCTTGGTAGTACTGTTCAAAAAAGTCATTAACCTCATTGCTAATACTCAGACCATCTCTATCGGCAAGCGTGTCAGTGTTACCAACGGAAAATTGGGAAAAAGGATGTAGTTGATTAATTGTTTCTTTATGAACATCATATAAACGACGAACATCGTCTTTAAGTTTTAACTTAAACTCAGCTTCAATATTTTTACGTTCTTTATGAATAAACTCTTCAGATAATAACGGGGAAATAAAAAACTGACTAAAACGATCTAGTGCTTCTTTAAAGTGTAGATAATGAATATCAAAGTAAAAGCAGGTATGCTCTGTTGCTGTCCAAGCATTATTACTACCGCCATGTTGATTAATAAATTTTTGATATTCACTGCCATCAGGGTATTTAGTTGTGCCTAAAAAAAGCATATGTTCTAGAAAATGTGCTAATCCCTCTCTTTCTGATGGATCATTAAAGTGACCGACATTAACAGCTAATGCCGCCGCACTTTTGTCGGTATCTTCGTTATGAATCAATAAAACCCGCAAACCATTGTTTAAGGTAAGAGATTGATATTTTTTTAAATCATTCGGGCTTTTCTTCAACTCACGGCTCCTAATTATTATTGCTTTATTTAGTCTAAATTACCTTATGATATAATTAGAGTCTATTTTATTCTTAACAGTTAATATATATTTCCATTACTATAGCCAAAAAAACGACAACCGCGTAAGTTTATCTACTCGATAAGCGGGAGAAAACATGTATATTTTTATTATGCGCCATGGAGAGGCAGCAAATATTGAAGGTAAAGATTCACTAAGACCTCTGACAAAGCTAGGGGCTATTCAAGCTCAAAGAATGGGGGGGTGGATAGCAAAATATGAATTAGCAAAATTGATGAAAATTTTTGTAAGTCCTTATGTTAGAGCACAACAAAGTTGTGCCAATGTGTTGCTGGCAATAAACAAGTTGGTAGGGGCAAATGATATTATTCCAGAAACATTTGATTTAATTACTCCCGCTGGCAATACTAAACAAGTTCACAATTTTATTGATGGGCTGACCGTCAATAATATTTCTGATCAAAATCAAGCTATTTTATTTATTTCTCATATGCCTTTTGTTAGTTACTTAGTGGGCGAATTAACTAACTCAACGAATATGCCCATTTTCGCAACGGGTTCAATTGCTGTAATTGATTATGATACTGAAAAGATGCAAGGACAATTAGTTGAAATAGTACAGCTAGAAAATGTAGACGTTTAAATGTAGACGTTGAATAGGGCTATGACTTGTTAAATTTATCTTTTAGCTCTATTAATGCTAACAGAGCGCCATTCCCCCCCCATTCTAATGGGGCTTGGTGAAATGCCATAACATCTGGATGTTGTACTAACCAATGAGGGACTTTGTTTTTTAATACCTTTGAGCCAAGGCCATGAACAATACAAATGCATTGGGCATGCTCTTTTTGGCAGGCATAAAGTAAAGCTGCAATTTCTTGCTTGGCTTGTCTTTGATCTAAACCATGTAGATCTAATATTAAATCAGGGGTGTAAACACCACGACGTAAATTTTTAGCCTCAAAACTATCCACATCACTGCGGATATATTTCATTGGGCCTTGTGTGTTTAAGTTTGGCTCAAATTCGTCAGAAAAATAAAACTGTGCTAGAGACTTGTTTTTATCTTGTTGTGAGTTTTCCTGATATTTTTTTAACTGAGAATTGTTTTTAGGCTTGCTGAGTTTTTTATCAAAGTGTATGGTGTCGGCTTTTAATCGTTTTACCTTACCTATTGCTTGTTGAAAAATATTTTCATCAATGGGGTCAATTGATTTTTTAAGATTACTTGATATTTTAAGTATATGTTTCATTTTCATCATAACAGTTTAAAAATATCTGTTAATCTTTACAAGAAATGAATGCAATGATTTATACTTCAACCTATTTTAAGGGTATTGTTAAATGCTTAGCGTGAATATCTTGATTGAGTCTAGATAATAAATAGACGAACTATATTACTAAAGAGCTATAGGATTTTTTTAATGACGAAGTACATTGAAGTCACAAGCCAGTTGCACACCATTGCGGATTATTGTCGTTATGGTGCGACATTATTTAATCAAGCTGAATTATTTTATGGTCATGGAAGTGATAACGCCTTTAATGATGCGTATATTTTAGTTATGTACGCTTTATCATTACCCAATGAACTTGATGACAGTATAATGACATGCCGTTTGGTTGAATCAGAGAAATTACATGTTTTAGCCTTGTTTTCTCGTCGAGTAGAAGAACAAATTCCCGTTGCTTATATCACTAATGTTGCTTATTTTGCTCAATTGCCTTTTTATGTTGATGAGCGGGTATTGATACCTCGTTCACCTATTGCCGAATTAATTGAAAACCACTTTTTTCCTTATATTACCGCAAACAATTCGCCAAAACGTATTTTAGATTTATGTACTGGCAGTGGATGTATCGCTATCGCGTGTGCTAGTTATTTTAGTGAGGCAGACGTAGATGCAGTGGATTTATCCATTGATGCACTTAATGTTGCGCAAATAAATATAGAAAACCACGGTCTTTGTGAACAAGTTATTCCAATTCAGTCTGATGTTTTCTCTGGGGTTGAAGGGCAAAATTATGATTTAATTGTCAGCAATCCCCCTTATGTTGATCAACAAGATATAAATAGTTTGCCGCAGGAATACCAGCATGAACCTGAAATGGGATTAGGTTGTGGCGAAGATGGCTTAGATATTGTACGGATTATTCTGGCTGAAAGTGCCAAGCACCTTAATGAAGGTGGTTTGCTATTTTGTGAAGTGGGGAACTCTGAAGTACATGTTAAAGCCTTATATAAAGAAGTTCCGTTTACTTGGCTTAACTTTGAGCGTGGAGGCCATGGAGTTTTCATGTTAACTAAGGCTCAATTGGTTGAGTTTTCAGCTGTGTTTACTGCGGCTTTAGAAAATCATTAAAAATATTAAATAAATTAATTAGACGTTGGAGTTAGAATGTCAGGCAATACCTTTGGAAAATTATTTACTGTGACTTCATTTGGTGAGAGCCATGGTTTAGGCCTTGGTGCTATTATTGATGGTTGCCCACCAGGAATTGAGTTATCTGAAGAAGATTTACAAGGTGATCTTGATAGGCGACGTCCTGGGAAATCTCGTTTTACTACGGCAAGAAATGAAGCCGATAAAGTTAAAATTATGTCAGGTGTTTTTGAAGGGAAAACAACGGGCACACCGATTGGTTTAATAATTGAAAATACTGACCAACGTTCAAAAGATTACGGTAATATTGCACAAAGTTTTCGCCCAGGTCATGCTGATTATACTTACACGCAAAAATATGGTTTACGTGATTATCGCGGCGGTGGGCGTTCTTCGGCAAGAGAAACAGCCATGAGGGTTGCTGCAGGTGCTATTGCTAAAAAGTTTTTATATCAAAAATTCGGTATGAAAATACAAGCTTGTGTGACACAAATTGGTGATATTACAGCCACATCTGCTAACGGCGCCACGCTTGATTTTACAAATATTAATTGGGTAGAAGTTGAACAAAATCAGTTCTTTTTTCCTGATAATACTAAGTTAGAACAATTAGACCAACATTTACGTGATGTAATGCGTGCTAAAGACTCTATTGGTGCTAAAGTGAGTGTTGTTGCAACGAATGTTCCTGTTGGCTTAGGAGAACCTATTTTCGACCGACTTGATGCTGAAATAGCACATGGATTAATGAGTATTAATGCGGTAAAAGGTGTTGAAATTGGTGATGGTTTTGGTGTTGTTGATCAAAAAGGTTCAGAGCATCGAGATGAACTAACACCGCAGGGGTTTAATAGTAATCATGCTGGTGGTGTATTAGGCGGGATTTCTTCTGGTCAGGATATCATTGCTCATTTAGCACTGAAACCTACGTCAAGTATTGGGGTTAGTGGTAAAACGGTTGACGCTAATGGTGTGGCAACTGATATTATTACGAAAGGTCGACATGATCCTTGTGTTGGTATTCGTGCTGTGCCAATTGCAGAGGCTATGCTAGCACTAACCTTAATGGATCACTATTTACGACACAGAGCACAAAATGCCGATGTTATTTGTAGTACGCCAGTGATCACAAAAGGCTAAATGTTTACTAGTCGTTTAGATTTTATTGTTTCATTATAATTGTTTAGCTTATTTAGGGTAAGTAGGAGTTAGTTTGTCATTATTTACCCGTTTATCTTCGAGTTACTTTTTTTACTTTGCCATTCTCGGCTTAATTTCACCTTACCTTTCTGTATTTCTAGATGGTAAAGGTTTCACCTCTCTTGAATTAGGTGAAATTTTTGCAATTCTTACCGCTACAAAAATTGTGGCTCCAAGCTTATGGGCAATATTAGCAGACAGAACAGGAAAACAATTACTGATTATTAGGCTTGGGGCGTTATTTGCCTTACTAAGCTTTGCATTATTGTTTTGGCTAGATAGTTATTGGCCTATTAGTTTTTCTTTGGCGTTATTTAGTCTATTTTGGACGGCAATATTACCGCAACTTGAAGTATTTACGTTAAATTCTGTTCGTCGAAGTAGTAAAATTTATGCACGTATTCGGTTATGGGGAAGTATCGGTTTTATTGTTTTAGCGCTTCTAGCAGGGCAACTCATGGAGCACTATAGTCAATCCGCTTTATCAACTTCATCTCAGTCTTCGTTTACATCTGCTTTTGTTATTATGGGTTGTATTATTTTATTACTTTTATTGTTGTCTACTATTGCAATTAAACCTCAGCGCGTAATAAATAAAGTGAAGGCGCACTCAATAACATTAAAACATAAATTATTGACATTAAGTTTTCTTTCTTTCTTTACCGGTGGCATGCTATTACAAATAAGCTTTGGACCATTTTATGGTTTTTTTGCTCTTTTTTTACGTGACTTATCCTATTCTGGTTTTACCGTTGGTTTACTTATTTCTATTGGCGTGGTTGCTGAAATTTTAGTGTTTGTTTTTGCAAGTAGCTTCTTTAAATACTTTTCGTTAAAGGCTTTGTTAATATTTAGTTTGGTGGTAACCGCAATTCGTTGGGGCTTGGTCGCATTATATGCTGAGTCAGTTTGGATTTTGACTTTTACACAATTACTGCATGGCGCTAGTTTTGGACTTTTTCATAGTGCTTCTATGTTTTTTGTTAGTAACTATTTTAGCGCTAGTCAACAATCACGAGGCCAAGCGGTGTATTTGGGAGGTGTTTATGGTGTGGGCGGAGCGATTGGTGCTTATATAGCAGGGGTATTATGGCTTGATGGATTAGGGGCGAGTTCCGCTTTTTTAACAGCAAGTACTGTGTCATTGTTAGGTGGTATAATTATGATGTTTATGCCTGCGCAAATTAAACAAAAAAGCCCAGTCAGTGACTGGGCAAAAAATAAATAACAAATAAAGGGAATAGAAAGTTAACTTTTAAGGTTAATGGTGTTTAACTTTTGTGCAATAAACTTTTACCATTAATCGCAATCTTTCTCGGCTTTAAGGCTTCGGGTATTTCTCTTAGTAAATCAATATGTAATAAGCCATCTTTCATGAAAGCACCTATAACTCTTACGTGCTCTCCTAATTGAAATTTTCGTTCAAAGTTGCGTTCAGCAATACCTTGATGTAAAAATCTTCGGGGTGTTGGGAGTTCTTTCGTTTCGTTATTGTCATCTGCACTCGCAGATTTAGTGCCAATAACAATTAAACTATTATCTTTTGATTCAATATCAATGTCTTGCTCACTGAACCCTGCCACCGCCATAGTGATTCTGTATTGATCTTCAGCTAAAAGCTCAATGTTGTATGGAGGGTATGCTGATTGTTTATCGGCTCGAGAAGCTTTATCAATTAAACCAGCTAAGTGATCAAAACCAATAAATGAACGGTAAAGAGGGCTGAAATCTGTTGTTGATGTACGCATAATAAAATATCCTAATAGTTAGCAATAATAATATTATTTTAAACAAAAAGTTGTTCTGTATGGGTTTATCTATATGTTGCTACTATTACCGACTAGGTCGCATAAAAGTGTATTTACATTGCTTTATATAGTTAAACTTATCAGTACTTAGTGATAAAATAATGCTGCCTTTCTTACCTAATATAGGTGTAAACGAACAGGCAATGGGTTAATTGTAGCCCCTTATGGCGACTACAATATTAAAGATGGGACTGATGATTTATTTTTCAAGGATAAAATTAAATAAATTTATATCTATTTAATTTTTAAGTGAATGTTTTGATATTTTTTGCGGTTAACTTTCTTCATCTTCAATAACTAGTACAGGCGCAATGTTTTTTACTGCTTTTAAGGCACTTTCGTAATCAGGGTGTTGTGAAATGTTGGCGACCAATTCTTTGTACTGTATTTTTCCTTTATTATCAATAATAAAAATGGCACGTGTTAGTAGCCCCATACCTTTGATAATTAAACCATAATTTTCACCAAAATTACGCCATACGGAGTCAGATAAAACTTTTATTTGATCAACGCCTTCGACTTTGCAAAATCGTTTTTGTGCGAAAGGTAAATCATTACTGATGGTTAGTAAGGTAATGTTACTTGGTAATTTAGCCGCTTCTTCATTAAAACGTTTTGTTTGTATCGAACAGACACCTGTGTCTAGGCTAGGAACAACTGAAATTAAAATGGTTTGATCTTTAAAGTCAGTCAATTGAACGGGTAAGAAATTTTTATCCACGACTTTAAAATCTGGCGCTTTCTCACCGACGCTGACTTGCGTTCCAAGTAAAGTAATATATTTATCATTTGCTTTAACTAGGTTTTGTGTTTCAGTTAATTTTTCTTGACCAAAGGCTTGCGTATTGAAAGATAAAGTAATAAAAATTAATACAAATAAAAATTTGTTTAAGGTAGATAAATTCATTATTAGTTGGGATAATTAAATAAAAAAATAAGTTTACCGTTTTTTCGCGTTAATTTCTGCAATATTTTAAAGAATACTGTCAAATTATTAAATTATACCCTACTGTTAAAAGTGTAGGGCATGATTGTAAGACCGTATGGTTAGACTCAAATTTTTCTGATAAAAATTTATTTTTACAAGGGTAGTGTTTTCTATGTCAACTAAGTTACTTATTTGTGATGACTCAAATATGGCGCGTAAACAACTTGCTCGTTCATTACCTGAGGATTGGGATGTTGATATAAGCTTTGCTGCAGATGGCGTTGAAGGTCTAGAAGCAATAAAAGCAGGCAAAGGTGACGTGTTATTGCTTGATTTAAATATGCCCAATATGGATGGTTATCAAGTGCTTGAAGCTATTAAACAACAAGATTTACCGACATTAACCATTGTTGTTTCTGGAGATATTCAGCCTGAAGCTCATAAAAGAGTGATAAGTTTAGGAGCACTAGATTTTATTAAGAAACCCGTTAATAAAGAAAAATTAGCTGATGTTTTACTTTCATATGGTGTATTTAGCAAAGAGGATAAACTAAAAGGGTCAATAGAGACAGACTCTGAAAGTGTTAGTGCAGAATCTTCCATTGAACAGGCTAATCAAAGCATATCAGTACCTAAGCCCGAACCCTTAAAAATTACGCCAATTGAATCATCGAAACCCGTTGAGAGTATGTCAGCAACATTATCATCTGACTTACGCGATTGCTATCAAGAGATAGCCAATGTGGCCATGGGTAGGGCAGGTGATTTATTAGCACGTTTGCTTGATGTGTTTGTAGAGTTACCCATACCCAATGTCAATTTTATTGAAGTGAGCGAATTGCGAATGGCACTTAAAGATGTTGAAGCAAATGAGAGTACTTCGGGAATTTGTCAAGGGTTTATCAGTGCGGGTATTTCGGGCGAAGCCTTGCTCATTTTAAATGATTCAAGTTTTAAAGACGTTGCCTCTTTAATGAATTATCAATATAACGATGATGTTGGCACTGAATTAGAATTATTAATGGATTTAGCAAACGTATTAATAGGAGCCTGCTTAAAGGGAGTTTCTGAACAACTCGATATTGACTTTAGCCAAGGTCACCCAGTGGTTTTAGGTCAGAATAGAAAAATATCAGAGTTAATTGCGAATAATGCTGATAAATGGAAAAGAACATTAGCAATTGAGATTAGCTATAGTATTGAAAATTATCCCATTAAATGTGATTTGTTATTATTGTTCACTGAAAAATCAATGCATATTTTGAATAATAAACTTGCTTATCTATTAGAGTAATTTTATTTGTTTATACTGAAAAATGTAAACCTATAGAGTAGGATTGGCTATGTCGTTAGAAACGTCACAATTAAATGAGTTGCACTGGTTGATGGAAATGCTGCACAGTATTGATGTCGGTTTAGTGGTATTAAATACAGAGTATGAAGTTCAAATATTCAATGGGTTTATGGAAAATCATAGTGGCTATTTTCCTAGAGAAGTGAAAGATAAAGTACTATTTGACTTGTTTGATGAAATACCACAGGAATGGTTTAAACGTAAAGCAGAATCGGTTTTTCTGTTAAAAAATAAAGCGTTTACTATTTGGGAACAAAGGCCTTATTTATTTAGGTTTGACAGTTATCGACCTGTAACGGGTAGTGCTGACTTTATGTATCAAAACACAACCTTTATTCCATTACTTTCCTCAAAGGGAGATGTTACTCACTTGTGTTTGCTTGTTTATGATGTAACTGATGCTGCGGTACATAAAATGAGTTTGGAGAGTGTTAATACAGAACTTGCCATTTTAAGTCAAACAGATGGATTGACTAACTTGTTCAACCGCACTCATTGGGAAAACTGTTTACAAGCAGAATATAAACGTTGGGCTCGTAGTCAACATTCAAGCTCTTTAGTTATGTTAGATATTGACCATTTTAAACATGTTAATGATACTTATGGGCATTTAGTTGGTGATGAAGTTATTCGACATCTTTCAGCTTTGATCCGAGAGCATGTGCGTGAAACAGACATTTCAGGGAGATATGGTGGAGAAGAATTCACCATTTTACTCTCTGATACATCGTTAAAAAATGCTTATGTTTTTGCTGAACGCTTACGTAGAGAAGTAGAATCTGCAGTTGTTAAATATAATGATATTGAACTTAAATATACCATTAGTTTAGGCATTGCTGAGGTAGATCCTAGTATAAAAAATTATGAGGCTTGGATTGAGTGTGCTGATGCCGCACTTTATAATTCGAAAGAAAGTGGTCGCAACAAAATTAGCTTACATCCAAAGCAAAAGTAAATAAATAGCTTCAAAAATGTATCTTATAAACTAAATTTTTAGCTTCGTCTAAAAATAAGTATACTGGCTATCGGTGCTATTATCATTATGAATAAAATTAACCTAGGCCATTGGCTATAAGGAGTTTTACCTGATACTAACGGTACTTGTGCCTTTAGCACATTCTCTTCAAATTGAGGAATACGTGTAATGAATTTTCCTTGGTGATCAACCACTGCTGTTATACCGTTATTGGTTGCGCGTAATAATGGGCGACCAAATTCTAACGCACGCATTCTAGCAATTTCCATGTGTTGGTGTGGTCCATGTGAATGACCAAACCAGGCATCATTACTAACGGTTAATAATAAATCTGTTTGGTTAGTTAAATTTGCGGCTAGTTGATGAGGAAAAGCTATTTCAAAGCAAAGTAATGGCAGTAAATGTAATCCGTTAGCTACTAAGTTGTTTTGCACATAATTACCACGGCTAAAAGAAGACATAGGTAAGTTGAAAAAAGGGGCTAATGGTCTTAACCATGTTTGAAAAGGAACAAATTCACCAATGGGTAACAAATGGTTTTTAGCATAGCGATTACTGTGATTGTAAAAATAGCCTTGTTCATCATCTACTTGCTTTTTACCTAAAGTAATTAAACTATTAAAATATTCTTTATTATCAAAGTTATAATTAATAATTCCTGTAATAATTGCACTATTGTTTAATAGTGCAGAGCTATTTACGGTAGTTAAATAGTCTTGTACTGTTGGCTCCATTGCTGGAATAGCTGATTCAGGCCAAATGATAATATCTGCATCATAGTTGACTCGTGTTAAGTCTAAATATTTGAGCATCGTTGGCCATTCTTGTTCGGGTTGCCACTTTATTGATTGTGCAATGTTACCTTGTACTAGTGCTACTTTTGTTACATTACCATTAGGTTTAACCCATGATACTTTTACCAGAAAAAAGCTAAGCAGGCTTAAAGTGAGCATTAATGTTATTGGTAATGTGATATTCGTATCAGGGGACTGTTTTATTGCATTAACAAATTTTACTAAACAAATATTAATTATAAGAACGATGGCGGTAATACCAATTTCACCAATAATCGGTGCAAAATTGGCTAGCGGGCCGTCTATTTGACTATAGCCAAGTGACAACCAAGGAAAACCAGTAAGAACGACGCTACGTAAATATTCACAGAGAAGCCAAAAAGATGGTAAAAGCCATAAATTAAGCTGTCGATTACTAGAAAATCGCGCTGCTAAATAAGCGGCAAGGGCGGGAAACAATGCCAAATAAAGGCAAAGCATGACCATTAAACTTACAGAAACAACGAGAGGTAATCCGCCAAATTGATCAATACTTACATGAACCCAACTGATACCACTGCCAAACCAACCTAAAGCAAAAACGGCCATCAATTTAGCTGCTTTTTTGGGGGCTGAATTTTGTATTTGATAAAGAACAATTGCTGGTATTACAAGCGTTAAATACCACTGAGAAAAAGGAGCATAAGCAAATACTAAGCTTAAACCTGAAAAAAAACAAAGCCAGTAACTTGTATTGCTTAGTGTTCGTTTTAAACGAGAATAAAGCGTATTAGAACTTGTATTAGTCACTCGTTCTGCCATTGATTTTATGCTTTTTGGCAACCGTTACTTGTAACATTTGCATGCATCGGGTGTCAGCTGCGACTACTTTAAAATCAAAGTGCCCAATGGTTACTTGTTCACCTTTTTGTGGCATATGATGTAGCTTTTGCAAAATAATACCAGAGATTGTATCTGCTGATTTTTCGTCAAATTTACTATTGAAATAATGATTAAAGTCAGCAAGTTCAGTTAATGCTCTTACTAAGTAAACATTACCTGCAAGTACTTTAATGTCTTCTTCAATATCATCATCGGTTTCATCTTCAATTTCACCAACAATTTGTTCAAGAATGTCTTCAATTGTAATAACACCTGAAATCCCACCGTATTCATCAGCAACTAAGGCCATATGATAACGGTTTGAGCGAAATTCTTTTAATAAGGGTTCTACTTTTTTGCTTTCTGGCACAATGATAGCGGGACGGATAATATCATTTAAGCTAAATTCAGTGTTGTCTGAGTTGCTATTAGTCGTATTAAAGCCAAAAGCGAGTAAATCTTTAGCCAATAAAATACCGTCAACATGGTCAATATCTTCATTAATAACAGGGAAACGTGAATGACCTGACTCTAAAATAATAGGCAAAAATTCATCTAGGCTATGATTAATATCAATGGTCACCATCTGTGAGCGGGGGATCATAATGTCTCGCACACGCATTTCAGATACGCCTAACACGCCTTCAATCATGAGTTTTGTTTCGGTGTTAATGAGTTCGCGATGCTGGGCATCTGCTAAAACATCAACAAGGTCATTTTTATTTTTTGGCTCAGGACGAAAAAGATGAATAATTTTATTCAGCAATGATTTTTTCTTAGAGCCGTTGTCCGAATGGGGGTTGTCATCGCTCATAGAGCTTGAGTATTTCCTATGTTAATTTATATGTCATATGGGTTTGCAATAGAGAGATTTGCTAAAATTTTTATTTCCAGTGCTTCCATTTCGTTTGCGTCAGTATCGTTTATATGATCATATCCTAATAAATGCAAGCATCCATGTACTACCATATGCGCCCAGTGGTCAAATAACGCTTTATTTTGACTGTTAGCTTCTTGCTCAACAATAGAAGAACAAATTACTAAATCACCTAATAAATTTAGCTCAATCCCTTCTGGTACCTCAAATGGAAAAGATAATACATTGGTTGGCTTATCTTTTTTCCTGTATTGGTGGTTAAGTTGTTGGCTTTCATCTGAATTGACTAGGCGAATAGTTAGTTCAAATTCTTGTGTAGTAACGGCGTTTAATGCGCTATTAACCCACTGCTGAAAAAGATCATCAGAAGGCACCGTTTGCGCATCACAAGCATTTTGTATATCAACAAGATGGGTCATTATTGCTTTAATTCTGGTTGGGTATTGTTTTGTGTATTTTTATGAGCTGTTTCTTTTAATTGTGTTTTCCTGTTTACTTTTTGCTCATGTGATTCATAGGCTTCTACAATTCTCGCTACAACAGGATGACGAACGACATCTTTAGCTTGAAAAAAATTAAAACTGATGCCCTGTATATTTTGTAACACTTCAATGGCATGGCGTAATCCAGAGCTTTGATGACGAGGTAAATCAACTTGAGTAATATCGCCCGTGATAACTGCCCTTGAATTAAATCCTATTCTTGTTAAGAACATTTTCATTTGTTCAATTGTTGTGTTTTGACTTTCATCTAAAATGATAAAAGCATCATTTAATGTTCTACCACGCATATATGCTAATGGTGCAATTTCAATGACATTGCGCTCGATCAGCTTTTCTACACGTTCGAATCCTAGCATTTCAAATAATGCGTCATAAAGAGGTCTTAAATACGGGTCAATTTTTTGTGATAAATCGCCTGGTAGAAAGCCCAGTTTTTCGCCTGCTTCTACAGCAGGGCGTGTTAATAGTATCCTACGAACTTCTTGTCGTTCTAAGGCGTCAACTGCGCAGGCTACTGCTAGATATGTTTTGCCTGTACCTGCTACACCTACGCCAAAACTTATGTCGTTGGTGATAATATTTTGCACATAAGATTGTTGGTTTCCATTGCGAGGCTTTACTGTGCCACGCTTAGTTTTAATGGTAACCATTTTTTCATAGTTGGCCCCTAGTTCTGAGGCTTCTTTGCTGTTAGTTGCAGCAGTATTGGTATTATCTTGCTCTAATACGTTAGCTTCAAGTATAGCAAGATGAACCATTTCACTGGTTACTTCTTGACGCTGACCTTTGACGGTTGCTGTTTCTAAGTATAAGTTTTTCAATAAATTTATTACTGCAGTACAGTGAACATCTTTACCTAATACTGTAAATATATTTCCTCGATAACTAATTTCTACCCCTAAACGACGTTCAATTGTTTTTAAGTGATCGTCCATAGGTCCACATAAGTTGGCTTGACGCTCGTTATCAACAGGATCTAACGTTAATTGATGGCCTTTTTGCTTACTTAATTTTTCGGTCAAAATATTTTCCATTTATTTGAAATAGTTACTGGTACTAAACTTAAGGTATATAAGTACCAACACCTAGGTTGTTAAGGTTATTGATTATTGATGCTGATGTTTTATGGTGATTATTTGCTAATATATCTGCAGGTGAGTGTGCTATTCGTAGCCCCATTTCACTTTCTTGACGAATTAATTCACCACGCAAAGAGTTGGCATAAACATCTGTAATTTTCACGTCAACAAACTGACCGATAACTGAATGAGGGGCTACAAAGTTGACTGTGCGGTTGTTCTCAGTTTTACCACGTAGTTCCATTGGGTTTTTCTTTGATGGCCCTTCAACTAAAATGCGTTGCTCGGTGTTTAGCATTTGTCTGGCAATGCGTAATGCTTGTTGCGTGATTTTGTCTTGTAATAATGCTAAACGTTGTTTTTTTGTTTCGTCGCTAATGTCATCGGGTAAATCTGCAGCAGGTGTACCAGGGCGAGCGCTATAAATAAAACTAAAGCTTAAGTCAAAATTAACGGCTTCAATTAAATTCATGGTGTCCATAAAATCCTCATCACTCTCACCAGGGAAGCCAATGATAAAATCAGAAGACATACAAAGCTCAGGACGAACCTTTTTCAACTTGCGAATTTGTGATTTATATTCAATCGCGGTATGGCCGCGCTTCATTTGTGTCAAGATTCTATCGCAACCGCTTTGCACTGGTAGATGTAAATGATTCACTAATTCAGGTACGTCAGCATAAGCCTCGATGATATCATCGGTAAACTCGACAGGATGTGACGTGGTATAGCGAATACGATCAATACCATCAATAGTTGCTACCAATCGTACTAAATCAGCAAAGCGACAAATACTGCCGTCATGCATTTCTCCACGGTAGGCATTTACATTTTGGCCAAGTAAATTAACTTCACGTACACCTTGTTCAGCAAGCTGGGCAATCTCATATAAAACATCGTCAAGTGGGCGACTAACTTCTTCACCTCGGGTATAAGGCACTACACAAAACGTACAATATTTACTACAACCTTCCATTATAGAAACAAATGCGCTTGGGCCATCAGCTACAGGCTCAGGTAAGCGATCAAACTTTTCAATTTCAGGAAAACTCACATCTACGACGGGACTGCTGCTACGCTGTAATTGGTTTAACATTTCTGGCAAACGATGTAGAGTTTGTGGTCCGAAAACCATATCAACAAAAGGCGCTCGTTGACGAATTGCATCACCTTCTTGTGAGGCAACACAGCCACCCACACCAATAACTAATTCTGGCTTTTTGTCTTTTAATGTTTTCCAACGCCCAAGCTGATGAAACACTTTTTCTTGCGCTTTTTCGCGAATAGAACAGGTGTTGAGTAAAATCACATCAGCCTCTTCAGCTTCTTGTGCTAATGAAAAACCATGAGTTGAGTCTAGTAATTCAGCCATTTTTTGCGAGTCGTACTCGTTCATCTGACAGCCCCAAGTTTTGATATATAGCTTTTTACTCATTTATTTTACTCTTACAAATTCACGTGACGATTAAAATCGACTTTTGATATACCAGTTGAACGTTAGTTTTAACTTTCTAAACTGAGGTGTCGATAAAAGGAGGCGTATTTTACATTAAATAATTCAAAGTTTCGAGCATACTCCTTATTGTTTTAGGGAAATTAATTTCTGTGTATTATCTCTAGGTTTAGTAACACCTCTTCGATACAATAAGTTGATTAGTTTTGAATGGATAGTTCTATTGTATGAAAAATTTTGATTGTGTAGTTGTTGGTGGTGGTATGGTTGGCGCAGCAAGTGCGTTAGCATTATCTCAATTGGGCTTAACGGTAGCATTAGTTGAGCAGTATGAACCTAAAAGTTTCGATAAATCACAAGATCTTGACCTACGCGTTTCTGCCATTTCATTAGCATCAGAATATTTACTAGAACAACTTGGAGCATGGTCTCAAATTAAGCAATGGCGCACCTGTGCATACAAACGGTTAGGTGTTTGGGAAGATGAGTATGCATATACAGAGTTTAATGCTAAAGAAATAGAACAAAGCCATTTAGGACATATTGTTGAAAACCGCCTAGTACAATTATCGTTATGGCAGGAAATAAAGGCGCAGAAAAATATTCAAATATTTTGCCCTGAAAAGTTGCTCTCACTAGTACAAGATAACGAGAAAGTGACTGTAGTTTTAGAGCAATCGAGTTTTACTGCTAAGTTGGTTGTTGCTGCAGATGGTGCTAACTCACAAGTAAGACAATTAGTTAATATTGGAATAACATCTTGGGATTATCAACAATCTGCAATGTTGATTAATGTAAAAACTCAAAGATCACAACAAGATATTACGTGGCAACATTACTTACCCAGTGGCCCAATGGCTTTTTTGCCTCTATCTAAAGAAGCGCTAAATAACAGTGCTAAATTGCCACTAGAACAAAACGGTTATGCTTCGTTAGTTTGGTATCAGCAACGCGATGAAATTAAAAGACTGTCTAGCTTGACTTATTTACAATTACAGCAGGAGATTATGGCTGTTTTTCCTAAGCGATTGGGGGCAATAGAGGTACTTGGTAAAGGGGCTTTTCCTTTGACCCGGCGTCATGCTAATACATATCAAAAAAAACGAGTATTATTACTTGGTGATGCAGCTCATACTATTAACCCGATGGCTGGGCAGGGAGTCAATTTAGGTTTTAAAGATGTAAAAGCGTTGCAATGTGTTATTGCTAGTGCTATTGGTGATGGTGAGTGTTGGCATAGCACTCATGTTTTGGGACGTTATGAACAAATGCGTCGAAAAGATAATTTATTGATGCAATCAACAATGGATGTTTTATACCACGCTTTTAGCCACCCCTCACCAGTGATTAGAACCTTAAGGAACACCAGCTTACTTGCGATGAGTAAAGTGCCTTTATTGAATAGTGTATTTAAACATAAAGCGCTAGCGTACGCTTGTGGTATTTAGTTTATTTAACCTGAACTCGGTTTGAGAGATAGTTAACAAATTGAAATACCAGTAAAAATTATTTTAATATATCTCTAGCTTGATAGTTTTTCTACTTTCGTCCCAAAGATTAGTAAGGCAAATTTCGCGTCAATAGCTGGTCTATTGCAAGTAAATTTAACGCAGAAGTAAGGGAGGATAGCTTGCTAGAGAAACATTTATTAAGCCGAGATCAGGTTGTTTACTTATTGTTTTTATTGATGAAACCGTGGCGCATCGATACATGATATTAGTATTTAGTATGATAAATAAAAAAAGAAGACAAAAGTCTTCTTTTTTTATTTAACGCTGAATTAAACTTAAATGGAAGTTATTTTATGGACTTGATATTAAGTTAATTCTTCAATAAATGATACGGCACGGCCGATATAGGTTGCGGGTGTTAATAAACATAATTCTGCTTTTACGTTATCAGGTAAATCAAGGTTATTAATAAATTCGCGCATAGAATCACCATTAACACGCTTACCACGAGTTAGTTCTTTAAGTTTTTCATATGGTTTTTCAATACCATAACGGCGCATAACGGTTTGTATTGGTTCAGCCAATACTTCCCAATTGTTATCAAGCTCTTTCGCAAGGTTTTCTTCGTTAACCTGTAATTTACTCATACCTTTTAATGTTGACTGGTATGCAATAATGGCATGTCCAAAGCCTACACCTAAGTTACGTAATACTGTTGAGTCTGTAAGATCACGTTGCCAACGAGAAATAGGTAATTTTTGAGCAAGGTGGCCAAATATTGCATTTGCAATACCTAGGTTGCCTTCGGAGTTTTCAAAATCGATAGGGTTAACTTTGTGTGGCATTGTTGATGAGCCTATTTCACCAGCAATTGTTTTTTGTTTAAAGTGTCCAAGGGCTATATAACCCCAAACATCTCGGTCAAAATCAATTAAAATAGTGTTAAAACGCGCAATGGCATCAAATAACTCAGCAATATAATCATGAGGTTCAATTTGTGTGGTGAAAGCATTCCATGATAATCCTAATGAACTCACAAACTCATCAGCAAATTGATGCCAATTTACTTCAGGGTACGCACTTACGTGGGCATTGTAGTTACCAACGGCACCGTTAATTTTACCTAATAGTTCAACGGCGGCAATTTGCTTACGTTGACGTTGTAAACGTACATAAACGTTTGCCATTTCTTTACCTAGAGTACTAGGTGAAGCTGGTTGTCCGTGAGTACGGCACATCATAGGAATAGCTTTATACTCATGCGCTAATCCTTTAATTTGTTCCATGATTTCATCAATGGCAGGTAATAATACCAACTCACGACATTCTTTTAACATTAAACCGTGTGATAGGTTATTAATATCTTCTGATGTACAAGCAAAATGAATAAATTCAGTAATAGCGTTTAATTCAGCATTATCAGCGATTTTTTCTTTTAAGAAGTATTCAACAGCTTTTACGTCGTGATTGGTGGTTGCTTCAATTTTTTTTATGCGTAAAGCATCTTCTTCATTAAAGTTACTTACAATGGTATTTAATACTTCATTTGCCGTATCGCTAAAGACGGGAACTTCTTTAATAGCTGCGGTAGCACTTAATTTTTGTAACCAGCGTACCTCAACGGTCACTCGGTATTTGGTTAAACCAAATTCGCTAAAGATAGGGCGTAAGTCACTTGTTTTACTACCATATCTACCATCTACGGGCGATATTGCGGTTAACGCTGAAAGTTCCATAATGTATTCCTAGTTTAAAATTTATGTTTAAAATAATTGCTATATAACAGATTAAAGGGTATTCAAAAGTTGTTGCGCAGTTTTCACTATTTTGTTTCGGCTAAAAAATATATTTCTGCGCTGACCGCCAACTTGTCGCCATAGCACCGCAGCTCTAATACCTGCTAATAATAAGGCTCTTATTTTATGTTGGTTTACTGTTTGTTTTAATATATTTGGCTCGCCAGTTACTTGAATACGAGCACCTAACGGGCTGATAATATCACTATAGATGCTTGCAAAGCTGGCAATAAGTGTTTCACTGGTAATACTGTAATGTTCTAGTTGTCTTTTGCTGGCGTCAATGCGATCAGCCAATTGTGCTAAACTTTTAGGCTGTTTTATTAGTTTTCGCTCTAAATTAATTAAACTAATAATATAACGTGTTAGCTCAGGATCTTTTATTTTCTTACCTTTATTATTTGACCCATCACTTAAGTGATAAATTAATATTTCTAAGCCTGATTTTAGGTTGGCTAGCTCGCCTCCATATACTGCTAAAGTATTTACAGGTGATGTTATGGTAATACTCTTAATTAATACAGCAAGTTCGTTTTCATCAATTTGTCCAGTTTGTGAAACTTGCTGTACAAGCTGAGCGGCTTGGCAAATAGCGGCTAAAGTTATCGTTTGATCTTTCATTAATGTGTTAATTTACTTCTTTATGTGTGTTTTTATTTTGATGCATATTATCGAATAAGAGTATTAATAATACCACCACCAAGACAAATGTCGCCTTGATAAAATACGACTGATTGTCCTGGCGTTACAGAGCTTTGAGGCTCATCAAAGTCAATTTGATATTGTGGGCTATTATCAACTTCACTGTTATTTTTTCCGCCATCAATGAGTGGTGTAACGGTACAAGCAACATCTGCTTGGCGGTAACGTGTTTTTGCTGTGCACTTTATCGATGTTGTCAATTCTTGTCGGTCAACCCAATGTAATTGGTTAGCAATTAAGCCTTTTGAAAAAAGGCGAGGGTGGTTATGCCCCTGACCTACTATCAGTACATTACGTAATAAATCTTTTTCTACAACATACCAGGGTTCTTCACCCGCATTGGCAAGTCCACCTATGCGTAAACCTTTGCGTTGCCCTAAGGTGTGATACATCAAACCATCATGGTGACCAATGGCTTCACCTTCAGCAGATTCTATAATGCCAGGTTGGGCAGGTAAATATTGACCTAAAAAATCTTTGAACTTTCGCTCGCCAATAAAACAAATACCTGTACTATCTTTTTTATCATGGGTGATTAAATCTGCTTTTTCAGCGATTGCACGTACCTGAGGTTTTTCAATGTTACCTACGGGAAACAACGTCTGCGATAACTGTTTTTCATTCAGGGTATATAAAAAATAACTTTGGTCTTTATTGTCATCAAGGCCGCGTACCATAGTCCAATGTCCATTGGTAAATCGACGTTGTACATAATGGCCAGTAGCGATGTAATCTGCACCCAAATCTTCACAAGCAAATTCTAAAAAGGCTTTAAATTTAATTTCTTTATTACACATAATGTCGGGATTTGGTGTACGACCTGCTTTGTATTCGGCTAAAAAGTATTCGAATACATTGTCCCAATATTCAGTGGCAAAGTTAATGGTATGTAGTTTTATTGATAATTTATCACAAATTGCTTGAGCATCCGCTAAGTCTTGTGCTGCCGAGCAGTATTCATCTGTGTCATCTTCTTCCCAGTTTTTCATGAACAAGCCTTCAACTTGATAACCTTGTTCTTGTAATAAATAGGCAGAAACCGAAGAATCTACCCCACCAGACATACCCACAATTACCTTGGTTTGTTCTGGTGTTTTGTTTTGCGGATCTTGATGTTCAATAGGCATGAAAAACTCTTATCTTAAAAATAGTTTTGAAAAATCATCTATCTTAAAAGTAAATATAAACAAGGAGTACTTGTAAAGAATAAAAAGGCGCAGAATTATATCACGCTGCTTAGCTTGATTAAATAGCTATGTTTAAGAAATAACCTTAGTCAATGACCTTGTATGAACCATTATCAATATTATTTATTGTCCATTGCCCAATAGCAAAGCGGATTAATCGTAGCGTTGGAAAGCCTATATTTGCAGTCATGCGCCTAACTTGGCGGTTTCGCCCTTCAGTGATTGTTATTTCAAGCCAAGTGGTTGGAATATTCAATCGCTCTCTAATAGGTGGTACACGTTCCCAGACAGAGGGCTTAGCTATTATTTTTACTTGTGCGGGTAACGTCATACCATCTTTGAGCTGAACGCCGTTTCGTAGCTTTATTAGGTCACATTCACTCGGGCTACCTTCTACTTGTACCCAATATGTTTTAGATGTTTTCTTTTTTGGGTTGGCTATTTTATGTTGTAATTTTCCATCATTTGTCAACAGTAAAAGCCCTTCACTATCGCGGTCAAGTCGACCTGCGGCATATACCCCTTGAATTGGTATAAAATCTTTTAATGTTTTTCGTTGTTTTATTCCATCATTATTCTCATCGGTGAATTGGCATAAAACATCAAATGGTTTATTAAAAAGGACAATTTTACGTTTATTCTCTACTGGTCGTACCTTTGGGGGGCGTTTAGCTCTATAGCTTGTTTTTTCTTTGTTTTTGATCATTTTTACCTGTTTTTTATAAGAGTTAAAAGTTAGAGCCTATACTCAGCTATATTAATACGAAGTAAATTATTATAATATATTGCGCGAAAATTAAATGTTAAATATTAACGGTTAGTCCTTATGAACTAATCGACTTAAGTTAAATAAAGTAGGAAGCTCATGAGCACTGATAACTCAAAAATTATTTATACTATAACCGATGAGGCGCCCGCCTTAGCAACGTATTCTTTATTACCTATTATTCAAGCCTATACTGCGTCTTCAGGTATTAATGTTGAAACACGTGATATTTCTTTAGCTGGTCGTGTTTTAGCTAATTTCCCCAAATATTTAACTAAAGAGCAACGTATTGATGATGCGCTAGCTGAATTAGGTGATATGGTAACTAGCCCTAATGCTAACATTATTAAACTGCCAAATATAAGTGCTTCTGTTCCTCAATTACATGCAGTAATTAAAGAGTTACAAGCCAAAGGTTATGCGGTTCCAAATTACCCAGAAGAACCACAAAATGACGCAGAAAAATCAATTAAATATACCTACGACAAAATTAAAGGTAGTGCAGTAAACCCAGTACTTCGTGAAGGTAATTCTGATAGACGTGCTCCTGCTTCAGTTAAGCTGTATGCGCAGAAAAATCCACATTCAATGGGCGATTGGTCAAGTGAATCAAAATCTCATGTTGCAAGTATGTCAGCAGGGGATTTTTATGAGACAGAAAAATCTGTCACAGTTAATTATGCAACAAATGTAAAAATAGAATTTGTTGGACAAGATGGCAGCGTTAACGTTTTAAAAGATAATTTAGCCTTATTAACGGGTGAAATTATTGACTCTTCAGTTTTAAGTAAATCGGCGTTAGTTGAATTTTATCAACAAGCAATTGATGAAGCTCAAAAAGATGACGTTTTATTATCATTGCACTTAAAAGCAACCATGATGAAAGTGTCTGACCCTGTTATTTTTGGTTATGCTGTTAAAGTATTCTACGCCGATGTTTTTGAAAAACATGCCGAAATATTTAACCAATTAGGGGTTGATGCTAACAATGGTATTGGCGATGTATATAGTAAAATTGCACGTTTACCGAGTGATAAAAAAGCTGAAATTGAAGCAGATTTAGCACAAGTTTTTGCTGAACGGCCTGAACTTGCTATGGTTGATTCTGATAAAGGAATTACTAATTTACATGTACCAAGCGATGTGATTGTTGATGCTTCTATGCCTGCTACACTTCGTTCTTCTGGTCAAATGTGGGGGCCTGATGGTAAGTTAAAAGATACTAAAGCTATGATTCCAGATCGTTGTTATGCAGGTGTTTATCAGGCTGTTTTTGATTTTTGTAAAGTCCATGGCGCATTCGACCCTACAACAATGGGCACAGTGCCTAACGTTGGATTAATGGCGCAAAAAGCTGAAGAGTATGGTTCTCACGATAAAACATTCGTAATGGATGCCGCCGGTACTGTGCGCGTTGTTGATTCAATGGGGACAACCTTACTTGAGCACAGTGTTGAAGAGGGTGATATTTGGCGTATGTGCCAAGCTAAAGATTTACCTATTCAAGATTGGGTTAAATTAGCCATTACACGTGCAAAAATGTCTGGTATGCCTGCTGTATTCTGGTTAGATGAAAACCGTGCTCATGACAGAGAAATGATCAAAAAAGTGAACGCCTATTTAGCTAATTACGATACAAGTGACTTAGATATTCGAATTCTTAACCCTATTGACGCGTGCAAGTTTTCATTAGAACGTATTGCTAAAGGTGAAGATACGATTTCAGTTACGGGTAATGTATTACGTGATTATTTAACTGATTTGTTCCCTATATTAGAATTAGGTACTAGTGCTAAAATGCTCTCAATTGTACCATTAATGAATGGTGGTGGATTGTTTGAAACAGGTGCTGGTGGTAGTGCTCCTAAACATGTACAACAATTTGAAAAAGAAAATCATTTACGTTGGGATTCTTTAGGTGAGTTTTTGGCCTTGGCAGCTTCTTTAGAACATTTAAGTGTTACTACAGGTAATGCTAAAGCGAAGATATTAGCAGATACTTTAGATAAAGCTACGGGTGAGTTTTTAGATAGTAACAAGTCACCATCACGTAGAGTAGGTGAATTAGATAATCGCGGTAGTCATTTTTATCTTGCAATGTATTGGGCTAAAGCCTTAGCGGAGCAAACTAGTGATGGTGAGCTTAAAACTAGCTTTACAGGTGTTGCACAAGCATTAACTAAGCAAGAAGAAAAAATTGTTGCTGAATTAAATGGCGCACAAGGGCCCGCAATGGATATTGGTGGTTATTATTTTGCGGATTCAGCAAAAGCTGAAAAAGCAATGAGATCAAGTGATACCTTTAATACTATTTTATCTGCATTGTTATAGTTGTAAATACTGCTAATGTATAAGTTTACTTAGCTAGCGACTTACAATGAACATAAAATGAAGCCCTAACAATGGAAGTTGTTAGGGCTTTTGTCGTTAATTTACTTACTCTTTGTATTTTAAACTGAGTTTTATATTTGCTTGGTATATAATCCGCAGCTTATTGGGTATTTAGTCTTTTTAGGTGATATATGAGTGTTGATGCTATTGGTTTATCTGCCAATTTATTAAAAGCGGTAAAAGCGTGTAGTTATAAAAACTTAACGCCCATTCAACAGCAAGCTATCCCTATTATTCGTTCTGGTGTTGATTTGTTAGCAAGTGCGCAAACAGGTACGGGTAAAACGGCAGCTTTTAGTTTGCCAATCTTAGATGCATTAGCAAAAACAATTTCGGCAGAAGTGTCTGAAAGTCAGAGTGAACGAAATATACAAGCCTTAGTGCTAACACCAACACGTGAATTGGCTGCGCAAGTGGCTGAAAATATGAGGGCTTATAGTCAATTTTTGCCAATTGAGGTAGGGGTGGTTTATGGTGGCGGTAAAATGGCCTCACAAACAAGCCTATTAAAAAAAGGTGTGGATGTATTGGTCGCAACACCTGGTCGTTTGCTTGAACATTTAAACTTGCGAAATGTTAATTTATCGCAAGTGAAATATTTAGTACTTGATGAAGCCGATCGCATGCTAGACATGGGGTTTCTAGCTGATATTGAAAAATTAACTATAGCGGTAAAGCAAAAGCATCAAACAATGATGTTTTCTGCAACCTATTCAAATAAAGTAAAAGCTTTAGCTAATCAATTACTGACAACACCAAAAATGGTTGGTACAGAAAAGCAAAACTCAACTTCTGGTAAAGTTAAACAGTCAGTATATTGGGTGAGCGAAGCAAGAAAACGCGAATTATTATCTGAGTTGATCGGTGTTAATAATTGGCAACAAGTACTGGTTTTTGCTGGCACTAAGGAAAGTGCGAATATACTTGCAAAAGAATTAAAACTTGATGGTATCAAAGCAGCACTTTGTCATGGTGATAAATCTCAAGGGTCTAGAAATAAAGCATTAGCCGACTTTAGCGAAGGTAAGGTAAGAGTTTTAGTCGCAACTGATGTAGCGGCCCGAGGCTTAGATATTGATAATTTAGCTTACGTGGTTAATTTTCATCTTCCTTTTTTGGCGGAAGATTATGTACATCGCGTAGGTCGTACTGGTAGAGCAGGAAAATCGGGCACGGCTATTTCGTTAGTGAGTCCTAAAGATGAACGCTTCTTAGAAAACATTGAAGCATTGATTGGCCGTACCTTTAATCGAATTGTTGTACCTGGTTATGAGCTAAAACAAGAGGAAGCTTTTGAACATCAGCAAATAAGTGATAAACGTGCGAGTAAAAATCGTTATCGTGCTAGCCAAGAAAAAAATCAAGCATTAGAAAAGAAAAAGATAGCATCTCGCTCTGGTAATAAAAAGTATAATGCAAAATTAAAAAAGAAGCGTTAGCCTTATATTAATTGGCCTGAATAGGCCAATTAGGATTCTCGTTTTGTTGTTTACACAACACTTAACGGTTTAGATGTTTTTACTTTTTGGCGGTATAACGCTTTATCAGCACGTTCGAAAAAGGAATATTGGTTATCTGCTCTATTCATAAATGTTGTGCCTAAACTACAACTTACTTGATATTTTGCCAATAAAACATTTGTTTTTAATGCATTATTAATTCTGCTTTGAATAATATCTAAAGCATATTCGCTAGCGTTTTCAACGATGATAGCAAACTCATCACCACCAAAACGGAAAATACTATCGGAATCTCGAACACAAGTATGTAGCACATTCGCAAATTGAATTAATACTTGATCGCCAATATTATGACCGTAAATATCATTAATCACTTTAAATTTATTTAAGTCACCTAGTACTAAACCAACCTGAGCATGATGTCGATTGGCATTATGCATTGCACGTTTTAGTTGTTCATCGAAATATCTGCGATTACCCAATCCAGTAAGGCAATCTTGCATGGCAAGTTGCATTGCTTGGTGATACTGCAAGGCATTTTTTAGTGGATACAATAGTGTTTGATGAATACGTTGTAAATCTTTGTAATGATGCATACTAATAGGCTTATTAATGCTATAGCTAATTGTGCCAATAAACTCATCATTCAGCTTTAATTCAAATTGACGTTCGTGTTTTGCTTTGCGGCTACCAGGTAATGTTTTACTTACTTTTGTGCTTTTAAAATATAAACCTGAAAACTTTACATAACGAAAAGCTTCTGTTGCAAAGATTGTTAGTAATTTATCTAATGAAAGTGTTGTTTGAAGTTGTTCTAATAAACTTGAATTTTTCTTGATACTAACATTTTTACTATCTGCTAACACATTTAATGTAGTAAAGGTATTAAATGTAGGAATTGTGTTTTCAAGTATATTTAATGTTTGCATACCTGTGCCTTACTAATCTAATTTATCACTTTATTATTATATTTATTGTTAAGCAATAAACGTTCCAAGCAAAAAGCATATGTGTTGTTTATAAATAGATATTATTAAATTTGCTCTAATTATTTGATTTTTAATGATTTTATTTTTGTCAGGTAGGTCGGCTTTATTGTTATAATATTCTGTAATAATTGAAAGTCAGTAATTTGACGGAAACAGCTTGCCATGTGGCAATAATGTTAATTGAATAAGGAATTTATGTGAACGGTCATTTTGAAATATTAGCTATATTAGCTAGTGCAGTTTTTATTGTTTGGTTATTTCGTCGATTAAAACTGCCTGCCATTTTGGCCTATTTAGTTGCTGGTACGCTTGTCGGTGAACATGGTTTGAATTTGGCTCATGATCAGGTTGATTATGATCACTTTGCAGAACTTGGTATTGTTTTCTTGCTGTTTACTTTAGGTTTAGAGTTTTCACTCCCTCGCTTAATGGCTATGCGAAATTTGGTATTAGCAGTAGGTAGCTTACAAGTGGGCATTTCATTATTGATTTTTATTGTGGCAAGCATGCTATTTGGTTTAAGTTTTGAATCTGCTTTTGTTGTTGGTAGTATTCTTGCTTTGTCCTCAACCGCTATTGTTATTCGTCAGCTAAGTGAAACGGGGGCGATGAAGCGAAAATCAGGGCAACTATCTGTTGCGATACTTTTATTTCAAGATGTGGCTGTTGTGCCTCTTCTTATTATCATTCCTATGTTAGCTGTAGAAGGCGAGTCATCGATGTTTTTAGCATTACTTATTGCTATATTCAAAGGTGTTGTTGTTGTATTTTTATTATTTGTTATTGGAAAAAGGTTATTACCGAAAGTTTTCAATGTTATTGCCAGTGTTAGAACGGATGAACTTTTTGTTTTAACAACTTTATTAGTCACTTTACTTGCTTCAGCATTAACACAATGGTTCGGTTTGTCTATGGCATTAGGAGCCTTTTTAGCAGGGATGATGTTAGGAGAAAGTGAATATAAACATCAACTTGAGGCAGATATTCGTCCTTATCGTGATATTTTATTAGGTTTGTTTTTTATCACAGTAGGAATGAAATTAGATATTGGTCTTCTTTTATCATCGCCATTGAACTTACTCGCGCTTATGATAGGTTTTATGTTAGTGAAAGTGATGGTTATTAAAATATTAGCGAGTCGAGCAGGGGAATCGTCCAAAGATGGCTGGGCATCAGGTTTAATGCTTGCACAAATGGGTGAGTTTGGATTTGTCATTATAGCTTTGGCTGATAAAGTTGATATATTGCCTTCAGCGGTATCATCCATGTTGTTAGGTGCAGGTGTTATTAGCATGGCTATTACACCTTATATGATTGAAAGGGCTCGTTCATGGTCTATTTTCTTAAGCCAGGAAAAGTCACCTCAAACAATTGATTTAGAAGCATTGCCCGAAAATAAGAACTTAAAAGATCATGTGATTATCTGTGGTTTTGGTCGAGTTGGTCAAACAGTTAGTCGATTTTTAAAACAAGAATCAATAGACTTTGTTGCTATTGATATTGATCCATTACGCACGCGCAAAGCACGGGAAGCGGGGGAAAATATTTTGTTTGGTTCGTCAAGGCAAACAGAGTTACTTAAAGCAGCGCATTTATCAAAAGCAAAGTTAGTTGTTATTGCCTTTGGCGGAGATAAACAATCCTTAGAAGTTATTCAAAAAGTACGATCGTTATCACCCAATGTGCCAATTTTAGTGCGCACACGTAATGATGATCAATTAGATTTATTGCATGAGGCTGGAGCTAATCAAGTAGTGCCCGAAATTTTAGAAGGCAGTTTGATGCTTGTTTCTCAAGTATTATCTTTAACGGGTGTTCCTTTCTCAAGAATAATGCGTCGAGTGCAAGCTGAGCGTAAAAATCACTACAATCATTTACATGGTTTTTTTCAAGGTGAGCACACAGACATGAGCCCTGAAGCAATAGACAGAATTGAATTTGCTCATGCTATTTTAATTAATGCTGATTCATTTGGTTGCGGTAAAAGTATTGAATCATTAACACTTGATGAAAAGCACGTTAATGTTATTGCACTTAAAAGAGGTGATTTCGAAACTGAATCACCAAATGAGAATATTATATTACAGGTGCAGGATACATTAATTGTGCGTGGTAAACCTTCACACGTAGAAAAAGTAGAACGCTTTGTGCAAGAGGGGCATTAGTGTATTAAACAAGGTTAGTTATTTGTGGGTTTATTTTTGTAATTTATTAACATCTTTTTTAGTGAAAGTTGTGCTGCTATGATTAGCACACAGGGGGTAAATTTAAAAACTGTCTTATTTGGGACTCTTGGTTCATTGCGTCCTCAAATCCTAATTTTATTAACTCGGTACAAAAATTTTTTTCAAACAATAAATAACTAATAATACTCGATTCAGAATCATTACTAATACCAGCACTGCGTAATAAAAGTTTTACGGGCAAGGACAAATCATTATAGTGGTTCAATGCTATCGCATTAAAATTATGGCTAGGATTAATAACGAAACTATCTATATGTTTTAAGCCAGCAATATTGTCTTTTTTTTGCGGTGAAATTAATTCTAAGGTTTCATTAATTCGAGCCATTCGCTCTAAGTCACTACTCATCGTGTCAGCAAAAATAGAGTCAAGTAAATGACCAGCAATAGTAGCGGATGTGGGGGGATGAGGGTTATTCTCATTAGTCGCGGCTGGTTTTTTGGGTTGCTCTACGCCAACAACAAAAACACGTTCTGCGCCAAGATGAATAGCAGGACTAAGAGGGGATAACTGATGAACAGAGCCATCACCAAAGTGTTGATTTTTAATTTTTACCGAAGGAAATACTACTGGTATTGCTGATGACGCCATTAAATGTTCGGTGTTTAGTTGTGCTGCTTGACCACTTCTTTTTGCTCGTGTCCATGAATCAACTGTGTCGCCAGCTTGAAAAAAACTAATGGAATCTCCTGTACTATAGCTTGATGCAGTAACAGATACTGCTGATAAATAGCCACGCAAGATATTATTATCGATACGTTTAAAGTTCATTACCAGATTTAATAAGTGTCTCAATGGTTCACTGTTTAATAAACTTCGTGGTAATTTATTGGCATAATCAGCTTGAAAGCTTGCTAGCATACCACTTGCAATATAACCAAACACACTGAGAGCGTCGTTATGATAAATTTTACTGGTATCAAGGTTTTTCCAAACCCATTCGAGTTTTTTTACGCCTAATTGAAAGCATGAAGCATAGCAGCCCAAGGCCGTAGTATTTATGGCTCCTGCTGAGGTTCCACATAAAATAGGAAATGGAATTGCATGGTTTCTGGGGATAAATTTGGCAATTGCTGAAAGCACACCAACTTGGTAGGCTGCTCGCGCCCCACCGCCTGTTAACACTAATGCATTATTACTTTCGACATAGTTACGTCTTCGAGTCATATCTTATTGTTATTAAATAAAAAACTATTGATTTATAGGTTTAGTGTAAATTGTTTTATAACTTATAACCAGCTAGATTTTTATAAATTTTGTATCCTATTAAAAGTATTATACGGTACTGGCTTAAGCCCACTATCAAGGGAATAAGCCAGTTTATTAGCTATGACTATACTCTATCAGAATAATCATATACTTTTACAAGACCTTACCTAAATAAGTTACTAATTCCAGCAGTGTTTTGCATTTTTAGGTGATTAGGATATATAACATCAAAAATTTCACTAAAGGATGTTTTTGCATGAATATCTAATGGTATTGGCAAATTCAACTTTCTAGCGATATCACTTGATGAGATAACACCTCTAATATGATGGTGTTTTCTATCTAACACTAGGCAATGACGTAATCTATAATTTTTTAGCGCATTAACAACATCACTGACTTGTGAATTCTGCAATTCATTATAATCAAAAGCGTGTAAATCACTCCTTGAAATCATTAAATCATTCACTAGTACTTCATTTCGTTGAATTCCTTTGGCGACTTCTGTCACAATATGCCTTTCTGTTAGTTCTTTTGTGCTAATAATACCCAAAAAATCATTGTTTTTCGAGACGACAATTTTCATTGTAACGTGTGACTTTATCATTAGGTTGAGCACTTCCGTTGCTGGAGTGTCTTCTTCAATAACTAAGGCTTCATGCTGTTTGAAATCTGTGAATATGGTTTTTGCTGAAGATGTTAATGTTGTTTTTTCAAAGTGCTCAGGTGAAACAATATGATCGATTAAGTCTAAATCGAATAAGTGTAAATTTTTCATAATAGCCTCTAACTTTATAGATGTAATATTTCTGAATATTTTTTAAATATTCATCTCTATAACTTTTGTACTTAAAATAACAATGCAAATGAAATTATACTGCTAGAAAATTGATTGCATTGATGTTTATATATCAAAATTTAAGAAAGAGGAGGAGCGCGAGGTCGAAGGTATTGATATTTGTTTTTTGCTAATGAAGTGTTTTCTATACTCGTGTATTTAGCAAGGTAAGTTAATTGAATTAATTGATTTTGTGTTGTTTTCTTTGGAATAAAATGATCAAGATCTGAATCTAAATTATTATCAGGGTAAAGATCAAAAATTAATTGATTAGTTGTAGTGTGATTTACTGCTTTTGTAATATTATAATCTGGCTCAGTATTAGAGTAGACAATAATAATTAAATAAATGGCAGAGATGAATCTTAACACAGGCAAAATCACAATAAACTACATTGGTTATATATCTTATAATGAGTGAGTATTGTGTTTTTTCAAGCCTGTAAATGTAACATTTTATTTAGTGTGCTGGGGAGAGCAAGATTTTCATTTGGCAATTTCAATATTATGATGATAGCTGTAAGTCTATTTATGTTAAAAAATAATGTTAAAAATATAAACGCAATACAGTTTCAGCCACACAAGCTAAACGTTTACTGTTTTCAACTTCAATACTAACTTCATTAACAATTTCAATACTGCGTTTCATTGGAACCAAATTAACTAATTTAATACTTGCTCTGACACGTGTACCCGCTTTGACAGGGTATGGAAATCTCACTTGATTTAAACCAAAGTTAATTACCATTTTGGCTTCTGGGTAGGGGTTGTTATCTACGTTAACGGAATTAGTTAGCTTAGGTATTAATGACAGAGTTAAAAAACCATGCGCAATGGTAGCCTTAAAAGGTGATTCTTTAGCAGCACGTTCAGGGTTAGTGTGTATCCACTGATTATCGCCGGTTACCATTGCAAATTGATCGATACATTCTTGTTCAACTAAGTGCCATTCCCCAGAAAATGTTTCAGTATTAATTTTTTGTAAAAGCGCCTCATACATTTTTTTTGCTGCTGGGATTTGCTCTACAATTTCACCTTTTTGAGGCTCTTCAGAGTCTGATGGCCCGAAGTGTGAAAACCATGGATTATTTAGTGTATTCAGCAGTGGGTTGGTGATTTTATCACTAATTAGGTTAGATAAATTTCTGAATCGTGGTTCAATCTTGGCAATAAATTGATCATTTTGATGTTGTAAATTTCTTTTTTTCTCTCGAATGAATTCTATAACCTTCATATAACAACTCCATAATATTTAGATGACAAGGTTTGTTTTGTTAAAAAGCGAGTGATGCATTACATAATTCAAGTCCTATTAAAAGCCCTTAATTGGTTTAAAGGCTTTTAATGACAGGTTAATTAGCTACCCATTAATTAAAAAATGCACATAAATACTCGCAATATAACCTAGCGCAATTGCCCAACTCCACTTTAAATGACCAATAAAGGAGTATTTTCCTTTAGTTTGCCCCATTAATGCAACGCCAGCAGCAGAACCAACAGAAAGTAAGCTTCCACCGACGCCAGCTGTCATGGTGACTAACAACCATTGTTGAAGATCCATGACTGGGTTCATGCTAAGTACTGCAAAAACAACAGGAATATTATCAACAATAGCAGAAAGCAGGCCTACCGCAATATTTGCATAAGTAGGATCCCAGTTAGTATACAATAATTCTGAGACTAAACTTAAATAACCCATAAAACCTAGGCCACCAACACACATAACCACGCCATAGAAGAACAGTAAAGTATCCCATTCTGCACGGGCTATTTTATCAAAAATATCAAAAGGAACAATATTTCCTAATCTCTCTAAGGCTTTTTCATCATGGCTTATCTGTGCTTGAGTACGTTTTTTGTCTAGTGATCTCGGTAAGCTTTTTCGTAGGTAAAAGCCTAAAAATTTTAAATAACCTAATCCCATCATCATGCCCAATACCGGAGGCATATTAACAAGGCTATGGGTTAAAACAGAGGTTGCTATTGTTAGCACAAAGAAAAAGACAATGCGTTTGGCTCCTCGTTTAAGTATAAAATCTTCGTCTATAATCGGAGTAGACTTTTCATTGGAAATAAAAAGGCTCATTAGAACCGCAGGGACAAGAAAGTTAACAAAGGAAGGGATAAATAACACAAAAAACTGTTCAAATTTAACTAATTCTGCTTGCCAAATCATTAAGGTCGTTATATCACCAAAGGGGCTAAATACACCACCTGCATTTGAGGCTATAACAATATTTATACATGCAATATTAATAAATTTTAAGTCTTTAGGTGCTACTTTGAGTACAATTGCACACATTAACATGGCGGTTGTTAGGTTATTGGCAAATGAAGAAATAATAAATGCCATTATGCCCGTTACCCAAAATAAACTTCGTAGACTTAAGCCTTTAGATATCATCCAAATTCGCAAACTATCAAATATGCCCCGTTCTTCCATTGCGTTTATGTAAGTCATTGCAACTAATAAAAATAATAATAATTGGGCATACTCTAATAAATTATGATTAAACGCTTCTTCAGCTTCGGCAGGTATTCCATGCTGCGTGTAGATCCAGCCAATAATTAGCCATATTATGCCTGCAGCTACTAACACGGGTTTTGACTTTCTCAGGTGTATAAACTCTTCGCTGATCACTAATAAGTAGGCAATAAAAAAAATGGTTAATGCAGTGAAACCTGCAATAGAGTTGGTAAGGTCTATTGCCCCAGCGTCAGCTGCCCAAGCGGGCGCAGCTAAAAACAACAGCAGCACAATTGACAGAAATTTTTTCATAATGATACTCTTAAGGTTAATTTAAAATTTGTTACAAAGAGACTTGTTCAGCTTGCGCTATTATTTATTACGCGGTATTTCTTTTAAGGCTCCTGCCAAGGTAGAAAATACAATGCAATATTTACTGTCAGGAGTAAATTTCGCTTTAGCTAGCGTTTTTAAAGGCTGAAATTGGAAGTCAGCTAGGTATAAAGTAGTTTGCGTATTTTTGCATTTATCAATAAATTTATATAATGCCGCCACACCACCTGTATCAAGAATCGATACGCCATCGAAATATAAGACAACGCCATTTTTATTGTTACATAAGTGTGATAGTTCGCCAAAAACTGTATCAGCTGCAGCAAAAAAAAGTGGCCCATTAATTTTATATACTTTCCATTTTTTTGGAAGGGGCGTCGTAATAAGTTGTTGATGATTCGTTATATCGTGTACTTTTGTCATTTCTGCTATTTGCTTCATAAAAAGCAAAGAGGCGAGAACAATTCCTGTCACAATAGCAACAACCATATCAAAAAATACAGTTAAGAAAAAACAAGTAATAAAAACGGCAATTTCATTAACTGGTGCTTTTTTAAGAAGGTGTATTATTTTAGGTGCCTCACTCATGTTCCATGCTACCACTAATAATAATGATGCCATTCCTGACATTGGAATATATGAAAGCACTGTAGATAAGGATAACAACGAAATTAATATAACAACAGCATGTATCATTGCAGATATAGGGGTAACAGCGCCTGCTTTAAAGTTTGCTGCTGAACGTGCGATAGCTGCTGTTGATGTAATACCACCAAAGAAGGGGGTGACAACATTTCCAATCCCTTGGCCTAGTAATTCACTGTTAGCGCTATGTTTTGTACCTGACATACCATCGAGCACTACGGCACATAATAACGATTCAATAGCACCTAACATAGCAATAGCAAATGCAGCAGACAACAAATCTGAGGCTACATCCCAACTAAAAGAAAGAGCATTTTCATTGGGTTGAACGCGTAACCAAGGCCATTCAAAAGTTGGTAATATGGATGGTATTCCATGCCCTAAAGAGCCATCAGAAAGTGTAAAGCTAAAGGTTGACCCGATAGTTGAAACGTTGCCTCCTTGGCTATTTAGTATGTAAGCAAGCATACTGGCTGCAATAATAGCAATTAGGTGTGCTGGCACAGCTGTTTTAAGTTTAGGCCAAATGATCATGATAGCCAATGTGCTACTGCCAACAATGAAACTAGAAAAAGAAAAATCTGGTAGCATTTGTAATAATACGCTCACTTTTCCAACAAAGTGCTCTGGCATACTGCTGATTTCTAAACCGAAAAAATCTTTTACTTGTAATACAGCTATAACGACAGCTATACCGCCAGTAAAACCAAGAGTGACAGGCTCTGGAATATATTGAATATATCGGCCTAGCCTGAGTAAAGCCATAATAATGAGAATTATACCAGAAAGAATGCTTGCGATAAGCAAACCTGATAATCCATATTGCTGAACAATGGGATATAAAATAACAACAAAAGCTGCGGTAGGCCCAGAAACACTATAACGTGAACCACCCGTAAGAGGAATAATAAAACCAGCTATTATTGCGGTATACAAACCATATTGAGGAGCGACACCAATTGCGATAGCAAGTGCCATTGCTAAGGGTAACGCGATAATACCAATAGTTACGCCAGCGAGTAAGTCTTTTGAGAAGGAGTTTAACTTATAAGGATTATTACGTAGTGATTCCCTAAGAGCATTTGCTAGTCTCAACGAAAATAAATGCTTTCTATATTTCATTAATTAATAACCATTGTGTATGTAACTTTTTACAATCAGCTAAGCTATATTGTAATTATATGCCAATTTTAATACAATACAACTATAATTAAATGTGAGTATTATTATAATAATATGTTAATAATATTATAATCTGTTGATGTGTTAGTAGGAATAAAGAACGATGGAAAATAGAACAGCTAGACTTACCGTTTTAATTGATCCCAAAAAAAAAGCAATCTTTGAAGAATTATGTGCATTAGATGATGTCAACGCGTCTCAAAAAGTTAGACAAATGATCAGAGAGTTTATTGAAGATAAGTTAGGTGAAAACTGGCGAAATGATGTGTTTAAGTAAACTTTATACAATACATATGAGTATAAAATGCGAAAAAAAAGCCAGCTAAAAAGCTGGCTTTTTTAAATGACA
This sequence comes from uncultured Colwellia sp., assembly GCA_965305135.1. Taxonomy (GTDB): domain Bacteria; phylum Pseudomonadota; class Gammaproteobacteria; order Enterobacterales; family Alteromonadaceae; genus Colwellia. The sequence goes on from CBDLPA010000005.1 coordinate 216,992, forward strand.
TAGAATTATTAACAATTAATCTTCTTACCTATCACCACTTATACCTAAAAGGTGAAATAGCGTTAAGTAGTCTGCCTAGTTGAAAATAATTTTTAGCTGCTAACGCGTTCGTTTGCAGCATCAATCAATGGTTTCGATCCAGTTTGTAACGCAGGTAAGTTCTCAGAAACAACTCTCTTTGGTAATTTCCCAATCATCAAAGAACCTGTTTCTACCGAACCGCTTGCTGATGCAAACTCTAATAAATTCTTACCATTACACTGAATACCGTCAAAGATACGACGAATTTTTAATTTATTCGTCTTTAAAAATGAACGCATGCGTTTCTTGTCGTCAGCAGCCACATACTCACATATACTTTGTGCAATGTTCGCAGCTTGTGCTTTAGGTGTCGATACAACAGACGTTAATGTTAAAACAGTGATAGTAGAAGCTATTAATAATTTTTTCATTTTAGTAACCTTTTATATAAATGGATTATTAAAAGAAAAAACCACGGGATGTACCTATTAACGAGGTGACTCCGCTGCCGTAGATTTTCAAAATTAGAAAACCCCTTAGGCCGGTGGTTTTGCGTCGTATACTTTCATATACTTTGCCTTTTCTTTGTCAAGTATAATTATCACTAATTTTGACCAAAAAAGCAAATTCTTTGTCGTTTAGTTAAAGAAAATTGCTTTTTTATTAATGAATAATCATGCTTATTTTGATAAGGAGATGATTGTGAAACCTAAAAGAATTAAATTATTAGTCTATGTTTTTGTATTTTCTAAGTAGTTAAAAGGTCTAAGGAATTAATAAAAAGTTTGATTTATTTACAATATTAGTTGCTGGTTTAGAGTGTGTAAGCAGAAGAGTTTTTTTGCAAAAATTTATTACTAATACTAGAAAAGCAGGTGTTATTAACACCTGCTTTTCATTTTTGTATGTTAAAAAAAATTAGTCAATTAAAATTGCATTTCAGGGGTGTTTTCACCAACGACAAGTTCACCTTCGGTTAACTTAATAATTTCTTCAACAGAAACACCAGGAGCACGTTCTAATAAATGAAATTTACCTTCTTTAATTTCGATAAAGGCTAGGTCGGTTAATACTTTTTTAATACAGCCTTTTCCTGTTAGAGGAAGGGTACAGTGACTTAATAATTTAGAAACACCATGCTTTGAAGCATGTGTCATTGTAACAATAATGTTATCTGCACCCGCCACTAAATCCATTGCTCCTCCCATGCCTTTGATGAGCTTGCCAGGGATCATGTAGGAAGCAATATTACCATTCACATCAACTTCAAAAGCACCTAACACTGTTAAGTCTACGTGTCCGCCGCGGATCATAGCGAAAGATTCGGCTGAATCAAAAATTGAAGCGCCTGTAGCCATGGTGACTGTTTGCTTGCCTGCATTGATTAAGTCAGCATCTATTTCTTCTTCAGTTGGGAATTGCCCCATACCAAGTAAGCCATTTTCAGATTGCAGCATAACGTCCATCCCTTCTGGAATATAGTTAGCTACAAGTGTTGGTATACCTATACCTAAATTAACGTAATAACCGTCTTGAAGTTCTTGGGCAACACGTTGAGCTAGTTGTTCTCTAGAAAGCGCCATTATTTATCTCCTTGTGCTGTAGAAATGCGAACTGTACGTTGCTCGACACGTTTTTCAAACGTACCTTGAATTAAGCGATCAACGTAAATACCTGGTGTGTGTATTTGATCTGGGTCTAAATCGCCAGGTTCAACTATTTCTTCTACTTCCACAACCGTTATTTTTCCGGCTGTAGCGGCCATAGGGTTAAAGTTGCGCGCTGTTTTTCTAAACACTAAATTACCATATCTATCGGCTTTCCATGCTTTAACAATAGCGAAATCACCCGTAATTGCTTCTTCTAAAATATAATCACGTCCGTTAAATTGACGTTCATCTTTCCCTTCTGCTACGGGGGTTCCATAACCTGTTGCTGTATAGAATGCAGGAATTCCCGCTCCGCCAGCACGCATTTTTTCCGCTAAAGTGCCTTGTGGTGTAAGTTCTACTTCAAGTTCTCCAGCCATCATTTGACGTTCAAACTCTGCATTTTCGCCAACGTAAGAAGCTATAATTTTTTTTATCTGACGGTCAGGTAATAAAATACCTAAGCCAAAGTCATCTACACCACAATTATTTGAAACTAATGTTAATCCTTTAGTCCCTTTGCGTTTAATTTCATTAATTAAGTTTTCAGGGATACCACATAGTCCAAAACCACCAGCGATTACAGTCATATTATCTGTTAGCCCAGCCATGGCTTCTTCATAGCTTGACACTACTTTGTCAAATCCTGCCATTACATTCTCCTCAATATTTGTTTCATCTTTATTATTTTACTGTTTCAGATTTATTAGCAAAATAAGCATTCGATACTTTAGATATAGGCGCTTTACCTAATTTTTCACTAATAAACCAACCCGCTTTAAGTAATTCATTAAAATCTATGTCAGTTTTTATCTTTAAGCCATTTAGCATATAAACTACATCTTCGGTAGCAACATTACCTGATGCACCTTTAGCATAAGGACAACCACCTAAGCCTGCAATAGCACTATCGACTACCGCAATACCCATTTGTAAAGCGGCGTATATATTTGTTAATGCTTGTCCGTAGGTATCATGAAAATGAACGGCTAATTTTTCTATTGGTACATCGTTACTAACCGCTTGTATCATTTCCATCACCTTAGCGGGTGTACCAACACCAATAGTGTCGCCAAGAGATATTTCATAGCAGCCCATTTGGTACAACTTTTTGGCAACTTTTGCCACTTGCTCAGGTAAAATATCACCTTCATATGGGCAACCTAAAACACAAGAAACATAACCCCTTACTTTGATATTAGCCTGTTTTGCAGCAGCCATAATAGGTGTGAAACGTGCTAGGCTTTCTTCGATAGTACAGTTAATGTTTTTTTGACTAAAACTTTCAGATGCTGCACCAAAAATTGCTACTTCGTCTGCGTTTACTGCTATGGCTCCCTCAAATCCCTGTAAGTTAGGGGTAAGCGCAGCGTAAGTGACGCCGTCTTTACGATTTAGTTTTTCAAATACCTCGCTAGAAGTTCTCATTTGTGGCACCCATTTAGGTGATACAAAACTACCGCTTTCAATATAGCTGATGCCAGCATCAGCCAACTTTTGAATTAAGGTGATTTTATCATTGGCACTGACAGGCGTTGCTTCGTTCTGCAAACCATCTCTTGGGCCAACTTCTACTATTTTTACGTAATTAGGCAAAAGAGGGGAGACGTTATTATTTATGCTCATGTCTTATGCCTCTTCACTCGCTGAAAAAGCGAGTAATTCAGCGCCGCCATCAACCATGTCACCTGCTTCAAAGAATATCTCATTAATGGTGCCATCATTGGGTGCTTTAATGGTATGTTCCATTTTCATGGCTTCCATAATTAGCAACGGTTGATCTTTAGAAACATGTTCACCTGTTTTAACTAATACACTGACCATAGTGCCGTTCATTGGTGCGGTTAAACCACCATGGCTGTCATCATTTTCATGTTGTCCACAATCAGCTTTTATATGGGTAAAAGTAAAAACACCATTTTCTCGGTATAAGCTGATGTTACTATCAGTACAACTCACTGTTGCTTGACTACGATGGCCATTTATATTGACGGTGATCAGCTCTTCATTTAAAGAACCTTGACAATCAAATTGTTCTCCGTTGATGCTAATTAAATAGTATGCATCTGTGCCTTGACGTTTTTGCTCAACTTCAATGTTATATTCTTCATTGTTATGAGCTAGGATAAGTTTATGTGTGTGGGCTTCATTTAAACGCCAAGCATTTGCATTATGCCACGGCGAGCATGGATCATTACTTTGTTGGGCATTTTGTTGGGCTGTTTTATGAATTGACAAAACTAAGTACAAAGCAGCGATAGGTAATTCATTTTGTAAAATTTGTTTTGTATCATGAAAAATAAGGTCGTTATTTTTTTCAATAAAACTTGTATCTATATCTTCTTCAATAAATGGCTTTGATGTAGCTAAGTTGTACAAAAAGTCAATATTAGTGGTAACGCCATTTATTCGATATTCACTCAATGCTTTACTTAAGCGCTTTAATGCTTTTTCACGACTTTCATCCCATACAATTAGTTTAGCAATCATAGGGTCGTAATAAACACTGACCTCATCGCCTTGTCGAACACCTGTATCAATACGAACATGCTTACTTTCAATAGGAGTCTGTAATAAGCTTAATTTACCTGTTGCGGGTAAAAAGTCATTATCAGGATCTTCTGCATAAATACGTGCTTCAAAAGCATGACCATTAAGCACTAGCTCTTGTTGAGTTTTTGGCAGCGTTTCGCCAGCGGCAACACGTAATTGCCATTCTACTAAGTCTTGTCCACTGATCATTTCAGTGACAGGGTGCTCAACTTGTAGGCGAGTATTCATTTCCATAAAATAGAAGGAGCCATCAATATCAAGCAAAAACTCAACGGTTCCTGCACCTTGGTAGCCGATGGCTTGAGCTGACTTTATTGCAGACTCGCCCATTTTAGCGCGTAATTCTTCGTTCATGCCAAAGGCAGGGGCTTCTTCTATCACTTTTTGATGACGACGTTGTACAGAGCAATCTCGTTCAAACAAATAAACTGCATTTTGGTGATTATCACAAAAAACTTGAATTTCAACATGTCGAGGTTGAGTTAAATACTTCTCAACTAACATGGTGTCGTCACCAAAAGATGACATGGCTTCGCGTTTTGCTGCGGCTAAGCCTTCTTCAAACTCTTGTTCACTCCATACTTGACGCATTCCTTTACCGCCACCACCTGCGGTTGCTTTTAATAAAACAGGATACCCCATATCATCAGCGGCTTTTTTAATTATGGTGCTAGATTGGTCGTCACCATGATACCCCGGCACTAAAGGTACCTTGGCTTTTTCCATGATGTTTTTAGCTGCTGATTTTGAACCCATGGCTTCAATTGCGCCAACAGGTGGGCCAATAAAGGTTATGCCATTTGTGGCACACGCACGGCAAAAATCGGCATTTTCAGATAAGAAACCATAACCAGGATGAATTGCTTGAGCACCAGTTTTTACAGCCGCAGCAATGACGTTATCTCCTAAAAGGTAACTCTCACGGGAAGGTGAAGCGCCAATGTAAATAGCTTCATCGGCCATATGAACATGTAAAGAATCTTTATCGGCATCTGAATAGACCGCGACTGTTAAGACGCCCATTTTTTTTGCTGTTTTAATAATGCGGCAGGCAATTTCGCCACGGTTAGCAATTAATATTTTATTGAACATGTTTTTTCCTTCAATTCCTTAAATAAGAACCGTAATGTTTTTATTTTTGCCAGTTTGGCGAACGTTTTTCAAAAAAAGCACTTAAACCTTCTTGGCCTTCACTCGATACTCTAATAGCAGCAATGCGTTCACTGGTATCTTTGAGTAGGGCGTCATCAATTGTTTTAAAAGCAATATCTTGACTTAATTTTTTTGCTTGTCGTCTTGCTTCACTACCATTGGCTAGTAAAATTGCTGTTATTTCACTTACTTTGTTCGCTAACTCATCGGGTTCAGCAATTTCATCAACTAAACCTAGTTGTTGTGCTTTATCACTAAAAAAGCGTTCTGCGGTTTGGAAATAACGTCGGCTGGCTTTTAGACCAATAGCATCAACAACGTAAGGACCAATAGTGGCAGGGATCAGACCTAATTTAACTTCACTTAAACAAAAGCTTGCTTTGGTGCTGGCAATAACAATATCACAGCAACTTGCTAACCCTACGGCGCCACCAAAAGCAGCACCTTGAATTTTAGCAATAGTAGTTTGTGGTAAAAAGTTTAAGGCGTGTAGCATTTGTGCTAATGCATTGGCATCTTTTAAGTTATCTTCATAAGAGTAGCTTGCCATGCGTTTCATCCAGCCTAAATCAGCGCCAGCACTGAAACTTTTACCGTTTGATGCAAGCACCATTATGCTGATATCTTCACGATTGCTGATTTGAATAAATATATTCCTTAATTGTTTGATGATTTCATCATCAAACGCATTGTGTTTATCTGGATTATTTAACGTAACCGTAGCAACGCCTTGTTCATTTACGTCAAATAATACTTTGTCATTAAGTGTGTTCATATGAGTGTTTTTTTACCTTTTAACCTAAGTATTACATTCTAAAAATGCCAAATTTGGTCTCTTTAATCGGTTTGTTTAATGACGCTGAAATTGCTAAGCCTAATACTTGACGTGTATCAGCAGGGTCGATAATGCCGTCATCCCATAAACGTGCAGAAGCATAATAAGGATGGCCTTGGTGTTCATAATTATCGATAATAGGTTGTTTAAAGGCTTTTTCGTCAGATTCACTCCAACTTTCACCTAGTTTTTCTTTCTTATCACGCGTGACTTGCGCTAAAACACCTGCTGCTTGTTCTCCTCCCATAACTGAGATTCGGGCGTTTGGCCACATAAATAAGAAGCGAGGGTCGTACGCACGGCCGCACATACCGTAGTTGCCTGCGCCAAAGCTACCTCCAATTAATATGGTAAACTTGGGTACTTGTGCAGTGGCAACAGCGGTAACCATTTTGGCGCCATGCTTAGCAATTCCGCCTGATTCATATTGTTTTCCTACCATAAAGCCAGTAATGTTTTGTAAAAACACAAGTGGGATTTTACGTTGTGCGCAAAGCTGAATAAAATGTGCTCCTTTCTCTGCTGATTCACCGAATAAAACACCATTATTGGCAACAATTCCTACAGGGTAACCAAATATATGAGCAAAACCACACACTAAAGTACTGCCATAGAGTGCTTTGAATTCGTCAAATTCACTTGCATCAACAATGCGGGCTATTATTTCTCTTATGTCATACGGTTTGCGAGTATCTTTTGGGATAATGCCGTAAATGTCCTCAGTTGGATAATCAGGCTCAGCCACTTCTTTTAATTGAATATTTACAGGTTTGACTCGGTTAAGGTTAGCAACAGCAGAACGGGCTATTTTTAAGGCGTGATTATCGTTTTGAGCATAGTGATCTGTTACACCTGAGGTTCGACAATGTACATCAGCACCACCTAAATCTTCAGCACTAACTACTTCACCTGTTGCTGCTTTAACTAATGGGGGACCAGCTAAAAAGATTGTACCTTGCTCTTTAACAATAATAGACTCATCTGCCATTGCTGGTACGTAGGCTCCACCAGCAGTACATGAACCCATCACAACAGCAATTTGAGGAATGCTTTGTGCTGACATGTTCGCTTGGTTAAAAAAGATTCGACCAAAATGTTCTTTATCTGGAAATACATCGTCTTGATTTGGTAAGTTAGCACCGCCAGAGTCAACTAAATATATACAAGGTAGGTTGTTCTCTAATGCAATAGCTTGCGCTCTGAGGTGTTTTTTCACTGTCAGTGGATAATAGGTGCCACCTTTAACTGTAGCATCATTGGCAACAATGACGCATTCTTGACCAGCAACACGACCAATTCCCGTTATTATGCCAGCGCTAGGTACATTATCATCATAAACTTTATACGCCGCCAATTGAGAAAACTCTAAAAAGGCAGCTCCATCATCAAGTAAGGCATTGACTCTATCGCGTGGTAATAACTTACCTCTGTTTATATGACGTTCACGAGAATGCTCGCCACCACCAAGTTTTATATCTTCAAGCTGAGTACGCAAATCATCTACTTGTGTTTGCATGTGTGCAGCGTTTTCTAAGAAATCTTGACTGCGAGTGTTTATTTTTGAAATTATTTTAGCCACGGTAGACCTTATATTGTTAACTGGTTTATTTAAAAAACAATTACATTAGTAATGGTTTAGTTTGCAGCTAGTTATTCCAAATACAAGGCAATGTACGACGTTGTTTTTAGCCAACGAGTAGTATTTAATTCAGTAGTTGGATTAACTAGTAATAAAATAAATTGTTACTTTGATTCGTTGAATAACTCACGTCCTATAAGCATTCTTCTTATTTCAGATGTACCAGCACCAATTTCATAAAGTTTAGCATCACGTAATAAACGTCCCGCAGGAAATTCATTGATATAGCCGTTACCGCCAAGGAGCTGAATAGTATCAAGTGCCATTTTCGTTGCTAGTTCTGCTGCATATAAAATAACAGCAGCAGAATCTTTACGCGTTGTTTCCCCACGGTCACATGCCGCTGCTACCATATAAGCATAAGATTTAGCTGCATTCATTTGGGTGTACATATCAGCTACTTTACCTTGTACCAGTTGAAATTCCCCAATGGATTGACCAAATTGTTTTCTGTCATGAATATAAGGAACAACCAAGTCCATACAAGCGTCCATAATGCCCAAAGACCCGCCCGAAAGAACAACACGCTCATAATCAAGACCAGACATAAGTACACGAACACCTTTACCTTCTTGGCCTAGAATATTTTCTGCTGGCACTTCGCAATCTTGAAAAACTAATTCGCAAGTATTTGAACCACGCATACCAAGTTTGTCGAGTTTTTGATGACGAGAAAAACCAGGGTAATCGCGTTCAACAATAAAAGCAGTAATACCTTTTGAACCAGCACTAGTATCGGTTTTGGCATAAATAACATAAACGTCAGCGTCAGGGCCGTTTGTGATCCACATTTTATTACCATTTAAAATGTATTTATCGCCTTTTTTATCTGCACGAAGTTTCATGCTAACCACATCAGAACCAGCATTTGGCTCGCTCATTGCTAACGCACCAACATGTTCGCCAGTGCAAAGTTTAGGTAAATATTTAAGTTTTTGCTCATGTGAAGCGTTTTTACGTAGTTGGTTTAAGCATAAATTTGACATAGCGCCGTAGCTTAGACCGACAGAAGCTGAAGCTCGTGAAACTTCTTGCATGGCAACAATATGCTCTAAATAACCTAAACCTGAGCCACCATACTCTTCTTCAACAGTCATACCTAATAAGCCCATGTCGCCAAATTTGCGCCATAAATCATTCGGGAATTCATTATCAATATCAATTTGCTCTGCACGTGGTGCTATTTCATCACGAGCAAAGGCATTGACTTGATCACGGATCATATCAACGGTTTCGCCTAAGTTAAAATTAAGTGAACTAAATGAAGAAATCATGGTTTATCCTTTTGTTTAAATATAGTTAACTGTTGTTAATGTAATTTTATGTTCTTGTTATTTATGTATTATCTATTTAGTTAATTTAGTCAGTATGTCCTGACAGTTATCTTCTAAATCGTTAAGCTCTATTAATACGGCATTGATGTCATTAAGCTGTTGCTTCAAATCATTTTTTTTCTGATTAATTAATTCCATCATGCTGGTTAGTTGCTTAGCGCTGGACTTATCAGCATCATAAAGCTCAAATAACCTACCTGTTTCTGCTAGCGAAAAGCCTAAACGCTTACCACGCAATATTAGCTTCAGTCTTACTCTATCTCGTTGATTATAAATTCGAGTTTGTCCATTACGTGTGGGTGTAAGTAAGCCTTGATCTTCATAAAATCGTATACTTCGTGTTGTAATATCAAATTCTTTTGATAACTCCCCAATTGAATATTTAGCTTGGTTTGTTTTATCTTTAATGCTCATCATAATGCTTACTTGCAATTCCTGTGATTATTGAAATAACTCTACATGAAGTTTACGTAAACGTAAAGTTGATTTATGTAAGTTTTTATCTTTTTATTTTGTGATTGAATTTATTCACTAGTGCATTTCTTTAAACACTTCATAGCAATTTAATGGCAAACCTAATTTTATAAAGCGCCTAAAAATCACTTTTAAAAATTAAATCCTAGTACTAAAGTTTACGTTGTCGTAAACGTTAAATTAAGGTAGGCTATTTAATATTGTTATTAAAAATCATATTTTTTTATTTTGGAGAATCTCATGTCACAAAGTGATCCTATTGTAATTGTTTCAGCATTAAGAACCCCTATGGGTGGGTTTAGTGGCTGTTTAGCCAATGTTACTGCCCCAGAGCTTGGTGCAACGGCAATTAAGGCAGTTGTAGCTCAAGCTCAATTAAACAGTGATCAAGTGGATGAAGTGATCATGGGGTGTGTTTTACCTGCTGGTTTAAAACAAGCACCAGCAAGACAAGCTGCAATTGCAGCTGATTTAGCTTTATCAACGGTTTGTACTACTATTAATAAAGTTTGTGGCTCAGGTATGAAAGCAGCAATGCAAGCACATGATGCATTGCTCGCAGGTTCCATTGAGGTAGCAGTTGCTGGTGGTATGGAAAGTATGAGTAATGCACCTTATATTTTACCAAAAGCACGTGCTGGTATGCGTATGGGACATGGTCAAGTGTTGGATCATATGATGCTTGATGGTTTAGAAAACGCTTATGATGGCATTTCTATGGGATGTTTTGCTCAAGAAACAGCTGACGAAGCTGGGTTTAGTCGTGAAGATATGGATGAGTTTGCAATTCGTTCATTATCACGTGCAAACGCAGCCATTGAGTCGGGTGCCTTTAAAAATGAAATAGCCTCCGTAACAGTAACAAGCAGACGTAGTGAAACAGTCATAGATACTGACGAACAACCAGGCAATGCTCGCCCAGATAAAATTCCTTCATTACGTGCAGCGTTTAAAAAAGATGGCACAATTACCGCCGCTAATTCAAGCTCAATTTCTGATGGCGGTGCTGCTTTAGTAATGATGAAATTATCAACTGCAACAGCACGTGGATTAACACCTCTTTGTAAAGTTGTTGCTCATGCCACACATGCGCAAAAGCCTGCTGAATTTACTATTGCACCTGTTGGAGCAATGACTAAATTATTAGATAAAGCTGGTTGGACCGCAGCAGACGTTGATTTATTCGAAATCAATGAAGCTTTTGCTATGGTAACTATGTTAGCTGTGAAGAAGATGAATTTGGATATAAATAAAGTTAATGTCAACGGCGGTGCATGTGCGCTGGGTCATCCATTAGGGGCTAGTGGTGCACGTATTATGGTGACACTAATTCACGCTTTGAAAAATAAAGGTTTATCAAAAGGTGTTGCCTCTTTATGTATTGGCGGTGGTGAAGCAACTGCCATTGCGCTTGAGCTTATTTAAGGGTTAGGAACAAATTATGAATTTTGATTTAACAGAAGATCAACAAATGTTCGCAGATACAGCGAAACAATTTAGTAATAGTGAATTATTACCTAATGCAGCCAAATGGGATCAAGAGCATACATTTCCTAAAGACATTATTGCTAAAGCGGGTGAATTAGGTTTTTGTGCTTTATATACACCAGAAGAGGCAGGTGGTTTGAACTTAAGCCGCTTAGATTCATCAATTATATTCGAACAGTTAGCGATGGGATGTACCGCAACTACCGCGATGATGACTATTCATAATATGGCAACATGGATGATAGCTACGTGGGGTAAAGATGTTTTTAAAGATGCTTGGTGTCCATCACTAGTGACGGGTGAAAAACTTGCTTCTTATTGCTTAACAGAGCCTGGGTCTGGATCAGATGCCGCCTCATTGAGTACATCAGCGAAAAAAGAAGGCGATCATTACGTTATTAATGGTTCAAAAGTATTTATTTCAGGTGCAGGCGCTACAGACGTGTTAGTTGTTATGGCGCGCACAGGAGCAGCTGGGCCTAAAGGTATTTCAGCTATAGCAATACCTGCTGATTTAGACGGTGTTATTTATGGTAAAGCGGAAGAAAAATTAGGTTGGAATGCTCAACCTACACGTCAAATCACGTTTGATAATGTCAAAGTACCCGTTGAAAATTTATTAGGTAATGAAGGTGAAGGCTTTTCAATGGCAATGAAAGGCCTTGATGGCGGTCGTATTAATATTGCAACCTGCTCTATAGGTACGGCACAACAAGCATTAAATGTTGCCATGACTTATATGCAAGAACGTGAACAATTTGGAAAACCGATTGCAGCATTTCAAGGTTTACAATTTAAACTAGCAGATATGGCAACTGAATTAGTGGCCGCACGTCAGTTGGTTCGTTTAGCTGCTTATAAATTAGATAAAAATGATCCCGAAAAAACGGCTTATTGCGCTATGGCAAAACGTTTTGCTACTGATGTTGGTTTTCAAGTATGTGATGCTGCCTTGCAAATTCACGGTGGTTACGGCTACATCAAAGAATATCCATTAGAGCGTCATTTTAGAGATGTGCGTGTTCATCAAATTCTTGAAGGAACTAATGAGATTATGCGTGTCATTATAGCTCGCCGTTTATTAACAGAAGGGGCAGGACAACTGCTTTAATTGCTAAAAGGAAACAAAATGTCAGTGTATTCATCACAATTTTTATTGGTCGAAGTTATCGAACATACGGCCGTGGTAACTTTTAATAACCCGCCTGCTCATACCTGGACGCAACAAAGCTTAACTGATTTGCGTGACTTGGTCTTAACATTAAATGACGATCGAGATATTTATGCACTCGTGTTAACGGGAAGCGGAGACAAATTTTTCTCGGCAGGAGCAGATTTAAATGTTTTTGCAAGTGGCGACAAGAAAATAGCCAAAAACATGAGTGATATTTTTGGACAGGCTTTTGAAACATTATCTGACTTTCGTGGCGTATCTATCGCTGCCATTAACGGTTATGCCATGGGCGGTGGCTTAGAGGTCTCGTTAGCATGTGATATTCGTATTGCAGAAGAGCATGCTGTGATGGCATTACCAGAGGCAAGTGTTGGTTTATTACCTTGCGCTGGTGGTACTCAAAATTTAGCTCTTTTGGTAGGTGAAGGTTGGACTAAACGTATGATTTTATGTGGAGAGCGAGTTGATGCACAACGTGCTTCACAAATAGGTTTAGTTGAAGAAATTGTTGCTAAAGGAGAAGGTAAAACAGCAGCAATTGCGTTAGCGGCAAAAGTTGCTAAGCAAAGTCCAGTCGCTGTTTCAGCGTGTAAATCGCTTATACAGAAAAATAGAGTCATGCCTGTAGCCCAAGCATTACCTCAAGAACGACAAGCATTTGTTGATTTATTTGATTCAGCTGACCAAACAGAAGGCGTACAAGCATTCTTAGATAAGCGTAAGCCTGTTTGGAAAAATAAATAAGTTTATAAATCAGCTTTTTAGCTTAAGTAAATGCTCGTGAAGGCAATTAGGATATTTAAATGACTCAAGTAGTAATTTTTCAAGAAATTAGTTGTGATAATGGTTATAAAATAGGTGTTGCAACATTAAATTCACCTCGTTCTTTAAACGCTTTAAGCGGTGAGATGATAGATTTACTTTATCCTCAATTAAAAGAATGGCAGCAGCAACATGATATTGGGGCAGTAGTACTGCAAGGTGAAGGTGACAAATCTTTTTGTGCAGGTGGCGATATTGTTAACCTTTACCAAGCAATGACAACAACAGCACAGGAAAAAAATACTGAGGGTTACTCTCACAAAATTGAAGAGTACTTTGCTAAAGAATATCAACTTGATTATTTAATTCATACCTTCGGTAAACCTTTCATTGTTTGGGGGAATGGGATTGTAATGGGAGGTGGTCTTGGCTTAGTGGTTGGTGGTAGTCACCGTGTTGTTACTGAAAATTCACGTCTGGCTATGCCAGAAATCAGTATAGGTTTATACCCAGATGTAGGTGGCAGTTATTTTTTGAACCGTATGCCTGATAATTGTGGTTTATTCTTAGGTCTTACTGGGGCATCTATTAATGCAGCCGATGCTAAATATTGTAATTTAGCCGATTACTTTGTAGTCAATGAAAGTAAACAAGCATTTATTGAACAGCTAATCCAATTAAATTGGCAAAAATCGATAGCAGAAAACCATGAAAATGTTTCTAAGTTATTAAGTGATTTTGAACAAGTTTCAAATAAACATTTACCTGAAAGCAAATTAAGTCAGCATGGATCGTTAATAAAACAAGTAACAAATTTTGATAACTTAAAAGATACTGTTAATTCAATTTTAACAGTTGAATGTGATGATAAATGGTTCATTCGAGCACAAAAATCTCTTAAGCATGGTAGCGCTCTAAGTGCTTCAATTACATATCAACAAATACAGTTAGGTAAATCTTTATCACTAGCTGATTGTTTTCGTATGGAATTAACTTTGTCGGTTAAATCAGGACAGTTTGGAGAGTTCTGTGAGGGTATTAGAGCGTTATTAATTGATAAAGACAATTCGCCTAAATGGCATTTTGACTCGATAGACTCTGTTGATAAAAAAGTTGTTGAGTGGTTTTTTGTCTCAAAATGGACAGAAGAAGAACATCCATTAGTTAATATAGACCATTAATTACTTAATAAAGGTACTTAAAAATTACGTTTAATAAAATTATTATTTAAAAATTATAAGGAAAGAACAATGGCAAATATCGCATTTATTGGTTTAGGTAATATGGGTGGCCCAATGGCCATTAATTTAGTGAAAGCAGGACATCAAGTATGTGTTTTTGATTTGTCTGAAACCGCAGTAGCACAAGTTGTTGAACAGGGTGCTAGCACAAAACCAAGTGCAGTAGAGTGTGTTAAAGATGCAGAATATATTATCTCAATGTTACCTGCAGGGAAACATGTTGATGGTGTGTATTTATCATCTGAAACTGGTTTGATTCATCACATTACTAAAGGCAGTGTGGTTATTGATTCTTCAACCATTGATGCTGCTACATCGCGTAAAGTTGCAGCAGCATTAGCTGTACAAGGAATTGGTTTTGTCGATGCACCTGTTTCTGGCGGTGTGGGTGGTGCAGTTGCTGGCACATTAAGCTTTATGGTTGGTGGCAGCGATGTTGAATTTAAACAAGTAGAGCCAATTTTGAATGCTATGGGGAAAAATATTTTTCACGCGGGTGATCATGGTGCAGGCCAAATTGCAAAAGCTTGTAATAATATGTTGTTGTCAGTATTAATGATTGGAACAAGCGAAGCATTACAACTAGGATTGGCTAATGGTTTAGATGCTAAAGTTTTATCAAACATTATGAGTAAAAGCTCAGGTAGTAACTGGACATTAGATGTTTATAACCCTTGTCCTGACGTAATGGAGAATGTGCCATCATCAAATGATTATCAAGGTGGGTTTATGGTAGATCTAATGGCCAAAGATCTTGGCCTAGCTATGGATACTGCTGTCAGTTGTCAGTCATCAACACCGATGGGAGCATTAGCTCGTAATTTATATGCTATGCATGCAGCATCTGGTAATGGTAGTAAAGATTTTTCCAGTATATTTAACTTATTCAATAAGTAAACCTTATTGAATGATGAGTACGACCAATAGAGGATATTATGAATTTAGAAAATAAGACTATTGTTATCACTGGTGGCGGTCAAGGGCTTGGTAGAACAATGGCTGTTAATTTTGCTAAAAGTGGCGCTAATATCGCGTTAGTTGATCTGAACGAAGAACTATTGAAAGAAACTGTTAAACTTGTTGAGCAAAGTGGCGCTAACGCTAAATACTATTTAGCTAATGTTAGTCATGAAGAAGAAGTGGAAAATACGTTCAAACAAATAAATGAAGATTTTAATGGTATTGATGGCTTAATTAATAATGCTGGAATATTACGTGATGGCATGTTTGTTAAAGCAAAAGATGGTGTTGTTAGTAAAAAAATGTCATTGGCACAATTTCAATCTGTGATTGATGTTAATTTAACGGGCGTGTTTTTATGTGGACGAGAAGCGGCTGTTCATATGATTGAATCAGGTAAACCAGGCGTTATTGTAAATATGTCATCAATTGCGCGTGGCGGAAATATAGGGCAAACTAATTATGCTGCAGCTAAAGCTGGCGTTGTTGCAATGACAACCACGTGGGCTAGAGAGTTAGGACGCCACGGTATTCGTGTTGGCGCAATAGCGCCTGGAGTGATCCGCACCGCCATGACAGATGCAATGAAACCAGAAATGCGCGATAGGTTAGAAAAAATGAAACCTGTTGGTCGTCTAGGTGAAGCAGAAGAGATTGCGCATACCGCTAAATATATTTTTGAAAATGAGTTTTTTACTGGACGAGTTGTTGAAATAGACGGTGGCTTGGCAATGTAAATTTTGTCAATGTAAATATAAATAGCATCGAATTTGACTGTTTTTTGATGTAATTGTTCACGGTTTGAACGCTTAAAGATGAGATATTAAAAAAACGAATAAAAGATGCTTTTTATGCTTGACCTATTAAAAGAAATCTATACAATGCGCTCCAGTTCCAAGGGGTTCAGCCAAAAAGCTTAACCAACTGGATGTTTTGATAAGTTATCTCGCTACTTATT
>CBDLPA010000006.1:0-232295 GCA_965305135.1 uncultured Colwellia sp.
GAAACGTTAAGTTAGCTTATCTACTTAAATAAGTAGCGAGATAACTTATCAAAACGTCCAGTTGGTTAAGCTTTTTGGCTGAACCCCTTGGAACTGGAGCGCATTGTAGAGATTTATATGCTGTCGTCAACTCTTTTTTGTAAAAAAAACGTAATATTTGTTTAATTGCTTAGCATTCATACAAACCTTATCGTTATTGCCGTTTAATCAGGCTATTTCCCTAACGTTTCACGCTTTTCTTTTGTTTTAATACATAGTAATTATTAATAAGATTCTTGCTGTTAATTATAATTCTTCTTATATAATGGTATTTTCATCACAGTTCTTTTAGTTTTTATTTAAAATTTGAACAAGGTATTTTATGGAAGTTGCTAATTTAAGAAAATATAATGATATATATCCTACTTTAGGGAAAGCTACCTATGTTGATATATCTTCAGTACTCATAGGTGATATAACATTGGATGATGATGTCAGCATTTGGCCTTTTGTTGCAGCTAGGGGTGATGTTAATACTATTACTATAGGCGCGGGAACTAATGTTCAAGATGGTACTGTTTTACACGTAACACGTAAAAGTACCAACAACCCTTCAGGAAACCCTTTAATTATTGGTGCAGATGTAACAATTGGCCATAAATGCATGTTGCATGGTTGTACGCTAGGCGATCGAATTCTCGTTGGCATGGGGGCTATTATTATGGATGGCTCTATTATTGAGGATGATGTATTCATTGGCGCAGGAAGTTTAGTTCCACCCAATAAAACACTCATTAGTGGTTATTTGTATGTTGGTAACCCTGTAAAACAAGTAAGAAAACTAAAAGAAAGTGAGGTAGCATTTTTAAAACAATCTGCAATAAATTACATTGATCTAAAAAACGATTACCTAAATCAAAACGATTAAACCATATGCTAACCTATGATGATTCCACGCTTATTACTATGTGTCGAATCATCACGTTTTTATATGAATAACATTACTTTCCAATTCGTTATTTTCTAACCAAATCTCGACAGTTTCTTCTAAGTCAAACTTAGTGAAACTATCAATGCTCGTTAGTTTTTTTAATTGTTGTGAATGAAAATAAATCGTAATAAGCTGCCCTGATATCAGTGCAGTAAAACACCAAGCATTTTGTTGTGCATCAAAAGTTAAATCTTCATTAAATAGTATTGCTTGGTTCAAACTTTTTCCCTATCAAAATGACGACTTTAATTTCAATATTACAGAGTCAACATTTGGTTTTATACCTCTCCAAATATAAAAACTTTCGGCGGCTTGTCCGACAAGCATACCTAGCCCATCAATAACTTTTTTAGCATTTAATGCTTTTGCTTTTTGCAAAAACGGGGTTAGGTCTTTGCCATAAGTCATATCATAACAAATACTATTAGTAGTAATAAGGCTTTCAGCAATAGGTAAACCTTCTCCTGTTAAACCAGCAGAAGTCGCGTTAATAATTATATCAAATACCTGTTCATTAGCTTCATCAAATGAGCAGGCTGAAAGCGGTTTATTTGTGTATTGCTCAACTATTGATTGTGCTTTAGAAACAGTTCTGTTAGCAATAGTTATAGATTCGGGGTTTTGATCTAATAAAGGCAAAACTACACCTTTGGATGCACCACCCGCCCCGAGTAATAATATTCGCTTGTTTTCAAGCTTAACATTATTAGCAAGTAGGTCATTTACTAAACCCACGCCATCTGTCGTGTCGCCATATATTTTTCCATCTTTAAACGTTAGTGTATTGACCGCGCCAGAAAACTTAGCATGCGCAGTTAATTCATCACACATAGCCATGGCTTGCTCTTTAAAAGGTGCAGTAACATTAGCACCCTTACCACCTTGGTTAATAAATTTTGCTACAGCCTGATTAAAACCATCTAATTCAGCAAACTGCGTTTCATAATTTAGTAATTGATTTGTTTCTTCAGCAAAACATTGATGAATAAATGGGGAACGTGATTGTTTTATAGGGTTACCAAAAACACGATATTGATCCATAAAATTTACCTAAGATTATTATTAATTGTAGATTAACTGAATTGACGATTTAAGGACATAAAAAAAGCAGTAAATAATTACTGCTTTTTAATCTGAATTATACTTTAAAATTGTATTAGAACTTATAACCAACCATTAGAGAGTAAACCATAGGATCTACATCTACTGTTGCTTTACCAATATTATCACCCGCTACATCAAATGTTGCATCTGTAGAAATATCTATATATCTAGCAGAGAAATTCACCGACCAATTTTTATTAATTTCATAGTCAGCACCTAGTTGAACGGCAAGCCCAAATGAACCATCTAACTTTAAGTTAGTTAATCCTAAACTTTTTGGTGCTGCCTCAAATTCTTCTTCAAAAAAGACTGTGTAATTAATACCCACACCCACATAAGGTTTAAACGCCGAATTTGTGTCAATGTAGTAAAGAGCGCTTAGTGTTGGCGGTAAATGCGTTACTTCTGCAAGCTTAGCACCATCAACACCTAATACTGCATTTGGATCGTGAATAGTAACTTCATGTGTAAAGGGCGTTGCTGCTAATAGTTCTACAGCCCAATTACTGTCATAAAAATAGACAAGGTTTAAACCAAGTTGAGTATTATCATCAACAGAAAGTGACATTGTAGAATCAGCACCAGAAAGTAAAACGGCTGTGTTTTCACTATCAGGATTAACCGATGTTGCTCCACCTCGGACTAAAATATCACCAGCTTGATGAGCAAAAGCAGCTGTTGAAAGAGTAGATAATAATGCAATTGTTAGTAATGATTTTTTCATAATAATTATATCCCTAGAAAATTTGTGGATATAATAAGCTTATTAGCGTTGAAAAACTTGATTTAGCGCAATGTTTTCAAGTTAGTTAATTAGCGAACGTTGTAATATTGATTTAAATCAACTTATTTCAATCTTTACTAGCCGTCCTATTAAAAAAGACCTTAATATTTTGATATTTATCACAAATATCATTAATTAACATCGTAATATTTTTCCTGTTAGACCATTGATAATTTTTGAAGGTTTTAGCAAACCAGACGTTTTACCTTTAATAATAAAGTCTACTTTGTCTCCAAGCTGTGATTTAACTTCCTGCCATGTTTTAGCTGGACTTTGACCTGCTAGATTAGCGCTGGTTGAAACAATAGGTTTGTTGGTTTGTTGGCATAGTGACACAACATCTACGTGGTCAGTAATACGCACGGCAATAGAATTAAAATCACCACGAAGTAAAGGTGAAGTGCCTTTTATAACAGGTAACACCTGAGTAATTGCATTAGGCCAACGTGAAAGAATAATTTGTCTTTGAGTTTGACTCAAAGCAGCATCATTAATATAAGGAAGAAGTTGTGAGTAGTCTGCAGCTAATAGAATTAACCCTTTATAAGCTGGTCTTTGCTTTATCGTTAATAAGTTTTGAAGTGCTAAATCATTATCTGGATCACAACCTAGACCAAAAACAGCCTCAGTTGGATAAGCAATAATACCGCCCCGATAAAAAACTTCTGCAGCAGTGTGAATTGTTGAGATAAGTGTCATGAAAATTCCATTTCAAAAAATAATAAATATAAAGTGAGTATTCAAGTTGATAAAATCCATGAATACTCACCTAAAATAATAATGATTACTTTAATTTAGCTTGCATTGCTTCGTCTTTAGCTAATAAAGCTTCAGCATTTGATACTCGCTCTGCTTTAACCTTATCGGCCATGATTTGATCTGCTACACCTAAAATTTGAGCGGCTAAATAGCCCGCATTTTTAGCGCCTGCTTTACCAATTGCTACTGTTGCCACAGGAATACCACCTGGCATCATAACCGTTGAAAGCAACGCATCATGCCCTTGTAGAGGCCCACAATCAACAGGAACGCCAATAACAGGTCTTGTCGTCATACCAGCAACAGCACCGGCTAAATGTGCGGCTAAACCTGCAGCACAAATAAACACTTTACAGCCACGTTCTTCTGCATCTTTAACATAAGCTTTAGCAGCGTCAGGGGTTCTATGAGCTGAACGAACTCGCACTTCATGTGTAATATCAAACTGCTTTAAAATATCAATAGTCGCTTGCATTACAGGTAGGTCTGAATCAGAACCCATTAAAATGGCAACAAATGGTGAAGTCATAATATTTCTCTTTCTGTAGGTTTAAGAATAAAAGGTTAAAATTAAATTAGAATAATATTTATAGTATTTTATGTTTATAATCGCATTGTTTTTGTGGGCAACTCAACACTTCTCCACTTGCCATAATACGTTTAACTAATACGGGCCATTGACACTGTGGGCAAACATGCTCTACAGGTTGGTAATTTAAAACATATTTGCATTTAGGGTATTGATCACAAGAATAAAAGGTTTTTCCGAAGCGGTTAGTTTTTTCTTGTAATTGACCAATATTACCTTTGCTTTGACAAGCAGGACACCTTACATCTAGTTTCTCATGCGGTTGATCTTCTTCTATATGATGACACTCAGGATAATTAGTGCATCCAATAAACATGCCGTATCGGCCTTGTTTTACTGCTAATTCGTGCCCACACAAGGGGCATACACTTCCAGATAAAGGCGTATCCTCTACCCTTTCGTGTTCAACAACTGATCGAGTATATTGGCAGTTAGGATAGTTGGAACAACTAAAAAAGGCACCTGTTTTTCCACGTTTTATTGTGAGCTCAGAACCACAATCAGGGCAAATTTCATAAGCTTTTTCTAGCGCATGCTCATGCCGAGTAAATAGAGGCTTCCCTTTATTGGGATGAAATGAATCTGACATTAGTTGTACAAAAGCACGAATAAGTTGTGACATATTATGCCACAACTTACCTTTAAAAAACTAGTACCTAAATTTTGAGCTTCAGAAAACTTAAATGCATAACTTAATGTAGCAACCCTTCTTGCTCATCAAAAATAAGCTCTTCCATTTGAGAATAAGCATTTTCTTGCCCTGGAACATTAAATAGTACCATTAAAATAACCCACTTTAGATCATCTAGTGAGAAATGATTGGTATCTAGCTCCATAACTCTGTCAATCACCATTTCACGCGTAGTAAAATCTAGCACATTTATTTGCTCTAAGAATAAAATAAAGCCTCGACTTTGAGTGTCAAGCAACTGCATTTCATTTTCAGTATAAATGCGAAAAGATTTGTTACCAACACGAGTCAAAT
The DNA here is from genome assembly GCA_965305135.1 of uncultured Colwellia sp. Taxonomy (GTDB): domain Bacteria; phylum Pseudomonadota; class Gammaproteobacteria; order Enterobacterales; family Alteromonadaceae; genus Colwellia. The sequence goes on from CBDLPA010000006.1 coordinate 5,192, forward strand.
AAGGATAAGCATCAGAATCTTGTAGTGCACTTAGCTTCTCTAACCAACTCAGTGCTTTGTATATTTCATCTTGATGAAAACCTGCCCGTGTTAACTCATCAGTTAAGATGTCATGATCAACCATAACCTCAGCTTCACTATGTATATAATTTTCAAATAAATACATTAATATATCGAACATAACTAGCCCCTCATTCACCTTGGATATGTTACTATAACCTAAGGTAGCCTCCTGGTACTGCAGCTACCAAACCATTCAATTCCAATATTGTAAGCCGAGTGAGCACTTCTTGAATTGGAAGTTTACTTCTCAGAACAACAGTATCTACGGGTGTGATTTCAAACCCCACACTATCCAACAATTCATCATCACACAAGTCCTTATTTAAGCTTTCTTCATCAATTTCTTTATTTATACCCGATTGAGCTTTTTTCTGTTGTGTTAAGTGTAGACCAGAATTATCTAAAAAAATTAACTCTTCTATTATATCGGCAGGTTCTTCAACAAGTTTAGCACCTTGTTTAATTAACCAATGACATCCCTTTGCTTGTAAGTTACCGATACCACTTGGTATTGCAAAAACATCACGATTTTGTTCTAGCGCACAGCGGGCTGTTATGAGTGAACCACTTTGCAAGGCTGCTTCGACTACCAATACACCAGCACTTAATCCACTAATTATTCTATTTCTTTTTGGAAAATGCCCAGCTTTTGGTGAAGTACCAGGCAAAAATTCACTGATGATAGCGCCATCTTTTTCAATAATATTTTTAGCTAAAGGTTGGTGTCTTGCTGGGTATACTTTATCTAGCCCTGTAGCTACGACTGCAATAGTACTAGCATTACAAGTTAATGCTCCTTTATGCGCAGCAGCATCAATACCTAACGCTAAACCACTTGTTATCACTAACCCTACATCAACTAATTGCTGAGCAATATGAAAAGCGGCCTCTCTACCATTAATACTCGCAGATCGGCTACCAACAATCGCTAATTGATTTTGATTCAATAAACTCTTATTACCTTGTACAAATAGCACCAAAGGCGGATCATAAATCTGTTTGAGCATAAGCGGATAATCTACATCATCAAAACCAATAATTTCACTATGACATCGTTTACTATTGTTAATTATTTCATCAATTGCTTGCCAATTAGGTTGATTAATGGCTAACAATTGTTTTGCGGTTAAATTATTTACAGAGGTTAATTTATTAGAAGAAAAAAGCGTCGTTAAACCATAATGTTCAACTAATGCTAATTTTTTATGAATGGCTAACCGTGGAACAAGCTTTAAGGCTAACCAATAATGAATGTTACTTTTTTGCACTTGTCTTCTCCCTAAGACAGGCTCTTTAATAATGTGGTCTAACGCTTATTCTGGGGCAGCAACCAAATCATGTAATCGCGCTGGTTTTTCTGTTTTTAATATCAACGCCATACTGGCTTTTGGGTAAACTTTGAAAACCATCAATTCACCTAAATATTCTTCTGGCATTTTATAATCTGAACCTTCAGTACTTAACATACGATACCACCTAGAGGCTTCGTTGGTATACCTTGGCCCAGTACTGGTTTCAACTACACTAGGACTCAAACGTTTAATTGACATAACATCACCAGCTGTGACTTGATGTTCAATACCACGGTTAAGCATCACAATCTCTAATTTACCAAATTCGCGCCCTTCACTAACCGCTTTTATAATTGTGCCACGAAATGTTTTATCAACGGCTTTCATGCTGAAAATTGATGGTAGTAATTGTCCTTCATGTACAGGAACAACATAATCACCTGAATGTATTTCACGTTTTGCTGTACTAATTTTAAGCGTTGCTGGCTCATTACTCTCCATTTTTCCAGCTTTAATAGCTTGACCTGTGGCCACAATATCAACATAAAAACCTATCGACTCTTCTGTTTCGGGGTCAATAATTTCTTCGCCCTTATTATAGATCGCGTACGTTTTAGATAATTCTAGGTTTTTATTAACATAAACTTTAAACCCTGTAATACTTGATCTATAACCTTCATCACTTCCAATAACATAAGGTAATTGTTCAAGTTGTTCGGCGCTAAACAAATGATCGTATTTAATGAATGGCGCAATTACCTCTAAAGGTAATAATTTTATTGCAGAATCTTCTTTATTTTTTTGACGAATTTTAGGTGACCATTTATAGCTAGGCTTTGCTTTAACTGATTCAAGTTCTAACATTGGCGCGCCATTTTTATCGTAAACGAGTGATATGATATCGCCTGGATAAATTAAATGAGGATTATGAATTTCAGGGTTTAAACGCCATAGTTTAGGCCATAACCAAGGCTGATTTAAAAAAACTGATGATATATCCCAGAGGGTATCACCTTTAACAACGACATATTTTTTAGGCGCATCATCATTTATTTTGAGTTGTTCAGCCAATGAAATAGTAGTACACACCAATAAAGAGAGTGTTAACAATATTTTTTTTAGCATGTGTCTAGTTCCTTTATGATGGTTTTTCATGCTTTTATAGAAATGCTGCGTTATAAGTTGCTATAATGACAAACATAACACTCTAAAAGCATTATCGCTAATTCTTTTATCAAACATTTATAAGATTATGACTATTTTAACTGTATTGCGTTTTCCAGATCCTCGTTTAAAAACAATAGCTAACCCAGTCACTGAAATTACAGAGGCTACATTAACAATTATAACTGATATGTTGTCAACCATGTACGAAGAAAAGGGAGTTGGTCTAGCGGCTACTCAAGTTAATATCCATCAACGCATTGTGGTGATGGACGTATCAGAAAATGGTGACCAACCTATTGTTCTAATAAACCCTGAAATTATCGCCAAAAGCGATGAAACGGTAATCAATGAGGAAGGTTGCTTATCGGTTCCAGGGGTTTATGCAAAAGTTGATCGGCACACTAGTTGTACAGTCAAGGCTATTGATAAAAATGGCAAAGAATTTACGTTAGACGGTGAAGGGTTATTAAGTATATGTATTCAGCACGAACTCGACCATTTAAATGGCGTGTTATTTGTTGACTATTTATCACCACTAAAACGTCAACGTATTAAAACCAAATTAGAAAAAGAAGCACGTTTAGATCAAGGCAACAATTAGTACTTACTTTTAGGATAACCCTTTTGTCAAAACCATTAAATATTATCTTTGCTGGCACGCCTGATTTTGCCGCCCAACATTTGGCTGCTCTTATTAATAGTCAACACAATATTGTTGCCGTTTATTGTCCTCCTGACAAGCCTGCAGGACGAGGAAAGAAATTAACAGCATGTGCTACCAAATTATTAGCTATTGAGCATAATTTACCTGTAGAGCAACCCATTAACTTTAAAAATCAGAACGACCAAGCACAATTAACGCAATACAAAGCTGATCTCATGATTGTGGTTGCTTATGGTCTATTACTTCCTGAAGTAATACTCAGTGCACCGCGTTTAGGGTGTATTAATGTTCATGGTTCTCTGTTACCCAAATGGCGAGGGGCTGCTCCTATTCAACGTGCGTTAGAAGCTGGCGATCAAAAAACTGGCGTAACTATTATGCAAATGGATAAAGGGCTTGATACGGGGGATATGATTTTAACGGCTGAATGCCCCATTGAAACTACTGACACAAGTGCTAGTCTTTATGAGAAACTCGCTCAACTCGGCCCAAAAGCATTAATCGACTCCTTAGCATTAATAGCAAAAGAAAATTATAGTGCAACCAAGCAAAATAATAATTTTGCTACTTATGCGCACAAACTTGATAAAACTGAGGCTGAAATAAATTGGCAGCTAACGGCTAATGAAATAGATCAAAAAATTAGAGCTTATAATCCTTGGCCAATAGCACAGTTTACATTTACAGAAGATACTCAACATAAAAAACAACATAGAATCCGCATTTGGCAAGCCTCAATTATCAAAACAAACAGTACAGAATCTGTTGGTACAATTATATCGGTAGACAAAGACGGTATTGTTGTTACCACTTCAAACGGTGCTATTTGTTTAGAAATTTTACAATTACCAAACAAAAAAGCATTACCTGTGCAAGATATATTAAATGGACGGTCAGAGTGGTTTTCTCTCGGTGGTAATATTAATGGTGCTTTTATCAAGAGTGATGCTAGCTAAATGACAACTGTAACTTTTCAAAACAACAACCAAAAGCAAATTAATGTTCGAGCATTAGCTGCTAAATGTTGCTACAGCGTAATAGACCAAGGACGCAGTCTAGGTGATGAATTACCAAAACAACAAGATAAAGCTTCAACAAAGGACAAAGGATTATTACAAGAAATTTGTTACGGTGTTTTACGTTTTTTACCTGAATTAGAACATGACGTTCGCAGTTTAATTCAAAAACCCTTAACAGGAAAACAACGCGTATTTCACTTTCTATTATTGGTTGGTGTATACCAAATTAAATATATGCGTATTCCTGACCATGCTGCCGTAAGTGAAACTGTCGGTGCTACAGGAGCACTTAAAAACAGTCATATGAAAGCGCTAATTAATGGTGTACTCCGAAATTTTTTACGCGCTAAAGAAAACGCTATAAAAAACCCCAAACCTACATCTTACTTACCTCTTTCAATACAATATAATCATCCCAGTTGGTTTATCAAAGAAATACAGCAAAGCTATCCCGAACAATGGCAACAAATACTCAATGAAAATCAACTCAAACCACCAATGTGGTTAAGGGTTAATCAACAACATCATAGTGTAAATGATTATAAAAAACTGCTCGATACTGCTGAAATACCAATTAGTTCTGTCGATCCATTAAGTCAGGCTATTGAATTAACACACCCAACAGATGTATTAAACTTACCTGGTTTTGAACAAGGTTGGGTATCAATTCAAGATGGTGCTGCACAACAAGCCGCTCGCCTTCTAAATTGCCAAAAAAATGATGTTGTGCTTGATTGCTGCGCAGCACCTGGTGGCAAAACCTGCCATATTTTAGAGCTAACGCCTAATATTAAATCAATGACAGCTATTGATATTGAAGCAAAGCGCTTAGAAAGAGTAGAAGAAAATTTAAAACGTTTAGGCTTAAAAGCAACCGTAATAGCTGCTGATGCAACCAATGCAAAAACTTGGTGGCAAGGGCAATACTTTGACCGTATTTTACTTGATATTCCATGTTCAGGCACAGGCGTAATTCGTCGCCACCCTGATATAAAGTGGTTACGTAAAGCAATAGATATAGATGCGCTAATTATTTTACAGCAGCAAATAATAAAAGAGATGTGGTCTTTGCTTAAACCTGGTGGTACTTTACTTTATGCTACCTGTAGTATTTTGCCACAAGAAAATAGTGAGCAAATAGCGCATTTTATAGAACATAATTCTGATGCACAGTTGTTACCTATTGATAATGTTAAGCATGATAATACTATTGGTTGGCAACTATTACCTGGTAAAAATAACATGGATGGTTTTTATTACGCTAAGCTATTAAAAATAGAAACTTAATATGCAATTCAAGATGTACACACAGAACTTGAGAACAAAAATAACAAAATGAAAATAATCATAGTCGGTGCAGGCCAAGTAGGCGGGACATTAGCAGAAAACCTTGTTGGTGAAAATAATGAAATATCTGTTGTGGATATTGACGGAGAAAAACTACGTGAATTACAAGACAGAATGGATCTTCAAGTAGTTACAGGTCAAGGTTGTTATCCAGATGTGCTAAAAAAAGCGGGTGCTGAAGATGCAGATATGGTGATTGCAGTTACCTCAGATGATGCAACGAACATGATTACTTGCCAAATTTGCTCTTCTTTATTTAATACGCATAAAAAAATTGCTCGTATTCGTTCAAACCAAATTTTAAAATATTCAGAGCCCTTATTTCATAAAAACCAAATTCCTATTGACCACGTTATTGCACCTGAAGAGCTAGTTACTCGGGACATAGCACGACTTATTGACTACCCAGGAGCACTTCAAGTATTAGAGTTTGCTAACGGTAGTGTTAGTTTAGTGGCAGTAAAAGCCTATTATGGTGGCTTGTTAGTTGGCCATGCTTTATCTACTTTAAGAGATCATATTCCTAATGTAGATACACGTGTAGCCGCTATTTACCGTAATGGAAAGCCTATTAGGCCATTAGGTACAACAGTGATAGAAGCAGATGATGAAGTATTTTTCATTGCTGCTAGTATTCATATTCGTGCCGTCATGAATGAATTACAAAAATTAGAGGCTGCTTATAAACGTATTATGATTGTTGGTGGAGGTAACATAGGTGCTGGGCTAGCACGTATGTTAGAAAATAATCATCAAGTCAAATTAATAGAACAATCTCCTGAACGGGCAACTCAACTCACCTCTGAGTTAAATAATACCTTGGTTTTCAATGGAGACTCTTCTGATATAGAGTTATTAACAGAAGAAAACATTGAACAATTTGATGTGTTTATTGCTGTTACCAATGACGATGAAGCCAATATTATGTCATCATTACTTGCTAAAAAGCTTGGTGTTCGCAAAACTATGGTGCTTATTCAACGAGATGCATATATTGAATTAGTGCATGGTGGCACTATTGATATTGCAATATCTCCTCAACAAGCCACAATTTCAGCGCTGTTAACTCACGTAAGACGAGGAACAATAGATAATGTTTATAGTTTGCGTGGTGGTGCAGCTGAAGCAATTGAAATTGTTGCTAAAGGTGATGAGAAGTCTTCAAAAGTGGTTGGTCGAGCCATCAAAGATATTAAGCTACCACCAGGCACAACAATTGGAGCGGTAGTTCGTGGCACAGAAGTATTAATCGCTCACTCTAATACCTTAATCGTTGAAGAAGACCATGTTATTTTATTCTTAGTTAATAAGCGTTATATCAACGATGTTGAAAAATTATTTCAAGTCAGTGCTATTTATTTTTAGTTTTTTTTAAATACGATGAAACTGATATAAATCATTAAAATTTGATCAGGTGCGCCAGAATCCAGGAGTAAACAACACTAACAAGGTAAATATTTCTAATCGACCAAATAACATTGCCATAATTAATACCCACTTACTATCATCACCAATATTTGAAAAATTAGCAGCAACTTCACCTAATCCTGGGCCAAGGTTATTAATTGAGGCGGCTACCGCGGTAAAAGCAGTAATATCATCTATACCTGTAGCTAAAAGCAATAACATGCAAATAACAAACACCGCGGCATAGGCAGAGAAGAACCCCCAAACAGCTTCAACAACACGATCTGGTAGCACTTTTTTTCCAATTTTTATACTAAATATAGCTTTAGGATGAACTAATTTATTTAACTCACGGATACCTTGCAAGTAAAGCAACAGCACACGAACAACCTTCATTCCACCCGCCGTACTTGCCGCACACCCACCAATAAAACTAGAAAAAATCAATAATATAGGTAACAACGTAGGCCAATCAGCAAATGAGGTAGTTGTAAAGCCAGCAGTGGTGCTTATCGATACAGATTGAAATAATGCCTGATCAAAGGCTTTATCAGAATCTTGATAGGTACCTGAAGTCATCAATACCGTGAAACAAATCAGTGTTAGCATGAGCTGAATTGCGATAAAAACTTTAAATTCAGGATCATAAAAATAATTTTTGAGGGATTTACTTTGTACCACAGCATAATGCAATGCAAAATTAACACCCGAAATAATCAAGAAAAATACACAAATAAAGTTAATAACTGGGCTATTAAAATACCCCATACTGGCATCGTGGGTAGAAAAGCCACCAATAGCTATTGTGGAAAAAGAATGACAAATAGCATCAAAGCCTGACATCCCAGCTAACCAATAAGCCGTTGCACAAGCAATAGTTAATGATAAATAAATGTACCATAAATGTTTAGCCGTATCGGCTATTCTCGGTGTCATTTTTGAATCTTTAACAGGCCCAGGAATTTCTGCACGATATAACTGCATACCACCAATACCCAACATGGGCAAAACAGCAACAGCTAAGACAATAATCCCCATACCCCCTAACCACTGTAATTGTTGACGATACCACAATACTGCATGAGGCAAACCTTCAATATGTGTTAAAATAGTAGCGCCAGTGGTTGTTAATCCAGAGAATGATTCAAAAAAAGCATCTGTTATAGATAACGAAGGTTGCTCAAGAAGAATAAGAGGAATAGCAGAAAAACTGGCTAATACTAACCAAAATAGCACAACAATCAAAAAGCCTTCTCGGGCTCTTAAATCTGTTTTTTGATTTCTATTCGGGTACCAAGCTAAAAAACCTGTGAATAGACACCATAAAAACCCCATTAAAAATGGTACCCCACCGCCATCACGGTAAATAAGAGAAACTAAAGCAGGCGGTAACATAGTGACACTGAGTAATGCCACTAGCAAACCTAAAATTCGAATAATGTTTTTATATTGCACGTTTTATTTTCATTGTTATTTTATTTCAGCTACAAACCAAGTTACAAATTATCCGACGGGGTTAACGATAGCTCTCCTGCTGATAATGTTTGCAGCTTATGCTCTATCCAAGTCAACTTTGCTTCAGGTAAAGAAAACTTAAATTGCACTTGCTGTAAATATTCTTGCTCAATAACCTGCCCATCTACTTGGCTAATTATGTGTAATACATCATCAACTTGGTTATATTGACATGCTAAAGTTTTTGTCGCCATCGCTATTTTAGTTTTCGATTGCAGAAAAACTAAAGCTTGACGAACACCATCACCATAAGCTCGCTGCAAACCACCAGTACCTAACTTGGTCCCACCAAAATATCGTACAACAACAGCACAAACCTGCCCAATTTCTCCGCCTTGTAAAACGGCTAACATAGGCTTACCCGCTGTACCACTAGGTTCACCATCATCAGAATAACCATAACCTAAACTATTATCAGCAGCCTTTGTTAAAAAAGCATAACAATAATGGCTTGCTTGCGGGTGTAAAAGCTGACATTGCTTTACTTGTTCTTTAGCTTCTTCAATACTCTCACAAGGCTCTAAGTAACAAATAAAGCGACTTCGGTTGACAATAGTTTCATGTTCAACTTTATTAACAGCTATCTGATAAGGTGTAATCATTACAGTTAATCTAACCCTAGGTCACGAGTCATATTTTCATTATGAGATTGATGAACGATGATATTATCTTCAATACGAATGCCACCATAATCACGCATTTCATCTACTTTAGGCCAATTAATTTGGTCACTATAAGCTGATTCTTTTAATGTTCTCAATAAAGAATCAATAAAATATAAGCCAGGTTCAATCGTAAACACCTGACCAGCTTCAACGGTTCTTGAAGTACGTAAAAATGGGTGATTATCTGGTGCATTTATATGGGTACCTCGTTCATCCGCCATAAATCCCCCCATATCATGCACCTGCAGACCTAAATGATGTCCTAGTCCATGAGGAAAGAAAGTACTAACAATACCTGACTCTACTGCCGTTTCAGCACTCACAGTAATAAAATTAAATTCAGCTAATACTTGCGCTATTTCTTCGTACGTTACTATATGCAAATCAACATAACTCACGCCTGGTTTCAAACCATTAACAGCATTTAACATTAATGTATTCATACGTGATATTAAGTCTGCAAATTTATCTTGTTTGAAAGCATAAGTACGTGTGATATCAGCTGCATAACCATTAAAATTTGCCCCCGCATCAATTAAAAAAGACTTGTGCATTTGCGGTGGAGTTTTATCTAAGGCCATGTAATGTAACACTGAACAATTCTTATTTAATGCAACAATATTTCCATAAGGTGTTTCATCAGAGGTATAGCCTATTGCACTCAAGTAAGCATTTTGGATTGTATATTCAGTACCTCCACTTAAAAAAGCAGCTTTAGCGGCGGTATGGGCTTTAACAGCCAAAGCATTTGATTGACGTAAACAAATTTGCTCATAAGCCGTTTTATAGGCACGATGATAATGGATATAATTAAGCAGCCGTTCAGGGTTGATATCTTCAAAACCTAACGCTTTTGCTACTTCAATATGACTACCAATATAAGCAAAATCTTTTTTATCATAGGGAAGTAACTTATCAACCCCACTTGCTTGAGTCAGTACTTTTATATGAAAGAATTCATGCCAATAATCATCGGTCAAAGGGATTACCTTATGCCAAAAGTCAACCGGTTGATAATATATAAGAGTTGGTTTGTCTTCACCATTCACTATCAGCCAACAGTTGGGCACATCAATTAAGGGTAACCAATGTTTAAAATGAGGATTAACTCTAAAAGGGTATGCATTATCATCAAGAAATGCTTTTATTTCTTGACCTGAATGAATAACAACACCTTCAATTTTTTCATAAGACAAAGCTTGCCTTATTCGCTGTTGTAAACAATCAATATGTGCTGAATATTCTTCTTTCAACTTGTTAGATAATGTATTCATAAACCCTCCGAAAAATTTTCGATATCATAACACACCCTTTTATTGGCAAGCCATAATAGCATTATGATGCTTATATTAAGTTGTGCAGCATTTTTTACACTTCGTTTTCTTTTATAGAAAATACTGATACTAACCGCCAATACTCATATTAATAACATTTTCAAAAATCTGACTAACCTGCCCTGGTTTATTCTCATAAATTTCTTGGTAGGCAAGAACACTTTTAACATAATTCCTAGTTTCTTTATAAGGAATTGTTTCAATCCAAATATCAGCAGGCACTGCTTGAACACTATCAACCCATGTACCAACCCTATATGGCCCTGCATTGTATGCTGCTGTTGCAAGTACTGCATTACCTTTTGTTTTGCCAAGTAATATTTTTAAATATTTAGTGCCTAATTTAATATTGTTTTTTGCATTTAATAAATACCGTGTATTTATTTTACCTTTTTGCAAGTGTTTAGCTGTATTAGGCATTATCTGCATTAATCCTTTCGCGCCTACGGGTGAATTAGCATCATGCATAAAAGAACTTTCTCTGCGCGCTATAGCAAAAGCCCAAGAAGGTGCTATTTTTTGTGCCAAAGAGTAATAATGTATTTCTTCATTGTAGGCTTTAGGAAAACGTAGCCCTACATCATCTAGATAGCCAACATTTGCCAAGGTAAAAATAGTGCGGTCAAACCATTGATTTTCATTAGCTACTTTGGCTGCAACTAATTTTTCACGATCATTCAATTGAGCAATTAAATAATTCCATTCTGACCGAGCTTGACGAAATCGCCCTAAAGAATAAAATTCAAATGCTCTTTTTGCAGCAGGATAGTTAATAAGATTACGCTTTTCTTCCAATGTAAAATCTAAGGGCCTATTTTGTAAATTTACAGGGATTTTTAAATAACCTGCAGCGAGAAAACCATAATAATGACGCTCATTAGCCAATTGCTGCAATAAGAGCTCACCTGATTCATCCATGTTGGTTGCAATTAAAGCTCTTGCATACCAATACTTCCATTTTAAATCGTCTTTATGCTCATTCGGCAATTGTTTGATTTCACTAATCAAACGCTCCCAATCCTGCTGTTTTAATGCTTGAGATAAGCGCCATTGCAATATATTTTTACTAAGCAAATTATAATCTAACTTATCTAACCACTGTTGAGCAGCATGATGATTTTTTGCAGATAAAGCTAAGGCAAATTTTTCAGTTATTTGTTGATGTTGTTGTTGAGTAAAATTAAACTTAAGTTGTGCTTTTTTAAAACTACGTAATGCGCTATCAGGGTAGCGCCAAATGAGCCTATTTAAGCCATAGGTTAATATTTCTGTTTCTCTTGCAGACTTATTTGGGAAATTTTTTAATTTACTGACAATTGAAGGATCACGTCTAACTTTATGCCATAACGTTCCTAAATATTGCTGTTCTGTTGGTAATAATTTAGTTAAATATGGAATGAGTGTGTGTTTTCCACCATTTGCAGCCAAAACTAAACGCTGCCAAATACGTTCATTTGTTTGATATCCAGCTTTTTTCCACCTTTCAAAAAGTGGATCACATGCTTTATCTTGAGATTTACCTACAACCCACAGTTTTGTAACCTGCGGTAAAATATCACTTTCAGGTACCCCTGACTGTAATTTGAAGTTGAGTTGATGGCACGTCAATTTAACATTTGAAGTAGGCTTAAATGCTTGCAAAAACAATATGCCTTGTTTCCTACTTGCAAGAAAATTCAACCATTTTTTTCGCAATGGCCAATCGAGAGGCGTACCTTGGTATTTATCTAAAAAAGTGTTTATTTCTGTCGCATCAGAAAGTTGCATTTTATAGATCAGTCTTCGCTGATCTAAATAAGGTTGTAAAGGATAATAATGAAGTTGATTATAGAGTGTTTGAAATTGGACCGAGTTACTTTTGTGCGTTAGTTTCTCAGCTTTTATAAAACTTTGTTGTTGAGCTTTATTTACACTTAGTTTTATCGGCTCACTCGCAGGCGAAATTGAGCTATAAATCACTATTATTAGCGCTAATACTCGTTTCGACACTAAACTAGTTAACATTAACTTCTCTATTCGCAAAACACATTCATTACTCTAGAGTATAAATAAAAATGATGTAAAATACGATGACAATAGCAATTTCATCTAACGAACTTATTTTTATGCTTAACGACATTTTTCAACAAACAGATCATTCTCTCGATGCTATAGGACTACGTTGCCCTGAACCAGTCATGATGGTTCGACTAAAAATACGAAAAATATTAAGCGGAGAAACTCTATTAATAACGTGTGACGATCCATCAACAACACGTGATATCCCCAGCTTTTGTCAATTTATGGAGCATGAACTTGTTGCTAAAAAAATAGATCAAAAACCCTATTTATATGTTATTAAGAAGAGCTAACATAGATAGCCCTCCTCCAAGTTTATCTACTTCTCTAAATATTTAAGCTGGTAATTCTGCCTTTTTCAACATTACAAATAGTTCATCTTTAAATTGAAGCCGTTCCTTTTTTTTCTGCTCTAAATATTCATCGCTGGTGTTCTCTACTCCTTGTTCTATTCGTACAATTTCCTGGTTAACTTCATGGTAATCATTAAAAATACGAGCAAAATGATTATCATTCATTTTCAGGTGATGAATTTCAGCTTCAAATTCCGGGAATTCGTGATGAAGGTCATGTTTTTCTATAATCATAGTATTCTCCTGTACGCGTTTAATTATCTATCAATACAATCTTTCTTTACTGATACCTTACTCTTATATTCATTGTAAAAATTGATCTAGCTCAAGGCTCTCAGTTTTAACTTTATCAGATCAAGCAAACTTAGTTTTATCATCACTGTGCTCCTTATAGTTACGACTCTGAAACATTTACAACACAAACAAAAAAAGAGCAAACACGTTGCTCTTTTTAACTGTAACCACCTAATAAATGAAATATTTACAATAGCGATATATCTGCAATTGCAAAGAAGCTATTGCGGATTTCATTCAATAAAGTTAATCGATTTATTTTTACTGCTTCATCATCACTCATCACCATTACATTATCAAAAAAGGTATCAATCGGTGTTTTCAATTGAGCTAATTCTGTTAATGCTGCTTGATAGTTTTTATCCGCCATTAATGGAACTACTTTTAAATTTACCGCTTCGAATATAGTTGCTAGGTCTTTCTCTGGCTCTTCAGACGCTAACTCAATTTTAAACTCATCAAAAAGTTGTCCTTCAAACTTGGCAAGAATGTTACCGACACGTTTATTGGCAGCCGCTAAGGTTTCTGCTTCTGGTAATTGACCGAAATAACTTACCGCTTTAATGCGTTTGTCAAAATCTAGTGGTGCACTTGGCTTTTTAGCAAGTACCGCTTGAATAACATCTACAGCAATACCTTGCTCTTGATAAAATGCACGGAAGCGACCCATTACAAAATCAAGTACGTTCTCTGCTGTATTAGCATTACTTAACTTATCCCCAAATAAAGCAATACTTTCGCTAATAAGCGTAGCAAGGTCTAAATCAAGCTGTTTTTCAATAATAATACGTATTACACCAATTGCTGCTCTTCGTAGTGCAAATGGGTCTTTATCGCCCTTAGGTGGCTGATTAATACCAAAGATACCAACAAGCGTATCAATTTTATCACTTATCGCAACTGCACAACCAATATTAGCCTCTGGTAAACTATCACCAGCAAACCTAGGACGATATTGATCTTCTAATGCTTGGGCTATAGTTGAAGCTTCACCATCATTGATAGCATAGTATTTGCCCATGGTGCCTTGCACTTGTGGGAACTCTAACACCATGTCAGACATCAAATCTGTTTTACTTAACAAACCTGCACGGTAAGCATCTTCACTGTTCTCGCCTAACTGTTGAGCAATCACTTTACTTAGTTCCGCAATTCGCTCTGATTTTGCTTTTAATGTACCAAGTTGTTTTTGAAATAATACTGATTCTAACGTTGATAATCTTGATTCCAGTGTTTGCTTTTGATCTGTTTTAAAGAAAAACTCTGCATCGGCTAACCGTGGGCGAATAACTTTTTCATTACCAAAAATAACTTGCTGAGGATCTTTAGACTCAATATTACTAACAAAAATAAACTTGTTTACTAATTCACCATCATTTGTTGTTACTGGAAAGTATTTTTGATGATCTTTCATTGAATAAATTAACGGCTCTGCGGGTACTTTAAGAAAATCACTATCAAAAGTACCCACTAACGTTACTGGCCATTCAACTAATGAGGTTACTTCTTCTAATAAGTCTTCATCAATTAAAGCTATCGCTGAAATATCTGTTGCAACCTGCTTGATTTGCGAAACAATTTTATCTTGGCGAGCTTGATAATCAACGACCACAAAGGCTTTTAATAATTCAGCTTGATAGTCATTAGCATGGTTTAAAGTAATTAAACCTTGGTGATGAAATCTATGCCCTTGCACTTGATTACTTGAGTTAACGCCAAGTGCTGCACCTTTAATAATTTTATCACCAAACATCATTGTTAAGGTATGAACTGGACGAATAAATTGGGTACGTTCTGCTCCCCAACGCATAGGTTTTGCAATGGGTAATTTATGTAAAGCGTTTGCAACCATATCAGGTATTAGTTCACTTATGGCTTTACCAGCAACTGTTGCTTTATATAGTAACCACTCACCTTTTGGTGTAATTAAACGCTCAGCTTGTTCTACTGTAATACCATTAGAGCGTGCCCAACCTTCTGCTGCTTTACTCGCTTGACCTTGATCATCAAAAGCTACGTTAACTGCTGGGCCGCGCTTTTCAACTATTTTATCTTGTTGTTTAGCTACTAAATCCAATACTTGTACAGCTAAACGACGAGGCGTAGCAAACCATTTAATGTCAGAATAGCTTAAATCACCACTGTCTAGCTGGTTTTTAATATTATCAAAAAATGCTGTTGCTAATATTTTTAATGACTTCGGTGGTAGTTCTTCTGTTCCAAGTTCAATAAGGAGAGTTTCAGTCGTCATTATTTTTCTCCTTTTATTGCGGATTCTTTTGCTTTGTTATCTTTAGGAATATCATTCTTACACAATGGAAAACCTAACTCTTCACGTTTGGCGTAATAAGCTTCTGCACAGGCTTTAGATAAAGTTCTAACACGCAAAATATAACGTTGGCGTTCTGTTACTGATATTGCATGACGTGCATCAAGTAAATTAAAAGCATGTGACGCTTTCATTACCTGCTCGTATGCCGGTAATGGTAAATTAGCTTCTATCAATTTTTGGCTATCTTTTTCACATTGGTCAAATTGTGAGAACAAAGCATCTACATCAGCAAATTCAAAATTGTATGTAGATTGTTCAACTTCATTTTGGTGGAATACATCACCATAGTATACGGTACCCATAGGACCGTCAGTCCAAACCAAATCATAGATACTATCAACATTTTGAATGTACATAGCTAAACGTTCTAAACCATAGGTAATTTCGCCTGTAACTGGCGTGCATTCTAAACCACCTACTTGTTGAAAATAGGTGAATTGTGTTATTTCCATACCATTAAGCCAAATTTCCCAACCTAAGCCCCATGCGCCTAGCGTGGGTGATTCCCAATTGTCTTCAACAAAGCGAATATCATGCACGAGCGGATCAATACCTAACTCTTTTAATGAATCAAGATATAAGTCTTGTATGTTTTTGGGTGAAGGTTTTAGCATTACTTGAAATTGATAATAATGTTGTAAACGGTTCGGGTTTTCACCATAACGACCATCTGTTGGTCGTCTACAAGGTTGCACATAGGCACTGCCAATAGGCTCTGGTCCTATTGAACGTAAAAATGTCATTGGGTGGAATGTTCCGGCGCCAACTTCTAAGTCTAACGGTTGAACGATAACACAACCTTGTCGTGACCAGTAATCTTGCAACTGCAAGATAAGTCCTTGAAACGTTTTACAATTGAAACTTGTCATGGGTATTGAAATTCACTATGAGTTATAAATTAACACGCATTAATTACGTGCGGTTTTAAAGTAGAAATGCTCGGTTTTGATGACCGAGCATATTATTCATATTAATGAAAATCAACTTCTCTTAATACGTCTACTTTTTGTACTTTTTACTTAAAAATCTAAGTTTGCAACTTTCAGTGCATTCTCTTCAATAAAAGCACGGCGCGGTTCAACATGATCACCCATTAGCGTATTAAATAGTTGATCTGCTGCAATAGCATCTTCTATTGTTACTCTGAGCATACGACGTGTTGCTGGATCCATGGTAGTTTCCCATAGTTGATCTGGGTTCATCTCACCCAATCCTTTATAACGTTGTATATATTGACCTCGTTTCGATTCAGCCATCAACCAGTTAAGAGCCTCTTCAAAGCTAGTAATAGATTTAACTTTTTCACCACGTTTAACATACGCACCTTCTTCCATCAGGTCATTAATTGCCGTATTTAATGAGGTGATTATGCCAAATTCATTCGACTGAATAAACTCATAGCTACAGCTATAAGTTTTATCTATACCATGTTTACGTACAATAAACTGAGGATAATAAATATTACGTTCTGTATTATACTGTACAGTTACGCTATAAATCGAGCCATTGCCATCTTGATCTTCAAGTTGTGTAATTAAATCTTTTGACCACTCATCAACCTTTGCTTTATCAGAGAAGTCTTCTTTGGCAATATTTTTACTGTAAATCATTTTCTCTAGAATATCGCTTGGAATTTGTCTAGATATACGTTTTATAGTTTCCATTGTAGATCTAAACTGAATGACTAATTGCTCTAATGCTACACCAGATATTGCGGGCGCATCTTCATTTACATGAATAGAAGCATTATCTAACGCCAATGTTGTTAAGTATTCTGTTAGCCCATCATCATCTTTTATGTAACGTTCTTGCTTACCTTTTTTCACTTTATACAAAGGTGGTTGAGCTATAAAGATATGACCACGTTCCATAATTTCTGGCATTTGGCGATAAAAAAAAGTTAACAATAATGTTCGAATGTGTGAACCATCAACATCCGCATCTGTCATAATAATAATACTGTGATAACGAAGTTTTTCAGGATTATATTCATCACGGCCAATGCCACAACCTAATGCCGTAATCAATGTACCCACTTCCTGCGACGATATCATCTTATCGAAACGTGCTTTTTCTACGTTAAGTATTTTACCTTTAAGTGGTAATATTGCTTGGTTTTTACGATTGCGCCCCTGCTTAGCTGATCCGCCAGCAGAGTCCCCTTCCACAATATATAATTCAGAAAGTGCAGGATCCTTTTCCTGACAATCAGCTAGTTTACCTGGTAAACCTGCAATATCTAACGCACCTTTTCGTCGCGTCATTTCACGCGCTTTACGTGCGGCTTCACGTGCTCTTGCTGCATCAACAATTTTCATAATAATTGTGCGAGCAACAGCTGGTTTTTCTAATAAGTACTCACCTAATTTTTCACCCATAGCCTGTTCAACAGCAGTTTTAACTTCTGATGATACTAATTTATCTTTTGTTTGTGACGAAAATTTAGGATCTGGCACTTTCACTGAAATAACAGCGGTTAACCCTTCACGAGCATCATCACCTGAAGCATTTGTTTCTGTGCTACCGCCTTTCTTCGTTTTATTAAGGCCTTCTTTAACCATATAACTATTTAACGTACGTGTTAACGCTGTACGGAAACCGCTTAAATGTGTACCACCATCTTTTTGCGGAATGTTATTGGTAAAACAATGAATGCTTTCTTGGAAGCCATCATTCCATTGCATCGCAACTTCAACAATAATTCCGTCTTCTCTTGCTAAATCAAAATAAAATATTTCTTCATTTACTGGCGTTTTATTCGTATTTAAGTAATCTACAAATGCCTGTATACCACCATCAAATTTGAAGTGATCTTCTTTACCTTCTTCACGTTCATCTATTAATTTAATTGATATACCAGAGTTTAAGAAAGATAATTCTCTAATACGCTTCACTAATAAGTCATAATGAAATAGTACATCAGTAAACACTTCAACACTTGGCCAAAACCTTACTTCTGTTCCTGTTTTATCACTTTCACCAACCACTTTTAGTGGTTCATCTGGAATACCAATAGAATAAAATTGTTCAAAAAGTTTTCCGTCACGGCGAATATTTAATTTTAATTTACTACTCAATGCATTTACAACAGAAATACCAACACCATGAAGACCACCAGATACTTTATATCCAGAGTCATCTCCGCCAAATTTTCCACCTGCATGTAATACAGTCATGATAACTTCAGCTGCTGAAACCCCCTCCTCTGGATGCAATTCTGTTGGTATACCACGACCATCATCTATAACAGAAACTGAACCATCTAAGTGAATGGTTACAACGATATCAGTACAGTGCCCCGCTAATGCTTCATCAATTGAGTTATCTAAAACCTCAAAAACCATATGATGTAAGCCTGTGCCATCATCTGTGTCACCTATATACATGCCTGGTCTTTTTCGTACTGCATCAAGTCCTTTTAATACTTTAATACTGGCCGAGTCATATTCATTTTCTACTGTCATAGTTTTAGCCTATTCAATTGCTTTTCTGTTTTTTCATTCAGAATTATCTGGATACATCGCTGTTATTTCGCCATGTTTCACGTGAAACACTTTATAATTTTCAAGCTTCGTAGTCGAATTTAAATCTGCGTTATTCGTCGCAGAGCCAATACAACTATCATATCTTTGTTCGTTAAAATTAGAATCTAAACGTTCAAAAAATGGTTGTAAAACCTCACTTTCGATTGCTGTTATAAGCACTTGGCAATCAAGCTGTTCTAAAGCAGATGACAATGCACGTCTAGAATTAATATCTAATTCGGCACCAATATCATCTATCAATATAATTGGTTTTACTCGATTAACTTGTGCAATTAATTTTGCTTGAGCAAAAGTTAATGCCAGTAAAAACAACTTTTGTTGTCCTCGTGATAGCTGCGTTTCTAATAATTGCTTATCAAGAAGAAATTTTACATCAAATTTATGTGCTCCATACAAGCTATAACCATAGCTTATTTCTCTTTCGTAATGATTTAATAATACATCATTCAAATTTCTTTTTTGTGGCCACCCCTGTAAATATTGTACTGTCACCCGACTCTTTAAATCAGGTAACAAAATAGCTAACCAAACGTCTAATTCTTTAATTATCGCACTAGTATATTCATACCTTACTTGCGCAACTTGAATAGATAATTCGCAAAACTGATCCGTCCAATAAGATAACATTGCCTTACTTGAACTATTATTTAACCGTATACAAGCATTTCTTTGTTTCAAAACTCTATTAAAGTTTTTCCACTGAGATGCAAAATCATGTTCCACGTGAAACATACCAAGATCAATAAATTTTCTTCTTTCTTTAGGGCCACCAAAAAAAAGTTTAAAGCTTTCAGGTGTTACAATCTGAATTGCAATATTTTTAGCTAAAACAGATAAACGATAATGGCGTTCACCATCAATTTTTATATTTGTTTCGCCAGTTGAAATATTACGGCTTAAACCGAGTTGGCTATTACTGGTATTTTTAATACTAACGACAAAATTAAATTTTTCATAACAAACAAGCGCATCAGTTTTACTCGTTCTGAATGATTTTCCATGTCCTAAATAAAATAATGCCTCTAATAAACTACTTTTTCCACTACCATTATCACCAACAAAAAAGTTAAATTTACGATGGAAATTTATATCCAAATCATTCAAATTACGAAAATTACGAGTAATTAATTTAGTTACACTCATTTATAATGATCAATAATAAATGTTATAAACGCATCGGCATAACAACATAGAGTGCTTCACCTGAAGAAGCTCCTTCAATAACAACACTTGAATTGGCATCAGCCAAAGTAAATTTGACTTGCTCATCCTTAATAGCGTTGAGAACGTCCAGAACATAACTAACATTGAAACCGATTTCTAATTCATCATACGGAAAATCTATTTCTAACTCTTCTTCAGCTTGCTCTTGTTCAGGGTTATTAGCTGTTATTTTTAATAATGCATGTGAGAAATTTAAACGTACCCCTTTAAATTTCTCATTTGATAATATAGATGCCCTTGAGAGCACTTGACGCAATTGCTCTTTATCAGTAACAAAGACTTTATCACCATTACGTGGTAAAACTCGACGATAATCAGGAAAACGACCATCAACCAATTTACTTGTAAAAGAAAATTCTGTATCGATAATCCTCAAATGATTAGAACCAAGATAAACTTGAACATATTCTTCTACGGGTGCGAGTAATCTAATTATTTCGAGAATCCCCTTTCGAGGAACTATAACTTGTCTCGCTGGTAAATTAAGAGAATCATTTGATATTTTACAAATAGCAAGTCGGTGGCCATCTGTAGCAACAGAACGAATTTCATTTGCTTCGCTTTCAATAGACATACCATTTAAGTAATAACGAACATCTTGGTTAGCCATAGAAAAATGCGTACTTTCAATTAAGCGCAATAAATCGGATTTTAATAATTGAAACTCAACATCACCCTTCCACTGTTCTATATTCGGAAAATCATCTGCAGGTAATGTGGATAATGAATACCGACTACGACCAGAACTTAATTTTACACTATCACCCTCACCTTCAGCATTAAAAGTCAGCATAGCGTTTTCAGGTAAGCTTTTACAAATATCAAGTAACTTTCGTGCAGGAATTGTTATTTTACCATCAATCCCTTCATTATCTAGTTGCGCATGAGCAACCATTTCTAGCTCTAGGTCAGTAGCAGTTAATGTTAAAGTATGTCCTTTAATATCAAAAAGAATATTACCCAAAATAGGCAATGTACTTTTTCGTTCAACAGCACCTGAAACTAACAATAATGGCTTAAGTAATAATTCTCTGTTAAGTGAAAATCTCATCTATATTCCTGCTTCTGAGCAAATGTATTATTATTTAAAAGTAACACGCAAATTAATGAAAACATCAATATGTACCAAGCGTAAATAAACTAAGAAGACAATGTTCTAATTAAATTAGAATAATCTTCTTTAATATCATGTAGTTCCTCACGTAACGACTTAACTTTACGACAGGCATGAAGTACTGTTGTATGATCTCTTCCACCAAAAGCATCCCCTATTTCAGGCAAACTATGATTGGTTAATTCTTTAGATAATGCCATTGCTAGTTGTCTAGGTCTAGCCACAGATCGATTTCTTCTTTTTGAAAGTAAATCAGAAACTTTAATCTTATAGTATTCTGCCACTGTTCGTTGAATATTATCAATAGTAACTAACTTATCTTGTAATGCTAATAAATCACGTAAAGCCTCACGGACAAAGTCAATAGTTATTGCTCTACCAGTAAAATTAGCGTTAGCAATAACACGATTAAGTGCACCTTCTAATTCACGAACATTAGAACGTAGGCGCTTAGCTATGAAAAAAGCAACCTCGTCAGCTAAGTTTATATTACTTTCTTGGGCTTTAGTTTTTAATATAGCCACTCGAGTTTCAAGTTCTGGTGGCTCAATAGCAATTGTTAGCCCCCAACCAAAACGGGATTTTAACCGATCTTCAACAGCGACTTCTTTTGGGTATCGGTCACTGGTTAAAATAATTTGTTGATTACCTTCAAGTAGTGCATTAAAAGTATGAAAGAATTCTTCTTGCGTTCGATCTTTTCCTGCAAAGAATTGAATATCATCAATAAGTAAAGCATCAACACTACGATAGTATTGCTTAAACTTTTCCATCGCATTATTTTGCAAGGCTTTTACCATGTCTTGTACAAAACGTTCTGAATGCATATAAGCAATTTTAGCATTGGGGTTATTTTGTAAAATACCATTACCTACCGCATGCAATAAATGCGTTTTACCTAAACCAGTACCACCATAAATAAAAAGAGGATTATAAGCAGCACCTGGGTTATCGGCAACTTGAGAAGCAGCAGCTCTTGCAAGTTGGTTAGATTTACCTTCAACAAAATTATCAAACGTATATTTTACCCTAACGTTTGGTTTATTGGGTAAATTTGTTTCTGCAGTTGAAGAAGAAGTCGATTTAGTGTTTAAACTGAAGTTTGCACTTGCAGAATTTTCAGTATTATTTTTAGGTGTTGCTAATGGCTTACTACCCACATCGAATCTAAGAAGATAAGGATCTTCACCGTCAGTCGTAGAGATCAATTCGTTGATCCTATGAACATACTTGTCGCGAACCCAATCTAATACAAAGCGGTTTGGTGCATAGAGTGTTAATACGTTATCCGTAACAACACACTGTAGTGGACGAATCCACATGCTAAACTGTTGTGCTGGCAATTCTTCTTGAAGAACAGTAAGGCATCGCTGCCAAAGAGAATGTTCCAACCAAAACTCCAATGGAATATATTTTAACCGTTTATTGTTCACACTCGAATTCGAGACTAATTTTAGACAAAACAAAAATTGTATGTGTGCACAATAAGATCATTGTTCAAAAAAGACAGGTATTACACCTGAAAAAGAAAAACAAACGGAAATTTTTATTATGTGTGCCCATTATCTCTATACTTATCCACAAGTGCAATATTGACAGACAACAATTCGTCATTATTTTGATAATTAATTGCTAAAAGCCTGTGAAACATCAATATAACGCATTTTTTAGATTAAAAAAAAGCTAAAAAACTATACTTAGTATATTTACTTATGAAGAAAAAAATCACAAATTTACAAAATTAAGCTAGATTTAAAACTAAGCCTGTGGATATTTTTCACAAAACTGTCATTCAAGTAATTATAATAAAATAAAACAGCAAGATCATAGAATGATCTTTGTAAATAATATCTCATAATCATTGACAACGTAGCTAGTTAGATTTAGAATTCGCCCTCTTTTTTTAGACCTGTGTGCTCAACTAGCTTTTTTGTTAGGGCAACAACAACCGACGGATTAGCGTAATGAAAAGAACATTTCAACCTAGCGTATTAAAGCGTAAGCGTAACCACGGATTCCGTGCTCGTATGGCAACTAAAAATGGCCGTGCTGTTATAGCTCGTCGCCGTGCTAAAGGCCGTGCGCGCCTTAGCGCTTAATCTTAACTTTTTTTCTTACTTAGAAATAGAATTAAGATGGTAACCAACACGGTTACTTATGAATTTAATCGGGAGTCACGCTTGTTGACTCCCGGTCACTTTCAATCTGTATTTAAAAAACCTGTCCGATTTGGCTCTCGCCACTTTACAATATTGATTACCCCAACAAACTTACCTGATGATTCATGTAAAAATAATCGTCTTGGATTAGCTATAGCCAAAAAACGCGTTAAACTTGCCGTGCAACGAAATCGCATTAAACGAATTGTTAGAGAGAGTTTTCGACTAAACCAACATGACTTACCTGCTATCGACATGGTCGTTATGGTAAAATCAGGTATTGATCAACTCAACAATGCCGAAATCAACCAAGAATTAACTAAAATATGGCGAAAAATAATTCAGCGCCACAAAAATTAACAATAGCATTTATAAAAGCTTACCAGCGATTTATTAGTCCTATTTTAGGAACAAATTGCCGATTTCAGCCCACTTGTTCATGTTATGCACATCAGGCTATTGAACGTTTTGGTGTAATGAAAGGATGTTGGTTAGCAGGCAAACGTATAATAAAATGTCATCCGTTAAATAAAGGTGGTGAAGATCCTGTGCCACCACTAAAAAAAGAGAAATAGTAACAAAATCATTAAAGGCTAACCTATTTTTGAACTCTAATACTAAAAGAGTGTTGGTTTGCTGTTAAACCTAGTCTAAAATGTTTTGCTATTAATTACATGCAAGAGGTAAAAACCTGTTGCCAACCCAAAAACAAGAGAAATAAATCTTATGGAATCTCAACGCAGTCTGCTTTTTATTGCGCTTATGGTTGTTACTTACTTACTATTTAGTCAGTGGCAACAACAAAATGCGCCAGCAGTTGAACCTACAACAATTAGTCAAGATGTTAATGTAAATAATGAACAAAAAACTAATGAAGAATTTGTACCTGAATCAACTGACTCACCAGTAGCTATTGCAAAAGAAACCGCGTCAAGCTCCAAACTAATCAACATAACAACGGATACGCTTCGCTTAAAAATCAATACCCAAGGTGGCGATATTGTTGAAGCTAAATTGCTAAAATTTAACACTGAACAAGGTAATAATATTCCTTTTACTGTGATGCAAAATGGTAATCAAAAATATGTTGCACAATCTGGTTTAACTGGTGCAAACGGTGTAGATAGAGTTATTAAAGGTCGACCAATTTATAACAGCACTCAAAGCAATTATGAATTAATAAATGATAGCCTAACCGTTGATTTAACCTTTCAAGACAGTAAAGGCCTTGCGGTAACAAAACGTTTCACTTTTACTGCGGGTAGTTATAGTGTGGGCGTTGAATATATTATCAACAACAACACTAGCAACAGTGTTTCAGTACAAATGTATGGTCAACTAAAACAGTCAACACTTAAAGATACATCATCTGGCATGCTTCCAACTTACCGCGGTGCCGCTTTCTCTACTTCTGAAGATCGTTATGAAAAGTATGACTTTGATGATATTGCCGAAGCAAACTTAAACAAAACTACACCAGGTGGTTGGGTTGCCATGCTCGAGCATTACTTTGTATCAGCTTGGGTTCCCAATGCAGCCGATAATAATCAACTTTATACTACACTTAGCAACAACCAAGAAGCGGTTGTTGGCTTTAAAGCACCAGTTATAATTATAGATGCTGGCACACAAGGTAATACCTCTGCCATTTTCTATGTTGGTCCCAAAGACCAAGAAGTTTTAGAGAAAATAGCTCCTAATTTAGATTTAACCATTGACTACGGTTTCTTATGGATGATTAGCCAACCACTTTATGGTTTGCTAAATATCATCCAATCGGGTGAATTTAATTTCTTTGATATGTTTGATGTTGATTTAGGTGGTGTTGGAAATTGGGGTCTAGCAATCATCATTATCACTTTAATTATTAAAGGTGGTATGTACCCACTAACTAAAGCGCAATATACCTCAATGGCAAAAATGCGTGAATTAGCTCCAAAAATGGCACAATTAAAAGAGCGTTTTGGTGACGACAGACAAAAAATGTCGCAAGCAACCATGGAAATGTACCGCAAAGAAAAAGTAAATCCTGCCGGCGGTTGTTTACCACTATTGTTACAAATGCCTATATTTTTAGCACTTTATTGGGTATTTTTAGAGAGTGTTGAATTAAGGCATGCTCCATTTGTATTCTGGATTCAAGATTTATCTGCAATGGACCCATACTATGTACTACCTGTTTTAATGGGAATTAGTATGTATGTAATGCAAAGAATGCAACCGATGACAATACAAGACCCTATGCAACAAAAAATAATGCAATATATGCCTGTTGTTTTCTCTATTTTTATGGCTTGGTTCCCATCTGGTTTAGTGCTTTATTGGTTTGTAAGTAATATAATTTCAATTGTACAAATGAAAATAATATTCAGCGGAATTGAAAAGAAAAAGCAAGCAAAAGAAAGTTAACTTGTATTAATATCTATTTTTAACTTGTTAAAAAGAAAAGCGGTTTCAGATAATGAAATCGCTTTTTTGTTAGTTATCGTTAAATACAGTAAAATATTTAAATCCAATTTCTCATATTTTGTAGGCTTGCATCAACTAATGACATCACATTCTAGTAACAAACTTAGTGGAAAAACAACAATTGCGGCACAAGCAACTGCACCAGGGCGTGGTGGTGTTGGTATTATTAGAGTATCAGGCCCAGAAGCAAAAAATGTTGCTCAAGCCATTTTAGGCCGTATACCTGAGATAAGAAAAGCTGAATATTTGCCTTTTTCAAATACGAATGGTGATGTATTAGACCAAGGTATAGCGTTGTATTTTCAAGCACCTAATTCATTTACGGGTGAAGATGTTATTGAATTTCAAGGCCATGGTGGTCCTATTATTTTAGATATGTTACTCAAAGCAATTCTAGCTTTGCCTAATGTTATTATGGCAAAACCAGGAGAGTTTAGTGAACAAGCTTTTTTAAACGACAAGCTCGACTTAACCCAAGCTGAAGCGATTGCTGATTTAATCAATTCAAGCTCTGAGCAAGCAGCACGTTCTGCCCTGCACTCACTACAAGGTAATTTTTCTAAACTCGTTAATGAAATGGTGGAAAGCATTATACATCTGCGTATGTATGTTGAGGCCGCTATTGATTTTCCAGAAGAAGAAATAGACTTTCTTGCCGATACAAAAATAGTGACCGATCTTAAAGCGATTATCAACAAAGTTGAAGAAGTACGTGAACAAGCACAGCAAGGGAGTATTATTAGAGAAGGTATGCGCGTTGTTATTGCTGGTAGGCCAAATGCAGGTAAATCAAGTTTACTAAATACCTTAAGCGGAAAAGACAGCGCAATAGTCACGGATATTGCGGGTACAACCCGAGACGTATTAACCGAGCAAATTCATATTGACGGTATGCCTCTGCATATAATTGATACTGCAGGCTTACGTGATAGTGATGATAAAGTTGAACAAATTGGTATAGCGCGCGCTTGGCAAGAGATAAACCAAGCTGACAGAGTACTATTGATGATTGATGCCAGTAAAAATCACAACATTTTAGAAAATGAACAAGATATAAAAAACTACTACCCTGAATTTTTTGAAAAACTTCCCAGTAATATTGGCTTAACGTTAGTTAGAAACAAAGCCGATTTAAATCCATCAATTGAACAAAAAGATATTGGCTTAACTGAATTTTCTGATAAAAATAATAAAAAACATACCGCCATAACGCTGTCAGCAAAAACTGGAGCAGGCGTTAACAGCTTAAAAGAGCACTTAAAAGCGATTATGGGCTACCAAGGTAGTACTGAAGGTGGGTTTATGGCAAGAAGACGCCATTTGACCGCTTTAAATAATGCGCATCAACACCTAATTACGGGTTTAGAACAATTAGAATCTTATGTCGCTGGAGAAATTTTAGCTGAAGAGCTACGAATTTGTCAGTTAGAGCTAGATCAAATCACAGGAGAATTCACCAGTGATGATCTATTAGGTAAAATTTTTAGTTCTTTTTGTATTGGTAAATAGCAGCAAAATAATACGTTTAAACTCCACACTGCTTAAGTTTAAGCGCTATGTCACCAATACAACTGCCACAGCCATTACCCGCATTGGTTTTTGCTCTAATGCTTTCAACAGTGATTTCTCCAGAATCAATAGCGTGTTCAATATCTTTTAATTCAACACGTAAACAATGGCAAAAAGTACTTTTAACTTGTAAGTGCTTACTATCGTTGGATAGTATATTTCTCTTAATATCAATATTATCTGTTAACGTGAATATTTGGCTTATCCATCCCTGAGGTAAGTCATCTTTTTGTTGCGCCACTAAAATAGTTGCTTGCATATCATCTTTTATAAAATAACTTTTTCTAAAATAATTTTTTATCGAATCACTTGCATTAAGCACATTAATGTCGCTCTTATCGACTAATTGGTTCGAGTTAGTTAATACAAAATCATTTAACCGTTTGAACAAGTCAGCTGGTGATTCAGTACTTGCTAAATAGTAACAATAACCTCCTGTAATTTTTTGCACTACTTGATAAGTTGCCAAACTATCACTGATTGGAGACTTAACAACTAACATAGCTTCACTACGCGTTTGCCATGGTTTAATACTCACTTTGCTATGCTTAAATGCTGGCTGACCAGATATAAGATCAAAGTTTGCTTTAATAAATTTACTCACGCAACCCTGATTAAAATTACTGGCTGACCAGTGAATAGCAATAAACAATTCTTTTTGACGCTGAGTTTTAGTTACTCTTACACGAATTAAAAATTGCCCTTTTACGTGGTTATCATCAGTTGTTATGCTAACTAACTGCCCATCAATTATATTAAGAAGAAATGCATCTTGTTGATTAATTTCAACTTCAGGCTCTGGATGACGTTGTGATAAAATACCAGATTTGCCACTACGAGTTTGGGTATGCCATTGATCTCTATTTCGCCCTGTGTTTAAAGTAAATAAGTGCGTATCTTCTGTTTGTTGTTTACTCTTAATAGCAATAACTCTCGCTTTGTTATTATCATGATAATAATGTCCATCGGCAAAAAAGTTTTGTTCGCTCACTTTGATAGGAATACCTTGAGGTTGCGGCCATTGAAAAGGTTGTAACCGCTGATATTGCTCTGCATTAATATCACTAAATGCTGAAATATCAAATGCCCTACTACCATTATTATTTACAGCAGACAAACGGGCATGTTCTGCAAATATTTGATGAACCGATTCATAAGAAAATTGCGCTGAAAAGCCCATACGCTTAGCAACTTCACTGATAATCCACCAATCAGGTTTAGCTTCAGCAAAAGGTTGTAAAAATGAACGTTGTCGAGATATTCTTCTTTCTGAATTAGTCACAGTTCCTGACTTTTCTCCCCATGTTTGAGCGGGAAAAATAACATCGGCATAACGTAATGTGTCATTAGTTGCCACACAATCACTAACAATAACTAAAGGACATTTTTTTAAGGCTTGTTTGATTTTTTCATGATTAGGCATACTCACTAACGGATTAGTTGCCATTATCCACAATACTTTTATTTGGCCCGATTCAACGGCATCAAACAAATCAACGGCCTTTAAACCTTCACTGGTTGCCAAATTATCTGTTTGCCAAAAGTCAGCTAAAGCAGCATGCAAATGGCTATCTTTAAACTCAATATGACTTGCCAACGTATTTGCTAAGGCGCCAACTTCACGTCCACCCATTGCATTAGGCTGTCCGGTTATAGAAAAGACACCGCAACCAATTTTACCTATTTTGTTTGTAACTAAATGACAATTAATAATACCATTAACTTGATCAGTTCCTTGATTAGATTGATTAATACCTTGTGAAAACAGTGTTACTACCTTGTTTTTATTAGTAAAGAGATTATAGAACTGGGATATTTCTTTTGTTGATAGTCCCGTTGATGAAAGATGTAAACTGTCTTCTTTAGCATTAATTAGTGCCTGTACTAAACCAGAAGTTTTATCAACAGAAGTAAGTAAATCCTCATTGATAAAATCATTTTGGTTTAAGTAATTTAATAAACCGTTAAATAAAGTAACATCTTGCCCTGCTTTAATAGGTAAATGTAAATCAGCAAGTTCAGTTGAAGCTGTTACTCTTGGGTCAATCACTACAAGTATTAATTCTGGCCTACGTGTTTTTTCTTCTCTGATTCTTTGATATAAAACAGGATGACACCAAGCTAAATTTGAACCTGCTAAAACAATTAAATCAGCCTTAGTAATATCTGAATAGCTCATAGGTACTATATCTTCACCAAAAGCACGTTTATGTGCTGACACAGCCGATGACATACACAAACGAGAGTTGGTATCTATATTGCCACTACCAATAAAACCTTTCATTAATTTATTGGCAACATAATAATCTTCAGTTAGTAATTGTCCCGATACATAAAAACCAACAGACTCTTTACCATAATCATCAATAGATTGATTGATTTTACTGGCAACAAAATCAAGTCCTCTAGACCATTTTTGCACTTTATTATTTATTTGTGGTGCCATTAGTCTGTTATTGTTATCTAACGTATCAGCTAAATTTTTACCTTTGATACATAGTTTACCAAAGTTTGCTGGGTGATTTTTATCGCCATTTATCAGCACTGCTTGAGATGAATTGTCAGCACTATTTGAAACAGTAATACCACAACCAACACCACAATAAGGGCAAGTTGTGTTGATATCTGCAGTTATAAGTTTAGGATCTACTAACGCGTATTGTTGGTTGTTAATCATATTTGGCACTAACTATTGGTTACATTATTTGTTTTAATACAAAAATATAATGCAACAGCCACGCCATAGATAAAAAACAAATAAACAATTGATTTAATTTATTATTTTAAATGATAAAAAATAATTATAGGTAAAGTGAACTGCCATAGTGCAATAAATGAAGTGTTATTGTGCAATATGAAAAATTGTTATTCATAAATCAAAACACTAATTAATGTAATGAATAAAATAACACTAATGCCTTGCCAAAACTTAACAGGATCACGTTCTAACAGTGGTATATTATGTTGTATATTCAGTTGGTTTTTATCAGTAACATTAAATTCAGCAAGAAACTCTGAATAATGTTCATATCTGTTAGCAGGATTAGCTGCTAATGCTTTTGACATAACGCTGTCCATATAATTAGGCAAGTCTTTTCTATAGGTAACTATCGGTTTATACCGCCACAAATTAAATTGCTTCGGTATAGCCTCTAATTGACTAATTTCTTTATATGGTAGTCTATTAGTCAATATTTGATAAATCAAAACAGCTAAAGAATATAACTCACTTTGGTGATTATTTTCATAACCATAAAATAGTTCTGGAGCACTGTAATTGAGTGTACCTTGATTAAAATTATATTGATCGAATGTATTAGATAATGAATTATCTAATACTGCCCCAGCAACACTACTTCCAAAATCAATCAATTTTACACGCCCATCACTATCAATAATAAAATTATCGCCTTTAATATCACAATGAACAACATCTTGACGCTGTAAAACACGAAGTATTTTTATTAACTGGTCTAAAATATCACGTACTTTAATAAGCGATGGAGTGGGATTATCTTTCATCCAATCAGCTAAGGTTTGGCCTTCTATATATTCACAACTATGATATAAAAATTTACTTTTTTTTACTCTAGGATAAATTTTCATAATAGCAGGATGTGTTATCTTTTCACCAATCCAACCTTCTTTTATAAAACCACTAAGGTAATCATTATCATCAATAAAATTTACCGATGGTATTTTTATAACAACTAATTTTTTATCTTGTAAATCTTTCGCTAAATATACATGAGATCGACTAGTTTGATGTAACACATCAAGTATTTCAAAATGATCTAATTTACTACCTAATTTAAGTGCAGGCGGTATCACTTGCTGCAACCGAGTGAATAATAATTGGTTAAATGCCTGTTGTGGTAATTGTTCTATTTTAATTATTAAACAGGTTAAATTATCTTCTGAACCTTGTTCACTCGCTAATTGACAAATTAACTCACTAGCTTTCTCTAAACTTTCGTTATCATTAATTATTTTCTTAATTTGACTAGGTTGTACAAAGTGATGCACACCATCACAACTTAACATAATAATATCTTGAGGCGCTAAAACAGTATATTTATAATCTACTTCTATATGAGAGTCAGCACCTAAAGCACGGGTTAATGTACCAGATGCTGTGGCATGATCTGTTGTTAATTCTTGATAGCCGTCATTATTAATTTTAACGATTTGGCAATCACCCACATGAAATATATGTCCTATATCACCTTTAAGTACTATTGCCGAAAAAGTACTAAACCATTGTTCTAATAAACCTTTTTCATCAGCTATCAATTGTCTTGAGTATAGCCATTTATTCAATGAAGAAATAACTTTAGCTGCTGACTTTTTTACAGACCACGTTTCTGGCGTTGCTAAATATTCTTCAATAAAATGACAAACACTCATTTGACTTGCTTGTGCTGCACAATTGGCACTTGATAAACCATCAGCAATAACAGCAGCATGCCCTTTTAGCTCTAAATCAAAGCCTTTACTCATTTTCAAAGCAAAGGCATCTTGATTTTCACTTTTAGCACCTTTAGTGGAATAGCCGCCAAAGGTGATCATAAGGCTATTTTCAATATTCCTTTGTGAGCGACATTGCAATTGAGTTTTTGTATCTAGCATCTGTGCATCAGCCAATCGTTAATCCACCTGAATCAGCTCTACACTGCCATCAGGCATTATTTCAGCCATACTTCCTCTAGGTTCTTGCATTAAAAATAACATCATTAAACCAATAAAAGCACAGCCTGCAATAACCCAGAAAAATAATGAATAACTAACAAATGATAATACTGTTAAATAACATACAGCACCAACATTACCATAAGCACCTGTCATTCCCGCTATTTGACCAGTTAAACGGCGCTTAATCAGTGGAACGGCCGCAAATACAGCGCCCTCTCCTGCTTGCACAAAGAAAGAACACCCCATAGCAGCTGCAACTGCTAATACTAAAGGCCAATCACCCGTAATAGATGCCATAGTTGCATAACCTAAACTTAAGCCTGTGGTTAAAATAATTAAGGTTTTTTTACGGCCATATTTATCACTTATCCAACCTCCTAATGGCCTAGACAATAAGTTCATAAATGCATAAGTTGATGCTAATAAACCTGCATAAACAATATTTAAATCAAAGGTTTCACTAAAAAACAGAGGTAACATTGAAACAACAGCTAACTCACTACCAAACGTGGCAAAATACAGAACATTTAGCACGGCAACTTGTTTAAATGAATATTGATGAATAGGATCAACAGGGGTTTTGAAAATTTCTTTATTAACATGATAAGCGCTATAGGCCTCATATATAAACCAAATAACTAAACTAAAATAAATTAATACTGCCATGTTATGACTAATTAAACTTACACCGCTTGGCGACAACTTCCAATTTAATAAAGCTAAAGTAGCAAATAATGGTATTTTCATTACAAGCAACAAATAAAAATCACCAATACTAGTGACTTCCATTGCTTTGGAACTTTTTGGTTTAAAGTAAGTTGCTCCTTGCGGAGTATCACGCACACCAAAATAAAAAAGAAAAGAATAAACAAAACTAATAATTCCCGTAGCGCCAACAGCCCAGCGCCAACCATCGTCGCCACCAACTAAAAGTGCGACTGCAGGTAAAATAATAGCGGCAGCAGCGGAACCAAAATTACCCCATCCTGCATAAATACCTTCTGCGGTGCCAAGTTGGTTTGCTGGAAACCATTCACTTACTAACCGAATACCAATAACAAACCCAGCACCAATAAATCCCAATAAAAATCGTGCTAAAGCCAGTTGTTCAAAATCAGTACTTAGCGCGAACATGCCACAAGGTATTGAACATAAAAATAAGAGAATACTGAACGTTTTTCTAGGACCATATTGATCAGTAGCCATCCCAATAAATATTCGTGCGGGGATTGTTAAAGCTACATTTAATATCAATAATGTTTTTATTTCTTCTGTGCTTAAATCAAGCGACTGCGCAATTAACCCAAGTAAAGGAGCATGGTTAAACCACACTAAAAAGGTAATAAAAAAAGCTACCCAGCTATAATGTAATACTTTCATGTTTTCACTTAATGAAAACAAGTTAAATTTTGAAGAACTCATAAGGTGTAGTCTCCTTGAGTTGTGCATTTTTTTAGCTTAGGTACTTTATTTTTTATTAAATTTTTCATTACATTGCCTTGTTAAAATTAAATTTAGGAACTTAAATTATTTTTCTTTAGAATTTTTATTTAAGCGATCTTTCAAGAAGTGTTCTGTTTCTAGACCTACATCAGCCATTCTCTTTTTAATCATTGGTAAGTGCTCAAGCCGTGCGCCAAGTATATCGATACGTTGAGCACCTGATATTTGAGTATGTAGGTTATATTTTTTGGCTATTTCACCAATAAAAATTAAATGCTCGGGTGTGATATTTGAGCCAGGGATACGAGGAAAAATAAAATAAGTATTTTTATCTGCCCTCTCTGATAATATATTTTCAAAAGGCTCTTCAATTATTTCGTTACTACTGACATTAGCCGTTATTTTTTCTAATTCACTTTCTAACACTTGTGTAACTAAAGGAATACAACCACCACAACCTGTACCAGCACTTGTACAAGATTGAAGTGCAGCAACATCATTGGCTCCATTTTTAATAGCTTCACTCAATACAGACTTAGATACATCATAACAAGCACAAACTTGAGCATTATCAGGTAGTGCGGCTATGTTTGATGAATTTTCACTATCTTGTTTAGGAATTAATAGGTATTCGGGAGGTTCTGTTAATATAATTTTATTAAGTACTAAAGGTAACCACTGACTGTAATCACTTGTATCACCAACTAATACAGCACCTAACAACATTTTTCCATCAGCACTAACAACAATTTTTTTGTATGTACCCAAAACAGAGTCAATAAAACTATAACTTTGTGAATAAGGCGTATTACCATGTGCATCACCAATACTACCGACTTCAACACCTAAAAGTTTTAACTTAGTACTCATATCTGCGCCAGTAAACTGTTTAGGTTCTGTGTTAGTTAAGTGACTAACGGCTACTTTTGCCATAGCATAACCAGGTGCTACTAAGCCAAATATTTTATTGTCCCATAATGCACATTCGCCAATAGCATAAATTGATTTATCACTGGTTAAACACTGATTATCAATAACAATACCGCCACGGTCACCTATTACCAACCCACTCTGACGCGCTAATGTATCTTGTGGTCTTATACCAGCAGAAAAAATAATAAGATCTGTTTCTAAAAATGAGCCATCGGCAAAGTTCATTCGATAACGACAGCTTTCACCTTCTACTATTTCAGAAGTATTTTTTTCAGTATGAACCGTAACATCAAGAGCTGTAATTTTATCTCGAAGTAAATCACCTCCGTCTTGATCAAGTTGAACAGCCATTAATCTTGGCGCAAATTCAACTACATGGGTTTCAAGACCAAGTTGTTTTATTGCATTAGCGGCTTCTAAACCTAATAAACCACCACCAATAACCACTCCTACTTTTGATTTTTTTGCCGAATATTCAATAGCTTCTAAATCATTAAGTGTACGATATACATGAATATGGTCTTGTTCTTTACCTGGAACAGGAGGTACAAAAGGGAATGAACCCGTTGCTAAAACAAGCTTATCATAAGATAAAGTTTTTCCTGATGCTGTACTAATATTTTTCTGTTCACGATCTATAGTTATTACTTCATCATTTAAAAAATATTTAACATCTCGATCGTCATATCCTTGTGAGGTGGCTAAAGCCAGGCCATTAGCATTATTACCCGTAAAATAACTTGTTAACATTACTCTATTGTATGCAAGGCGAGATTCATCACTAAAAGTAATAATGTCAAAATCATTATTATTAGCTTTATTTAATTGATCAATAAAATGATGACCAACCATTCCATTACCAACAACAATAATTTTTTGTTTACTACCTAATGCTATGTAACTCATTAACTTTACCTAACTCAATTATGAAAATGTCTTTATGTACTGAGTTACCGCAAATTTAATACCAAGTTAAATAATAAATATAAAATATCTTAATTATATGATTTATATAATGTAATTTTTTAATTATATAAATTATAAAAAATTACAAAAAGAAAACTGCACAAAGATAATTCCGCTATGCACTTAATAAGAGCATGAGTAGATATTTTTAAAACTATTAACAAATATCAGTTAAGTTAAAACAACTAAAATATTATAATAAGCACATTATTAACTTATTAATTACCAAAGATAACTAAACATGAGTACATTTCAAATAATAGTAGGCAGTATGTTAGGCGGAACAGAATATGTTGCAGAAGCATGTGAAGAACAACTAAATGATCTTAATCACGATGTTAATTTACACTTAAAACCAAATTTCTCATCGATCCTTACATCAACATTAAGTCAAGATCTTTCTAATATTAACAACCAAAATAACATTTGGTTAATTTGCACATCAACACACGGCGCAGGCGACTACCCTGATAACATTCAAGCATTTGTTAATGATCTCAAAAATTGTGAACAAGATCTGTCCTCAATTAACTTCTTGATCATTGCGCTAGGTGATTCCAGCTACGATACATTTTGTAAAGCAGGAAAGGAGTTAAATAAACTTTTAATAACAAAAGGTTGTAAAGAAACAGTAGAAATAAAAATGCTAGATATGAGCCAAGATATAGATCCAGAAGATCTTGCACAACAATGGTTAGTTGAACATAAAGATCTTTTATAAAGATTTATACATAATTTACTAACAAAAATAGTGTTATAAAACACTGATTGTGGATAAAACAATGAACAACGTATTAATTATCTATTGTTATTCAGTGTATAGAGTTATTAAATAATCAGCCTGTGTATAAACAGTGCTTTTGATCACCGCTTAAACTGTACTTGATCAATGTTTGATCACAAACTTATCATTTATGTAACTTGATATTATTATTAATAAAAAATCACTTACCCACAGAAATCAGCCTCCTTAATAAGTAATAATAATAAGATCTATATAAAGATCTTATTATATATTACCGAGATCACTTGATGATCTTTTTACTCATTTGATCATTTCCCTCTTGCTAAAAAAAGGCTAAAATACGTCTCCTGATTTTGCTTAAGGCAATATTCTTTAATTGTAATTTTTCTAAGGTTAAAATTTTATGTGGTATCCAGAGTCTTATGAAGTCATTGTTGTTGGTGGTGGCCATGCTGGCACTGAGGCAGCGCTTGCATCTGCACGAATGGGTTGTAAAACACTTTTACTAACCCATAATATTGATACTTTAGGGCAAATGTCTTGTAATCCTGCGATAGGAGGCATAGGTAAAGGACATTTAGTTAAAGAAATAGATGCTTTAGGTGGTTTGATGGCTACAGCCATAGATCATAGTGCAATTCAATTTAGAACGCTTAACGCTAGTAAAGGCCCAGCAGTTAGAGCAACAAGAGCACAAGCGGACAGAACACTCTATCGAGCCTTTGTACGTAATTATTTAGAAAACCAAGAAAATTTGACTATTTTTCAACAACCTTGTGATGATTTAATATTAGAGAATGAACGCGTTGTTGGTGTTTCTACTCAAATGGGACTTAAATTTAAAGGTAAAACAGTGGTATTAACGGTAGGAACCTTTCTTGCTGGCCAAATACATATTGGTTTAAATAATTATCAAGGCGGTCGTGCAGGCGATCCTGCAAGTATAAATTTAGCCGCTAAAATGCGTGATATGCCTTTTAGAATGGATCGTTTAAAAACTGGAACACCACCACGTCTTGATGCAAGATCATTAGATTTTTCAGTAATGGAAGAACAACCTGGCGATAACCCGCGCCCTACCTTTTCATTTATGGGATCACAAAATGATCATCCTCAGCAAATATCTTGCTTTATCACTCACACAAACGAACAAACGCATCAATTTATTCGTGATGGTCTTGATAGATCACCTATGTATACAGGTGTTATTGAAGGTGTGGGGCCTCGTTACTGCCCTTCTATTGAAGATAAAATTAATCGTTTTGCTGATAAAAAATCACATCAAATTTTTGTAGAACCTGAAGGGTTAACTACTCATGAAGTCTATCCAAATGGTATATCAACTAGTTTACCGTTTGACGTACAAATGAATTTAGTTCGTTCTATTAAAGGTTTTGAAAATGCCTTCATTACACGTCCAGGTTATGCCATTGAATATGATTACTTTGATCCTAGAGATTTAAAACAATCATTAGAAAGCAAATTTATTGATAACCTTTATTTTGCAGGACAAATAAATGGAACAACAGGTTATGAAGAAGCTGGAGCACAAGGGCTAATTGCTGCTACTAATGCTGCCAACCGTGTAAAAGGTCGTGATGAATTTATATTAGGTCGTGATCAAGCTTACATGGGCGTTTTAATAGATGATTTAGCTACATTAGGTACAAAAGAACCCTATCGTATGTTCACTTCTCGTGCCGAATATCGTTTATTATTACGAGAAGATAATGCTGATATTCGTTTAACTGAAAAAGGACGTGAAGTTGGTTTAGTTGATGATCTTCGTTGGCAACGTTTTAATGAAAAAATGGAAAATATTGAAGTTGAACGTCAGCGATTAAAAGATACGTGGGTTCAAAAAGATCAAAATAATATTGAGCAAGTCAACGCATTACTTAAAGCACCAATGAGTAAAGAAGCGAGTCTTGAAGATCTTATTCGTCGTCCAGAAGTTCGTTATAGTGATTTGATGAAAATAGAAGGTTTAGGCCCTGCTATCGCTGATACACAAGCAGCAGAACAAATAGAAATTCAAACTAAATATGCGGGTTATATTGATAGACAACTAGATGAAATTGCAAAAAAACAGCGAAATGAAGATACTTTGATTCCTGTTGATTTTGATTATACTCAATTATCAGGTTTATCAAATGAAGTTGTTGCTAAATTAAAAGATGCTTGTCCAGAAACTATTGGAAAAGCATCACGAATTTCAGGTATTACTCCAGCAGCTATTTCGTTATTATTAGTTTACTTAAAAAAGCACGGCTTACTTAGTAAAAAAATAGCCTAAAAGAGTTAAAAAATAAATAATATGACCTTAACTTCAACACTTGAAAGCTTGATTAGTAAAACAGCTTTGAAAGTTTCATCACAACAAGTAAACTTGCTGATTCAATATGTAGAGCTTTTACATAAATGGAATAAAGCGTACAACTTAACCTCAGTAAGAGATCCGCAAGAAATGCTAGTAAAGCATATTATGGACAGCTTAATGGTAGGAGAGGTTTTACAAGGTAAGAATTTTATTGATGTTGGAACGGGTCCTGGATTACCAGGTATTCCTCTTGCGATATTATATCCAGAAAGAAATTTTGTATTACTAGACAGTTTAGGAAAACGTATTACTTTTTTAAGACAAGTAGTATTTCAATTAAAATTAACGAATGTACAGCCAGTAAAATCTCGTGTTGAAGATTACCAGCTTAATGCTCCTTTTGACGGCGTATTAAGTAGAGCCTTTTCATCGCTTAATGATATGGTTAGCTGGTGCTCGCATTTGGTCAGTATTGATCAAGGACAGTTTTTTGCATTAAAAGGACAATATCCCATAGATGAATTGGCTAATTTACCTGATAATATTAGTTTAGTATCAAGTCATGAAATAAAAGTACCTAATTTAATAGGTGAGCGTCATGTGCTTATATTAAAAAAAACTAAAAAGTGTTAAGAATGCTTAAATAACATAATACAATAATAACAGAGGCGCTTGTGGGAAAAATAATAGCGGTAGCGAATCAAAAAGGTGGTGTGGGTAAAACAACAACAGCAGTGAATTTAGCTGCTTCATTAGCCGCAACCAAGCGAAAAGTATTATTAATAGATCTTGATCCGCAAGGTAATGCCACAATGGCAAGTGGTATTAATAAGTATGATGTTCCTGCAACATGTTATGAATTACTTATTGAAGAAAAATCGGTTGAAGAAGTAGTACAAACAGAAACAACGGGTTTATATGATTTAATTGCGGCAAATACAGATGTTACCGCAGCAGAAATTAAATTAATGGAAGTTTTTGCTCGTGAACAACGCCTAAAAACAGCACTTGAACCAGTTAAAAATTATTATGATTTTATTATAATAGATTGTCCTCCTTCTTTAAATATGTTGACAGTAAATGCCATGACAGCAGCTGATTCTGTTCTAGTACCTATGCAATGCGAGTATTATGCTTTAGAAGGTTTAACTGCTTTAATGGATACCATTTCTAAATTAACAACAGTTGTTAACGATAAACTTCACATTGAAGGTATTTTACGAACCATGTATGACCCTCGCAATCGATTAGCTAACGATGTGTCAGAACAATTAAAGCGTCATTTTGGTGATAAAGTATATCGTAGTGTTATTCCTCGTAATGTTAGATTAGCTGAAGCGCCTAGTTTTGGTTCTCCTGTTATGTATTATGATAAATCTTCTACAGGTGCTAAAGCTTATTTAGCTTTAGCTGGGGAAGTTTTACGTAAGAATAATACCAACAATAACCGAACTAAAACGCCAAGTGGCGAACAAAGCCAAACCGAAAATACGTCACAATAATTTAAAGGATTATTATGAGCTCAGCTAAAAAAAGAGGTTTAGGCAGAGGCCTTGACGCACTTCTTACACCGCAAGTAAAACCTACTTCAAAAGAAGATAATAATAAAGAATATCATGATTCAACTAATCCTAAAGATGGTGATTTAAAAAAAATAGCGATTAATAAATTATCACCAGGTAAATATCAACCACGTAAAGACATGTCTGATGCGGCACTTGAAGAGCTATCATTATCTATTCAATCACAAGGTATAATTCAACCCATTGTTGTTAGATTAATTAGTAAAGACAATGAAGGTGAAAATTTATATGAAATTATAGCAGGTGAACGTCGTTGGCGAGCAGCACAACTTGCACAACTAACAGAAGTGCCCTGTTTAATTAAAGATGTACCTGATGAATCAGCGGTTGCAATTGCCTTAATTGAAAACATTCAACGTGAAGATCTTAATGCAATGGAAGAAGCCGTTGCTTTAGACCGTTTACTCAGTGAATTTGATCTAACACATCAAGAAGTTGCATTAGCTGTTGGTAAATCTCGTACCACAGTAACTAATTTATTACGTTTGAATAATCTTAATGATGAAGTTAAAACCTTTTTAGAAAATGGTGATATTGAAATGGGTCACGCGCGTGCATTATTAGCACTTGATAATTCACTTCAAGCAGAAGCAGCACGAATAGTGGCCACCAAAGAATTAACGGTAAGAGAAACGGAAGCATTAATTAAAAAAATTCAAAACCCGAATGAAGAAAAACCTGTCAAAGAGAAAGATCAAACGAGTACCACCATGGAACAAAGTTTAACAGAGCAGTTAGGTTTGAAAGTTTCCATTAACCATAACAAAAAAGGTAAAGGTAAATTAGTTATCTCTTATGCTAATTTAGCTGAATTAGAAGAATTTATAGCTAAAATAAAAAAACAATAGTTATAAACAACCTCAATATGCTCGTTTCTAATCCCAGCTGAATCCTGCATCTTGAGGTGGTTTGGGTATATAACCTTTATGAACAAAAGAATCATCATTTTTTGTTTATCAACACTTAATGCTTGTACACATTATCGTTAGTAATAAAAACATCATAATTACAGCTGAAAAAGAAAGACCTTTTTGCTATATCAATAAAATTGGTCTTAATTGTAAAACTGAAAAAAGTAATCATTATTTGTGATTTTTATCTTAAATAATAATAAAGGCGACTCATCCGAGTAGTTAGTGCCAGACAAATGTGATTTTATTCTTGTTATTGATATAAATTAAAATCTTCTAGTCCTTTAGTTGTATTTTTTAAATAAATGTTAATTATTAGCACAAATAAGGGGCGTTCTCTGCCCTATTATCTTGCAATAAAAGCCAGAATCAGTATACTTGCGCAAACTTTTTAGCGTTAAGATTTTTACTTTAAAAAATTCATATGATTACGATATTTATCGTAATTAGAAAGTTGTTATTATAAGTAATATTTTAATTCATTTTATATTGAAGTTATGAATAATAAATTAACTAAAACAGGGCGAAAAATTGCTCTTTTGCAAATATTATTCACAATGTATATGGTATTGATGATAACGCTGATAATATATATTTTTTGGGATATATCGCATGCTTTATCAGGTTTTACTGGTGGTATAGTAGCAATAGTACCCAACATTGTTTTTGCCCTGAAAGCATTTCAATATGCAGGGGCGCAGTCATCAAAAAAAGTGGTTGAATCCTTTTTTAGTGGCGTAAAATTAAAAATGGTTCTTACGGCCTTGTTATTTGCACTCGCCTTTAAATTTTTAGTGCTACTGCCAATACCATTTTTTGTAATGTTTTGCTTAGTTATGGTTATGCCATTAATATCACCGCTTTTTTTTAAAAAGTACTATTAATGATAAACCGTAACTAAAAATTTTATTTTTAAACTTTAATCATTGGGATAATTAATATGGCT
Source organism: uncultured Colwellia sp. (assembly GCA_965305135.1). Taxonomy (GTDB): domain Bacteria; phylum Pseudomonadota; class Gammaproteobacteria; order Enterobacterales; family Alteromonadaceae; genus Colwellia. Next base: position 47,321 of record CBDLPA010000006.1, read on the forward strand.
TCAGGTGCTGAAATTACTAGCCAAGAATATATTAAACATCACCTTCAGAATCTAACTGTAGGAGAAGGCTTTTGGTCTTTTCATGTTGATACTTTAGGTTGGTCAATATTTTTGGGCTTAGTTTTTATTTTATCATTTCGTGCAGTAGCGAAAAAAGCGACGGCGGGTGTACCCGGTAAATGGCAATGTGTAGTAGAAATTATTGTTGAGTTTGTTGACGATAGTGTTAAAAGCACATTTCACGGTAAAAACCCTGTTATTGCGCCGTTAGCATTAACAATATTTGTTTGGGTGTTATTAATGAACGCAATGGATTGGGTTCCAGTTGATTTAATTCCTAGAATCTTTGAGTTGTTTGGTGTTCATTACATGAAAGCAGTACCAACAACGGATCCAAATATGACCTTTGCCTTAGCTTTAGGTGTATTTGTTCTTATAATTTACTACTCAATTAAAGTTAAAGGTGTTGGCGGATTTATTAAAGAACTCACCACTCAGCCTTTTGGTCACTGGTCACTTTATCCAGTAAACTTTATTCTTGAGATGGTTACTTTATTAGCACGCCCATTATCATTAGCCTTACGTTTGTTTGGTAATTTATATGCGGGTGAGTTAATTTTCTTACTGATAGCAACAATTGGTTTATTCCAATTGCCAGTACACTTTTTATGGGCTGCATTCCACTTGTTGGTTATCCCATTACAGGCGTTTATTTTCATGATGTTAACGATTCTATATTTGAGTCTAGCACATGAAGATCATTAATATATTGAAATATATTAATGATAGTTTTTGTACAAATTTTTAATTTTTTTTAACTTTATAACTTTAAATAATCGGAGATAACTATGTTATATATCGCTGTTGCGTTACTAATCGGTCTAGGTGCTTTAGGTACTGCGATTGGTTTTGGTCTATTAGGTGGCAAATTCTTAGAATCTGCTGCTCGTCAACCTGAACTTGCCCCACAACTACAAGTGAAAATGTTCATTGTAGCGGGTCTTATCGATGCGATCGCTATGATCGGTGTTGCGATTGGCTTATACCTATTATTCGCAGTTGGTGCTTAATTTTAAGTCCATTGTTTAACCGCGAATTTAAATAGGAGGGTACACAAATGAATCTTAATGCCACATTACTTGGTGAATTAATCGCATTTGTCGTATTTGTAATATTCTGTATGAAGTATGTATGGCCACCAATTATTGGTGCCATTGAAGCTCGTCAAGCAACTATTGCCGACGGACTTGCTGCTTCAGACCGTGCTGCTAAAGATCTTGAGCTTGCTCAAGAAAAAGCTACAGCTCAACTAAAAAAAGCCAAGCTTGAAGCTGCATCAATTGTAGATGCTGCTAAAAAGCATGAAGCTAAAATTGTTGAAGAAGCTGCTGGTAAAGCGCAAGCTGAGAAAGAAAGAATCTTAGCTTCTGGTCATGCAGAAATCGAAACTGAACGTAATCGTGCAAAAGAAGAACTTCGTCAACAAGTGGCTGTTCTTGCTGTTGCTGGTGCCGAGAAAATTCTTGAGCGTTCAATTGATGCCGCTGCACATAGCGACATTTTAGATAAACTCGTCGCTGAACTTTAAGAGGAAAGAGCTATGTCTGAATTGACAACCGTCGCTCGTCCTTATGCTAAAGCAGCGTTCGACTTTGCTGTTGAAGCTAAAGCAGTTGATAGCTGGTTAGATCAGTTAACATTTGCTGCTGAAGTTGCTAAAGATGAAACCATTAAGGGTTATTTGTCTGGCGGTACTTCAGTTGAGCAAGCACAAACATTATTTTTAGGTGTTTGTGGCGAGCAAGTAGACAGCCAAGGCCAGAACTTTTTGAAAGTGATGGCAGAAAACGAACGTTTGTTGGTGCTACCACAAGTACTTGAACAATTTTTAGCATTAAAAGCTGAATTTGAACAAGAAGTTACTGTGGATGTTACCTCTGCTGTTAAATTAAAAGTAGCACAGACAAAAACATTAAGCGCCGCGCTTGAAAAGCGCTTGGCACGTAAAGTAAAGCTTAATTGTATTGTTGATGAAAGCATTATCTCAGGCTTGATTATACAAGCTGGAGATGTAGTAATTGATGGCTCTATACAAGGTAAACTGAGCCGTTTAGCAACAACATTACAATCTTAGATAAGGGAACAGAGCATGCAACTGAATTCCACTGAAATCGCTGAACTGATCAAAAATCGTATTGAACAGTTTGACGTTGTCAGCGAAGCTCGCAACGAAGGTACTATCGTTTCTGTAACAGATGGTATTATTCGTATCCATGGCCTTGCCGATGTAATGCAAGGTGAAATGATCGAACTTCCTGGTAGTCGTTATGCTATCGCGTTAAACCTTGACCGTGATTCGGTCGGTGCGGTAGTTATGGGGCCTTATGCTGATTTAGCAGAAGGACAAAAAGTTAAAGGTACTGGCCGTATTTTAGAAGTACCTGTAGGTCGCGGCTTATTAGGCCGTGTAGTAAATACATTAGGTGAACCAATTGATGGCAAAGGCCCAGTTGAAAATGATGGCTTCTCTCCTGTAGAAGTTGTTGCACCCGGTGTTATTGAACGTAAATCAGTTGATCAACCAGTACAAACTGGTATTAAATCAATTGACTCTATGATTCCAATTGGTCGTGGCCAACGTGAATTAATCATTGGTGACCGTCAAATCGGTAAATCAGCGATTGCACTTGACGCCATCATTAACCAAAAGAACACAGGTATCAAAAGTATTTATGTAGCGATTGGCCAAAAAGCCTCTACTGTTGCAAACGTAGTACGTAGCTTAGAAGAGCACGGCGCGTTATCAAATACTATTGTTGTTGTTGCTTCAGCCTCTGAAGCTGCTGCACTTCAATACCTAGCACCATACGCTGGTTGTTCAATGGGTGAATACTTCCGTGACCGCGGTGAAGATGCGTTGATCGTATATGATGATTTGTCTAAGCAAGCTGTTGCTTATCGTCAAATTTCATTACTACTTCGTCGTCCACCAGGTCGTGAAGCATACCCAGGTGATGTTTTCTATCTTCATAGTCGTTTATTAGAACGTGCTGCTCGTGTAAACGAAGCTTACGTTGAAAAATTCACAAACGGTGAAGTAAAAGGTCAAACAGGTTCATTAACTGCTTTACCTATTATTGAAACACAAGCGGGTGATGTATCTGCTTTCGTACCAACAAACGTAATCTCTATTACGGATGGTCAAATATTCCTTGAGTCTGATTTATTCAACTCAGGTATTCGTCCTGCGGTAAATGCTGGTTTGTCAGTATCTCGTGTTGGTGGTGCAGCGCAAACGAAAATCATCAAGAAATTAGGTGGTGGTATTCGTTTAGCATTGGCTCAATATCGTGAATTAGCGGCATTTGCTCAATTTGCCTCAGATTTAGATGACGCAACGCGTGCTCAGTTAGAGCATGGCCAACGTGTTACTGAATTAATGAAGCAAAAGCAATATAGCCCATTATCTGTTGCTCAAACTGCCGTCTCTTTATTTGCTGCGGAAAAAGGTTTCTTGAATGACGTTGAAATAAACAAAATCAATGATTTTGAAGACGCGTTACAAACCTATATGAGTAATAATCAGGCTGAGCTTATGGCTACGATTAACGAATCAGGTAACTACGATAAAGACATTGAAGCAGGTTTGACGAAAGCACTTGAAAATTTCAAGTCTACACAAACTTGGTAAGACGTTTTTAATTAAGTAATCTTTTCGGAGAGAGAGTCATGGCCGTTGGTAAAGAAATAAAAACCAAGATTGCGAGTGTACAAAACACTCAAAAGATCACAAACGCTATGGAAATGGTTGCCGCTTCAAAAATGCGTAAAGCACAAGAAAGCATGGCAGCCTCTCGTCCATATGCGACAAATATACGAAACGTGATCGGTCATATTGCGCTTGGCAACTTAGAATATCGCCATCCCTATATGGAAGAACGTGAAGTTAAGCGTGTTGGCTATATTGTTGTATCAACAGACCGTGGTTTGTGTGGTGGTTTAAATATTAATTTATTTAAAAAAGTGCTCGCTGATGCTGCTAAATGGCAGTCAGAATCAGCAGAAGTTGAATTTGCGGTAGTAGGCTCTAAAGCTACTTCATTTTTTAACAACATGGGCGCTAAAGTATCTGCACAAATATCTGGGCTAGGGGATAACCCTTCAATTACTGACTTAGTTGGTAGTGTACAGGTTATGTTGAAAGCCTATGATGACGGTGAAATTGATAAATTGTTCGTTGTGTATAACAAATTTGTTAATACAATGACACAAGAGCCAACAGTTGATCAAATGTTACCTTTGCCTAAATCTGACGATGACGCTATTAAGCATCGTTGGGATTACATATACGAACCTGATGCTAACGTATTGTTAGATCAATTATTAGTTCGTTATGTAGAATCGCAAGTATATCAAGGCGTGGTTGAAAACCTAGCCTGTGAACAAGCTGCCCGTATGGTAGCCATGAAAGCCGCAACAGACAATGCTGGTGAGCTGATTGATGATTTACAACTGGTATACAACAAAGCACGTCAAGCTGCAATTACTCAAGAATTGGGTGAGATTGTAGCAGGAGCGGCAGCGGTTGGTTAATTGGTAATTTGCCCTTGTTATAATACAAAGGCAGTCAATAGTTTCGTAATTTAACTTAGAATTTGCTGTTATATCAGCAAATTTAAATTAAGAGGAATAAACATGAGTACAGGTAAAGTCGTCCAAATCATTGGCGCAGTTGTGGATGTTGAATTTCCACAAAATGCTGTACCTCAGGTATATGACGCATTAAATATAACCGAAGGTGACCTAGATGGTTTAGTACTAGAAGTTCAACAGCAGCTTGGTGGCGGTGTTGTACGTACTATTGCAATGGGTACCTCAGACGGTTTGCGTCGTGGACTGAATGTAGTAAATACCGGTAAGGGAATCCAAGTTCCTGTTGGTGTTGAGACCTTAGGTCGCATCATGAACGTACTAGGTGAACCTATCGATGAAGCTGGCCCTATTGGTGAAAAAGACCGTTGGTCTATTCACCGTGAAGCACCAGCTTACGCAGAACAAGCCATGTCTAACGAATTGTTAGAAACAGGTATCAAAGTAATCGATTTAGTTTGTCCATTCGCTAAGGGTGGTAAAGTTGGTCTATTTGGTGGTGCTGGTGTTGGTAAAACAGTAAACATGATGGAACTTATCCGTAACATCGCTATCGAGCACAGTGGTTACTCAGTATTTGCTGGTGTTGGTGAGCGTACACGTGAAGGTAACGATTTCTATCACGAAATGAACGACTCAAACGTACTTGATAAAGTATCGTTAGTTTACGGTCAAATGAACGAGCCTCCAGGAAACCGTCTTCGTGTTGCGATGACTGGTTTGACAATGGCTGAAAAATTCCGTGACGAAGGTCGTGACGTATTATTCTTCGTAGATAACATTTACCGTTATACACTTGCGGGTACTGAAGTATCAGCGTTACTTGGTCGTATGCCATCAGCGGTTGGTTATCAACCAACACTTGCTGAAGAAATGGGTGTATTACAAGAACGTATTACCTCAACTAATAAAGGTTCAATCACATCAATCCAAGCGGTATATGTACCAGCAGATGATTTGACCGATCCAAGCCCTGCAACTACCTTTGCTCACTTAGATGCAACTGTAGTACTTTCTCGTTCTATTGCTGAGTTAGGTATTTATCCTGCGATTGACCCATTAGATTCTACTTCTCGTCAGCTTGACCCATTAGTGGTCGGTGCAGAACATTATGAAGTAGCTCGTGGTGTACAAACTGTATTACAACGTTATAAAGAACTTAAAGATATCATCGCCATCTTAGGTATGGATGAGTTATCTGAAGAAGATAAACAAACAGTATCTCGCGCACGTAAGATTCAACGTTTCTTATCTCAACCGTTCTTTGTTGCTGAAGTATTTACTGGTTCACCGGGTAAATATGTATCATTAAAAGACACCATTGCTGGGTTCAAAGGAATTTTAGCGGGTGAATATGATGATATGCCTGAGCAAGCGTTCTACATGGTTGGTTCAATTGAAGAAGCTGTAGAGAAAGCTAACAAGATGTAATCATCTGGTAAGCACTTGTAAAATATAAGTGCTTACAATTTAAGAGGTCGAGTCAAATGGCATTATTAACTGTTAATCTGGATGTAGTAAGTGCACAGGAAAGTTTATTTTCTGGCAGCATCAAATCATTACAGATCACAGGTAGTGAAGGTGAGTTGGGTATTATGCCTGGTCACGCACCTTTACTGACCTCACTAAAACCTGGTATGGCACTTATTACTAAAAATGATGGTAGCGAAGAAGTTATCTATCTATCTGGTGGTATGTTAGAAGTTCAACCAAATCAAGTAACTGTGTTAGCGGATGTAGCAACACGTGGTGATGACTTGGATGAACAAGCCGCTTTAGAAGCTAAACAACGCGCAGAAGAAAACATGAATGCCCATGGCACTGATGTAGACTATGCCGCAGTTGCGGCTGAATTAGCACGTGCAGTAGCTCAATTACGTGTTATTCAAGCGACGAATAAAAGAAATTAATAATATCTCTTATTCAGTCATAAACTAAGGTTTAGTGAATCAATTAGAAACGCCTTGTTGCTTTATAGTAACAAGGCGTTTTTTTTGGAATATATTAGGCTAACCTGAACTCTGTTTAAAATATTTGTTATGCCAATTTCAGTAAATAATTGCCCACTTATGCTGGTTAAAATACTCCAAGGCGGCGTTGCTCTCAATCCCAATAGCCTGAATCAAGCGTCTTGCCCTGATTAATTTTTCCTACGCACAACAAGATCACAAACTTAATGAAACTAATGGTATTAAGCCGAGCTCAGGTTATAACAATTCCATTTAATTATAGGCAAAAAAATACGTCTATTTAATAGACGCATAAAACACTCAAGGGAAATAAAACTTACCTTTATTAAGAGTAGGGAAACTATAAAAAGTTCCCTATGATTTAAAAGATACCGAAAAGGGTATTGATTGTATTTTTAAAACTAACAAAGTGTAAATTTTAGTTATCAGATGTGATCAAATTTCGCCTCAATTTAATATAGTACTAACTATTGGAAATAACGGCTATTATAATTATACTCTAATATTTGCTTCACTCATTAAAACGCCGTGTCCGCCAACACGTATGGTTAAGTCTTTGCTTTGTTTGTTATCCATTTCTACATAAAAAAGACTCTTTCGAGCATCATTTGCGCCCCTTTGAATGCCAAAAACATGAGTACCTGCTTGTACATGAGGATGATCACAAATATGACTTGCAAAAGCGGGTATTGCACCACCTATCGGTGGATCTTCATGATGTGCAATAGCGGGACCTAACAAGCGAGCATGAAAATCAGCAGGGTTATCATCGGTATTGTTTGCAAAAAGTAAAATTTCTTGCGCTAATGAACTGGGTGCTGATGAATTACTCCATGCTGATTCGTTAAATTTAGCCTCACGTATTGCTGTGTAAGACATAATAGGTACAATTAAGTAAGGCACACCACAAGAAACAATCAAAGGACGATAATGGTCAAATCCTATATCTGCAGGACTAAGTGACAACATCGCAGCTAATTCATCAGTAGTTGGTGTGTAATAATCAATTGCTGCATGGGTATCATAGGTTTGTTGAATAATACCTATATCACCGTCATCATTTTTAGATACATAGCTATTAATTACCTGATTATGACCTTTCATAGTTGAAATAAGTGAAATAAGCGTATGTTTACTAGCAAGTGTTATGGTTGTTTTTGCTAAAATATAACTCGCTGCTAAAATTGCATGAAGGCTAGTAGGCTGTTCTTTATCTTTAGAAAAAACACGAATATTTCGAGTGTTTTCATCATCTGCGGGTAGCAAAAAAATAGTATTTGAAGCATTTAGTTCATTGGCAATTTTTTGCATTTGAATATCAGTTAAACCGCTTGCATCAGGAAAAACAGGTAAAGGCACACCATTAAAAGCTTGGTTAGTAAAAACATCAGCGGTGTAATAAGTATATTTGGTAAAATTATTCATTGTAATTCCTTAAGCTGCAAGCTGAACGGTAGTGCCGTTAAGACGCACAGGGTAAGTTCTAACACTCACATCATCATCTTCTAGACAAAGTCCGGTAGACAAATCAAAATGTTGTTTATAAAGAGGTGAAGCGACAACCATTTTGTCAGCTATACTTCCTGTTAATCCACGAGAAAGCGTGTTTGAGTGACTAAAAGGGCAGTAATTATCAATAGCAAACAGTTGTTCTTGACCATTTTTATCAAATACGCGAAAAATAGCCACTTGCTGTTCATTAAAAAGTGCGCAACGTCCCATGCTGGGTATTATGTCGTCAATATTACAAATATCGAACCATTGTTGTGTTGTTGTCATTTTGGTTCCTTATTATACAGTTTCAGTAGTTCGTTCAGATAGCATGGCAGGACGTATTTGTTTACGTTCAGTGGTAAATATAACATTGTCGTCATGTAGTTTACTGTTAACAAAATGAGTAAAACGTTTCATTTTCTCTGGATCTTCAATGGTTGTTTTCCATTCACATTGATAAGTATCAACCACATGTGACATCTCTTGCTCTAATTCAGTCGCTAAGCCTAATTTGTCATCAATGATGACAGATTTTAAATACTCTAAACCGCCTTCCATGTTATCCATCCAAACAGACGTACGTTGTAAGCGATCAGCTGTGCGAATATAAAACATATAGAAGCGATCAATATATTTAATTAAGTCTACATCACTGAGATCCGAGGCAAATAAATCAGCATGACGAGGTTTCATGCCGCCATTACCACATACATACATGTTCCAGCCATTTTCGGTAGCAATAATACCCACATCTTTACTTTGTGCTTCAGCACACTCACGAGTACAGCCAGAAACGGCCATTTTTAATTTATGAGGAGAACGTAAACCTTTGTAACGGTTTTCTAATAAGATAGACAGCGCCATAGAGTCTTGAACGCCATAACGACACCAAGTAGAGCCAACACATGATTTAACCGTTCTTAGTGATTTACCGTAAGCATGGCCTGTTTCAAAACCGGCATCGACCAGTTCACGCCAAATATCAGGTAACTGCTCAGACCGAGCGCCAAATAAATCTACTCGTTGACCGCCAGTAATTTTGGTATACAGATTATATTTCTTAGCAACTTCACCTAAAACAATTAATTTTTCAGGGGTAATTTCACCTCCAGCTACACGAGGCACAACAGAGTATGTTCCATCTTTTTGCATGTTACCCATAAAGTAGTCATTAGTATCTTGTAAACCTTGTAACTTGTTATCAAATACATGGTCATTCCAACATGAAGCAAGAATGTTAGCCGCTGTTGGTTTACAAATGTCACAGCCTAAACCAGTACCATGTTTTTCAAGTAATTCGGCAAAGGTCTTAATTTTTTCAACACGGATAATGTTATATAAATCTTGACGAGTATAGGCAAAATGTTCACAAAGGTTGGTATTAACTTCCACCCCTTGTTTTTCTAATTCGCAGTTTAATACTTGGGTTACTAAAGCTGTACAACCACCACAGCCCGTGGCTGCTTTGGTGCAAGATTTAATAGCAGCCATATCGCAAGCACCAGCTTCTACAGCATCAATAATGTCACCTTTAGTCACATTTAAACACGAACAAAGTTGAGCAGAATCAGGTAGTGCATCAACACCAATTCCACTCGATGAGCCGTCTAAACTTGGTAGAATAAGGCCTTCAGGTTCACTGGGTAATTCCATTTTATTTAGCATGAATTGTAATAAAGAGCCGTATTCCGCAGCATCGCCAATAAGCACTGCACCAAGTAATAGCTTGTCATCTTCACTGACTACTATTTTTTTGTAAACTTCTTCACGATCATTAACGTAAGTATAACTACGACAGTTAGGTGTTGTACCGTGAGCATCACCAATAGACGCAACGTCAACGCCCATCAGTTTCAATTTTGTACTCATATCAGCACCAGTAAACTCGCTAGTGCCTGTATCTGTTAAGTGATCAACAGCAGCATGCGCCATGGCATTGCCAGGAGCAATTAAACCGTAAATTTTATTATCCCAAAGCGCCACTTCGCCAATGGCATAAATGTCAGGGTCTGAAGTTAAGCAATTATTATTAATTACCACACCACCACGAGCGCCCATACCTAAACCCGCTTGGCGAGCCAGTTCATCACGTGGACGAATACCTGCTGAAAATACAATAATATCTGTTTCTAATTCTTCACCGTCAGCAAAACTCATTTTATGAAAAGCAGTGTCTCCATCGGTAATATTTTGGGTATTTTTTTGTGTATGAACACTAACACCTAAATCTTGAATTTTTTTACTCAGCATCTTGCCGCCACCATCATCGACTTGTACTGCCATCAAACGAGGAGCAAATTCAATTACATGAGTTTGTAAATCTAAGTCCATGAGTGCCTTAGCCGCTTCTAAACCAAGTAAGCCACCACCAATAACAGCGCCTACTTTTCCTGTTTTTGCAGCAGCTGTAATTTTTTCAAGATCTTCAATGGTACGGTAAACAAATACATTGTCGCGTTGATGACCAGGTACTGGTGGAACAAAGGGAAAAGAGCCTGTTGCAAGAATAATCTTGTCGTAATTCACTTCAAGACCAGATTCAGAAACAACGACTTTTTTAAAACGATCTATTTGTGTAACTTTGTCTCCAGTATGGAGAGTGAAGTTATTATGAGGGTAAAAGTCATCGTGAACCATATTAATGTCTTCAACCGATTTATTTTTAAACCAAGCGGTTAAATGGACTCTATCATAGGCTGGAATAGGCTCTTCACCAAAGACGGTGACTTGATAATTTTCACTTTGACCGCTTTCAACCAAATACTCTAAAAAATTATGACCAACAGGACCATTACCCACAACCACTAACTTTATTTTTGAACTCATAGTTTACTTATCACTCTCACAGACAATATTGATAGTGCTATCGCAAAATGTGTACCAAAGATTTTATAAAAAACAACTTGATGAAAAATAACAAAAAAATAATGCTAGTATGAATAAAAACATTAATCTTATGCGTAATTTTAGGGCGAAAAAAAGCTCATTTGCACTTGATGTGTGCAAGAAAAAATAATACCGATCTAACCTGAACCCGATATAAAAATGATTTGTTTTTTGTCACTCAATCGTCATATAAGCATCAATAAAACGCCATATTTTAGTCATAATTACTTCACACAAATGCTTTATTTTAGCTCGCATATTAATTTTTAATTTATCTGGTTGGAGTAAATAATGCACAAAAAAACCATCGCATTAGTCTTAGCGACTATGCTACCGAGTGTAAGCCTCTCTGCGTTAGCTGTTGATTTATTTAATGATCAAAAAACTAATGACTGGTATAAGCAAGGCGAGCAAGTACTAGCGAATAAATTGGCACAAACAACACAAAATAAAGCTAAAAATGTGATTCTTTTCGTCGGTGATGGTATGGGTATTTCAACACTAACCGCAGCACGAATATTACAAGGGCAACAAGCAGGAAAGTCTGGAGAAGAAGGGTATTTAAGTTTTGAAAAATTTCCATTCAGCGCTTTGGTAAAAACCTATAATGTTGATGCACAAACCCCAGATTCTGCTGGCACAATGACAGCAATGATGTCTGGGTTAAAAAGTGATGCTGGCGTGATAGGGGTAACTGAAAATATAGAACGGGGTAACTGTGCAACAGTAAAAGGTAATGAAGCCGTTACTTTACTCGAACTTGCTGAAATACGCGGGTTATCAACGGGTATTATTTCGACAGCGCGTATTACACATGCAACACCAGCCGCAACCTATGCAAAATCAGCGGAACGCAATTGGGAAGATATTTCTGATATGCCGAGCGAAGCCGTGGATCAAGGCTGTGAAGATATTGCCTCACAACTTATCAATTTTGAAAAAAATCTAGAAGAACGTTATCCAGGCGTTGATGTTGATGGTATTGAAGTAATGTTTGGAGGCGGTCGTCGTCACTTTTTACCAAAAGACATCGCTTTTAATAGTACTGATGCAATGAGTGAGGTTGAAGGAGACAGAACAGATGAAGTTGACTTAACTGCGCAATGGAAAACAAATTACCCACAAGGTAAATATATTATTGATCAAACGGGTTTTGATTCATTAGACACCACCAATACATCGCAAGTTTTAGGGTTATTCAACGAGTCGCACATGCAATATGAGGCTGATAGAGTAAATGACATTGCTGGAGAACCAAGTTTAACAGAAATGACGACTACCGCATTAGATATTCTAGATAACAATAAAAAAGGATACTTTCTTACTGTTGAATCTGGGCGTATTGATCATGGTCATCATGCAGGTAGCGCATACAATGCATTAACCGATACCATTGAGTTAGCTAATGCCGTTCAAGCTGCCATTGATAATACTAATCCAGAAGAAACATTGATCTTAGTTACTGCCGATCATAGCCATGTTTTCACCATTGCAGGTTACCCAAAACGGGGCAACCCTATTTTGGGTAAAGTTGTTTCTGTTGGAAGCACTGAAGCAACTTTAGCAAGTGATGGCATGCCGTACACCACAGTAGGTTATACCAATGGTTTAGGACATCGTAACCTTATTGGTGCAACAGATGCAGACAAAGGTTACAACGAAGCCATTAATACAGGGCGTATAAATTTAACAGCAATTAACACGATGGATAGTGGTTATCATCAAGAAGCTAACATTCCTTTAGGTTCAGAAACCCATGCAGGAGAAGATATTTCTGTTCACGCCATGGGACCAGGTGCTCAACTAGTACAAGGTAATATTGAGCAGAGCGTTATATTCCATATCATCAATAAAGCGCTTGGTTTAACTGAATAGTTGCCAAAGTTAATAATTTAGGAAAAATGTATGAAAAACTTTAATAACTCAATAATTGCTCTTACCATTTTATGCAGTTTGGCCGCATGTGATGATAGTGATAAAAATAATACGTTAACCCGAGAAAGCTTGTCGACAAACGTTTCCAATGAATGGTTTATTCAAGGGGAAAAAGCAATAGAAACGGCAGAAACTAATTGGCAAAGTGTGTCTGAAATATCAGAACTTAAAGGCAAAGCAAAAAATGTTATTTTGTTTGTTGGTGATGGCATGGGTATCTCTACCTTAACCGCTGCGCGAATTCTTGAAGGGCAGCGCAAAGGTATGTTAGGAGAAAGTAATCGTTTAAGTTTTGAAAAATTCCCTTTTTCAGGATTTGCTAAAACCTACAATGTTGATGCACAAACGCCTGATTCAGCAGGAACTATGACCGCCATGATGTCAGGTGTTAAAACCGATGCTGGCGTATTAGGTGTTGATGCTGATATTCAACGTGGTAATTGCACAAGCGTTGCTGGTAATGAAATGACAACAGCATTAGAGCTTGCTGAAATTGCGGGCAAATCTACGGGTATTATTTCTACAGCACGAATTACGCATGCAACACCAGCAGCGACTTACGCAAAATCTGCAGAGCGCAATTGGGAAGATGTATCAGATATGTCTGCTGACGCTATTGCTGCGGGCTGTGAAGATATAGCTTCACAATTAGTAAATTTCGAGGCTAATTTAGAAGCCAGAATGACAGGCGTAGATGTGAATGGTATTGAGGTTGTGATGGGTGGAGGTCGTCGTCATTTTTTACCTAAAGACGCTGCATTTAATAGTATTGATGCGTCTAGTGAAAAAGAAGGCGATAGAAATGATGGGCGCGATTTAACGGCTGAGTGGCGTGCCAAGTACACATCAGGCAAGTATATAGTTGATCAAGCTGGTTTTGATGCAATTAACCCTGAAACAACAACTCGCCTGTTTGGATTATTTAATGAATCACATATGCAATATGAAGCTGATAGAGCAAATGATATTGCAGGTGAGCCTAGCTTGAGTGAAATGACTAGCAAAGCCATTGATATATTAGATAATAATGATAAAGGTTTTTTCTTAACGGTTGAGTCAGGTCGAATAGACCACGCGCATCATGCGGGTAACGCATATAACGCATTAAACGACACCATTGAGTTTGCCAAAGCGGTACAAATGGCTATTGATAGCACTAACTCTGAAGAAACACTAATTATTGTAACAGCGGATCATAGCCACGTATTTACCATAGCAGGTTATCCAAAACGCGGTAATCCAATACTTGGTAAAGTAGTGGGTGTAGGTAAAACAGAAGAAAGTTTAGCGAGTGATGGTATGCCATACACTACATTGGGGTATACCAATGGTCTTGGATATCAAAATTTAGGGCAAGAAACTGATGCTGATGCCGCTTATGGCCATGAAAATGGCGCAGGTCGTGTTGACTTAACCAGTGTAGATACAACATCGGCTGGCTTTCATCAAGAAGCACTAGTGCCTTTATCATCAGAAACCCATGCAGGTGAAGACGTAGCCATTTTTGCATCAGGGCCAGGCGCACATTTAGTTACCGGTACAAATGAACAAAGTATTATTTTTCATATTATGAATTATGCAGCTAATTTAACCAGTAGTAACGAATAACGTTACCTGTTTAAGCAATTAAGGGGGTTAGCGATAACCCCTTGGAGTATTTTATGAAAAGTTATATAACCATTTTTTTACTGTTGGGATTCACTTCTTTTTTGGTAAAAGCAGAGCAAAATTGCCACATTAGGGAAGACTTACTCGGCGCGTATTATCAATTAACAAATAGCAAAATACACCGTAATGAACAAGAATATTCAATTACCGATAAAGCTGTTCATCTCAGTTCATTATGGCGTGCGGATAAAAAAGTGTTGTCAGTTAATGGCGAACAATCAACTACTTGGTTTAGGCTAAAGAATGGTTTAGTTCAAAAAACTACCCATTTTGATCATTATAAACGAAGCATAGAATATCAAGCTAAACCAATTTCAGAAGAATACTGGCAACAAATCAGACAGCTTATTCCAAATAGTAAAAAACATACGTTAACGTTAGTTAATACCACGGCAGACGAATGTTACCAGCAAGAGCAGTATCAATGGCATAGTGACGATTCAAATTTAAGTGGCAAACTGTTATGGAATAAAAATTTGAATCTAATGACAGAGTTAACCATTACACAAGGTGATAAAAAAAGTCATTGGAAATTACAAAAAATTGAACGTAATCAGGATGTGATCAATCAGTTTTTTGCACAACGTGCGAATTACCAAAGCACGGATTTTGCCGATATTGGTGATAATGAATCCGATCCCTTTTTAATTAAAATGATTAATTTAGGATTTATCGACCATAGTGCATCTGGTATATACAATGCTAATGGCGAAAGTATGGCTATTCAACATAATCACTAGTAAAGGACGTTGAAATTTAGGTACAATAACAGCTATAAGAAATTAGTTAATTTGAATGGATTTATCATGTCTCTCTCTGTTGTTATTCTTGCTGCGGGTAAAGGTACTCGCATGCGCTCTGCCTTACCCAAAGTACTCCATGTTGTTGCCGATAAACCTATGGTTTCACATGTAATTGATAGCGCACGTCAAATTGGCGCTAAAAACATTTATGTGGTTTATGGTTTTGGTGGTGAAGTACTTAAAGCCACATTAACAGAAAACGGCACAGGTGAAGATTTAACTTTTGTAGAACAAACAGAGCAATTAGGTACAGGGCATGCGGTTGATCAAGCCTCTCCTTTTTTAAACGATAATGAAGATGTATTAGTACTGTATGGCGATGTACCACTGACTAAAGTCTCAACGCTAGAAAGTCTACTGCAAGCTAAACCTGATAATGGCATGGCGTTGTTAACGGTTAATTTAGCTAACCCAACAGGTTATGGTCGTATTGTTCGTGTTGATTCTCAAGTGGTTGGCATAGTTGAGCAAAAAGATGCAAGCCTAGAACAACTCGCCATTAATGAAGCCAATACAGGTATTTTGTTAGCCAATGGTGGCGATTTAAAACGTTGGTTAGGTGGTCTTTCTAATGAAAATGCCCAAGGCGAATATTATTTAACCGATATCATTGCTGCAGCGCATCATGAAGGTAAATTGATAGCAACGGCACACCCTGAAACAGAAATTGAAGTAGAAGGCGCAAATAATCGCGTACAATTAGCCTCGTTAGAGCGTGCTTATCAAGCAAGATTAGCGCAAGAGTTAATGATTGCTGGCGCGAGTTTACGTGATCCAGCCCGAATCGATATTCGTGGTTCGTTAGTCATAGGCAATGAAGTTAGTATTGATATTAATTGTATTTTTGAGGGCAAGGTAGAATTAGCTAGTGGTGTAAATATTGGCGCAAATTGTATTTTGAAAAATTGCTATATTAGTGAAAATGTTGAAATAAAACCTAATACTATTATCGAAGATGCCGTTATAGGTGAAAATTGTTCTGTAGGGCCGTTCGCCCGAATTCGCCCAGGTACATCAATGCATAAAAACTCACATGTAGGTAATTTTGTTGAAATGAAGAAAACCACATTAGGCGAAGGCAGTAAAGCAGGGCACTTAACCTACCTTGGCGACACCCTCATTGGTAAAAATGTTAACGTAGGCGCAGGCACCATTACGTGTAATTATGACGGAGTCAATAAAGCACAAACCATTATTAACGACAATGCTTTTATTGGGTCAAATAGCTCGTTAGTTGCCCCTGTGACTATTGGTGAAACAGCTACCATTGCCGCAGGCTCTGTTATAACTAAAGAGGTTGAAAAAGAAGACTTATCTATTGCCCGAGGCAAACAACGTAATGTTAAAAACTGGCAAAGACCTGTTAAAAAGTAATATTCACTATTATGTTAAATAACAGATGTTTGCTTTTTATTATCTTGTTGGCGCCTTTCTTTTCTATTGCAGAGAAAGAAAATGAAACATCGACGGATCTTAATGTGGTGGCCTTTTCAAGTCGCTTACTTCAATATCAAGAAGAGGGTGAAAATAAAGGTCCTACCATTGGAATTCTCAATGCTTTGCTAAAGGAAACAGAATTTAACGCCAATGTTTCTTATATGCCTTGGGCTCGTGCTTTCTCAATAGCTAAAAATACGCCCAACACTTTAATTTTAAGCATGTTAAGAACACCTGAGAGAGAGGATAGTTTTCATTGGATTATTAAGGTTAGCCAAGCAGCCCGTGTATTCATTTCATTGAAAAGTAAACCAGAAAGCTATGTTGAAACGATGGCTGAAGCAAAGAATAAACTCATTGCTGTTATTTTAGGTTCTGCTGCACATAAAGAACTTATTAGCGCTGGTTTTTCAGAGAAAGAAAATATTTATATTGTTTCTGATGGCAATAAAATGCTCAATTTATTAATTAATGGCCGAGTTGATTTAATCTATTCTGATCCCAATAATGTAGAAATTGGTTTACAGGCTATTAATCAACCCAATGTTGCGATTAGCTATAAAAAAATCACATTAGAAAATCAGCGAATGGGTTATATTGCATTAAATAAAAATAGCGATGAAAAAATAGTAAATCAATTGCAAAAAGCGGCAGCTGAATTTAGTAAAACAGCTGAATACCATCGTCTTCTCAATGAATAATTTAGACTGTTTTTACTAATAAACAACCTAAATTCAATCATGCATGATGAATTAAAAACAGTAAAATATGCCCTTAGTTTTTACCTTATATTCCGACAAAGTAAAGTATAGATTTATTGCATTAACTTTCGAAATGAAACATAATACAGCATAAATGAAACTCAACTGAAAATTTATCTATAACGTTATGTCAAAGAGAAATACCCAGCAACGTCGCCATAGCATTATTGCAGAGTTGAATATTAATGGTGAAGTAAGCGTTGATAGTTTAGCTAAACAATTTGATATTTCTGAAGTTTCTATTAGAAAAGATTTAGCTTCACTTGAAAATAGTGGTTTATTATTAAGACGTTATGGTGGTGCGATAGCGCTACCAAGTGAAATAACAGAACCTAAAACTGAAAAACTTTCTAAACAAAAGAAAATAATCGCCAAGCATGCAGCAACACTGATTCGTGATCATAACCGTATTATTATTGACAGTGGTCAAACAACGTCAGCTTTAGTATGTGAGTTAGAAAATAAAAAAGGCTTAGTGGTAATGACAAATGCACTGAGTATAGCCAACGAAATTCATGCCTTAGAGAATGAACCAACGTTATTGATGACTGGTGGTACGTGGGATGCAAACTCAGAAGCTTTTCAAGGGCAAGTAGCTGAACAAGTACTCCGTTCATATGACTTTGATCAACTCTTTATTGGGGCTGATGGCATCGATATTGAACGAGGTACTACAACGTTTAACGAACTAACAGGCTTAAGCCGAGTAATGGCAGAAGTGGCGCGTGAAGTTATTGTTATGATTGAGTCTGATAAAATAGCTAAAAAAATACCTAATTTAGAATTAGGATGGCAACAAATACACACCCTCATTACTGATGATGACTTGTCTGAATCAGTTAGAACACAACTAGTAGCTCAAGGCGTAAACTTAATATGCGCTAAAGCCGTTAATTAAAACAAAGGATATAAACTATGTGTGGCATAGTCGGTGCAGTAGCACAACGTGATGTAGCAGCAATTTTAGTTGAAGGACTAAGGCGTTTAGAATACCGAGGTTATGATTCAGCGGGTATTGCAACAATAGATCAACAAAACCTATTAGTTAGTGCTAAGCGTTTAGGAAAAGTGCAAGAACTTGCACAAGCAATACAAGATAATCCGCTTAGTGGTGGCACAGGTATTGCGCACACTCGTTGGGCAACACATGGTGCCCCGAGCGAAGTGAATGCTCACCCACATCTTTCTAGTGGCAATATTGCCGTTGTTCATAATGGTATTATTGAAAATCATGAAGCCTTACGTAACCATCTTAAAGGATTTGGCTATGAGTTTGTTTCTCAAACAGACACAGAGGTTATTGGGCATTTAGTACATCATGAATTAAAAAGCAGTGATACATTACTTGCGGCAGTACAAAAAACGGTTCAACAACTTGAAGGTGCATATGGTACCGTGGTGATGGACAGCACAGACAAAGACCGAATTATTGTTGCACGCTCAGGTAGTCCATTAGTTATTGGTTACGGTTTAGGTGAAAACTTTATTGCGTCAGACATGATGGCGTTATTACCTGTTACTCGTAAATTTTCTTTTTTAGAAGAAGGCGATGTAGCAGAAGTCACTCGATTTGATGTGAATGTGTACGATATTAATGGTGATTCAGTAGAGCGAGAAGCCAAAGAAGCCTCAGTAAATCATGACAGTGGTGATAAAGGGGAATACCGTCATTACATGCTCAAAGAAACCTACGAGCAACCAACGGCGATACGAAACACCTTAGAAGGGCGCTTAGTTGGTGATACTCTTGATATGAATACCTTCGGTGCGGGTGCAGAAGATATTTTCAAAAATATTGAGCATGTACAAATTATTGCCTGTGGTACAAGTTACCATTCAGGTATGGTTGCACGTTATTGGTTAGAGGCCTTAGCGGGAGTTTCTTGTAACATAGAAATAGCCAGTGAATTTCGTTATAGAAAATCACATGTTCCTAAAAATGCCTTATTAGTTACTATCTCTCAGTCAGGTGAAACCGCCGATACGCTTGCCGCTTTACGCTTAGCAAAAGAATTGGGATATCACGCTAGTTTAACTATTTGTAATGTTGATGGTTCATCATTAGTACGAGAATCCGATCTTGCCTTTATGACCAAAGCTGGCGCAGAAATTGGCGTTGCATCAACCAAAGCCTTTACTACCCAGCTTGTTGGCTTAATGATGATGACGTTAGCCTTAGGCAAGTATCATGGCATGAGCACAGCTGTACAAAGTAATATTGCTAAAGCATTAATGACACTTCCAAGCAAACTTGAAGAAGTACTGGCATTAGCCAGTTCAATTGAAGACTTAGCAGAAGACTTTGCAGATAAACATCATGCTTTATTTTTAGGTCGAGGTGACCAGTACCCAATTGCAATGGAAGGCGCATTAAAGCTTAAAGAAATTTCATATATCCACGCAGAAGCCTACGCTGCTGGTGAGTTAAAACACGGCCCATTAGCGTTAATTGACGCAGAAATGCCAGTCATTGTTGTTGCACCAAAAAATGATTTAATTGAAAAATTAAAATCAAACGTGGAAGAAGTACGCGCACGTGGAGGCTTAATGTATGTATTTGCCGATTCTAATGCTAATTTTTCTAGCGACGACACCATGAAAGTTATTGATGTACCAATCTGTGACGAATTAATTGCCCCAATTGTGTACACCATACCGTTACAATTACTTTCATACTATGTGGCCATTATTAAAGGGACCGATGTTGACCAACCAAGAAATTTAGCTAAGTCGGTTACGGTTGAGTAAGTTTTCATTTATAGCTTGTGTAGCTGTGAGAGAGTAATAAAGTATCATATTGGAATTACTAAAAAGGTCGAAATTTTCGGCCTTTTTTTATGGTCATTGTGTGCGCTAAGCAGAAGCTAACAGTATCAATAATAACTCTTCCACTTTTAGTCATAAGCTGTCATTAAGTCTTTGTATTACCCTGATAATATCAGGGTAATAATAACCGAAATTTATTGCTCATTTGTGAGGCTGATTAAGCTCAAAGCGGTTATTATTATTTGATTTATAATCGGCAGCTATACGCCTGTTTTCAGCTATATGTAGGACTTTCTAAGATGAGTTATTTATTTGCAAAGCAACCATTGGAAATCATTTAAAGCAGCGGTTTATCCGCTGCTTTTGTTTGTTATCTATTATTAAATAGAAGCAATAAGTATTTTTTAAGGGATCTGATATACCGTCTTGTTGTTAAGAACACGAGTATTCGACAGAAAGAAAGGCTACGGAACTTATGTTTAATTCATTGCTAATCCTTGCATCCATAACTCGGTTAACTGCTTAGCGGAAAGACCTGAAACAGAGGGCTGAGGCTCAGAATAGTCTGAAAAAATTTGCTGTGCTAATTGTCTCCCAGCGGTTTGAGCCGCAGAAGTCTTAACGATACGTTGTTGATAAAAGCCTGTTAGGATGTTATCTAGTACATCTTTTTTTGCTAAACATCGGGCAAGATGCCAGGCATCTTCCAACGCCTGACATGCTCCTTGACCAGAAGTAGGCAAAGGTGCATGTGCAGCATCTCCAATAATTAGAACATTGTCTTGATGCCAATAGGGCAGTGGATCAAGATCATGAACAAAGATACGATTGAGCGACGATTTCTCATAAGATTTCAACACATTTTTTACTGGGTCAGGCCAGTCCATAAAACGCTGATGCATCTCGTCGTACCAAGCAGATAAAGGCCGATCTTTATCAATAGGAGTACTCCATCCCCCTGCCCAATAACATAAGCCAGCTTTAATCGGTACAATGCCAAAGCGCTCACCTGAGCCGCGAAAATCATGAATGGCGTTATCTAAATCGCCTTCCTCCAGCTGACTAATACCAATAATATTAATGAAGCCTTGATAACAGGGCTTCACCTTTTCTGGGTATAATGTCTGGCGTACTACTGAGTTCATTCGCCCATCAGCGCCTACCACCAGTGTAAACTCTTGCTTTAATGCATCAATATCCTGCGCTGTCATTGGGCAATTGAAATGTATTTGCACACCTAAATCGTTTAGTGCCTTGGCCAGTATGCCCATGAGGTCATGTCGCAATATAGACACACTGGGAAATCCACTCAGTGTGTTCACGTCTTCAATATTAAACTTGCCTTGTTGAACACCATATTGATCAAACTGACGTATACAACTAGGTACACCGCCCATTCGCTTTATTTCTCTTTTCAAGCCCATCTGTTGCAGTACAAAAATTGCATTGGGCCATAAGGTCACACCAGTTCCAATGGACGAGATCTTACTATCACGCTCATACAAACTCACCTGATACCCCTGCTTTGTTGCCAATATCGCCAGTACTATTCCTGCTATACCTGCGCCGACAATGGCAATTCTATTGTTATTTTTCATCTATCTACCTCGTTAATAAACTTCGTTAGTGATTATTACAAGTCCACAATTTAGGATAAATAAGTTATTATTGTTTTGTTAATCCCATTTTTTGAGTGAATGAATGATTGAAAAAATTGAAATTCAGTGGTTACTTAGCTTTCAGGCCGTATATGAAAAATTGAGTTTTAAACTGGCAGCAGAGCAACTTCAATTGCCAACATCGAATATTAGTCGCCATGTCGCTTTATTGGAGCAACAGCTTAATTTACGATTATTGGAACGCACTACGCGTAAAATGATTCCTACTGCATCAGGAAAGCAATTCTATCAGTCAATCTCACCACTCACACAAGCAATGAATGATACCCTTGAAGAAGTCTCACTATATGGTAATTCACTCGCTGGTCATCTTAAAATAATCTTGCCAGACCTCCCTTTTATGGCTGAGATAATCGCGGACTTTTGCTTAGAGTATCCCCGAATACAACTAAGTTGTGATACCCAATTAAATCCAAAAGAAGGCTTGTTAGATGGCTTCGATCTGGTACTGAGCTTTGGCCGTGGGAGTTTGGAAGATTCAGGCTGGGTCGCTAAGGAAATCCTGCGTTGGCCAAGCTCTGTGGTTGCCGCACCAGAGCTTCTTAAAAAATATCCATTGCCACGTTCATTGGATGATTTAAGCAAAGTCCCCTGTATTACCACTTTATCTGTGCTACAAGGCATGCCATGGCGATTTAAGAAAAAGCAAACTATTCAAGTGCAATCCAGCTATAAGGTTAACAGCGGCAACATAGCCAAGGCTGGTGCGTTGAAAGGACTTGGCTTTGCCATTTTACCCACACATGCATGTCAAACAGAAATAGATAATGGCTTTCTTATTAATATTGAACTTAACAGCGAACCAGAAGATCTGGTGTTATATGCGTTTTACTCAGGCAAAATATATCCACTTGATAAAGTCAAAGTATTTTTGGAGCACTTACGATCGGGACTCACTGACCTAGATTCATAAATATTTATATGAACAACTATGAGCCTTTTGGTGGCTCAGGAGCCTGTTAGAGTGATGAGCAATCATGGTTGATCGTCCATGCTTTTTGTAAGCTCAAAGCAGCCGTTTGTAATAATTAAAGTTAACTTTTAAATACTGTATTCTCGGCAGATAAGCATGGTTTCATCCATACTCAATGTTTCTTTTGTTAAACCACAGACTATACCTGTCAATGTTCTTTGATTAAATTTACAATTTTTACACACGCCAAAGGCATTACGCCCCGTAGTTATTTGATAATTTTTTAATACATCAGACAATAAATTAACAGCTATTTTCTGCTCGGTTTCCTGCAATCTAGAAATAGCTTGAGTAAACTTTGGAGGTGGACAAGTTGTTGCTAAGAAATTACTACCAATTTTGGTCACTTTTAAATGGGTTATACGTTTATCATGTTCGTCTTTTTCTTTCATAATCAGAGATTTGTTTTCTAAAATTTTCAAGGACTGAGAAACGGTACCTTTAGTTAACCCCAAAAACTCTGTAACAGCCAACGTTGTATGGGAATAACGATTACAAGTAGACAAATAATATAACGCTTCTTGTTGAATTGGTTGTAAACCTAAGCTTAAACCTTCTGCACATGTCAAGCACCACAGACATATACAAGCGGAAGTTTCATCAGCCGTTTCGATGCCGTTTGATATTGTGCATGTAAAGGTAACAACACAAGGTTCGCATTTGGTTTTCCAACAACTCGTAACAGGAGATGTTGGTAAAAGGCATCCAAAATTAAAAGGTGTGTTGGCAGGGGCTGATGTTTTTAGTTATGTCTGGCCAACATCACTAAATAGTGAAACGGTCGGGTTTGGTGCCGATCAAGGAATTTTGGCTTTGGCGTTAACTATTCACCCTGATTTTGACGATACTCCTTTATATGATGAGGATAATGATGGAGACAAAAACAATGACGGTGATAAATGGCACAGTCATTGGGTTGTATTAGTCCCCGATGATGCTTGTGGTAAAGGATCTTTGAAAGTTAAAGATATTGAAGCTGGAAGCTCTCCAAAGCTTCCCGAAACATGGCCAAATTTACCAATATTTATTGATAGTCCAGGTTTTGATTTATCATTGGCTGATTCTGAGGTGTTAGTAAGAGTTCCGCTTTCAGCAATTGGCTTTAGTGGACCATTCTCATTTGATGGTGTTACTGCTGGATTAAGAGTAAATCAACAAGTACTACATGCGCCACTATTATGTGTAGCCGACGTGTTTGATATTGCTTCTGGTGACCTAAGTTTACCTGATAAAAGCCAATAATAGACAAAAAGGAAAATTATGAAAGTTCATGTTTATGATACTCACATACATACCAATACTGGTGAATATACTCATTTTGATGTGTTAGTAAGTGATGCAGGTGTTAGTCAGGTAAAACAATATGCGGACCGTTACTTAACTCGTTTGGGTATACCAGTCGATAATATTAAGCAAAGTCGTTGTAACTTTTGTCACAGTGAAGTCGCAAATCCTGAAGTACAACAAAATTTATTAACTGAGGGACACAGTATTATTCGGCTATAGTAATAGCATGGATAAAAGAGTGAGGTAATCTAATGACTGATGTCTAAGTATTTTTATATTGTTCATCATCGTAACAAAACTTAGTTACGATGATGAATAGTTGTAACATATAAATGTGGCAACAGGATATCTTGAAAAATTGCTGTTTTAATTTAAATATTAATGACCGCAATGGTGCTTAGTTGACGTAACTATTTGAAAAGTTTAAAATCAACATATGAACGACAATCAGCCTCATAGTTATAATATTCTTCCCCTAACCATTTATTTTACATTTATTGTTCTACAAACGCTTTAATTTGAGAAACACTAGCTGTACCTACCTGTGTTGCAATGATTTCCCCTTCGTTCATTAATAACAATGTTGGTATGCCTCTAATACCAAATTTCGCCATTAGTTCTTGGCTTTCATCAGTATTAACTTTAACCACTTTTACAGCCTTATTTTCTTCGGCTATTTTCTCAACAATTGGCGCAATCATTTTACATGGACCGCACCAAGGTGCGTAAAAGTCGACTAGTACTTTGCCTCGGTGTTGCTCTACTTCATTTTTAAAATCTTCTGCTAAAACATTAATTACTTTACTCATGGGTTTTCCCTAGGGTGTGTTTATTTGATAGAAGTAGTGTAATGGACTTGTGCTTTATTGATTAGTTGGGTTTAATGGTTTTTATTATCTCAAAAATGGAACAATAAAAGCTGATGTTAACAAATCTAGATGACTTATATTTATTTGTGATTTTAGTTGAAGAGGGGTCTTTTACCCTTGCCGCCCAAAAAATGACAATGCCAAAATCAACCCTCAGTAGACGGTTAGCGCAGCTAGAGCATAAGTTAGGGAGTGAGTTGCTTATTAGAACCACCAGAAACCAGGAGCTAACTGAAAGTGGTCGCTTATTATATGGTGCTGCAAAAGAACACGTTGAAGCCTTAAGTAAAATTGAAGAAGAAGTCGGATCTGTAATTCATCAGCCTCAAGGCCAGCTTAATATTTTGCTACCGTTAGAGTTTTTTAACCGAATTATTAGTACATTGATCACTGACTTTATTACACTCTATCCCAAAATTCATATTAGTTGTCAGCACTACTCAGATGAAATTCCTGACTTTAATCCTCAGTTTGATCTTTGTTTTGTTTTGCATGAACAATTATTACCAGCCTCTAACTGGATTTCGAAAACCTTACTGAGTTTTTCACAATCTATTTATGCACCAAAAAACTTTGATAGTAATATGATTAATTTGGCGGAAGATTTAACAGCGCATAATTGTATTTTAGCCCAACCAAGTCAGCCGTGGTTATTTCGAGATAATGATAAAGTACAGGCGATATACGTCAAAGGGCAAGTGACATTATCAAGCCCTGAGATGCGACAACAAGCGGCAGAACAAGGTTTAGGTTTATGTAAACTACCCGATTATGTTTTGCAACAAGGCATTAAGCTAAGCGATAAGCAAATCAAGAATCATGGTAATAATCAAAGCCAATTGAAAAGGATATGCTTAGATAAACAGCCAATTGCACAGCAGTTGAGTGTTTTATATCAAAGCCGAAAAATTCCAGTAAAAACGCGAACATTTTTGGATTACTTTCAGAGTAATATAGGTAAGCTGTTGTAGATTTATGGCTATGGATAATTATGAAGGGTCAGTAAATAATATTCAAAAACTTTAACTTATAAGTCATGCCAATGCATTATGTGAACGACAGGTTTGCTGGCTTAGTTGCCTGTCAGAGCAAAGATAAATCTACTTCTTCTGAACAGTAAAAACAGTTCAAGCAGCCACATTAATTCCACATTGCGTTGAGTTTCTCGCCCTAGTCGACGCGAAGATTGAATTCTATTCAGATAGCCATAGATATAGAGCTTTAACATTCTAGGGCACCAGTAATAATACGTTTCCCTTATAATGTTATAGTGTAACAATTACTGTGTTGTGTTATATTATAACATTATAGCGTGGTTTTTTATTTTTACGTCGTCATTTTGTCAATGTTATCTGGAGTTAAGGTTTTGAAAGTTTTACTGAATACAGCTGATCGTTTAGCTATTACTTTGTCTACGGTGTGCATGATCCATTGTTTAGTATTGCCGATTATTTTAATTCTATTGCCTACCCTAACCAGTATTACGTTTTTTAGTGATGAGCGTTTTCACACATGGCTACTGTATGTGGTGATCCCGATAAGTGCGTTTGCCTTGGTGTCTGGGTATTTTCATCATCGAAATTTGTTTGTGGTGCTAGTTACATCTATTGGCATAAGTATTTTAGTACTAACTGCATTTTTAGGTCACGCCGTTCTGGGTGACAAAGGTGAAGTGATAGCATCTGTTTTTGGATCTGTTTTAGTGGCATATGGTCATATTAAAAACTTTAAAAACCGTAAGCAACGAAGTCAATGCCAATAGCAAAATAAGCATATCGTATTTAATGTTTAGATCGGAGTAATGTATGCAGTCACAAGCTGTTTTAAAAGAGCAAGTTAGCAGTAGCCTTATTAGACATTCGGTTTTTTCAGATGAGCCTAGTATTTTCACCAATATTTATGATAAATCAGTGAATGTGGCTTTGTGGCAACGCAATTTAACTAGCGAAGTCAAAGCTGATGTTAACAGGTTTATTAATACTGCATCACACCTTGAACGTTCTGCTTTTATTAGAGCGCAGCATATTGAAGATGATATTCGAGATGAGTTGCGTACTACTATTTTAGGTGATGCTTTTATCAGTAATATCAGTCAATTGGTTGATATGTTTTGCACTTTGTTTGATCTTGAGCAAGTGGGGTTTCGTATTCGATTACTTGATTTACCTATGTGCCCTCGATTTCATATTGACCGAGTACCTTGTCGATTAGTAACTACTTTTTCTGGACAAGGCACACAGTGGCTAGATAGTAACAACATAGATAGAAGTAAATTAGGCCACGGAAATCAAGGGCTTGATGACTGTGAATCTGGCCTTTATCCAGCTGATGTGCACATAGAAAGCATGACTGCGGGTGATGTTGCATTGTTAAAAGGCTCTGCATGGATAGGTAATGAAAATACTGCAGTTGTGCACCGTTCGCCCCCATATTGTTCGGACGAAAAACGATTGTTAGTGACATTAGATATATTGTAGTAAGGCTTGTTGAGCCTTGCTACGAGTAGTTTTTGATAGTGTTTTTCATGTCATGGCACGGCACGGTTATTCAAAAACATGAATATTGTTTATGGTCATACCATAAGCCGAGGTGCCTGTTTCGGTGTCAGTTGTTTCAATATGTAGGGTGCCTTCAAACCAAAAAGCCTCTGTTAATCCTGTCAGTTTAAATCCTTCGGCAATTTTACCATATATCATTTGATTAGGAGGCGGCGGCGGCATATGTAAACAGGCGCCGAAATAAGGAACGATAAAGAATTCAGTTACATTTTGTTGTTCATCAGAGGCAAGAGGCACCATGTAGCCTGGGATCCTTATCGCTTTATTGTCAAATGTTTTAATGACGCGCACAGAGGTTAACGCTTGTTGAAAGCGACGGATAGTATCGTTTGTTGTGGGTGAATCGGATAGTGCATTAGACAGTGCCTCGATAGAATCCTGAACGCTGCCATCTTCAATGTTAGATAAATAATCAGGAGGATTAAGCAATGCGGCTAGATCATCGTTTGGCATCAATTGTACCCATTCAATTTCTTGATAGGTTGAATCTTTTGCCGCATAAGTAGGCATAGCAAAGTGTAGTAAAAAAAACGTGATGGAAATATGCCAAAGGGCAAAAAAAGGGTTAATTTTCATCGTTAACCTGTATAACCAATAGATATAAGTGTTATAACATAACAGTTATATTCGATACCACTTAAATAGTATATTTATGACAACTAACAACAATAATCAACAATGGCGCAGTGGTGATAAACCCACTGTGATTGAATTACACAATTTGGTGCATGCCTATGGTAAGTGCCAAAATCAGTGTTTACGTTTTAATCATTGGTCAGTTGAAATAGGGCAACAAGTTTTTCTGTATGGTGATTCAGGCTCTGGAAAATCCACACTGTTAAATTTGTTGTCTGGCATTTTGACGCCTCAACAAGGTAGTGTTAATTTATTTGGTACTGAAATGAGTGAGCTGTCAAATAGTAAACGTGACCGGTTTCGCGCTGAAAATATAGGGGTGGTGTTTCAACAGTTTAATCTTATTCCCTATCTGAGCGTGGCTCAAAATATTGAATTAGCGGTGTATTTGGCTAAATCATCTAAGCAGAAAATGTCTGAATCAATTAAACAATTAATGGCGGCATTAAAACTGCCAAACACAATATTAGATACCCAAGTGGCAAAGTTAAGTGTAGGGCAACAGCAGCGAGTCGCTATTATGCGGGCGTTTATTAATTCACCTAAATTACTGTTAATAGATGAACCCACTTCAGCATTAGACAATACCGCTAAAGCAGCTTTTATGACGCTATTAATAGCTATGTGTCAGGCCAATAATACCACTATGGTATTCGTTAGCCATGATCTTGAACTAAAACGTTTTTTTTCAATACATACACCTATATCTTCTTTGTGTGATATCGTTGCGCAGCAGGAGGAGTGCTAATGTTGATTTCGATTGCATGGCGCAGTTTAGTGAGTCGCCGCAAAACTGTTTTCCTGACCTTTTTATCTTTGCTGGTGAGTATTAGTATGTTGCTCAGTGTTGAGCATATTCGTTTACAAGCGAAAGAGAGTTTTAATCGCGCTATATCGGGGGTTGATTTAATTGTAGGGGCGCCAAGTGGTGAATTGAATTTACTGTTGTATTCGATTTTTAGAATGGGTAGCCCCACCAATAATATTGACTATGATAGTTTCACTATGCTCAAGTCTAATCCGTCTGTTGCTTGGGCTGTACCTATTAGTTTAGGTGATTCTCATCAAGGCTTTAGAGTAATGGGCACCAATAGTGATTATTTTCAGCATTATAAATTTGCTAATAAGCAGCCCCTTATTTTAACAAAAGGCCATATTTTTGAAGGACCTTTTGATGCTGTTCTTGGCGCAGATGTTGCTAAATCTTTAGGGTATCAACTAGGTGACAAGATTGTATTGTCTCATGGTTTAGGGCACACAAGTTTTGTTCATCATGATGACGCTCCTTTTACCGTCAGTGGAATTATTGGTGCAACGGGCACCCCTGTTGATAAAACGGTACATGTTAACTTAGCAGCTATTGAAGCGATTCATTTATCTCATGAGCAATTAAACGAACTAGTAGAAGAACCCCATGAACATGAGAAATCAAATGGTCACGAAGACGGGCATGAAGAGGAACATGTACATGAACATTCAGTTGAAAAAATTACTGCGGTGTTATTAGGCTTAAATAATAAATTCGTCACTTTCACCTTGCAGCGGCAAATAAATAATTATCAAGATGATAGATTAATGGCCATATTGCCAGGGGTGGTGATGACTCAATTGTGGGGGCTGATGGGTAATATTGAAAAAGTACTACAAATTATTGGTTTCTTGGTGTTATTAGCTTCATTATTTGGTTTAGCCACTATGTTGCTAGCGACAATGAATGAACGACAAAAAGAAATTGCGGTGTTTCGGATCTTGGGTGCATCTCCTAAACTCATTGTTTCGTTAGTTATTCTAGAAGCCTTAATCATTAGTGCTTTGGCTTTGGCTTGTTCATTTATACTGATTTCATTATTACTGATGATTTTAGACCCATGGTTAACTGCCGAATATGGTTTGTTTTTAAATCAAAGCTTATTCACTACAGAAGCTTTCATGCTATCGGTGATTATTTTGGGGGCGACCGTTGTGACTGCATTGATGCCAGGAATTGAAGCATATAAAAAAGCATTACATTCACAACTGTATGGGGGTAGATGAAAGTTTTGTAAAAAGTGGGGTTGCTTAAAAATAATTAAGAACTAATCTAAGAATACAAATTTTAACAATTTAAGGCTTTATTTTTTGTATGGATGTATATACAGTTAGTACGTTTTTATCCAAATACGTTTAGTCTTTAAAAGGAATTGTCATGTCTCGTAGAGTTGCCATCTTATTTTCAGTGGCTTTATTAGTCGTCATCATCGTTATCATTGGTGGTATAAAAGCCAAACAAATTGGTTTTATGATTGATAGCGGTGCCGCTTATGCCCAACCACCTGAAACGGTTAGTCTTAGTATAGTGGAACAACAAATCTGGCCAAATACCCTGACAGCCGTTGGTTCACTCGAAGCCTGGCAAGGATTAACTGTTACCGCTGAAGTTGATGGTCGCATTGCCAAGATCCATTTTGATTCTGGGCAAATAGTAAAAGCGGGTGATTTATTAATTGAACAAGAATCAGGCAATGAAAAAGCGCAATTACGGGCTTTACAAGCACGACTTGTTTTGGCTAAAAATAACCTGCAACGTTTGCATTCACTTCGCGAAAAACAATCGGTATCACAAAGTGCCTTGGATGAAGCAGCACAAGTAGTTGATACTACCCAAGGTCAAGTGGACGACCTGAACATAACTTTGGCAAAAAAACGTATTGTGGCCCCTTTTGATGGTCGGTTAGGTATACGTAAAGTTTATTTGGGACAAGATTTGCCCAAAGGTACTGAAGTAGTGACATTACAATCTATTGAGAAATTACGGGTTAACTTTCGTGTTCCACAGCAATGGGTAAATAAAATTAAGTCTGGTTATTCGGTGGTTGTAGGTACTAAACCAAACGATAGTGTCAGCGGTGAAATCATTGCTACTGCGGCTGAAATTAATAACCAAACTCGTAATTTACATGTACAAGCTCAAATTGATAACTCTTTGCATACTCTATTACCTGGGATGTCAGTTGAGTTGGAAGTGACCTTACCTGATGAACAACAGGTATTGGTTATTCCTAATACGGCGGTACTTTATGCCCCGTATGGCGATACGGTATTTGTGATTGAAAAGAGTGAAGAGGGTAAACCTGCTACCGTAAGGCAGCAGTTTGTAAAACTTGGTCGTACCCGAGGTGATTTTGTTGCTGTTGAGGAAGGTTTGCAAACTGGGCAGCAAGTAGTCAGTGCAGGCGCATTCAAATTATTTAACGGTATGTCTGTAGTGACAAGTAAGAATTCTGAACCCGTGCGTAGCCTTACCCCTCAACCAACTGATTCCTGAGTATATACACTACTATGAACTTCACCGATCTATTTATTAAACGACCTGTCGTTTCTATTGTTATCAGTATTTTAATATTGCTGGCTGGATTTCAAGCCGCGTCTAATTTGACTGTTCGTCAATACCCTAAAAGCGATGTATCAGTAATTAATATCCAAACCGTATACATTGGTGCAAGTGCGGAACTGGTTAAAGGTTTTATCACCAGCCCACTGGAACGTGCAGTTGCTTCTGCTGAAGGGATTGACTATGTAGAGTCAAGCTCTTCTTTGGGCTTTTCTGATATTAAAATTCATTTAAAGCTGAACTTTGATCCAATCAGAGCTATGTCAGAAATCAATGCCAAGGTTAATTCAGTCAGAGGAGAGTTACCGCCAGAAGCTGAAGTACCCGCCTTGAGTATCATTTCTGCTGACAGTGAATTTGCTGCGGCATATTTAAGTTTTACTTCTGACATATTATCGCAAAATCAAATTACAGATTATTTACTTCGTACTATTCAACCCCGCTTGGCCGCCATAGATGGTGTGCAAAAAGCTGAAACCCTAGGTGGACGCGTTTTTGCTATGCGAATTTGGCTCAAACCTCAAGCGATGGAAGCGATGAATGTTACACCAACTGAGTTGAGTCAGGCTTTGGCAGCTAATAATGTGCAAGCAACCTTGGGTCAAACCCGCGGTATGTTAACTCAAGTTAATTTAAGTGCTGATACTGATTTAAATTCAGTTGAGGATTTTCAGCAACTTATTATTAGACGTACGGCACAAGGTATAATACGCCTTATTGATGTGGCTGACGTAGAGTTGGGAGCCGAAGATTATAACACTGATGTGAGTTACTCAGGCCAAACCGCAGTGTTTATGGGAGTGTGGGTAATGCCCACAGCAAATGCCTTAGATGTTATGAAGGCAGTACGGGACGAAATGGCAGCAATTCGCGAGAAATTACCCAGTGGTCTGGATGCTATTGTATCTTATGATTCTACAGAATACATTGAAACAGCCATTGAAGAAGTGATTAAAACGCTGACTGAAACCCTGATCATTATCATTATTGTGATTTTCTTATTCTTAGGTTTTAGTCGCTCTGTACTTATTCCTGTATTTGCCATTCCCTTATCTTTGATTGGTGCGCTGTTTTTAATGCAAATTTTTGGCTTTACCTTAAATTTGCTGACTTTATTGGCTATTGTTCTCAGTGTGGGTCTTGTGGTGGATGATGCCATTGTTATGGTGGAAAATATTGAACGACACATCGAAGAAGGCAAAACACCTATTCAGGCTGCACTGTTAGGTGCCCGAGAGCTAGGGGGACCTATTATCGCCATGACAGTGACTTTAGTGTCGGTATATGTACCCATCGGTTTTCAAGGAGGTTTAACGGGCACTTTGTTTCGTGAATTTGCCCTAACCTTAGCGGGAGCCGTGAGTATTTCAGCCATAGTTGCCTTAACATTATCACCTATGTTGGGTTCTCGTTGGCTTAAAACCCATAAAAAAGTTCAAGCGCCATTGGGGCCAATTTTTGACAGATTTCAACATTTTTATAGCCGTACTTTAACGGGTAGCTTACAAAATCGTCCTGCGGTGTATTTATTTTGGGGGGTTGTTGCTATTTTGTCTGCGGTAATGTACACAATGTCACCCACCGAATTGGCTCCTAATGAAGATCAAGGTGTTATTTTTGGTATTACCGAGGCGCCAGCGAACAGCACAATTGATCAGTCGGTGTTTTATGTTGATCAAGCCAATGATGCCTATCAGAGTATTGAAGAAACCGATTTTACCTTCTTACTCACGTTTCCTAGTGGTGGGTTTTCTGGCATGGTGGTTAAACCTTGGGATCAGCGTGAACGTAGTGTGTTTGAAATTTTGCCTGAAGTACAACAAAAGCTGGCTGGTATCAGTGGAGTGCGAATCTTTCCACTTACACCACCAGCATTACCTGGCGGCGGAAGCTTTCCGTTTGAATTTGTATTGACCTCACAAGCGGAACCTGAACAAATATTTGAGATTTCACAGATTCTTGTGAATAAAGCAATGGAAAGCGGTATGTTCGCTTTTCCGCCAATGATTGATTTAAAAATTGACCAGCCCGATGCTCGCTTAAAAATTAATCGAGATAAAGTTGCAGAGTTGGGATTGGATATGCAAACCATTACCCGTGATTTGGCCGTATTATTGGGTGGTAACTATGTTAACCGTTTTAATATGGAGGGTTACAGTTATAAAGTTATCCCACAAGTAAAACGCAAAGCCAGACTTAACCCCAATGATATTAAAGATCTGTATGTTACTGGCTTAGGTGGCAATATGATTCGTGTTGCGGATATTGCTGAAATTGAAGTTAATACTGTACCTCGTAGTCTTAACCGTACACAACAAATGAACTCGGTAAAAATTAGTGGTCAACCGACTACCTCGTTAGATGCTGCGTTGACCTATATGGAAACTGAAGCACGTAAGATTATGCCCCAAGGTTATGGTATTGATTATACGGGCCAATCGCGGCAGTTACGCTTGGAAGGAAATTCTTTTTTACCCGCCTTTTTAATGGCTATTACTATGATATTTTTAGTATTGGCAGCGCAGTTTAATAGCTTTCGTGATCCTTTAGTGATCTTAGGTGGTTCGGTACCCCTAGCCTTATTTGGTGCCATGGTTTTTACTTTTTTAAAAATCCCTGCGCCTATGCCTTACTGGACAGACGGCTGGACCACTACGTTAAATATCTATTCACAAGTTGGTCTGGTAACCTTAGTGGGTCTTATTGCCCGTAACGGTATATTGGTAGTGGAGTTTGCCAATAAATTGCAAGAACAAGGAAAATCAAAATTAGAGGCGGTACAACAAGCGTCAATTATTCGCTTACGGCCAGTTATGATGACTAGCATAGCGACTATTGCAGGGCATACTCCGTTGATATTTGCCGATGGCGCAGGCGCAGGCGCTCGTAATGCAATTGGTTTAGTATTAGTGTGTGGCATGGCTATTGGTACCATACTTACACTCTACGTATTACCTTCGGTCTATATGCTTTTAGCAAAAGATCACAGTAAAGCATTGCATTTAAAAGCAGAGTATCAGCATTAAAGGGCGAAATGACGTTCGCTATAATGATGTTCCATTACTTGACGATTATAAAGTGATTATTTAATACTTAACGGCCATAGTCTAAAGATTATGGTTGTTAATATCAATTTCACTAAATTATTACTCACTTGTGCTGGTTAAAATACTCCATGGCGGCGTTGCTCTCAATCCACATAAGCCTGCTATTGCTCAATCAAGCGCCTTGCCCTGAGTTTACCAGCCACTAATATCCTATTATTAATTTATATTATTTAGTGATAACAATTATCATTGTTGTTATTATTTGTTTTTTGATTTATTTTATTTTAGGAAGGTTGGATGTTTACAAAAGAAAAAAAATCGGTTCTGTTAGCTGTTTTCACTATTATTATTTCAGAAAATTTATCAGCACAAA
This sequence comes from uncultured Colwellia sp., assembly GCA_965305135.1. Lineage (GTDB taxonomy): Bacteria > Pseudomonadota > Gammaproteobacteria > Enterobacterales > Alteromonadaceae > Colwellia. The sequence continues at coordinate 82,483 of CBDLPA010000006.1, forward strand.
CGAATGAAAAAATTGAAACTATTGAAGTTGTTGGTCGTGCGCAACAATTTTATTTAGAAACAGAAAGCAAAATTGGTACTAAAACAGACCTTTCTTTAATTGAACTACCTCAATCAGCGCAAGTGCTGAGCGAGCAACTTATTATTGACCAAGCGGCACGAGACATTACTGATCTTTATCGTTCTATTGCAGGGGTAAGTGAATTCAGTTACTCAGGCGTTACTTTTCGTGGCTTTCGTGATGATGCGAATGTGTTTTATGATGGTGTTAGAGGAGACCCTTACTCAGGTTTTGGTGTACCACAACTTTTTAATGTAAGCAGGGTTGAAGTACTGAAAGGTCCTGCATCAGCTTTATATGGTGGTGGTGAGCCAGGAGGTATGATTAATTATGTCACTAAAAAACCTAGCTTTAATGAAAAAGGGGAATTGAAATTAACTATTGGTGATTATGCTACTTCTGGCGCTTCATTAGATATGACTGGCGGTGTATCCGAGGATATTGCTTATCGGCTAGGAGGGTTTTATGAGCAAGAAGATAGCTTTAGAAATAATGCGGATGCTAAAAATACTGAAATAGTTGGTGGCTTAATCTTTAATTTAAGTGATGCTACCGAGTTAACTACAACGATTGATTGGATAAAACAAGATCTCGGTGGTAATCGATTGCGTGGTGTTCCTGTAGATGATAAAGGTAATTTCATTGTTGACCCTTCATATAACGCTAATGAAAAATTCGATTATCAGGATATGACCGCTTTAGTATTACAGACCAACCTAACGCATTATTTTACCGATGATTTTTATGTTAATACCACACTACGTTATTTAGATAATGAGCGTGATCAAGCCTATCATGAGTCTCGTAGTTGGGTAGATGCAAATAATGATGGTGTTGAAAATGTTGATGATCAAATCATTCGTCGTGAATACCGTAAACAACACAGAGCAAATAAAGAAAGTAGCTTAACTGCTGATTTTGTTTACTCAATTGAAAGCAGTGGTATTGAGCACCAACTGTTATTTGGTACAGATATACACAAAGTTGAAACAGAATATGATTATCTGCGTGCTAGGTATGAAGATGACGGCGTTGCTAATTTGAATATTTTCACTTTAAATTATGGTATTACCGATCCATTAACTTACACATTAACGCCTCAGAAAAGTGACGCTTTAGATACTAAACGTTATGGTTTTTATGTACAAGATGTTATGAAAATTAACAGTCAATGGGTAGTTATTGCAGGATTACGTTACGACCATTTTGAAGAAAGAAACCAAGATTCTGGTTATAGTTATTCTGATTCAGGCGTTACGCCGAGAGTTGCATTAACGTATCAGCCACAAAAGAGCCTATCTTTTTATATTAATTATTCAGAAAGCTTTAATCCTGTTTCTTCAGGCGACCAAGCTGATGTTATTGGAGAAGGTCTTTTAGAGCCTGAAACGGGCAAGCAGTCTGAAATTGGTATGAAAAATTTTTGGCTAGATGGAAAAATAATGAGTACCTTTGCTGCATATCGTATAAATAAACAAAATGTAGTAATGTCTAATCCTGATGAAAATGCGGGTGATGTAGGAATACCTGAATTAATTAATTTAGGTGAAGTAGAAAGTAAAGGCTTTGAAACCACATTAGTTGGCGATGTTAATGATAATTTAACGATTACCGCGAATTATGCGTATAACGATACTATTGTTATTAAAGGTGTTACAGGAGATTCGATAACTAATACTTTTGGTGATGGCAGTAAATTTACTAATGCACCAAAACATCAAGCAGGTTTATGGTCTAGATACGCTATTGAGTCTATAGATTCCTCTATTGCTTTTGGTTTAAATTACGTTAGCAAACAATACAGTTTAGACGGTCAAATAGTGAAGCCGTTTACAGTATTTGATATGAGTTGGACAACCACATGGGATAACTTATTATTAAGCGTAAATGTAGATAACCTTTTAGATAAAGAATATGCAGTAAGCGGTTTTAGTGAGCGTAATGGTCACTTTCCAGGTAGCCCTCGCAGTGTTATTGCTCAACTTACTTATACATTTTAAAGTAAACAGTTAACTATTTGATGTATTTAAAACTATTATATTTATGAAACAACAATCTTGGTTTTATTTACATCACTGGTTAGGTTTTCATGTGAGCTTGTTGCTTTCGTTTGTATTATTAACAGGAACGTTTGCAACAATTTCAACTGATTTGGATTGGCTAGCAAATTCATCGATTAGATCTGAACATTATATCAGTAGTGACGAAACCTTAGACTGGCCTTCGTTATTAACGACAGTTACGGATAATTTTCCTGATGCAACAATAGCCAGTATTCATCGCCCTAACATGCCATGGCATAATGTAGAAATTATTGCGCGCGATACAAACAATAAGCGCTTTAGAATTTACCTTGATCCATATAGCCACCAAATAAAAGGCCAAGGTGTATGGCTTAATTGGCAACGATTTTTTCGTCAAGTGCATCGACATTTAATGTTGCCTACTCAAGTAGGTATTACTATTGTTGGTCTATTGGGTTTACTAATGCTTGTATTACTCATTACCTCATTTTATGTTTACAGAAATTGGTGGCGTTATTTTTTTTCGTTTAGTCGAATAAAACTAACCGCAAAGTCGGCTAAAGTATTATCTCCACAAAAAGAAGCAGGAAGAAAGCGAAGATTTTGGTCAGAGTTACATAAAATTGTTGGTTTATGGAGCATATGGTTTCTGGTGATTATTAGTATTACAGGGGGGTGGTATTTAATTGAGAAATGGGGGGCTGGTGCTAGTTATAGTAATATTGCTAACCCTAAAGTTGATGTGACTAAATCTGAAGTATTTTCTCAAATCAATGTGCCTTCATCTATCGCTTTATCGTATGCTATACAATATATCAAGAACCGCACTCCTGATTATATTGTGAATCAAATACGGTTTGTTCCTAACAATAAAGTGATTGAAATTGATGGACAAAACGTTGCTTTTTTAGTGCGTGATAGGGCGAATAAACAAGTATTTGATAGTGTAAGTGGAGAATATATTGGCGGTCGTCAAGGTGAAGAGTTAACTTGGCATTTTCGGATCTCTGAAGCGGCAGATCCTTTGCATTTTGGTACATTTTCTAGTTGGGTATTTCGGTATGTTTGGTTTGTGTTTGGACTTGGCTTAACTTTACTAAGTGTAACAGGTGTCTATATGTATTTGCTTCGATTAGCACAAACAGGGGCTTTAAAAAAACTAAAACATTTGAAATTTTTACATATATTATGGATTAAAACTCATTGGATAAAATGGCCTTCCATCGCGTTAATAATGCTTTGTATCTTGCTAGCTATTATTGATTTTATCATTATTTAAAATATTAAGTTTTGTTTCCTAGCGATACTCTTTTGTAGTTTGCACTAGATTAAACCAAGTTAGGCGTTTAATCTAGTTCTGCTAAGCTTGAAAATGTCAGCTTCTTTTATTAAATGATAAGCTCTCATGAGCAGTTGGGTTATTCCCAGGCATTGATATATATCCAGGCAATTGCTCTAAACGTAACATCCACGCTTTAATATGCGTGTATTTATCTATTTTGACGTCGCCTTCATAGGCAACCGAAATGTAAGGGTAAATAGCGCAATCGGCAATTGTGGGACGATTGGCTGCTAACCAATAATTATTACTAAGGTGATTATCTATTAACGTTAATATCTTATGCGAGTTTTCTACGCTTTGTGCGTGATCACCTGCTAAACCAAACTTTTTAATTAATCGCGCCATATTTGGCCCGTGCTGTATTTCATTAGAAGCTACGGATAACCATTGCATAACCTCTGCTTGTAAATACGCTTCGCTAGGCCACCATGCTTCTCCGCCATACTTATTGGCTAAATAAACTAATATTGCTTGCGCATCTCTTAAAACAACATCCCCATCTTTAAAAATAGGAATTTCTCCCCAAGGATTTAACTGTATTAGTTTTTCTCCTTTATGTTCTCCTTGCATAAAGTCAACGGGTACAATATTTAATGGTGTTTGGATAAATGATGCAAATAGTCTTACTTTGTAACAATTTCCTGATAAATCTAAGTCATATAATTTCATTTTTTGCGTCCTCTGACAGTAGTTGGTTGAATTCAAGAACATTTCCATCGGGATCACGAATAAACAAAGCGGTTCTTCTTGGGCCTAATTGTTTTGGCCCCTCAGTAATCTTTATTCCTTCTTTAAATAACCAGTCTTGAAATTCATTTATGTTATTAATAATGAATGCAGGATGTGTAATTCCCGGTTTTTTAATGGCCTCATCAAGTAGCGTATTTTTTTGGTTTTTTATTTTTGCGCCATTAAAAATAAGATTAATTCGAACACCTGCGGGAGTTACCATTTCATTCGCTTCACCTTCAGAAATTCGATAAGTTTCCTTAAAGCCGAGACGTTCATAAAAGTGTACTGAGTTTTGTCTGTTACTTACTCTAATACCAACATGGTCATAGGCCAAAGCAGCTTGAGAATTTACAGAAGGTAAAATGTTCATAGTGTTTTTTCTAGTTTTATTTAAGTAAGTACACTATGACATTTTGTTATTTGAAAGATAATACTGTAAATTTGACAATAATATTTTCAATAAATGAGATAATTATGGACAGATTGCAGGCAATGTCTATGTTAATAAAAGTAGCCGAAGTCGGTAGTTTTTCTGCTGCGAGCAAAGAATTGAATGTACCGCTGCCAACCTTAAGCCGAAAGGTCTCTGAACTTGAAAACCAACTTGGTGTTCGTTTGTTGCATAGAACCACTCGAAAGTTATCACTAACAAATTCAGGCGCAGATTACCTCAGCGCGTGTAAAAGAATTATTGAACAAGTTGAAGAAGCAGAGCGAGGGGTAAAAGGGGAATACTCAGAACCAAAAGGCAATTTAGTTATAACGGCCCCTGTTATGTTCGGTAGATTATATGTATTGCCAATTATTACCGAGTTTTTAGCCTTATATTCCAACATCAATGTGCAATTAGTGTTGTCTGATGGAAACATTAATCTTTTTGAAAATGAAGTGGATTTGGCCGTTAGAATAGGGGCATTACCTGATAGCTCAATGATAGCAACGCAAGTAGGAGCAATTCGTATTGTAACCTGTGGCAATCAACACGTCTTAGGGGAACATGACACGTTAGAATCGCCTCATGATTTAATTAATTTTTCTTGTGTATCGTTAAATACCTCGATGACGATTCCGCATTGGAGCTACCGCCTTCCTGACTCTGAAATAACGTTTAATGTAAAAATTTTATCTCGTTTAACTGTGACTGATAGTGAGTCAGCTGTTACCGCTGCTATGAACGGAGTAGGTATAACACAACAATTACATTACCAAGTTAAAGAGGCGATAGATAAAGGGAAACTGGATATTATTTTACCTGAGTTTGAACCAGCTAAAGTTCCCGTGCATTTACTTTATAAGTCTCGAAAATACATGCCAAAAAAAATAAAAAGCTTTCTAGATTTTGCGTCACCAATACTAAAAAATAAAATTGATGAGTTATTTTCATAAATGCTTCTATTGGGTTCATATATTATTAAACTTGCTCTCGCTTTTCCCATTATTTATACTCAAAATGATTATTTAACACAGTCAACATAATAAGTGGTTTCCCCTGTTGATTTATCGGCAACTAAACCGTGAATAAAGGTTTCAAAACCTGGAAATTGTTCGTTAAACAAACGGGCAAAACGTAAGTAACTCACAATGGTTTCATTAAACACTTCACCAGGTACTAGTAGAGGAATACCTGGCGGATAAGGGGTGATCATTACTGCGGCCACTCGTCCTACTAAATCATCAATGGCAACTCGCTCTAGTTTTTTATGCGCCATTGCTGCGAAAGCATCGGCTGGGATCATGGCAGGTACTAAATCAGATAAATACATAGATGTAGTTAATTTAGCAACATTATTTTGTGTGTATATTGCATGAATTTTATCACATAAATCTTTTAAGCCAATACGTTCATATTGTGGATATTGTTGAATAAAATCAGGCAATATACGCCATAATGGTATGTTTTTATCGTAATCATCTTTAAATTGTTGTAGTGCGGTTACCATGGTATTCCAACGACCTTTAGTTATACCAATAGTAAACATAATAAAGAATGAATAAAGTCCCGTTTTTTCAATAACAACGCCATGCTCTGCTAAATATTTAGCAACAATGGCAGCAGGAATACCTGAGTCTTCAAAATCACCAGCCACATTTAAACCTGGGGTTAAAATAGTCGCTTTTATTGGGTCAAGTAAATTGAAGCCTTCTTCAATAGCCCCAAACCCATGCCAATCTTCATCCGCTTGTAGCGTCCACGCATCACGTTTATCTAATCCTTCATCGGTTAAGTCGTCAGGCCCCCATACTTTAAACCACCAGTCGTCATTACCGTACTCATCATCAACCTTTCGCATTGCGCGTCTAAATTCAAGTGCTTCATCAAGTGATTCTTCTACTAATGCTGTACCGCCTGGTGCTTCCATCATGGCTGCAGCAACGTCACACGATGCGATAATGGCATATTGTGGGCTAGTAGAGGTGTGCATCAAATAGGCTTCATTAAATAAATGAGTATCCAGCTCATTGTGTTTTGCGTTTTGTACTAATATTTGTGATGCCTGAGAAAGCCCTGCAAGTAATTTATGGGTTGATTGCGTTGCAAACACCATAGACGTTTCACAGCGAGGCCTATCTTCACCAATAGCGTGGTAATCACCATAAAAATCATGAAACGCGGCATGCGGTAACCAAGCTTCGTCAAAATGTAGGGTTTCAATCTCACCATCAAGTAAGTTTTTAATTTCTTCAACGTTATATAAAACACCATCATAGGTAGACTGTGTAATCGTTAATACACGCGGTTTAACGTTAGGATTCTCTTTTAATACCTCTCTGATAAAAGGGTTTGCTTGCATTTTTCGCTTGATGTTTTCAGGTTGAAATTCACTGTAAGGAATTGGCCCGATAATGCCATAATGGTTACGTGTAGGCATTAAAAAGATCGGAATTGCGCCTGTCATCATAATGGAATGTAAAATTGATTTATGGCAATTTCGATCAACCACAACAATATCATTTGCTGCAACTGTTGAGTTCCATACAATTTTATTTGATGTTGAGGTGCCATTAGTAACAAAAAACAAATGATCGGCATTAAATATGCGCGCTGCATTACGCTCAGAAGCTGCAATTGGCCCCGTATGGTCTAATAATTGGCCTAATTCTTCTACTGCATTACAAACATCGGCACGTAACATGTTTTCACCAAAAAATTGATGGAACATACGCCCAACGGGTGATTTTAAAAAGGCAACACCGCCTGAATGACCTGGACAATGCCATGAATAAGATCCATCTTGAGCATAATTTGTTAAGGCACGAAAAAAAGGTGGGGCTAACGTATCAAGATAGCTTTTCGCTTCACGAATAATATGGCGTGCGACAAACTCGGGCGTGTCTTCGTGCATATGAATAAAACCATGCAATTCACGTAGTATATTGTTGGGTATATGACGAGCTGTACGTGTTTCGCCGTATAAATAAATAGGGATGTCAGGATTACGATGGCGAATACCGTCAACAAAGGTGTTTAACTGAGATAATACGGAATGAGTATCAGCAGAGCTGCCGTCGCCAAATTCTTCATCATCAATAGATAAAATAAACCCTGCTGCACGACTTTGTTGTTGGGCAAATGAGGAAAGATCGCCGTAGTTGGTGTATCCAACTACCTTCATATCTGCTTTTTCAATGGCTTCAGCAAGTTCACGAATCCCTGAACCACTAGTGTTTTCAGAACGAAAGTCTTCGTCAATAATAACGATAGGAAAATCAAAACGCATACTGTTACCCTTCAAATAAAAATAGAGACTAATACTAGTTAACGGGTCATTTACTTGCAGAAGTAACCTATTTCTAGTCCAAAAATAAACCTTTGAGATCAGACCATCTTTATAAGTCAGATGCAAGAATTACTCTTAGTGCGTTGTGTTTCATTCCAATAAAACTACTAATGGTTAGCCTACCTTCAGCTAATAAACATCTTCACGATATCGTCCTTGCGCTTTGAGGGCGATAACGTCAGTACCAAGCGGCGCGATGATTTCGTCTATTGCTAGCATAACGCTGTTTGCCATGCTTCTACCACCGCACACTAGAATTTGTGCGCCTGATTCGATTAATTGGCGTAATTCTTCACCATCTACTGCTATTTTATCTTGCACATAACAACCCTCTGGAACCCTTGAGAATACCGCATTTAGCTTTGTCAGTCGCTTGTCCTTAAGGTAGGTGTTCAGTTCAGGTTCGTAAAGGAAGTCTGATTTTGGACAACGGCCACCCCAATAAAGATACATTGGGCGATGTGCGGTATTATGCGCTGTGTTGTGACGGATAAAACCAACTAACGGCCCTATGCCTGTACCCGCACCGATTAAAATTATCGGTGCTTTAGTTTTTGTTATTGCCTTAGTTCCTGTATTAGCTTTGATACTAGTAAGCGCAGGGCGAAACCCTGGATTTAGCTTGATAAACGCCTCAATAGTGTCGCCCACATTAAGTGCATAAAGGAAACTTGAGCACAGGCCACTGCGATGTTCGCGTACACAAATTTCTAACTCACCATCACTTGAAGACGAGGCCAACGAATAGAATCGCGGTACGTTGCTTCCCGGCGGTATAATACCGACTAAGTCACCAGCGTCGAATTTTGGTAAACCTGAGCGTTTCCACAGTCGATTTAACCAATTTTTATGGCTATTTTCAGGTAACTTAAAATGCAGCACGGCTGTTGGTGCCTTTACGGCAACGCCGTAATTTACGCGCTCGACAAGTGTCAAGCTAGTGCTGGGTGGATGAATAGGTGTGTACGCTAGTGTTAAGTCAGCATCTATTACCGTACTCACTGATTCACCCCAGCGGGTGAATTCTTGAGTCGATTGGCGATTAATGGTATCTAACGGCAGTAATTGTGGCCAACCTTTGGCGTTTAGTGCGGTTTCAACTTCTTTTGCGAATTGGCAAAAGGCTGGGAATTGACGATCGCCAAAACCTAGCACGGCATAAGGAAGAGAAGCGGTATGCTTCATCAATGCCAAGCGTTTAAGAAATTGCTCGGCTGAGGCAGGTGCATCTCCATCGCCATAAGTCGCCGTTAGGATAAATAACCGTTTAGCTTTTGCATAATTGCTTGCAAGGCTGTTCATTGTGCTAGTGTGCACAAGAAACCCCGCTACGTTAAGTTCATCATGAAGCGTTTTCGCAAAACCCCAGGTACTATTGCTCTCGCTGCCCACCAGTATTACCGTGTCGGCAAGGTTAGCTGCGATATTATGATTAATAATTGTGGCTGACTGTTGACGTCTCCACCAAATTTGAATACCCGTCCATGCCATTAGTGGCACGGTTAATGCGCCCAAGCCTAGTAGTAATCCTAGCCACCAAAGTCCTTCGCCCGTATGGAGCATATAGATAAATTCATACAGTTTCTGATCACTGCCAAAAGGTTGAAAGGAGAGTAATTGCCCTGTTGATTGATCGATAAAGCCGCTGCCTTGCTGTGTGGTAATTGAATAAACATCAGTGCTATCGCCCTTATATGGATAAACTAGCTCTCTGAGTTCACTTACTGGGATAGCCTTTAAAGCGGCAAGTGTATTGATGGATGCTGGCAAATCTCCTTTAACATTGGCGGGAAAGGCAGGTTCAGCAGCTTGATATTCAGGCAGTAATTCAAAGGTTACGGCTGACATATACAGGCCAGTAATAGCGGATAACATTAATGCAAGCACGGCTACTCGTCCCACCTTACAGTGTAATTTCTGCTTAAAATCACCCTGAATAGGGCGAAAAATCTGACGCCAACCGCCAAGTCGTTTGGTTAACAGGAAGGCACCTGAAGTAGTTAATAGCAGCATAAAAAAAGCGGTTATGCTTGCGCCAACTCGTCCTGGTGTGTCAAGTAAGTATGAGCGATGTAAGTTTTTAACCCACACCATAACAGGTGAAACGACAGGCGAAGTTGAATAATCGCCAAGGGTTTCACCCGTTATAGGGTTGATTAAATCTGCGCCAGCATTGCCATTGTCGGTGTAATAGACGATAACAGTGCCTGAAGGCGTTCGCTGTATTTGCTCTGCGTTAGGGTAATTTAATGCTAACTTACCCGTTAGCTCAGCAACACTTATTGAAGAGGTTCCTGCTATTTTGGCTTGAGCATGCTCTAAAGCAGGATTAATTGAGAGCACCGCACCAGTAATAGCAAGCATTACAACGAGTAGTGCTGCTATTAATCCAGACCAAGAGTGAAATTTACGTAACATAGCTAAACCTTTGATAACGTCTAAATAATCTGTGTAAATTGATTATATAAATAACTTGTTTAAGTAATCCGTTTAAAATGCGTAAGAAAAAGTTTTTATGTAACCTCGTCCAGCGGAAGGCTTACCAGCACCTGCCGTGGTTAATGGCACCACGATATCATTGCGATTGTCGCGCTTGTCCTCAACCGAGGTATCTATTTTAAGTTGAAAACCCGCATCAATATAAGCATCAGCTAGATCAAGTGTTATGGTGAGTGTTTTACCACTGGTAACGCTGGCACCCGTTAGTCCGTCATATTCACTGGCTTGTAAACCACTGGCACGCGCCCAACCAGTTAAATGTTTATAATATTTTGATTTTTGCCCCGCGACCCACAGTGTTTTTTGATATTGATCTGCGGCATTGGTTACATAAATGGCTAGGTAAGCACCGTTACCGCTATAGCTTTGTAATTCGGTTGTTAGGGTAACTTCACGCGCTGTAGCCTGTGTGCTTATTACTGCGGTGCAAAATATGGCGTAAAACAAGCACAGGGTTATGGATAAATTTTTCATGGGGTTATCTCCTTACTCTTAAATTTAAAATGTCTAATGTTGGGTTGGGCTTTAGCCTATCATTTTAGGCCATAGTTTTAGGCATTGACGATATAAATGCTGACCTACAGTAAATGTAACTCTTTTTTTGAGCGAATTGCTTTAAGCAAGTTGTTAATCGATAGTCACTTTAGGTTTGTTTTTATGCTTATTTTGGGGTTTATTACTTTCTGTTGGCGGCGTTCCAAAATCTAAGTAATCACTGGCGTCACCTGAATTGCCAAACTTAATGCTAAGCCTCCTCAATTTCAGTGAAGCAGGCGAAAAAGTCGCCTTTACACGGTTTCCTTTTTGATCGAAGCCTTTTACTTCATAACAACCGTCATCAACTTTGATGCGTTTAACCTGCCAGCCTTTGTTTTCTATCATTAATCGTAGTTGCTCACGAGATTGCCACGCTGATACCGGATCATTACAGTCATCGTCGTCAGCCAATGCGGTGCCACTGAGCAAACAAGAGGCGATTAAAAGTGTTGCTAATTGTTTTTTCATGGGTTTTCTCCTGTTTATTAGATTACTAATTACATCATATATAGTAGACGGGTTTCCTGACATTAAGCTGAAAGAAAGCCCTTCTTTATCATTCTTATTACTGTTTTAGTGCTAGTTTTATCGTAGCTCAAATGCCTCCTTATGAAAAAGTAGTGAGCCTTGTAATTTTTCTCGCAATTCATTTTCTAATTCTTTTGCCCAGCCAGTCGGTCCACAAAACCACACTTCCATCGCTCCTTTTTTTGACTCTTGGTTTAGGAGTTTGTCGGTAGTGAGTTTTTTGCCTTCATTACTGTTATGTATATGCAGTTGAATATAAGGTAGGCCGAGACAAGCTTGTTGTAATCGCTGAACAAACGGATCTGTTGAACTATCGTTGGTGGAATAATGCATTTGAACCTGTGCTCGTACTTGAATGGGAGACTTAGCTTGAGTCGTAGAAGATAGTTCAGACTGATTTTGCAGCGCTTCAAGCCTTGCTAAAAAGGGCGTAACACCAATACCTGCCGCGATCCATATTTGTTTTGCAGTCGTTTTTTTCGCTTTTAAATTAAATCGTCCATAAGGACCTTCAATTGTGATTGATTGCCCTACTTTTAGTTTGTGATCCAAACGTTTGGTATAGTCACCTAACGCCTTAATTTGGAAAGTTACTTGGTTGTCACCGTGATCCGAGCTGGCAATGGTAAAAGGGTGAGCACCTTCTATTTTATCAAAGGTAACGAACGCAAATTGTCCAGCACTATGTCCTTGCCATTTTTTTTCTAGCTGACATTTAACTTCAATAATACCTGCCGCTGGCGCTGAAACGGATAGAATACTGCCTTTTACTCGACGCGATTGTCCTATTTTTCCTGTGAGTGAGAGTATGCTGGCAATGCTTCCCCCAGTTAACAACAACACCATCAACAAGCCTACGGGTTGTTGCCACCAAGCTAACGGCGCTAACAAAGCTGCATGAAACACCAGCACTAGGTAAAGTATTGGCATTGCACGGTGTACATAGCGCCAAATATTGTAAGGAAAGCGTTTCCACAGGGTAAGCACCAGCATGGCAAAAACTAAATAAACAGCCCATTCCCCAAGGTCTTCAGCGACATCTCTCATCATCTCATAAAGACCTGAAAAATCTTCTTCAGGTAAACGACCACCTCGGCCAAAGAGTGCCTTAATGACATCATCACCCATTTCTATCAGCCAATGTAGGGCTGCAAAGACAACCGCTAAAATCCCCGTCAACTTATGCAGACGATACATTTTATCAAGACCATTGAATGGCACTTCTAACCAAGCTGGACGGGTAGCCAACATCATGGTTATTGACATTAACGCAATAGACAACAACCCACTAAGATAGAGACTATTATCATAAATTTCCCATGGCAAGGAAGCTGCCGTGGTATTCATTGTATAACTCCAACCCCAGACAATGAAAATGCTAACGGTGATTAATGCGAGTGTTATACTGAGTTTGTGTTGTTTCATTTTAACTCCGTTGGTGCTTTGAATGCTTATACCATTAATTAAATTTATTCTTTAGTCAGAGCTAATGTAATCAATTTGGCATGAGTGTATCGAGCATTCCTGACAACAACCTTAAAAGGAAAAAAAAGGAGTTGAAATATCACAAGGTCGGTTAGAATTTATTCTGACACAGCGCAATAAATTACGCCCTACACAGAGGATATTACCTTTGCTTGAAAATAGTATCTAAACAGGGATTTTTTTCAGCTTATTGTCAGGTATTTGCGGTATCATTGGCGTTGTTGGTGATATAAGTGTAGAGGTAAAAAATGCGAATATTATTAGTAGAAGATACCGAGGGCTTAGGCGAGGTTATACGAGAGCAAATAACGGATGAAGGTCATGCCGTTGATTGGGTGTTAACCATTGCTCATGCCGATGTGAGTCTACGTTCAGTTGATTATGATTTAATATTGCTTGATTTAATGCTGCCAGACGGTAATGGACTTGATTTGTTAACCAAAATACGGCATTCAGGTAAAACAACTCCTGTGATTATTTTAACCGCAAGAGATCAAATTTCTGACCGCATAAAAGGTTTGAATGCAGGGGCTGACGACTACCTTGTTAAACCCTTCGATCTATCAGAGCTTTCTGCTCGTATCGCCGCCGTTTCCAGACGTTATGCTGGCAACCCCAATCCAATCGTTAACATAGGCGCATTAGGCATTGATCTAACCAAACACTTGGTTTATCGCGATGGTGCAACAATCAATTTAACGGCGCGGGAATGGGCCTTGCTTGAAGCGTTTATTCAAAGACCTGGCACCTTGCTTTCTAAAGCACAATTAGAAGATCACCTTTATGCTTTTGGCTCTGAAATTGAAAGTAATACGATTGAAGTTTATGTTAGCCGCTTGCGCAAGAAACTGGGTAGCGATCAGTTAGAAACCGTGCGCGGGCAAGGATATCGAATGAAATCACTATGAAGCTATTAAAAGGAAGAGTACTAAAAGGGAAAGTACAGAAAAGCAGAGCGTCAACAAGCTTGCAAAAAAAACTCAGCATCAGTTTAACTTTGGGGATGACTTTTTTGTGGATGCTGGCGCTATTAGTGGCTGTGTTTGTTTCACAAATCAAACTGAATGACTTATTTGATAGTGCGTTAGCCGAAACTGCACAACGTATTATGCCGCTAGCCGTTGTTGAAATTCTTAATAGAGAAGATATAACCCAGCCACAAAACATTATGTCTTTTGCCGCGCATGATGAACAACTGGTTTATCTGGTACGAGATAGTCTTGGAAAGATATTACTACAATCTCATAACGCAGAGCCGACTGATTTTAATCAAACCTTACTCGAAGGTTTTAGCTCCTCGACAACCCATCGATTCTATGGTGCTTGGGCGGTACAAAATAGTCTACACATTGAGGTTGCTGAACTACTAATTGATAGAAAAGAAGCGATAATCGAGTTAGCACTCTCTTTTTTATGGCCGTTACTATTGCTAGTACCGCTTTGTTTGCTGGGTACTTGGATATTGGTGCGTTACAGCTTGCGCTATATTATTGCCTACCGTAAAGCCATCGAATCTCGCGGTAGTGGTGATCTCTCACCCGTTAACGTGAATGGTTTGCCAACTGAAATTCTTGCTACCGCAGAGTCCGTTAATAACCTGTTAGAGCGTTTACGACGAGCGTTGGAAGCAGAGCGTTCGTTTACCGCTAACAGTGCTCATGAATTACGTACACCAATCGCGATAGCGCTTGCGCAAATTCAACGGTTACAACAAGAAGTTCCAACAGGAAAAGCGAGAGAGCGAGCGATTAACGTTGAATCTTCCTTACGAAAATTATCAGATTTGTCAGAAAAATTAATGCAGTTGGCTAAAGCAGAAGGCGGGGGGCTTTTATCTACCGAACAGCATGACTTGATTAGCCTGCTTAAATTGATTGTTGATGATAGGAAACGATCTTCTGTTACTTGCAACGCTACTTCTGGCTTGGTTATTGACATGACGCTACCAAAAAGTGGCGTATTTATGTCGACTATTGACCCCGATGCTTTTGCTATTTTAGTGCAAAACCTACTGGATAATGCCATTAAACACGGCAGAAAAAATCAACCTGTTGTGGTAGGTTTTTCAGAACAAGGCGAGTTGAGTATCGTTAACGCAGCTGAAGTTGTTCCTGAAGAACCCCTTAAACAGTTACGACGTCGTTTTGTTAGAGCTAATACCTCGGTTCAAGGCTCAGGGCTTGGCTTGGCAATAGCCGATGCTATTGCTACTGGCATAGGGGCAAGCATGACCTTCAATTCGCCTGCATCAGGCAGAAAGGAAGGGTTTGAAGTGAAAGTAAGTTTTCCGCTAATGATCAAACCCAATGATAAAGTTGCCAAATAATAGGTGTTTATTACCTTACTCGCCGCCACAACTGCCGCAGCATACGCCATCTTCTCCATGAACTTTTTTCTTTTCAGGTATTGGGGTGTTAGCATCAACTGCCCTCTTAAATTGATCAGGTTTTGATGATGCTTCTTCGTTTGAAGTTTGCTCTGTACTTTTTTTAAATATATTAAACATAATGTTTTCCTTTCGGTTTTTAGGGTTTGGGGTTAATAGTAATTAATCTGTGTTTAAATGTAATAGTTGAATCAGTGATTCGGCTGTCGGATATAGGGTCGTAATGGCTCTATAACTACTATCCACTTCGACCATCTGGTCTGGCGGTTAATAACATAGGACTGTAATAAAGTAGATAAATAGCAAAGCCAAGTCCCCAGCAAAGTGCAGCAAGTAAATAACCCATACTGAATAAGCCTAATGTTGGTAGTAGTACACGAAATAATGTTGCACTGAGTAGTAATATAAAGGAGCAGCTGATCCACATATTTATTTGCAGTGCTCTACCTGTGTGTCCTAATGATACGCGCGACATCATCGCGATGATCATGGTACCTATGGTGCCAACCGTAATAATATGAACGGCTGATGAAAAACCTATACCTGTGGTTATATAGCTCAACCCAATTGAAATAAAGCCTAACCCCATATTGATATAAGATAAATGTAACGCCCATAACAAAGGTGTTTTAAACGTTTTAACTGTTTGCCAATTAGCCATGCGTAATAACTGTAAACATCCTGTACTAGTAAATAACAGTATTAACATAGTGGATGTATCAATAAAGTAACTGCTGAAAAAAGTGATGAGAGTTGTGATCATCGCTAGGGCAATTGTGCGCTCTAAAAAAATATTTCCTTTAATGGTTGGTAGATTAAGTGCGCGTGAGGTAAAAAATGGAATGACTCTACCCCCAACGATAGTTACAACGCAGGTGATCATAAACACAGCGGTATAAGCTAAGTGAGTAGATAAGCTATAATTTCCGACAAAGGCAAATACTAAGGTTGCTATGTCTAAGCCCATTATCAAACTTAATAGTGGTATAAAAATTAAATTTCGTCGATTATTTGATTTAACCACCATATAAGCAAGGTAGCTAATAGAGCCAACCCACCATAAGGCTTCACTGATAGTGCCTATAATCAATATTGGGGTTGAGCTTGATAACAAAGTAATACGAGCAATTAACCAAAACAAAATTATTACTGCTAATTTCCAGCTATTAATGCTTCTAATTCCTGTCCACGTTTGTGCCGCACTCAAAAGAAAGCCCACAGCTACTGAAGCTGCAAAACCAAATATCATTTCATGACCGTGCCAAATGTTAGCAGGTAATAAACTGCCCCAATTTAGTTTGCCTTGTAATACACAAACCCAAGCGAGCAAAGCTAAAATAGAGAATAGAGCAGGTAAAAGAAAAAAGGGTCTAAACGCTAAGCGCAATACGGGCGGTATCGCTTGTTCTTTTTCTAAAATTTCGGGTTGTAACATTTTTCTTTTCCTCGTCTGATACTTTCTACAATTGCTTGAGATTGTTTTATCAATGATTTTTTATCACTAATAATGTCATTGTCAGTCCAACATGCTTTCTAAGCCCCTTTGTCGGACTGAAGTCCAACCTACATGAAGTATTTAATTTTTATCCATGGATCCTGAGTTATCAACATAGCCATATTAATTATTAATCCAACATGCTTTCTAAGGAGTGATTAACCCCCATTCGTTTATGCACTATGGTACTCGTTGTTGTGTATAACGTGGGAATTCGTTCTTTTTCTAAAACCGTTTCAGCAATAGAAAATGCTGCTAGTGCTGCTTCATGAAAACCACTTAAGATAAGTTTTCTTTTACCCGGGTAATAATTAATGTCACCCACCGCATAAATACCTGCTACCGATGTTTGAAACGATTGTGTGTCTACCTTAATTTGATGCTGATGCATATCAAGATGCCAGTTATCTATTGGTCCAAGTTTGGGCGACATACCAAAACAAACCACTAATTCATCAAGTTCTACCCGACGATTTATGCCATCTTTCGATGTAATAGTTAATCCAATAAGCTTGTCGTCATGTTGTTGAAAATCGCTCACTTGCCCACATAAAAACTGCATTTTTAGCTGATCACATAAGGCATACATTTGATTTACACTGGCTGTTGAAGCTTTAAAGTTTGTTGTGCGATGAATAAGCAATACGCTCTTAGCTGTTTTTTGTAAGGTTAAACTCCAATCTAATGCGGCATCACCACCACCTAACACCACAACGTCTTTATCTTTGAAATGTTCTAGGTTACTGATTCGGTAAAACAGCTGTTTATCTTCAAATTTGTCAATGAGTGGTACTTTTAATTTTACGGGTGAAAAAGCGCCATTGCCTGCAGCAATAATGACAGCACGGCACACAACCTTAGTATTTTTGTGGGTTATCACATTAAAACTACTCTCAGAAATTTTTTCTATATGCTCAACTCGCTCACCCAATAGAAAAGTAGGGTCAAAGGTTGCTGCCTGTTGCCAAAGATTATCAATAACATCACTTGCCTTCGCATTAGGTAATGCAGGAATATCATAGATGGGTTTATCAGGATATAATTCACTACATTGACCGCCAACTTCTGCCAAGCTATCAATAACAATGGCGGTTAATCCTTGTAACCCTAATTCAAATACTTGAAATAAACCCACAGGGCCAGCACCGACAATTACCACGTCTGTTGTTAAAGTTTTCATAAATAACTCCTTGCTATTATTTTATTAGCGTACACCGACTATTTGTATTATAGATAACTGCTAAAAAACACTGATGAAATAAAGATTGCAGAAGCTATGCCATAATTAAAAAGATAATAAGATCATATAGATAAAGTATTATAAAAATAAACTAACCAATAATAGTGTGTATATTAGTCACGTTCGATGTCGTTTTAACATCAACTACTTGGCTTAGCATGTTATTTGTCATGTCATTATTATATAGTTCTAGAAAATATCACGTTATTATTGAGTGTTTTATCATTCACAGGTTCAATGTAAGCATCAAACACCATAGCAATATTACGTAGTAGCAATTGACCTGCTTGTGTTATAGAAATTTCTTTTTCGTTAAAGGTAAGCAGTTTATCTTCCACCATCGGAAACAGTTCAGTAATCTCGTCTGAAAAATATTCAAAAAAATTAATATGATACCTATTACTTATTGTATTGATTGATACCCTATTTTGGCACATTAATGACTGAATAATATCGCGACGAATACAGTCATCTTTATTTAAGCGATAACCTCTGGTTACTGCCAAACCACCAGTATCAATATCGGCAAAGTAAGCGTCTTCTGTTGCTTGATTTTGAATAAAACAATCATTTATTTGACCAATTGAGGTCATGCCAAAGCCAAGAAGATCACTATCTGCGTGGGTGGAGTAGCCTTGAAAATTTCGTTGTAAGGTGCCGTTTTGTTTAGCGTATGTCAATTCATCATCAGGCAAAGCAAAATGATCCATGCCTATATAAACATAACCCGCATTTTGTAAGTAATTAACGGTCATTTCAAAAATGGCTAGCTTGGTAGCGGCATCGGGTAAGTCTGCAGCATTCAGGGTGCGTTGAGATTTAACTTTATGTGGCATATGTGCGTAACTATAGATTGATAACCGATCAGGACGTTTTTGCATTACCAAATCTAACGTTGTTTTAAAGCTATCTACTGTTTGACATGGCAATCCATAAATAAGGTCAATACTGACTGACTTATAGCCAACGGCTCTCGCTGAGTCTATAACATCAAACGTTTGCTCTACCGACTGAATACGGTTAACGGCTTTTTGTACTTTGGGATCAAAATCTTGTACACCTAAACTAATGCGATTAAACCCAAGATTACGTAATACAGGAATAGTACTGGCTCTGACGGCTCTTGGGTCAATTTCAATTGAGAATTCTCGCTCTTCAACAGGCGCTAAATTAAAGTTTTCTCTTATGTGGTCGAAAATTTCCTCAAATTGCTCGTCACTAAGGAATGTTGGTGTACCACCACCAAAATGCAATTGTTCCACAACGCGTTCAGGGCTTATCAATGCGGCTTGGTGACGCAACTCTTTGTAAATTCTTTCTAAATAAGGGATCGAACGCTCAGGTTTTTTGGTAATAATTTTTGCACATGCGCAATAAAAACATAGTGAATTACAAAAAGGGATATGAAAATACAAAGAAAGTGATTTGTTACTTTGGTTACTTTTTGTTAATTCCTCAATATATATGTCGCTGTTAACCTCACTATTGAACTGTACTGCGGTTGGGTAAGAGGTGTATCTAGGACCATGTCGATCATATTTTCGAATCATGTCAGCATCAAAATTTATTATTGTACTCATAAAGTATCACTTATTGTCTTAAAACCTATCTAATAGCAAATATAACGCCAACATAAAAAGCTATTGATTAATAAGGGTTTTTAATTTTTATGATAAAAAATTTACTTTTGATGTTGTTAATTTAACACGGTGATGTTTTTTATTATTACCCACTAATAAAAAACCATTTGAATAAAATAATAGTTTGAGAAAAACACTTTTAAAAAGACATCATATTGTTGTCTTTTATACATCAAATCAAATTAAGGAAAAAACAATATAAAATAAATTCATTTTAAAACAGTAAGTTACAAGTTGGCACATTGATTGCCCTATCGTTGTTGTTATTACATTTTATTAGGAGCTATCAATGGCAGAAAAATTTACTAAAAGCATGGCCAGAAATATTTACTATGGCGGCAGCTTTTTCTTTGTACTTTTACTCTTTGGCTTAACGCTAGATACCGTTCGGCAGCTGCCTAAACGAGATCACCGAGAGAATATCACCGCCGCTGTAATACAGGGTAAAGAGCTTTGGGAAAATAATAATTGCATCGGTTGTCATAGTTTAATGGGTGAAGGTGCTTATTATGCCCCCGAACTTGCCAATGTTTTTGACCGTCGAGGTGGGGGTAATGAAGAAGCGTTTAAAGCTTATCTTAATGGTTGGATTAATACACAACCAATGGATATTCCTAAGCGACGTAAAATGCCGCAATTCAATTTAACCAAAGAGGAAACTGATGCCTTGGCAGAGTTTCTCATTTGGGCATCACGCATTGATGATAATAACTGGCCACCAAACATTGAAGGATAAGATTAAAAAATGAAATTTACTTCACAACAGGTTGCAAAACCCTACTTTATTTTTGCTTTACTACTTTTTGCGGGTCAAATTGTTTTTGGTCTACTAATGGGCATGCAATACATTAACGGCGATGTTGGTTTTCCTTATATTCCATTTAACGTTGCTCGCATGGTACACACTAACTTGCTAATAGTTTGGCTGCTGTTTGGATTTATGGGGGCAAGTTACTACCTAGTGCCCGAAGAAGCGAACATTGACTTATTTAGTCCTAAATTAGCCAAAATTACCTTTTGGGTATTTGCTGCGGCTGGTGTTGCGGTTATCGCTGGTTATTTATTTGTGCCTTATGCTGAATTGGCCAAATTAACTCACAATGAACTCTTACCCACTATGGGGCGTGAGTTTCTAGAGCAACCTACCATTGCAAAAATAGGGATAGTGATTGTTTGCTTGTCTTTTGTTTTCAATATCGGCATGACCATTCTTAAAGGCCGGAAAACCGTTATTAATATGGTGTTAATCACTGGCTTAATTGGCTTAGCGGTGTTTTTCTTATTCTCATTTTATAACCCCATTAATTTGGCACTTGATAAATTCTTCTGGTGGTTTGTTGTTCACCTATGGGTTGAGGGTGTTTGGGAATTAATCATGGGTGCTTTACTTGCTTATGTTTTGATCAAGGTAACTGGGGTTGACCGTGAGCATATTGAAAAATGGTTATATGTCATTATTGCGATGGCACTTATTTCTGGTTTGATTGGTATGGGTCATCACTTTTTCTGGATTGGCGCACCGGAATATTGGTTATGGATGGGGTCTGTCTTTTCAGCCTTAGAGCCTGTGCCCTTTTTCATGATGGTATTATTTGCCTTTAAAATGGTAAATGAACGTCGTATCGAACATACCAATAAAATTGCCATTACTTGGGCAAAAGGTACTGCGGTTATGGCCTTTTTAGGCGCTGGTGTATGGGGATTTTTACACACCCTTGCACCCGTAAATTACTACACTCACGGCACACAACTTACTGCTGCTCATGGTCATTTAGCCTTTTTTGGAGCCTACGCCATGGTGGTTATGTGCGTAATTTCTTACGCCATGCCCATTATGCGAGGACGTCCAAAGGGTAACTGCAAAAAAGCACAAAAAGTTGAATACATTGGTTTTTGGTTAATGTGTATTTCCATGTGCGGTATTACACTCGCACTTACTGCCGCTGGTGCATGGCAAGTAGCGCTACAACGCTTACCAGAATCAGGAGATGCCTTAAGTTTTATGTCGAGCCAAGATGAACTTGTGTCTTTTTATTGGGCAAGGCTTGCCTTTGGCGTAACGTTTGCTGTAGGTCTTGTTGCTTACTTTGTTAGTTTCTTTGTGGGTGAACATGAACCACAAAGCGAACAAGTTAACGCGAGTTAGGTGAGTTTCATTACTTACACCTAACCCTAATCAGAGCATTAATTAAATGGACTTAATTGATGCTGCTTGCACTAATACTAAAACGACTATCGAGGTTAAAATGGAAGAAGTTGTTGGAAAGCTTTGGGATAAATGGTTAACACGCCAAGTGTCGACCGACTTTCCTGATAGTGTCATTAAATTAGACGATATTCAATCACAGTTACAGATTTTTTATCGATCTTTGGGGGGCGATAGTAGTAAAACATTTGAACCCTGTGAGCCTCGTCGTGTCAAAACAAAACGGTCAACCATGCAAAAAATTGCTGGCAGTCATCAGCGTTTTTATCTTGCTTGGCAAAATGAATCGACTCTTCGGCTGCCACCACACATTGCACTTTTTCCTGAGTCATCACTGAATGAATTTTTGTACTTTTGGCTGGTTGCCTTAGCGGCATTTATGCCAAAAATGACACATTGGTTAGGTGATAATCAACAATCTACCGCTCAAATATTAGCAAAGTATCCCGGGTTAAAAAAACAATATTATCAATTAGTAAACGCTTACTTGTTAACACGACCCAATTGCGACACGTTAGACCCCGTTAATCGTGTAAATGAACAAAATATTCAGTTGGCTTTAAAGGGTGAAAAGTATATTTCTTCACTGGCTACAACGGTGTCACAACCCTACCCCAATATGCTTTGGATATATCCTGCACTCGTAGAAGATATAAATAAGCCAGCGTCATATGATCCTAATGATGAAAACCGTAAAGAATCGGCATCTAAAAAAGAAATTAAAGAATTAAAACAACGTAAAAAAGCGCAATATGTTGATGAAGAAAAAGCGACAGACGGGTTACTAATGTTCCAAGCGGAAGCATTATCAACCTGGACAGAACAAATAGATTTAGATCGTAGCCAATCTGAAAACCAAGAAGACGATGTAGATCAAATAGCCAAAGACATGGACGTCATCAATCTATCAAGACAGCGAAAAGCGGGTGCTGCAGGTATTCGCTTCAATTTAGACTTACCCGCTGAAGAAAATGATGATTTATGCTTAGGTAAAGGTATTCCCCTACCTGAATGGCATTATAAAAAGAACCAATTAATCGCTAATGTTTGTAACTTACAAGTGATGATAGCTGATGAAATAGCGCCCGTTGAGCTCAGCGCTAGCCAACAAACATTAGCGCGACAAGTGCAGCAATTATTATCTATGTTGGCTATCTCTAATCGTCCGAAAAAAGGCCAGTTAATGGGCAACGAAATAGACTTAGATGCTTGGATAGATCATTACACCAAACCTGTTAAAGACAGTAATCAACAACATTTTTACATTGATAATCAACACAAATATAGAGATGTTAGTTGCTTATTGCTGGCGGATTTATCGCTATCAACAGAGTGTTATGTTAATAACGAGCAAAAAGTTATTGATAGTATTCAAGAGGCACTGTTAATTTTTTCAGAAGCCTTACATTCATTAGCAGACCCGTTTGCTATCTATGGTTTTTCGTCTATTCGTAATAATCATGTGCGCTTTCATATTATTAAAAACTTTACCATGCCATACGACCAGTATGTCAGAGGGCGAATTGCTCGTATTGAACCGGGTTTTTATACACGCATGGGCGCTGCTATTCGACAAGCTAGTCAAATTTTAAGTGAACAAACATCTAAAGATAAAATTTTATTATTACTGTCAGATGGTAAACCTAACGATCTTGACCAGTATGAAGGTCGCTACGGTATTGAAGATACGCGCCAAGCAATACTCGAAGCAAAAAAATTAGGCTTAACCCCTTTTTGCGTGACCATAGACAAAAAAGGCAACGACTATTTGCCTTACTTATTTGGCCAACATGGTTTTGCCATTGTCCAAGATGCGAGTCAGCTTGCCAAAATATTACCTAAAATTTATGCCAACTTAACCCTTGGCTAGTTAAAACTAGCACACAGCTAAGCGTGTAAATAACCGAGCTCCTAAGGAGATTATTATGCAAATAAATTTATATCATCAGCCAAAAGATAACACTTCTTTATTAAATAGAATAGCTAGGAGAACAGCCGATAGAGTGATTCATTGCTTTGAATACACACTGTCTAAACTCAGTTTAGATAAAAATAGACACCTTATCTTGTCGTATTCATTACAACATCCACAGAACAGTGAAGCCTTGTTAGATTGTGTTATGCAGCTTAATTGTATTTATCAATCTCATGATCTTAACGCCATATTAGGAGAAAACAATGCAAGCTAGTTCATTGACTCAGACGCTAGAAAAAGCCCCTGTGTTAAACACAGCATTTTATCAAGCACAAGACGACGAAATTGATATGTTTCATTTTGCACGTAGCAATTATCTTGCTTTGTTGCTAAAAGGACCGACTGGCTGTGGAAAAACCCGTTTTGTTGAGCATATGGCACAACAAATTGAGCAGCCGCTTTATACTATTTCGTGCCATGATGATCTCAGTGCTGCTGATCTAATAGGCCGCCATTTAATTGATAGCAACGGCACCTATTGGCAAGATGGACCTATGACAAAAGCCGTGCGAGAAGGCGGCATTTGTTATTTAGATGAAATAATTGAAGCAAGAAAAGACACCACAGTATTATTGCATTCATTGACTGATCACCGACGCGAACTTTACATTGAGCGAACGGGTGAAGTCATTAAAGCGCATAAAGATTTTATGCTGATTATTTCTTACAATCCGTCTTATCAAAGTTTATTAAAAGGCTTAAAACCGAGTACTCGGCAACGCTTTATTAGTCTGAGCTTTGATTATCCGAGTGTTGAGAAAGAAATCGATATTATTATTACTGAAACAGGTGTTTCTTATCAAAATGCCCAGCAATTAGTTGCTTTGGCAACCGATCTGCGCAGGCTCAGTGATATAGACATTAAAGCGGCAGCGTCAACACGCTTGTTAATTTACGCCGCAAAAATGATCAAGTCGGGCTGCCCTATTAATAAAGCGTACCAGTATTGTATTGTTGAACCTTTGAGTGATGAGCCTGAAACTATTAGTGCATTAAAAAAGGTGATTAGTGCTTACTGTTAATAGAATAAAAGTGCCTGGCTCGGTAGCCGCATGGATTTTTATTTATGCAGAATTAACTGAATTTGGCTTCTTTTTTATCGCCTTTTTGCTGGCAAAACTCTACTACCCCGTAGAGTTTTATCAAGGCCCTACGCACATACCGATATTCACAGGTTTATTAAATACGCTGGTTTTACTCAGTAGTAGTTTTTTTGTTGCCCGCGCTATGCAATCTATAAAACGTGATGATAAAAAGCGAACGGTGTTTTGGTTATTGCTGACTATTTCTGCTGGCCTTACCTATTGCGGTATTAAAACGTGGGAGTATCATTTAAATGAGCAGGCTGGCATTGGTCCTCGCACTAACTATTATTTTGCCAGTTATTATTACATTACCTTTAATCATTTGCTCCATGTATTAATTGGCACGTGCACTATCATTTTTGTCACCATACTGACCGCGTTAGGCTATTACAATAAATCTAATTATGAAGGCTTAGAAAGTGCTGCAAGCTATTGGCATATGATTGATCTTGTTTGGATTCTTATTTTTCCATTGTTATATGTATTGAGGTAAAGACATTGCAAACTAATCAGTATGAGCGAATAAAACGCTATTTAACCGAAACAACATTTAATATTTGGCTGCGTCTTGTAGGATTAACATTAATCAGTGCTATTATTGCAGAAACCAAAAATACTGCGGTTATCGCAACGGTTTTTGTTTGTGCGATAGTGATGATGAAAGGGCATTGGATAATTGAGGAATTTATGGGGCTTAAGCATGCTGCGCCGCTTTTTAGAAAAATTATAAAAGGTTATTTTTATGCCATGACAACCCTAGTAGGTGGAATCGTGGCATATTCACAGGTATCATTTCTCGGTATTTAGCGTTAATTTAGCGCTGATCTAGCCTCAATAAGTTTAGCTAAGTATAATGGGTACCTTGTTATAACCGCCAACAGGCGCAACTTCACGCTCTAATGGTTGGTTTGGCGCTAAGGTAATTGTATTTACCGAGGCAAGCAGTGCTTGTAATGCTATTCTTAGTTCCCATGTTGCCAGTAATCGACCAGGACAAACATGTTTTCCTATGCCATAAATAAGATTTGCATCCGCATTTTTTTGTGGTTCAAAGGTGGAGTTATCAAAAACGGCTTCGTCACGATTAGCTGACGTCCAGTTGAGTTTAACTCGTGCGCCTTCTGGAATGTTTTGACCACCAATTTTTACTGGGCAGGTGGTAATGCGCTTGTTTGATACGAAGGGATCGTCTAAACGTAATACTTCATTAATAAAGGCATCAATTTTTGTTGCAGTTGCTGTACGAAGGTAGTCTATTGACTCAGGATTTTGCGCAACATAAGCCACAATAACACCAACACACAACGCAATAGAGCCCAAATCACCGCCAGTCCAATTACGTAAAATTGAGGTAATTTCTTCTTCTGTTAATAATCTACCGTAAATAGTGTCTTGGCAAAGTCGGCTGGTAACATCATCAAAGTTGTTATTACCAACGGCACGACGTGGAGCAATAACTGAATGAATAATATCATCAAATTGTTCTGCCACATCAGCCATCTTTGACCGATCACCAGAGCGGGTAGCTGCATGGTTTTTTTCCATCCATGCTAATAATTTAGGTTCTAGCTTTGCTGGCCAGCCTAACCATTTACATTGAGCACGTACCGCAAAGACAGCGCCGATGTCATTTACTGCATCTAAGGTAATATCTAGGGGTAATTCATTCATGAGCTGGGTAGCGGTTTGCTCAAAAACGGGAATATACGGTGTCAGTGCTTTTGGAGTTAAATATCGTTCAATAATTTTTCGATAGTCACTGTGCTCTTCTCCGTCTAACCCATTAGGTATATGGAGATGTTGAGAAACTTTGCTCGAAAATCGCTCATGATCAAGTGCTGCCGTTACCACATCAGCATGTTTGAGCAATACCCATTCACCTAGCATGTTTTTAATAACGGGATGTTTAACGCGTAATGTATCAGTGAAAGCGCGTAAATCTTTACCTTGGATAGAAAGATCGTCTGGCATGTGATCGCTCATGTGAACTCCTTTATATTCAAAATACTATTATACCCAAGCCACCACAAAATGCTGGATTAAGTAGGAATTAAAAAGGTCTTTAGGTTGGCTCATGATTGTAGAAAAAGGTTGCTCTCTTGTCAAAATCAATAACATAGTATAAATGTTGTTATATCAGGCGATAAGCCATACCTGAAAGGGCTTTAGTATATCAAACCAACCTTAAATAAAATGGAAAATTTGCATGATTACAGAATAACTCAATTAGCATTATATTTTTTGTTAAATAAAGTTGCATTTGAAATGCACATTATATAATATGTATTTCAAATGCAACTTAAGTTATTGAGGATTTACTACCGTGACAAATGCTATTCCTTTTCTATATAAAATGAGTAAGTCAACCATGGCACTTTGTGCTAGTAAATCAGAGTTGAGTAACTGGCCTTTTTCACCATGGGCAAAAACGCTCATGGCGCAGCATATTGAGTTAGATTTTGAAATAGGTGTTGTTAATTCACTTTTAAACACCAATAGCTGTAATTTGATTCAACTTGACGTCAAGTTAAAGAAATTAACCAAAGCGGTACTCACGCACCTTGAATTAGAGGCTCAATTTTTAGTGCCAATGTTGACGGAAAGTAAGGCGTTATCACAGCAAAAAAATTATTTAAATGAGGGATTTGATGCATTATTTCAAATTTGTCGAGCAACAACTGACTATGTTCATTCATTGAAACTATCTTTTGGTAATTGCTTAGTTACAGATAGTCAAAGTGAACGGATTATTTATTTTCTTGATGAAATAAAAAACAGATTAAATGATGAGGATTTTATTTATTCTCAAATGACAGAAAAAGGGCATGAAGATGAAATTTAATTATTTTGGCAATAAGGCTTATTTGACTTGGTATACTCAAAACCTAATTACAGCGTCACTGGATACTGTGTATGGTAAAGAGGTGCTTTGTCGAGGTTTTTTATCGCATGATAACACGCCTATTCCTATGGTTGATCTTGTTCCTTTTTTATTTGAAAACCCAACCTTATTATTGAATATGACATGTCAACAAATTCAAGACATTACCCAATTCAACATAACTAATGTAGGGCAAAGTACAAGTTGGATAAATATAGCAGGATCATTAATTGAAGATGAAAATTTATTTAAGCAACTATGTAACAATGCATTAGAACCTTTACGTCCAGAACAAAGACATGCTTTAGTGTTAGAGATTTGTGAAAATGATATTAAAAGCGATATTGTATTAGAGCGAGTTCGTCACCTAAAAAAAATGCAATTTATGATTGCGATGGATGATTTCGGTTCAGGCTATTCAAACTTATCACGTTTAAGCCAAACACCGTTTGATATTATTAAATTAGATATCAAACTGATTGAACGTGTTCCAACTGATATTTGGGCAACTAGTTTTTATCGTGAAATAGTTAACTTGTGCTCATCTACAGGGTGCATCATTGTTGCAGAAGGGATTGAAAGCACAATTCAATCTGATTTTGTTCGCTGGTCTGGGGTTGATTTAATACAAGGGTTTTTGTATGCCTTGCCCCAAAAATTATCAGCACTTCCTTCTACAACCTTTATTTAACTGGAGATTATTATGCGTTCACTTTTTTTAAGAATGCGATCAATTCATTGGCTAAGTGCCATTTTACTGTTTATTAATGCGTTATTATTTACCGAACAGTTTTATTCACAATTAATACAATACACTATTGTTGTTTTGTTGATTATTCATGATTTAGATGAAAAATTTTGGGGAGTAGATTCATTAAATGAAATAACGACATATTTACGCATATTTGAAACCAAAGATTTGTCACAAGAATGTAAAGTGAATAGTAATTACAACAGTGAAATGAGTAAAATATTAGATGTTATAAATTCATTCAGGCTCAATGTGAAAAATGCGTTAACAGACATTCAAACTCAAGCAAATACCTCAGATGAAATTGCTAATGCATTGACATTTAAAACCAACAATATAGCTGAGCGTATTCAAGTTCAAGACCAGCGTGTAGACAATATTGCTTTGCAATTTCAAATATTGGATGAGAAGTCTTTCGCTTTACAGACTAAAGCAGAAGAAACTCAAGAACAGGTATGTAAAACCAGACAAGGTTTGCAACAGTCTAATGACGCTATGAGTGGTATGGCCAATATTATTGAAACTTACGTAGACAGCAGTGAAAATCTTGGTCATAAATTTGAATTACTGTCAGAGCAAGTTAGCTCTATTGGTGGCGTGGTGTCGGTTATTAATACGCTTGCTGACCAAACAAACCTTTTGGCGTTAAATGCTGCTATTGAAGCAGCTCGGGCAGGGGAACATGGCAGAGGGTTTGCTGTAGTGGCTGATGAGGTTAGACAATTGGCTATGTCAACTCAAAATAGCTTAGAGCAAATTAACCAAATTATTGCTGGTATTTCTACTGCTGTGCGTCAGGCAGGAGAACAAATGGAATTACAATCAAAAAACCTAAGTAATCTTTCTTTACATTCAAGTACAAGCCAAAAAGAAATAGATAGTGCTTGTGAAAATATTGACAGCATTTTAAATTTAATTGGGCAAGGAGAAAGTAAAGATCAGGCTAATGATAATGTTGATATAAGTTACATTCACCAACTGGTTGTTGAGGTTTCTCAAGAAATACAGGTGTTAAAAAAACTTTCTAATTCAAATGCTAATGATTGTAATGATTTAGAAATGCAAGGTAAGCGTTTAAATGAAGTTTCTGATAATATTGTTGAACAACTTGCAACATTTAAAACTCAATAAGGATAATAAACGATGAGGCTTACTGCTTTTACTGATATTGGGTTGCGAACACTCATGTATCTTTCTAGTTTACCCGTTGGACAACTTAGTAGTGTGTCTGAAATATCTCAAGTATATAATATTTCAAAAAATCATACGGTAAAAATAGTGGGACAACTAAGTAAGTATGGTTATATAACAACAACAAGAGGGCGAAATGGCGGAATTTGTTTAGCTTTGCCCCAAGAGAAAATTAACATTGGTGAGGTAATAAGGCACTTAGAAAACCATTTAGATGGTGTTGACTGTGTAACATCTTCCTGTCAGCTAGTGGGAGTATGTGAATTGAAAAAAGCATTAGCGAAAGCCATGGGAGCCTTTTTAAAAACGATGGATAATTATACATTGGCTGATCTCGTTATCAATAAACAGCAGCTTAATCAGTTTTGGATTACAAGCCAAGCACTATAAAAGTAGTTTTTGGCTTAGTGTTCATATCTATTAAAGCGTAAATTTAATTAGGTTAACCCTAATCGTTTGGCCTGACGATATAAATTACCTCGGTCTAGCTGAAGTTGGCGTGCCGCTTTTGCCCAAACATGATCGTTTTCTTCCATCGCTTGCGTAATTAATTGTCGTTGAAAATCTGCAACGATATCGTTAAATGATCTGTTGTCTGTTGAAATTACTGGCGTAATACTGGCATTATCGCTAGGGCTATCGATAACAAAGTCCAACCCTAGGTGTTTGGGTTCAATTATTCCGACTTTACCTTCTGCGCTAGCGACGGCTCGTAAAGCAGCGCGCATCAGTACATGTTGTAATTCTCTTACATTACCAGGCCAGTCATACTGCAACAGTTGATGCATTGCAGATTTACTAATCCTAACATTATTAGTACCAATTTTTCCTTTTAAATTATTTAATATAAAATTGCTTAGCTGCGGAATATCATCAATTCTTCCTCGTAAGGGAGGCACATTAAGTGGAAAGACACTTAACCTGTGGTATAGATCTTCTCTGAACCTACCTTGGGCGACTTCCTCTGATAAATCTCGATTAGTTGCCGCAATAATTCTTACATCAACATAAATATTTTTATCAGCTCCAACCCGTTGAATTTCGCCTTCTTGCAGTGCTCTTAGTAATTTTGCTTGGGTATTTAATGATAATTCACCTATCTCATCTAAAAATAAAGTGCCATTATTTGCTAGTTCAAATTTACCCATACGATCTTTATTAGCACCAGTAAAAGCGCCTTTTACATGACCGAACAACTCACTTTCGGCAATACTTTCAGATAAGGCAGCACAGTTTATTTGCACAATGGCTTCTTCACTTCGGCGAGATTGAGCATGCACTGTACGCGCTACCACTTCTTTACCAACCCCAGTTTCGCCAGTAATTAATATGGATAGATCTGAACTTGCCACTACTTGAATTTCATTTTTTAACTCTAACATTTTAGGGCTTTCACCGACAAAACCATCCCCTTTGGCTTTGTGTGCGTCTTTGACTAATTCATGTGTTAAACATAATGATTTCTCATTACTTTTTTCTAGACCTGCAATGCAATTGGCATTACGAATTGTAGCGGCAGCAAGTGCAGCTAATGTGGCAACACTAATATCATCAACATCACTAAACGCGCCAACTTGCAGGGCATCGAGCGTGAGTACGCCAACAAGTGTTTCTTCAACATATAAACAACAACCCATGCAATCGTGAACGTCAAGTACGCGCTTAGGATCCATTGATAGCAAGCCATCATATGGGTCAGGGTAGCTTGAGTCAGCGTCAAAGCGAATGGGCTTATGGGATGATAATATAGCTTTTAATCTTGGATGCTCATCGGGTGAAAAACGCATGTCTAAAACTTCGGGGGATAAACCGTCAACGGCAACAGGAACAAGTTCATCACCTTGTAGCTCTAGCAGAGCAACAGCGTCACAGTGCATTACTTCATTCACAGCTTGCATTAACCGCTGATAATGGGCTTTTTTTGGTAAACTTAGGCTTAAATCTAAAGCAATTTTTAGTAACGTTTTCTCAAGCACCAGTAATATTCCAATGTAAAAAAGAAGAATGAAGTCATAGTATAATTGAATCTTATTGGGTTGTATTTATTGACCCAGAAAAACGCAATTAATGTTTCAAACTTTGCCAGTTTGGATCAGAAAAATAGTGAGGATATTCTTGTAATGCCTGAATAATTAACACGGCACCTTGTTTTTTACTGTTTGAGTGCTTTATTTTGTCAACACCTCGTATAATTTTTGCTAGTAAAGTATGTAACTGCGCGTCTGCCAATGGTGGTAATTGACAATTTGCAAAAAGAAAGCTCAGGTGTTTGTCTAACGTGATAGCTAGCGTAGCGTATTGCTCATTTGTAAATTTATCATAATGAATGCTTGTTAGGTTTTCGGCTATTTCATCTTTAATATTAGTCATACCTATATGTAAGCTTTTGTCTATCGCCCATTTATCACCTTTGTTTAGTGATAATTCTTTCTCACTGGCGCTAGTATGATGTTCATGCTCTATAGCGATTACCTTGTGATTTGCCAAGGCTGGTAAAATGAAGGCTAGGGCGAATATAAGTAAACTTTTTTTCAAGAGAATATCCTTAAAATACTATTCAAATGTATATGATGATGGCTAATATACTTGGAATTAAAATAATATAACTTAACAGGAACCAACGCCATTTAGTAGGTGCATTTTTTAACTCCATGAATATATCAACAATTTGTTGACCTTTTATAACCACAGACAAGGTAACCAATATGGCAAGCAAATTTACTGGTATTGTAGATTGAGCTAATAAAGTGCTTATAAATGTTAATATAATTAAAGTAGCAGCAGAGAAATGAATATTGTTTATTAAGCGACGCATGATACCTCCTAAATTAGTGAATGATGTAGACAAGAAAAAATACAATTATCCAAACCATATCAACCATATGCCAATAGGAAGCACCTGCTTCAAAGCCATTACAATTTGTTGGTGAATAGCTGTTTTTTCGTGCTTTTATTCCCATATAAGCCAAAATAATCATACCTAACAATACATGCATAAAATGAAAACCTGTGATGAAAAAATACAGCGTGTAAAATGAATTAGTTGATAAGTCATAACCGAGGTTAATTAAATGGTTATATTCAAATAATTTTAAAGTTAAATAAATTGTTGCGCCAAGCATCGCTAGAATTAGGTGGCGACTGGCTACTAAGTTTTTATTTTTTCTTATTGCTTCTACCGATAAGGCAACAAAATAACTGCTAACAATTAAAGTGAGCGTGCAAAAAAAACCAACGGAAGCACTGAGTGTTGATCTACCTAAAGTAAACATGTCACTGTGTAGCCGTTGAGTTACGGCAAAAGCAATGAAAAAAATTGCGAATACGCTGAGTTCCATTGCGATAAACATCCACATGGCAAAGTCGCCAGGTAATTTTTGTTCGGTTATATAATGATTTTCAGATACGTTCTTATCAAAAAGTACAATAGCAGTCATTTGTCCTCAACTTTATAAATTAAATGTTAATTTATAAAGAGTCTTGAGCAAAAATCATTCCAAAAAATAAAGTGGTTAAATATCAGAGTATTATGTTTTATTTCAGATGGCGCGTAATTTTTCGATGTCATTTTGTCATCAATATGGTGTTATATGGACTACATCAAAGTGCAAATGAACTAGCTTGGCAGATATTATTCCTTATGATTGTTTTTTCTACATACAACCTTATTTCTACCTCCTTCCTTTGCTTCATAAAGTGCTTTGTCGGCTTCGTTACCAATAGAAATTGTGTTAGTGAAGTCAGGGAAGGCTGAAATACCACAGCTAAATTGACTATTGAATGTTCCATTTTCATGATTATGGTTGATTTCGCTAAAAGCTATGCGTAATTTATTCATAATATTTCGGGCCGTTTCTAGGTTGGTATTGGGTAAAATTACCACAAACTCTTCTCCACCATAACGACCTACAATGTCATACTTGCGTAACCGTTGTTTTAGTAAATTAGCTAAACTTTTAAGTACCCGGTCACCTGCTGGGTGTCCGTAGGTATCATTGACTTGTTTAAAACAGTCAAGGTCAAGCATTGCAAATGAAAGTGGACTTCCTTCTCTTTTCGCTCGAGAAAGTTCAATTTCAAATCGATCTGTTACCTTACTGTGATTTAAAAGCCCAGTTAATCCGTCAGTTTCAGCAAATTTACGTAGAGTTCTGCCACGGATAACTCTGTTAGATATAGCAGACACTAAGTGCCATGCTTTAACTGGTTTGGATAAAAAATCATCGCCACCTAAACTTAGAGCACTTAACTTTTGACCTAAGTCTTTTTCATGAGACAAAAATACAATGGGGATGTTTATATAGGTATCAATTTGCCTGATGACTTGACTGAGCTCAAGGCCTGTACAATCTGGCATATAGAGATCCATTAAAATTAAATCAGCGGGGTATTCAGCTAAAACAGTTAATAATTCTAAAGGACCGTTCACTTCCTTTGTTTCCATTCCTGCTTGCTGCAAGACTAAGGCTGCGAAGCTTGACTGTTCAACTGAATTATCAACAATAACAATGCGAAAAGGATCTGTTTTTTGTTGATGTGTTAGCTTGTCTAGTGCATCAACTAACTGTTCAACTAAAACTGGTTTGGTAAAATAAGCTTTTCCGTTAGCACGAACAGCGCCTAAGCGCGTACTTAAATCATTACTGCCTGTGATAAAAATTGTTTTTAAAGGGTGGGTTCTTGTACTATTAATCTTTCTAATATGTTCAATGCCGTCATTGTTTTTTTCGTTGAACATCACATCCATAATAACGACTCTAGGTTCTTGTTTGCTTAGGGCTATATCAAACTCAGCTAATGTTGAAAAGCTAAGAACATCATAGCCAAAATTGCTTATTTGTAATTCTATTTTTTTGAGAAAATCTTCATCGTCATCCACTAAATAAATAGTTTTGTTGTTAGCGTTGTATGTCTCGGTGGGCGTTAATGAAACTGTTATTGAACTTGTTTGGGCAAACTTTCTGTAGGAGCATACAACAGCAGCTTTTTCCATGCTCTCTAACAAAGCCTCTAATTCAGAGTAAGGGAAAGGCTGTGTAGTATTTTCAAGAAATGCTTGTACGATTAACTCCATTTCTTTTGCCCTGTCAGCAATGGCTTCAAACCCGTAGGTAGCCATAGTGCCAGCCAAAGTATGGGTTTTCTGATGAAGTAACTGTATATCATCAGTATGGTTGTTATTGGTTTTAAGTTTTTGCCAACATTCTTTGATATCAGCAATTTTATTTGGAATATTTTTAGCAACAGCTTTAGTAAGAGCGGTTAATGCCTCTTGGGTACTGGGCTTTGTTTTGGCCGTTTCTTCAATATTTCCATTGGTTTTTTTGCTGTTTTTAGTCATTTTTTTTCCAAATATCGCGTACTTGATCTGCCAAGGTCATAGGATCAAAAGGTTTTGCAATAACGCCAATGGCTCCCATTTCAAGATATTGACTTACTTCTTCAGGCTGTATTTTTGCAGTCATAAATATAGCAGGTGTATTTTTAAACGCCTCTATTTCACGAATTTTTGTAAAAGCTTTAGGGCCGTCCATATTGGGCATCATTACATCTAATAGCAATAGTTGGGGATCAAAGTGTTCTATAGCTGTTAATGCTTCAGCACCATCGTTACAGACTTTAAGGGTAAAGCCACCTATCGCTTCTAATGCGATTATTGCGATTTGTTGAATGTCATCATCATCTTCAGCATATAAGATTCGTTCTAACATACTTTATCCTTTAATCGTCAATCGATTGCTTACAGTGTATTGCTTTTTTAATTTGCTTTAAAAGGTATTCGTTGTTTGTTTTAGATTTTACTAATGTCATCAATACCTTCGAGTTTGTTTCTTTGGGCACATCTTGAGCAGAAAATATGATTACAGGAATTTGATGATTATCATCATCAAGCAATGGCAATATATCTAAGCCTGAGCCATCAGGTAAACCAATGTCTAGTAGTACTAGATCATAGGTATTGTTATTAATTAATTTTTTGGCTTGTGATAATGTTCCGGCATTAATCACGTTAAAATCATTATCTAAAAGCGAAAGAACGATAGCAGTAATATCGGGATCATCTTCAATGTGTAAAATGTTTCCACTTTCATTATTTTGGCCAGCCAGAGACGCTTTAATAGCTTGTACTAATTTACTGTTGTCAATGGGCTTTTCAAGCCAATCCACCATACCAAAAGCTTCACATGCTACTTCATTTTTAATTTTATCAACAAAAGCTGAAACAACAATAACAGGAACTTCCATGGTGGCTTTATTGTTACGCAACACTTGTAAAATATTAATGCCGTTACCACCAGGAATCATTAAATCTAATGTAATAGCATCATAGTTATTTATGTTTATTTTATGAATGGCTTCGTCATAGTTAAAAGCATGGTCTAATAGATAATTTTCGTTTTTAAGCATAATACTAAGTAATTTAGAGACGTCACGATCATCTTCTATAATTAAGATTAACGGCTTATCATTGTGCTTTATATGACTTATTGTTTCAGCTTCTTTGACAGAATGCGCAATATATAATGGCAAATCAATATAAAAAGTGGTTCCTTTGCCTTTGTCACAGCTAAAACCAATGCTACCTTTATGTTTTAATACAATTGCTTGTGTAATATTTAATCCTAGCCCTGTACCCCCTTTTTGGCGTGTATCTGAGCTGTCAGCCTGTGCAAATCTATTGAATATTTTTGATCTGAATTCCTCTGGGATCCCTTTACCATTATCATGTACAGATATTCGTATATTTTCTCCTATTTGTTCTATTTTAATGTCAATTTGCTCTTCTGTAGGTGAATATTTGGCTGCATTTGACAGAAGGTTTGATATTCCCTGTTGTAAGCGTTGCTTGTCTACTCTCACCAGTATTTCTTCTTGTGGTTCATTAATTAATTTAAACCTAACATTGAGCTTTTCAGCGTAGCCCTTGTTTTCTTCAAGTGACTGTTTTACTAGCGGAGTTAGGTCAGTTACAGCAAAATCAAATTGCATTTTTCCTTCTGAAATTTTTTCGATATCAAGAATGTCATTGATCAGGTGAACAAGGCGTTTACTGTTATTATTTGCTATGGTGATCAAAGAGCGAGTTTTATCTGACAATTCGCCTGTAACGCCACCAAGAATCAAGCTTAATGAACCACTGATAGAGGTTAGTGGTGTTCTTAGCTCATGGCTGACCGTTGAAATAAATTCTTTTTGCATTAATTCAATACGTTTACGCTCGGTGATATCTCGAGTAATACCAATATAATGCTCGGTATTATTTATTTTTACTTCGCTGACAGCTAAATCGAGTGGAAACTCTGAACCATTTTTACGAATCCCGACAATTTCACAGCCAATACCAATATTTTTTTTAATCTTTGTTGCTAGTTTATTATTAATATAGTTGCCATGCTCACTGTAATGCTGCTCTGGTACCAGCATTTTGATATTTTGACCAATGACTTCGGCGTTGTCGTAACCGAACATTGTACGTGCGGCTTGATTAAATGTTTTAATTTTACCTTTATTGTCTATGGTGATAATGCCGTCAACAACATTCTCAATAATAGCTGATAACTTATCGGTCTGTGTCTCAATTTCCTGTTGTAGTTTGGCGGTAAAGCTTTGTTGTTTAATGGTAAAAGTGTTTATCATGCCATATAAAATACGAAATTCGTCATGTACTGATGAGGTATTAAGGCGAATCGATAAATCCCCTTCTTGTAGGCGTTCTGCAGCCTCTGCAAGGTTAAGTACTGGTGCTATAATTCTACGAGAAACAAAGCACATAATTAGTGCCAGTGAAATTATGCCTATCCCTAAACCTACAAGTAACATTTGATTGAGTGATGCTTGAATATCAGCAAAAACAACATGCTCAGGTACTCGCTGTACTAATAACCAATACCGTGTTTTATCAAATGGGGAGAAGTAAATTTTATCAAAACCGAGTATTTCTTCAACGTCGTTAAAACGGCGCATAAATTGGTCATTTTCATTGCTCAAAGAAGCGAGTTGCGGGTAGTCTTTTTGAAAGATGTAATTTAGCCCTTTGTCTTCACCAAAGGTTTTTTCTGTTTGGTTATGTAAGATATAATTTCCTCTTTCATCCACCATAAACTGAGACGTTCCTTGATTAATTAGTTTAATATCAGCAAACAGCTTTTCTGTTGCTAGGTTAATAACAATAATACCTTGTACTTGGTTATTTTCTGAAAGCACGGGTGCTGCAAGCCTTAATACAGGTTGATGAGGAACTTGAATAACACCATGTTCACGATTAAGGGAAACATTAGAAAAATAGACTTGATCATGTGGCATTTTAAGGGTTTGAATAACATAAAGCTCATTGGCTTTATTTTGAAGTAAATCGTCACTCACCACTTCTATTTGATTAAACTTATCTATTTGAACTCTGACTATTTCATTGCCTTTATGGTCAATATAACGAATTTGTAAATATTCGGTATTGTTAGCTAGAAATGCTAAAAAGATGCTTTGCAGACGTTTTTTCCATATAGTTAATGAATCGCCACTTTGTGGATCAACCCCATTATTCAATTGGGCACGTAAAATAGCCTGAAGTGCGGGTACTTCTTTTAATGTCAAGAGTGTATTTTGATGGCTCTTTAATGAGCCTTGAATAATATGGTTTAAAACGTCTAATTTATTTTTTTCTAACTCTATGGCTTTACGTTCGGCAACTTGTTGAGATTGTAGGTAACTTGAAAGACTTGTAACCAAGAGAGAGATGACTAGTATAAATGCCAAACCAAGAGTGACCTTGCCTCGTAATCCAAATTGAGACTTTTTGTTCATAATTTATCTCTTTGATTTTTCTTTATATAGTGAATCCATCACATACAACACCTCAAAAAATGAGTACATCTTAACAATAGTACAAAATAGTTGAAAAGATAATAAAAATCTACTCTCAGCGTTATATAGTGACTATTA
Organism: uncultured Colwellia sp.; assembly: GCA_965305135.1. Lineage (GTDB taxonomy): Bacteria > Pseudomonadota > Gammaproteobacteria > Enterobacterales > Alteromonadaceae > Colwellia. The sequence continues at coordinate 121,259 of CBDLPA010000006.1, forward strand.
ATATATGAATTATATGAGTCAATAGATATTTCCCCATTACTCAAGATCAAACGAGTAATAAATATCAGTAGATTTTTCAATACCGCTAACAATTTCTAGCCAAAAACGATTAAACATGTACATTCTTACGGTGAGTTCATTAATGGGTTCATAAACACCAATACCATATTTTAAATAAACACGATTACCCACATAACCACTGACTGTGGCTTGCGTTTGTTCACCCACGCCTTCAGTATCAATGGCAAGGTTGTTAATTAATGGTAATTTTTCAATTTGTTCAAATAAACCAATATTATTGGTGATACTCATTCCCACCAATAATCCCGCTGCGGTGGTGCTATTTCCTGTATCAGCGTCTAAACCTCTACCTCTTACAAGGTATGATAGTATTTCAGGCGTTTGCATTGTGGGTGTTGAGTACAGCTGCATAGATAATGTATCGGCTAAGCCAGCTACTTGAATACCAACAGTAATATCTTCCGATGGAATTTTTTTGCTGGCGCGCAAATCAATATAAGGATTATTTGTTGGTCCATTAAATGTAATGTCACCTTTTTCTATTTGTAACTTTTGCCCATACGCTTGAAAAACGCCATTGTCGGATTGAATGCTGCCAAAGAGCTGTATAGGCTGCTTTTCTTGCTGACTTATTTGTAACTGTCCAAATAAGTGGCTTTGTAACCCTTGTCCGCTAACGGTAAAGGCTTTTGCAATATTGACATTAACGTTAGTTTTTATATTGATGTTAGTGGTTTTTTTTACTATTGCTTGACCATTTTGGTCGACAATAATAACGTCATCACTCAATGGCACACTATCTTCAGGCAGCTTATCAATATTATAATTCCCTTCGAGTACATCAATATTACCGCTGACGGTAAGTACATCTTTAGCATACAAAAAATTTAAACTTGGTGACATATTCATGATTAATTGGGGTGGAAACACCAATGGTATTGCTTTTGCGCTTAAATCTAGGTTGATAGTTAAGTCATCTTGCCATGACAATTGTCCCGTTATATTTGCTCTTTTATCTTCTAATAAAAAATGTCCGTTTAATATTGCTTTATTGTTATGAATACTTAAGTCGGTTGATAAGTTATCAATAACATTGGCATTTTGTTCTAGTTGTATTTTACCATTATTGAGTTTGATATCCCCGTTCATTATGGGCGCTGCTAATGTACCGCTAATGGCAATATCTGTGGTTAATTTACCCTGTAAGTCGACCACTTTGCTTAACATTGATTGAAAAGGTTGTAAGTCTGCTTCGTGCAATATTATTTGGGCATCAACAGGAAAATCATCAACTAATTTCATTACTGTATTAATGTTGATCAATGGTTGCTCATTGACATCAATCAATTGAATTTTATTAGTTAATTGTTGATCGTTCAATACAAATGAAAAAGCACCTGTAGACCAGTGTGATAAAGTATGTATATTAAATTCATCGCTGACGGTGATATAACCAGGTGATAAATAAAAATCAGCTTTGGTGTTTATTGATTGCTGTGGTGACCATGTTATTTTAACATCACCATTAAGTTGGCTAATTATATCAAACTCTTTTGGTAAGAATAATTCGTCAATAACTTCAATATCAACCGTTATTTGAGCGGTGATTTCTCCAATATCGCCAATAATAGCCTGTTTAGGTAAGCAAGCACTTACACCTGATGTTTTCCAACAATGACTGGCGATTGTGCCGCGTCTTTTGGCTAAGTCAAAGTTCACAGCAAAAGATTTATTGCCTTCTAAGGCTGAATTTTTATACGTTAAGATATTTTTTTCAATAGTGCTATGCCACTTTGTGAAACTGTCATCAAAATGCCCCGTCAATTCAAGTTGTCCACTAATATCACCTAACCAATGGGTTTGAAGTTGGTGTTGTGTAGCGTCACCTGACAGTTTAAGTGTGAAATCACTCATTTCAATGCTGTGGTCTTTATTGATCCATGTTAGTTTTTTATTTAAAAGGGTTAACTCAACTTGATGATCTAACATAGGTGAATAAACCCCATTAATATGCAAAGTATCACTATGCCACTTTGACCAATTAAATGCTGAAGCAATTGTACTTAAGCGAATAGTTGGGTTGTCTTTGCTTCCTTTGATTGAAAAATCGCTGCTAAATGTACCTTGTATCTCGCGATACCATAGATTCACATTATTTACTTTTACATTACCTGTAAGATCCCAAAATGTGTTATCTGCGGAGATCAGTGTTAATTCACTGTTATTTGCGCTAATAAATAGTTTTCCTTGGCTAACATGGCCTGAAGGGGTTAAACCAATATCACCTTTTATTTTGAATGGTGTATTGTTGAATGAGCCTGCAATATCGGTATCTTTTATGTTGGTATACCATTCTTTTTCTGACCATGCCCCTGCACTAGTAATATGCCCTTGTATTCGACCTGATATGGTTTCAGGCATGTTTAAAGTAAAGCTATCCATTTTTGTTTGCTGCTCTAGCATTTCAGTTAGCTTTTGTATGTTAATTATTGGCAGTGAAATACCTGTTGAATGCATTGATAATTGCCAATTAAAATCTGATGGTAATAATGTAATGCTACCTTGTAAGTTTAATTGGCTGGCAGAATCATGCTCATCTATCAGCAATTTTTTAATGTTTAGATGCCCTTGTTGGTGTGTTGCGGCAAGTTTTACGTAAGCATTATGGTAACCGTAACTTGATACGGAGCTAGTTAGATCAAGGCTTTGTGTTTGTATATTACCCGACAACGTTAAAGACAACGCAGAAGGCTCGGCATATTGGGCTAAAGATAAGGGCAGTGGTATATTATCAGCGTCTATGGTGACGCTAAATGGTATGTCAGGATTAACTAAATCGATATTTGCTTTACTGCTTAACGTTAAACTGTCTGTGCTAGTTAGTTCAATATCGAGGTTTTCAAGTGAACCTTGTAATGATAATTGTAGCCTTGTATCGTCTATTTCAGGCCATTGTTTTAATTGGTGAATATGACTAATGAGTTTGCTGTTTATTTGATAAGGCGCTGTTAATTTAGCCTTTGCAGTAAGCTCAGTGATTGAAAACATTGGTGTGGTTGTTTTAAATTCACGAATGCGAAGATCAGAATTAAACCAAGTGGCACTAAGGTGGTTATTGCTTGATTGCCATAAATATTCTTGTTCTTCTACTTGATTATTTTTAGCAATGTCTAGGCTATTAACCTGAAGTTTTTCAATGTTAAGTGACAGGGGGAAATTAACATCAGGTAATTGTGCAACAGCATTAGTTAATGAGGAAGTGAAGTTCTGAGTGTTTTCTGACGATTTTTGTGTATCGTTTAGGTGTACGGTTAACTGCTTAACAGAAGGGTATAATAGGGTAAATTGGCTTTGTCTAATTACCATCTTTGTCTGTAATTGATTAGCATAAATATTTGTTTTATTTAGGCTAATGTGTGCTTTGTCTAAAGTAACTGTATTAATATTAATGGCGAAGGGCATTTTAAAAAGCGTGGTTGCTGTTTCTACATTACTTGTCTTTGTTTCGGTGCTCCCTTCACTGCTTGTATAATGCAACGCTAACGTTTTTGCTGAGGCAGATTTTATACATAACGTTTTTTTCCACACGCAAGAAAAATCAACCCGTGTTTCTATGTCGCTAATGTTAATATCAAGATGTTCTAACGCTATGTGTAGGTTGTTTAATTGCAGATCGCGAATTAATGAGCCACTACGGTAATCAACCGATATTGGGCTAAACGTATTTATAATGGCTAGCGTTACCTGAGTTCCCCAAGGAGTGGTTAATAAAATAGTGATAAAAAACAGGGTTATTGCCAAATACTGAGTGATTTTATAGCTTAGACGACGCCAACTCATAATTCAGCCCCTAAACTAATATGCAAACGCCAACTTTTATCATCGTCATCAATTCCGTAGGCTAAATCGAATTTAATGGCACCAACGGGTGACATATAATGTATACCAGTACCTAATGAGTATACGGGTTCAAATTCGCCTTGATCAGCAACACTGCCTCCGTCAGAAAAAAGTCCAAGCCGCCACTTATCATTCAAGTAATACTGGTATTCAATGCTTGCCAGTATTAGCCTTGTGCCCCCAACAACAATAGGAACCGCTTTTTCAGGATCTGATGATGAAGGAATTGTTGAACCAATAGACTGATAAGCAAAACCACGAATGCTTTGATCTCCCCCCGCATAAAAACGTAGTGAAGGGGCTAATTCAGCATCTTTATCAATATAAATAGCACCTAGTTCTGCTCTTGTAACCAAACGATGTTTAGGTTTTAGGGTAGTAATATAACGCCATCTGCCTTGAAATCTGAAGAAACTATTGTCTGAACCTGCGTTTAAATGTGCACCTTCTATATTGTAAGTTTGCCTAAACCCTGAGCTAGGGTCTAACGCAGACCCTTTGCGAGTGGTTTTAGACCAAGTAACACCTGGTATAATGTAGCGTATGTTATCTTTTTCAGACCAAATAATATTGGGTTTTATATCATCAAGGTCATAATCCCATGACTCTTTGTGGTAGCGAATATAAATTTGTCTATTCCAATTGTTTTTACTGGTTACTCGTCCCATTTGAGCTGAATAAAACTTTGTGGTGAAATCAGCATAATCTTCATTTTCTACGGTTAATTTAAAGCGCAGCACATCTTCAAAAGGATGATTGATGGGGATATTGTAAATAAACTTTCCCGTTGGATTTAAAGCAGAGTATTCTAATTTTGTTTCTTGATAATGCCCATATTTATTAATGCGTGGTGTGCGCCAACCTGCAGATAAACGAAACTCTGTATCAGTGGCATAACCAATACCCAAATCAAACTGATGGCTTTTTGCGGGCGTTAATGACACCTGAATGGGAACTGTGTATTGATGTGTAGTTGAGTTTGCTATTTTCTCAGCAGGCACAGTAATAACATTGCTAAAATACTGAGTTGATTGTAGCTGATATTGCAATTTGTGCAGCTTTTGCGCGCTATAATAGCTATCGGCTTCAAAAGGAATTAAATTTGAAAATAACTCTGGTGTTAGATCAAATGCATCGAAAGTAATATCACCAAATTTAAACCTTGGCCCGCTGTCATACAGTATTGTAATGTCTGCTAATCGATAATCATCTTTGATGGTAATATTACTATTTGTTAAAACGCCATTGAGATATCCACGTTGTTGACCTAGTGACAATAAATTAGCTTTTAGGGTTTCATATTTACCATGATGAAGTGTCTCGCCTTGTGTCAAGTCATGATTGTTTAGTAAGGTAGTAAATGCAGGATCATATTTTGCTTCTCCAACAATGCTAATGTTAATGCTATCGAGTAGAGTAGGTTTAGGTAATTTAATGGTAATAATTAGGAACCAAGGGTCTTTTTTTACCACAAGGGCGACACTTGCTTGGTAATATCCTAAGGATTGTAACGCTTTTTGTATATTACTTTTGGCTGAGTAAATAAAGGCAGAACGCTCTAATTCAGAGTCGGGCAATTTACCTAAATAAGAGAAAATGTTTTTTTTGACTGTATTGGGTAATTCATCATTAAGCGTAACGGATAAATTACTTGCGCACACAATATTAGCAACAGAAGAAAACACTAAAACCATGGCGATAGCTTTGATTTTATAACTAAAAACCACCCCAATTGCTTTAATGTGATCTATCATTAGCAAAATCATTAATGAGAAAATATTCCTGAAGATGTTTACTTAGTGATAAAGATCAGTTTATCTGATCTTTATACAATAACTCTCCTGCAAATATTACGCTATTAATGGTACTGTGACTACGATAATAAGAAAGATTAGTTATTAAGATGTTTAGCGTGAAAACGCAAGTGTTCTTCAATAAAACTGGCAATAAAGTAATAGCTATGATCATAACCTTCGTGCAGGTATAACGCTAAAGGATAATTGTTAATTTTTGCCGCAGATTGTAAAGTTTCAGGTTTTAATTGTTCGGCTAAAAAGTTATCAGCTTCACCTTGATCTACTCTGATAGGTATAAATTCTGTTGCCTGCTTCATTAATTCGCTTGCATCAAATTGACGCCAAATATCTTTATTATTACCTAAATAGGCAGTGAAGGCTTTTTGCCCCCAAGGGCAACTTACGGGGTTACTGATTGGACTAAAGGCGGATATTGAAGAGTATCGCTCAGGGTTTTTCATGCCTATTGTTAATGCGCCATGTCCTCCCATAGAATGACCACTAATTGCACGTTTAGTTGATACAGGAAAAGTGGCTTCAACCAGTTTGGGTAGCTCTTCTACTATATAATCATACATTTGATAATGACGATTCCATGGCGCTTGAGTGGCATTAACATAAAAACCCGCACCTTGTCCTAAATCGTAGTTGTCATCATTAGCAATGTTATCGCCTCTAGGGCTAGTATCAGGCGCAACAACCGCCATGCCTAATTCAGCCGCAATACGTAATGCACCAGCCTTTTGCATGAAGTTTTCATCTGTGCAAGTAAGCCCTGAAAGCCAATATAAAACAGGAACTTTAGTGCCATTAGACGCTTGTGGTGGTAAATAAATGGCAAATTGCATAGGGCAATTTAATGTTTGGGATTGATGAGTATATTGTTTGTGCCAACCGTCAAAGCTTTTATTCATACTAATATTGACGAGAGAGCTTTCAATTAAATGGGTCATGATCACATAACTACCTTTTGTTCCGATCAAATCTATAATGATCAAAATGAATGTTAACTATCAAGTAGTTTTCTAATAAAGGGCTACTTGATATATGAGATGTTGTTTCAAAAATATTGAAAAAGTGAATGTTTACTAAAAATGAACAACACTACGAATACTTTTACCCTCATGCATTAAATCAAACGCGTCATTAATACCTTCTAATGCCATAGTGTGAGTAATAAAATCGCTTAATTTGAATTCACCTGCTAAATAACGTTCTACATAATCGGGCAGTTCAGTACGACCTTTTACGCCACCAAAAGCTGAGCCGCGCCAAACTCGACCTGTGACTAGTTGGAATGGTCGGGTTGATATTTCTTGCCCTGCACCTGCAACACCAATGATCACTGATTCACCCCAACCCTTATGGCAGCACTCTAATGCAGAACGCATCAAGTTAACATTACCGACACATTCAAATGAATAATCAACACCGCCATCGGTTAAGTCTACAATCACATCTTGAATAGGCTTGTCGAAGTCTTTAGGGTTAATACAATCAGTTGCGCCCAGCTTTTTTGCTAACTCAAATTTACTTTCGTTAATGTCTATAGCAATAATTTGGCTAGCTTTTGCCATGGTTGCACCAATAACGGCAGATAGCCCAATGCCACCCAAGCCAAAAATGGCAACGGTTGCCCCTTCCTCAACTTTGGCGGTATTCATTACTGCGCCCATGCCTGTGGTAACGCCACAACCTAACAAGCAAACCTCTTCTAATGGCGCATCTTTATTTACTTTTGCTAATGAAATTTCAGGTAAAACAGTGTATTCAGAGAAAGTAGAACACCCCATATAATGAAAAATAGGCTCACCGTCTTTATAAAAACGAGTAGTGCCATCAGGCATCAACCCTTTACCTTGAGTTTCACGAATTTTTTGACATAAGTTGGTTTTGCCAGATAAGCAAAATTTACATTCGCCACATTCAGGTGTGTATAAAGGGATCACGTGATCGCCAACTTGTACGCTAGTAACGCCTTCGCCAACTTGTTCAACAATGCCGCCACCTTCATGGCCTAAAATAACAGGGAAAATACCCTCAGGATCTTCACCTGATAAGGTGAATGCATCGGTATGGCAAACACCCGAGGCAATCACCTTAACTAGTACTTCACCTTTACGCGGTAGCATTACATCGACTTCTTCGATTGATAATGGCTGTTTGGGACCCCAAGCAATAGCGGCTTTTGATTTAATAAATTGATCTGACATAATAATTTCCATGACTAAAGTAAAGTATGCTGATTATTATATTTGTTTCTTCAGTAATGATAATATAGCTATTTTGTAAATTACTTTTACATATAGGTAACAATCATGCAGTGGGAAGGTATTAGTGAATTTGTGCATGTAGTAGAGAGTGAAAGCTTCACACTTGCCTCGAAAAAAATGGCAATTTCTACGGCTCAGGTGAGTCGTCAAGTGAGCGCATTGGAAAATCGTTTAGATACCAAACTACTTTATCGCACAACACGAAAAGTATCATTGACTGAAGAAGGTCGTATATTCTATCAACACTGCCGTAGCGTGCTTGATGGCTTAGATGCGGCAGAGCGTGCCATTACAAATTTACAATCAAAGCCTCAAGGCAAAATAAAACTGACAGCGCCCATAACGTATGGTGAGAAAATGATTATGCCATTGGTTAATGATTTCATGAAGAAACATGCTGAGATTGAGGTTTTTGCTAATTTAACTAATCAAAAAGTTGCTTTAGTTGAAGAGGGTTATGATTTGGCTATTCGGCTTGGCAAGCTAGCTGATTCAACACTTATGGCAAAAAAACTGGGTAAACGTACCAATTATTTGTGTGCATCGCCTACTTATTTACAACAATATGGTATACCTCATACGCTGGCTGAGCTTAATAAGTACAGTTGTTTATTAGGTACATTAGATTATTGGCACTTTAGAGAAGCAGGTAAAGAAAAGAATATTCGAGTTACGGGCAGGTTACGCTATAACAGCGGCTATAGTCTAGTTGATGCTGCGTTGAAAGGCTTAGGCATAGTGCAGTTACCTGACTATTATGTTCAATCATATCTACAAAAAGGAGAGTTAGTGACCATATTAGACAATTTTAGAGAGCCTGATGAGGGAATATGGGCTGTGTATCCGCAAAATCGACATTTATCACCCAAAATACGTTTATTAGTGGAATACTTGTCAAAACATATTAAATGAGCTCTGTATATTAGCGAGAGACTATTAATTTTTTTTCTTCGAAGACTTATGTTTTAATCGTTTTCGATAATTAGATTTTGCTAACTTTTGCAAATTTTCTACTTGATCACTTTCATCAATAATTTCACGCCCTAAAAAAGTTTCAATAACATCTTCAAGGGAAACCACACCAGCAGTTTGTCCAAAATGATCCTCAACAATAAATATGTGTTCATTTCTTTTAATAAACAAATCTAACAAGTTTAATACGGGTAAACTCTCCGAAACACGCCAAATAGGGGTAATAACTTTATCGAGGGTAAATGAACCATTACCTTGTCTTTCATGCTCATATAATGCCGCTTTTATTACAACACCTGTAACATTATCAATGGTGCCATCATAAACGGGTATTCGGGTAAAATTAGCTGTTTTATCATTAGAAATAGTTTCACTTACGGTGACATCTTCGGCTAAAGCGTGCACGACACTGCGTGGTGTTAAAATATCTTCTGTTTTAACTTCTCGTAAATTTAATATATTTTCAACCAGTTGGCTTTCTTGACGATCTAATGTGCCGCCTTTATGACTGAGTGCGGCAACAGTAAGTAATTCTTCTCTGGTAATAACATCAGGATTGCCTTGATTAAACATTCTGGTAACTAAAGAAGAAAACCAAACAAAGGGATAAACAAGTTTAACTAAAAAGGCAATTACATAAGCTGATGGAATTGCTAAATTACGCCAAAAGTTAGCGCCAAGTGTTTTAGGAATAATTTCGGAAAAATAAAGAATACTTAAAGTTAACAAAAAGGCAATTAATGTTTCTTTTTGTTCACCAAAAATACGTATGGCTTGAGCTCCAACACCAGCTGCGCCCATAGTATGGGCAAACGTATTAAGAATTAGGATGCTTGAAATAGAATGGTCAAGCTTGTCTTTAACTTGCGCTAATTTCTTTGCACCTTTCTTTTTTTCTTTAAGCTTTTGTGCAACAAAGGTTGGCGTAACTGACAATAAGACAGCTTCTAAAATAGAACATATAAAGGACACGCCGATGGCAACAACAAGGTAGGTTATAAGTAAAGCCATAGAAGAGTTTTTTATATTCCTAATTAATAAAAAGTAAACATTCGCATACTACTATATAAAACCGTTAAAATGTTATTTTGTTACGTGTGAATTATTGCTATTTTTTTATTTAATTCGTTTTAATTGTTGAGCGTTTATTTATTGTTATTGTATTCTGGGTATAATGATAAATAATCACACCAGGTACTAAAACTAGTATAATTAAACCGTATATCTGTTGCTTTATACCATTGAGATGCTTGGTCAGCTTGTAAACGAAAATAGAGTTTATGGCCATCGATTGCCACATAACAAATTAATGCTTTGCTGGTTTGGTTTGTTATTTGAATTTCAGCTAAATTATTAACATTGCGCTGATGCTGGACGCTCACCTTAGGCTGAGCGACAGCTGAATGAGTAAAAACAACAAAAACAAAACAAAAAAATATTTTCAACATCATAGGTTTGTTAGTTTAGCCTTGTATAAGAAGTCATTAAATAAAAACTACCTAATTAACGTAGTATTAGTATCGAACAAGTATTTTGAAATATCTATGGATTTCATGTTTTTTATAAACTTTTTTTACATTTAGCATTGAAACCGAAAACAGCTGTCTCCATAACTTATGGTACAAAGAGAAAGAACACAGTAATTAGTTTCATTCAATTACACTATTATAAAAATGTGCCCTTACATTCAAGCATTGTGAGAATAGTTGCACCAAACAAGAGAAAAAATTATGGCGAACTTCGTTCCAGTAAAAAAAGAACAACATCAAAAGTTAAAGCTTGCTAGTACACGCAACATTTCACACGTTGCGGGGCAGCACATAATTCCTGTTGCTGCTGTTGAATATGCGCAAGCGTCTGCAAGTTTTCCTATCGTATTTGTTAAAAATCCTGATTCAGACCGTTATCGTAGTGTGGGTATGTTGGGCTTAGAAGCGGGTGAAAATTTATATTATCAAGATGATAAATGGCTTGCTTTATCAATGCCACAAAGTATCTCTATGGTGCCTTTTTCATTAGGGCTTGATCCAGAAAAAGAAAATACCCTAACAGCATGTGTTGATATTGAAAGCGAATTTATCGGTGAAGATAAAGATCTAGCGTTGTTTGAAGACGACGGTAAAGAATCTGAAGTACTTGTGAATGTACAACAAGCATTAGGACGTTTGTATGATAATGAACGTATGACAGAAAACTTTATCAAAGAAATGCAAGACAACGATTTATTGCAAGAACTTGAATTAAATATTGCATTGAGTAGCGGTGAGAAAAAGAAATTAGTAGGTTTGTTCACCATTAATGAAGAGAAAATTAAAAACTTATCAGATGATAAAGTAGTAGATTTTCATAAGCGTGGCTTATTTGTGCCTATTTACTCAATGTTGGGTTCATTAACACAAGTGAATCATTTAGCTCAGTTACGTAATCGTGTATCTGATGCAAAAGTTTCAGGCGTTCAAATTGTTCCCGTTAGTCAAAATGCTGCGAACGAAAGCTAATTATTGAGTATTATTACCTTATTTATTTTGTAAGTTACGAAAATTATTAGGTTATATAATCGATACATATAAAAAGGAGCGTTGGCTCCTTTTTTAGTTTTTAATATAAAATAAACTAAATTCCTTATTTCGATACGGGCTTTGTTATGCTAATTTAAAAACATGAAGTTTTTGACAGTGAAAAACAATGGACGAAAATAATAAGCTATCCAAGGAAATGGAAGAAAAAATACAGAACCTAGCAAGTGATGTATTTATTCACGTAGAAGAAAAACTAACACAACTTATGTGTACAGTTACACAAAAAGAGCCTACTAAATCAACAACCATTGAACAAGAAAATACACACCTTAATGCGGCTTTGCTTGAAGAACAAAGGCAAACAGCTCGCCAGAAAAAACAACTTGCTGAGCAAGATAAGGCTCAACAAGCGATAATTGCACAGCAAGAAGCAACAGTAGTTAACCAACAAAAGCAAATATCGGCACTTAATGAAAAGCTAATCGCGAATACGAAGCAAGAGCAGGTATTAATCGGGCGCTTAGAACAAGTTGAAAAACAACGACAAAAAAGTGAAGAAAAATCACAGCAAACAGAACAGCAACAAGCTGCAATATTACTTGAGCAGAAAAAACAAATTTCAGAACTTACCCAGCAACTAACAACCTCAGCGAAAGATTTGGCAGAAATAAAAAAACAACATGATCGCCAGCTCAATAATTCAACAGATGCGCTAGAACAAAAATTAATGCAGGCTACAACACAGTTGCAACAAGCTCAGAATGAAATAAGTGAACATAAAAAAGCGTTTAATCAATTAAAAGATGAACAAATTCAGTTGAAGGAACAACATATGCAAGAACAAAACAACTTTTTAAGCAAAGCAGAAGAACAGCAGAAAACACAAACAGATACACAGCAAAAACTCACACAATTAGAAAATAAAAATAAAGCATTGGTTAATAATCTGCTTTCAGAGCAATCAGAGGTTAAAGCATACCAAAAAGAAATTGACTCGCTTAAATCACAAGTTAAATTAGCGCAAGAAGGGCAAGATGTTGTGCTAAAAAGGTTAAATGCTAACCGAGAAAAACAAGAAAAAGAAAACGATCAAGTGCGAGAAACAATAAAATATTTACGTGATGAAAACAGTGAATTAATTACTCAATATAATCAGAGTAAAGAGCAATATCTTGAACAAATTCATGATCTAGAAAGTCAACTCACAGAATACCGGTTGAAATTTGAGTATGCGCAAAAGCAATTGTCTAAGAATGCCGTGTAATGCCTGCCATTCCATTGAGAAAACAAACATAAATTGAAGTGGTTTGGCTAGGGTTCCTCGTTTATAATGCCAGCTTGTTATTATTTATTTGAAACGAGATCTTATTTGGCCATTTATCTTCCTTTCACAAAACTAAGCCATTGGCATCAGGTTGCCTTTGCTAGCGCACTGTTAGAGCGTATGTTACCAAATTATCAAATGTTCAGTGAAAGTAGCCACTTTGGTGACTTTGCTGTACTGCGCAACCAACTTGATTTGGTATGGCAATGGCTGGATAAAAAAAATCAAATTAAAATTAATATTGAAGCTCAACTAACCAAATTAGAAGAACAAACTCCTGATCCTCAAGCATTTGACTTTTTTGGTGTTTTTCCTGCGCTTGATGTATGTATGGCGATGATGTCTTTATTGCAGCTTATTCAGTCGCACGGTAAAGATAAAAATCATGAAGACATTAGTAGTGTGAGTCGTTTATCTGAAAACAGCGTAAGTTATTATGTTGAACTGCTATTGATTGATGAAGGCGTAGCAGAAATAGACTCTTCCCAAATAGAAGCTCATCCGTTAGCCGTTTGGGAGAAGGAAACGCAAAATGAATTATTTGATTTTTTAAAATTTTCTGCCGAAAGCAAACGTACATGTCAGTTAGCTAAAGAAGTGGTTTTGGCAGAAGGGCTGTCTAATTTGGGTATTGAAATAACCTAGTGTTACATTATTATTTAAACAGAGTACGCCGCGGCCAACATGCATATAATACCCAGAATACTGATTGAAATTTAAAAACTAGTAACCAATGATTTTTTTGAATTGAGTTTTCATCGCACGCCAATGTGTTATCGGTATTTGGGGCGCTTTTTGTATTACCTGTGCAAAGTCTTGCATAGACAAGTTAACCTCACCACCATGAGCTAAAATGATACTCGCTGCTTTCAATTTAGCTATTTTTTGTAATGAACAACGGTAGCGTTCAGGGTAAAACACTGGAAATGGCGGAATAAAACCTTTTCTAGTTGATACAATTAAATCAGCAACATACACCTTGTTACTTGGTAAATGGTGCAGTGATAAATCTCTGTCTGTATGGCCTTGTGTTGTTATTGCTTGCCAATCTTCAAAGCCCGGTAAACTATCCCCGTCATTTAGCTTATAGTCGGGCGATAATTTACTTGAATACCATAACCAACGTTGAGACTGTTTTTTCTTATTGGCTACCCAACGGGTTAATAGTAAATCTGCAATGTGCATTAATTTTCCATCTACACCGCTATACCATTGGCCTTTTACATTAGCGCTTGCAATTTTACAGCCTGTTATTTTACGTAGTTTATTTGCTGCGCCTGCGTGGTCAGGGTGCATATGCGTGACAACAATTAACTGTAAATCAGATAGCGGTTTTTGTAATGTATCGTTAATAAAGTGCTTAATTAGCGATACATCTGCACGGCTACAGCCATCTAGAAGCAATAATTTGTTTGCATATTCAGCTAATAAAATAGTTTGAATATAGCCTTCAAATTGATGAAGCTTAATCATCATTGTGTAATGCCGTTGTATTGATACAAGCGATAAGCCACTTGCCCAGCAATTTTTTCTTTTAATAAATGCCAATTGTGTGGAAGCGGTTGGCTACTTTCAGACTCCATTTCTATATACACTAATGCTTGGTTGTTTAACCAACCTTGCGCCAATAATTCACAAGTTTGCGCAACTAAATTTTGTCTAAAAGGGGGATCAATAAAAACAATATCAAAGGTGCTTGTTGCTGGCGCTTTTAGAAAATCTAAAGCATTGTTATGAACAATATCTACGTTATTAGCGTTTAGTAACTGTTTATTTGCTAATAATTGCTTGGCGGCATTTTTATTTAACTCAACTAATTTCACCGTTGCAGCACCCCGCGAAAGCGCCTCAAAACCTAAACTACCAGCACCAGCGAAGCAATCTAAACAATGAGTATTGTGAATATAAGGCATTAACCAATTAAAGAGTGTTTCTTTCACGCGGTCTGTTGTTGGTCGTAAACCATCGGCCATCAGCACAGGAAGTTTTCTGCCTCTATGCTTACCTGCAATAATACGAATATTGCCTGATGCCGCCTTTTTATTTTGTTGTTTTCGCGCTTGATTCATATCACTGACAGTTATCATTATTAATGCTAATATAGCGGCAATTTTACACCATAATGATATTGAAGCGAACTGAAACCTTCCATGGTATTCGCTTTGATACATCAATACTGTTAGGTCGAATCAAGTGTCGAAGAAAAAAAAAGGTATGTTTTCCTGGTTAGGCTTTGGTCAGGATAAGAAAGATCAAGTGATTGAAGATGAAAATACTTCACCAGAACAAGTTTCCAATGATCAAGCGCAAGAATCTATAAATGAGGGATCGATTAGCGAACCCATCGTTAATGATGTGGTTGCCGAGGCGGACATACAAGATCCAGAAACAACGGCAACATTAGCGCAAGAAACAGAACAAGCGTCAACACCAATGTCAGAGCCAGCATTAGATCACGAGTTGAGCACACTTGACGAGAGTGCATCTGATGATGCGGAATTAGCACAAAATACTTCTATAGCGACAGAGCAAAATCCTGAGCCAACATTAACAGAAGTTCTTGAAGCTGAATTAAAAACTACCGTAGAACCCGTTAAACAACCTGAAACGCCTAAAGAAACTAAGCTCGGATTTTTCGCGCGCCTCAAACAAGGTTTAAGTAAAACTCGCCTTAATTTAGGCGGTGGCTTATTTGACTTGTTTAAAGGTAAACAAATTGATGATGAGCTATTTGAAGAGCTAGAAACTCACTTGTTGTTAGCCGATGTTGGTGTTGAAACCACCATGAAAATTATTGACTCGTTAACTAAAAGTGCAAATAGAAAACAGTTAAAAGATGCTGAAGCATTATACGAGTTACTAAAAATTGAGTTAAAAAAGGTTATTGAAAATGTAAGTCAACCTCTTGAAATACCTGAAAGTGACGAACCATTTGTTATGTTAATGGTAGGTGTTAACGGTGTAGGTAAAACCACAACGATTGGCAAGTTAGCCAAACAATTTCAAGCTGAAGGTAAATCTGTTATGTTAGCGGCAGGCGATACGTTTAGAGCCGCAGCAGTAGAGCAATTGCAAGTATGGGGTGAACGCAATGACATTCCTGTTATTGCTCAGCATACAGGTGCAGATAGCGCTTCGGTAATTTTTGATGCGATAAGTGCCGCTAAAGCACGCAAAGTAGATATTATTATTGCCGATACCGCAGGACGATTACAAAATAAAGCCCACTTAATGGAAGAGCTGAAAAAAGTTGTTCGGGTAATGAAAAAACTCGACGTTAATGCTCCCCATGAAGTCATGTTAACCCTTGATGCTGGCACAGGTCAAAACGCATTAAGTCAAACCAAATTATTTGATGAAGCTGTTGGTTTAACTGGGTTAACAGTAACTAAATTAGACGGAACCGCTAAAGGTGGTGTTGTTTTCGCTATTGCTGATAAATACAATATTCCTATTCGCTATTTAGGTGTAGGGGAAGGTATTGACGATCTTCGTCCATTCAATGGAGATGATTTTATTGATGCTTTGTTTGCTAAAGAGTAATAGACTAAAAAAATATTTTAAAAACAAACCTAAAAATAATAATTATGATTAGCTTTCACAATGTTAATAAAACTTACCCTGGTGGTTTTCTTGCTTTAAAGCAAGTTAACTTTACCTTGCAAGCTGGTGAAATGGCCTTTTTAACGGGGCATTCAGGAGCAGGTAAAAGTACGTTGTTAAAACTAATATCTATGATGGAAAAACCAAGTTCGGGTAGTATTTTGGTCAATAATACTGAGCTTGCAACCATTCAATACAATCAAATACCCTATGTACGCCGTGGTATTGGTATGATATTTCAAAGCCATAATTTATTAAAAGACCGTACCGTTTTTGACAATGTTGCTTTACCGTTAATTATTGAAGGGGTCAGCCACCGTGAAATTAAAAAGCGTGTTGAAACTGCATTAGACAAAGTGCATTTAAGCGCCAAATTAAAATGCTTTCCGCATATGTTGTCTGGTGGTGAACAACAACGTGTAGGTATTGCTCGTGCTATTGTCAATAAGCCGCCAATTTTACTTGCTGATGAACCTACAGGTAATTTAGATCCCAAATTATCACTTGATATTATTAGTCTTTTTGAAGAATTTAACGCAGCAGGGGTAACTGTATTAATTGCTACGCATGACCTTGGCTTGATAGCACGAATGAAATATCGCACCTTAACGTTAAAAGAAGGTACCATGATAAACGACGGTATTGTTGAAGGTTTACAAGCACAAGGTATTGCGTATGAGTAGTAATCGACACTCGAGTGGCCTAAGTCAGCGTAGTTCGCTATTACAACGCCTATTAACCTTGCCTATTCGTCATTTACAACAAGCCGTTGGCAGCTTAGGTGATTTATGGCGAACACCGTTTACCTCTATTATGACAGTATTTGTATTAGGTATTAGTTTGGCTTTACCTGCTACATTACATTTGTTTGTTAAAAATGCTGAACAGGTTAGTGAACAATGGGACAGTGCCTCGCAAATTACACTATTTCTGAAATTATCCACGAGTGACAAAAGTGCTCAAAACCTCGTAAAACGTATTAAGTTATATACAGAGGTGAGTGATGTGCATTATATTTCTGCCAAACAAGCGCTTAAAGAATTTAAAATACTTTCGGGTTTTGGCCAATCCCTTGAGTATCTTGATGAAAATCCGTTACCTGCCACTATCTTAGTTACTCCAACTGAGCGTTCCAGCCAACCAAGTGCGGCCAATGAATTATTGGCAAAGCTAAAACAAGAACATGAAGTAGACCAAGGTAAGTTGGATCTAGAATGGCTAACGCGCCTAGAAGCAATAGCTCAGTTAATTGAAGATATTGTGATGGGTGTGGCATTACTTTTATGTACATCAGTTGTGCTTATTGTTGGGAATACTATTCGCTTAGCTATCCTCAATCAAAAAGAGGCGATAGCGGTAATGAAATTAGTTGGAGCCACCGACAGTTTTATTCAACGACCTTTTTTGTATAGCGGTGTTTGGTATGGTATTTTCGGTGGTATATTATCTTGGTTAGCCGTTACATTACTTGCCTACCACTTAACCAGCGCTATCAGTAACCTAACAGACCTATACCAAAGTAACTTTCAGCTGCAAGGTTTAGCCTTAAACGAAGCACTATTGCTAATTGCTGTAGCAGTTATTTTGGGTTTAGTGGGGAGTTATATTTCAGTACGAAAACACATACGTGCGATTGAACCAAATGCCGAGTAATTTCTTTTTTCATTTACGGTATTTTAAGTAGGCTATCTTATTGTTTATAAACAATAAAATATATCAGCAATATTATTTAACATCTCTGTCATAAAAAAATTGAAAGATAGCCTTGTTTTGCCCTTTCTATTACGATAATGTTTGTGCTCGCTCAATCTTGACTGTATTGCCAATAATATAGTTAACACACTAGCATTATGTTATAATGGCGAGCACGAAAAATTATTTTGAGCAAAAAATTTTAGTAAAGTATAGAGGTTATTTAAATGAGTAATACAATGCAACTTACCGTACCACGAAGTGGCAGTATTGAATCTTACATGCAATCTGCATATAGCATTCCAATGCTTACTGCAGAAGAAGAGCAAGATCTCGCGACTCGCCTTTATGAAGAAAATGACTTACAAGCAGCGCAAAAATTGATTATGTCGCATTTACGTTTTGTAATTCACATTGCAAAAGGGTATTCAGGTTATGGTTTAGCCCAAGCAGATTTAGTGCAAGAAGGTAACGTGGGCTTAATGAAAGCCGTTAAACGTTTTAATCCAGAGGTAGGCGTTCGCTTAGTCTCTTTTGCTGTACATTGGATCAAAGCAGAAATTCATGAATACGTATTAAAAAACTGGCGTATTGTGAAAGTAGCAACGACTAAAGCACAACGTAAATTATTCTTTAACCTACGTAAAAACAAAAAACGTTTAGGTTGGTTTAGCAATGACGAAGTAAATACCGTTGCAGAAACATTAGGTGTTAGTACTAAAGATGTATTGGAAATGGAAAATCGCATGAGCAGCCATGACCAAGCCTTTGAACTATCTACCGATGATGATGACAACGCTAGTGCAGGTAATTTCTCACCCGCTTTATATCTTGAAGACAAGCAATCAGACCTTGCTGTTGAAGTAGAAAATGCGAACTGGGAAAGCCATGCTAATAATCGTTTATCAACTGCATTAGTAGCGCTTGACGAACGTAGCCAAGATATTATTAACACTCGTTGGTTGGCTGAAGATAAGTCTACATTGCAAGATTTAGCTGATAAATATCAAATTTCAGCGGAGCGTGTGCGTCAATTAGAGAAAAACGCTCTCAACAAACTTAAAAATACTATGGTGTTATAACATTATTTTAACCTAGTGCTTTATACACTATTTTAAAAACCAGCTTTTGCTGGTTTTTTTGTTCTTACGGTATAAGGTAAAATATAAAAGCCCTTATTCATTGAATAAGGGCTTTGCTTAGTGATGTAAATAGTAATGTAAAAACATTATCGTGAATTATTTTTCACTGAATGTTTCTCATTTAGCACACTAATATGAAGTACAACTAGTGTGAAGATTTAATGTGTTTTTGTCGTATAACGAAAAAAAACATCGCGATTAGCATCAAAAAAACTGTTGATGGCTCTGGCACACCAACAGAATTTCCATTTTTTACTGAATAGGTTTGCCCTATGGCATTTACAGCTAAAAAGTCATTGCCATAGGCATCGCCAATGGCAACCTCAGACAAGTTGACAAAGCTCGCTCCTGTTCCAATAACATTAAAATCAATACTGGCCAGTACAAAACTGGTTAAACCATCTTGTGCAAAGAATAAATCAGAATCTAACGCATAGCTGATTTCTGATAGAAAAACACTGCCCAACGAAGAGATAATAGATTGGTCACTTGCCCAAAATGGGTCTGGGTCTACATCGAGTTTGTCTCCAAAGCTTGCTGAAATAAAGTCAATAACGGTGTTGTCAAAATTTAAATTAAATTCAAAATCACCCACTATTCTTTGAAATGTTGAATCAAGTTCGATCTCTGAAATAACGATATCTGCGCTGAGAACATCGCCAACATTATAGTCAGTATTATTTAATTCTACCGTGATCAAAGTTGCGTTAGCGCTCAATGAAAACAGAAAAGCGGTTAATAACATTGTTAATTTTTTCATTTTTATTTCCTCTTATTCTACGGCACAACGAGTGCGAGTACATAAAGACATCATTGCTCGAACATCTCTATTATTCACGCTGTTGTCGCGGTTGAAGTCGTATTTAATATCTAGTGTGTTAGTACTGCGAACCAGTGTGGTAAATTGGCGAATATCAAGTTGATCTATATCGTTGTCGCCATCAAAATCACCAACCAATTCTTCACTTGAATTTAAATTTAGCAACACAATAACGGGATCATGATCTGATGCTCTATAAGCATCGTCACCATAGTATTTGGTTAATTGGTCAGTAGACTTGTATTCAGTGTTGTAATCAAATATGCGCGGTTCATCAGCGTTTATATGCCAGATAGTAGCATCAACAATTTGTGGCGCTAGGTCAGAAGATGCTAAAGCATGGTCTAAATAACCCACTTCACCTCCAAAACTATAAGAATAACCACCAATACCAAGGTGATCAGAAATTAAGTTTTTATAACCCTGCATGGTTATTGCGTTAATAGGATCTTCTTTACCATACGAATTCAAATCGCCAATAATAAGAATATCGCTATCAATTGACCCCGTAGGATGAGTGTTTAACCAACTAACTAAACCATTGGCCGCTTGTGTTCTAAGCTCGTTCCAACAGCCTTGACCATCGCTTTGATCCGCATTGTTTCCAGTAGCACTGTCACAACTTCCTTTAGATTTAAAGTGGTTAACAGCAATGGTTACTTCTTCATTGCTAGCAATTTCTTTAAAGGTTTGAACAAGCGGTTGACGATTGCCAAAATCAAATGGTGATTGTGATGTTGTTATGGCACTGCCCACCAAAGAAACAGTTGATGGTTTATAGATAAAGCCAACAGTAATTTCGTCACTGCCAATACCAGTTTGGTTTAAGTTTACATAGTTGTATGTATTGTTACCAAGCTGAGTATTTAGCTTATCAACTAAATCAGCGATTGCACTATGACTACCAAAACCATCATTTTCAATTTCCATCAAACCGACTACATCGGCATTTATGTCAATCAGTGCTGCAACAATTTTGTTACTTTGACGAGTAAATTCTTCTGCAGTATCTGCCCCCCTTGACGTTGGGAAACCTTGTCCAGTACCGTCACCATTAAAGTAATTGAGTACGTTAAAACTAGCGATTTTTAATGACCCTGCACCGTTAAATTCAGGGTTAGATGTTCTGACATTTGTTGCCATAAACTGAGGTGTTTGAGTAGGTAAAACACGGAATTCGCTAAAGCTATAGTCAATAACCCCAGTTAAGCCTGAAATGGTATCTCCTAAACGTAAAGTATTTTGATAACTTAACTCAGGCGCTGGAAATGGCACATTTTCAGGGTTTTGTGCGTTATTCATGTCATCCAGAATTATTCTGTTTCTACTGTTTTTATCTGCCAAGGCAATGGCTTGTGTTGTGCCTGCAGGATAAATATTAGTCGGTAGAATTAATCGACCGTTAGAAAGCGTTAGTTGGCCATACCTTGCTAGGTTATATGTGTCGCTGACAGACAATGTGTCTTCAAAACTCACTAACATGCCTTCAATGGCTTCCAAATCGTTTGAGCTTATTACTGGTAATGTCGCTACGGTATGATTAATAGCTTCACCAACACCACAATCTAAAAAGTCTGTGGTAGCGGTTAATTGTGTACGACCGTAATTTTCTTTAACTGTACCTTGAATACGTATTTTATTGCCAATGATAGGGAAGTTTTCAGAACTATCAGAGTAAACAAAAATTCCTTCTGATGTTGCGTTATTTGCATCTATATCAGTAGTTTCTTCTTGAACAAAATACCCTTTCAAACCTGGCACTACGGCTGTTACCACGCCTTCAATAGTCATTGTTTCGCCAATAACGGGGGATTCAAAGCCACTGCCCTGTATGGTATGAATTTTATTAGATTCATCATTACACACACCTAATGTGGGTTCTTCTCCAGTATCAGGCTCTGTGGTATCAACTAAATGATAACCTAAGAAATTGAATGTGTTACTTGGGTGAGATTCCCATTGTGCAGCTTTATCAAATGCATCAGTTCTGTCAGTATCTCCTGACGTCACTGAGGCTAAGCGCACCAAGGTGGTATTAGCTCCCCAAGATTGCTTAACTGCATAAATACCTACATTATCAATAATGTTGTCACCATTAAGTAACTCTATGTAGTCATCGCCATTGAAATTAACTGCACTCGTAAATTGGTCAATATAGGGTTTTAATTCACTATCATCTGTTATTTGTGTTCCACCTAACACAATCACATCATGAGGCAATATTTCACCAGTTAAAGCATAAGTGCCTGTTGCTGTAGCGCTGCCATTAGAATATAGCTTAAAGGTATAGCCCGCTAATGAAATAATTTCACTGGTTGGGTTATAAATTTCGACAGCCTTGTTGAAACTACTTCCCTCAATATACTCTGAGATGTATAAGTCAATAGCTGTATCGACAGGATCAGGGTCTACAGGATCAGTGGGATCAGGTTCTACTGGACTTGAACCATCACAAGACTGTGAATACAGCATAGAAACCCATTCAGGGTGGTCAATAAAAGGGTTTCTATTTCCTTGGAACTCATAAATGCTGTCATTTCTGTTTTGTTCAAACTCATCGACAGGGTCAGCTTCGCTCCATGCTAACAAAGTACATAATTTTCCTAGCTT
The DNA here is from genome assembly GCA_965305135.1 of uncultured Colwellia sp. GTDB lineage: Bacteria > Pseudomonadota > Gammaproteobacteria > Enterobacterales > Alteromonadaceae > Colwellia. The sequence continues at coordinate 143,931 of CBDLPA010000006.1, forward strand.
TGGTTCACCTGTAGAAGTTAAAGCATCGACTACTTGTAAGTCAGGTGTTACCGAGTCAAAGCCAGCATAACGAGTGTCCATATAGAACACAATACGAGCAACATCACCTTTGACTTGGTCACGAGGTTCAAACGAATCACTGTCAACTCGGTTTTCTGGTGATTCTGCTAATGGTGCATCACTATTATCAAAATCTAAATTGCCACGTGACGAGTTTACTGAGATATCTGTTGGTCTTAAATGATGAATATCTGTGTAAGCATAAGCACTTGAACTAGGAAAACCATGGCTTTTTGCCCAAGTATGTTCACGGTTCCAGTTATCTTGGTTTGTTGATTGACTACCACTACCATTAGCAAATTTAGGCTTAGTTATGCCGCGATAAAATAAAATAACATTATCAGCATTTAATGGGTCTTCATCGGTAACCGTTAAAGCAGTCCATACTTCTGAATAAGATAATTGTTTATGGTTAGCAGATATTACTTCGTTAATATCTGCTTTAATATTTTCGGCGCTGTCGTTTGCGTTAATTGCATCAATAACTTGTGCATAATAAGTTGCATCATTAAATTCAGCTGCATTGGCGATACGGCTCAAATCTGGGCAGTTAAAACAGGCATTGGTTACTGTTGCATTATTGCTGTTATCACCATTGTTGTTATCGCCGTCACCATTTCCGCTATTGGTGCCAGTAAAAGTTTGCCCAATATTCACATCACCAAAGGTATTTACACTAGCAGTTTGCCAAGTTGTACCATTAAACTGTAATGAATAACCAATAGGAGTGGTGCTCGTTTCAGCAACACCAATATCAGTACTCAATAAGCCATTTGCAGGACCATTTGTAGCAACAAGTGTTCCTTCATAACTTAAAAACTCAACAACATCACCGTTTGCATCAACTAAGGCAAGCCCGTCTGGTGCACCGTTTTGAAGTCCATTAGCAGGGTAGCTAAATTGAACCGCACCAAATCCATCTTGTTGATCTGGAATAACGCCTGAAAGTCCTAGTGCACTGTTATAGGTTGCACCGCCATTGCCGTTATATAAAACAACTTGCCATCCTGATAAATCAGTACCCGCTAAACCCGCGATTTCTATCGCTTCACCTACATCTCCACCAGCATTGTCATAATGAATTTCATTAATGAAAACATTTGCTGCAAATGCTGTTTGGGTAACAGAAAAGCAAAATGCTGAGATGAGCATTGCTTTTATTATCGGAGATTTTGGTTTTTCAGTTATCGTTATGTCAAGTGAATGTTTCTGCCGAAAGGCCAATCGTTTCTCTTGCATTGTGCTTCTCTCTGTATTGTTAAAGTGTGATAAAGCGACACTATATGTTTGGTTTTAAATGAATTATCTATGAAAAGATAATTTGTATTGTTTATTCGTTTTTTGTGTTTATATCCAAGAAGTTAGGATTAAACACCGCCTTTTTATTTAAAAAGGGATTAAATTCTAAACAACGAATGTTACTGTTTTGTTATTCAATCATGACAATTTTATAAATATTGACTAATTGGTCAAATGTTAATTGTCTGTAAAATAGGTGTTATTGATAAAATAAATCCAATTGGTTAAGCATATAAAGCTTGAATTTACTTTTTAAGTGTCGGAAATACTAATGAATAAACATATGTTTGTTTTTGCCAAAATCACACCAAAGCCGAAATACTTTGAGAAATCAAAAGATGCAATTAAAGGGATTATGTTGCAGACTCGAGATGAACCTGGGTGCTTAGAGTTCACACTCCATGAAGATGGAATGGGTAGCTTGTATTTATACGAAGAGTGGATTGATGAGTATGCTTTGCAGTTACACCATAACATGGCCTATACAATTCACAATTAAGGTTTTTAATACTTATTGTTATTGATAGAGAGCCTGATAGAGATAGCCTTTATGTAAATGAAATAGCATCACGCTTAGATGTATCGCGGCCTGTACTGATAAGGACATTGAAAAGGCTAATTGAGGACGGGTTACTAATATCGAGTAATGACGAAACCGATAAAAGAGCAAAAAACATTGCGCTGATCCCAAAAGGAATTATACCAAGTTGATTAAGTTCTTTCCCACTCAGCGAGAATTAAAAGGCTTAGAGGCACAGGTTATACGTTCCAAACATAACCTAAGTACCTACATCCATGTAGGCAAGGCATTGATTGAAGAGAATGGTCATTCCCTTGTCAAAATCAATAACGCCGCATATAAGCCTTTACTTTTTATTAGGTACTCGCCCTTTGGGAGCTCATTAGCAAACTGATAACATCACAAAATTGAAGAAATATAGAGTAACTATGTTTAATCAATTTTCCTTGTTCTAAGCTCGCTAATGAAGCTCTGAGTTGGGAAGAAATTTAATCAAATTGGGTATTATTTGTTTATCTCAAGTTATCCCTGGATATTTCAAGGAAATAAATAAGTTAATGGAATAAATAAAGTGCAGTATTTAGATTTAGAATAGTATTCACGGCTTGTGTTAATTTGTAGTACTGTTAATTTTATCTTTGAAATCATAGTATGCACTGAGTGCATATTCAGTTCCTTTGAATTCAGAGACACAAATAATAAATTGACAACCTTAATTAAAAACATTGATATCCCTTTGCCATTTATTAGCCAAAAAGTCGATAAATGCCCTCACCACTGGTCGCTGATAACTGCGGGACAAGTATACAGCCCAAAGTGACATAACAGGCAACGGAATATCAGGCATTAGTTGCACTAATTCACCACCTTCTAAAAATGGATTTGCCAAGTCGCATGGCAAATAAGCAACCCCTGCACCATTGACTGCAGCTTTAACTAATACTCCGATGTCATTGGCTTGAATACTTCCTTTTACTGGTATAGAGAATAACTGCTGCCCTTCAATGAAGTTCCAATAGCGATGAGGTATATGAATTAAGCAATTATGATCAACAAGTTGTTGAGGTAGAGTAAGTTTGTTATGTGTTTCCAAATATTTTGGGGAGCAGCACAGTGCACTTGAGATACGCATTAACCGACGAGCAATAAAGCTTTCATCTGGTTGCTCAGTGTATCGCAAGGCAAGATCTATACGTTCTTCTACCAATAATGCATTTTTGTCTGACATTATAAGTTGAATGACAACTTTCGGGTTTTCTGCCGTGAACTCTGCCACCATGTCATAAAGTAAATTTTGTCCTAAACCTATTGGGCTCGCAATTCGAATTTCGCCAATTAGCTCTTCATTATGACTACGCGCCAAGCTTTCTAAACTAGCTGTTTCATTTAATATCCTTTCACAATGCTGTAAAACATCTAAGCCTGGTGCAGTTAAACTAACTTTTCGAGTGGTACGATGTAATAAACGAATATTTAACCAATCTTCCACTTCTTTCACATGACGAGTGACTTTAACTCGGTTTAAGTTTAACTGTGTTGCAGCTTCGGTGAAGCTACCAGTGTTAGCGACTTCAACAAAACTTTTTAGGGCTTCAAACTTATCCATATCTACCTACTGTTTCACTCTATGAAACAATTATTTGCATAAATCGATATTTATTTCAATAAATATCGAGTTCATAATCAATTCCAAGATAAATAACCTGATGTTCGGGTTAAGCAAACTTTAAACACATTGGAGAATATTATGAAAATAGCAATTATTGGTGCAACAGGCTGGATTGGCTCAACTATTATGGCGGAAGCTTTAATGAGAAAACATCACGTTGTGGCCATTAGCCGCGAGGCAAATAAAATAACTCAAGCTGGCGTTATCACGCATTCAGTTGATTTAGAAAATGGTAATGGGTTAAAAGAAGCGATAGATGGGGCTGATGTTGTCATCGCATCCATAGGTGGAAGAGCTAAAGGCAATCATGGAATAGTAGCCCAAGCTGCGCAACGATTATTAAATGACTTACCCTCTTTTAATGCCAAGCGCTTAATTTGGGTAGGTGGCGCTGGAAGCTTAGAAGTTGCACCAAATGTTCAACTTGTATCGTTACCTGACTTCCCAGCTGATTATAAAGATGAAGCCATTGCCCAAGGGCAAGCATTAACCGTATTTAAAAATAGTAACAGTACTTTAGATTGGTTATTTGTGAGTCCTGCTGCAGAAATATTTCCTGGTAAACGCACAGGAAGCTATAGAACAGGCGGAGATAATTTACTTACTGACGCTAGTGGAGATAGTAAAATATCTGTTCAAGATTATGCAGTAGCATTATTAGATAAAGCTGAACAATCAATACATCATAATACGCGTATTGGTGTAGCTTATTAGTTTGCTGCTAATAAATAACTTAAAGCTTAAAGTAAAAAGCCGTTTTTAGGACGGTTTTTTGCGATCAATAAATTAACCCAACGTTTAAATAACCAATGTTATAAGTTATTCAGGTAGTAATGGTATAATTGTATTAAAGGTAATATTGAGAGTATGAAAGTGTTGAAATACGATGTTGTTGTAATTGGAGCGGGGGCTGCAGGTCTTATGGCGGCCTCGAAGTCTGGTGAAAGAGGAAAGAAAACAGTTATTCTTGATCATGCTAAGCAACCAGGTAAAAAAATATTAATCTCTGGAGGAGGACGCTGTAACTTCACTAACTACTACATAGAATCAGAAAAATATTTATGTGAAAACCCTCACTTTTGTAAGTCGGCACTTAACCAATACACTCAGTGGGACTTTATTGCATTGGTAGAAAAATACAATATTCCATACCATGAAAAAACATTAGGGCAATTATTTTGTGATGATTCCGCTAAAGAAATTGTAGCGATGCTTATTTCTGAGTGCGAGAAAAGTGCCGTTAATTTTAGTTATCAAACTGAAATACTGAGTATTGAAAAGCTAGTATCAGGTGAGTTTCTAGTGAAAACTAGTAAAGCTGATTATCAATGTCAAAGCTTAATTATTGCTACAGGCGGCTTATCTATGCCGAAGTTAGGAGCAACTCCATTTGCATACAAAATAGCAGAACAGTTTGGTCTTGAAATATTACCAACAAGAGCTGGTTTAGTTCCGTTTACATTAGATCCTGCATTAAAAGATGTCTTAGCTGAAGTTTCAGGTATATCCACTAATGTTATTGTAACAACAAACAACACCTCCTTTGCTGAAGACATGTTGATTACCCATAGAGGCTTATCAGGGCCAGCAATATTACAAATATCTTCTTATTGGAATCCTGGCGATATAGTTGAAGTAGACTTACTTCCTAATGAAAATATACAGAATATTATTACCCAGGCTTTATCTGAACAACCCAATGTATCTATTAAAAACTTGCTGTCGAAGCATTTTGCTAAAAGGTTCGTAGAAAAGCTGATGGATTTATTTGAAATTCCCAATTTACCTATCAAACAGCTTAACCATAAACAAGTCCAATCAATAGCAGACAATATTCATTCATGGAAAATAAAACCTTCGGGAACTGAGGGATATCGGACGGCTGAAGTTACTATTGGGGGACTCAATACTAATAACTTATCGTCTAAAACAATGGAAGTTAAATCAGTATCTGGCTTATATTTTATTGGCGAAGCTATTGATGTCACTGGATGGCTTGGTGGGTACAACTTTCAGTGGGCTTGGAGTTCAGGTTATGTAGCGGGAATTAATGTATAATTTTGTATTTGGCAATTTTTCTACGTATAAAATAAAGCACTTAATTAATGCAACTGGTATTAGGTGTGGTTTATCCGACGCTTACGTATGAAAAGCAATAAGGATAGTAATAACTTCGCTCATCGACATCACAGAATACCTCAACTAGTTTGTTCATGCCCGTTTCTTTTTATCTTTCTGTTTTTTCTTGGTCGAAAGATCGACTCCAGGAACGGGCACTTAGTTCAATTTATTTTATCCTTATACCGAACTGAGGTTATTTAAACTTGGAAGTACACAAAATGTGTTATAGGGGCGCTTTTATTGATCATTCCAACCTAATGCTTGAGTAATAATGTGGAATATTACATTTTGTTCAAGAACTCCGCCGACTAAATGAGATTGTGGACCTGTTGCAAAAAGGGCCACATCTTCACCTCCGTGAAAACCACCTCTCATTGGAATCGCTGTTTTTTGATGATAATTTTTATTTGCCACTTCTTCGATAACGTCAGTTTTTATAGGCTGTTTTTCTTGAGGGCCAACACGGTAGCCTAATGTCGTATATGTTTCTTTATTATTGTCAACTGCATAACCATCAATGACTTTATAGCCCCCTTTTTGACTTGAAACAGGTATAACATTGCCTAGAATTGGGTTACCACGTATAGGGTAGCCCACCATCGTGAGTGGATGCGAATGATCGGCAGTAACGAGCACTAATGTATTATCTAGATCAACTTTACTCAATGCCGTTTCAATAGCCTGTGCAAATGCTTGTGTATCGGACAGTGCTCTATAGGCATTATTTTTATGATGAGCATGATCAATATGACCATTTTCAACCATCAAAAAATATCCTTTAGGATTTTTTGATAATACGTCAATTGCAGAGCTAGTCATTTCGGCTAACGTAGGCTCTTCATCTTCATTTTTATCTACAGCATAAGACATATGATGAGAAGCAAAAACACCAAATAGTTTATCTGTATTCATGTTGTTCTTATCACGAAGTTCAGAGGCTGAGCTAATAAACTTTCCGTTGGGATTATTGTCTTTCCAGATATTAACTAAATTTTTATTATCGAGACGCTTTCCTCCTTGAGATTTTGGAAGTAAAGCCTCAAGACCACCGCCCATAATGACATCTAAGCCGTTACCATAAGGAAATTCGATAAGTTGTTGAGCTATATCTTGACAACCTTTCTCTCTTAACTCTAAAGGGATATCGGCATCACTTTCCCAACTTCTACTAGGCGAATGTGCATAGACAGCGGCAGGTGTAGCGTAAGTCACTTTATCTGTAGTAACAATACCAGTTGATAGCCCAAGAGACTCCGCAGTTTCAGCAATTGTTTTAGGAAAATTCTTTTCTGGGCCAAAGCAATCAGCGGTAGGTTGATCACCCCATGTACTAACGGCCATAAATTTTGTTTTAACGCCTGTATTCATAGCGCTTGCTGTAGAAGCTGAATCAGCTACCTGTGCGTCAACACTATAGGTTTTAATTAGTGCAACATGAGGAAACCTTTCAAAAGATAAAACGTTTTCTTCACCTGTTCCACCTCGTGATTGGCCATCAAAAATACGAGCAGCCGTAATTGTTGAAATTCCCATGCCGTCACCAATAAATAATATGACATTTTTAGCTGGATTATTACGCTGAATAATATTTAGCCTTTGTTCTAGTGTTTTTTTACCTGATGCCCACCAAGCATTATCTTCATATTTTTTATCAGTCAAACTAACAGCGCATGCTGTTAGGCTAACACATGAAATAAAAGAGGTAGCGATTAACAAAATTTTTTTATTTATATGTAACATCATATTATCTTCTTATATTATTTACTTTAAATTAAAGAAACTACTTTTTGCTTTTGAGTGCCAAGTCCTTCAATACCTAATGTAATTTTATCACCTGGTTTTAAATATAAAGGAGGTTTTTGGCCTAAACCAACGCCCGGAGGTGTACCCGTAGAAATAACATCACCTGGTTGTAAACTCATAAATTGGCTTAAGTAACTGACAATATATGCAGGCTTGAATATCATCGTTTTAGTATTACCATTTTGATAAGTTCTACCATTGACTTCTAACCACATAGCTAAGTTGTTATCGTCTTTAACTTCGTCACGAGTAACTAACCATGGCCCTATAGGGCCAAAAGTATCGCACCCTTTTCCTTTATCCCACTGACTGCCTTTTTCTAGTTGGAAGGTACGTTCAGATACATCATTACAGACACAGTAGCCAGCAATGTGTTGATGAGCATCTTTCTCGCTTACATAAGAAGTATGTTTACCTATAACAATGGCTAGTTCAACTTCCCAGTCAAGCTTGTCACTATTTTTTGGTTGAATGATGTCATCATTGGGGCCTGATATTGCACTAGTTGCTTTAGTAAAAACCTCAGGTTCACTAGGAATAGGCATGCCTGATTCTGCGGCATGGTCGGCGTAATTAAGGCCGATACAAATAAATTTTCCCACATCACCAACGCATGCACCTAAACGTACATCTGCATTAATAATAGGTAAACTAGTAATATCGATAGCTTGTATACGTTGTAAGTTATTTTCAGACAAGGCGTTACCATCAATATCAGTTATTATGGCTTTAAGACAACGAATGTTGCCGTCAGTATCAAGAATACCGGGATTTTCTTGGCCTATTGGGCCATAACGAAGTAATTTCACTTTGTAAGTCTCTTATAATTTTGAAAGATTAATTATTTAGGGTGACAAAGCCACCATCGATAGGGAAGTTACTGCCAGTGATAAATGCCGCATCATCAGAGCAGAGATAATCGACCATTGCCGCTATTTCATCTGGATTACCCATACGACCTATTGGCTGGCTTTTGGATAGTTTCTCAAACATTTCTTCTTTATTATCCGAGTAGTTTTCTTCTAAGAAATTATCAACAAAAGGGGTATGTACCCGTCCTGGAGAAATGCAATTACAGCGAATACCATCAGCGATATAGTCTTTGGCAATAGAGTAGGTCATGGTTAGTACCGCACCTTTCGTCATTGAATAAGCAAATCGGTCAGCGATGCCGACAGAAGAGGCAACTGATGCCATGTTGATAATGACACCACGCTTTTGTGTTTTCATCGTTTCAATGACGCCTAAGATACAGTTATAAACCCCTTTAACATTGATGTTATAAATACGGTCGAGATCTGATTCGCTGGTTTGTTCTATATTACCTATATGCGCGATCCCAGCATTGTTAATTAAAACATCAATGGTGTGCTCTTCATTAATATTGTTAAATAAGGCTAAAACCTGCTCATTATTTGAAACATCAACAACATACGCTTCTGCTTGCCCGCCATTATTTATTACTTCTTCAACAGTCCTTTGTGCAGCATTCAAATCTAAATCTACTACCAATACTTTGTGCCCTTTTAGAGCAAGGCGTAAGCAAATGCTTCGGCCAATACCACTTCCCCCACCAGTAACAAGAGCAATGGTTGTTTTTCGTTCAATCATTATTTAGTCCTAATTCTTAAGTTAATAAATAGGTAAGTTATAAAATTGTTTTGCATTCAATGACCAAATATTCTGCCTTTCTTTAACTGAGCAGTTATCAAGCAGAGACTCTGTCATTTTCACCCACGTTTTATATTCACCATTTAATTTAATTACGGGCCAATCGCTACCCCATAAAATTCGATCAGTGCTAAATGTAGCTATGACAAAATCAAAATATGGCTGAATTGTTTCTTTTAATACTCTTCCTTGAGGCGCTTGGGTTAATAAACCAGAGAGTTTTATATATACGTTCTTACATTCTGCAATGTTAGTGAGTCTATCTTTCCAAAAATCAGAAGGAAGTTTAGATAAGTTTGGTTTTGCACAATGGTTAATAACAATTTTTAATGTTGGGTATCTTTGAGCCAATATATGAATATTGGATAGATGTACATCTCTGATCAATACATCAAAAGTTAGTTTGTTTTTTGCCATAAACCCAAATATAGGCGTAAAATCATCCTTTAATATCCAGTTAACATCATCAATATCTTGTAACATCGGACGAATGCCTTTGAAATATGAATTTTTAGCTAAGTTTGTTAATTTAGTTACAGCTAAAGGATCTTCCATATCAACCCATCCAACAACACCAGCGACAAAGTCTGTATTTTTAGCTAGCTCAAGTAAAAAGTGTGTTTCCGCTTCGCTCTCTGCTGCTTGTACTAATACGGTCTGGCTAACATTATTTTTGGCCAATTCTGTTGATAATTGCTCAGGAAGAAAATCCTGATAAAGTACTTTAAGCTCAGGTGTCAGCCACCGATAGTCACCGCGTGATAATTGCCAAAAATGTTGATGACTATCAACTTTAGTGATACCACTTTCGTTTAATGGTTTATCGATATTCATGAGACATTTTCCACTGACTTTGTCGTCGGTGTTGGTAAGGGGGCTGCTTGGTCAAGCAGGTTTTCATCTTTCAATGTTTGCCAAAACGCGTCAGGAATAACTTCATTAAATAATTCAACAGTACGCTGTACTCGTCTGGCACTTCCTAGCCCAGGTATAACTGATGCCACTGCAGCATGGCCGAGTGGAAACTGTAAAGCGGCGGCGGCCAAGGACACTTTGTATTGCGCACATACAGCTTCAATGTTAGCCACTCTATTAATGATGTGTTTAGGCGCGAGTTCATAGTCATAATGAGGAACACTTTTACCATGAACGCCTGTGGCTAAAATACCTGAATTATACGGTCCACCTAATATTATAGAGGCACCATGTGCCTCACATTTAGGTAAAAATTGATGTAGTGGTTCTTGCTCTAGCAATGAATATCTGCCTGCTAATAAAAAGCAATCGAATTGACCTATATTCATCGCTCGTTCACAAATTTCGGTTTCATTGACGCCCAAGCCAACGGCTTGTATTGCTCCATATTTTCTAAGTTCTTCTAGTGCTTTATATCCACTGGTTTCAAATTGTTTAAAGTAGTTCTTATCCTCGTCACCATGTGTGTAACTTCCAATGTCATGTACGAGTAGGATATCAATTTCAGCTAAGCCTAAGCGTTGCTGGCTGTCTTCAAATGAGCGCATTATGCCGCTATAGGAATAATCATAATGAGCCTCAAACGGCATAGGAGTCAGAAAGCCATGACGTAATTTATTAATATCAGCTTTTGTATCAGACTTAAGTAACCGACCGACTTTTGTCGATAATATGTATGCATCTTTTGGCAAATACCTTAGAGCATCTCCTACTCTACGTTCACTAAGTCCTGCACCATAGCGAGGGGAGGTATCGAATAAATTCAGTCCTAAATTAATGGCAGTCGCTAATGTCTCCTTAGCGTTGTCATCAGATACCGATTGATAAAGGTTACCCATTGAGGCAGCACCAAACCCTAATGTTGTAACATTGAGTGATGTTTTGCCCAGTTGACGCGTATCAAATTTTTTATTCATATTGAAAACTACTTCACTATTATTATGATGATGTTAGTTAACACGGTATTTACTTAACAAGATGTTTGTGTAAATCCGTGACCTTACTACAACCCAGTTGATTCATTATTTGGGTTAACTGCAATGAGGTAAGTTAATAGTATGAATACCCCCTTCATTGCCCAGAGCACCAACACCATAAATAAAAGAATGACCTAAGAAAGTAAAATCAGCCCCTGATGCTAGCGTACTAGCAATATAGGTACCGCTTTGTAAACGACTGTCCATAAATATTTTTATCTTATTGCAATATTTTTTTGATATACGTTGTAAAGGCTTTACCGGCGATTCACCAGCATCAAGTTGATCTGTCGGCATACCTTTAGGCATATAAGGTTTTAGGGTTTCCATTTCAGGCACCTCATTTAAAGCGGTAGCCATTAACCATTGAGGACATGACAACATTTGTAGTATATTGCTTATGGTCATTTTAGGCGGCATTGCTAAGCTATTTCTAATATCTCTTGGTCGAAAGCCAAACGTTAGCATATCAACGGTGATGACGAGTACCCTATATTGTGCAGCTGTGATACGACTGAGTAAGGCTTGACGAATAACGTTGCCAGTTGGGTTATATAATTGAAACCAAGCTTTTCCTTCCGACACTTCTGCAATACGCTCTAAACTGCTTGATGAAACAGTACTTAATATATAAGGAATGTTTTTTATGGCAGCGGTTTTAGCTAATATTTCTGGAGATTTAGGCCACGTTAAACCCTGTAAGCCCGCAGGCGCAATACCAAAAGGTGCAGAATATTTATGACCCAATAGCTCAACACTTAAATCACTGCCACTAAATGGCTTTAGTAGCTCATTTCGCAATTGTACTGCTTCAATATCGGCACGATTACGTTGCACACCAACTCCCTCCATACAACCACCTTCAAAGTAATTGAAGGAAAATTTAGGGATACGCTTTTTGGCGTGTCGCTTTAAGTCTGTAACATCGGGAAAGTTATTGTTAAAATAATCACTCATTTTTTCACCTGTTGTTTTTCGTTACACGATTGAATGTAATAGTATGGTGTTATAATTAGTTTCTTTTACCTAAGACAAGACGGGCCTAATGCTTTAGGTGACTCAGACCCATCAAAGGTTTTATAGGTTAAAATGAATTCTTTATGGCCTAATGCCTCAGATTTAGTCATATTACCGTTTGCCACACCGATGATTTGGTCGTAAATTACTTTACCCATCTCGTTAACGGTTACATGACCATCAATAATTGCCCCTGCATTAACATCCATATCTTCACTTAATTTTTTATAAGTTTCAGGATTCGCACATATTTTTATTACAGGAGATATAGCTGAGCCGACTACTGAACCTCGTCCTGTGGTAAATAGCACCATTAATGCACCAGAAGCTATCATCTCAACGATTTCTGCATTGTCAGAAATATTAGGAAAACCAAACACAGGCTCCCCATCAGGTACTACATCCATTAAAAACAAGCCATTTTTATGAGGGCGTTCACCGGGTAAGATAATACCGTTTATATCTGATGCTCCCGATTTTGCATAAGCGCCCATTGACTTTTCTTCTTGTGTTGTTAGGCCTCCTTCAGCATTACCAGGCGCAAAACTGCCATAGCCCATTTTGGTGTAATATTTTTCAGCTTTTTCAACACAAGTGATTAAGGCTTCGCCTAGTTCTTTTGACTCAGCTCTATCTGCCATAATGTGTTCACACCCAATTAATTCCCCTGTTTCTTCAAATATACAGGTGGCATCATCATTAATTAACATGTCAAAGCATGCACCTACAGCAGGGTTTGCGCTAATACCACTGGTGCCATCAGAGCCACCACAAATTGTACCAATAACCAAGTCACTGATATTGAGTTTAGTGCGCTGTGTTGTTGCTATTTCAGCTAATATTATAGATGCTTTTTCTATACCTAGTTCAATGGTGGACTTTGTTCCACCACATTTTTGGATCACTAACGTTTCTACAGGACGCTTACTATTAACGATTGTTTGGGTGAGCTTTTCACGATTAAAACCTTCACAGCCAAGAGAAACAATGACTACACCACCGACATTTGGATGTGTGCAAAGTTTTTCCATCATTTGTAAAGAGTAATCGTTAGGGTAGCAACCAGGAAAGCCAATAAGTTGGACATCCTCATGGTCAATTTTATTAACAATAGTTTTGGCTACATGGTGAGCGCACTCCACTAAGTAAACAACCACTACTGAATTTCGAATGCCTTTACGACCATCTGCTCTTAAAAAGCCTTTCATATCAATTATTCTCCAACCAATGACTGTCTGGTATGGCTTGGTATATAGTCACTCTTCATATTATGAATATGAACATGACTACCTTTAGCTATATCTGATGTTGCAGAGCCAATAGATACCCCATATCGAATAATTTTCTGATTTCTTAGTAAACTTTGACGCGCTATTTTATGCCCAATGTCTATGTTTGTTGTTAATTCAACATATTCACCATCTAACTCGACTGATTCGCCAGTCTCAGCAGCTTGGCAACACACCAAGACGTTATCGGCCTCATGTATCAAAATAAATTTTTTAATATTATTAATCACTATAATTCCCATCAAACTAAAAGTTAGCATCGATACAAGTAGTCAAATACTGTTTATATAAAAAAGTCCTCGATTCACCCTTTAAAAGAACTGACATCAGGTACCTCCCATAAATATGTTTTTATCTTAATTACAGAAAACACAACTCTGAATTGCAAATGCAAAATTATATTTTATATTTGAAATATAATGGTGTGTTATCATTATGTCAATTATTTATTGCATTACAATTTAACAGGGGATATCTTTCTTCGTCTGTTGACTCGTAAGATATTGATTGATAATAGATGTATATATTTAACTCAAAAAGGGCAGAGTAAATGACTGAAACTAAAAAAAATATAGAAAACACAACTAAGAGAAAACAATATTCCGCACCTGCTCTTGAAAAAGGATTAGATCTATTAGAGCTTTTATCTCAAGAGCTAAATGGTCTTACAATTGGAGAAATAACTAAACGACTTAATCGTTCAGTAGGGGAGTTATTTCGTATGCTTGTTGTCCTAGAGCAAAGGGGGTACGTTGAACTTCCGCAAAATACAGATAAATATAAATTAACATTAAAAATGTTTGGTTTATCGAATAGGTATCCGCCAGTAAAAAAATTAACGTTACTCGCTAAACCTGAAATGCAGAAATTAGCCTATCAGATTGAGCAATCTTGCCATCTTGCAATTTATTATGGAGGTAAAGGCCAAGTTATAGTGCAACAAGATTCCCCATCAGACAGAGTTTTTAGTGTACGATTAGGGGCTGAAGCCCCCTTGATAAACACGTGTTCGGGTCACATTTTACTTGCTTTTTCTTTACCCGAAATGCAAAAAATCATGATAAGTAAAATCCCTGCTCATCACCCTAAAATAGTTAAAGGAGAGTTTTATGAAAAGTTGCAAAAAATAGCTTTGCAAGGATATGAAAAAATTCTTAGTGAACAAGCACATGGTGTAACAGATATTGGATATCCTATTTTTGACCATAATGGAGATGTTGTTGCGGCACTAGTTGTGCCATTCCTAGCCTATTTAGATGGCTCTCATCCGATAGAGTTAGAAAGTGCTATGGAATTTATTAGACAATCGGCCTTACAAATATCAAATTTATTAGGCTATCAAAATATCTAAATTTTTAACTCTTTTCCATAGTATTTTTGTTGTTTGCAGATGCCTTATTTATAAATGACTATAACGTAATCATAATTAGTTTACATATCAGTAAAAACAATGGTTAGACGTTATTTGAATTTATAGGACAGGAACATCTACAACAGAGCCAAACTTTTCATCATCAATATTTATTGATTTAATGGCTGTTCATATTTTAACCTAAACGCACTTGGTTATACATCAATTCTGGCTAAAGTCTTTTGAGATTAACACTATAAGATACCGCTTTTCACGTCGCAAGTCGTAGCCAAACCGAAAGCTTTGGCGTTAAGTTATATAAAATTTCATATGTAAAAGAATTTTGCATATATAAAAATAATTGTTTTTTGTATTTTTTTATGTCATTGTTTGTTTAGTGTATTTAAAATTAAATTTCAAATACGAAAAATCTCTCCTGTGAAGAGAGAATAAATTATAAATTTTGGGGAAAAATATGAATCGACATTATAATAAGACACTAGTTTCTAGTTTTGTACATATAGCAATTAAAGGGTCTATTTGTGCTGCTTTAACATTACCTATTGCTTACTATTCTCATGCGGTTGGAAATGAGAATCAGCAGGCCAATAAAGAGGTCAAAGATAATGAAGTCGAGCAAATAACTGTTGTAGGAACTCGTCTACAAAATCAAAGGGCTGCAGAATATAAATGGGAATCAGAAAAAGTAGTTGATGTCATTACAGCTGATGATATTGGATCTTTACCTGACTTTTCTGTAGCAGAAGCTTTAACGAGAATCACAGGGGTTTCAGTAGAAGCTCGAAATGGTGATGCTGAATTTGTTGTTGTTCGAGGCTTAAGGTCTGATTTCAATTATCTCAGCCTTGATGGTGGAATAATTCCATCAACACGAAAGGGCGGACGTGCAACTCAAACAAGTATTCTCCCTTCCTATGTTATTAAAAGTACAGAAGTTGTTAAAAGTTTTACTGCTGACATGGATGGAAATGCTATTGGTGGACAAATATTAATTAATACTCGAAGTGCGTTTGATCAGGATAGCACCTATTTTGCTGCTCGCGCAGCTTTAGGTAAGTTTGAGCACGATGAAGGACCTTTAGATACTGATCAACCTGTTAGATCAGATTTTGCATTCTCTCAAAGTTTTGGGGACAATGACCAATTTGGTGTTGTTTTATCTACTAGTTATTTAAATCAAGATTATTATACCGACTTACCAGGGGCCAACTGGGATGAATACAGGTTTCAGGAAGCTGACGGTACACTTGGCAGACTTTATGAGGAAGCTTCTGTTGATGCTAAAAGAGTGCCAGCAGGAAATCAATATTACAAATATAAAAATAAAATAGAGAGGTTAGGTGGTTTAGCAAAATTTGAATGGAAACCCAATGACTCTTTTTATACCGCACTTACCGTTTATCAATTTGAAGAAAATGATACAGAAGACCGCTGGTCTGGTTCGTTATATCATGATTTCAAATCCCTCGATAATGTTACAGATACATCAGGTCATGTTGCTAAAGGCAAAGGCTATCAAGCTTATTTTTTACAAGGTGATGATAATAAAATTAGTAGCATTTCTTTAACAGGGGAGTGGCTTATTGGTGACGACAGTACACTTGATTTTACCATTGTTAAAGCCGATGGTGAAAGAGCAAGTCCATTTGATGAATTCAGGTTTTTTGCTACGTCTGACGACCTATCATTTACCTATGATACATCAGGCGAGTATCCAAAGATCACACTTGATAACCCAAGTTCATTTAAAGACTATTCGTTATATAAAGCAAATCACTATATACAAAGATTAAGTGTAAATAGTCAAGATGCTTTACAAGCTAAAGTTGATTATGCCTATAAAATGCAAGCATTTGAACAGATTGGATTTAAAACAGGTTTAAGTTACAAGGAAGATGAACGCCACGAAGACAATTTATTTTATCATCAATACAAAGGGGGCACTGTCTCGCCAGAAAGTTTCATTGGTGATTATGAAGCTCTTTCCAAACCTGATCTACTAGGAGGGCAAGAAGTTTCTTATCTTGATTATGATAAGTTTAAAGACTACTGGGAGAATAGTAAAAATAACGGCTGGGCAGATAGTAGAAATCAAATTGATGAAGGCTTAATGTCAAAATATCAATTGAAAGAAGAAGTTACAGCTGCTTATTTAATGACACGATATGAACTCGAGGGGGTGATTCTTTCTGCTGGTATTCGATATGAACATACTAGTCTAACTTCAACAGGTCACAGATTGCTAGTTGATCCAAATAGTGATGAAAAATACCCTGAAGTTACTGAAACTAATAGTTATAGCAACTGGTTACCTTCAGCAAATGTAATATGGTACATCAATGAAGATTTGAAACTTAATACTGCGTATAGCCGTTCTTTAGGTCGTGCCGAATATAAGGACCTAAGTGTTCTAGGAACAAATGAAATTGATCATGAACGTCAGAAAATTACAATAACTTCTAAAAACCCTGCTTTAGATCCGAGAATTTCGGACAATATAGATATTTCTTTAGAGTATATGTTTGATGAAATTGATGGTGCTTTTTCTATCGGTTATTTTTATAAAGATATAGATAATGAGATATATAATCGAGTATTGGAAGAGCAGGTCATTGTTAATGGTACAGAATATGAACTTACGGACAAGCGACCTGCTAATGCTAATAGCGCTAAACTTCAAGGTTTGGAATTAGGGTTGTTTTTAAATTCGTTTGATTTTATTGATGAAAGTTTGACTAATGTTGGTATGTCAATAAATTATACTCATATGGATGGTGAACTTGGCATTGAGATGAATGATAACACGGTAAGAAAGTTAGCAAGTCTAATATATCAACCTGAAAATATTGCTAGTATGACAATGTTCTGGACACCCCAAAATTTTGAATTTAAGTTAGCTTATCGTTATACCGATGTCAAACTGCATACAACAAGTGCAAGCTCTCCAACCTATGATGAATTTATTGGTGAAACTAAGCAATTAGATTTTAATGCTAGATACAATATAGGCAATGGTTTCAAAATATTCCTCGATGCTAGAAACATTTTAGACGACGGCACTACACGAGACTTATCATATGGTGAAACTAATTGGTCACGAGATTATGGTCGTTCGTATTGGCTAGGGGTAACTTATAAATTCTAGTACCAACTGGAGCAACATATCAGTTCTGATCGTCCAGGACTGATATGTTCATATCTACAGGAGCATATTAATCAGATGCGTATATTGATTTTAATTTCACTATGTACATTTCTATTTTGCTTTGCCTAAGAAAAAATATTTACCCAACAGAAATTCTTAAACAATATGAGAATCTCCGAGCCATGGCTAGAGATGAAAGTTAGGCATTCTTAAGTGAGTCACGGGAAAGGTATTCTTCATATTACCGAATCTGAAAAGGCAAAAACGCATGATGGAAATACAATAATAGAACGATATTTTGATGTTTCTGTTATTTCGTGATGAAAAGAATCGGCATGGAACCTTTGTTAATTTCCATATAAAAAAATTAAAAAATTCTGTAAACGAGGTTTTATGGCAAGGTCTGATGTTAATACAGTTTAAATGATAAAGCTGATATTTCTAGCTGGGCTAATGTATTGAGAAGAGGTGCGAATATTCTTGTAATAAATTTTATATGGCCCTATTCCAACTCCTCGGACAGCTACTTTTTGATGATGAATGTTAAGGCAATAGTACAATGTATTCCATTAAAAGCTGAATTTCTCTCGGATATGGACTGAATAGTTAAGTTAAACAGTTAAGTTTTATGTAAGGACATTTTATGAATTTTTATAAATATATTGTGTTATGTGTATTGTGTTTGGTAATTAAACCAAATATAGCTTTTAGTAAAGAGGCAGGGGAAAAACAAAAATTGCCAGATTGGTCAATAGGCTATTTCGATATTCATCATATCAACACCGGACGTGGAGATGCAGCATACTTTATTTTTCCTGACGGCACTGAAATGATGTTTGATGTTGGAGATTTAGGTAAAGCAACCTTAAAGAACCATCCATTATTGAAGGTTGCTAAAGCAAAGCCAAACAATACTAAACAGCCAGGAGAATGGATTGTTGATTATATAAAGCAAGTACGGCCTAAATTTAAAGCATTAAAAATGGATTATGTCACGATTTCACATTTCCATGCAGATCATTACGGTAATGCGGAAACCCGTAGCAAGCCTTCTAAAAGTGGTGATTTTATCTTAACTGGCGTTACTGAATTAGGTGAACATATTCCAATTGATACTCTTATTGATAGAGGGTATCCAAAGTATGATATTCCTGAAAATTTGAGCGAGAAATATGGCAAAAACTTTAATAACTACCTGAACTTCATAAATGAAAAACAAAAAGTTAATGGGTTAAAAGTAGAGGCATTGATTGTCGGTAAAAACAGTCAAATTGTGCAAAAATATAACCCTAAAATGTATCCAAATTTTTCGGTAAGAAATGTTAAGTCAAATGGAATTATATGGACAGGTCATAATGATGACACATTCGATTATTTTAACCCTAGCGTTATTGTAGATGGAAAAGGACGTTTTAATGAAAACCCCCTAAGTATCGCATTGGAGTTTTCATATGGTAATTTTAATTATTTTACTGGTGGTGATATGACCGGTCTTAATGGGACAGGTAATTCTGCATGGTTTGATGTTGAGACTCCAGTGGGAAATTCTGTTGGTAAAGTTGATGTGCTCGCGTTAAATCATCATGGGAACAGAGATGCGACTAATGAGAACTTTTTGAGAAGCTTAGCTCCTCAAACTATTATTCAGCAATCATGGGTTTCCGATCACCCTGGTGGCGAAGTAGCACACCGTATAGCATCCCAATTCATTTATTCTGGTAAAAGAGAAGCTTTCGCGACAAATTTTCAAAATGAAACTAAAGTAGCATTAGGCACTGTAGTTTCTAAATTATATTCAAGTTTTGAAGGGCATATAGTTATCAGAGTATTTCCAAAGGGAGGTGAGTACACAATCTATGTACTAGATGATAACTCGCTTAATTTAAATGTTAAGGCTGTATACGGACCGTATCAGTCAAATTAGTAATAATTCACATTTTATTGAGAAATATATGTCAAAAGTTTTTGAAGTCAAAAGTAATACCGTCTCAAGTTACCCTTTGATACCCAAAGGTATGCTTGTTCCTTTTATTTTGGTTGCAGCATTATTCCCTTTATGGGGATTTGCCAATGATGTAACGAATCCGCTTGTTAAAGCATTTAAAGATATTTTCTTAATTTCGAATGCTCAAAGCAGTCTGGTACAATTCGCCTTTTATTTAGGCTACGGAGTTATGGCAATTCCCGCGGCCATTTTTATTAGAAGTTTTTCATACAAAGCAGGGATCCTTTTAGGTTTGATGTTATATGCCATCGGTGCAGCTCTATTTATACCAGCGAGTATGGCTATGAGTTTTAATTATTTTTTAATAGCTTTGTGTACTTTAACATGTGGCTTAGCGCTATTAGAAACAACTGCGAACCCTTATATATTGTCAATGGGGCCTCAAGAAACGGCTACCCAGAGATTAAATCTTGCCCAAGCATTTAATCCAATTGGTTCATTAACAGGTATGTTTGTTGCCTCTACCTTTGTTTTGAATAAATTACAGGTGGAAGAGTTTAAAGCAGCAGAGAAATTAGCCCACCCAGAATATGCGGAATTACTTCCCTCAGTAACTGACGGAAAATTAACTGCTGCGTTACAAGAGTACGCACTAAATTATCCAATAGGTCATCAAGCCATGCAAGCGGCTGATTTAATTACCGTAAGAGGGCCTTACGTCGTAATAGCCAGTATTGTTGCCATACTATTTTTTGCTTTTTTATTCGCTAAATTACCTAAAACAATGACCCATGATCACCCTTTAACATTAACAGAATTAAAGGATACGTTTGCTCGATTATTTCATAATAAACGTTATCTTGAAGGTGTTGTAGCGCAAGGCTTTTATGTTGGCGCACAAATTATGTGCTGGACCTTCATTATTCACTATGGTATTACTGTTGTTGGATTAAGTGCCGCACAAGCGCAAGGCTATAATATTATTGCCATGGGTATATTTTTATCTAGTCGATTTATCTGTACCTTTATGCTTGGTTTTATCAGGCCTGGTCAATTATTAATGTTACTTGCTGTTGGTGGAATAGTGTGTATTTCAGGGGCAATTTTTCTTAGTGGTTTTATCGGTTTATATTGTCTTATTGCCACATCAGCTTGTATGTCGTTAATGTTTCCGACTATTTATGGTGTAGCCTTAAAAGACATGGGCGATGATGCCAGTTTGGCATCGGCGGGATTAGTTATGGCCATCGTAGGTGGAGCGTTGATGCCTCCTTTGCAAGGAATGTTAATTGACTCAGAGCCCTTATTAGAGTCATTATCTTCTGTTCAAACATCATTTGTGCTACCTCTTATTTGCTTTATTGTTATTGCAATTTATGGTTATCGAGCACATACCATTCACAATACATAATTTATTTACCCTCAGATCGGTATATAGACCTCTTTTGGTTTTAGATCGTTGGAGTCCATACATCGATGTGAGGTTACATACATCAACCGACAAGATAACTGAATGTTGTGGTCGTGCAGTTCATCATGATTATTAGCTCCTTGTAATATTACTTTAACTTTTTGGCTAATAAACCTTGGGCAATATATCGATGTGTTTCGTGGCTTATGTTGTAAAAAATGAGCACTATGATACTTAATAATGCTCCAGCAACAGGAATGAAACACATACTCCATCTTATTTGGCTGAGTGTTTCGGGGGACTGTGTAATATTGGCACTGTAACCAGCATCTGCCAACAGAAATGCAAATACGCCTGCCCCGATACCATGTGCTATTTTCATGAATACCACAACCATACTGACAAAAACCGCTTCTGAGCGGTGCCCCGTTTTAAGATGCAAATTGTCAATAACGTCAGGTACCATCCCCCAAATAACGGACCATATACCTCCAGCTCCCCAGCCAATCAATACGCACCAAAATATAAAAAGTAAACCACTTGAAGAAACCGTTAAACAAAACCCTGACATACTAACGGCACTTAAAATATGTGCCCAAATAAGCACAGTACTTTTGTTGAATTTTTGAGATAAAAAAGCCCAAAAAATAGTAGAAATCGCCTGGCTTACCACTGTAGTAGTTAAACCTACAGCGATTAAATTTTGATCTTCTAAATTGTATTTACAAAAATAAGTTAACCCTTTGGCAAATATAGGGATACACATAGCGGCGAAAAAGCCAGCCAGTATCACTACATGTGATTGTCTGTCACGAAAAATAATAATTAGTCCTTTAATTTGTCCTTGAATGGAAGGTAAGGTATTTGTAGCGTTGCGATCTCGCTTCCTCACTGAAAACCATGATAAATACATTGATAATAATGAGAAAAATGCAGCGATAACTGAAAATTGCTGAAACATCAGTGCTTGGTTTGCACCTACTTTAGGGTTAAAAATATGGAACGCTGCTAATGAAACACCTAATGAACCTACAGAGCTACAAAAAAATCGCATACTTGCAATCTTAGCTCTTTCCTGACTATTAGTTGAAATCCTTGCAAGCAGTGCGTTGTGTGGAAGATCGATAAGTGTATACGAAGCACGAAATATAAGAAGACAGGCGATCAAGGTAATCAATGGTCGATCACTAACTAGTGGTAAAATAAAAATTGCTATAAAGCTAATTGCGCATAAGGGTGCGCCTAGCAGAATAAACGTGCCGTATTTCCCAAAACGATTGTAAGTACGATCCGAAATAAATCCCATAAGAGGATCCAAAATAGCATCAAAAATTAATGCTACTAGGATGACTACACCCGCAGTTTTGGCAGCAATATTGAGGATATCGGTAATGTAAAAAAGTAAAAAGTATGCCAACGTATTGGCAACAATATTTTTACCAAAGTTGCCTGTAGAATAGCCAAAAGCGCGGATGTTGTGAATTGGTGGCTGGATGCAATCGTTTATACTGTTATACTTTTGTTCTCTGGACATAGAATATTTTTCAATTAGCTAACGGTTGAATAAAATTACATCAATCAAATAACAGATTTATGAAAGATTGCTCAATTTAACTACATTGTTTAGATGGTTTTATCTGCGAAGACAATATTTTCTAGACATAAAGAAGCTGCCCCAATCACACCACCTAAATCGCCTAATTCAGTTACTAATATATCTGGGACTGGTAGTCTATTTCTATCCGCTTGACAAAAAGCTTCAGTGTTGACGCCTTTAGCTATAGCCTCTAATAGGTGTATTGGTAGGCGGCCACCAATAATCACAGCATCAGGGTCAAAAGCACGTGCCAATACTGTAAGTGGTTTAATTAATTGTTGACTTGCATTATTAATCCATGTTTCTAATGGCGCACACCCTTCAATTGTTAATGTTCGTAAATCCACAAAGTCATCTGTTTTTTCGCCGGCTTCTTGAAGATGTTTTAGTAGATCTGTACCAGAAGGACGAGCCTTAGATAAATCGGGAAAAGGAGCGCCAAATGCTCCCGCATTGCCATTTGTTCCCCGGTAAATTCGTCGATCTATGATCACCCCACCACCTATACCGTGACCAATATGAATAAACAAGAAATGATTTAATTTTCGTCCTGCCCCGGCTACAAACTCGCCCCAAGTTGCACTCGTGGCATCATTTTCAAAGAAAACAGGGTAATGCAGTCGGCTTGAAAATGCGTCTAGAAGATCAACGTCCTCCATTTCTGGAAAATAAACAGCATTAATTTTACGCCGGCCTTTCAAGAAATCTCCAGGGAGTGAAATGCCAATCCCACACAGCTTTCGTTTCGCCAAGCGGTGATTTTTAATAGCGTTCTCTACAAACTCTTCGATAGAATGGCAAAGAGCCTCTAAAGAATGCATCTTTTTAAGCTTAACTGTAGTATTGCTTTTAATAATACCTAGCCAATTTACTAGGCCAATCTCAATATGTTCTGCTGTAAAGCTGACTCCAATGGCATATAATCCATCAGGGTTTAATGAAATATTTTTAGTAGGTTGCCCTCTAGCACCGCTGGGAGTTACATTTTCTAAAATAAGTTTTTTTTCAAGTAAACCTTTCGTCAATTTGGTTGCTTGTACTGTGGAAAAGCCTAGTATTTTTGCTATTTCAATTCGAGTGCTTATTTGACTTCGTCTAATAATTTCAAGCACCAAACGTTCGCTTTTACTCAATTCTATTTTTGTCATTACCAATTCCATAAACCAATTAATTACTTTTTAATCGTTATCAGTCATTTGTTAAAACGAGATAACACAACCATTCTAGCACTATTTCTATATATTAATGTAAAAATATTATTACATTAATATAACTTAAGTTAATTTAACTGTAACATTTTAAGGTTATAAATA
Organism: uncultured Colwellia sp.; assembly: GCA_965305135.1. Lineage (GTDB taxonomy): Bacteria > Pseudomonadota > Gammaproteobacteria > Enterobacterales > Alteromonadaceae > Colwellia. The sequence goes on from CBDLPA010000006.1 coordinate 168,115, forward strand.
GCTGGGTAATTTATCACACTCGACTTATGTTGATTATTTAGACAAAATATAAAAATATGGAGCACATAATGAAGAATAATCGTTTTAAACTAAACTTATTTACAACGAGTATTGGCTTACTATTGGTATCTCAATCGTCGCTAGTATTAGGTCAAACTGCTAATAAAAGTATGGATAAAGACACTGATGTTATAGAAGTTCTTACGGTGACAGGCACGCGTTTACAAAATCAACGGGCGGCAATTTTAAAAAATGAGGCCGAACAGATACTAGACGGTATTACATCTGATGAAATCGGCTCATTACCTGATTTTTCCGTTTCTGAATCATTATCTCGGATTGCAGGTATATCAACAGAAGATCGAAATGGTGATGCTGAATTTGTTGTTATTCGTGGAATGCGTTCAGATTTTAATTATCTATCAATTGACGGAGCGATTGTTCCTTCGACTCGAAATAATGGTAGAGCAACACAATTAAGTATAATACCTTCAAGTGTTATTGATAGCACCACCATATCAAAAAGCTTTAGTGCCAATATGGATGCTAACGCAATTGGTGGAAACATTAACGTCAAAACACGTAGTGCATTTGATTACGATGATACGTATTTTTTTGTCCGAGGTGCGCTTGGAAAATATGACCATGACAAAAGCCCTGAGGATAATGATTTAGCTTCTCGGGCAAATCTTACTTATGCCGACAATTTTGGTTCCGATGGGCAATTTGGCGTGGTGGTCTCAGCCAGTTATTTGACATCTAACAGAGGGACATGGTTGCCGGGTGTTGCTTACAATGAGTACCGAGTCATTGGTGAGCGTGTGAATGATTCAGGTGAAACTGAACAATATACGACACGAATATACGAAGATGGGATACCCAATAGTGTTGAAATCCCTCATGGCGTGCAAAATTATCAATATAATAATGAAATGGAGCGAAGCGGTGGATTAGTTAAGTTAGAGTATCGAAACCAAGATGACAGTTTACACCTTAGTTTATCGTCTTATATGTTTACAGAAGATGACACAGAACAACGTTGGGATACTTCAATTTTCAGAGCGAATGAAGGTGATATACCAGCTAATCTCACTGCGACCTCAGGGGATGTCGACAGTGCGAATTCTCAACGTATGTATTTTTTGCAAGGCGATAAAAATACCCTGAAAAGTGTCACAGCAAAGGCTCGTTATCAGCCTTCTGATGAACATGTTGTAGAATTTTTGGCTTCTAAGGCGAGCGGTGACCGTGAAAACCCGTTTTATCAAATTCGTTTTCAAAATAAAGATAAAGCAGCGTTTGCTTACTCTTATGACACGAGTGGCAAATACCCCGTTATCAACCTTAATTCACCAGAAAATTGGTCTAATACAGAGTTATTCACGCCTGTATTTCATCGTCCAAGATTCGATATAAACAACCAAGATGCTTCTCAAGTAAAATTAGACTACAGCTTTAATTGGCAAAGCGATGAAGGCATGGCTTATAAAACGGGTATGAGTACTCGAACTGACCAGCGTAAACAGGATCAACTGTTTGATCATGATTATCGTCCAAACACTGCCGAAACCAAGGCATTTACGTTTACTAATGTGCTGTCTAATTTTACCAATCAATTTGAACCGGATTTGATGCCTGGTCAGCGCCAACAATTTATTGACCCTGAGGCGTTTTTAAACCATTTCGCTAATAATGAACCCCAGTGGATTGACAAGAAAAATCAAGCAGACGAAAGCCTTAGCAGTCAGTTTGAGGTGGAAGAAACCATCAATGCTGCTTATATTATGGCGCGTTATAAATCAGAAAAATTCACAGTGATTGGTGGCTTACGTTACGAAAGTACCGATGTAGACTCAACCGGCGGTCAACAGCTTAAAGATGATGATCCTAATACACCCAATTATGTTCTCGCGTCACAGTCAGGCTCATATGACAATTTACTGCCGTCATTACAATTAAACTATAAGATAAAAGACGATTTGAAACTTCGATTGGCTTATAGCGAAACGCTAGGCCGAGCTGAGTATAGTGATTTAGCCGTTAGAGGCTCTAGAAACATAGATGACACCAACCAGACAATTTCTATCAGCTCTGGAAATACAAACTTAAAACCGCGAGAAGTTAAAAATACTGATTTTTCACTTGAGTATTATTTACCTAAGCAAGGAGTTGCCCTGTCTGTTGGCGCTTTTTATAAATCAATTGGCAATGAAATTTACACCCGTAAAACAAATGAAATCACCATGATAGATGGCCGCGAGTATAACGTCTCTACTTCACAGCCTGACAACGCAAGTAAGACTTCACTCTATGGAATGGAAATAGGGGCATTGATTAATAGCTTTGGGGCAATTTCAGAACGATTAAAAGATGTGGGTATTTCTGCAAACTATTCTCATATTGAAAGTGAATTTAATATTGAGACTAGCCAAGATCAAGAAAGGGAATTATATGGGTTACTCTATCAACCAAAAGATATTGGCAATGTGAGCCTGTTTTGGACGCCTGATAGGTTCGATATTCGCTTGGCTATGCGTTACAAGGGAAAACGTCAAGTATCTTCAAGTGCATCATCAGCTAGTTATGATGAATTTGTCGAGAGCCAGACCTTCGTGGATTTAAGGGGTCAATATAAATTTAATAATGGTATTGTCTTATATATCGAAGGGCGAAATCTAACAGACGAAGCTGAAAATCAATTATTAAATTCTGGGCGAGCTCACTGGACAAGAGATTATGGAAAATCTTTCTGGGCAGGAGCGGCTTACAAATTTTAATATTGAAGCGGCTCACAAGAGCCGCTTTTTGGGCATTACTTGATAACACTTATTGAATATTTTATTTTTAGATAGTAAATATCTGATTGATTAAGCTATGCCGTGTTCGCATAGTGCAAAAATTTCGATTTCCTAGATTGAATAGCCCGCGTTTTGGTTGTTTATTTACCTGAGAAAATAGTTTATTGCATCTTAGTTTTGTTAATAAAAATATATCAACAAAATAATACATATTCATATTTCTTTATTTACAAATAACATTAAACCTAGTCCAATTAAATTAATTTAGGTTAATTTAATTGGACTAGGTTTAAAGATTGATTTAACATATAGATAGTTCAATTGTAATACCAAATATTTAATTACTTTTTTAGGAATCTTAAATGTTAAAAATTTATCTCTTTTTTATTGTTAATATTTTTTATGCTGTGAATGCGTATGGCAGTCAAGTAAAGAGCATTATGCAACATTGGCAAACGCCAAGTGATAGTTATGTGTTTGTTGTGGCTCACAGAGCGGCGTTTATGGAAAATGGCCAAATTATTCAACCGGAAAACTCCCTAGCAGCCATTGAGTATGCAATAGAATTAGGGGTGGATATGGTTGAACTTGACGTACGAGCAACCAAAGATGGGCGTTTCGTTATATTACATGATTCTACAGTTGATCGCACAACTAACGGTAGTGGGAAGATAAGTGAGATGACGTTTGCTGAGTCGCAAAAGATTAATCTTATTAATGAGGTAACAGGTGAAAAAACACACTATAAAATTCCTTCTTTAGAGCAAGTGTATCAATTGGTCAAAGGCAAGATAATGGTTAATCTAGATCCCAAATTGGATATAGAAAAACTCAGTGAAACGCTTAACATTGCGAATAAATTTGGGGTGCTTGACCACATCATTCTTAAAGGTAAGTCAGATACTCCAGATGAGCGAGTAAAAATCAAACGGCTTTTAGACGCATTACCTTTCAAAGTAGACTTCATGCCCATGCTCCGTGATAAACGTATTTCGTCTTTTGCCGATATTCAAGCTACCTATGAGTTACTAAAACCTGAAGCTGTGGAGATGGTAGTTGGCATTCCTGATTATAAAGATGGTAGTTATTTGACAAAAGATGGAGGAAGTTTGTTTTCAAAACAAACTCGCTTACTTAATAAACAATTTGGCAGCCACCTTTGGATCAACACCCTTTATATAGATGCACTGCGTGGCAAACTTGAATCACTGCAATGGAATGGGGGCAGACATGATATTTTGGGTCTCAAATATCCAAACAAAGTATTTGATTTTTGGATAGACAAAGGTGTAACAATAATCCAAACAGATGAGCCGAAGTTTCTTATCTCGTATTTAGAAAACAAACATTTGCGTAATTAAGCTATGCATTGTTCGCATAACAGATTAAATAAAATTACTGAGATTGAGTAATCTGTATCCTTACTCATTAATCTACTAAAAAATTAATTTCTTGCATCTGCCAACATATTATATTAACCTAACCTAAGTTAATATAATATGTTGGCAAAGTTAAAATATTGATTTAGCACGTCGATAGTTCAATGGTAATGCAAAATATTTAATTACTTTTTTATTTAACAGGTTAATCTTGGGAGGGGGTATGAGGTACAAATTTTGTAAGCATCGGTATCGCAGAATAATGACATTGATGCTGATGACGACGGGGTTGATTTTTCAAGTAGGCTTACCTGCCTACGCACAAGAAGAGTGTGGCCCTTTTACCGATCAAAACCAGCTTAGTAAAATTTACAACGATAGCCATCTTTGCGGAACTTGCTCTGGGCAACAAAATAATCAGCAGTATTGTGCTGTTTTAAACAATATGCTTGTTGTAGATCGTGAGGCAAACAAGTTAGGGCCTTTTGAACCTATCTTGATTCCACACCGCGGTGTTTGGGGAGGAATAGGAGCCGAAGGTCCAGCCGAAAATACTATGGCAGCGCTTATAAAAGCAAAACAACAGGGTTACCGAATTATTGAGATAGATGCCATGGTCGGCAGTACAACCAAGGGAAGTGACGATGGCTTATATTACAAGGGGGATCAGATCAAAATGTCTCACTACTTTGATATGTACGCATACGGTGGAGAAAGTGGAGTGGCTCCCAGAGATGTAAATAACCTTTCAGGACATAAAATGCGCAAGCGTAATGGCAATCTTTCAACAGATGACAAAGACAAAATTTCATCTATCAGAGATGCCATTATCTATGCACGAGACAACAAACTGATGTTAACGATTGACCCCAAAAACCCACCCGATGAGCAAAAAAATGATCCTGATGAAAATGAGTATGCTGAAATAATTCTTTCAACGCTGATCACCGCTGAGGAATTAAATGCCCTAGGATACATTACAATTAAAAGCGAGTTAACCCCCAAAGAAATCCGTGCATACTTACAAAAATCAGGAATTTACTTTCCTGACGCATTCTGTGATTTGGCAAATGAGATATTATGGAGTCCGATACTGAATAAGAATGCTAATGTAACGCTAATTGAAGTTAACGATTTACTAAAACAATGGACAATAGACTCTAGCTATCGCCAGCCTTATTCTAGTTATGATGGTCCTTGTATATATCCACGATCAATTATGACGTTTGAAGTTCAAATCTATAATGAGCAGCACTGGACGAATAATGAAATCAATTATAACAATATTTCTGCAAAGAATATCATTGATTACGTAGAAATATATTCGGGTATTGATAAATATGCTGACATACCATCCCCTCGCCGCGCAACACTATGGAGTGTAGATCCTATGGGCTCACTCGGCACGTTTGGCAGAATGTACAATTGGAAGTTTATTGGCAACAATATTGATAAAACTGATCCTTTAAAAGACGATTTGAGAAGCGATCCTGTTTTTATTCTTAGCAGAGATGGGGCTAAGAACTCGGCCATTATCACAGACCGTCCTGATGTTTATGAATCCATTTTAGATTGAGGATATTATGATTATATCAATTTTTAAAAATAGTACCGTAAATAACAATAGAAGCATATTTGTTACCACTTTATTCATATTTTGTACTTTTACTTCATTAAATGTAATGTCAAATGATTGTGATGGATTTAACGATATACATGGGAATTGCAATAGCTCGGGCGTATTTGTTCCAGACTATGGTTTAACACACGCTCTTGCAACTGATCGGGACGATTCTAAAATTGTTATTTATGACACAATACTATTAATCAACTCTCAAAATAAGGCTTATATAAAGTTAAATCGTTCACAAGACTACACTGAGGACGATTTTGCTCAGCTTAATTTTGATGGGGATAGCTCTAGTGTAACACTTCATCGAGATGTTTCTGCGGAATTTGGCTCATATACCGATATGCAGTATTTGTCGTATGACAAAATAGAATTACCACTAAAGGATTATGGCAACGGACATGTAATAGTTAGAAATGAGATAGTGAAAGTAAGAATTGCTGTTAATCAACACTTTCTTTGGTTAAGTGCTGTAACGACTGACCCAGGAGGAGTTCAACTTAATGTGCAGTCGGCGACTTTTTTTACTGGAATTCCAAAGTACGCATTTTCACTAATGTTGGCTGAAGCTCCGACCACCGATAATCTTCGGGTTGTTGATTACAATGCGTTTAAAAAAGAGATAGCAAGAGACTGCGCAAATAGCCTTCGCCAACGATCATGCAATACGACATCTATCGGGAGGCTAATGAGTATTTTGAATCGTTAACCTCTTTCTCTGCCCATATATTTATATTGAATTTCTAGCAATTCAATATATGAATATGAGAGTAACGTCACGAAATCAATATAAACATCAATATTTAATTATAAATTTTTAAACAATACAACTTGGAGATATAGTATGAAACACTTTAAAATTCTAGTAATAACACTAACGACCTTGATTGCTACAACCATCATGACTGAGCGAGCATATGCAGGAGATGACGTAGGAGGCTGCGTACCAAAAGTAAGAGGGTTAATAACAGAATTGTCAATAGGTGAAGTTCAATTACCTGCAAACGATGATGGCCTCAATGAAATATGGGTTAAGATGAATGATGATGCTTGGTATGCAGTAGACAATAGAATGAATTTAAACGACGTAGCTGGGTCAAGTGTGTTATCTATGTTGCAATTGGCCTATGTTAGTTCACTAACAATTGAGATTTATAACCATGGCACAGTTTGTGGAACATTCAGTGAAATAAAATTTGTTCATTAATAGCTTATACTTTTTGAAGTGGTTTTAATTATGCTGCAATGCCTTCTGGCTACTTTATTTTGATTGTATTGCAGCCTAACTTATCTGGGCCATAAATAGATAAAAAAATAGAGAATCATAATTTTTCAGCCTTACGTTAGCTGATGAATGCTTGAGGAATTTAAATAGCTTCTGTAAAGAATTGAATTGACTAACTACTTAAGCGGACTGAATCATCGTTGAGTCAATTTAGAGCGACAATGCTCTTTATTTAGCTTGGAAGTGGAGCTATGTTTAAGATCCTCTATCGCGAGAGCGGCTTAATGCTGACTTTACAAAATGTGGATTTTGGCAAAGATAGTTGCTTGGGTTGGTATTCTCATTGGTAAAGTTACACCGACCGCCGCCGCTAATTAAAATTTTTCGGCCAGCCTTCTTACCCATGTCAACCACGGTAACGCTTCGACCTCTGTAACCAGCGGTGGCTGCACACATTAAACCTGCAGCGCCAGCACCAATAATTAATACGTCGGTAAGGATTATGTTTTTCATTATGGCTGAGGTTTTATGCGCCCCCTTCAGTCATTATGCTTGTACTACCTTTTTTAGCCATTTCTGCAAGGTCTTTATCTACAAAAAACAATGCATGACCATCATGACCAACTAAGTTAATTTTGTCTAAAATACTTTTGAACAAGGTTTCTTCTTCGTGTTGTTCAGAAACATACCATTGTAAAAAGTTAAAGGTAGAATAATCTTGATTGGTAAATGCTTGATGCGCTAAGGCATTAATTCTTTCAGTAATGTAGCACTCATGCTCATAGGTTTTTTCAAATACATCAGCTAGTGAGGTAAATTCATGCGGTGGCGCCTCTATTGCACCTAAAATGGGTAATGCACCTGTTTCACTTACATACGTGAAAAGACGTGTCATATGTCCCATTTCTTCATCGGCGTGTTTACGCATAAATAGAGCGGCGCCTTCAAAGCCTTTTTCTTCACACCAAGCGCTCATTTGTAGATAAAGGTTTGATGAATAAAACTCTAAATTAATTTGAGCGTTGAGTTGGGTAACCATTGTTGATTTTAACATGTGTAATCTCGTCTTTTATATCATAAGTGCAGTTGTATACTTTGACATAGATAATAATCAATTAACAACGTATTAGAGAATTTATCTGTATAATAACTGCGTTTATCTTCTGAACATATTTTTTTAACTAACAATTAATAAATCGCGATTAAATTTTAAACGTGTGTACAACATCTTTTAGGTGGTTTGTTTGTGTAACCATGTTGTCTAATGATTGTGCTGTTTCTTTTGCGCCAACGGCCGTTTGACTAGTTAGGTCATTTATTGCAATAATTTTTTTGTCTATTTCTTTTGCAACGGTGGTTTGTTCTTCTGTTGCTTTAACTATTTGGGCATTAAAGTTAACAATAGATTGAGCAGATGCCGATATGCGATTTAATGCTTCACCAACTTCTTCCGACCATGAAACGCTTTTGCCAACATTTTCGTGGCTGATACACATTGATTGTGAGGTGTCTGAAACACCTGATTGTAAACGGAGTATTATTTGTTCTATTTCTTGGGTTGACTGTTGAGTGCGTTGGGCTAATGTTCTAACTTCGTCAGCGACCACAGCAAAACCACGGCCTTGTTCGCCTGCACGCGCGGCTTCAATAGCAGCATTTAGCGCAAGTAAATTTGTTTGTTCGGCAATACTTTTTATTACATCGAGTACAACAGAAATACCGTCGCTTTCTTTTGCCAATAGTTCAATCATTTTCATGGAATGGTCAATATTGGTTGAAAGTAACGTTATGCTTTCTAAAGAAGAAGCGACAAGTTGGTTTCCTGTGTTGGCTTCATTGTTTACTTGAATCGATACTTCTGATGCTTCTGCACTTGTTTTAGCGACTCTTTGCACACTAGTAGACATTTGATTTACTGCTGTTGTAATTTGCTCTATTTCATTGCTTTGTAATGCAATGGCTTGGTTACTTTGGCTGGCAATATCATCGACTTTGGATGTTTGGGTAACCACGACGTCAGATGTATTGGTAACTTCACTAATGAGGTTACGAATATTATGAGTCATTTGGTTAAATGCCTCAGCGAGTTGCCCTATTTCATCGGTGCTTTTGGGCACTACTTGGGCGGTAAGATCGCCTTTAGAAACATCGCGCGCAACCATTAAAATAGAATCGATACCACGTCTAACCGACATGTTAAAGCCTAGCATTAGGTAACTTACAAAGGCTAAAACAAGTAAACAAGCAATTAAAAGTATATAAAAGTCTTGCAGTTGACTTGCGGCTCTTATTTGTAAATCATCTTCGATAGATGCGATGGTTTGCTCTAAAAAATCATTGATAATTTTTAATGCTTTTACACCGTGAGTAAAGTAGTCCTCCCAAGGTTGATCAAACATTTCATTTAATAGAATATCGTCTAATGCGACTATATCAAGTTGTAGTTGTTTTACTACGTTATGGCTAATGTTTTTTAATTGGTTATCGTTAGATAGTGGATATAATTTCAATTCTATATTTTTAGCGTCTTGTTCTAAAAAGACTAAGAGTTCATCAAACGCATCTAAAGATTGGCTTGATAAGCCGCCTGTTTTAAAGGCAATGCTAGCGAATCCTCTATGCATACCTTGGTGCTTGATGGCGAGTTCTAGCTCATCAATAATAAGTTTCATTAGAAAGAAGTTTTTTTCGTTGTGGTCTCTAGACAAGCCAGTATCGTTAGCTATAGCACGAACAAGCCCCCAAGTATCCGATACTGGTTGATTGAACACTTCAAATTTTTCGGCCATGGTCATCCTTGTTGCCTCTGTTCTATGATCAACTTGGATATCATTAGTTAATTTTTTAATTAACGATAGGGTACTTGCATTGTTATTGTTTACGATGTTTCTTTCAATCGATTTTAATAGCTGAATATAATCAGTCTCTTTTTGTTGAATACGTTTATCAAGCTCAACATTTACGCTAGCGTTATCGCTACGTACTAATATTAAATCACGTCGTTCAGCTGCAAGTGATACTAAAGATAAAGTGCTACGTAATTCGGTTAAACCGTTTAATTCTTTTTCTGTTACTAGTTTAGCTTTATGTAGAGTATTTAATTGCATATATGCTAGCGCTAATAAAGGCACTAAGCATATTAGGCTGATTAGAACGAATTTTTGTAAATAGGTTAACCTATTCATTAAATTCGTGGCGGGGCGTAAAATAATGTTCATTTTAGTCTCTTCAATACTTTAAGTTTTTTTTTAGAATAATACTTAGCGTATATTCAGAAAGTATAGCAGGTTAAATTATCATTAAGTATAGTAGGCTATGTTATGATAGGCATAGGTGAAATCTATGTACATTCATAGACTTGGTTTTTTTATGGGGCTTAATTAATGCGTTTAATTATAGGTATAAGCGGTTCAAGCGGTGTGATTTATGGCATTCGCTTATTGGAAATGCTTAAAAAGGTTGAAGGTATGGAAACGCATTTAGTGATGAGTTCGTACGCACGGTTAAATATAAGTATTGAAACAGATTATACCCTTTCGCAAGTTGAGGCGCTTGCTGATGTGATTCATAGTAATAAAAACCAAGCGGCGGCTATTTCTAGTGGCTCATTTAAGGCGGATGGTATGATAGTTGCGCCTTGTTCGATGAAAACATTGTCTGCTATTGTGCATTCTTATGCTGACAGCTTAATTGTACGTGCTGCTGATGTAACGCTTAAAGAACGCCGTAAATTAGTATTAATGCCAAGAGAAGTTCCTTTGCATACCGGGCATTGTAAATTATTGTATGAAGCTTCTCAGTTAGGTGCAATTATTGCCCCACCTATGCCTGCTTTTTATAATAAACCTCAAACCGTAGATGATATTGTTAATCATAGCGTAGCGAGAGTGCTTGATTTATTTGATATAGATACTCATGCGATAAAGCGTTGGGATGGACAACAGACTTAACCTGTTTTTCGGTTTAAATAGGCTAAAATTGTTTTATTAGCCATGTTCAAATATGACCGTTAAGCAAATAAGACTGTTGCATTTATAGTGAAAACGGCAATATTTGATGATATTGCCATTTTTCCGTTGTTAATTATGTCAAACGGATCGGGTTAAAATGAGTAAGTGACCGAAGCGCCAATATTCCTTGGGTCAACAACGGCTGAGTATCCTTTAGGGTATGATCTTCCTATGGGTTCATTACTTACAAGTTCTTGTTTATCAAGTGCATTGTTTATAAATGCTGAGATTAACCAATTATCAGTGGTATAATTTATATTAAGACGGGTTAGGGTATAACCACCTGCAATACGTTCTTTGCTATTGGCAAAATCACCAAAATACTCATCTACATAATTAACAGAAACACCAACGTTTAATTCATCAGTTAGCCAGTATTTTCCACCAAGTTTAGCTGTAATTTCAGGTGCAGAATTCAACTCGTTGCCTGTAGCATCTGCATAATTTTCACCAGCGTTTTTAATTTCAGTTTTTAATAATCCTAAGCCAGCATGTATTTGAAAATCATCGGTGATCATGGCTGATAAATCTAGCTCTGCACCGTAAGTTTGCGCGTGGTCCATATTAACAATGGCGCGCGTTGAGCTAAGCGCTTGATAACCGTCAAAGTTATTAAAGAAAGCATTAGCCGTAAAATTTACGTCTTTAGTTAAACTACTGCGTACCGTAAATTCATACGTATCAACGGTTTCTTTGTCGTAATAATAATATGTTTGTGTTGCCCAGTTTAACGCGCCGCCAGCTGCGTTGTAACCTCGACGAGCACTGGCAGATAATGTTGTTTCATCTGAAATTTGATATTGCAGAACTAATTTAGGTAAGCTAATGGTTTTGCTATTATCTAATTTAGCATTGTAAATATTACTGCTAGGCATCGAAAAATCACGCTTTTGCGTTTCTCTTTCAATTCGTCCACCAACAATTACTGTCCAATTATCAGCAAATTTATAGCTGACTTCGCCATAAATAGCTTCTGATTCGCTGGCATCATCACCATTATATGGAAATTCTCCTTCACTATAAAAATCTTGCTCGCGTTCAAAGTATGCTAAGCCTATAAAACCATTAACTACTGGATTATTATTTCCAATGTTTATTTTCATATCAACAGTGGTGTTATTCTCATCCATTTTTACAAATTGTTCAGTGGCCTCTGTTTCTGCATAGACACTCATCGCCCACTCAAAATCCATGATTGCGGCTAAAAAATCTATTGAGATAGAGTCATTAATGACATAGTCAAGCTTTATGCTGATGGTTTCTGATTCAGTGTCCATATAAGTAGGGTTAATTGGTTCAAAAGCATAAGGATCATCGCCAGCATAATATTTACGGCCTGAATTACCTTTTTCATCATTGGTTGAGTAGGTAAGCATCGCTGCGAAGTCTTCAATAGCCTTGGGTTTCCACAATAATTTGGTTTTTAATCTATTTGTTGTGATTGCGTTTAGATCATGTTCACTGGGATTGTTTTCAAAAATAATGGGATTGTCAACGGTGTCACCGTCAAGACGTTGGAATGATGCTCTAAATGCCAGTTCTTCATTGACTAATGGGCCAGAAATTACAAAAGATGAGTCTATATAACTGTCTTGGTTTCGGTAACCTAAGCGTGCTGCTCCTTCCCAATCAAATGATGGGTCTTTTGTTTTTATATAAACTGCACCACCAATGCTATTTCGACCATTGCTGGTTGACTGTGGACCCCGAAAAACTTCAACTTGTTCAACATCCCAAATACCAGAGTCAGCCGTAACAAAGGCAACAAAAGGCTCAACTATCCCATCAATTAGGGTAGATACGCGAGCTTTTGCACCGCCGCTAAAAGCATTAAACCCAGAGGCGCTACCGTTACCCGAAACACCGCGTATATCTGGCGTTGCACCTGACAATACGACAACATTTGGAATCTCTGAAATGGCATTACTCATGGTTAAGCTTTGCATAGTTTTTAGGGTTTCTTCTGTGATAACAGAAACTGATGAGCTTGTGTCTTTTAAACTACGTTCTGCTTTTTCACCTAAAACAGTGATTTGTTCCATTGATTGTAGTTGACCCGCATCATCTTCAGCAAAGGCATAGGGTATGGAGAGTATGCTAAGTACAGTGGCAGAGAGTGTATTGAAGTTAAATATTGAGCTTTTCATGTTAGGTTAAACCTTAAATCTTATTTAGTTGAAATATTATAATTTTAATGGGCGCTAATTTACGCCAACATAAATATTTATGCAAATAAAAATGATTGTCATTCGTTATAATGCTGGTAAAATGCATCGTTAAAATTTGACCCCGCGTTATCAGGCGTTATCACTGATGTTTGTTTACCTGAATATGCTTCAATAAACATTTAATAACAGTACAAATGATGCGAATTATAACGAGATGTAAACAATGTTTTGTGAGAGGAAAAATTCATATGTGGCTATTTTTAGGGTTATTGGTAACACTCTTGGGGGCGACGCTACTCTACCTTTCAAACAAAAACCAACACGTTATTACGCGTCCACTAACTAAAAGCTGGCGTTTAATTGGTATTGTGTGTTGCTTATTGGCTTTATTGATTTGGCTGCAGTTATTTGTTGTTAGCGCAGCAATATTTACTTGGCTCTTTACCTTAAATGTTGCGCTTGTAGGCATTCCTTTGCTGACATTAAATCAGTTTTTTTGCAAAAATAAAGGGGAAGAGTGATGGCAAGGCTATTAGCAAGTGAGAAAATTCAACCGCATTGGTGGTCAAAAACGTTTGCGGGCTTAATTTTGGGTTTATCACTAAGTTATGCACTTGTTATTATATTTGCGTGGTATGGTCCTGGAGGTATTAACGCACCAGTGAAAGTGCAATTTAATATGTGGCTAATAAGCCCTATTTGGCTGCTTATTTTAAGTTTTACCTATTTATTTAAAACAGGTTTGAAAGCGGTTATTTATTTATTATTAGCAAATTTTTTTGCTTACGGTGTATTTTTATTATTAAGGGTAAGCATATGAAAATCCGCGGCGATATATTACGCACCTATCAGTCTGTTCATACTTGGACGGGGATTATTGCAGGGTTAGTGCTGTTTATTGGCTTTTATGCTGGCTCTTTGAGTATGTTTGAAAAAGAAATATCTCATTGGGCAACCCCTTCAAGTCATCATTTATCACAAATACCTAAAGATAAATTTGATGAGTTAATTACAAAAGCAGCAACAAATTTTGATAAAGCTCAACAAGGCTTTACGATAAATTTTAGCGAACATTTATCCCCTTTAATTTGGAGTGAGGAAGGCGGTGGTCGTGGTTTGCAACTAAAGCATATTGTTAGGCATGCCACATTATCACAAGAGGGTGAACTTGTTACTCAAGCTAATACGAGTAATGAATTAGGCGACTTAATTGATAATTTACATCGCACTGCAGGTATTGTGGGTAAAATAGGGCATGAAGACCTCGGTGTTTTGATTTTGGGGCTAGCAGCAGTACTCTATTTTTTAGCGTTAGTCTCTGGTGTTATCTTTTTGTTACCCACTATGGTGAAAAGCTTTTTTGCTTTACGAAAAAATAAAGGGGCTAATCGATTTTGGCTAGACAGTCATAACCTTATTGGTATTGTTAGTTTGCCATTTCATATTATTATAGCTATTACCGTTGTTGTCTTTGCTTTTCATGATGCTTTTTATGGTGGCCTTAGCGTAGGTTATGGTGATAAACCACTTTTTGAACAAGCTAAAAAATCCTCGGTGATACATTCTATCGATCAGTTACCTTCTATTAATACTTATTTTAGCAAAGTAAATGAATTAACAGACGGTTATGAAATTAGATCCATGGCGTTTACAGGACTGAATTCACCGCGTCCATCGGTGGGTATAACAATAGTCAATAAAGAAGAAATGATGCGTAATAGTACGGGGGATTTCATCTATATGAATCCCTATACCTTCGAGGTAACTTTTAGCAGCATACCAATGAGTGAAAAGGATATTTATACGCCATTAGTTGCAAGTTTTTTCTCGTTACACTTTGGTGGATATGGTGGTGATTTAGGGCGTTGGTTATATTTTATTATGGGTTTATTAGGCGCGTTTCTATTTTATAGCGGTAATTTACTGTGGTTAGAAAAGCGTAGACAAAAACAAACAGTACAGACAAAAGCTAATCGATTTATGGCATCGTTAACTATTGGTGTATGTCTAGGTTCAATGTTAGCGGTTGCAATAACATTACTCGCAAGCAAGTGGTTGAATTTAATAGGTGACCAAGTTAACAATCACTACTTAACTTGTTATTACTTAGTTTTTTTTGCATCACTTATTTATGCTTTTTTTTGTGGGGCAGCCAAAAGCGCTATTAACTTACAGTATTTAATGAGTTTAGCGTGTTTATTTATTCCAACAACAACCATATTAACTTTGGTTATACCAGGTATTGGTTTATGGGAAACTAATCAATTATCATCGGTTATGGTTGAGCTTGTTGCCTTACTCTTTTCAGGGTTATTTTACTACAGCGCATGTAAAACGAAGCACCGAGCTTATTATGGTGAGCGCAATAGTATTTGGGCATTATCAAGCGTACCGCTAGCTGAAGTTGTAGACAATAGAAACCCCAGTTGTACTTAATATAAGCAGCATTATTCATTGTACTTTAAAGCATAAGATATTAATTCAATCAACATGGTAAAGTGTTGATTGAATATTTTCCTAAATTGAAGCTTGTTGTTTTAGTTTAAGCACTCTCATTATTTTTTAAAAGCTGAAATGAATGACAGCCAATGAGGCTTAAAGCTTAATGTTAATGATATCAATAGGGCGATTAGCATTGCACTAGCAAACCAATAAACTAACCCTAATGTTAACCCCCATAAATTTATTCCTAAAATAATTGATGTTAATAATAAAGCATAACCACTTCCCCTAAATATCCATAAAGTACGTGTTGGTAGCTGCGAGTGTTTATTATGAACCTGATTATAGTGACGTGATAACGAAAGACTTAATAAAATAAAGCCAAACATGAGTAATATCAGTTCAATTAAAATGCTCATAGTTAATGCACCGCTGCTTTTAGTTTTTTCTTGGTGTTTAAATTGGCCAGAATAGGGGTAGACTTTTTTTGCTCTTTAGTTTTATTAACTATTATTGCAGCCATAGCAAAGCATATTCCAAAAAATAACATACTCAGGTCAAAACCAAGCATTAACCAATCACTTTTTTGTATACTTAACAGAATATTATGCTCGGTTGTTACTAAATTTACTAAAGGCAATGTTAAGTAAATAATTGCGCTAAACCAAAGTAAATTTAACCATGCTTTTCTTGTTGAAAGGCATAAAGAAAAAATGATGCTTGCAAGCATTGCAATAAAAAAGCAATTAACTTCCCAATTAGCTCGATCTGTTATGTCTATAGGTAAAAGCCGATTTGCCCAAAAGTAGCTAGCAATGGCAATAGGTAAACCAATAATAATGCCAATGTTAATGTGTTCTATAACTGAAATAACATTTAATTGCTTGTTTTTGGGTTTGTTTATTTGTCGCTTTTTTATCCATAAAATAATACCTGTTGCGATCATTCCTGCGCCAAGTAATCCTGATAAAAAATATAACCAGCGTACATAAAAATTGGCAAAAAGCCCTTCATGTAAGTGTTCAAATAAGTCGTATATTTGGGCTGCACTGCCAGCCTTCTCTGTTGCTGTTTGAATTTCTACTTTGTTACTATTAATACGATATTTAACTGTTGAGACTAAGTGAATGCCTTCATATTTATCAAACCATATTTCGTACTGCTCATTTTTACTGCCTTGTTCAATGAGCCCTATATAATTAATTTTATGGTTTTTGTAACGTATAGCGACATCATTTAGCACTGTTTTTAAAGAGAAGCTTTCTGTTGGTAAATCAATGTATTGTTGCTCTTTAATGTCTAATTTTGCTTCGTTATAAAACTTTCTATGGTTTTGTTGCCCTTCACCGTAGCGAAAATCGATTACTGATGACATGGTAATGCCCATTAAAAGTAATAAACCACTGTAGGTAATCATTAAGTGAAAAGGTAAGGGTAAAACGCTAAAAATATTGTGAATATCTAGCCATGACCGTATGCCTTTTTTAGCTCGAAAAGTGAAAAATTCAATAAATATTTTTTTGTGGATAATTACTCCTGTCACTAAACCTATCAACATTAGCATTGTTGCTAAACTTGTTAGAATATAGCCTGCAAGTTGAGGTATATAATGTAAATTATAATGCATGCGATACAAGGTTTCTCCGCCTGCCGTTTTTCTTGCATCGTTTGCTTCACCTGTTTGGGTGTCTAGGTATCTTTTATGCCAACTCCTTAATATATTTTTTTCTACATCGGCTGATTGTAACCATTGAATTTGAACAAATGGTGTCCGTGAAGCGGGTAAGCCGATATACCATTGTGTAGACTCTGGGGCTAATTTTTTTAGCTGCAGTTCAGCTGCTGCAATGACTTTATCTTGACTGATAACTTGATCAACAACCGTAATTTCAGGTTTCATCCAGCGATCTATTTCGCTGTCAAAATATCCCGTAGTGCCCGTAATAAATATAAAATATAATAGCCAGCCGAAGGAAAAGCCAACCCAGGTATGTAGCCAATTCATTGATTGTCGAAATCGTGGTTTCATGAGTTAACTACCATAATTAAGGTAAGCTATAATGCCGTAAGCAATTAAACAACCGCTAACAACACTGATACCTGCTTTTTTTGCCGTTTTGGTTGAAAAAACAACCAAAACGGTAATGGTATAAATAATAAAACTAACCATCATACCCATCACAATACCATCTACTTTATTATCTGCAGGTAAATATGAAATAATTATTGCCACCAAGTTAGCTAATATAAAGCCCCCAATTAGTGCGATAAAAATTCTTGCAGTAATGTTGATTGAATTCGCGTAATTTTTAATAAATGTCATAATATTATTTTCTGCGGATGCTAAAAAGCCAATGATAGGCGTGGTTTTGATTAAAGACTATATGCCATAAAATACGACCAAAGCACGATCAAAAATTCGTGCTTTGTAGTATCAAATAAAACTTATTGTAGATTAGAAGTGATAAGAGGCTGTTAGGCGAATATCACGGCCTGCTTCTTTAATACCTACAACACTGCTATAACCCTCGAACCCTTCACCTAATTGACCATAGTCAGCAACACTGCCGTGATTTCTGTATGATTCATCAAGTAAATTTTGAATGGCTATATCTATAGTTAAGTTCTCTATAGGTGAATATTTAACGTAAGCATCCACAACGGTATAACTAGGTTTATCAATTGTTTCTATTTCTGTTAGCCAACCTAATTCAATGGAACGGTGAAACACTTCAATGTTATTTAAACTGGTAACATGGTTTACGTTTAAACCCATTTCTAAGTTATCGCTTACTTCATAATTAAAGTTTACATTTAAAGAATCACCAACTGCATTACCTAGTCCGCCATATTCGTATGCAGCTAAATCAACACCATCAAGTACAACAGTACTAAATCCTGATTCGGCATTTGCATCTGGCCACACAAATGAAGCATTATTTAGTTCAACGGTATTGCTATTGTAACTAATAACAACATCAAAATTATCTGCTTGATACCCCATGACTAATTCAAAACCACTTGATTCTAAATCGCCAATATTCTCATAAAAAACACCTTCGCTACCTTTAAATTTATCAAATACAACATCATTAATTTCACTAATATAAGCAGATGCTTCAAAAATAAAAGTACCGTCATTGTATTGTAAACCAAGCTCTTTATTGTCAACTTCTTCAGGTTCTAAATTTTCATTGTGGGTTAGCTCGCCTACAGTAAATGCATCAGCTACCTGTCTACCACGTAATGCTTCTGCGTAACTTACCGAAAATTTAAGGTGCTCGGTTATACTATAAATTACACCAAAGTTAGTGCTAAAACCGTCTTGCTTTTTAGTTGAAAATGAATCGCTTGTTGTTACTGGCTCACCATCACTGTTAGTTTCAACAACCCATATACCATCTACTTTAACCCAGTTAGCTGATTCGCCAGTATGATCTAATTTATAGCTATCATGACGTGCACCAAAACTGACAAGTAAATCATCATTTAATTGCCAGTGATCTTGAATGTATAGCCCAGTGACAGTGCCTTTTTCATCATAAATACCGCCAAAATCTTCATAAGATTGAGAATGTACTTTATCAACTTTACGTTCAAGTCCGTAGGTGAAAGAATGTTCACCAAAATCGCTGGTATTACGAATATCAAACCCTGTAGTTTCAATTGATGCATCCCAGGTATATAGTTCTCGTTTAAACGATGAATCAGTTTGATATAGTGTCGTTTCTAAATTAACTAGCTCATTTAAATACCATGTGTGGTTTAGCACTATCGTTTCACGATCACCCCAAGATTGAAATAAGGGATCATCAGTTAATGGCGCCCAGTTAGTTTGTTTACCGAATTTGCCTTCTTCTTCTCGACTTTCATAACTAATGGTAAGATCTTGATTTTCTGTTAGTTCAGCATTTATTTTTACAAAAGCAAGCGTTTGATCGGCAGCAGAACCTGGGATTTCTTCACCGTCGCCATCTTCCATATTGTCTTGGCTAACATTTACAAATGAGGCTAATATACCTACTTTTTCTGTCGCTTTACCATATAAAGAAAGGCTTTCTTTATGGCCACTATTTGAAAAGTAACTCAGCTTAGCCATACCACCAAACTGTTCATCTTTATTTAGTAAATCATCAGCACTTTTAGTTTTAAAACGAATAGCACCACCAACAGCGCCTGTGCCTGCCGTAGCTTCACCTGCACCCGCTTGTACTTCAACACTTTGTAATAGTTCAGGTTCAATTGACACACGGCCAATATGGTGAAATAACGTACTTGTTTGTGGCGCACCATCAACAGTAACATTGACCATTGAGTCTTCTAAACCGCGAACATAAACTTTTTGTGCTATGCCTAAAGACCCACCAACGGTTACTGATGGTGTTTGTCGGAATATATCTGCTAAATCGTTTGCTTGATATTTTTCAAGCTGATCTGGGGTTATTTTTGTATTGGTTGTAGCGCCAACTACTGTAATTTTTTCAATCGCTTTTGTGTCTTGTTCATTCACTACTTGAGAAGCTAATGCATTAGTATTCACAAGGGCTGTTATAACGCTAACACTTATCAGTGCCGTTCGAAATACTTGTTTTTTATTAGATTTAAATGCCATGGTTAATTCCCGATTAATTATATTAATGAGAATTATTACCATTTAAGCTGTGTATTTATACCACTTTTACATTTGTTACATTTATGTAATGGGAATTGTTATCAATACCATTAAGCCGCCAGCATGATGATTTTCTGCTGATATATTAGCTCTCACACTATTTAACAGACGTTTTGCTAGGGCAAGGCCAAGACCAAAACTTTCATTTCCTGCTTCACGTGAGTTTTCTACTCGAAAAAAAGGACGAAAAATTTTGTCTAAATATTGTGTTGCTATGCCTGGTCCTTGATCTATTACTTCAATACAATAATTATTATTCTGCTTTATTAATTTTACGGTAACTTTTTTTCCTACAGGAGTATGGCGCAATGCATTACGAATGATATTCTCTAATGCTGGGCAAAGTGCCTGATGGCTACTATTACTAATAATCGCATTGTTTGGAGTTTCAAGTATTAATTCTCGATTTGAAAATTCAAATTTAGCATCATCAATAACAACATCTAATAAATCGACTAAGTCAACATTTTCGCGCTGAATAATGGGTTTTTCATTGTCAAGCCATGCTAATGTTAATGTATCTTCAACTAATTTACGGATATAGACAGATTCTCTAGAAATACGCTCAAGGTGTTGATGACTATTGTCCATTTCAAAATTATTTACGGCTATGTCTAGGCGGGTTAATGGTGTTCGTAATTCATGTGATAAATCTGAAATAAGTTGCCGTTGGCTTGCTATTAATTCCCCTATTTGGCTAGCCATTTGGTCAAAAGTAGCGGCTAAATGAGCAAGCTCGTCATTTCTATTACCTAGTAGTTTTTTAACTCTAACGTCAAAATTACCTTTGCTAAAAGCTGACGTTGCTTTTTCAAGTTGATGTAACGGTGTAATAATGTGTCTGTATAACCATGTTGAAAGTATTATCAAAATTGTCATAGGCAATATTATTTGCAAAACAATTTTAGTGGTTAACCAATATTCACCAGGTCTCATGCGATCTGGCAGTTTTATTAAAAAGCTACCTTTAGCTTTTGAAAAGGGTAACTCCATTATTGGGTTTTGTTCAAAGTATAAATGTATCTTCCAATCAACGTTGCGACCAAAATGATAAGCTTCTACAGTATCAACATTAATGTTTTCACCAGCTATATTCTCAATATTAAAGCTAGCGATAGATACTCGTGTACTCTCTTTTTGTTTTAGCTCTGTTATCCATTGGTTTAATGCTAGTTTGTCTCCAGACAAATACAGCGCTTCTGCTGTTTTAGCCCATGCTTTTAATTGCTGGCGATCAGATTTAGCAATAAAACTCATACCTTCTTCAGTTTTTAACGTTAAAACACTTAAAATGTAAAAAAACGCGACTAAGCCTGTAGCAATAATTAAGCATGACTTCCAAAGAAATTGACGCTTCATTTAAAACAATATCCTTTTCCGTGAACTGTTTGTAAGCGTTCGCCTAACCAGTTAGCCTCATTAAGCTTTCGGCGTACTCTACTTAAGTGCATGTCTAAACTTCGATCGTAGGCACCTAGTTTTTTATTTAACACTATTTGATATAAATCTGCTTTGCTGATGATTTTATTCTGTTGTGAAATTAACTCCCATAACAATTTAAACTGAATTGTAGTAAATTCCACTTCTTTATTGTTTACTAAAATTTGCTGCTTAGCAGCATTAAGGGTTAAACCATCAATAGCTATTTCAACCTGCCTTTTCGCTTGTGTTTGCGGTTGGCTTCTTCTAAGCAAACCTTCAATTCTGAGTAGTAGTTCTTGGCTGTTGAATGGTTTAGCAACGTAGTCATCTGCGCCATGCGTTAACCCTAAAATTCTTTCTTCTTCTGCACCTTTTGCTGAAATCATAATCACGGGTTGCTGACTCGTCTCCCTTAGTGATTTTAGCAGTGAAACACCGTCTAGTTTAGGGAGCATTTTGTCGAGTAAAATAAGCTGATGTTGATGTGTTTGCGCTAACTTTAATCCACTAATACCATCAAAGCATTGTTCAACAATGTACCCTGATTTAGTTAATAAATCGGTAAGGTAATTATTTAAAGTAGTATCGTCTTCGATGAGTAAAACTTTTATTTTTAACACTGTATAGCCTCAATAACTTTTGTTAATAACAATCATTATCATTTTAACAGTAATATTAAGCGCTATGAAAGAATTAGCAATTTCATTTTTGTTAGACACATATTATCTAAATTTAGTTGCGCACTGTTCAGTATTTTTTAACGTTCTATCACCACAATAAAAATGAGCAATCACTTGATAATAAGAATTGTTATCATTATCATATGTGACAAATAAAACACAATACTAAATATTGGATGAATAATGAATATCGTTACTAAAAAGCTTGTTAGTTTGGTTATTGGCTCGGCTGTACTTCCGTTGGTTACTTTTGCTCAGGCTGATGATGTAGAAAATAAAGAGAAAGCAACAAAAGATAAAATATTTGAACGAATAGAGGTGATGGGAAGTCCTTTAGATCGGGCAACAACAGCCACTGGTCTTCCTTTAACTTTACGTGAAACGCCACAATCTATTTCGGTTATCGATAGAACATTTATGGACAGCTTTGCGCTTGATACTGTAGCAGATGTTATGCAATTTGCACCAGGGATTCAGGCGCAACAGGCAGAAACTGATCGTTTCTTTTTTCGTGCCCGGGGTCGTAATGTAACAAACTTTCAATTTGATGGCGTGCCAATTTCCTATAATAGTTTTTTTAGTGAGGCTCTGGCTGACTCAATTATTTTTGAACGAGTGGAGGT
Source organism: uncultured Colwellia sp. (assembly GCA_965305135.1). Classification (GTDB taxonomy): domain Bacteria; phylum Pseudomonadota; class Gammaproteobacteria; order Enterobacterales; family Alteromonadaceae; genus Colwellia. The sequence continues at coordinate 191,164 of CBDLPA010000006.1, forward strand.
AGTTCGTGGAGCAACGGGTTTGTTAACAGGAGCGGGTGAACCTTCTGCAGCTATTAACCTTATTCGAAAACGACCAAGAATAGACGATGGTGGCTATGCTAAAGTAAGCCTTGGTTCGTGGAGTAATTTTCGTTTAGAAGGCGACTATTCGCAAACGTTGAGTGAAAGTGGTGATGTAAAAGGTATTGTAGCAATAGCACACGAACAGGGCGATAGTTATGTAAATCTGTCAGAACAAGATAACACTCAGTTATACGCTGTTGTTACGGCTGATTTAACAATGGATACCCGTGTGACGGTAGGTGCGGACTATAGTGAACGTAATCCCAAAGGAAGTATGTGGGGTGCATTACCGTTATTTTATTCTGATGGTAGTCAGACCGATGATTTATCTGTGAGTACGACTACGGCTTCGTCATGGAATAGCTGGGCGCGTAAGAGTACTAATGCATTTTTGCAATTGGAACATGCTTTTGATAATGGTTGGGATATAAAAGTTGATCTTGAACACCGTGAAGGAGAAATGGATGGATACCTGTTGTATTTTTCTGGATATTTAGATAAAGCAACTGGTGAAGGGCTTGGTACGTCACCGAATCATTATGTTTCTGATCGTGAACAAACCTCTTTTCGTGTGCTTGCTTCTGGGCCATTTGAGTTATTTGGTAGAGAACATCAGTTAACGGCTGGCGCGCTCTATGCTAAGCAAGATGTAGACGCCTCTTCATATGGTACAAATGATACTCTAATTGTTCCGAGTCTGTATGATTGGGGTAATGGTGTAGCAAAGCCAAATTTTGATAATATTCCACAATATTCCACAACCGACACCCATACACAAGAGGGTGTTTATATTGCGGCTAAGTTAAACCTGACAGACAATTTAACTACTATTTTAGGTAACCGCATTACCAATTATGATACAGAATCGATAGCTCCTTGGTCTAGCAGTAAATATGAAAATAATAATGTTAATACGCCTTATGTTGGTGTGATTTATGGCATAACTGATATTATATCGGCATACACAAGTTATACTGAAATCTTTCAGCCACAGGATGCTCGTGATGTAAATAGTGAGCAGATTGGGCCTGTAGAAGGTTCTAATATTGAGTTGGGTATTAAAGGTGACTTCTTTAACGAAGCGCTGAGTGCAAGTATTGCTATTTATGAAGTTAAAGAAGATAATTTAGCGATAGCAGATCCTAATAATACTGATCCTCTACCAGGCACGACTATTTTTCCTTCTATTGGAGTAAAAGGTGCCAAAAGTAAAGGCTACGAAGTAGAGTTCAATGGTAAGCCAACCGAACAGTTGAACATTTTCTTTAGTTACACACATAATAAAGCTGAAGATGCTGATGGTTCAGATTATGCTACTTACTTACCTAAAAGCATGCTGAAGGCTAGCGTACTTTACAAGGTATCAACTTCAGTAAAATTAGGCGTTAATGCTAATTGGCAAAGTAAAATGACTAATCCTAGTGCAGGACCAAATGGAGAAACCTTTGTTCAAGATAGTTATGCAGTAGTGAACTTGATGGCTAGCTATCAGTTTGCTCGTGATTGGGAATTGACTGCTAATGTAAATAATGTGTTTGATGAAAAATACTATTCAAGCATTGATTTTTATAATCAGGGCTATTTTGGCGAACCAAGTAATGCTGAGGTTAGCGTTAAGTATAATTGGTAATTTTTGTGTTTAAAATTGGCTATTTGCTTCTTGTTAGGGGTTGTAATCCATTCAATGTTATAAGTTGCTTCACTAAAAAAAGTGATGCAACTTTAAGATGAAGTTAGTTAGGGAATGCGCTATTAGTTAGATGATTATATGCCATTGTTCACTATGTTAAAAAGCTTTAGGGATTGCTTGATTTACATACACATCAAATCGATTTTTTTTCATTTTGATAGAGGTACTTGGTTTTTTATTCGGTTGTGATGTACAGCTTAATGGTGGCGCATAACTAGGGCGTTTAACTACCACACGATACTTTGCTAATGCCAATGCAGGGGCTAATAAATCATCGGCATCTAAATCTTCACCCACTAAAGATTGAAATACGCGCATTTCTTTTTTCACTGCCGCAGATTTTTCTCGGTGTGGATACATGGGGTCTAAATAAACAACGTCGACCTGTTGGGCTAAATTCATGTTGTCTATAGAGGATGCATGCACTAATTTCATACGGTTGGCTATATCACCAACGTCGCGATTAAGTTTGGCTCGTTCAAGTCCATCATCAAGTAGGGCTGCGACAACGGGCATGCGTTCCATTAAAGTCACTTGGCATCCTAAACTTGCTAATACAAAGGCATCACGCCCTAATCCTGCGGTTGCATCTAAAACATGTGGGGTAAAACCGTGCTTAAGTCCTATGGCTTTGGCAATGTCTTGACCTCGGCCACCGCCAAATTTTCTGCGGTGAGCTACAGCACCTTCAACAAAATCAACGTTAATGCCACCCAGCTTAGGTTCATCTAGTTTTAGCAGTTCTAATATGTGGTTATTAAGCTGTAATAAAAAATTAAGTTGTGTTTGTTTAGTTGCTGCGGCTGAGTCACCTAGGTAGTTTAAATGCCATTTTTTCGCAATAAGCTTGCAACGATCACTGTCAATAGCATCACAATAAGCAACAGCAATATTTTTAGGGTGTGAGTCATTCATTATGCTTGTTCAACATGAACATAGTTATCACCACTGGCAAAAGCGATTAATCGGCTGAGTTGGGTAAGGCTGTACCCTGACTCTTGTTGAAGTTGATTAAAATAGGCTTGAATGGCGGTTAAACTTTTTTTGCTTTGTAAGCCACCATCAATGACTTTTTGCGCTCTAAGGTAGCCTTCAACGTCTGAACTTAAAATAAAAGTATCCTTGCCTAACAAGCGCAAAGCGTAAGGGCCAGTATTGCCTCCTAAGCGTTTCCCATGCTTTTTTAGGTAAGTCCATAAGCCAATAATATCACTACTTGGCCAGTCGGCAATAAATTGAGCAAACGATGCTTTATGTTCAATGTGATGGTTAAATATCATTTGCGCATTGGCTTGAATGGTTTTTACTTTGCTGTAATTACGAATAATTTTAGGATCTGCTGCTTTTTGTTCTAGCATTTCTTCTGGCATCATCAGTATTTTTTCAATATTAAAATTGAAAAAACTTTCTTCAAAATCAGGCCATTTATTTTCCACCACACGCCAGACAAAACCTGATTTGAAAATTTGCTTAGTGAATGCTGACAATATGCGATCGTCTGTGAGTGTGGCTACATTTTCTTGGGCAGCAGTGTCGGCGAGAAGTTTTTTCCCCACAATTTTTTGCCCAAGCAATTGTTCTAACGCTATGCTACCGCCTTTTCTTGCGGCAGCACGTTGATATAAATGGTCAAATTTTTCAGTCATAAACTTATGCTTCAATACCACAGTGACGTAATAATGCGTCTATTTCTGGTGCTCTGCCTCTAAAGGCTTTAAATAGTTCGCTAGGCTCTTTACTGCCGCCTTTTTCAAGAATATTAGTTAAAAAGGAGTGACCTGTATCTGTGTTGAAAATACCTTGTTCTTCAAACATACTGAAAGCATCGGCAGATAATACTTCTGCCCATTTGTAACTATAGTAACCAGCGGCATAGCCACCCGCAAAAATATGACTAAAACCATGTTGAAAACGATTAAACTCGGGTGCTTTTACTACCGCATATTGTTCGCGTACTTGGTTTAGCGTTTGTTGTATGTATTCGTTATTATTTTCGGCATTAGGGTTATAGTTAGCGTGCATAGTAAAGTCAAAAATGCTGAACTCTAATTGACGTAACATTTGCATAGCAGATTGAAAATTCTTAGCAGCAAGCATTTTGTCTAACATTTCTTGAGGCAAAGGTTCGCCCGTTTCATAGTGACCCGAGATAAACGCTAACGCTTCAGGTTGCCAACACCAGTTCTCTAAAAATTGACTCGGTAATTCTACGGCATCCCAAGGCACACCGTTTATTCCTGACACTGCACTCACATCAATTTGCGTTAGCATGTGATGCAATCCGTGTCCAAACTCATGGAAAAGCGTAACAACTTCGTCATGAGTGAAAAGCGCAGGTTTATTGTCAACAGGGCCATTAAAGTTACAGGTAAGGTAAGCAACAGGGTATTGAATTACGCCGTTAGGTAAAGCATGTCGTCCAACACATTCGTCCATCCATGCGCCGCCACGCTTTTTAGCACGGGCATATAAGTCTAAATAAAAACTGCCGCGTAGCCCTCCAGCACTGTCAAAAACATCATAAAAAGCAACGTCTTTATGCCAAGTATCAACATGAGCACGTTCTTTAATGTTCAAACCAAACAATTTATGAACCACTTCAAATAGGCCATTCACTACTTTGTCTTTAGGAAAGTACGGGCGAAGCTCTTCATCGGATATTGCATAACGCGCGTGTTTTAGTTTTTCACTGTAATAGGCAAGATCCCATGCTTGTAAGGTTTTATTCGATTCTTTGCTAGATAAGGTTTGTGAATACTCACTGGCAACAAAGTCATTTAATTCTTTAATGTCTTGCTCGCCTTGGTGCTGAGATTTAACGGCAAGCCCTTGTAAAAACGCCATCACTTCATCGCTAGTATTGGCCATTTTTGTTGCTAAGGATTTTTCACCATAATTACTAAAGCCAAGTAAATTAGCGAGTTCATGACGTAGAGCTAAGGTTTCACCCATAATAGCGCTATTATCAAATTCTCCTGCATTAGGCCCTTGATCTGAAGCGCGAGTAACAAAAGCACGATACATTTGTTCACGTAAATCACGGTTGTCACAGTAGGTCATTACTGGCAAATAACTCGGGAAGTCTAAAGTGAACACATAACCTGCTTGGTTTTGACTTTTTGCTAAGGCTTTGGCAGCTGCAAGGGCGCTTTCGGGTAAGCCAGATAATGCCGTTTTGTCGGTAATATTAACGCTAAAAGCATGGGTGGCGTCTAATACATTGTTGCTATAGCTTGAGCTTAAGTCAGAAAGGCGACTTACAATAGCACCATAACGTTTTTTATCGTCATCGCTCAATGCAATACCAGAGAGCTTAAAATCACGAAGTGCATTAGTGATAACTTTTTGCTGTGCTGTATTTAGTTGATTGAATAATTCACTATTTTTTAAGTCTTGATATGCTTGATATAGCCCTTGGTGTTGGCCAACAAAAGTACCGTATTCAGAAAGTAACGGTAGGCAAGACTCATATGCTTCGCGTAGTTCATCACTACTTACCACAGAGTTCATATGTGACACGGGAGACCATAATTTAGACAAAATGTCGTCTACTTCATCAATGGGTTGTATCAAGTTTTCCCATGTAAAAGGAGCGTTATTGTTTAAAACATCATTGATGACTTTTTTACAATCAGCGATAGCTTGCTCTACTGCAGGTTTAATATGTTCAGGCTTTATTTTAGAGAAGGCAGGTAAATCAAGTTCTTTTACCGTCTGGGGTAATAATGGATTAGTCATAATAGGCACGAAATAAATGAACGATACTAAACTATGTAATGACAAATATTAAATATTCAAGAGGTATTTACAATGCAAAGATGATTTTACGTTCAGTAATTCACGCATGATCGCATATTACTTGCTATAATTAATGTGGTTAAAAGTTAGTTGTCTTTGCTGTTATCGATGGGTGTTGGAAAAACTATGGTATGTAGAGTTAAATTTATTTTATTAATTTACCTTATTAGCTTGTATGCATCAATTACTTCTGTATATGCCAAAAGCAAAATACATAACTTATTTTTAACACAACTTTCCGTTGAAAACGGTTTATCTCAAGGCACCGTAAGTTCAATATTAACAGACAAAAATGGGTTTGTTTGGCTCGCTACAGATAATGGACTCAATATCTATGATGGTTATTCTTTCAGGCAACTTCCAGGCCCTGATAATAGCTTTATCGACTCAAGTATTTTCTTTGTTAAACAAGATCATTTAGGTTTTATTTGGATAAATGTAGATAAAGGGCTTTATCGTTATCAACCTGACACGGATCAATATCAGTTAATTTTTACCAATAAAGCTGAAAGTTCTGGTCATATAGCTATCGATATTACAGAAGGTATAAATAGTGATAATGAATCAGGTTACTGGCTAGCCACAAGTAAAATGGTGGGCTTTTATCAAGCCAATAAAACTGAATTTCATTTAACTCTAGATTTATCAGAAGAGCTGCCCGAAAAAGAAAATATTTTTTCCATTAAATACCACAAACAAGTACTATACATTGCGACAAGGCTTGGTGTGTATGCCTATCATGTATCATTAAAACAATGGCGAAAATTACCAACCTTATCTGTCGAAACTAGCACAAATGATACTAGTAATGTAAAAGCGAATAAAGTATATGTTTTACATATTGACGAGTATGAAAACTTATATATGGGCACAAATAATGGTGTTTTTAGCGTTAATGTAGAGAATATAACGGATTACATTGAAACAAAAAAAAATATTGAAGCGTATAAACTAATATTGAAGCATATTGATGTCTGGCAATTTTTACCAGATGGCAAGCAGCTCTACATTGTCAGTAATGATGGTTTACATGTTATAGACACTAAAAAGCAACAAGGTGCATTTCTCTTTGGGCTTAGTGAGTATTTCGAAAACATTGCTAATAATGAAATTATTTCTATCGCGCAAGATAAAGGGGGCGTTTTTTGGCTTGGGTCGCAATCTTCCGGCGTGTATTTGTGGGATCCTTTACTGGAGCTTATTGAAAATTATCGTTACCAAAAAAACACCCCCAATAGCTTAGATGACAATGCTGTTTGGGTAATTGAAGAGCAACAAAATAATCCTCAAAAAGTTTGGGTTGGCACTAGTCATGGCCTGAATAGTCTTGATATTGAAAAACGCACCGTAGAGCAGATTGCCGTAGCAGTAACAACAGATAAGCAATTAAAAAACTTTGATGTTTACAATGTTTTCCCGTACAAAAACAAGCTTTTGATATTATCAACCGAGCAAGGGATACTGCTATACAATGAAGCATTACAACAGTTTCTATCATTTCACTTTACTGATGAAATAATGGCCATTTTAGCCAAAGATCACTATTCAGCTTACTTACAAGATTATCGTTATCTATGGTTAGTCTACGATGAAGAAACGGCCGTCATTGATTTGCAAACAGGACAAATTGATACCTTAAATGAATTAAGTAAAGTTGTACCTCTTAATAAAATTTTTAACTTCTTAGGAAGTTTACCTGATAGCCACACGCTATTGTTCTCAACCAATGATGCTTTATGGAGCTATGATACTGTCACAAAAAAAACTGTCCGTCTCTATCAACACCCCAACATATCGGCTAATGAATGGATTTCATTTGGAAACTGGGTAATTGATAAAAACAATATTTTTTGGCTAAGTTACCCAACAAAGGGGCTAATTGGCTTAGAGTACCCCTCCTTTAAGCCCAAGTATTTTTATCATAGTCAAAACTCAGTTATTGATAATAATGTTTACAGTTTATTAACTGACAATGAAGGTGATATTTGGTTTTCTACTCACAAAGGAATATTTTTATTAGATACTGATACACTATTTATACGTAATTTTACCATTGCTGACGGTTTCCCAGCAATGGAGTTTAATTATGGGGCAGGCATTAAATTAGCGAATGGCAATCTTGCTTATGGTTCAATGGAAGGGGTAAGTATTTTTGATCCATTAAAATTAAAAAACAAACACGGGAATGACAACATTAATATTTATGTTACTGCGATTAACGTGTTATCTAGGCAGCTAGACTTACCTTTACTTATTAATCAACAACAAGATGTTCACTTACGCTATGATGATGTAGGCATTCGTTTCGATTTTTCAACACTGTCATATGCTGATAGAGGAGAAGTCGTTTATGAGTATCGATTAATCGGTGAGAGTAATGTAAGTTACCCTCCAACAACTGACAATGAAATCACGTTTGCCAGCTTGCCTTCAGGTACTCATACTCTTTCTGTACGGGCAAAATCACCAATAACTGGAAAATACAGTACGAGTCAAAGAGTTAAAATTATTGTCAGTTATGCTCCTTGGAAATCTCCCCTTGCTTATATTAGTTATACCGCATTTTTGCTTACATTATTCTCTTTATGGCTCTATCGACGAAATAAGCAAAAACAACAGTTATTAGCGAGTCATGAAGAAGTTAAGTTCAGAGAAAACCGCCTTCAACTAGCATTGGTCGGCAGCAATAGTGAAGTATGGGATTGGCAAGCCCAAAATAACATGATGTTTGGTAAACGAATCGCTCAAGAGTTAGGTTATGTGGGTTTAGCTACCGCACATACCTTTGAGCAACATATTGAATTAATTCATATTGAAGATAAGGATAGCTTTCTCTCACAATGGAAGTTATTTATTGAAAACAATGATCTTAATGAAACGTTTGCCTGTACTTATCGACTCAAACATTCACAGGGACACTGGTTATGGTACAGAGATTTAGGCAAAATAGTCACTTTAGATCATCAAAACAAACCCAGCAGAATTACGGGTGCTTATACGAATATAACCAAAACACGCGCTGCAGAGGTACGTAGTCAATATTACGGCGAAGCATTTAAACAAACTAATGACTGGGTACTGATTGTAAACGATGATTTTACACGTATAACAGCAAATCAGTCATTACGTAATGTTTTTGGATTACCTGAGGAAAAGTTTATTTTAAATCATAACTTTATGGGTTTGCCAAAACATCGTTGGCTATTTTTTCAAACTCTATTTCCTTCATTAAAAGAGGGACAACACTGGCGAGGTGAAGAGTTAGTTGCTACTGATTCTGGTGAAGAATTTCATGTTGTAGTCAATATTAATGTTGGTAGAAATAAAACCACTCACAATTTACATTATGTTTGTGTTTTTACCGATATTAGTGCTCAAAAAACTGCAGAAAAAGAACTGCGCTACTTAGCAAATTATGATCATTTAACAGACCTACCTAATCGAAGTTTATTACTTGAGCGCATTGGACATGCTATGGAGCTTTCTAAAAGAAAAAACAAATCTATCGCCCTGTTTTTTGTTGATTTAGATAGATTTAAACAAGTAAATGATTCATTAGGACATGATTACGGAGACCAACTATTGGTAGAAGTTGCACGCAGGTTACGTCAATTATTAAGGACTGGCGACACCATAGCACGCATAGGTGGAGATGAGTTTGTTATACTTTTAGAGTCTTTTCGTGATATTAGGCACTTGGGATTAGTAGCACAAAAAATTATAGCCGCGGTAGAGAAACCTGCATCGCTAAAAGATCATGAAGTCAGTATTGGTGCTAGTATTGGCATTGCCTTATACCCTAACAATGCACGAGATTCAAATGAGTTACTACGTCATGCCGATATTGCAATGTATCATGCGAAACAAGTAGGTAGGAATACGTTTCAGTTTTTTACTCAAGAAATGAATACTCAAGCTGCCGAGCGCTTGACTAAAGAGACTAGGGTCAAAATAGCTTACAGTAATAATGAATTCATCAATTACTACCAACCTATTGTTGATACGCGAACAGGACAAACTGCTGGTTTTGAGTTACTAATGCGCTGGCAAAGCCAACAAGGAATAATCTCGCCCGCAGGTTTTATTAATATTGCTGAAGAATTAGGGTTAATTATACCAATGACTGAAGCGGCATTAGAGCGTGGTTTAATTGATTTGAAAAAATGGCATAACGGTCATCCTACGTTATATTTATCGGTAAATTTATCAGCGCAGCATTTTGCTAAAGCTCATTTGGTCTCATACATTACTGAATTGCTAGAAAAACATGAGTTACCTGCACATTTATTGAAAATAGAAGTAACAGAAAGTGCTTTATTATCCGAGCCAGAAAATGCCATAAAGACGATGAATGCAATGTCCGATCTAGGAGTCATACTAGCACTTGATGACTTTGGTACGGGGTTTTCTTCCTTGTCGTATTTAAAACGATTGCCTCTTGATATTATAAAAATAGATCGCAGCTTCATTTCAGGTATAGGCATCGAAAAAACCGATGAAGCCATTGTTGATGCCACCATTGTTTTAGCAGAGCGCTTAAATATGCATTGCATTGCTGAAGGAGTTGAAACAAGAGAGCAATTTGACTATCTTACCCAACGCAACTGTCATTTCATTCAAGGGTATTTATACAGTAAACCTTTGGCTGCAAAAAATATTTATGGTTATTTAAATACGAAAGTGATTGAACTTCATGTGAGTTAGTTTACAAATCGATTGAATAATCGTATTTCATCCCCAGATCAAACCATATAAATTAATTTCTTGGAACATATTATGACTCAACATTTTGATTATTTAGCAATCGGTGCAGGTAGTGGTGGTATTGCATCAGCAAACAGAGCGGCACGATTAGGTAAAAAAGCGGCGGTTATTGAAGCAAAATATATAGGCGGTACTTGTGTTAATGTGGGGTGTGTTCCTAAAAAAGCCATGTGGTATGCTGGCCAAATTAGTGATGCGTTGAAATATGCGCATGACTATGGCTTTAATTTAGGTGATTTTAAAATTGAACATAATGGTTTTGATTGGAATCGTTTAATCAAAAATCGCGAAGCTTACATTGAGCGAATTCATGCTGCATATCAACGTGGCTTTGATGCTAACGATGTTACGGTTATTGAAGGTTTTGCCAAGTTTGTTAATAAAAACACGGTAGAGGTTGATGGCACTTTATACACCGCAGATCATATTACTATTGCTACTGGGGGGCGTCCGTCAATACCTACTATTGAAGGTGCAGAATTTGGTATTAATTCAGATGGATTTTTTGCCCTAACAGAGCAACCCAAATCAGTTGCTGTTATTGGTGCAGGTTATATTGCTGTTGAATTAGCAGGTGTTTTTCATGGTTTAGGGTCACAAACGCATTTATTAGTGCGAAATGAAAAACCATTACGTACTTTTGATGAAATGCTAAGTACTACGCTGGTTGAGCAAATGGAAAAACATGGTCCAACATTACATAACCATAGCACTCCAGAACGAATTGAAAAGTTAGCAGATGGGCAATTGGTAGTTCATCTTACTAATGGTAAATCTATTGGTCCTGTTGAAACATTGGTTTGGGCTATTGGTCGTGAACCAGCCACAGATAATATTAATTTAGATCTTGCTGGTGTAGCACTTGATAAACGAGGTTTTATTGTGACTGATAAATATCAAAATACTAATGTACCTGGTATTTATGCTGTGGGTGATAATACAGGTCGTGCACAATTAACCCCTGTTGCTGTTGCTGCTGGCCGACGTTTATGTGAACGGTTATTTAATAATAAGCCTGATGAACATCTAGATTACACAGGCATTGCTACGGTTGTATTCAGCCACCCTGTGATAGGCACTGTTGGCTTAACAGAAGCGGAAGCGGTTGAACAATACGGTGAAGATAATATTACTGTTTATAACTCTCAATTTACCGCGCTTTACCAAGCGATAACTGAAGATTATCGTGATCCTACACGTATGAAACTCATTTGTGCAGGTAAAGATGAAAAAGTAGTGGGTTTACATAGCATTGGCTTTGGTAGTGATGAGTTACTGCAAGGTTTTGCGGTAGCAATGAAAATGGGCGCAACTAAGACTGATTTTGATAATACTATTGCGATTCACCCCACGTCTGCAGAAGAGTTCGTTACCCTAGATTGATAGGTCTGGAAACTGTACTGCAGATAATTGACTAATCTGGAAAAACTACTAAGCTTCTTAAAAGTATTTTAAATTTAAGGTTTGATTAGTGATAGTACCTTATAAATTATGCTATAAAGGGTTTTTGGAATGATTACTCGGTTATTCAATCGAGTAATCTTTTCATCTTTAACTTGATTCAGGTTCCCAATTATTCACCACTTCACTTCATGATATTTTGTGTCAAACTGGGCATGAAGTGAGTGGTTGTTTGCCTTCCTCTTATATTTGAACTCAAGAGACTAATCCGATATAAAATTATTCATTAAATTGCAATAATAATTATCTATTATGTCAAAATCTTAAGCGATATTTTCTATTAAACAGATTAAGTTAATTAATATAACTGAGTTGATAAAAGGAACAACTATGTTCACTTCTTCCTTAAAAAATAATGGGTTTATTTTTTGTTTAGTGGCTTCCTTCTTTCACTTAGGCTGCAATAGTAGCCATGTTATGAATACTACCAATGAAGTCACCGATAAGGTGACAGAGAAAATCGTTGCCAAGATTGGGCTAAGACCTTTATTTTTAATTAATGAAATGACAACTAGTCAGTTAAAAACGAAGTTGCAGCAGTGCAAAGATAATACTTTTTATCGCTCTGATTTTTCATTAGGCCATCGTGGTGCACCGATGTTATTTCCTGAGCACACAAGAGAGTCTTATCAAGCAGCGATTGATTCTGGTGCTGGAATTGTAGAATGCGATGTTACTTTTACTTTAGACAAAGCGTTGGTATGCCGTCACTCACAGTGTGATTTAGCCACAACAACTAATATTTTAGCTATTCCTGAACTTGCAAAGCAATGCTTACAACCATTTTCGCCCGCAAACCTAGCTAATGGTACTCCTGCTACTGCTAAATGTTGTACAAGCGATATTACACTGGCTCAATTTAAACAACTTAACGGTAAGATGGACGGCGCTAATTTACAAGCAACAACAGTAGATGAATATTTAGCGGGTACACCTAGTTGGCGTACTGATCTGTACTCAGGTGCAGGAACATTGATGACGCATGCTGAGAGTATAGAAATGTTTAAAAATGCGGGGGTAAAAATGACCCCAGAATTAAAGCAGGCCAGTGTATCTATGCCATTTAATAATTTCAGCCAAAAAGATTATGCGCAAAAAATGTTAAATGAATACATATCTGCAGGTGTATCACCCTCTCAAGTTTATCCGCAATCATTTAGCCTTAAAGATGTTGAATATTGGATTAAAAGAAACTCTAAATTTGGTAAGCAAGCGGTATTTCTTGATGGCAGATATGATAATACAGCTTTTGACCCTCAAAATTCCACAACGTGGGAACCCAGTATGACACAGCTAAAAAGCCAAGGTGTTAATTATTTAGCTCCACCAGTATGGATGTTAGTTACTTTAGATTCAGAGGGGAAAATCACGCCTTCATTATACGCTAAAGCTGCGAAAGCGGCAGGCCTTAAGATTATTGCTTGGTCGCTTGAACGTTCAGGGTTACTTGCTAATGGCGGTGGCTGGTATTATCAGAGTATAACTGATGTAGTAAAGAGTGAAGCAGATGTACTTATATTGTTAGACGTTTTAGCAAAAGAGGTAGGTGTAGTCGGTGTGTTTTCTGATTGGCCTGCAACAGTCACTTATTATGCTAACTGTATGAATATTGATTAGTGATAATTAAGGGAATGACTAAGGCTATAATTCAGTTTTGCTAAGTAGGCGCGTTGATGCAAAGGACTAATCAGGGAATTTAGACGCTACAGAAGATAAAGCGAGAAGGGAGCTATTGCTCCCTTTATTCAGTTAATTATTTTTTCCTTTGTTACGTGCTTGTGGATCACACACAATTTGTTCACCTGTCTGTTTGTCATTAGCAATGATAACAAAGTTATAACTTTTAGGTCCCGTTTCATTATCTTTGTCAGTTAGTGTAACGAGTTGTGAACTATTGATATCACGAATGTTAGCGGTCACTGTTTTTTGATCACAAGGAATGAGGCACTGGGTAATAACGTAGCTGGCTTTAGTAACATCGGTTAACTGCACTGTGATTATAGTTGGCTGAGAAATAACTAAGCCTTCTAAATTAACTACAGCACCATTATCCATAAGAGATAAATATCTGTAGCTATGTGAATTATCGTAGTTTTTGGTTATTTCTAAATAAAGAGTAATTCTATTCTGTATTTGTATGGCTGTTGTCATTGTTGTGGGCCTTTTAGACGTTTTAAATACTGCAAATGGTTAATTATCTGCGAGTTATTTTTATTTCACGTTACTTATTGAATATTCTGGAATATTATAATCAGAATGCTGATAAATTTTCAACCAAGGATTATCTGGTGAATATTGCTGTATAGAAGAAAGTATCGCTAAGTAAATAGAGAGGGTTTTATAATTAGGTTTACTACGCTGTAGTTTAGATTCAAGCAGGACTTTTATTTCTATTAACTCTTTTTTAATGGCGATATTATCCATATTTTGTATGGCGTTTACTATATTCCATTTTGTTAATAAGAGGCGAGCATAAAAAGTTGTGTGCGTTTTAATAGATAAGTGTTGTTTAAATAACACCATTGCGTCTGTTATTGCGACAAGAGCGCTTTGGTTTTGCTTAAGCAAGGCCATTGCTTGAGCTTGATATTGTAATAAATTAATATTTATTGCAATTAAATCTGTGGTTTTACTCTCTGTACTTTTAAGTCTATTAATTAAAACTTTACTTTTATCTAAGTAAATTAATGCTTGGTCGCTTTTATTATGGTTAATAAATATTCGTATTGATAATAAATAGCTATCTAACAAGCTCTCTTTAAATGAATAATTGTTGTCATCATTATTGACTAATGTAAGGAGATTTTTTTGTACCGCCTGAGTGTGAATTTCAGCATTGGGTAAATCACCAGAATTATAATACAAAATCGCAATATTTTGTTCTAAATAAGCTAAATCTTCAATATGTTTAAAGTTAATTTCGGTATAATTAATTTGCTTAAGCTGTGAGAGAGCCTCTTCTAAGTATTTGATTGAAGATAATAATTTCCCTGATTTTGCTTGTATGTTACTTTGCCAAGAACGAGTGTCGGCTAAGTCGGCTCTTAATGATAAATTATCGGGTTGTGTTTTTAGTAACGATAATTTGATTGCAGCAGACTGCTCAAAATAGTGGCTAGCAGCTGTTAATTGGTTGTTTTTTTCTGCTAATGAACCAAGATTGTTTAACGCATAAGATTGTTCTAATTGCCATTCAGGTTTAGGGTAAAGTGAAAATAAGATATCGGCATGTTTACTATACTCAATCCAAAAGGGCTCAGCTGAAATATAGTCTGACTGTAAATAGGCAGCATAGCCCAACCAGTAATTAGCTAGCATGTGTAACTCGAGTAGTTTTTCGTTAGTATTATCATTCTTTAAAGCTTGCTTTAATGCTACTGAGGTTTGTTTAAAATATGACTCTGCTGTGATGTAATTATTTTTACTAATATTGATTTTGCCCAGTATGTGAAGCGATTCAGTCCACTGAAGTAAAGCTTTTCCCGTTAAGTTATATGTGCCTGCCTGCTCAAAATATTTAAGGGTTTTGTCTGCAACTATATTGAGTAATTCTAATTTACCTAGGGGTTCAAGTTTGTCTTTTAAATCATAAATAATAAAAGAAATCAGGTTCTCGGCGCTATTTCGTGTTGTTGTTATTTTTTCATTGGTTTGACTAAGTGATATTGATAACCAAGCTAAGCTAAGAGAGCATACTAAAAATGTCGCGATAACTGTTTTTTTAAGAAGATTGGCACGTTTTAGATTGTTTACTGAGGCAGCAATAAACGCTTTTTCATCATTGTTAAAGGTAAAATTATTATCGTCTATAATACTGTTAATTATTTTTATTTTGGTATTGGAATGAATTAATAGATGACTGCTTTTTTCATGATATAGCCAACGTTGAGTCGCTATTTTAAGGTCATGTCGAGTATATAATGTGGAAATGTTTTGTTTAATCCACGAGCTAATTCTTGCCCAAGCCGTTAATAAACTATCGTTTACAAGGGAAATACAAGGCTTTTTATTGGTGTAAGTGATTTGCAAAATACCGATACTGATAAAGTGATTAATTACTGCTAATTTATTAGTGTTGGTAAAGTATTCAATTAGGCATGGTTGTTCATTTTTGGTTATATGCCCATTAGCATCTAAAGTGATTAAGTGAAATAAAATTTGTTCAAAACAGGTTTGTTCTTTTACTGTTAAGTGTTGATATTTTTCTTCTGCAATACTTGCAATGCAACCAGCAATACCATTAATCTTTTTATAAGCCTTATACGTGAGTGTCTGGTTAGATCTTTGCGCATACAATTGGTTTAATAATAACTGTATCATTGCTATAGGTGCAGGCTTTATTTGTAATTGCTGAATAATAACCCTATTCAAACGTTCTCTACTGTCTACATTGTATTCAAAAGTAATGCCCGCTAATTCGGCTGGTTTATCTATAATATCAATTAATTCAGTATGACTAAAAGGCGGCAATTTATAGTGAAAGGCATGTTTTTGATGTGCGTATATTTGTGCTAACTCTGGTAAGAATTGTTCGCGAATGTTAGTAATCAATAAACATTGTTTTGAACTAACTAATAACTGCAGAAGTTTGAAAAAGTAAGTTAACTCATTCTCACTTATCTTAATTTTGGAGTATATGTCAAAAAGTGCTTCAAGGTGGTCAATAAAAATAACAAATCTATGGTGCTTATCCGTTGTTAATAATTGTTCATGAAACAATACTATGGATTGATCATCGGTTGAGTGGTTATTGTGCGTAGTTATTAACTCTTCATATTCTGTTAAAGAGAGTCGGTTAGAAAGCTTTTCTTTATTAAGTAATAACGTTAATAACTCAATGTGTGGTTTTTGTTGAGTAAGTAGTGATCGTAAATCTAAAACATTACAGAATTCTTGGGCTGTTGTCTTAATAAAAGTATGTGATATTAATGTGGGTAACAGGCCAGCATAAACTAGAGAACTTTTACCTGCCCCAACGGGAGCCGAAACTAATAACCAACTCGTCGTTTCTTTGCTTATTTGAGATGCCCAGTTATTAATGTCTTTAATTACTTGATCACGACCAAAGAAAATATCACTTTGTGATGAAGTAAATGGCTGTAACCCTGGATAAGGTAATTCTCCTGTCCAATGCGCAGTAGATTTTTGTGGTGTTACATTCAAGCCTTTAATTTTAGCGATAAAAACATAACCCTTTTTAGGAACCGTTTTTATGAAACGAGGGTTTTTTGGGTCATCAGAAAGTGTTTTTCGTATTTGGGCAATGCATTTATGAAGTGGACTGTCACTAATAAATTGATTTGGCCAGCATGCCTTAATTAATTCATCGGTAGTCACAAGCTGTTCGGCTTTACTGCAAAGGTAAGTTAATACTTCCATAACTTTAGGCTGAACATGTCGAGTAATATTATTCTCGATAATGATACTTTGCGAAGGCTCAATATATAGGCCTTCAATATAATAAGGTGTTGTAATGAAATCGTTCGATATTTTATTGGAACTGCGCAAACCTAATACCTATTATTTATGTTTCATGGCACTTATTCTTTTAAACTCTATGAGAATAAAGAGAGTAATTCACTCTTTACCAAGTACCTAATTGTTCTAATTATGCTCGATAAGTATTCAGTTAGATACATTGTCGGCTTAATTATTTTGTGTTCTTATTTTATTTTTTAATTTTAAGCTATAAATATAATCTTTTAATCAATTATTACTCATTGAAATTAAAGCACTTTATGTTCGGTAAGGTTTTGGTAAGGATTTGTAAGCTTAGCGTCAGAACTCTTTAACAGATTTATTTTATTGTTCAATTATCTTCTGAATGTAAGAAGTAAGTCAGTATTTATTGTTTGTCATTAATTTCAAAAAACTGTAGCTAATAAAAGGACAGGGAAATGAAAAACACACAAAAAAATAGAGTAGATATAATGAATTTAGAAACACAGAATACAAAAAAAGACCCTCTATTTATAGACAGTAATAATTGTGTAGATGCAAATCAAACAATGAATGAATGCAATAATAATGTTGTAGAAATAGATCTTAACATTGCCAATAGCCTTAATTGTTATAAGCGACTAAATAAAAGAAGTTTAGCAACAACCTTAAATAAATTATTAAGTTTGGATATTTCTGAGTGGGTGAAAAAACAAAGAATATCAACAGCGAAATCACTTTTAATACATTCAGATCTTTCGATTCAAGAAATTAGTACCGAAATTGGCTATGAAAATCATGACGATTTTATAATGGATTACAAAAAACAATTTCATATTTCTCCCCACCAACAAAGAAATCTACTAAAAATAGAAGTTATATCTACCTCAAGTACCCTTCATAAGAAATAATACAAATAACTCGCCTAATACCTGCCTAGCACTCGGGTCACTGTATAAGTTAAATCTCATGCGAGAAGTATAACCAAACCACTTCAAGATGCTCATTTCTAATTCTAGCTGGGTATATATACTCAATAATAAATAGCTTGTAAATTGCCCCTAAAAATAGAGTTTTTACTTGAATTAAATTTAGAGGCTTAGCTACATTCTGAATAGCTTTATTCAGAATAAAAATAATTTTTTCTTATCAAACTGGTTGACTAGTTTGTAAGTCACGCCATTAATGGCTTATGTTTTTTTGTTATTTTAAGTTGTCAAAAATCTTTAAAAAAAGTTTATTAATTGACTGGTAAAACTTCTAAATTCTGATAATCTCTTAGCTCGTTATTTCTTTGGCTGTTATTTGTACAGTGAAAAAAGTAACGGAGATATATTTATTTATCCACAAAAATAAAAATAAAAACAATTGTGAAATAAAAGGATTTCATCCTCTATTTTTATCAATAAAAACAACTTATTAATTGATGGTAACAAAAAAGTAACGGATGCTTATTTGGTGTTTTATTGTGCTTATTAACAAAGTTATCCACAATCGCTTCATGACAATTATCACTACACAGTAGAGCTATAGCGCTCTTTGTGTCATGCTTAACCTTTCTTATTGTTTAGACAAATATCTTATGACAACTTTGGCAGAAAATTCACCATTATCCCCACTCATTTTAGTGGATGGCTCTTCGTATTTATTTCGCGCATATCATGTTCCTTACCTGCAAGCCTTATCTACCGCGAGTGGTCAACCTACAGGGGCGATTACTGGCGTATTAAATATGATTGGTAGTTTAAAAAAAGATTATCCCAATGGTAACGTAGTGGTAATTTTTGATGCTAAAGGCAAAACGTTTCGTAATGATTTGTACCCTGAATACAAAGCTAATCGCCCACCAATGCCTGATGAGTTACGCTCACAAATAGCACCGTTGCATCAAATTATTAGCGCAATGGGGTTGCCATTATTGGTTATTCCAGGTGTTGAAGCAGACGATGTCATTGGCACGTTAGCACAACAGGCAAGTGAAAAAGGTATTGAGACAGTTATTTCTACAGGTGATAAAGATATGGCGCAATTAGTCACGCCCCATGTGCGTTTGATTAATACTATGACCGCTGTAGAACTAGATGAAGCAGGTGTAACTGAGAAATTTGGTGTTCGTCCTGATCAAATTATTGATTATTTAGCCTTAATGGGTGACAAGGTTGATAATATTCCTGGGGTAGTAAAATGTGGTCCTAAAACTGCGGTAAAATGGTTAACTGAGCATGACACGTTAGATAACGTGATTGCTAATGCTGATAAAGTAAAAGGAAAAATTGGTGAAAATTTACGTGATGCACTTGAACAGCTGCCGCTGTCATATCAGCTAGCAACCATAAAGTGTGATGTTGAGTTAGAGCAAACGGTAGAAAAATTACGACCAATTGAACCAGATGTTGAAGCGTTAACAGCCCTTTATCAAGAGTTTGAGTTAAAACGTTTGTTGGCTGATTTAAATAAAAACAGCAACAACGATATGAATGAAACCAGTGTAATCGCCCCAACAAGTAGTAATACAAATGTTGAAGAAAACAATAGTGCTGATGTGGCAGCGGTAGAGGTGTCAGAATGTAAATATGACATTGTTTTTAATCAAAGCCATTTTAATGACTGGTTAGAAAAATTAAAACAGAGTAGCGCTTTTGCTTTTGATACGGAAACCACCAATGTTGATTACATGAAAGCGGAACTTGTTGGTTTATCGTTTGCTGTTGATGTTGGTAAAGCGGCTTATGTACCATTAGCACATGATTATCTTGGCGCCCCTGAGCAGTTAGACAGAGATTGGGTATTAGCACAATTAAAGCCGTTATTAGAAAGTAGTGACATTAAAAAGATAGGCCAAAACCTTAAGTATGATGCTAATGTGCTAAGCCAGTATCATATTAAGCTACAAGGTGTCGCGTTTGATACCATGATTGAATCTTATTGTTATAACAGTGTTGCCACACGTCATAATATGGATGCCCTTGCGCTTAAGTATTTGGGTTATAAAACGGTACACTTTGAAGATGTTGCTGGTAAAGGTGCTAAACAGTTAACGTTTAATCAAATAGATATTGATAAAGCTGGGCATTATGCCGCTGAAGATGCTGATATTACCTTACGTTTACATCAAGCAATATTTCCTGCCCTTGAAAAATCACCTAAGCAGCTGAATGTATTTAATGATATTGAAATGCCCCTAATGCCCGTGTTAGCACAAATGGAACAAACGGGGGTGTTAATTGATTGTGATTTACTTGATCAACAAAGTCACAGTATTGGGCAACGTTTAGATGAATTAGAAATTGAAGCTCATAACCTTGCAGGCAAAAGCTTTAACTTAAGCTCGCCTAAGCAGTTACAGCAAATATTGTTTGAGGAATTAAAAATTCCAGTCATTAAAAAAACGCCTAAGGGTGCGCCTTCTACTGCTGAGGAAGTGTTACAAGAATTAGCACTTGACTACCCTTTGCCTAAAGTTATTCTAGAAAATAGAGGCTTAAGTAAATTAAAATCGACCTACACTGATAAATTGCCATTAATGATAAGTGATAAAACTGGTCGAGTGCATACCTCATATCATCAAGCAGTGACAGCAACTGGGCGATTATCTTCAACCGATCCAAACCTTCAGAATATCCCAATTCGAAGTGAAGAAGGGCGGAAAATACGCCAAGCGTTTATTGCACCCAAAGACTATAAAATTGTAGCCATTGATTACTCACAAATTGAGTTACGAATAATGGCACATTTATCTAATGATAAAGGTTTAGTCAACGCCTTTAGCGAAGGTAAAGATATTCACAAAGCAACCGCGGCTGAAATTTTTGCCGTAGCGTTAGATGATGTAACCACTAATCAACGTCGCAGTGCAAAGGCTATTAACTTTGGTTTGATCTATGGTATGTCAGCCTTTGGTTTAGCTAAGCAGCTGAATATTGGTCGCCAACAAGCACAAGAATACCAAGACAAGTATTTTCAACGTTATCCTGGCGTTTTAACTTATATGGAAGACACTCGTCAACAGGCTAGTGAGCAGGGTTACGTAGAAACAATATTTGGTCGTCGATTATATTTACCTGAAATAAAATCAAAAAATGGAATGCGTAGAAAAGCAGCTGAACGCGCAGCTATTAACGCACCCATGCAAGGTACAGCAGCAGACATCATTAAAAAAGCCATGTTGGCAGTAGCAACATGGCTGAATGAGAAAAATGATGACCGTATCAAAATGACTATGCAAGTACACGATGAATTAATCTTTGAAATCCATCAAGATATTGTTGAAGAAACGACAGCAACATTGGTTGAGTTAATGAATAATGCGGTTGAACTGAGCGTACCACTTATTGCTGAAGCAGGCATGGGTGATAACTGGGATGAAGCACATTAGTTGATTGATAAGAACTCTATATTGTAAATTTTTAGAATTAATTTTCATCAAATATAGAGTTCAATCAAAATTGGCAATAAGGAACGTTATTTTGATTACTATATATTACGATTAACTCTACAAGAGAACTCTTTTCATAAAATAGATCCGGTTGAGTTTTAGCTATATAAATGGCTCATTGAGTCACCAAAGCAGACATGATCCCATGAGCACAACCTTTGTACTGATTACAAACTATTACAGTTATTTATTTTTTACACATGTAAACTAAAGTTTAATGACAGCTGTTTTTAAACTATTAACCCATATTGGGCTATTTATTATAAGCAGTTATGTGTGATATCTATTGATGTCAAAAATTTATTAGTATTCACTATTTAAAGGAATGACTTGTGAGAAAACTGTATATATCAAAAAATTATCTAATAATATTCTTAGTTTTTTAACGTTCGGTTGTGACTTCAACTCTGAAGAAGAGACATCTTGTTCATCCTCATCAAGTGAAGTTCCTACATGGGTTAATATCAATCAAGGTATTTGGGGATGTATAGAGTTTTGGGAGGGTAACTTCATGCCCGGCACATCTAAAACAACGGGTACAATAAAACCTGTTGTTTGTGCGATCCATGTATATTCTTCAACATCTACTGACGACACTACTAGTGTTGCAGGATCGTCATCTTTTTATGAGTATATTGATTCAGAATTGGTTGCTATTACTTATTCAGATGATGATGGCTTATTTCAAGTAGAGCTCCCTGCTGGTCAATATAGTGTTTTTATTGGGGAAAACGAGGAGTTTTGGGCAAATATAGTGCAAATTAAAGGATCTAAAATGATTATAAATCCAGTATCTGTTAAGGAAAACACTTTAACAAAACACGATGTAAGTATTACTTATCGAGCTTATTTTTAATGATTATTTAACCTTGAGTAAGCAAGTAATTTGTTATTTTGGCACATGATTACCGAATATAAATCAATTTTAATATAGGTATATGGCTACGCATTAGAATAGCGTTCTTTGTTACCTAACCAACGCTGGATTAAGGCTTGTGCGGATTCTGGATTTTGACGCGATAACAGATACGCTTTTTGCTTTATATCGGCAATAAGATAGCCATCGCGAATTAAATCAGCAATTTTAAGCTCAGCTAAGCCTGTTTGGCGAGTACCCAGTAATTCACCTGGACCACGAATTTCAAGATCTTTTTCAGCAATAACAAAACCATCATTACTTTCTCTAAGTACCGCTAAACGCTTAGTGGCGGTTTTAGACAGTGGGGCTTTATAAAGTAACACACAATGGGAGGCAACGGAGCCTCGACCAACACGACCACGAAGTTGATGTAGCTGAGCTAAACCTAATCGTTCTGGGTTTTCTATCACCATTAAACTGGCATTGGGCACGTCTACCCCCACTTCAATCACTGTAGTTGCAATAAGCAGGTGGGTATTTCCTGCTTTAAAGTCATCCATCACTTGTTGTTTTTCATCTGCTTTCATGCGTCCATGTACTAAGCCAACTTTTAGTTCTGGTAATTGTTCTTGTAAGTGTAGTGCCGTATCTTCTGCTGCTTGGCATTGTAACACTTCAGATTCTTCAATGAGTGTACAAACCCAATACGCTTGGCGATTGTCATTTACGCACCCTTCTCTAATACGTTCAATCACATTATCGCGGCGGGTATCGGGTAGTGCTACTGTATTAATAGGTGTTCGTCCTGGCGGTAATTCATCGATTACTGATGTGTCTAAATCAGCATAAGCCGTCATGGCTAAGGTACGTGGAATTGGGGTTGCGGTCATGATCAGTTGATGAGGGTAATTATTATCAAACACGCCTTTTTCACGTAACGATAAGCGTTGATGAACGCCAAATTTATGCTGTTCATCAATAATAATCAGCACTAATTTATTGAATACAACATCGGCTTGAAAGAGCGCATGTGTGCCAATAACCATTTGCATTTCGCCACTTTCAATGTGTTCTAATGCTAAGCGTCTTGCTTTGGCTTTTGTTTTACCGGCAAGCCAACCCACTGAAATTTTTAGGGGGTTAAACCAGTTAGCAAAGTTGATAGCATGTTGCTCAGCTAAAATTTCGGTTGGTGCCATTAAGGCAACTTGAAACCCTTGGTTTATAGCATCCAAAGCGGCTAAAGCAGCGACAAGGGTTTTGCCAGAACCAACATCGCCTTGCACAAGGCGCATCATAGGGTGATCTTTAGCGAGGTCTTGTTTTATTTCGGATACTACACGCGTTTGCGCATTCGTAGGTGAAAAAGGTAATGTTGCTAGAAAAGCCTTTTCAATTGTGGGTTTGCCAATTAATGACACGGCTTGATGCACATCACTGTTTTGTCTGAGTTTTAGCATACTCAAATTATGGGCGAGTAATTCTTCTTTAATTAAACGAATTTGAGCGGGATGCTTGCCGTTTTCAAGTTGACTTGTGGAGATTTCGGGCGGCGGTCGATGAATAATAGTTAATGCTTGAGCGAGTGAGTAGGGTTCATCAAATAAGTTGCTTGGTAATAATTCTTCTACTTGGCCGCGTTTTAATCGAGTCAGGGCTTGATCTGTTAAATTACGTAGCGAAATTTGCTTTAACCCATCAGTTGTAGGGTAAACAGGGGTGAGTGTTTCTTCTACTGGCGTTAACGCTCTGTCATCATCGAGAGATTTATATTCTGGATGCACAATTTGAAAACCACGCGGACCACGTTTTATTTCGCCATAACAACGAATACTCTTACCAATATTAAGACTATTTTTTTGGCTTGCTGAAAAACTAAAAAAGCATAATTGGATCTCGCCTGTACCATCGTTTAGGGTTACGACTAGCATGCGCCGTTTGCCGTGCGTAATTTGGCTATTGGTTATTTCACCAATAATATTGGTATGCGTGCCAGATAAACAATCACGAATAGTAGTTACTCGGGTACGATCTTCGTAACGTAACGGTAGATGAAATAATAAATCTTGAACTGACAGCAAGCCTATTTTTTCAAGCTTTGCCGCCATACTTGGCCCCACGCCTTTTAGCGTAGAGAGAGCAACGTGTGATAATTGGGTTAGTGCTTCCATGTGTAAAAATAAGCACTAATCATCAATATGCTGCCAAGCACTTTTATTCATTTGCATTTTTTGCCACCACTCATCATCTGCTACAATTTGACCTTCTTCATCAATTATTGGGTAAGGTAAGCCTTTACGTTGACACGCCTCTGCAAAAATAGGATGACCGCCTTCAAATAAGATACGCTGACGTCGTTCATGGCTTAACCTAGCTTTGTTATACATGCCAGCTAGCTGTCGCTGCCGTTGTGCTTCGTAAAGCACCACAGAGCATGCAACAGAAACATTGAGTGACTGCACCATGCCAACCATAGGGATCACAATGTCTTGATCTGCTAATTCTAGTGCCGCTTGCGAGGCGCCAAACTTTTCTTGGCCTAAAATAATCGCCGTTGGCTTAGTGTAATCAATTTCACGAAAATCAACAGCTGTTTCAGAGAGGTTTGTTACTAATACCTGCATTCCCTGACTTTTTAATATCGCAATGGCGTCAGCTGTTTTATTGTGGTTATGTACATCAATCCAGTTTTGACTACCTGCAGCACTACCACCACGTACCTCAGCTTCTTCACTTTTCCAAACTGCATGCACATCGCTAATACCTATAGCGTCACACGTTCGCACAACAGCGGCAAGGTTATGTGTTTTGTGTACACCTTCCATACAAACAGTAAGGTCAGGCTGGCGTTTATCTAGCATTGTATTAATGCGTTGGAGTCTTTCTGGGGTCATAATTTTTCAAATAATAAAGTCAATATTCTAAATGTGGTATTTAGGCAAACTGGTAAACTAAGAGTCCGTTGAACTTATTACTTGAGGTTTGGACGAGTAGTGCAGTCAGTGCAGCATAAATTTTGATTAATACGAATATATTAGCTTAGGCTTGGTAATTCCATAATCCCATCTATTTCAATATCAACATCTTTGGGTAATTTTGAAATTTGAATTGCAGCACGTGCTGGATAAGGTTTTTGAAAATATTTTGCCATAATTTCATTAACTTCTGCAAAGTTGCTTAAATCGGTCATAAAAATATTTACTTTCACCATGTCGTTAATATCTCCACCTGCAGCAACACACACAGCAGAAAGGTTTTTAAAGACTTGCTCAGTTTGTTCACTAAAGCCGCCTGTAACTACTTCCATTGTTTCGGGTACAAGCGGTATTTGGCCAGATAAATAAACGGTACTATTTACTTTAACCGCTTGACTATATGTGCCGATAGCACTGGGGGCTTGATCTGTTGAAATAATACTTTTCATTTTACTTCCTACTGTGTATTTTTTGTATTGTTAAAACTTGCAACTAAACATGTTGCATAGCTTATTCTATTTATTTCGGATAACACGCTGTACATCAATCATTACTTTGATTTTACGGATAATATCAGCTAAATGAATCCTATCGCGACAGGTAATTTCCATGTCGATAATATACAGACCTGCTTCCTTTTCGCCTGAATTTAGGCTGTGTACATTTGAATTGCACTTAGCAACAACATTGGTCAGTAGTGCTAGGGCGCCTTGATGATTGATAATTTCTACACGCAACTTGGCAATAAATTCTTTGTTTATATCACTATCCCATTTTACAGGGAACAAGGTGCCTGGCTCATGGCCTTTAATATTTCGGCAACCATGTTGATGTACCATCAAGCCTTTACCCGGACTAAGGTAGGCTAAAATAGTATCACCAGGAATTGGTCGACAACATTTACCATAGCTGACCAACATGCCTTCAGTACCTTTTATGGGCATTTTGGCTTTACTATTAACAGGTTGAAGTTCGCTATCTTCAGTAAACTCATCAGTTAAGCGTCTAGCAATACCTATGCTTAGTGCATTACCCAAACCTATGTTGGTTAGTAAATCATCAAATGATTTGTTGCCAGTTTGTTTAACGACTTCAGCTATTTTTTCTTCACTAATACTTTCAAGTTTTACTTTACCTAACGCGTGGCTTAGTAAACGTTTGCCAAGTGCTTTTGACTCTGTTTTTTCGCGGCTACGCAGGTAGGTTCTTATTTGTAATCTGGCTTTTGCTGTTACAACAAAATTAAGCCATGTTGCGTTTGGTCTTGCAGCAGCCGAGGTGATTACTTCAATAGTTTGCCCTGAGTCAAGTGGTCTGCTTAAAGGATAAGGTTTACGATCAACCTTTACACCCACACAAGAGTTGCCAACGTCGGTATGTACAGCATAAGCAAAATCTACAGCGGTTGCTCCCATAGGTAACTCAATGATGCGACCCTCAGGAGTGAAAACATAAATTTCTTCTGGGAAAAGATCAGATTTCACATTTTCAATAAATTCAAATGAACTACCAGCACTTTGCTGTAATTCGAGTAAGCTTTGCATCCAACGGCGTGCTTTCATTTGCGCAGTGGTATCTGTGTTATCGCCACCCTCTTTATAAAGCCAGTGAGCAGCAACACCTTTATCCGCCATTTGGTCCATGTCTTGGGTGCGAATTTGAATTTCTATCGGAATACCATGTGGGCCGATAAGAGAGGTATGTAATGACCGATAACCGTTAGTTTTAGGGATTGCTATGTAATCTTTAAAGCGCCCTTCAATAGGTTTAAACAGATTATGCATAGCGCCTAAAGCACGATAACAATCGTCAATTTTGTCTTCTACAATAACGCGAAAAGCATAAATATCCATCACTTCGTTGAACATCAATTCTTTATTAAGCATTTTACGATAAATAGAATAAAGGTGTTTTTCACGACCTACTATTTGTGCTGAAATGTTACTTTCTTTTAAGCGAGAAGCCACTTCTTCTTGAATATTATCGATTACGGCTTTTCTATTGCCTCGGGCGCTTTTTACGGCAGATTTAAGTGCCCGTGAGCGCATTGGATAGAGTGCTTGGAAACCTAGCAGCTCTAGCTCATTTTTTATGTCGTGAATACCAAGACGATTGGCAATTGGTGCATAGACTTCAAGTGTTTCTCGTGCAATACGACGACGTTTGTCTGGTCGTAATGCACCAAGGGTGCGCATGTTGTGTGTTCTGTCAGCCAGTTTTATTAAAATAACACGAATATCTTGCACCATGGCTAATACCATTTTACGGAAATTTTCCGCTTGCATTTCTTCTTTGTTATCAAATTTTAATTTATCTAGTTTACTAACACCTTCAACTAACTCTGCGACAGTATTACCAAATAACTCGGCTAATTCGTCTTTTGTGACACTGGTATCTTCAATAACATCATGAAGGAGTGCTGCCATTAGCGTTTCATGGTCTAAACGCATTTTTGCTAAATTAAGTGCAACAGCGACAGGGTGAGTAATATAAGGATCACCACTTGAGCGCATTTGACCATCATGTGCTTCTCTTGCAACAACATAGGCATGTTTGAGCAAATCAACTTGTACTTTTGATAGGTAGGTAGAACTTAATTCTTTTAATGGCTCAAATAGATACACCTATCACTCCCAATTGGTTTTAAACTGACTGAATTTTGTGGATATCACTATAGAATACGTGGCTTTGTTGTAAATGCAAAGAAAATTGTTTACTTGTATAAACGGTATAAAGAGCAATAAAAAACGCGTAGCTCTTTCGTGTATATTTAAATATATAGACAGAAAAAATTACGCGCTTCTAAATTAGCTTATTTGACGTAAAACTAACTCAATTCTTGTGCTTGATTACCAACAATGGCAGCAACAGCATCTAATTCAGCAGTATCTTGCTGAATTTGTTCGTGGCGGTCAGATGTGTCCATCACATCAGTGGTAATTAAACCTGCTTCGATTTCACGCAAAGCTAATACTGTTGGCTTGTCGTTTTCGACATCAACCAAAGGTTCTTTACCGCCCGTTGCAATTTGACGAGCACGACGTGATGCAACTAGCACCAAATCAAAACGATTACCGACTTTTTCTACGGCATCTTCAACAGTTACGCGAGCCATTGGGTCACTCCAACTAAAATTTCATAAAATAGCGCTGCATTTTACTGATCGCTAGGCCATTTAGCAAGTAAAAGCCGTATTCGAGTGAAAAATCGTCTATTTAACTTGTTAATTCATCAAGTAGTGCTTTATGTTGTATCATTTGTTGGCTTCGTTTTAAGCGCTGATTATTCACTATGGTTGTAAGGTCAGTTAATGCTTGTTCAAAATTATCATTGATAATGATGTAATCAAACTCTTGAAAGTGAGAACATTCTTTTTGAGCTTGTGCCATGCGGTCATTAATAATTTCGTCGCTATCTTGGCCTCGGCCACGTAAACGTTGTTCAAGTTCTTTTTTTGATGGTGGGCTGATAAAAATAGTAGTAACAGAGGGCTTTTTCATGCGAACTTGTTGCGCACCTTGCCAGTCAATATCAAGAAAAACATCAATACCTTGTGCAAGTTGCTCATCAATAGCAGCTTCTGAAGTACCATAATAATTACCGAATACTTCCGCATATTCATAAAAAGCATTTTGTTTAATCAGCTTTTTAAAATTATTTACGGAAACAAAATGATAATGTTCTCCGTTTTTTTCACCAGGACGAGGATTACGTGTTGTATGGGAAACCGACACTTGCATAGGTCTTGCGTTTGGCTCTTGGTTTTGTTCAAGAAGCGCCTTGATCAAACTAGATTTACCAGCACCGCTCGGCGCAGAAAGAATAAATAAGTTACCTGTAGCTGTCACGGTATGTTCCTTTGGGTTTCATTAAAATGGCAAGTAATATAAAAAAGGCTAAGCATTATTTTACTCTATTAAAGTAAAAAATGCCTAGCCTTGTTAACCTAAGTGCTTTATTTAAAGCACTTTAGCTATAGATTGTGCTAAATAGTCAACATTATTATTAGATATTCCAGCAATGCTTATACGGCTAGAGTCAACCATGTAGATGCTATACTCGTCTTGCAATTGCTGTACTTGTGCTGGTGTTATGCCTAAGAAAGAGAACATACCTGCTTGTTTGGTAATGAAGCTAAAATCACGAGTTACGCCATTTTCTATTAATTTATCTACAATAAGCTGACGATTACCATTAATGCGATTACGCATTTGTGCTAACTCTACATACCATTCATTTCTTAACTCATCAGACGTTAAAATGGTTTCAACAAGTGCGGCACCATGCGCTGGCGGCATAGAGTAAATAACGCGAACAACTGCCAACACTACCGAGTAGGCAATATCTGCTTGAAGGCTTGATTCGCCAATAACAGTACAAGCACCAATGCGTTCACGGTATAAACCAAAGTTTTTTGAACATGAACTGCAAACAACCATTTCGTTTACAGAGTCTGCCATTAAGCGCAAGCCATAAGCATCTTCATTTAAACCTTGCCCAAATCCTTGATAAGCCATGTCGATAACAGGGGTAAAACCAACCGATTTTGCAACGTCGGCAACTTGTTGCCATTGTTCGTTATTTAAATCCATACCGCTTGGGTTATGGCAACAGGCATGCAATAACACCGCATCGTCAGCTGATACTTGTTTAAGTGCAGCTAACATGCCGTCAAAATCTAGATTTTTATTTTCATAATCGTAATAAGGATAGATTTTTACGGTTAAACCAGCAGCTTCAAACAAACCTGTATGATTTGCCCACGTTGGATTACTGACCCAAATAGTTGCACCAGCTTTACACGATTTAATAAATTCAGCCGCTACACGCAGTGCTCCCGTACCACCTGGCGTTGAAACCGTGCGAGCACGATTTTCATTTAGTACATTGTGGTTTTGGCCAAAAATGAGTTTACTCATTTCATCATTAAAAAGTGTTGAGCCAGTTGGGCCTAAATACACTTTACTGGTTTCGGTATCAGTACGATGTTGTTCAGCTTTTTTTACGCAATTAAGCACAGTGGTTTCACCCGCTTCATTTTTATAAACACCCACACCTAAATCAATTTTTTTAGGGTTAGTGTCTTCGCGGTATTTAGCTAATAGACCTAATATAGGATCGGCAGGTGACGCTTTTAAGCTAGCAAACATGACTGAAATTTACCTTATTTTTGTTGGATTTGATGTTGTTTAATCAAACACCCGAAAATGAACAAGCAGCATAACGTAAAACAACCACAAAATTAAGGCTTTTGGAGTAACTTTTATACAATATTTAGCGACAACATTTGTAAGCTATACTTTCCCTTTTTAAGTATTAAAAATTACTTGTTAATGCCGCAATTAAGCCAATAATTCCACCAAAAACACCGCCCCAAACCACCAGCCAACCGAGATGTTTTTTTATCATCGCTTGAACAATTTCTTTTACTAATTGGGGGGTTAACTCGTTTAAGCGTTTTTCAATAATATCGCTAACTTTGGCTTGTAGGTTTTCAATCATGTCTGGTTGTTCTAACTCTTCGCGCAGTAAATTGTTAAATTGTTCACTTTGGCTAATTTCTTGTATTGATTGTTTCATTTTTTCAATAAAAGGTTCTTTCATTGGTTGAATGGCTTCACTACCACCTACCATGGCTAACATAGGGCCGAACGAAGAGCCTTCAATAACAGTGACTAAGTTATTGAAAGCAGGGGTTAAGTCAACTTTTTCAATGACGGGTGTTAAGTCAATACTGCTAGCGGCACCTGAACCAGTAGATAAGAAACGATCGATATTTTCTTTGGTGAAGAATTGTTCCATCATTAACTCACGGATCGCTAATTTAAAATCTTCAAAACGGGCAGGAATAACACCTGAACCATACAATAATGGCACTTTTTCAAATAGCATATGTATGGCCAGCCAGTTAGTGATGGCGCCAGATAAGGCGAATAAACCTACGGTATATAAAATATTATTACCTAAATAAAGCCCTAATAATGTTGTTATTAAAGCAATAAAATTGGTGATGATACTTTTGTTCATTAAAGGCTCCGTGAGCAGGTGTATTAGTTAACGATTTTGATAGGCGCCATGATAACATTCAAATCGTCATGCTAGAATAAAATAGCTTAGGAAAATGAGTACAATAGTTGAAAAACAGTAGTTTTATCTTGCTAGAATTTATTATTCACAAGCTAATTTTTAAGTGCTAGTATATTGGTCACTTAACTGAAGCTTGGCTTGTAGTCTAAGTGTGTAGCTTCAATCGGATTGATTTTTTAATGGAATAAATTATGCCAAACAACATCGCGTTATGTTACAGCAGTAATAATACCTACCCAATAGATCGTAACAACCCAAAAGCTTTTGCAGATTTCAAACGAGATAACCCTAATATTTCGGATACTTTTATCTCGGCAGGCACGCCTTTTATTTTACGAAATGGCAGTAGCAATAGTAAAGATTGGCGACAAGTCAGGCCTGATTTAATTTGTCCGCTTAATCACATGAGATCTTTACCTCCGCAAGCAAAACGAAAAATAGCCTTGATGGATTCAATCCTTGATGGATTCAATCCTTGGTGGTGAATACCTTCAAGCACTGGCTGATTTTTTCCAAACAGAAATGTTAGGGGCAGTAGGCGCTGCGTCAACAGCCTTAGAAAGTCGGCTAAGTAACTTTGCAAAAGCTGCTAAAGCACTGCAAGAAGCATTAGAAGATGTAAGAAAAGGTGTAAAAGCTAAGCTGCCAAAAGCAAAAATGATAAAGCTAGAACAACGCGTGCACGCACTTTCTAAAGATTTTAACCATAAATTTCAAACAGAAATAAATAAATTTATAGGGCGGGTAAAAAGTAAAAAAGGCACTGTTTACAGTGATAGTGAACGAGGTGTTAATAAAGCAAAAAGCGGCAAGGGCGTAAAACCGATCCAGTTTACCTCGACCAAGGCGTTTAATAATTTACGTGCATTTGAAAAGAGTGCGAATGTTGTTGGTAAAAGCTTGATTGTGCTTGATGCAGGGTTACGAGCAAATGCAGTTCATAATGATTATTTAGCCGGACGAAATTGGCAGAAACGTGCCGCGGTTGAAGCTGCAGGCTTTGGTTTTGGTACTGCGGCGGGTCTAGCTGTGGGGACTTCAGCAGTGCAAGCTGGAAGCGCGTTAGGTATTGCTATGTTGGCTACACCAGTTGGTTGGGTGATTATTATTGGTGCTGCTGTAGCAGTTGGAATTGTAGCGGCTAAAGCTGGAGATATATTTGGTAAAACACTAGCCGATGGTGCCTATGAACTAAGTTCATGGATAAGTGAACTTTAACGCATGCTTGAAGTTATATCAAAACTTACACTTGAACATTGGTTTACTGTCATTGGGCTTATCATATCTTTTACTTGGGGAGCGGCAATACTCCTTTTTGGACGGATTAGCATTAAACATATTGAACGTGAAATGGCGAAAGAAGGGTTAGAACCACCTTTATGGGATAAAGGAATTGGTGGAAGACTCATGATGTACGCCATTGTTATAGTAACCAATAAAGTATCTGAACATTCACTGGTAAATGATTCTGCAATACTGCGTCATACGCGAACAAAAGATTATTCTTTAGCTGTATTTCTTTTAATATCTTCAGTGTTTTTTTTTACTCTGATGGGTATAGCTTATTATCTCTACGCCCCTGCCAATTAGCCAAGTTGGTTGGGTGATTATTATTGGCTCATCTATTGCGGTTGACATGGTGGCGGCTAAGGTCGGCGATGGGATTGGAAAATTTGTTGCTAATCAAGCCTACGATTTAGGTAATTGGTTGAGTAGCTTTTAGGAGGATGGAAAACGATGTCAGAACTATCGCCTGAAAACTGGATGGCTATAGTGAGTGTCTTTGTCTTTTTTATGTGGGGCATTGCTACTTTTTTATTTGGTCGGATTAGCGTTAAACATATTGAACGTGAAATGGCAAAAGAAGGAATAGCGCCTCCGCTATGGGATAAAGGGATTGGTGGAAGAATTGTTGCGTACGCAGGGATTATTGCTTTCCCTAACCTCAAGCGTCATGCTTCTCTCGTCAATATAGAGGCAACTAAACGCTACACCCGAAAAAAAGATAAAAAACTTGCGTGGTTCTATTTCATTACTATGGTTAGTTTTTTTATTGTTTTGATTGTGTTTTATTTCTTTTTCGCCCCTGACGATATACTAAGCTAATTGATAGTTCAGCGTATAGTACCCATTATTTCGGACAAGGAGTTGCAGGGGCTTTATATAATAAAAGCTCGACTATGTATTGGTTTTAGCTAAAATAATATTTACTAGTGACAGCGAATATAAAATTATGATTTATTCCATTACAAAAAAATTACTTAGGTTAATTCCCTTCATTTTTATTAGTGCCTGTGGGGCAGATAATACTAATAACGAAGAATGGCGAACATTAGATTTGAATAACACGGTATTATTAACTTTGCCGCAAGGTAAGGTGGTTATTGAACTTGCGCCACAGTTTTCCCCTAAACATGTTGAGCAGTTTTCAAATTTAGTGCAAAAATCTTTTTATGATGGCACAAAATTTTACCGTGTTATCGATGGTTTTGTGGCGCAAGCTGGGCCTAAAGACGGTAGCGAACAAGACAAATCAGTCCCTCTTTTAGCGATGGAAGGTCATTTTTCATTAGAAAAAAAAGCAGCGTTTACGGTTGTGCAAAGTAATGACTTATTTGCAAAACAAACTGGATTCAAACAGGGGTTTGCTGTGGCAACTGATGATGGCGAAAATGCATGGTTAACACATTGTCCTGGTGTATTAGCCATGGCAAGAAGTAATGAGGCTGATTCAGCCTCTAGTCATTTTTATTTTGTTATTGGGCAAGCACCACGCTACTTAGATAATATAATGACGATTTTTGGACGCGTTGTTTATGGTATGAATCATATTCAAGCAATACAACGCACCGCTGTTATTGAAGGTGAATATGCAGTGGATAGCCGAGAGTATACGCCAATTATTAGTATGAAATTGATGGCAGAGGTACCGAAAAAAGATCGTCTTATCATTGAAGTGGAAAATACTGAATCAGCAAGCTTTGCTGAACGTTTAGTAAAACGCCGTGCAAGAGCAAGCGAATTTTTTTATAAAAAGCCACCACCAGTATTAGATGTTTGCCAAGTACCAATTAGAAGCCGACTTGTAAAATTGTAAGGGTAAATGAAGACTACTGCGCTAATCATAAAAAGCTAGTGATAACATTACCAACAAAACTCAAAAAATGAATATATTGAATTCTTTAGAGTTACAACAAGTCACGGCATGCAGTATAATTAAGCAATTCTTGGATAATACCTTCATGGGCAATATCATATGCTTGTCAAAAAGCATCTATCTCTGAGCCAATGCCAGTTTTAGTGGATATATTATACGTACATGAAATAAACACATGATTGCAAAATACCGTATAAATTTATAGCATGTTATTTATACGGTGTTTTGCACTTTACTTTTATTAAAATGAGCAGAAAAATGACGATAGAAATAAACTCACTTCCCATAGAAAAACGTAATACTTGCCCAAAAGAATTTAGTTTTGGTGTTACCTTTTCTGATCACATGTTTATACAAGATTTTAACCAAGATAAAGGTTGGAATGGTGCTAATATTGGTCCATATCGTGCCTTGTCACTAGAACCTTCTGCTGCCGTTTTTCATTACAGCCAAGAAATTTTTGAAGGCCTTAAAGCCTACCGTAATGCCAAAGGGGGTATTAATTTATTTCGTCCAGAAGAGAATATTAAGCGATTCAACCGTTCAGCCAAGCGTATGGTGATGCCTGAAGTTGATGAAAATCTTCATCTTGAAGCAATTAAATCGTTGGTAAAGTTAGATGAAAATTGGGTGCCTGATCAGCAAGGTGCTTCTTTATATATTCGTCCAACAATGATTGCAACAAGCCCGAAACTAGGTCTTGGTGCAAGTAGTACCTATAGTCATTTTATTATTACTGGGCCAGCAGGTAGTTATTTTGCTGGCGGCTTAACGCCTATTTCTGTTTTTGTTGCTGATAAATATCGACGTGCAGTGAAAGGTGGCGTTGGCGAAGCTAAAACGGGTGGTAACTACGCGGCAAGCCTGTATGCATCTGAAGAAGTTAGTAAATTAGGTTATTCACAAGTATTGTGGCTAGACGCGGTTGATGGAAAGTATATTGAAGAAGTTGGCGCTATGAATATTTGTTTTGTGTATGAAGGTAAGCGCATTGTTACGCCAGCATTAAGTGGCAGTATTTTACCAGGGATAACACGTGACTCAATTTTAAAATTAGCCCCTAGCCTAGGTTATGACGTTAGTGAGCAGAAGTTAGATATAGAAGAAATATTAGCTGATATAGATAGTGGCAAAATAACGGAAGTATTCGGTTGTGGAACCGCCGCTGTTATTTCACCGGTTGGAAAACTTGCATTTAAAGAGGTTGATCACGTAATCAACAATAATGAAACTGGGCCAGTATCAAAACATTTATATGACGAGTTAACAGGCATTCAATACGGAACGCGTGAAGATAAGTTTGGTTGGATTCAAGAACTTTAATTTATTTACATTGAATATGTTACTTAAAGTTAAGTTTCATATTCAACTTTGTTAATAAACCAAACCTTATAACCATTAGGGGTTTTTACTTCTAATTCATCATCTACTTCTTTTTTCAAACAGGCTCGAGCCATAGGAGAGTCTATTGATATGTAGTTTTTATCTGTATCATAGATTTCTTCAGGCCCAACAATGCGAAATTTTTTTATTTCACCAGACTCATTTTCAATTTCTACCCAAGCACCAAAAAACACTTTACCATCTTGCTGGGGTGAATAGTCAACAATTTTTAGATCAGGTAAAAGCTTTCTAAGAAAACGTACCCTACTATCGATTTGTCTCAATAATTTTTTGTTGAAAGTGTAATCTGCATTTTCAGACCTATCACCTAAGCCCGCTGCCCAAGTTACAATTTTGGTTATAGCAGGTCGTTTTTCTTTCCACAAATAATCATGCTCTTGTTGCAATTTGGTGTAACCCTCACGGGTAATTAGCTTTGTTTTCAAGTGGTGCCTCAATATCTTTACATAAGGGTATATAGGGATATAAATATATCAATGTCCTAATGTGGTAATTTACCATATTTTCTTGTTAGTCGTGTTCAAATTTATTCAATCTGCGTGACAGAAAAAAGTGATATTTCTGCCCTGCACTAAAGTACCATACACCTTTTAATTTTTATCAGCCATGATCAAGCTATCTGTTTTTTTTGGCTATATCATCATGTCTATAATTTTTCCTATCATATCGTTTAAAGCAAAGTACTTAAAAACTATTCTGTTGTTCATAACGTTGTTGCTATTTAGTCAGTATTCTCAGGCTGATTTTGTTGAATTTAATAACTTTGGAGACAATCCTGGTGCTCTTAAAGCAAGTTATTATGCGCCTAAAAGGGTTGGTCAAAACAATACGCCTCCACCTTTAGTAGTTTTATTGCATGGCTGTGCGCAACAGGCTGAAACACTTTCACAGCAAAGTGGTTTACTTGGTTTAGCTAAACAACATAATTTTGCTTTATTGCTGCCTCAACAAGACGTAAGTAATAATATTAAACGTTGTTTTAATTGGTATTCAGCAGAAGATTTCACTAAAAACAAGGGGGAAAGCCTATCGATAAAAAATATGATAACCATGTTAAAGCAGAAAACTGCTAGTGATAGAGTTTATATAATTGGCTTATCTGCTGGTGGTGCCATGGCAAGTAGTATGTTGGTGAATTATCCCGATCTTTTCACCGCAGGTGCGGTTGTTGCAGGTATTCCTTTTCCTTGTGCAGATGGCTTAATTACAGGTATCTCATGTATGAGGAATGGCCCTTCTCAAACGGTTAAAGAGCTTGTTACTTTAATTAAAACAATAACACCTAATCAAGCCCACTGGCCTAAATTATCGGTTTGGACGGGTGAAAATGACAGTATTGTTAATCCATTAAACGCTACTATGCTTGCTGAGCAATGGGCACTGTTATCAAAGGCAACGGCTAAACCTAAAATTGATAACAAATTAGGCTATAGCATTACTCGTTGGAACAACATGAGAACTGACGTACAGGTTGAGCTTATTGAAGTTAAAGACCGTGACCATGGCATTATGGTTAATCCAAATGTGGAACATGGGGGAGAAGTGTCAGACTATGTCTTAGCTGCACCATTAAGTACTGCTAAGCATGTTGTTGAATTTTGGGATTTATAATCAATTATAAAAAATGTTCTTTAAAATCAACAGCATCGTTATGGCACCATAGTGCTAATTATTTTTTCAAACGAATGAGATAGAGTGTTATTAGTTGGTAAGAAGCGAGATAAAAATATAAATGCAAACACCATTGACCAATAACGAATAACACAAAAATTATTAATAGGGGTTCCTCATGAAACATGTTCATCATAAAAATAGTTACGGTAACAAAAATCATACTAATCGCAGTTATCTTGCTTTAGCAATTGCAGCGGCATTAACTAGCAGCGTGGTATTAGCAGAAGAAGCAACAGATACTTCGGCAGCAGCAAAAGAGAAAGGTTTAGAGCGTATTGAAGTAACTGCACGTAAAACTACAGAAAATTTACAGACAGTACCCGTAACACTTACGTCTATTGGTGCCGCCGAACTTGCTGAAAATGGCATATCTGTGATGACTGAAGTTCAGCGATTCTCGCCAAATACTACATTGCAAAACAGTCGTGGTACAAACTCAACCCTAACAGCATTTATTCGTGGTGTAGGGCAGCAAGATCCGCTTTGGGGTTATGAACCTGGAGTTGGTATTTATATTGACGATGTTTATATGGCACGTCCACAAGGTGCTGTGCTTGATTTATTAGATGTGGAACGTATTGAAGTACTTCGTGGCCCTCAAGGTACACTTTATGGTAAAAATACCATTGGTGGTGCGGTAAAATATGTAACTAAAGCCATGTCAGGCGACACAGAGCTTAATATTGAAGGAACCGTGGGTAGTTATAACCAAAGAGATTTAAAGGTGACGGGTCAAATCCCTTTAATCGAAGATAAATTGTTTATTGGTTTTGGTCATGCTGAGCTTAACCGAGACGGTTTTGGTGAATTCTTAATTTCTTCAGTAGCGGATCAAGACACCGAAAACTACAATAAAGATTTATCGGCATCACGTTTAACACTAGAATTTCGAGCTACTGATGATTTATTTATGCGCTTAGCGTGGGATAAAACAAATGATGACTCAAATGCAAAAGGTGGTTATCGCTTACTACCAAGTATATTAACTGATGCACCCGTGCCAGACAGTGTATATGACTCATATACGAGTATGCCTACAACCAATGCTGTTGAGCTTGAAGGCTTTAGTTTTTTAGCCTCTTGGCAAGCAACAAATGAGTTATCAATAAAATATGTAGCAACCTCTAGAGAAGGGTATTCAGATACCAATATCGATTTTGATAACACACAATTAGATATTTTTGATGTTCCAGCCTTTTATGATGACGAAAATACCAGCCATGAATTACAAGCAAATTATGTAGGTGATGGCTTTACTATTGTGAGTGGTCTATATGCTTATGACGGCGAGTCTTGTGGTCATTTTGATGCTATTTTAGGAAACCTAGGTCGAGCGGCATACGGTACTGCAGGTTTAACACGTGAGGTTACTGGTTGTAATAATAGTAATAGTATTGCAGCTTATATTCAAAGTAGTATTGATATTTCTGATAAATTATCCTTAACCCTAGGTGGTCGCTATACCAGAGAAGAAAAAGAAGCTTATGTTAACAATGGATTAGCATTTAGTAATGTATATCCAAGCGATGGTTGGATTCCAGGTTATGTGCGTGGTGATGTTTCTTTTCCGCAAGTACTAGGTACTGATACCGATGGTGATGGAACTTTAGATGCACCTAAAAAGAAAGAATGGTCACGATTTACACCAAGAGTTGGTTTAGAATATCAACTTGATGCGGATACCATGATCTTTGCAAGTTATTCGCAAGGCTTTAAATCAGGAACGTTTAACCCACGTGCCACTGAAAATGAAAAAGCAGCTAATCCAGAAGTAGTTGATTCAATTGAGTTAGGTCTCAAAAAAGATTGGAATGATGCTGTGCGTACTAATGTGACTCTATTTTCTTTAGATCACAAAGATCGCCAATATATTACTGTAACACCTGACCCAGATGATTTCTCTGTATTAAACCAAAACTTAGGTAATATCAAAGGCTCTACGGTTAAAGGGATTGAAGCTGAAGTAACGTGGGCAACCACAGAGAACTTAAGAATTGATTTTTCAATTGGTTATTTAGATGGAGAAATTGAAGATGATCCAACCATTGCAGCGCCACTTGTTGGTTTATCAAACACGCCAGATTACACTATGAACTTAGCGGCAAATTATACTATGGATACAGACATGGGATACTTTGTTTTCACTGGGGGTTATTACTATCGTGATGACTACTTATTATTTGAAGATAGTGATTTATTGGTTCAAGATGGCTATGGTACGCTTAACGCGAGTGTTACTTGGGAAAGTGTTGAAGGTAACTGGTATGGCGGCATTCACTTGAAAAACTTAACCGATGAAGAAGCCATGGTGGGTGGTTATAATTTTGCAGCCCAAAATGAAGATGGCACTTATCTTCCTGGGTTAGGTGGTGACACAACCCTAATTGGTTACTTTAATGACCCGAGAACTGCACATTTAACTGTGGGTTATCGCTTCTAATAATGGTATTAAATTAATCTGAGCTCGGTTTAACTTAATACCGAAATAATACCTACGATTAACAGGGTTTAAATATAAGAAAGAGCTGGTTTTTACTGGCTCTTTTTTTGATAATAGCAAAATAAATTTATCTAAAAGGTATTGTATGAATCAAGCTAAAGTGGCAATTGCCGATGATCATCCGTTATTTCGTACTGCGTTAAAACAAGCGGTATTTGATTGCATGCCAGAGGCAAAAATTAAAGAAGCATCAAGCTTTGATGATTTGCTTAAAGTGATTGATCAGTCACCTGAATTAGAAATTATCTTTCTAGATTTACATATGCCAGGCAATGATGGCTTTACAGGTTTAACTCAGTTACAAAATAATCATCCAGATCTCATTGTTATTATGGTGTCTTCTGATGAAAACCCTGACATTATGCAAAAAGCCATTAACTTTGGTGCTGCTGCTTTTATTCCTAAATCTGTGGATTTAGCTACCATTGCTCAAGCAATTAATACAGTGCTTGGTGGTGAAACATGGTTACCCGCAAATATGCCTGTTAATCGTGACAGTGAACTAGCACAAGAACATAAAAAATTAGCACA
The DNA here is from genome assembly GCA_965305135.1 of uncultured Colwellia sp. Lineage (GTDB taxonomy): Bacteria > Pseudomonadota > Gammaproteobacteria > Enterobacterales > Alteromonadaceae > Colwellia. The sequence continues at coordinate 232,001 of CBDLPA010000006.1, forward strand.
GCAACTCGCACAATTAACGCCACAACAATATACGGTTTTATCATTGGTTGCTGATGGTCAGCTAAATAAACAAATTGCGGGTATTTTAGATATTAAAGAAAATACTGTGAAAAAACACGTTTCGGCTATTTTACTTCAACTGGGCGTTTATAACCGCACACAAGCAGGTTTAGTTTACCAACAGCTAATGTTAACCCCGCCAGAAAATGACAATATCAACTAATTACTCATAGCAGTGTGTTTATACCAATTTGATTAAATTTCTTCCCAACTCAGAGCTTCATTAGCGAGCTTA
>CBDLPA010000007.1:0-222307 GCA_965305135.1 uncultured Colwellia sp.
CGGTAGCTAAAAGAACACTATTGCCTATTGACGCGAGATGGGCTCATATGTGTTAAGTGCAATTTACTCTGGAAAGTTTTCGAATTTTTTTGCACAAATAGCTTTGTCATACCACTTAGCCTTTTCAGAATAAAATATATTATCCTGAGGCTCTATAGCAGGCTCAGAGTCTAAGCAACCAGCAGGAATAACTAAAGCTTTTCCTGAGCCGGAAAGATATGGAACCGCACAGCCGCATTCAGTGCAAAAAGCTTTAGAAATAGCTCGTCCTGGAACATTAAAGCGTTTAACTAATTTAGAACCACTTAACCATTTTATGTTTTCTGGAGTCGTGAATAGATTAGATGCATGAGCCGAACCAGTTGTTTTTTGGCACTGAATGCAATGACAAAGGTGAAATTGCTCGAAACTATTATTACTCTCGAAAGAAACTTTACCACACAAACAGCTACCTAAAACTTTTGACATTATACTCTATCCTTGATTATTGCATTTAACAGCTTATTGAACACCATTTTGGGGGTTTATAACACCCCAAAACGGCGTATATTACGTGCATTAATAATTTCATTAAAAAACACCTTTGTAAACAAATGATTATATGTATTTTAAAATAACCTTTGTTGTTACGCCCCAAAACGGCTTGTAATAATGTTATTGGACAAAACAAGGGTTACTGTCTATACATAAGGACTATCCGCTTAGCCCGACCTATGCCAATATGTAGTAATAACAAAGGATTCAAATTTACTTAAATCAGGTATAGATTACCCTAAGAATTGGAACCAGTTTATCGACTGGTTCCACAACGATGAAGCCTGTTGGGATTATATTTACAAAATCCGTTGGCCTGACGGCTTCACATGTCCTCGGTGTTATGTGAATAAAACCCCATACAAATTAAAAAACAGTTCGTTAAAATGTGCTGTTTGGTATATCACTAATCAGAAAAATGGCGTTAGTGCTCTAGAAATACAGCGTCTTCTTGGCCTTGGAAGTTATCAGACATCTTGAACCTTATTACATAAGCTACGTTCAACTATGGTTAATCCAGAAAGAGAAAAACTGTCAGGGTTAGTTTAAATTGATGAAACTTTTATTGGTGGCATAGTACCTAGAAAAAGAACCAAAAATCAGAATGGTAAAAGTAATACCAATCTCACTAACTATGTGATCATTTCTACTTGCTAAAATCACCAACTACATCGTTATTTATTTAATAATTAGAACAACTAGTTATTGAAATAAATACCTTGTATTTGGCAATTTTTTCTACGTATAAAATAGATCACTTAATTAATAAAACTAATGGTATGAAACAGTTGTTCTTATTGCAATAGAACTACTCGAGCCTAAAGTTTTTGGTCGAGTGCATTTAAGGCATATGGCTTCGGCAACAAAAGAAAATATCAATCAATTTATTATTGATATAGTGAGGGCTCACCTGTTTATAATTGCGCTAAAGAAAATGGATTCTCTCACCATAAAACAGTTTATTTAGGCTCTGATATTGCGGCACATATAACAATACCCACTGTTTTAACGCATGATGAAGCCAAAACATTATTTATTTTCAGAGGAAAAGGAAGAAGGGTAGATAACTTTACTCCCTCCTTGTTAAATAAGTAACTAACTTTTCTTCAGGTAAAGGTTTATCAATAAAGTAGCCTTGCACCGCATCACAGCCTAAGTTACGCAATACATTAAGTTGATCTTTATTTTCTACGCCTTCTGCAAGCACCCGCTTTCCTAGCCCTTGAGAAAGATTGATCATTGACTTAACAATGGCCAAATCTGAATCATTTGTCGCGACTTCAGTAATAAAACTACGGTCTATTTTAATTGTATCTATAGGTAATTTACGCAAGTATGCTAAAGAAGAATAACCTGTACCAAAGTCGTCAATAGATACCTTAATTCCCATATTTTGTAATGCGGTAATTGTATTCATGGCTGTAGCTATATCTGTCATAACAACATTTTCTGTTATTTCTAACTCTAAATATTTAGGCGATAGTTTTTTTTCTAATAATAAAGTTTGAATATTACTCACTAAGTTAGGATCCTGAAACTCTACTGCTGTGATATTGACAGCAATAGCAATTCGTCGCTTATATTTTTCATACCACCTTGCATTTGCACTGCACGCTTTATTTAAAATATAGTTATCAAACTCACTATTCATATTTAACGCTTCAATATCTTTTAAAAAGCTTACAGGTTGCAACAAGCCTTTTTCGGGATGTTGCCAACGTACTAAAGCTTCAACGCCCTCTAATCGATTAGTAATAAGATTAAGTTGAGGTTGATAATAAAGCACAAATTCATCATTATAAATGGCTAGTTTAAGTTCTTTTTCTTTTAATACTAACCGTCGCCCTTCTGCTTGCATGCCTGATTCAAACGCAATAGTAGGAATATTATTTGTTTCAGCATGATGTAAAGCAAGATTAGCATTTTGTAATAAGTCTTCCTCATTATCGCCATTTTCGGGGTAAGTGCAGAAACCAATACTCGCTTGTATATTCACTTCTTGGTGCTCATCGGTATAAGGTTGACTAATGAGTTGATGCAAATGAACAGGTATTTTATTTAGTGAGGCACTGTCATTATATTCAACAACAAACATAAATGAATCGCCGCTAAGACGCCCAACAGCTTGCGGTATTAGCATACTATTATTTAAGCGATTCGCTATTTCTCCAAGAATAAAATCGCCAGTTTTCAAACCATAAGTATCATTAATAAATTTAAACTGTTTTATATCAATTAAAAATATAGCCAACTGATACGACTTTTCGCTAGCAATAATGATGGCCTCGGAGAGTTTTTCCATTACTTGGCTTCGGTTTAAAGCTCCCGTTAATGAATCATGCATACCTAAATATTGTGCACGACTAATAGCATTTACGGCCATATTACGCTCGGATCCTTGCATCCAAAGTAACAATATAACCCCTAAAATACTATAAGCACCCACATCAAAATACAGTAATAACAAGCCAATATGATTAAACCATGGCTCAGTTAAACCAATAAAGGTAATAAATAAATTAAATAAATGGCGAACACCTAAAATAAGAAAAAAAGTAAGTAACAAATTACTTGAAAAGTGTACAGTTTTGTCGACAAAAAGATAGAAGCTAGCAATTAATAGGCAACAAGCAAAAATAATATTTTGTAAGCTGATCTTAAGGTAAAAACGATTAAAGACGTTATTTTCTTCAAAAAAATAAAGCGTTCCCACACTTAACCCAATAAACACAGCTAAGCTAATCACCGTTATAACAAGTTTTTTTGTTGGTTTCACTCGTTTTTTGGCATTATAAAGACCAAGCAATAAAAAGGTTAAGAATAAATATAATCCAACCTGTTGCGCTTGATGGTATAGCAACTGAGCATATGAGCCACTTTTAAGGCTTATGGTATTATTTAATAAAGCGGAGCTGGCGTAGTGACAGCTTAACGAAATTAAGCTATATACCCAATATTTCATATATTCACGGTTAAAAGAGCGAAAATACATAAAAAATATAAATGCTAAAAGTGCGAAAATGATTGCCTGAGTGGCAGATAACATGGCTAATGAGTCTAGCGTTACAAACATTAAATATATGCTGTTTTTGGAGATAAATAGTTAACATATTAAAAAGAGTTTTACACTAAAATACAAGTCTCTATTTTATTCTCATTACAACACGTTATACTAGCTAGTAACTTTTGCTTAAATCAAAGATTATTATTATGGAATATGATACCTCACAATTATGTGACACTTACGCTAATTTAGTTGATGTCGTTGATCCCATCTTTAGTAATTATGGTGGCAGACATTCTTTCGGTGGCAAGGTTGTCACGATAAAATGCTTTGAAGGCACAGGATTAATTGAAAAAATTGTTCAGATGGACGGTAAAAGTAAAGTGCTTGTGATCGACGGTGGTGGCTCTACAAGACGAGCGCTAATTGATGTTAATATTGCTGAAACGGCTGCTAGTAACGGGTGGGAAGGTATTGTTTGTTATGGCAGTGTTCGCGATGTAGATGCTATTGAAGAAATAGAAATAGGCATTCAAGGTTTAGTGTCGATTCCTGTCGGCGCAAATGATAATGAATTTGGCGAATGTGATATTGCTATCAACTTTGGTGGGGTAACTATTTTACCTGATGATCATATTTATGCTGACAACACAGGTATTATTTTATCGCCAGAACCATTAGACATAGAATAAACGGGCAATTAAGTGCTTTAGCTGCATTAAAATTCTATCGTATAGCCTAGAGTGTATTTAACTAATTTATTCAGCTAAGAGGGTTTAGGCTCGATTCATATTTCAGAGAGATTAACACCCTTATTCATAAGGATGTTAATCAAAGCTCACCTCAGGTTGTCAATGAATTAACTCAGGCCTACTATAATTTGAACTTCGCAAGTTGTTCATTCAAATCATTGGCCAACGCAAGTAAATGCTCACTTATCTCTTTACCTCGAATAGCATCAATACTTGATTTCTCGGCAACATCGCTAATATTAACAACATTTATATTAATTTCTTCCGCGGCTAAATTTTGTTGTTTAGCTGCATCTGAAATTTGGCAATTAAGCTCATCTAATTCTTTAATTTGCGATGTAATATCAACTAATAAACTCGCGACATTAGCAACATCTTCCGCTTTTTCATTAGCTTGTTGGCTTGCATCATTCATTGAATCTACTGCACTTTTAGCATCATGTTGTAAAGAGCCAATGGTTGACTGTATTTGGTCAATTGTTTCACGTGTACGGGTTGCTAATGAACGTACTTCATCAGCAACAACAGCAAAACCTCTACCTTGTTCACCCGCCCGAGCCGCTTCAATTGCCGCATTAAGGGCCAATAAATTAGTTTGTTCAGCTATCGCTGTAATCACTTCAAGTACACTACTAACTTCATTAGTTTTATTGCTAAGCTCAGTTATCATACTCGTGTTGTTAATGACTTTATCTCGTAATTCATTAATACCTTTTTTGGCTTCTTCAACCAGTGCTAAACCTTGTGATGCTCGCTCTCTTGCTGATACAGACTTATCAGCTGCGCTTTGTGTATTTTGTTGCACTTCATTAGCTGAAGCATCAAGTTCATTGATGGCTGCTGCCACAGAGTCTGTGCCATTTTTTTGTTCTAAAACAGCGGCTCGTGTTAACGATGATATTTCATCAACACTTTGTGCAGAAAGCGTTAGTTTTTCAGTTGCATCAGATATAGATAAGAAACTATGTTTAAATGTTTTCATCATTCCATTTAGTGCAGAACTTACTGCGCCAAGCTCATCATTATAATTCACTTTAATTTCTTTATTCAAATCAAGACTTTCTTCAACACTTTTAATTGTTGTGCGTAATCTATTTAGTCTAAAGAACACTAATTTTTTGAGCGTGTAGCTTAGTAAACCAAAACTGATGATAGTAATAATAAGTTGTAATATTGTGGCATGGGTAATTGAATTAGTGATGGTTTTATTAACAGAAGATAAATCATAAGTGATTTTTACTGCCCCTAAAATTTCACCATTTTCTACTTGATGACAAGTTAAACAATTTGTCCCCCTATAGTCATCACTTGCTATAATAGGCATGATAAAACTCATCATGTTTTTCCCGTTTTCAGTGAATTTTTCAAACGCTTGAGTGCCTGATAAACCTTGATGTTCAAATGTTGACTTTGCACTTTGATCTTCATGACCATTACCAAACACTTTAGTTAAGGCAGGAGCCCGAAGAATTCTCGCTTCAACAATATCATCCTGACTAACAATTTTATCTTGAATAATTTGCCTATTAGCAATAGTTCCAGTCAACATCATCGTATTGACCGAATCAAAATAATTCAGTGCTAAACTTTCCAAGTTTTTCTCTACAAAATGCTCTGCTAATTCCCGTTCATCATCATAGAAAAAAAAGATTGTTGTACTTAAAAAAACCAATGCAATAATAACAAGTGACACATTAATTTTTTTAGCTAAAGACATATTTTCAAGCATATTTCATCCTATTAATCGGTAATCGAATAGAGGGCTGACACCACAACCTACTCACTGAATCGTACATGCGTACAGATTTCACATATGGCTAATACAATTTACTATTTTCTATCTCTTTTGTCTGTAATAAGAAGCAATATATCCTGTTTTCCTTCATTTATCACATATATATTTACCACTTGTAATCATGCCTTGCGTATAAAAGGAGTAAGCGAGGTTACTCCCCCATAACTTCTTTTTCTTTCAAAGCTTTAGGCTTCAAAAGCAGAACAACAAAAAGCGCAATACATAATATAGTGCCCTAGTTAAAAAAAAATAAAAAGATTACTGTTTATTGATTTATCTCACACTTTATTGTTTTTTCATAATAAAATGCTATGAACTTATACCTTTAACTGGTTATTTCATTCAAGATCTCATCACTACATTTGGTATTTCAAATGAAGACTTTTTAGTAATTTTTCATGAATTGAATTAAACGAACCATTGCTCATCACCACAATACTGTCACCCGCTTGCGCATACGCTGTAATTTTAGTTACCAATTCACTAATATTCTCTTCAACAATGCAAGGAGACTGACAGTTAGCAATTAAATCACTCACTGACCATTTTACATGCTCTCCCTGAAACAAGAATACATGATCAGCTTGGCGCAAAGAAGCAGGTAAAGTATTCTGATGCACACCTGATTTCATTGTATTAGAACGCGGTTCTAATACCGCGATAACTCGCCCTTGATGAGAATTACTGTCTACTTTAGAACGCACGCCAGCCAATGTTTTTGCGATAGCTGTTGGGTGATGGGCAAAATCATCATACACTTGAATATTATTAACACTACCACGCAATTCTAAACGACGTTTGGTGTTAATAAATTCTGCCAAAGCGTCAATCGCAATATGACTCGGCACTCCAGCATGACGGGCAGCAGAGATAGCCATCAAGGCATTGTCGATATTGAAGTCTCCAATTAATCCCCACTTAACTGTGCCTTGTTCCTGACCATTAAAAATAACCTTAAATTCACTACCATCAGCCACTATTTTTTGTGCTTGCCAGCCTTGCTCACAAGCACTTTGCTCAGTCGGTGTCCAACATCCCATTGCTAAGGTTTCTGTTATGGCTACTTCATTATTTGGAGATAAAATTAATCCATTACTGGGTACCATACGAATAAGGTGATGAAACTGCCGTTGTATGTCTGATAAATCATTAAAAATATCGCCGTGATCAAATTCTAGATTATTAATAACTAAGGTTCTTGGACGGTAATGTACAAATTTAGAACGTTTATCAAAAAAAGCCGTGTCATATTCATCGGCTTCAATAACAAAAAAAGGCGCATTACCTAATCGTGCGGAACAATCAAAATTTTGCGGTACACCACCAATTAAAAAGCCTGGAGATAATTGTGCGTATTCTAAAATCCACGTTAACATACTACTGGTGGTTGTTTTACCATGAGTGCCTGACACGGCAAGTACCCAACGATCTTTCAGTACGTTTTCTAACAGCCACTGCGGGCCTGAAGTGTAGGGAATATTTCGATCAAGCATATATTCCACCATTACATTTCCACGAGACATGGCATTACCAACAATTACAAGGTCAGGTTCATCATCAAAGTGCTGTATTTGATAACCCTGCATTAACTCTATGCCCAATTGCTCTAATTGAGTACTCATAGGCGGATAAACGTGGGCATCGCAACCTGTAACCCGAAAACCTAACGCTTTGGCTAATGCAGCAATGCCTCCCATAAAGGTGCCGCAAATGCCGAGAATGTGTACATGTTTAATTTTTTTTGTCATGAAAGAAAAATACTGAAATAAGATGAAAAATTATAACGGTTAATATACCGTATCCACTTATCACAAGTAAAAATATATTGGACATGAAATGTCAGTAAAACCAACAGCAAAAGTGAGTAGTCTTCATATTTACCCTATTAAATCAACTGCGGGGATTAAATTACACTCTACAAAAATTGATGCCTTAGGGCTAACCTTTGACCGTCGGTTTGTTGTCAGCGATCTTTCTGGGCAATTTATTACAGCGAGAACAGAGCCAAAATTATGTTTAGTGCAAACAAAACTGTCCCCCCATGGGTTAACATTATCTGCTCCCAATATGCCAACGTTGGCTTTAACCTATACAGCATTCACACCTCACTACCAAAAAGTAACTGTTTGGGGAGATAGTATTGACGGGCAACTTTGTACTGAAAAAGCCAATTCATGGTTCAGTGAGTACTTACAACGTCCCTGTATTTTACTATTCTTTGGTGAAGACTCTTATCGTGAAAGAAGCGCTAATTCGGATAATGCCCGAAAACTAGCATTTGCTGATGGTTACCCTTTGCTACTCATTTCTCAAGCATCGTTAGATGATCTCAATGCACGATTATTAGACAGTCAACCTAACAGTGAAAGCTGTAGTAATAATATTCAAGAAATGGTGTCGATGGCACAATTTAGGCCAAATATTGTTGTCGAAAACACACCGCCTTTTGCTGAAGACACTTGGCAACATATTCGTATTGGCGATGTTGAGTTCAAGGTAAGTAAACCTTGTGAACGCTGTGTATTTACTACCATTAATCCTAAAACTGGTGAAAAACATCCACAACAACAACCATTACGCATGTTAACCTCTTTTAGACAAAGCCCGCATGGTGAAGTGCTGTTTGGTCAAAATTTAATAGCGCTCAATAGTGGCACTATAAATACAGGAGATGAGTTAACTATTACCAGTAAACAAAAACCCCCTATTTTTATTATGTCTGAATTAGTCACACAAACAACGACTAGTGCTACTAGTAATAGCAAAAAAGTTAACAACATAGAAAATGGTGATAATCTAACTGATCGTATTGTGGACAAGTCAGTAAGCAAAAAGCTAAACATTGTATTTGAAAAGTGGAACAAAAAGTACCAAATCCCCTCTCCTACTCCAAATACTAATATTCAAGGCAATGAACAAGCAAAAACACTATTAGAGAATGGCGAAGATGCTGGACTTATATTACCTTATTCATGTCGTGCTGGCATGTGTGGTCGCTGCAAAGCCAAACTAATCAGTGGTGAAGTAAAACAATTACCTATAGATGGCTTTAATGGTTTAACTGCTCAAGAAATAGATGAAGGGTATATTTTATGTTGCTCAACCATTGCAATAAGTGATGTGGTCATTAAACATACATAATACTTTATATGATGTGAAACTAGGTTGACATTTATCACCATTAAAAACTTACTTTTTCTTTTCAATTGCTCGTCAATAAAATGTATTAATTGCACGAGCATCCCTTATACATGTTCAAACTTGCCTGCTGCATTGACGCTTATCAATTAACTAAACAAAAACCACAAAAGATTGATATAAATCAACAGACTTCCGTAATTAAAAAAGTTGATTTTAGAAATTGATTTAAATCAACTTTTAAAATCAAACAGAGTGTAAGAATTAAGCCCACAAAAAGTACAAATCAACAAAAAAAATAATCACTGTGCTAACTAACACTTTAATTGATTTATAAAACATAAAACGGGAATAATACAATGAAAACAAAAATTTTGAATACAAACAAATTTGCCCTCTCAGTATTAACTGCGGCTATTCTATCTGCTCCTTCAGCATTTGCTGCTGATCCTGCACATGGCAAAAGCATCTCTGATGCCCTAGCTGACAGTAAAGTTAATATTTCATTTCGTGCTCGTTATGAAGCGGTTGACGAAGATGGTGCATCAGGCGCTGCTGACAAAGATGCAGATGCACTTACCTTAAAAAGCCGTTTAACACTAAATACGGGTGCGTACCAAGGTTTTTCACTCGGATTAGAAGTAGACAATGTGACTGCTATCGTTGATGACTATAATGATGCAGCAGGAAACAACCCAACAGATTCAGTCATTGCAGATCCTGAAATTACCGATGTTAACCAAGCATATATTAAATATACTAATGGTGATCTGAAAGCAACGGCTGGTCGTCAACGCATTTTACATAACAACCAACGTTTTGTTGGGGGTGTAGGCTGGAGACAAAACGAACAAACTTATGATGGTGTACGTATTGAATACGCACTTAATGACGCTTTATCTTTAGATTACAGCTACATTCATAATGCTAATCGTATTTTTGCTGACGATGCAAAATCTGATTTAGGCGGTGATTTTCATTTTATTAATGCCGCTTACAAAGTAAATAAAGCACACAAGATAACAGCTTTTGCCTATATTCTTGACTTTGACACAGCTGCTGCACTATCTACTAGCACTTATGGCGCCTTATATAATGGTAAATTTGATGCAGTTTTTGTTAATGCAAGCCTAGCAACACAAAGTGACAATGGTGATAATGCTAACAGTTTTGATGCAAATTATATCAATGCTGAAATTGGTTCTAAGTTAGGTAAAGTCACGGTGTTAGGCGGCTATGAATTGCTTGGTAGTGATAATGGTGTTGCTTTCAGCACACCATTTGCCACACTACATAAATTCCAAGGTTGGGCTGATAAATTCTTAGGTACGCCAGCAAACGGTGTTCAAGATATTTATGTAACGGTTAAAGGCGCTGTTGCAGGTGTTAAATTAAGCGCAACCTATCACAACCTAACTTCTGACGCTAATGATATTGATTACGGTAACGAATTAGATTTAGTAGCTAATTACCAAGTAAATAAAAACTATAGTCTTTTAGCTAAATTTGCTAATTATAGTGCTGATGATTACTCAACAGACACTAACAAACTATGGTTACAAGCCGTTGCTAAATTTTAATAAAAATTAATTTATAAAAGATAATTTATAAAAGAGTATAGGAGTTTTGGTGTTAATCAAAACTCCTTTTTATTTCAAAAATAAATACTTTGTTGTACTGTTTTCTAACTTCCAACTTGGCGATAAAACGATTAGAATAACCGCGGTTTTTTACGGTTAGGCTTTTCTATTGTTATTGATGATCGACAATTACGACTCATTTACGTATAATTTAGTGCACTATTTTCAGGCGTTAGGTCAAGAAGTGAAAGTGGCTAGACACGATGAAATTAGCTTATTTGAGATCGACCAACTCAACCCCGACTATTTAGTTATTTCTCCTGGACCATGTAACCCCGATAGTGCGGGCATTTCGTTAGCTGTTGTAAAGCAATTTTCTGGAAAGATCCCTTTACTCGGTGTCTGTTTAGGTCACCAATGTATTGCCCAACATTTTGGCGCTAAAATAATCAAAGCTAAAAAATTAATGCATGGTAAAACAAGTACTATTACACACAGCGAATCAGGATTATTTCAAAACATTAAACAATCTTTACAAGTAACTCGATACCATTCACTGGTTGTAGAACAATCATCATTACCTGATGACTTAATGATAACTGCTTGGAGTCTAGATGAGTTAGGCAACAAAGATGAAATTATGGCTTTACAACATAAAAAGCTTGCTCTTTGCAGCGTTCAATTCCATCCTGAGTCTATACTAACAGAGCAGGGTTCAGCATTATTGAAAAATTTTCTAGCAATGGCGTAGTCCATAACAAAAGAAATTTAGACAAATAAAACGTTTTTTCTCTCATTAATACTTTGATTACATAAACCGATAACCTTAGAATAACTTTTACTTTATACTTTTTGAAATAAAAAGCAGGCTTGTAAGGCACTAATTAAATCCTATGCTATTTTTTGACAATAACGACACGCTTTCTGCAATACATCAACAAGCTATTAGTTTAGCTATTAGTAAAGACTTTGCTGAGCAACGTAATGGCAAAATAAATCTTGTTGATTTTCAAGGCAGTGAGCAAGAAAACCGCCGCAGAGAATTATTGTCTGTTGAAGTAAAAGCACAACAAGAAAAAATCGTAGCAGCACATGGTGAAGAACACTTTCGCAAACAAGTAATGGCCACATTTTTCGCGCAAGTAAATAAAAAAATCAATGAAGAATTTGATAATAAAGCACACTTATATAATCGTGTACTTAGTATTGAAGAAGCTGCCCCAATGATTTTAGAGTTACTTTCTTTACGAGCAACCTCAATTAATAAAATAAAACCCTTAGCGACCTCATTACCTTGGCTAGCAACTGACATCGTTACTTTAGTGAATAAACCTCAATACCGAAAGCGCGCTGACGTGCAAGTAAATGATGCTAAACTTGCCTTGAGTTATTTGGGCATAGAGAACTTAAAATTAGTAATGCCAACTTTTATTTTAAAGCATTGGCTCCCTATAAGTACCGCACCATTTAGCTTAATGAAGCGAAAACTGTGGAATGAAAGCTTATCTATCGCACTAGCCTCAAGTACACTTGCAGAACATTCGGGTATTAATCGTTATACAGCCTTTACTACGGGTATGTTGTCTAATATAGGTAAACTTGCCATTACTCGCTGTTTTTTAACTACTTATAATCGAATGTACAAACAAGAATTACGTGATGCTTTTAATACAAAAGATAAACGTTTACATAATATTCTAGTCACAATTAAAAACCCTCCCGAGCTGTTACTTGAACAATTAGTACTACGTAGTAGTAAATTATCAGCTGAATTAATAGAATTAATGAACTTTGATCGGTTAACAATAACTGAAGCAATGTTTGACCTAGCCTATGCTGATACGATAGATAAGATGTGCTCTATCGCCCAAATAGTTACCAAAGCAAAGGCTTATATTAGTTATCGTAATTTAGCAAAAAATAATTTAATTACTGATGAAGAAAAAACAACTTTATTTAACGCGGCAAAGCTGAGTGAAAGCGATATTTCTTTACTTAATGCAAGTGATATAGACCACATAAAGTTAAAATTTAACTAATTTCTACTCATTTCTCCCCGTTGTAGCCAAATTATTTTTGATTATTTATTAAAATATCTAAATAACCATTTTCACTTAACCAAACTACCTATGTTAAACAAAAAGAACTTTTTTGTATTTTTTATTGCAACTATAAATATTCATTTAATCTGAATAAAAACTGTCAAAGCTTTGTTTTTACTAGCCTACAGCCAATTCAAGCAAGACAGCATGTTTTTTTCCTGTCATAATAACCTTCTATTTTTTATACGCTGAAAAATATTCTTAGCAAGATAAAACTTATTGCTTATATACTAAACTAGTATTACCCATGCAAATATAGTTATCCATTTTTTGAGGAGTTTGAAATGTCAGAACAGTTTTCTGTAAATCGCGAGTTATTTGATGAAGTTATGGTACCTAATTATGCCCCTTCTGCTGTAATACCCGTGCGCGGTCAAGGCTCTCGTGTTTGGGATCAACAAAATAATGAGTATGTTGATTTTGCTGGCGGTATCGCTGTAAATTGCTTAGGTCATTGTCATCCTGCAGCAGTTGGTGCATTACAAGCACAAAGTGAAAAAATTTGGCATTTGTCTAATGTAATGACCAATGAACCAGCCTTACGTTTAGCTAAAAAATTAGTTGACAACACATTTGCAGAAAAAGTGTATTTTGCTAACTCGGGTGCAGAATCAAACGAGGCGGCATTAAAACTGGCACGTCGTTGGGCACTTGAGGTACACGGTAGTGAGAAATCGCAGATTATTGCTTTTAACCAAGGCTTTCACGGCCGTACATTCTTTACTGTTACCGTAGGTGGGCAAGCAGCATATTCTGATGGTTTTGGTCCAAAACCAGGTGATATTATTCATGCTGAATATAATAATTTAGACAGTGTAAAAGCTCTGATTTCTGATAAAACTTGTGCCATCATGCTCGAACCTTTACAAGGTGAAGGTGGTATTATTTCTCCTACTAATGAATTTATTAAAGGTGTTCGTGAATTATGTAACCAACATAATGCCTTATTAATTTTTGATGAAGTACAAACAGGCGTTGGTCGTTTAGGGTCTTTTTATGCTTATATGGATTTAGGTGTTACACCTGATATTTTAACATCAGCTAAAGGCTTAGGTGGCGGTTTTCCTATTGGTGCTATGTTAACAACCACTGATATTGCCCAACATCTAAAAGTAGGTACTCATGGCAGTACATATGGTGGCAACCCACTCGCTTGTGCCGTAAGTGAAGCCGTTATTGATGTGGTAAATACGCCAGAAGTACTTAATGGTATAAAAACAAAAGCACAAATTTTTGTTGATGGCTTACAAGCCATCAATGCTAAATACAATGTCTTTAAAGAAATACGTGGTAAAGGTTTATTAATTGGTGCTGTGTTAAATGACGCATACCAAGGTAAAGCAAAAGACTTTTTAATCGCAGCTATGAGCGAAGGTGTAATGACTTTAGTTGCTGGGGCTAATATAGTTCGCTTTGCACCTTCGTTAATTATTCCCGAGGAAGATATAAAAGAGGGGCTAGCACGCTTTGAAAAGGCAGTTGCTAATATAGCATCTTAAGATAAAACCCTACCCAAAACTATTGCTACCTAGTTTATAGGCGGCAATAGTTTCTTTTAATCATCGAGAACTATTTATGATTATCATCCGTCCTATAAGAATGAATGATTATGACGACTTATATCGTATAGCCATTGAATCAGGCCATGGTTTCACGTCATTACCTGTTAACGAAGACATTTTAAAAAAACGTATAATGCACTCAGAAGAGTCATTTAAAGCGCAAGTAAGTCAACCAGGTAATCAGGGCTATTTGTTTGTGATGGAAGATACCGAAACAGGTCAAGTTGTTGGTACCACAGGTATTGAAGCAGCCGTTGGCTTAGATAATGCATTTTATCACTACCACTTAGGTAAAGTGGTTCATAGTTCGCGTGAATTGAATATTCATAATACCGTTGAAACACTTTCACTTTGTAATGATTACACTGGTGCAACTGAAATTTGTACTTTGTTTTTACAAGAAAGCCACCGCAAAGATAGTAATGGACGCTTCCTATCTCGCTGTCGATTTTTATTTATCGCTGAACACAGCAAACGCTTTTCTGATTGCGTGATTGCTGAAATGCGAGGCGTAAGTGATGAAAATGGCAGATCCCCTTTTTATGATTGGCTTGAAGAACATTTTCTTTCTATTGAGTTTACCAAAGCAGATTACTTAACAGGAATAGGAAACAAAGACTTTATTGCTGAATTAATGCCTAAATACCCTGTTTACGTCAGTTTACTCAATAAAGAAGCACAGCAGGTTATTAACCAAGTACACAACAATACTGTACCTGCCTTACGTTTACTTAAAGCTGAAGGTTTTTCTCGTCGAGGTTATATTGATATTTTTGATGCTGGCCCCACGGTTGAAGCGGAAAGAAGTCAAATTAGATCTGTGCGAGAAAGCAATAAATATCAGGTACTTATTGATGACAACCATGAAGATCAAAGTAATCAAAAATACATTATTTGCAATACCAAAGTAGAAGAATTCAGAGCAATACAAGCGAAATTATCGCTACGTGAAACCGCAAACCAAGTCGTACTTAGCAGTAATATAGCACAAGCATTACAAGTACAAGAAGGTGATTTCATTCGCCTTATTAGTAATTAACAGCCTAAACTAACATAGAAATTAACATAGGAATAAACATGTCAAACGTTCAATTTATTAATGGTCAATGGCAAGCAGGTTTAGGTCATGATGTTACCTCACTAAACCCTGCAAAAAATGAAGTGATCTGGCAAGGTAAAACAGCATCACCTGAGCAAGTTGAATTAGCAATTAGCAGTGCTCGTAATGCTTTTGAAAGTTGGTCTACTCGTTGCTTTGAAGATCGCGTCAGCATAGTCACTAAGTTCGCAGAACTCTTAGGTGAAAACAAAGACGCATTAGCAGACACCATATCCTTAGAAACAGGTAAGCCTCGTTGGGAAACGCTAGGTGAAGTTGGTGCGATGATAGGCAAAATTAATATATCACTCAATGCTTATAAAGAACGTACAGGCACAATCGAAAACCCTATGCCTGGAGCAAAAGCATTTATTCGTCATAAACCTCATGGAGTGGTCGCTGTATTTGGTCCTTATAATTTCCCTGGGCATTTACCTAATGGCCATATTGTTCCTGCACTTATCGCGGGTAATACCATTGTATTTAAACCAAGTGAATTAACACCAAAAGTTGCTGAGGAAATGGTAAAAATATGGCAAGCAGCTGGGCTTCCTGCTGGTGTTATTAATCTGGTTCAAGGTGAGGTAGACACAGGTAAAGCACTTGCTAGTAACAAAATGATAGATGGTTTGTTCTTTACAGGCAGTTCAACCACAGGTCACTTGTTGCACGAACAGTTTGGCGGTCAACCTGGAAAGATTTTAGCTTTAGAGATGGGAGGAAACAACCCACTTATAGTGAAAGAAATTAGTGATGTTACTGCGGTTGTACACGATATTATTCAATCGGCTTTTGTTACAACAGGACAACGTTGTACCTGTGCTCGTCGTTTATTCATTGAACAAGGCGAACAGGGCGATGCTATTATTGCGAAGCTTATTGAGGCAACTAAAGCACTCACTATTGGTTATTATGATGATGAGGAACAACCTTTTATTGGTTCAATGATTTCTGAAAAAGCAGCTTTAGGTTTAGTTGCTGCGCAGCAGAAATTAATCAACTTAGGTGCAACACCATTACTTGAATTAAAACATTTAGAAGCAAACACTGGCTTTATTTCACCTGGAATTGTTGATGTTACCAACATAGTTGCCGATGTTCCTGATGAAGAATATTTTGGCCCACTATTAAAAGTATATCGTTACACTGATTTTGATGAGGCCATCAACGAAGCCAATAACACAGGCTTTGGTTTATCTGCAGGTTTATTAAGTGACAGCGCAGCCTTATATGATCATTTCTTTACCCGTATTCGTGCTGGTATTGTTAATTGGAATAAACCAATTACTGGTGCAAGTAGTGCTGCGCCTTTTGGTGGTATAGGCGCAAGTGGTAACCACAGAGCAAGTGCGTTTTATGCTGCTGACTATTGTGCTTACCCCATAGCCTCAGTAGAAGCCGAAAAAGTTAGCTTACCAGCCACATTAAGCCCTGGTATAAAACTGTAATACTTACTGAAATAAGAATGTGATCTAACCATGTATTTTAATGATACTTATATGCTAACCAAGCAAAGAGAAGAAGGGGTTCGCCCCAACTTCTTTAAGAGTATCGATCAGCTCTAATATTGGTGGTAGCGTCAGTTATCACCAAACTTTCTCATAGTCCTGCGAAGAAAAATCAATAACTGCCATTACCTCCTTTTTGTAATTAATAATCTATCCATTGCTAAAATAAAGGAAAACTTATGACACAAGTAACTAAACTTTTTGATAATATTTGGCAGCAATATATTGCTGTAACCCCTTCAGCAAACAATATACACCAACTTTTAGGTGATGGAAAAAAAGTGGTTAACGACCATGTTGCCTATCGCACTTTTAATACTGACAAAGTCAACTTAAACAAGTTTGCTAATCACTTGATTGCTCTTGGATATGATGAGTGTGGCCAATATAATTTTGTTGCAAAGAAATTAACCGCCAAGCATTTTGAACATCAGGATGCCTCTATGCCAAAAGTTTTTGTCAGCGAACTGCGTGTAGAAGAATTCTCACCTTCAGTACAAAAAATAATCCACTCGTTAGTTGAACAATTACCCGACAATATAAGTGAGCAACCCAACTTTTTATATTCAGGTCGACCATGGAAAATTAGTTTTAAAGATTATCAAACATTACTAGCTGAGAGTGAGTATGCTGCTTGGTTAGCCGCTTGGGGTTATCGTGCAAATCACTTTACTGTTAGCATCAACCATCTAGAAAGTTATCATAGCATTATCGATGTTAATGAACGCTTGAAAAAATCAGGCTACGCGTTAAATAGTAATGGCGGCGAAATTAAGGGTGATGATGCTGTTAAGCTAGAACAATCATCTACTTTAGCCGATAAAGCATTAGTTGAGTTTTCTGATAAGAACGCCGAAATCCCTAGCTGTTTCTACGAATTTGCTAAACGTTATCCTCTTGCTAATGGCGAACTTTATACTGGTTTTGTTGCAGAATCTGCAGATAAAATTTTTGAAAGTACCAATGCTGTTGCGTAACAAATGTTTTTTCTTTACCAGTACTTATTAAGTGCTGGTATAGAATGACTCTATTATTGCAGCACTTAATACCTAGCAGCAGCTCCTTTTCGCCCACTATAAACCACTTCTAACTCAACCCTAGTAATAGATTTATTCGCTAATAATTCATTATATACAGCCATAAGATCGTCTGTATTCTTTGGCGTAATTCTAACGGTATTTTTCGCTATTTTGGTTATATTCTTATAGGGTATATCCAGTATTTCATCAGGTTTCGTTATTACAACAAAAGTACCTTTAACCGTTCCCTGTTCAGACATATTAATCTGGCGAACCTTGCTTCCTTTTTGTAGTTTTGTCCCCATAAATATATATTTTTCACCATTAAATGAAATCGATCTTTTGCCCTTTTTTATTGAAGTTGCCTGCTTTGCTTCTATTTCTTCTTTTGTGGCTCTAGTATTTTCATCATGTTGAATTGTGTTGCTTGATAGAATTACTTCTTCTTGAGTGTTACCTGCTTCTGATACCGTTTTATGTTCTGATTGAGAACATGAAGTAATTAAAAAGCAGAAGCAAAAGCTAACAATTAAATTGTCATTATTTTTCATT
This sequence comes from uncultured Colwellia sp., assembly GCA_965305135.1. Classification (GTDB taxonomy): domain Bacteria; phylum Pseudomonadota; class Gammaproteobacteria; order Enterobacterales; family Alteromonadaceae; genus Colwellia. The sequence continues at coordinate 18,646 of CBDLPA010000007.1, forward strand.
TTAAACCCCTTTCTCATCCTAAAATAGATTAAAAAGCCAGCTAAAAAGCTGGCTTTCATTCACTAAACTTTTTAAATAACCTGAATTCAGATTATTTAATACTTACGACGACGTAATAAAGTTAAAGGTAGCAGTAACAAAGTTAACCACGTTGTTGAACCACCACCACTCGATTTAGTGGTCGGTTGAGTCGTTTGTGTAGCAACATCTGTAACTTTAACTGTTATTGTATTAACCACATCATCAATACCGTCACTAACTGTTGCCTCAAATACAAGTTCATCGCCACTTGCTGAAACGTCTGGCGCCGTAAAACTGACAGACGCTAAATCACTTCCCGTGAGAGTTACTGAGGCTCCTGAAACTTGAGCCCAACTATAGATCAGTGTATCACTATTGGCATCTGTGGCGGCAACAGATAAGCTAACACTAGTACCTTCTTTAACACTTTGATCACCACTTGTAGTCACTACAGGTAAACGATTATCACAGGCAAAGCTATCACCAGCAACAATATCAGAGAAAATGCTAGTTTGAATATTTGTGAAAGTTATATCATCAATATACCATCCAGCATCAAAACCATAATCATCTGGCTCAGGAACAAAAGCTGAGTCTGTTGCTAAGCGGAATCGGAATTCAACTTGATTACCATTCAAGCTTTCACCAAAGTTAATGGTTTCCATGCCATTATTTGAACCTGAAAATGTAGCACGACCTGCAATACCAGCTTCAGTGTCAGATATTGCGGTATCTGTATAACCATCACCTAAAAATTCCCCCCCCATGTCAGTAACGTCGGCCCAATCACCACCATTAACACGTACTTCTACCACGGCACCATCATAACCTTCTTCCATGTTATATAAATGCCAGAAACTAATAGTATATTCACCATTAAAGCCAACTGACATAGGGTGTGTTTGATAAGCAACATCTGAGATAAAACTATTAGCAGTGGCAGCAATCATACCGTCATCAGCATCCCATTGATCTAACATCCAAGTGCTATTAGCCAGTTCATCGCCATCAATAACAACTTCAGTAAAATCATGCAAACGCGAAAGTGTATTTAAGTCATCATATTGTGTTGTACCAACCAGTTCACGAGGGACAAAATCAACATTTACTGTTGTTGATATTAAGTACTCAGCTGCTTCGACACCGTCAACAAGATCAGGAACAAACTTAAGTATTAGTTCATCACCTGTATTGGCCTCATTCAGCGTAAATTCAATAGGCGCACTCGTAGCAGAAGCAAACATTGCTACATCACCTAAAGTAATTACCCCGCCATTCGCAAACGTTACGTCATGGTCACTTTCAACTACAACAGTGCCAGATAGCCCTGATAACGCGGCATTACCACCATTTTTAATTGTAAAACTAACAGTACCAGTTTCACCTTTATCAAGAATATTATCATTTGAACAATATCCCGACGTTAAACCATCATAATTGGTATTTAACTTATGTTCAGTAACAGTAAAGGTATCTAAATCAGTTTTGTATGATTCAACTACACCAGCATGATCAGTTGAAAAGCGGCTTGGCGATACGGCACCAAGTCCCATACCACGACGCGCAAATGCACCTAAAATAAGTTTATAATCTTCTTGATCATTAGCGTATGCCGCCGCTAACAAGGCATCTCGTCCCTCGGTAAAGGTTGGCGCCATCGGCATCATTTTATAACTTGAAACAAGGTAGTCTTTCATCAAGCTTTTTGCTTCTGCAAAGGTATGACGTTCATCATTAACCATAGCAATAAATGAATCCCATAACATTGCTGCATATACTGCACCCGATGCATGTATTTCGGCATCGGCTTCAACATCAGCAAATGTTGCGGGATTAATATCCATATTTGTAGAATAAGGATATTTACGAATACCTGAAACAAAGCTCGCAACATAGGTTGTATCACCATATTTACCAGCATAATTTTCATTGCCTAGCACTAAATTATCATCTGCATCAGAAGCGAAAAGCAAGGCATGAAAATCACCAAAGCCTTCCCCCATAGAGGTAGCTTGATTACTGCTTAGGCCTGAACCATTGCCCACTAAGCGGTTGCTGATATAGTGCCCCCATTCATGAGCAACAATAGCATTGTCCCAAGAACTATCTTTAAATACACGAGAGAGGTCATTTTTAAACATCTCAATTGAAACCGTTTCACCAGCATCAATTAATGCATAAATAGCAGCACCCTCATTTTGTGAAATTCCCATGCTTGGAATAGTAACCGTATCATCACTTCCCCCCATAGCAGATGGATCATCGCCGTCTTTATTATTTGCTATCAACACAGCGATAGCACCTGCTTCTTGAGCGTTTTTAACTTTCTCGGTGAAATTACAAGAACCACGGTCGATGATTGCGATTTTGCCAACAAGATCGGCACCATTGATGGCTTCTTCACACCCATCACGAGTAGGCTCCGTATCGTCTTCAATACGAACTAACTCACCTGAAACTGAAAACACATCGGCACCAAAACTAGAAATTTGTACGTACTCTAATAAGCCTATACTCGCATGTGAAGTAGCCGTTACACCATAATCAACGCCATTAACAGCTTGCGTGGTTTCCCATAAATACATCTGCATACGGGGTGAAGAACCATCGGCTGGCGTAGACATATTTGCATTATCAAATCCTGAATTATCTTGTACTTCTACATTAAGAGCATCGCCTTCAACACCGCCACGACCATAGTTTAGTGCCTGAGCGTTACCCGCGGCTTCATCAAAACCATGATCATAATAATCATCATGTAAGTAGTTATTCATGAGAAATAAGTTAACAATGGCCGCTTTACGATTGTTCATTGAATATTCTGCTTCTGCATCATTGTACTTATAATCAAAGGTATTAGCCGTGGTCACTTCTGCTACATAATCACCATTAGTAAACCCTTGTGGTGGCACAGCATCAACATAGGCTGTAACATTGTTACCCTCTGTCGTTGTTGCATTATCAGCTAACCAAGCATCTTTAGTACTAATTGGGCCATGTGATAAGGTTACTAAAGGGGCATCTAAATATTCTGCTGTTAAATAAGCATCAACATCACTACCAGCGGGTGCAGGCATCACATTACCATGCGGACTATCCCATGGTTTTCCGTCTGCATCAGCATAAATACGGTAGTTAAAATCAGCGGCATGACTGGTTAAATTCTTTTTAAATAAAACATCACCTGTTTTCGCTGATATAACATAAGCATAATATTCTGAATTACGACTATCAAAATCTCCAGTTTCAACTTCTACATAATGAGCAGCGATTAATTCATTTTTATGCTCAAAAAATACCTTTTTAGCCCTTGGCTCACCAAGTATTATTTTACTATTTGAAGTATTGTTTACTTTAAATTTTTCGTACTTGTCATCTGAAATATTAGCAACAAGTGTCACTGAACTACTATCTCCACCCATTGCTGAAAATGCGGCACTAATCGAACTAGCAGAATGACCAAAAGCACTATCAATATTTTTAATCACTGAAACGGCTGACTTATTCGCTGATTTGCCAATAAAGTAACCTGACGAAGCAACTAAGTTGAACTCTCTGTCCATCATGAGGTTGTATTCGCGATTAAACACTTCAACACCCGCAACTTCTTGTTTGTATTTAGCTATTTTTGCGCCACGCCCCAAGTCATGTATATTCGCTAATACAGGCTTGCCTAAATTTTCATTCGCTTTATTAGCACCCGTTAACTGCTTTAAATAAAAATCTGCTGCGAAAGCATTTTGATGATCGACGGCAATAGCCCCCATATTCGGTTTCGTGGCTTTCTTAGCAGCCCATTGGAATGTTGTTTTACCAAGTTGGGCGTCAAATTGGTTTGTCATTCCATTTATCGAGTCTTGGCTCGTTTGTTTTTGCGCAGGGGTATTTTTTGGTGATTTGATCTTAGCTGGAACATTAAAATTTTCAGCGACACTTCCTGTTGCTGTTGCTGAAAGTGCTGCTGCAATAACGCTGGCAACAAGTGATTTTTTTAAATTCATGAAAACTCCTTTAGTATTATTACTTTATTCTTAGCAAATGATTAATTCATTTATTTTATTGTGATATACGATTAACACACTAAACCAAAATAGTAATAAAAAACAGCATGTATACATAAATATTACATCTTATTTACAAGCGTTCGTATTAAAATATTCACAACAGTGCTCTAAAAAGTAAACGTTTATTACGATATATAGTCCCTACTTGTTGCTGTAACTATCAAAAATACCTTTTAATTATAATTACCTCGTTTATCTTAAACCATTCAAGTAATTCTAGTATTATATATTTCCAAACGGAGTCTTTAGGTGACAAAAGTAATTATTCTTATCTTGGACCTCAAAAAAATCCTTACTTACTGTTATAATCTACTTATGTCCCAAAAAAATGCCTTGAATTATTATGGTTACAGACAAAGAAGGTTACATTTATTTAATTGAATATTTAACTGAACATTTGAGTTTATTTGAGAATATGCTTCCTGTAGATCCTAATGCTGACACGGTTATGACAGTAATTGAAGAAGAACTAAGTGAACAAATAATTTCTGTTTGTAATCAAAACGAAGCACTAGCACCAAATCAACGCAACGCAATTATTAGTGAAGTTGATACAATTGTTTGTGATCTTGAAGAAGTGTTAGCCAGAGTCCTCAACAACCCAATATCTGAACAGCAAGCTATTTTTATTAAAGAATTCTCATCCTTAATTAAAAATCTATTTGATACCGAAATAAATTCTTTATTAGCAACTAATAATTAATTGTTTAAAAAATGTAAGAAGCATATTTGTTAACTTGGTGATTAACTAAATAACTGTCATTATAATGAGTATTTTTACAGAATATCATTAGCTAATCACAAGGAAAAACCATGGTGGCTTCACCTTTGCGCTCGTTTACGTTTATTATTTCATTATTATTAATATCTCACTCCACTTTAGCTACTCAATCTAACAATGCTCCAACAAAAAATAGTCAAAAAGTCACCGTAGCACAAGCTCAATCATTATTATTCTATCCTGAGAATAAAGCTACAGCACTAGTTCAAGCGATTAACCACGCAAAAGTACCTGCGCAAATTGCGGCACAAGTTCTCAACATCAATGTTCAATTGGGCAGCATAGTTAAAAAAGGGCAAATACTGGTGAGTTTGGACTGCCAAGATAAGAACATTTATTTAGCTAAACAAGCATCACAATTAGCTATGAATAAAGCGCAGTTACGTTTGGCCAAACGTAATTTTGAACGTGCAGTACAGTTGAAAAAAAATCGCCACATAGGTGAAGCTGAACTAGATGAAAGTGAAGTGCAGGTTACTATTGTCCAAGAACGGGTTGCTCAGACAATTGAAGAGCAAAAAGCAGCTAATTTAGCAGTACAGCGTTGTCAAGTATTATCACCATTTGATGGGATTGTTACTGCCCGTATGATAAGCGAAGGTGATTATGTCAATACAGGTGATGCATTAGTAAAGCTGCTTGAACAACATAACATAGAAATTGAAGCACAAATACCACTTGAACACATGAAACACTTACGCCAAGCTAGCACGTATTACTTTATTAATAACGAGAAAAAACACCCCATAACCATTAAACATATGGTTAATTTTGTAAATCAAAATAGTCATTCTCAAGTTGTCACTTTTACAATAAATGATAACAGTAATGGCGACATATTAGCAGGTATGAACGGCGTAGTTAGCTGGCAAAGTAAACGCGGTTATTTACCAGCCCATTTACTCACCCAACGCCACGGACACTATGGTGTTTTTGTTATTGAAAATAGAACAGAATCGACAGAACACTTAGCTAAATTCATTACATTACCAAATGCACAAGAAGGTCGCCCCTTTGAGTTAGCTATTGCAGACACTCAACTAATTATTGTTGACGGCAGGCATCGTGTCGGTAATGGTATGACGGTTAATTTCAATGTCACTAATAATCAAACCAAGTGAGAATAAAACATGCTTATTCATTTAATTAAGAACCATGTTTTTACTAATTTAACTTTTGCATTAGTGCTATTAGTTGGCTTTGTTAGTTATCAAAATTTACCCCGCGAGCAAGACCCTACGGTTAACTTCAATTGGATCCAAATCACAACTATTTTACCTGGTGCATCTGCTGAAGATGTTGAGCAAAAGGTAACGCTGCCTATGGAAGAGGCAATTGAAAAACTACAAGATATGAAATTCGTCTCAAGTAACTCGCGCGAGAGTATTTCTAGTATTTTAATTCGCTTTCAAGATGTGGGTGATCGCATTTTTGATAAGCGTGTTTCAGACTTACGCCGTGAAATTCAAAATGTTGAAGATAAACTTCCCATTGAAGTTGAACGACCGCTTATTTTTGAAGTCACTTCATCTAATGCCTTCCCAAGTGCCACTGTACTAGTACATAGCGCAGCCAATGATGAAAACCTTCGGGAAAAGGCACGCGCAATTGAACGTGATTTAGCTCGTATAAAAGGGGTTGACAGAGTACAACCAACAGCATTATATGAGCCAGAATTGCAAATTCGCTTTGACGTCGATAAATTACAAGCCCTTGGTATATCGCCCATTGATATAACAGATACAATTCGCTTATTTTTTCAAGACATTTCTGCTGGGTCTGCCAATATTGCTGCTGAACGCTGGTTAGTGCGAGTGGATGGCACAACTGTTGATCCTAATGTTGTTGCTCAACTCCCTATTATTAGTAACCATTTAACTCAGCGAGTACGTATTGGCGATATTGCTAATGTTGTTCGTGCCCGAGCAAAAGCAGATAAATTAGTAAGTTATCAAGGTCGACCAGCCGTCATGCTTGCTATAATGAAGCGAGAAAAATCTAACACTCTCGAGCTTGTTGAGCGCATCAATGATTATATTGCTGAGAAAAATAAAAATGCCGACAGTTTATCAGTTATTGTCACTTTAGCAGATGATCAAACACTCATTACTAAAAATGCCTTAGATATAATGCAAACAAATGCAGTTTTTGGTCTGTTATTCGTAATGATCATTAGTTGGATGTTTTTAGGCAGTAAAATATCGATACTGATTACTATTGGCATTCCATTCACGCTCGCTGGTACTTTTTTTGTACTTGATATTTTAGGGCAAACCTTAAACACCTCCGTATTTTTGGGTATTGTCATTGCACTTGGTATGTTGGTTGATGATGCAGTAGTCGTGGTAGAGTCCATTTATAACCGATTACGACATGGCGGTAGCAATGTATTTAAAGCAATTCATGATGGTCTTTTTGAAGTAATAGCCCCTGTAACTGCCTCGGTATTAACGACAATGGCGGCATTTTTACCGCTGATGTTGCTACCAGGCATTCTAGGCCAATTTATGATGGTTATCCCGATGGTTGTTACCCTTGCATTAGCAATAAGCTTAATTGAAGCATTTTGGATGCTGCCAGGGCACATTATGGCAAGCAAACTTAACTTTACTAAACCATCAAAGGTACAATATCTGCGCCATCAATTAACCCATTGGCTTCGTGTTAAATATTGTAAAGGATTACTAAAAGTATTACGTAAACCTGTGCGCGCTATTCTGATATTAGTATTGTTGTTTATTATGGCTATTGGCGCCTTAGTCGCAGGAATGATTAAAGTAGACTTTTTTGCATCAGACCAGTTACGTTTATTTTATGTCAATATTAGTATGCCCACCAGTACGTCATTACAAGGTACTTTAAATAAAGCATTAACGATAGAAAACATAGTCAATAGGCATGTTGAAAAAAGTGAAGTTAGAACCATAGTGAGTTACGCTGGGCAGCAATTTACTGAAATGGAACCATTGTTTGGTGACCATTATGGCCAAATTCTCGTGAGTTTAAATCCAGCGAGTAGTAAAGACCGTACTGTTGATGAAATTATTGACTCAATGCGAGCTGATGTAACTAACGTTGCTGGCCCGATGAATATTTCATTCTTAACCCTTGCAGGCGGCCCTCCTACCAGTAAACCGATTAGTGTAAAAGTGCGTGGCAATGATTACAGTGAATTGAGATTAGCAACAGATGAGTTAACTAATTTTATGCGTGGTAATCCACACTTTATGGACATTAGTGACGATGATAGTGCTGGTCGCTACGGCTTAACATTGAAACTTAACAATGATGCTATTTACCGTACAGGTATAAGACCAGATACTGTGATGCGCACGATCAAGTCATTAGTTGACGGTGAAATAGCGAGTCAAATTCAGCATCAAGGTGACCAAGTTTCGGTGCGAGTACAATCAGCAAAGGCTCTAGAGCAAAGTTTTGACAATATTGAAGACGTACTTGCAATGCAGTTACCACTAGACAATGGTAATAAAGTTCCTTTAGGTGAATTAGTAAATATTACTACCGCACAGGTAAAAGGCAACTTACGACACTACAATTTTAAGCGCACAATAACCTTAGAATCAGATATCAACAAAGCTGAACTTAACACCGTTGAAGCCAATAAATTATTACAAGAATACTGGCCGACCATTATGGCAAAATATCCAAATGTTGATTTAGACTTTTCAGGTGAACTCGATGACATTCAAGAAAGCATGGACGCCATTGGTCTGCTGTTTTTATTTGGCTTAGCACTAATGTATTTAATTTTAGCAACCCAATTTAGCAGTTATTTTCAACCCTTAATGATTTTAGCAACAGTTCCAATGGCCTTTACAGGCGTTATTTTAGGTTTAATTGTTACCACTAATCCATTAAGTTTATTTACTATGTATGGCATAGTTGCATTAGCAGGAATCGCAGTAAATTCAGCTATTGTATTGATTTCAAAAGCGAACAGTAACATTGATGAGGGTATGTCCCTGCTTCATGCCACATTTTACGCGGCAAGAAGACGGATGCTACCTATTATAATTACTACTTTTACTACAGTGGCTGGTTTATTTTCGCTAGCAACAGGTTTAGGAGGAAGCTCACTTATTTGGGCTCCAGTGGCCACTTCTATTGTTTGGGGTTTGATGTTCTCGGCCGTGTTATCCATGTATATTGTACCCGCAATCTACTTACTGTCGATGAAAAAATCGCACAGCAAACGACAAGCAGTAAGTCATGCTTAAGTTATATATTACAAAACTCTCAGAGGGTGATTAACTGAACATGAATACCCAAACCATTTCTGTACACTTGAACTGGTTTGGGCTGATATAAACTAGATTAATACTTATATTATAAGTCACTCATCCAATCTAACTGCTTATTAGCGAGTGTTTTTCGTTCCATTAAATCACGAATAAGCGGCGTCAAAATTAATTCCATCGCTAGACCCATTTTGCCACCAGGAACAACTAAAGTACTTACGCGTGACATAAATGAACCATCGATCATGCGCAAGTAATATTGAAAATCGACATTTTTAACTTCACGAAAGCGAATCACAACAAAACTTTCATCTAATGAAGGAATTGCCTTGGCACTAAAAGGGTTTGACGTATCAACTGTTGGTACTCGTTGAAAATTAATATGAGTACGAGAAAACTGTGGCGTGATAAAAGAAATATAATCTTCCATACTTCGTACTATACTGGCAGTGACCGCTTCACGATTATGACCACGTTGTTTGGTATCGCGAACAATTTTTTGAATCCACTCTAAATTAACGATTGGAACCATACCAATAAGTAAATCTACATGCTTTGCAACATCATTATTTTCAGTAACAACACCGCCATGCAATCCCTCATAAAATAATAAGTCTGCGCCTTCACCTAACTCTTCCCAAGGCGTAAAAGTACCTGGCATTTGATTATAAGGGACGGCTTCATCAAAGGTATGCAAATAGCGTCTCATCATTCCCTTGCCCGTTTCTCCGTAAGTTTTAAATAACTTTTCTAAAGCATCAAAATCATTGGCAAGATCACCAAAATAACTAATATTGGTATGCGATTCTTTTGCTTTTCGTTTAGCTAAGTCCATTTCTTGACGTGAAAAACGGTGAAAACTGTCACCTTCAATATTTACTGAATTTATTCCTAACGTGCGAAACATATGCTCAAACGCGGAAGTCGTCGTTGAGGTACCTGCACCCGAGGATCCTGTAACTGCAATAATGGGATTTCGTGATGACATGTATATAAACTCATATAATAATACTAAATAAAGAAAATAATGTCTTAATTAGTATAAGTAAAAAGATAGCTATTTTATACGGGGAATTGCCGCTAACGTCAAGAAACAAAAAACCGAGCCAAGGCTCGGTTTTTATTTCTTTAAAGATTGAAACTTAAACTAGTGTTTAAGCTTCTGCTGATTCTTCAACTTCTTCAACAATTTCTTCAACTGCTGGGCGGTCTACTAATTCAACATAAGCCATAGGCGCTTTATCACCAGTACGGAAACCGCATTTTAAAACGCGAGTATATCCACCTGGACGTTCTTGGTAACGTTCACCAAGTTCATTAAATAAAATACCTACTACTTCTTTGTCTTGTGTACGAGCAAATGCTAAACGACGATTTGCAACACTGTCGGTTTTAGCCAATGTAATCAAAGGCTCTACAACGCGACGTAGTTCTTTAGCTTTAGCAACAGTCGTTTTGATAACGCCGTGCTTAACTAAAGAGCTTGCCATATTGCGGAACATCGCTTGGCGATGACTGCTATTACGGTTTAACTGGCGACCACTTTGACGATGACGCATGTGTTAATCCTTCTTAAAAAACTATTAAAAAAACGATGATCGAACTAGTCGTTGTCAACAATGCTTTCAGGTGGCCAGTTTTCTAGGCGCATGCCTAGTGACAAACCACGTGACGCTAACACGTCTTTAATTTCAGTTAATGACTTCTTACCTAAATTAGGCGTTTTAAGAAGCTCAACTTCAGCACGTTGTACTAAATCACCAATATATTGAATTGCTTCTGCTTTTAAACAGTTTGCACTGCGAACAGTTAGCTCTAGATCATCCACTGGACGAAGCAATATTGGGTCAAACAATGGTTTTTCTTCCACTTGCTCAACTTCTTTAATATCACGTAGTTCTACAAACGCATCTAACTGTTCAGCTAAAATGGTTGAAGCACGACGGATAGCTTCTTCAGGATCCAATGTACCATTGGTTTCCATATCTAAAACTAATTTGTCTAAATCTGTACGTTGTTCAACACGTGCAGAATCAACAGAATAAGCAATTCTTACTACAGGACTGAATGAGGCATCAACCAACAAACGACCAATAGCACGATCTTCTTCCTCGGCATCACGGCGCGCTGAAGCAGGTACATAACCACGACCCATTTCAATTTTAATGCGCATACTGATAGAACCTTCACCTGTTAGAGTGCAGATAACATGGTCTAAATTAGTAATAGTTACATCACCATCATGTTGAATATCAGCTGCCGTTACAGGGCCTTCACCAGACTTAGTTAAAGTCAGAACGGCTTCATTTTTGCCTTCTAAAATAACAGCAAGCCCTTTAAGGTTTAACAATATTTCGATGATGTCTTCTTGAACACCTTCTTTACTACTGTACTCATGTAATACACCATCAATTTCTACTTCAGTTACAGCACAACCTGGCATTGAAGATAAAAGAATACGGCGTAACGCATTACCTAAAGTGTGACCAAAACCACGTTCTAGTGGCTCTAAAGTTACTTTAGCGCGACGAGGGTTAATATTTTCAATACCAACCATGCGTGGTCTAAGGAATTCGGTTACAGAACCCTGCATATATGTCCTCTCTTAAAGTGTAACTTTACTACTTAGAGTAAAGTTCAACAATCAACTGTTCATTAATTTCAGCAGATAAGTCAGCTCTATCAGGAACACGTTTGAACGTACCTTCAAGTTTTTTATTATCAACTTCAACCCAAAGTGGTTTTTCACGTTGGTCGGCTAAATCTAAAGCGGCAATAATACGCGCTTGAGTTTTAGACTTCTCACGAACAGAAACCACATCTTCAGCTTTAACAGTGAAAGATGGAATATTTACTACACCGCCATTTACCACGATAGCCTTATGGCTAACTAATTGACGAGCTTCAGCACGAGTGCTTGCATAACCCATACGGTAAACTACGTTATCTAAACGCGTTTCTAAAAGTTGTAACAAGTTTTCACCTGTATTACCTTTTAAACGTGCTGCTTCTTTGTAGTAATTACTGAATTGTTTTTCAAGTACGCCATACATACGACGAACTTTTTGTTTTTCACGAAGTTGAACACCGTAATCAGACAAACGACCGCGACGGGCGCCGTGTTGACCTGGTATTGTTTCGATTTTACATTTAGTGTCAATTGCTCTAACACCGCTTTTAAGGAATAAATCTGTTCCTTCGCGGCGACTAAGCTTTAACTTAGGACCTAAATATCTAGCCATTTTCTTTCTCCAACTATCCTAAAAAACGATTAAACGCGACGTTTCTTAGGAGGACGACAACCATTATGAGGAATAGGTGTAACGTCAGTAATGTTGGTGATTTTAAAACCAGCAGCATTTAAGGCACGGATAGCAGATTCACGACCTGGACCTGGACCTTTAACGAACACTTCAATATTCTTCAAGCCAAACTCTTTTGCAGTAGCGCCTGCGCGGTCTGCAGCTACTTGCGCAGCAAAAGGGGTAGATTTACGTGAACCACGGAAACCTGAACCACCTGCAGTCGCCCAAGATAATGCATTACCTTGACGGTCTGTAAGAGTCACGATTGTGTTGTTGAAAGAAGCATGGATATGAGCCATGCCGTCAGCAACTTGTTTTTTTACGCGCTTACGCGTACGAACTGGTGTTTTAGCCATTGTCTAGTTCCTCTTACTTCTTAATAGGCTTACGAGGACCTTTACGGGTACGCGCATTTGTTTTAGTGCGTTGACCACGTAGAGGAAGACTGCGACGATGACGAATGCCACGGTAACAACCTAAATCCATAAGACGTTTAATGTTCATTGAAACTTCACGGCGCAAATCACCTTCTACGGTAAATTTGTCCACTTCAGCGCGAAGCAAATCAATTTTTGCTTCGTCTAATTCACTGATCTTCGTTGATTCTTCGATACCTGCTGCCGCACAAATAGCTTTTGCACGGGTAGCGCCGATACCGTAAATCGCAGTAATGGCGATTACTGCATGCTTACGATCAGGGATGTTAATGCCAGCGATACGGGCCACTAACACATCTCCTATTATTAATTTAAATTACTTTGGTTGGAAAGCCCGTTAGGATACCCAACCATTCTCGTTTTCGCAAATCGAAGCGGCATTATACAGAAAATTCTGTACAATGCCACTGCTAAAAGATTTTAGCTTTTATGTAGGGTCGAATTCATTCGACCAAGGCGAATAGATTCGCCTCTACAATTAACCTTGTCTTTGTTTGTGCTTAGGCTCACTGCAAAGAACGCGAATAACGCCTTTACGTTTAACCACTTTACAGTTACGACAAATCTTTTTTACGGATGCACGTACTTTCATATCATTATACTCCGTTAACTAAATCAGCCCGGCCTAACGACCGTAGCCTTTTAAGTTTGCTTTTTTAAGTACATTGTCATATTGATGAGACATCATATGTGTTTGTACTTGTGCCATAAAATCCATAATCACAACCACGATAATCAATAATGATGTACCGCCAAAGTAGAACTGAACGTCCCATGCCATGATCATAAACTGTGGAACCAAACAGACAAAGGTAATATACATCGCACCCGCTAGGGTTAAACGTGTCATAACTTTATCTATATATTTGGATGTTTGTTCTCCCGGACGAATCCCTGGAATGAACGCACCTGACTTTTTCAAGTTATCTGCTGTTTCACGCGGATTGAAAACCAATGCTGTGTAAAAGAAACAGAAAAATATAATTGCTGCGGCCAACATCAATACATACAAAGGTTGCCCTGGCGACATCGCCTGAGATACGCCTTGTAAGAAATCAGCCATTGGGCCTTCACCTTGTCCGAACCAGCTCGCAAGCGTGCCAGGAAACAAAATAAGACTTGAGGCAAAGATAGGAGGGATTACACCCGCCATATTCACTTTTAATGGTAAATGCGTACTCTGAGCGGCAAAAACCTTGCGGCCTTGCTGACGCTTAGCATAGTTAACAACAATACGTCGTTGACCACGTTCCACAAATACAACTAAAAAAGTTACTGCAAATACCACAGCGCCAATTAACAATAATACTAATAGATGCAATTCACCTTGACGCGCCATCTCAGCTGTTTGACCAACGGCCGATGGCATGCCAGCAACAATACCTGCAAATATAATGATTGAAATACCGTTACCGATACCACGTTCAGTAATCTGCTCACCTAACCACATTAAAAACATGGTACCGGTAACCAAACTAACTACTGCCGTGAAATAGAAACCAAAACCAGCATTTATAACCAGTCCTTGCATCATATCAGGTAAACTTCTTGCAATCGCTATTGATTGTACTGTTGCTAGAACTAATGTGCCGTAGCGTGTGTATTGACTAATTTTACGACGTCCAGCTTCACCTTCTTTTTTAAGCTCTGCAAACTTTGGACTAACCACAGTTAACAGTTGCATAATAATTGAAGCTGAAATGTACGGCATAATACCTAATGCCAATACCGAGGCTCGCTCAAGCGCACCACCAGAGAACATGTTAAACATTTCTACAATGGTGCCCTTTTGCTGTTCAAAGAACTGAGCTAATACAGCGGCGTCAATACCAGGGATCGGTACAAAAGATCCTAAACGAAGCACAACTAAGGCTACGAATACGAACCATAATCTTTGTTTCAGCTCAGACAAACCGCCTGCGCCTTTGCTTCCCTTTTGAGAAGCTTCCAATCCTGGTTTAGCCATAATCTGTATTATTCCTCGATGTTACCACCGGCAGCTTCAATAGCTGCACGAGCACCTTTAGTTACGCCTAAACCGCGAACAGTGATCTTGCGAGTAATTTCGCCAGACAGCATAATTTTTGCTGTTTCAATGTTACGGCTGATTAGACCAGCATCTTTTAACGCGTGAATATCAACAACATCACCTTGAATAAGATTTAATTCATGTAAACGAACTTCAGCGCGAACTAAAGATTTACGTGATGTAAAACCAAACTTAGGTAAACGTTGTTTCAATGGCATTTGACCACCTTCGAAACCAGGACGTACACTACCGCCAGAACGAGACTTCTGACCTTTGTGTCCACGACCACCAGTTTTACCGATGCCAGAACCAATACCACGACCACAGCGTTTTTTAGCTTTGTGAGATCCCGGTGCAGGGGATAAAGTATTTAAATGCATTATTAATCCTCCACCTTAATCATGTAATAAACCTTGTTGATCATACCACGTACAGACGGAGTATCTTCTAACTCTACTGTATGATTAATACGACGCAGACCAAGGCCTTTTAATGTAGCTCTATGTTTCGGTAAACGACCAATAGAACTTTTTACTTGAGTTACTTTAACTGTTTTAGACATGCTCAATTACCCCAGTATTTCATCAACGCTTTTTCCGCGTTTAGCTGCCATGCTTTCTGGCGAATGCATATTCGTCAAAGCAGAAACAGTAGCGCGAACCACGTTAATTGGGTTAGTAGAACCGTATGCTTTTGACAATACGTTCTGAACGCCTGCAACTTCAAGTACTGCACGCATCGCGCCACCGGCGATGATACCTGTACCTTCAGAAGCTGGTTGCATGTAAACTTTAGAACCAGAATGACGGCCTTTAATGGCATGTTGAAGAGTAGTACCCTTCAAGTCAACGGTTACTATGTTACGGTGCGCTTTTTCCATTGCTTTTTGGATTGCAGCAGGCACTTCACGTGCTTTACCGTAACCAAAACCAACACGACCATTACCGTCACCAACTACTGTTAATGCGGTGAAACTGAAAATACGACCACCTTTAACCACTTTAGATACGCGGTTAACGGCGATTAGCTTTTCAGCCATATCACTTTGTTGTGAGTTTTCTTGATTATGATTAGCCATTATCAACCCCTAGAACTGAAGACCAGCTTCGCGAGCTGCTTCTGCTAATGCTTTAACGCGACCGTGGTAAAGGAAACCAGAGCGATCAAAAGCTACCTTAGAGATACCTTTTGCTACAGCACGTTCAGCGATTGCTTTACCTACTGCAGTTGCTGCTGCAACATTACCTGTTTTTTCAATTTGAGCACTAACTTCTTTGTCTAAAGTTGACGCAGATGCGATTACTTCAGAACCCGTAGGAGCGATTAATTGAGCGTAAATGTGACGAGGAGTACGGAATATAACTAAACGATTCGCACCCAACTCGCTAATTTTTGCACGAACGCGTTTAGCGCGGCGCAAACGAGATGTTTTCTTATCCATAGTATTACCCTACTTCTTCTTAGCTTCTTTACGACGAACATATTCATCAGCATAACGAACACCTTTACCTTTATAAGGCTCTGGTTTACGGTATGCACGAATGTTCGCGGCGGTTTGACCAACTAAATGTTTATCACAGCCTTTCAGCGTAATTTCAGTTTGGCTAGGAGTTTCAACAGTAATTCCTTCAGGAATTGCGTGGCTGATTGGGTGTGAAAAACCTAAAGATAAATCTAATGACTTACCCGCGGCTTTTGCACGGTAACCAACACCCTGTAAAACTAATTTCTTTTCAAAACCTTTACTTACACCTTCAACCATATTATTGATTAAAGCGCGTGCAGTACCGGCTTGAGCCCATGCTTTGCTATTATCGCATGCGATATTAGTAATGATTTGGTCGCCTTCATGAGAAACCGAAACAAAACTGTGGATCGTACGTGATAATTCACCTACTGGACCTTTAACTTTAATGTCTTGACCTGATAACGTTACCGTAACGTCAGCAGGAACAACGACTGGTGCTTTTGCAACACGAGACATAATTCTCTCCTTACTCTACGAAACCTAAGATCTCACCACCAATACCCGCAGAGCGAGCGGCGCGATCCGTCATCAAACCTTTAGAAGTTGAAACAATCGCAATACCCATACCTGCAAGAACTTTAGGAAGTTCATCACAGCTTTTGTATACACGAAGACCAGGACGTGAAACACGTTTGATCACTTCAATTACTTCTTTACCTTCAAAATATTTCAACGTTACAGCTAGCTCAGGTTTTACATCACCTGATACTGAATAATCTGAAATATAACCTTCTTCTTTAAGCAAGTTAGCAATTGCAACTTTAACTTTTGAAGATGGCATTTTTACTGCAGCTTTTGCTGCAGATTGACCGTTGCGGATGCGTGTAAACATGTCCGCGATAGGATCAGTCATCATAACCATTTACTCCCGTGAATTACCAACTAGCTTTCTTAAGACCTGGAACTTCACCACGCATAGTTGCTTCACGCAACTTAATACGGCTTAAGCCGAATTTACGTAAGTAACCATGTGGACGACCAGTAACATTACAACGGTTACGTTGACGGCTACTTGATGAATCACGTGGTAAACTTTGAAGTTTCAATACCG
The DNA here is from genome assembly GCA_965305135.1 of uncultured Colwellia sp. Classification (GTDB taxonomy): domain Bacteria; phylum Pseudomonadota; class Gammaproteobacteria; order Enterobacterales; family Alteromonadaceae; genus Colwellia. The sequence goes on from CBDLPA010000007.1 coordinate 36,121, forward strand.
CATCCCAACGATCTTCTTCAGAAGAATCGACACTTGAGATGATTTCTTTTAACGCACGACGCTTTTCAGCGTACTGAGCTACTAGTTTTGTACGTTTAGCTTCACGAGCTTTCATTGACGATTTAGCCATAACTCTACACCTTCTTCTTGAACGGGAAATTGAAGGCAGACAATAGTGCATGTCCTTCCTCATTATCTTTCGCGCTAGTAGTAATAGTGATATCTAATCCGCGAATTTTATCGATTTTATCATAATCGATTTCAGGGAAGATGATTTGCTCACGAACGCCCATGCTGTAGTTTCCACGACCATCAAATGACTTAGGGTTTAAGCCACGGAAGTCACGAATACGAGGAATTGAAATAGAGATTAAACGCTCTAAAAATTCCCACATACGCTCGCCGCGTAGAGTTACTTTTGTACCAATAGGATAGCCTTCACGAATTTTGAAGCCCGCAACTGATTTGCGTGCTACTGTCGTGACCGGCTTTTGACCTGAGATTGCAGTAAGATCATTCGTGGCGTGTTCTAATACCTTTTTATCGGCAATAGCTTCACCAACACCCATATTCAGGGTGATCTTTTCAATCCGAGGGACTTGCATGACACTTTTATAACCGAATTGCTTTTGCAAATCGCTTACAACTGTATCTTTGTAAAAATCATGCAGTTTCGCCATCGTTTACTCCAATTAAATTAATTCGTTATTAGATTTAAAGAAACGTACTTTTTTACCGTCTTCAAATCTAAAACCAACGCGATCAGCCTTACCCGTTTTAGGATTAAGGATTGCTACGTTAGATACTTGTAAAGGTGCTTCTTTCTCAACTATTCCACCAGGCTGCTGTAACTGAGGTACAGGCTTAGTATGTTTTTTGATTAAGTTAACGCCTTCTACGAATACTTTACCGCTTTCAACAAGAACTTTGGTCACTTTACCTGTTTTGCCCTTGTCTTTACCAGCAAGTATAACTACTTCATCATCACGACGAATCTTAGATGCCATTATCGTGACTCCTTATAGTACTTCTGGTGCTAATGATACGATCTTCATAAATTTTTCATTACGAAGTTCACGTGTCACAGGCCCAAAAATACGAGTACCAATTGGTTGTAAGTTAGCATTTAACATTACAGCCGCGTTTTCATCAAAACGGATAGCAGAACCATCTGAACGACGAACACCTTTCTTAGTGCGCACCACTACCGCAGTGTGAACATCACCTTTTTTTACTTTACCGCGAGGACTTGCTTCCTTTACGGCAACTTTGATGATATCACCAATGCGTGCATAGCGACGGTGCGAGCCACCAAGAACCTTTATACATTGAACACGCTTAGCGCCACTGTTATCAGCAACATTCAGCTGTGATTGCATTTGGATCATTGATTTTTGCTCCGCTGTTATCTTTTAACTATTTATTCCTTATCAACAGGAAAATAAATATAAATCATTAAGATAAATTAAAATTCAAGGCCAGAAATTTGACCCGTCACTGCCTTAAAAAGACTTCCCACCTACATTAAACTTCTACAAAAAGTGAACCACTCAAAGTTAATGGGCGCGAGATTATAACACCACTAAAAATAAAGTGATAGTTTAATTAACTAAAAAATAAACAATATCTATATTAACTAACAGTTAAGTTGCTTGAATCAAGGTTATATTTATACTTGGGACCGAATAATGATTGACTAACACACCCTAAACTTGCTAAAAAAGCTTGCTCAATAAAAAAGACTGGTATCAATAAGTCGAATATAGCGTATTTCTATATTGATAAGATATTGATATAAAAGACTAATGTTTTTATTTTTTATTTTATTAGGTGAAAACATTGATTTTCATTAAGTGTGATACAATATAGTCCTGATATTTTAGGTCTATATCTATATTAAGTAATATTAAGTAAGTTACATAGTTGATATTGGCAATTACAACCAAGGCAAAATTGTTAACTGGTGTCATTACCAAACAACCTTGATATTTGTAGTATTAGGAGATTCAGCATGCCAACAAGTAAACATAGAACATTAGGTATTTTAGCATTAGCAGGCGTAGAGCCATATCAAGAAAAAGCTGGTGAAGAATACATGGGTGAACCCCAACAAGAACACTTTAAGAAAATTCTAGATGCATGGCGTATACAGCTTCGTCAAGAGGTTGACCGTACAGTAACCCATATGCAAGATGAAGCCGCTAATTTTCCTGATCCTGTTGATAGAGCTGCTCAAGAGGAAGAATTCAGTCTTGAATTACGTACCCGTGATAGAGAACGTAAATTAATCAAGAAAATAGAAAAAACGTTGCAATTAATTGAAGATGATGAATTTGGCTTCTGTGATTCTTGTGGCATCGAAATTGGTATTCGCCGTTTAGAAGCAAGACCAACCGCTGACCTTTGTATTGAATGCAAAACATTAGCAGAAATAAAAGAACGTCAAATGGCGGGCTAAATCGCTCTTTGTGCAAATTGTGCAAACGCCGCAACAAGATATTCTATATTCCGAACGACCAGCCTTATCATCGCAAGATAGTTATCGTGGTCGTTTCGCTCCTTCACCTTCAGGTTTACTTCACTTTGGTTCATTAATTACCGCATTGGCTAGTTTTTTAGATGCTAAATCGACAATTGACGCCCAAGGTAAAGAAGGTAAATGGTTAGTTCGTATTGAGGATATAGATCCTCCTCGTGAACAAGCAGGCGCTAGTGCTGCAATTTTAAAAACCCTTGATGCATTTGGCCTGCATTGGGATGAACCAGTTCTTTATCAAAGCCAACAGTCTGATTACTACCATTATATACTTAATGAATTAAAGCAAAAAAAACTCAGTTATTATTGTCAATGCACACGCGCAGAAATCAAAGCACTCGGTGGTATTTATCAAGGTCACTGTCGCACATTAGCTAACCCAGAAAAAAATAGCGCGACTAGGCTCGTTAACCAGTTTGGTTTATATCAATTTGATGATGTTTTTCAAGGGCATGTCAATTGTGATAAAGCTTTAGCTGAAGAAGATTTTATTATTCACCGAAAAGATGGGCTGTTTGCCTATCAATTAGCTGTTGTTCATGATGATATTTACCAAAATATAACCCATATAATTCGTGGCTGTGACTTGCTCGAACCAACAGCCAGGCAATTAACATTATTTAAAACACTTAATCAAAAACCTCCTGTATACGGACATATACCTTTGGCTACGACTGAGCTAGGTTATAAACTCAGCAAACAAAATAATGCGCCTTGCGTAGATAACACTAACCCACAAGCCACATTATTTGCTGCGTTGGTCTTTTTAGGCCAAGCGCCTGCTGCTAATTTATTACATGAACCCGTTGACACTATTATTAATTGGGCTATTAAGCATTGGAATAGAGAAAAAGTACCTAAACAAAAAGAAATAAATATCTCACATGCACTTTAGGTAATATAAATCACCTAAAGTGCATCACTAAAGAACCGACCTATAGAGATTAACTATGAATTTAAATATTGCTGAATTTTCTCCAAATCAACGTTATCATTTAATGACGCAAACTATCATCCCCCGCCCTATTGCTTGGGCTTTAACCGATTCAGGTAACAGCTCATTTAATCTAGCTCCTTTTTCGTATTTTACCGCCGTATCGAGTGCACCACCTATATTAATGTTATCGGTAGGAAAGAAACCAAATGGGGATAGCAAAGATACACTAGTAAATATTATTAACAATAAACAAGTCGTGATCCATATTACTTCAGCACAGCACGCTGCATTAGTCACCCAAACTTCTCAAACATTAGCCCATGGCGAATCAGAACTGACTGAAGCAAAGATAGCCACCACCGAGTTCGTAGGCTTTTCGCTTCCAAGAATAGCACAATGCGATATAGCTTATGGTTGTGAACTTTATGAAATTAAGGAGCTCGGCGATGTACCCCAAAGTTTAATTTTTGTTGAAGTTAAACAAGTGTATATCAATGATAAAGTGGCAGACATTGACAACAAACAAAGAATAAAAGTGCACGCTGATAAGATTTCTCCCTTATCTCGTCTTGGGGGTGGAGAATATGCCACCATCGATAAACCCTTTGAAATTTTGCGTCCTAAGTAACTCACTAGTGGCGAGAATAAGATTAATTTAATGAGGTAAAAGGATCTATTATGTCTAAAACAATTGTAATTACAGGAGCAAACCGTGGTATAGGGTTTGCTATGGCTAAAATTTGTAAAGATCGAGGAGATATTGTCTATGCTTTATGTCGAAAAAGTTCACCGCAGCTTAATGAATTAGACGTACAGGTAATTGAAAATATTGATATTGCAAGCGAAGCAGGAATTTCTCAGGCAAAGTTAGCATTGGCTAATGTTGACATTGATATACTGATTAATAATGCTGGTATTTTAAGAGATGAAAGCTTATCAGAATTTAATCAAACAACCATTAAGGAACAGTTTTCAGTTAATGCCCTCGCACCACTTTCATTAACGCAAGCGCTTTTATCTCACTTGCATACGGGGAGTAAAGTTGCTTTTATCACCTCAAGAATGGGGTCTATCACTGACAATACTTCTGGTGGACGCTATGGCTACAGAATGTCGAAAGCAGCACTTAATATTGGCGCAATGTCATTAGCAAAAGACTTAGCCGCCGATCAAATTGCCATTGGTATCTATCATCCAGGGTATGTACAAACTGATATGGTCAACACTGCTGGCAGCATAAGTAACGGCGACATTAGTGCTGAAGAGGCAGCGCAAAAATTAATCTCGTTAGTAGATGACCTGACCATGCAAGAAACGGGTGTGTTTAAACATTCAAACGGCGAAGTTTTACCTTGGTAAATTTTTTTCATTAAAATTACCTCCCTACAAGGCAGCAAGCTGTAAAAACTCGCTGCTTTTTCATTCTCTTTTTTACTTGTTTGTTATATCATTACACCTAAATTACCCAAATAATTTTTATAATACTTCCTACTATCAAAAAAAGGTCAGCGATTATCAAACGCGTCATTAATTTATGCAAAAGAGTTTTTACTAAAAATACCAGTAAAAAAGCAATCAATAACAACCATGTCACTACACTTAAAGAGCCAATAGTACTCACGCGTGATCAGCATCCAGTATCTCGCCAGTTAATCAGCCCAAACGCACTTAAAGTATTATATCGCCTTAATAAAGGTGGCTTTGATGCTTATCTCGTGGGCGGTGGTGTACGCGATATTTTACTTGGCCAAAAGCCCAAAGATTTTGACATTGCAACGAATGCAACTCCCGATGAGATTAAGGCTTTATTTAGAAATTGCCGTTTAATTGGCCGACGTTTTCGTCTTGCACACATTGTTTTTGGCCGTGAAATTATTGAAGTTGCTACATTTCGTGGTCACCATGATAGCGCCAGCGAAAAAGAAAAGAGCTGTACAAAAACATCTAAGCAAAGTGAAGATGGAATGCTATTGCGCGACAACATTTACGGAACTATTGATGAAGATGCAGAACGACGCGACTTTACGATTAATGCCCTTTATTATTCATCCAAAGATTTTAAAATTTTTGACTTCGCCAACGGTGTTCAAGACGTAAAAGATAAAGTCATTCGTCTCATTGGCGATCCTGAAACCCGTTACAGAGAAGATCCCGTGCGTATGTTACGCGCTATTCGGTTTGCAACAAAACTAGACATGGAAATAGCCGTTGAAACACGTAAACCTATCAGCGAATTATCGCCTCTGATGGCTAATATTCCTGCAGCACGCATGTTTGAAGAGTTTTTGAAGATGTTCATCTCAGGCAAGGCCGTAGCAAACTATCATCAGTTACGTGAATACAACCTATTTAGTTATTTTTTCCCTGCAGTAGATCAAAATTTACCTAAGTTAAATGCAACTGAGAAAAATGAGCCAAATGGTGACGAATTACTAGAGCGCTTTATTATTCAAGCCATGACTAATACTGATAAACGCATCAACAATAAACAACGCATTACACCAGCATTTTTATTTGCGGCTATGCTTTGGTATCCATTACAACACTATATTAAACAAATAAACCTTCATAACCAAATGTCACCTCAGGACGCGTTTTTCGCTGCTTTAAGTGAAATAATGCCAGAGCAACAACGTAGTATTTCTATTCCTAAACGTTTTCAAAGTGTTATGAAGGATATCTGGATTTTACAAGAAAAGTTAGTTCGACGCGAAGGGAAAAAAGCATTTAAAACATTTGAACATCCAAAATTTAGAGCAGGTTATGACTTTTTACTATTACGTGCCCAAATAGAAACAGAAAACACTCAGTTAGCAGAATTAGCTAAATGGTGGACTGATTTTCAAGATATATCTCATGATGCCCAACAGCAAATGGTGAAGGGAGTTAAAAGTGTTCCGGGCTCTAAACGTCGCACACCAAGAAAACGCCGCAAACCAACAATTAAGCCTACAGTTGAATCCTAGCTCACATGATTTCATCTCCCATAACTGCCTATATTGGCTTAGGTAGCAATTTATCTAAGCCTATCAAGCAAATAGAAAAAGCGATTGAAAAAATAGGAATAATCCCCAAAAGCCGACTACTGTCAGTGTCATCTTTATATCTTAGTAAACCGATGGGGCCTCAAGATCAAAATCATTATATCAATGCAGTTTTAGCACTAGAAACCGCACTCAGTGCCATTGAATTATTAAACGCTCTGCAATCTATTGAAAATAATGCAGGAAGAGTACGCAAAGAAAACAGATGGGGTGCCCGTATTTTGGATCTTGATATTATTCTGTTTGGCAATGAAATTATCAATACTGACCGTTTAACCATACCTCATTATGGCATGAGTGAGCGCGAGTTTGTGCTACTACCTCTGGCAGAAATTGCGCCAGAATTAATACTTCCTAATGGTGAAAGTATAACGGAATTAAGCCAAAATATAGCCATAAATTCAATGGTAAAGCTAAGCTAAAGCAATCTAAGCCAAGCTGTATATTGCAGTTAAAAAAGATTTATGCCAAAGTAGCTTAACTGAGTAATTACTCAAGTAATACCCTCAATAAATTAACTCAACAAGAGAATTGAGAACTGTATGTCTAAAATAACCACATCTACTTTGTTAAAAATGAAACAACAAGGTGAAAAAATTTCAACAATCACGGCTTATGATGCAAGTTTTGCTAAGCTATTCGATCAAGCAGGCATTCACGCTATTTTAATTGGCGATTCATTAGGGATGGTTCTGCAAGGCCAAGATGATACCCTACCTGTAACAATTAATGACATGGTTTATCACACTCAGTGTGTACGCCGAGGTGTTGAAAACACGTTAATTATTGGTGATATGTCTTTTATGACGTATGCCACAAAAGAGCAAGCCTTAATTAATGCTACAAAATTGATGCAAGCTGGCGCAAGCATGATAAAAATGGAAGGTGGCGCTTGGTTAGCTGATACTATTAAATCACTCGTTGAACGCGGTATTCCTGTTTGCGCGCATTTAGGCTTAACGCCACAGTCAGTTAATGTTTTTGGTGGTTTTAAAGTACAAGGCCGCGATGATATTCAGGCGCAAAAAATGATAAATGACGCCCAAATACTAGAAGCTGCGGGAGCGCAATTACTCGTGTTGGAGTGTATTCCTGCTCCGCTAGGTAAAGCAATATCTGAAGCAGTTAGCATTCCTACTATTGGTATTGGTGCAGGCAAAGATACTGACGGACAAATCTTAGTAATGCACGATGCTCTAGGTATTTCGTGTAGCTATATGCCAAAATTCTCTCGTAACTTTATTAAAGAAACAGGTGATATTAAAAAAGCGATTGAGCTTTATATCAGTGAAGTTTCTAATGGAAACTTCCCTGGCGAAGAACATATATTTAAATAGTTTTGCGTCTATAATTGCCGTTTAAATATCAAAGATAAACAATCGTAAATGAAGGGATACCTCCCCCAACGTTATATTCATTTGCGATTAAAGAGATAAATATGAACACAGTTGAAAATATAAAAGATTTACGTGATCAAGTTAAAGCTTGGAAAATGCAAGGTTTAACCATTGCTTTTGTACCTACCATGGGTAATTTGCATGATGGACATTTAGCGTTAGTCAAAGCGGCACATCGTCATGCTGATAAAGTTATTGTGAGTATTTTTGTTAATCCTATGCAATTTGGATTAAGTGAGGATATTGATAATTATCCTCGCACCTTAGCACAAGATAAAGCTAGCCTAATGCAAGTAGACACAGATCTTCTCTTTACACCAACCTCCGCGGTTATCTACCCGAAGGGCTTTGGTGACAATAGTTATGTAGAAGTGCCTAATATTTCAAGTTTGTATTGTGGTGCTACTCGGCCGGGGCATTTTCGTGGGGTAGCAACCGTTGTTTGTAAACTATTCAATTTAGTACAACCAGATGTCGCTTGTTTTGGCTCAAAAGATTACCAACAATTACAAGTTATTCAAACCATGGTTGACGATTTGTCTATGCCTGTTGAAATTATTCCAGTAGAAATAATTCGAGAAAAATCAGGTTTAGCAATGAGTTCACGCAATGGCTACCTAACACCTGAAGAGTTAGCCATTGCCCCTACATTATATAAAACGTTGCAGTGGTTAAGTGAACAATTACGTACTAGTCATGAAGCAAGAGACTATGCGGCCCTTGTGATGCAAGCGAGTGAAAAACTCGACAATGCGGGCTTAAAAACTGATTACATTAATTTATGCCATGCAAAAACATTAGCGCCAGCAATGCCAAACGATAAGGATATCGTTATTTTAGCTGCAGCCTATTTAGGTAAAGCAAGATTAATTGATAATTTGCCCGTTAGTCTATAAATACCTTAAGCATTTACATATAGATGTAAGTGCTTAAGCATGAACCATCTAAGGTGTTATTGTATAACCCTTTTGCCATACTACAATACCGAAACCACTTATCAATTTCAGCTGCTTACATACTGCTATAAAGTATTTAACCTCATATTTGATCTCCGCCGGCATTGCAAGGTTTAACTGATTTTAGCCATATTCAATAATTCTGGTAAAAAAGTTTCACTTTCTTGGGCTAACAAACATTGCTCGGCAAGAATATCATGTAAATTTCTTTTGCTTGTTAATGGGTTCGCTAGCACCACTCTAAATACAATCATTTTTTCGCCACCATAGCGTGCTACTTTAATGCGCGTACGTGAAACAAATGAACGACCAACTTCACGTTGACGCTTTTGTATGAATTTAGTTAATTTACCCAGAATTAAATTAAGCTCAGTTTGCTGCTCGTCATCACCGTTTAATTGACACTCAGCAAGTAGCGCTTGAACAGCTTTGGGTACAAACCTATATGTTAATAAGCATAATTCAGGTTTTGTGATCAACTCAAACTCTTCATGCTGCTTAATGATATCAGCAAAATACTCTGCTTTTTCAATCGATTGATTAATCAACATTTCATAACCTGGACGGCTAATAATATGTAAGCTAGCATACACAAGCATTGCCATTCCGGGGCGAGATCCCTCCAAGGTATGACTACCTAAATCTTTGGATCCTTTACGTAAAATATACTCTGCATGGTGTTCAATGTCTGCAACAGAAGATGGATCTTTAAATAGCACTACACCTGCCCCCATAGGCACATACATTTGTTTGTGTGCATCAATAGTCACAGAATCAGCGCGTTCAATTCCAGCAAGTATGCCTCTGTGTTTATTAGAGAATAAAGTGGCTCCTCCCCACGCAGCATCCACATGAAAATGCGTTTGATATTGTGCTGCAATATCAGCCATCTCATCTAACGGATCAACGTTACCCGTTTCAGTTGTACCTGCAATACCGACAATTGATAAAATTTTAATATTATTATCTTGCAACTGCTGGCACTTTTTAGCCAGTAATTGACAATCTACTTTATTATTTTCATCTGTTTCAATTGCAATAACACTGTCTTGCCCAATACCAAGAATATCTGCCGACTTCTTCAATGAGTAATGCCCACGTTCTGATACAAGTATAACCAAACCTTGGTAACCATAATGATTTAAAGCGGCAAACAAACCTGCGCGGCTAATACCTTTAAAGCTTCCTTGAGCTTTCAATAACTTATTACGGGCAACCCACAAAGCAGTGATATTAGCCACAGTACCACCAGAGCAAAATGCGCCTAAAGAGTGTTGAGCGCTATGCATCCATGTTTGATAAAAGTTATCATTTTCTTGATACACTAAATTATGCATCATACCCAGCACTTGACGCTCTAACGGAGTAAATGCTTTTGACGTTTCTACTTTTACTAAGTTCTGATTCAGGCCAACCATTAACTTAGATAAAGGTAAGATAAAAGCAGGTAAAGCCGATGTCATATGCCCGATAAAACTTGGGCTAGCAGTATGAACTGATTGTGAGACTAATTTGTCTAACAAATGGTGCATGTGATCAGAAACGAATTCAGGTTGTTCGGGTATACGTGGGCAAATAAAGTCTTGTTCAATATCAGTTAACGCATTTTTACTCGCAACAATATGATTATTCAGAAAACCAAGCAGGTTTTGAGAAATTTCTTGTTCGATACGCCCTAACGTTGACTCAGGAGATTCAGCTAGCGTAAAAATTCTATGTAAAGCTTCAGGGGTTGCTCGGGCAAAACGCTTGGGCGTAATCATACTAATTCATTAAAAGGTTAAAAATTTAAGCGGTCAACTGTAATAAAAAATGACTAGAATGTCTCCTATTTTAACTAAAAATAGTGGTAATAATCCTGTAATAATAAATAAAGTCGTCATACTCAAAGCTAAATTATAAATGAACTAACGTAAATTAAACCTGCCTCTATACATAAAGCTACCGCAGTTATTATCATCAAAATTTTATTTTTCATGGCTTTCATCATGATTTCCTTTTAATAGATTTAATTTATATCAAATACAATCAATTGTTGTACCAAAAAAATAAACAATTGATTTAAAGGGATATTTAAAAATCACACTGTATTTTCAGCATATACAGTGGCGAAAAAAACGATAAAATAGTATTTTTGAATAACACATGAAACGTGATAAAAATTAACCAATACTTAACGGATGAACATTAATTGCCAGCACGCTTGACCACTCGCTTGATATTTAGCCTCGAAAGGCGTTAATGGTTGAGCATTAACTGATAGTTCTGACAGATGCCCCATAAGGTTGACCTGTTTAGCGGCTTGCTGAAACTCTAATAAATATAATTGCCAATTACTGCGTAAAATCAGTTGTTCACCTAATGTAATTAACGTAGGAAACACCGCACTACCATGCCAACGACGCTGCAAGTGTTTTGATTTTGGCCAAGGATTAGGATATAAAATATAATGCTTTATAATGGGCCAATTAGCAGCTTTTACTAAACGATAAAAATCATTTAAATCGGCACGAACTAAGTGAAAATTATTCGCTTGGTAGCCATTTTTTAAATCAAAGCCTTCAACATTACGTTCAATACGACTTGCTGATTTATCTACCCCGATAACCAGTGCATCAGGATTTAATTTTGCCAGTAAACGTGTACTCTGACCAACACCACAACAAGAGTCAAGAATGATATTACCGTTAGGATTATTGGTAATAAATGCTTGAACAAGTTTGTTTACCTCATCAAAGGCTTTTTGTGTATGCGCTTGATAAGGCTTTTGAAAAGGATGTGCTAAATGCTTCTGTACTACTTCATCAAGCTTTTCATGTATACCAGTTTGGTTAGTAATAATAACCTTAGAGTCACCGACAGGCTTATTCATGTTTATATTTGCTTTAGGCTTTGTATTCATATCAATTAACTATTCTGACACCTTGTATTAACTTCTGAGGCCTATTCCTTTGCTGATCAAAACCATCGCAAGCGTAAATAAAGTAATAATAAAAAAACCTATAACAACAAAAGCTGTCATTATATTAACGTCTGAAATACCTAAAAATCCATAACGAAAAGCATTTACCATATACACAATTGGATTAATTTGAGAAACTCCTTGCCAGAATTCAGGCAATAAAGTGATAGAGTAAAAAACACCACCAAGGTAGGTTAAAGGCGTTAAGATGAAAGTGGGAATAATGGAAATATCATCAAATGAGCGAGCAAAAATGGCATTAATTAATCCACCTAAAGCAAAAGTTGCTGAGGTTAACGAAACCGTTGTAATAATTACCCACACATTATGTATTTGAATATCAACAAAAAATAACGATACTAGGGTAACAATTAAGCCAACTAACATGCCACGCGCCATGCCGCCGCCAACATAGCCAGCAACAATTACCCAATTAGGCACAGGTGCTACCAGCATTTCTTCAACATTACGTTGCCATTTAGCACTAAAAAAGGAAGAAGCTACATTAGAATATGAGTTAGTGATAACACTCATCATAATTAGTCCTGGTACAATAAATGACATATAGTCAAAGCCTCCCATTTCACCAATACGAGACCCTATAAGCGAACCAAATATGACAAAATATAAACTAATAGTAATTGCAGGTGGTACTAAAGTTTGCACCCAAATACGCATAAACCTATGAATTTCTTTATTTAAAATACTTTTTAAGGCGATTGAGTTATTCATATTATTTAGCCTTCTTTCTAGAAACGTTATGCTCTATTAAATTAACAAAAAGCGCTTCTAGACGGTTACTTTTATTACGCATGCTTAATACCTCAACATGCTGTGCAGACAGTTTTTCAAAAACGGTATTTAAATTTTGTGGCTTCTGTAAATCAATTTCTAAAGTATGATCATCAATCATGCGAGAGCTAATATCATCTAAGGTGATGTCATTGTGATGTGGTGATAAATCTAAAACAAAGGTTTCACCATCTAGCTGTGCTAACAACCCTTTCATGCTAGTATTCTCAACAATTTCACCACCATCTATAATAGCAATATTACGACACAGGGTTTCAGCTTCTTCTAAGTAATGAGTAGTTAAAATAATGGTAATACCTTGCTTATTCAATTCACGTAAAAAATCCCACATGCCACGACGAATTTCTATATCAACACCTGCGGTTGGCTCATCTAATATCAACATTTGTGGCTCATGCATTAAAGCACGAGCAATCATTAAACGACGTTTCATACCACCAGACAACTCACGTGCTGGCGCATTGCGTTTATCCCATAGCTCTAACTGTTTTAAGTATTTCTCAGCGCGTTCAATAGCGACTTTTCGAGTAACACCATAATAACCTGCTTGATTAACTAAAATATTCATTAACGGTTCAAACTGATTAAAATTAAATTCTTGAGGCACTAAACCAATAAATGATTTTGCCTTTTCTAAATCAGTGTCAATATCATATCCAAATACTTTTACTTTACCTGCTGATTTATTAACTAATGAGGTTATCACGCCGATTGTGGTAGATTTACCTGCACCATTAGGACCAAGTAACGCAAAAAAGTCACCTTGTTTTACAGTTAAATCAATACCTTTTAACGCTTGAAAGCCGCCTTTGTAAGTTTTTTCTAGCGTATTTATTTCTAACGCATAGTTCTCTGAAGCATGAGTTTCTATGGCGTTAGTATTTAATGCATTGGTCATGTTTTTCCTTTAAGGGTTATGAATAAAAACAGTCAAGGATAAGGAAAATAAATATGGTGCTATTAATTGTGATTTCAACCTCAATGACGATCTATACAAAATAAAAATAGGAACATATAGCATACTGTTTCTTGATATCGAATATCTAGATTGCCCAAATTGTTATGCTATAATCTCAATTATCTTTTCAATACATCTTTTTTCGATGTGATTAATGACTAAAAAAACGCTCTCTATTCGCGAAAAAACCATCTTTGACGGCCTATTTACTAAATATTTTTTAAAATCATTATTTACCTTCTGGTTCAAAGTAGCTGGCTGGAAAGTATGCAAACATCCTCCCGAAGGGGCTGGCATTGCTATTGCAGCTCCACATACGTCAAATTGGGATTTCGTCTATGCGCTTGGCGCAGCCATAATACAAGATGTAAAAATTTACTTTTCTATCAAAGACAGTATGTGCAAAGTACCTGTTTTGGGTACTTGGTTAATGTGGTTAGGTGCAATGCCAATAGATAGATCATCAAAAGGACAAGGCCAAGTAGAACAAATAAAAGCCTTTATTGATTCACAAAAAGGCAATCGTGTTTTTTTCTTATTTACCCCTGAAGGCACTCGTGGCGCAGTTAAAAAATGGAAAACAGGGTTTTATCATGTCGCTCAAGGTTGTGAATTACCTATTTTTCTTGCCAAGGTAGATTACCTGAGTAAAGAAACAGGCGTGTTCCATACCTTTAAACTAACCGGTGATAAAGAAGACGACATCCAAGCCATGCAAGCGTCATATAAAACAATCCATGGTAAATTTATTCATGATCAATACCCTCCCTATAGTGGTCAACTTCCATCAATTTCTGAAGCAGAAGCCGCTATTATTCAAGCCTTGTATTCGTTTAAAGGCGTAGCCACTAAAATGGAAATTACTGCCAAAGCTAAATTAACCAAGTTATCTAGCAATATGTTAACGCTCTTAATAGACAAAGGCTTGTTAGAAAAAAATCCCGTTAGCTGCAGTACGAATGAAAGCACTTACCAGTTAACATTTGCAGGCAAAGGTTATTTTTTACACCTAACTAGCTCTACATAATAACAGGATAGATCAATAATAACTCGAAGTTCTCAGTGCGTTAGACATAGAGTCTTTATAGCTTTACACATAGAGCAGAAAGCCTCTTTTTTTTGAAGACTTCACTGGTTTCGAATGAGTTAGATTAGACTAGTAAGTAAGTAATCATGCATTGAAAAAAGCGAGGAATGTAGTAAACTACTGTCGTTCAGATGAGTAAAAATAGTAAGGAAGCTATTGTAAATGCAGTTTTTAGTTAAAACCTTCCTGTCGCTGTGACCCATCAAAAAATAAAAACCATATAGACTGTACTTAGCGGCTCTGTTCAACCGAGCATTTATCTCTCATGGTTAGACAAGAGCTAAATACTCAATTATTGAACCTCTAAATCGACGTTTAGAGTACAATTTAAACTTTAAAAAGGAACTTAAAAGAATGAATGAAATAATTCTATGTAATCGAAATTTCAGTGGCAATGCATTTAAAAATGAATGTGGCATTGATATTGAGCAAGCTTTGTCTCTCACATGCCCGAACCCAGAGATGATCATAGCAAATAAACCCTATTTATTGAAAAATGGTCACTCCACTTTCGGCGCCACAACATTAGCAAAGCTATCTAACCCAGCAACGTCAAAGAACCTTACAGATTTGTCTTTATCTTTTGGTGGGGATAATCTTATAGCGCTTTCTGCTATCTCTGCTAAATTAAAGGAATTTAATGTTGGCTTAATGGGGGCATCAACTAGCGTTTACGCTAACAGGATAGGTGATTTTGTTGGAGCGGTAAAAGACTATCAAAAAGCGCTAATGGAATATCGTCAAGCATCAATGACAAACTCCCCCACAAAAGCAACAGCAAAACAAAAGGCAAAAATTGCTTTTGACAAAATGCAACGTAAATTTAGGTTAGAAGTTAAGGCAATAACTAGCCAAGTTAGGTCAAGTCGTGGCACGCCCATGACCAACTTTAAAAGAGGAACTAATATTGCCAGAAGCAGCCGGAGCGTAGCTAAGCTAGACCTAATTAATCCAGTACAAGCAGATAATATTGTAAAATTTACTAAATATGCCAAAGTTCTGGGAAATGGACTGACTATTCTCGACTTTGGTGGCCGAGTTGGCAATATTCATAATAGTTATAAAGCAGGCGCAAATTGGGAGCGAGAAATGTTTATTGAATCGAGTAGTTTTGCAGCTAGTGCTGTTGCTGGATCTTTGGTGGTAGATGCAGGTTTAGCTATTTTAATTTTTGCAACGCCTGCTGGTTGGATGGGACTTATTGTCGGTGGTTTAGCTGTTGCTGGAACTGCAGCGGCAGCTTCAATAGGGGTTAATGATTACACAAAAAATAATAGCGGTAGACTGTATGATGACATTATGAAATGGATTAATTTCTAATGGGTATAGAACAAATTATTTTTGCTCTTAGTCTCTCTGGGTGTATTCTTTGCGCAATAATGTATGTGGTTTTTGGTCAAGTTACAGTACGAAAACTTAGAAAAAACCCTAAAACTAAAAACGCACTCGGTAGTGAATTAGCAAGTGGTTGGGATATTTTAAATGTTGCTAAAGCATTAGCATTACCAACTTCATGGAATAAGAAGTTTGAGAATAGCCCTCTAGCTTTTATGTATGCAAACTCAAGCCTGATACTTAAACATACAAATAAGTTAGATCGCTTTTTAGGTGCTTTATTTTTTTGGTTATGGTTGGTGTCAGGAAGTGCTATGATCTTTTTGGTAGTTTTAAAATATATAGGTGCATTTCCGGAGTAGAGGTTTGATATATAAAGGCTGCTTGTCTGTTAAGGTTTTTTAACGGAAACTTTCAAAACACGCTCGGTGACTATTACTAAACTTAGTTTGGCAATATTCATAATAGTTACAAAGCAGGCGCTAATTGGGAGCGAGACATGTTCATTGAATCGAGTAGTTTTGCGGCTAGTGCAACTGCTGGTATTGGCGTTGTCAATGCTGGCGGAGCAGCACTAACCTTTTTAATGGTAGCAACACCTGTAGGTTGGGTTGGTTTAATTGTCGGTGGTTTGGCTGTGGCAGGTACGGCTGCGGTAACTTCTATTACAGTGAACAACATAGTTAAGAAAGATGCAAGAGGTATATATGACTTTATAATGAAACAGGTTAATAAATTATGAGTGATCGGGAAATGTGGGTTGCTCTTTTAATTCTAGCCTCCATTGCATCTGGTGTTTTTTATGTTGCTTTTGGTCAAATCACTGTACGGAAATTACGAAAGAACCCCAAAACTAAAGATCTACTCGGGGTCGAGTATGTTAGCGGTTGGGATATAATTAATGTTGCTCAAGCCTTTGCCTTCCCCCGTTCTTGGACAAAAAAAATGGAAAATAGTAAGTTTTCATTTATCTATGCTAATGCAACAGTATTATATGAAAATACCACTAAATTTGACCAAGTATTAGGTTGTATTTTTTACTGGTTGGTTACTATTTCAGGATTATCTATGGCTTTACTGGCCTTACTTGATAGCCTTGGCGTTTTTAGTGAGTAGCGGCTTAATAATACACGGAATAAACAATGAATAGATTACACGTAGCCGTATGTTAATACAGTTGTTGCGGCTACGTTTTAGCAGTAAAGAATACTGAGATTGATTATCTGTTTACAGTGGTTTTCAAACCCAACAGCCAATTAGTACATAACAAAAACCACACTCGATAATGCGGGCACAGTAAAGCCTTTTTCATCGGCTTTACTTTGTTTCACTACCGTATCAGCACTGAATTGTTGAATAGGATGCAATTGATATTCGCTCGCTTGTTCATAAGCAAATGTTTGCGTTTTAGTACTCATATTAAAAAGCACTATTAAGCTATCAACATACTCATCAATCACCTGCCCTTGGGTATCATCAAGTTTCATCACTACTAAACCTAGTTGCTTATTATCATTATTTAAGAAACTGACTTTTTCAATAATCGCTTCTGCTGTGGTTAGTCTAAATAATGGCGAACTCATCCGCAGTGCGAGCATTTCTTCAAATATTTTAGCGCTAAACTCAATATGTTTAGCCTGAACGTGATCACGCCCTTGGTGACCTTTTAATACGGTTTTAATTAATGGCCAGTTATCTTGATCTTTATCTGCTGGCGGCAAGCCAACATTGTAGTAATTATTGTGTTTGCTAAAATCTACTCGATTAAACCAATCACCATAGTCATAACTGTCTCTTAGGAAAGATTTTGAGCGCATAAATTCTGAGCCCATATGTAAAAAAGGAATGCCTTGAGCGAACAAAGTGAACGACAAACTTTGCATGTGCATTCTAACGCGATCGTCTGTAGAAACATCAAAAGGTAATCGATATTGACTATTATCCCACAAGGTTTGATTATCATGCTTTGACACATAATTAATGGTATCGGCAGGATCTAGCGCGTAGCCTGTTGGCTGATCGCCATAAGGGATATCTTTACCTAATACTGGTTCGCCATTTTTTGTAGACAGTGGAAACTTTGCTAAATTCCCAGCTAAACCTACACGCAATTGAGCCATTCGTAGATCATACTCTTGACGATTTTTCTCGGTTGAATGATGCTGATTTGACTGTTGTTCGTTGGGTAAGATAAATAACCCATTACCAAGTCCTTGTGAGTCACGCGTGTTATTTCCACCGCCACGAACGGCATCACGTAACCTGTCACTGTAAGTGCCTATTTCAGTGCCGCCTAACTCCAATTGGCTTGCTTGAACAAAGCGGTTATTATTAGCCACCTCACCAAAGTTCCACCCTTCACCATAAAAGTAAGTGTCTTTATCGACTGCTCGTACGGCTTCACGTGCCGCCAACATCGCCGCTTTACTCTGGTGTCCCATAAGATCAAAACGAAAACCATCTATTTTATAATCACGCGCCCAAACAACTAAAGAATCAGTCATCAACTTCGCCATCATTACTCGTTCTGTAGCGGTATTGCCGCAAGTGTAACAAGTCGATTGTTCAACTTCACCAGTAATAGTATTCAAACGGTGATAATAGTTAGGCACTATTTTATCAAGTACCGATTTTTCTTTTAAACCAAATTGAAAAGTATGGTTATACACCACATCCATAATTACCCTAAAACCTAGGGCATGAATGCTTTGTACCATTTCTCTAAATTCAACCAAGCGACTTTTTCCTTTTGGGTTAAGGGCATAACCGCCTTCTGGCACTGTGTAGTGAAAAGGATCATAACCCCAGTTAAAATTATCAAATTGACGCAGTTCACTGACTATTTGCTGCGTTTGATCACCACTAGCAGCAAAACTTTCTAGTAACGACTTTAAGCTTTGCTCTTCACTTACATCAGCAAAATGAGTAGTACAAATAACCATATTAGGCTCAATAGGACATACTTTTGTTTTTATCTGTGCAATAGAGTCGTTTATATCAACCTCTTGTGAAGCATCCTCATTAATACTGGCAAGGTCATAAGTAGGTAATAAGTGGATAGTATTTAACCCTGCTTTCTTCAAGGCTTTTAAATGTTTAATACCGTCAGATGATTGTTCATTAAAAGCTTTATATTTCCCACGAAAGTCATCATTAGAAAGCGCTTTATCGTTAGCACTAAAATCACGAATATGAGTTTCATAAAAAATATTATCTTCAACATTTTTAACTGTGGGGACTTGATGATTCAACCAATTTTCTGGTTGTGTGTCGCTAGCATTCAAATCAACTACCTGTGAGTACTTACTATTTACAGATAAGCTTAATGAATAAGGATCTGTTGTCGCTAGAGTTTCTACTTGCCTGCTTTCGGGATGATAGACTGTTACTTGATATTGATAATAAAGCCCGTTAAGTGAACTATCACCGGTCACCGACCAAACTCCAGTAATAGTGTCTTCAACCATGGTTAAACGAGGTGTTTTTGCGGGTGTTAAATCATCATTAAACAGTAATAATTCTACTTGCTTTGCCGTTGGTGCCCACAACTTAAAGCTGACACCGTTTGCTGTTATTGTGGCACCAAAATCTGACACAGCATCAGCAGCATTTTCACCTTTAGTACTATTACCTTTAGTATATAGCTCATCAATAACAGCTCCCGTTTGTACATAAGAAATATGTTGAACTTGTTCTTGTTCATTTAAAGCTACTACCAACAACTGCTGTTTAAGCCATTTTTTTACTTGGGTCGATGACAAATTTACTTTATATGCATGGAAATCAGCTAAATGAGGAAATTCAGTTGCAATTTCATTAGGCATGGAAATAACTGATATCGGTACACTTTTAAACCCTGCTTTATCGTACGTCCATAATTGATATCGATCTTGATTTATTGTGTTTGGTAATAACAATAACTCTGGTGTTAACCAATGAGCAGCGCTGTCGTTAGCAACACCTGCCAACTGACTAGTAGTAAAAGCATTTTGTTTAATTACAGATACAACATTATCTGTACGAGTTTGAGTGTTATCAGCACAGGCAGTCAAAAAAAGTGAAACAATGAATACTGCATAGACAATGAAGGAAATTTTGATCGTTTGCATACTAGCTAACCTTTAAAAATTTTATTATGGCTAACTTACCTGTTCAATTCCCATAACAAAACCAACTCTGCTGTAATGCATACGTATTCAATCCATTTTCAAAGGCGCTCTCTACTATGAATACGTATGCATACGCTATTCATCAACGAATCCTCTCATTATAGTAAAGTTGTTCACAAATTAACTGTATTTCAAATATGGTGACGTGACAAAACTAACAAAACATATAACTATTAAGCTAAAGGAATACTGGCTTATAAAAAATTAATCACGGATGGCTAGGGGAGAACATTCAATGTTAAATTTTACACCAAGCAAAGTGACGCTAGCATTAATTTCTAGTGGGCTTATAGCATTAAGCACACCGACACTTGCTGCTGAAGATGCGTATGCAGCAAAACAAGATGCCGAAGCCGAAATAGAAGTAATTCAAGTTAATGGTTTTCGTAAAAGTGTTGTCGAATCTATCAACCTTAAACGCTATTCATCAAACGTAGTTGAAGCTATTTCAGCAGAAGACATTGGTAAATTACCTGATTCTTCTATCGCTGAGTCAATTGCTCGTTTACCAGGCCTTGCTGCACAACGTCTTGATGGTCGTGCAAGTAAAGTAAGTATTCGTGGCTTCGGTGAAAATGAAGGTGGCACGACTTTAAATGGTCGTGAGCAAGTTTCAATTGGCGATAATCGAGGCGTTGAGTTTGATCTTTACCCATCTGAAATTATGAGCGGTGTTACTGTTTATAAAACCCCAAATGCTAGTCTTGAAGGAGAAGGTATTGCCGGTGTTATTGATTTACAAACCATTAAACCATTGAATCAAGATGGTCGCGTTGTTCAATTTAATGGAACTTATGAAAAAACCAGTTTTGATAAATTAAATCCAGATGGTGATAATGACGGTTTAAAAGGCACCTTCTTCTACATGGATCAATTTGCTGATGATACTTTAGGGATTGCTTTTGCCTACACCAGCATGACATCACCAAACCAAGAAAAACGTTGGAACTCGTGGGGTTACCCAACATTTACTTATGAAGATGGTTCTGATGGTTCAATTTTAGGAGGTGCTAAACCATTTGTTCGTTCTTCAACATTAGAACGTGATTCGGCAATGTTAGTAGTTGAAGCTGCGCCAAGAAATGATCTGAAGTTAACGTTTGATGCACTTTATGTTGATTTTTTAGATACTAAAATTTTGCGCGGTATTGAAGTACCTTTCGCATGGGGTCAGGGGGTTATCTCTGCCGATACTGCCATAATTGATCCAACAACAGGTTTTGTTAGCAGTGCAATAACACAAGATCAACGTGTTGTTGTACGTAATGACTACGAAGAACGTGATGCGGAATTAATGTCGTTTGGTTTTAACACTAATTGGGCGGCTAGTGATAGATGGACATTAGACTTTGATGCCAGTTATTCAAAGGTTGAACGTGATGTTTACAGTGTTGAAAGTTATGCTGGCACTGGCCGTGGTGACCTCCGAGGCGCTGCTGATGATTTAGGTTACATTTTTGATTCAGGCAATACTGGTGCTACGTTCAGTCACGGTTTAGATTATAGTGATTACAATTTAATTCAATTAGGCGGTCCACTAAGTTGGGGCGGCAGTAAAGCGCTTAACGATAAATATGGCCTTACTGAAGAAAGTGGCTATCAAAATACAGCACAAGACGGTTTCATCAATACCCCAAGCATTGATGATGAGTTGATGTCATTGAAATTTGCTGCTAGTCAAGAAATTGATTCAAACTTCATCACTGAAATTACTTACGGTGTTGCTTATCGAGAACGCGAAAAAGAAAAAAATTCCGAAGGTTATTTCATGACCTTAAGTAGTTTTAGTCTTGATAGTCCTGGTATGCAATCTGTACCTGATGAATACCGCTTAGGTAGTGCTAATTTAGACTTTATCGGCATGGGCAACATGGTAGCTTATGACACTATGGGTTTGATCAATAATGGCTATTACAGTCTTTTACAAGCAAGTTTAACTGACGCTAATCGTATTACAAAATCTTGGACAGTGAATGAGAAAGTGATGTCAGCTTTCGTACAAGCGGAACTTTCTACTGAAATCTCTGGTATGCCATTAACAGGAAACTTTGGTGTTCGTTACGTTTATACCGACCAATCATCACAAGGCTATGCGGCTAATGCTGTTGACGGGTTAGTTGTTGCTGAGCCTACTGATGTTAGCCATGATTATAATCACTTTCTACCTAGTCTTAACTTATCAATGCAAATTGATGAATCTCAAACATTACGATTTGGCGCTGCAAAAACTATTTCACGCGCCCGTTTAGATGAAATGAACGCTTCCTTTAGTGCGACTTATAACCAAAGACCAGATGACAATGGTAACTATTGGACTGTAGAAGGTGGTAATCCTTCATTAGAACCTAAAGAAGCTATTGGACTTGATTTATCTTATGAAAACTATTTCAGTGATGAAGGTTACCTATCCGTAGCACTATTCCATAAAGATTTGAAAAACTGGATTTTTGATGGTAATTATGAAGTAGATATGTCTGGCATTGCAGATCCTGCAACAGGGGAGATTCCTGCTACATCGACAGCTACTGGTAAAGGAAAAGTAAATGGTGGTGACGGTACACTTTGGGGTTATGAACTTTCAGCAACTTTACCCCTTAACATGTTAACAGATCACCTTGATGGTTTTGGCATTATTGCTAGTTATACTGGCATTAAATCAGATATGAAAGATCAAAATGATAACGACTACAAATTACCAGGCTTATCTGAAAGCATAACTAGCGCAACTTTTTACTATGATAAAAATGGTTTCTCTGCACGTGCTAGCATGCGTAAACGAGATGCTTTTAAAGGTGAAGTTTACGGCATAAGTTTCGATACTGTACAGGTCGATATTGTGGGAGAAACTATCTGGGATGCACAAATTGGTTATGACTTTGGTGAAGGTGGTTTTAAAGGGTTAGATGGCTTGTCTATTTTCTTACAAGGTTACAACCTAACTAAAGAGCCGTTTACTTCTTTACAAGGCGATAGTGCATTACAAGTACGTGATTATCAAGATTACGGCAGTACTTACTTATTAGGTTTTAGCTATAAAATGTAATTAGCAATCAGCATCACATTTAACATAGCTACATAAAAAGCCCTTGTAACTCCAATACAAGGGCTTTTTTTCTGATATATGGCAGACAAAACAGCTAGAGAAATATTTGTTAAACCAAGCTCAAATTACATACGTATGCATAGAATGAATACGTATGTAACCATTTGGCCGTGTTTAATTATTGTTCTAATCTGGTAAAGCTATAATGCTTACCAGTTGTACTTTTTGTAGCGCATACCAGAACAGAGTCTTTGTTATATATTACAACAAAAAATTAAGGAATACATAATGATAAAAACCTCTACAAAAGCAACTGTCTTATATGCTTTATTAGCATTGTCTATAACATCTTATTCAAGTATTGCTGAAGATAGTTTAGGGCCTGTAACGAGTAAAGATGTAGTCTATCAAATACTAACCGATCGTTTCTATGACGGTGATATTAACAATAATACACCTTCTGGTTCTCCTAGTCAGATCTTTGATGGTACTGGTAGCGACTTAAAACTGTACCAAGGTGGAGATTTTCAAGGGATTATCGCACAAATTCCCTACTTAAAAAATATGGGGATCACTGCTGTTTGGATCTCTGCACCTTATGCAAATAGAGATGAAGCTATAATTGATTACCAAGCCGATGGTAGTCAAATTACGTGGTCAAGTTATCACGGTTACCATGTAAGTAATTATTATAAAACTAACCCTCATTTTGGTGGTATGAAAGACTTTACCGATATGGTTGCAGCTTTACATGCAAATGGCATTAAAGTCATTGTTGATTTTGTTTCTAACCATACAAGTCGTTGGCAAAACCCAACCAATAATAACAGTGCCGAGCATGGCCGTCTGTATGAACCAGATAGAGACAGTAATAATAATTTTTCTTTTAATGTTAATGGCGATCCTGTTGATTTGAATAATGATGGTTCATCTGACAATTTAATTTCCGATCCAAACGGTACAATAAATCCAAACTGGTTTCACCGTAAAGGAGATAGAGGCACTGATAGTAGCCGCTTTGGTTATCGCTACCGTGATTTAGGTTCCTTAGCTGATTTCACCCATGAATTACCTGCCGTAGTTAAATATTTAGAAGAAGCCGCAATTTTTTGGAAAAATACAGGCATTGATGGTTACCGCCATGATGCCACTTTACATATGAACCCAGCTTTTGCTAAAGGTTTTAGAGATGCTATTGACTCAGCATCTGGTGGTGCAGTTACCCATTTTGGTGAATTCTTTATTGGTAAACCTGATCCGAAGTATGCTGAATACACATCTTTTCCAGATAGAACTAATATTAATAATTTAGACTTTGAATATTTTAGAACACTCACCAATGTTTTAGGTAATGGCTCTGAAGATATGAATACATTGGCAAACTTTTACCAATATACAGCTAACGATTATCAATATGAAAACCAAACAGTTACCTTTATCGACAATCATGATGTACCACGGTTTTTAAGAATTAATAGCGATCAACGTAGCTTAGATGTCGCTTTGGCTACCTCACTAACTTCTCGCGGTATTCCAAATATTTACTACGGTACCGAGCAATATGTTAATGGTCATGATGCCAGTGAAAATGGCGGTCGAGTATTTTTACAAAAAGATAAATCATTCGATCAAACAACGCGTGCTTATAAGATTATTAAAAAACTATCAGATTTACGTCAAACAAATGATGCGCTAGCCTATGGACTAACAAGCATTCTGTATTCAACAGCCGATGTATTAGTTATGTCACGTAAGTTTTATGACAAAGAAGTCATTATTGCAATTAATAGAAGTCCTTATAATGCTTATACCGTTCCCAACTTAGGTACAAGTTTACCCGTAGGTAGTTACACTGATGTCTTAACTGGAGAGTTAAGTGGTGGTGCAGAAAGTGTTGTTAATGTTAGTGGGAATAGTGAAATAGCTTCTTTTCAATTAAGCCAACAAGAGGTGAATGTATGGAGTTATAACCCTGATTTAGGCACATCACCACGTATTGGAGATATAGTATCTGTTGCTGGCAGGCAAGGTAATGAGGTTACTATTTCAGGCACTGGTTTCGATGGCACTATTGAGGTTTTCTTTGGCTCTACTTTAGCATCCGTATCTTCGAGTAATGATAAAGAAATCAAAGTTATTGTGCCTAATGCACCCGCAGGAGAACAGCTAGTTACCGTTAAAAAATCGGGTATAACAAGTAACGGTTTTACTTTTAATGTTTTATCAGATGATCAAAACCAAATGATATTTCATGTACAAAAATATACAGCTCTCGGTCAAAAAGTTTATATTGTTGGTAGTATTCCTGAATTAGGCAATTGGGATCCTGCAAAAGCCATTGACGCATTCCATAACCCTGATCCAGCTCAATGGTATGATTGGTTTTTACCCGTGAGTGTACCTAAAAGCACAACATTTCAATATAAATTCATAGTAAAAGATGACTTGGGTAACATTACTTGGGAAGGAGGAAATAACCGCAGTGCAACTTCTTCATCAGTTATAAACGGCGTAACTGACTTACCTCAAGCATTCTTTCAGTAACGTGACGCCACTTAATTAAATACGCCTCTATTATATAGAGGCTACTTTAAACTAAAGTTTCACTAAAATTATAATTACTTTTCATTATGGAAAATTTTCATGTTAAAAAAAATGTCACTTGTTACTTTAATCACACTAATATCATCATATTCTGTTGCTACAGAAAAAATACAGCAAAGCAGCAGTGAGTTTGTCCCACAATGGGCTAAATCAGCTATTTGGTATCAAATATTCCCTGAGCGTTTTCGTGACGGTGATCCAAGTAACAACCCTAAAATAAAAGATATTTTGGGTGCAGATCCTGTAGAAGCTCCAAAGCAATGGCAAATACATCCATGGGGTAGTGATTGGTATCAGTTGCAAGCTTATGAGTTAGCCAATGGGGAACCAGAGCTTTGGAAACACTTATTACGCAGAAGATATGGCGGTGACTTACAAGGTATTATTGACAAACTCGATTACCTAACTGAGCTTGGCATTAATGCTATTTATTTAAACCCTGTTTTTGATTCTCCTTCATTACACAAATATGATGGTGCAAGTTACCATCACATTGATCCAAATTTCGGCCCAGATCCTGAGGGAGACCGAGCGATTATGGCGTCTGAAATCCCATTAGATCCCTCAACATGGCAATGGACTAAAGCCGATGAACTTGCTTTACAACTAATTGATGAATCTCATAAACGCGGTATTCGCATTATTTTTGATGGTGTTTTTAACCATATGGGTGTCAATAGTTTTGCCTTTAAAGATCTTAAAAAAAACCAACAACAATCCCCTTACAAAGATTGGTTTACCGTACATAGCTTTGATGATAAAGAAAAAGGCACTAAGTTTGAATACGAAGGTTGGTTTGGTGTTAAATCGCTACCTGAATGGAAAGAAAATGAACAAGGTATTGTTAAAGGGCCAAAAGCCTATATTTTTAATGCAACCAAGCGCTGGATGAACCCAAAAGGCAAAGGCATAGAGTACGGTATTGATGGCTGGCGACTAGATGTAGCTTTTGAAGTAGCTCACCCCTTTTGGAAAGATTGGCGTACCTTGGTAAAGCGTATTAACCCACAGGCATATTTAACCGCTGAAATAGTTGACCAAGCTGAAAAAGTTAAACCGTATATGCAAGGTGACGAATTTGATGGCGAAATGAATTACAACTTTGCTTTTACTGCCGCTGAATTCTTTTTCAATCCTGATGGTATGAATATTACGCCGTCACAATTTGATAAAAAACTGAAACAATTAAGAGAACTCTACCCACAAGGCGTTGCATATGTGAATCAAAATTTATTTGGTAGCCATGATTCCAACAGAATAGCCTCACATATTGTTAATCGAGGCATAGGTAATTTTCGTGATTGGGGCAAATACTTTAATTTATCTCAAGCAGCCAATAACCCTAATTACAATGTACACAAACCTAATCAAACAGAAATTCAGTTACAAAAACTTTTTATTATGCTGCAAATGACCTATGTCGGCGCTCCTATGATTTATTATGGTGATGAGGTCGGTATGTGGGGGGGGAATGATCCCGATAGCCGTAAACCTATGCTATGGCCAGACATAAATTATGATAATGAACGATACTTAGCAGATGGCACTAAACGAGATGAAAACAGCATAGATACTGTTGCTATTAATACCAATCTTAAAAAGTATTATCAGCAACTTATTGCTACTCGTAAAAACTATCCTGCATTGCAGCTAGGCGATTTCAAAACACTACTTGTTGACGATGCCAATAATTTATATGGCTTCCAACGTAGTTTTTCAGTGGAATCAAACAACCAAACGTTATGGGTATTATTTAATAATGCGACAACTAAACAAAAAATAACTTTAACCGTGGCTGATACACAGCACTTTGTTGACTTAATATCCATGGAAAAATATAACGTTTTAGAAAAACAGTTAATCATTACTTTGCCTGCTAAAAGCAGCGTTGTACTACTCAAAAAATAGTGACTCGAATAAAGGCGAAGTGAAATGATTAATAAAATCAAAAATATTATTATCGCTGGCGGTGGAACAGCAGGATGGATGACTGCATCATTATTAGCGAAGGTATTAGGCAAAACACTAAAAATCACCTTAATCGAATCGGACAAAATCGGCATTGTTGGTGTTGGTGAAGCCACCATTCCTCCTATTGTTAATTTCAACAGCGCCATTGGTATTGATGAAAAAGAATTTCTAAAAGCCACCAAAGGCACGATTAAACTCGGTATTGAATTTAATAACTGGAATAAAGATGGTGACAGCTACATGCATGCCTTTGGCAGCATTGGCAAAAAATTTCCTTTTTGTGATTTTCACCACTTTTGGCAAAAAGCAGAGCAATTAAAACATGGCTCAAACAATATTGATGCTAATAGCTTTTGGGATTATTCCTTAAACTATCAGGCCGCAAAACAGAGTAAATTCGCGCCTATTAACAACATTCCAAATACTAATTTACTGGGTTTAGCTTATGCTTATCATTTTGATGCCGGTTTATACGCTGAGTTCTTAAGTAAACATGCTCAGAATATGGGGGTAAAACGTGTTGAAGGCACTATCACTCAAGTATCACAAGATCATGATTCTGGCTTTATAAAAAGTTTACTACTTGAAGATGGTACAACAATTGAAGGTGACTTATTTATCGACTGTACCGGTCTTGCTGCGCTATTAATTGAAAAAGCCTTAAGTACTGGCTTTGATGATTGGTCACACTGGTTACCTTGTAATCGAGCAATGGCCGTACCTTGTGAGCGCACCGACACAACTGAACCCTATACACGTTCAACCGCACATAAGGTTGGTTGGCAATGGCGTATCCCATTACAGCATCGAACCGGCAATGGCTTAGTCTATTCAGATAAATATATGAGTGACGACCAAGCAAAAGAAACGTTATTGAACAATCTTGATGGAAAGCCGTTGGCTGAACCTAAGATAGTCGCATTTAAAACTGGCCGCCGTCGTAAACAGTGGCATAAAAATGTTATAGCTATTGGTTTATCAAGTGTTTTTTTTGAGCCGCTTGAATCAACCAATATTCATCTTATTCAAACTGCGGCCATCCGTTTAGTGAAATTTTTCCCTCACAATGGTATTAATATTGAAGAGGTAAACGAATTCAATCACCAATCAAAAACAGAGGCTGAAGGTATTCGCGATTTCATTATTTTGCATTACAAACTCAATAGCCGTGGTGATAATGAGTTTTGGCGTGCTTGTCAGCGCATGGAGGTTCCTGAATCTCTCATTCAAAAAATTCAGTTATTTAAAAAAACTGGTAAAATTTTTTGCAATCCTGACGATTTATTTTCTGAAATAGCTTGGCAACAAGTCATGATAGGCCAAGGTAACGTACCAGAAGATCACCACCCATTAGTTGATACCTTAACAACAGAGCAAATAAGTGATTTAATGGATAATCTCAAGGCTTTAATCAATCGTACGGTAGAAAAGCTACCAAGCCATGAAGAGTTTTTAACCTCACTTTAAGTAGACAGAATCAATGCAAACAATAAAACTAAGTTCATCTAATATCTCCAGTTCACGCCTTATTTATGGCTGTATGCGCATTGCAAGTGACAACTCAGCATCTGATCACTCTAAAGGTAAACAAGCCATTCATGCAGCTATTGAGGCTGGCTATAATCATTTTGACCATGCGGATATTTATGGTGGCGGTGCATGTGAAAGTCTCTTCGGCGAATTGTTAATAGAGTCACCTAGTTTACGCGAGAATATCATTTTAACATCGAAAGCAGGGATTCGGCGCGATCCTCAGCGTTACGATTTTTCTAGAAACTACATTACGAACAGTGTGGAAAATTCACTAAAACGCTTAAACACTGACTATTTAGATTTATTCTTATTACACCGTCCTGATTATTTATTTAATGCAATAGACGTGGCTGAGACTTTTAATCAATTGAAAGCTAGCGGTAAAGTTAAACATTTTGGTGTCAGTAACTTTTCACCTTCGCAAGTGAGTTTACTGCAATCTGCATTAGATGAACCTTTACTTGTTAATCAGGTAGAAATTAATATTCACAATATCAATAGTTTTACCGATGGCACGTTAGATCAATGCCAACAACGAGGAATTACTCCCATAGCATGGTGCCCATTGGGTGGTGTTGTTTATCCTGCTTGGGGCAACACCTTTACTACAACAGATAAACAGCGCATTGAAACTGAATTATCGCGCCAAGCACAGCTATATGAGTGCCTGCCATGGCAACTTATTTTAGCTTGGTTGTTAAAGCATCCTGCTAATATTTGCCCTATTATTGGCTCAACCACACCTGAGCGAATTGTTGCAGCCAAAAAAGCACTTGAAATAAATTATAGCCATGAAGATTGGTATCAACTATTAGAAGCCAGAAATGGCCATCCTGTTGCTTGATACAAATAATAGAATCACACAAAAAAGTTTGATTATTTAATATTTAATCTATTACTT
This sequence comes from uncultured Colwellia sp., assembly GCA_965305135.1. Classification (GTDB taxonomy): domain Bacteria; phylum Pseudomonadota; class Gammaproteobacteria; order Enterobacterales; family Alteromonadaceae; genus Colwellia. Next base: position 66,367 of record CBDLPA010000007.1, read on the forward strand.
GATCTCTATCAACAAAAACACAAATGACAATGGTTTACATTTGCGGTGAGGTAATTATACTAACGCCAACTAAAATACGTTGAGTGAATTATGAAAGTCTTATCTCCTTTATACCTTGCTATTATCGCTAGCTTACCCATAACTGTCCCTGCATTTTCTTATGCTGAAAACGTAGAAACGGAAGAGAAAGAACTGGAAGTAATCGAGGTAAGAAGTTTTAGACAAAAACTTGATCAAGCGGGTCGTTTAAAAGATGTCATTCAGCAAACTGAAATTCTTGACTCACTTACAATAGAAAATAAAAATGCACTCAGCTTAACCGCAGCTATTAATAATGAACCTGGTGTTAATGTTTCAAACGAATGTTCAATGTGCGGTGTTAAACGTATTATGTTGAATGGAATGAAAGGTGAGCACACCACAATTCTTGTAGATGGCCTACCTTCCCACACACTCATCTCAGGTTTTTATGCCGTTGATGCAATTGCAACAACGGGCGTTGATAGAATTGAAGTAGCGCGTGGCGCAGGGGCATCACTTATTGCGCCAGAAGCTATTGGTGGAACAGTAAATATAATTACGAAAGAAGCCTACGAAAATACTGCTGCATTTGATTTTGCCAAAGGTTCGCATGACTTCACTGCAATGAAAGCGATGGCAACAGGTATTTCTGACGATGGCAAAACAGGCATAACTTTAATCGGCCAATATGACAAACAAGATCAGGAAGATCATGATGATAACGGAGTCAGCGAAGCCCCTTTTATCGAAAACCTTTCTCTAACCTCATTCATTAGCCAAGATTTATCGCAAACTAGTAATATTCAAGTTCGACTATCTAAAGTGCAATCTGAAATTTTTGGTGGCCCAATATTAGGTGATGTTGTTACATCAATTGGCACAGCATTATCAAGTTATGATGAGATAGAATCTGAACAATTATTTATCGATGATGATGTTCGCAATGACTATATTGGCAAACCGTGGGAAACTACCGAATGGATAGAAACTTCACGTGATGAAGCCTTTGTTAAGTATATAACTGAACTCAGTGATTATACCGTAGCAGAATTTGCCGTAAGTTATGCTAACCACATTCAAGACTCTTTTTACGAAGGCATTGATTATCAAGCTGATGATACAATGTGGTATGCCCGTGCAAAATTAGACATGGAATTATCAGATTCACATTTCATCACCTTTGGTATTGATACACGCCGTGAAGAAATGCGCTCATCTACCGATGCTTTAGAAGCTGTTTCAGCCTATCAAAGTGATGCTTTTGACTACGATACTACAGGGATTTTCTTTCAAGACACATGGACACCCAATGATAAATTTGAGATTGCATTAGCTTTCCGTTTAGATCAAATTACCGCTGATTTTATTGACCCTGAAAAAATCGGCACTGAGATTGATGAAACCTTCATCGCTCCGCGAATAGATATTCGTTATTTCCATAGTGATGAACTCGTATCTAGATTTTCAACAGGCCGAGGGTACCGTGCGCCTTTATCATTCTTCGAAACAGACCATGGAATTTTAGATGCTGAGCTCGGTTATCAAATAAACATTGACTCACTAGAAGAGTCAATTTCAGCAAGTTACTCACTAAGTTATGACAATAAAGAACTCGCAATCACAGCTTCTATTGCACATTCTGAGGTTGATAATTTAGCAAGTTTAGAAGAAACTGCCGATGGGGTACCTTTATTAACCCAATTAGATGATAGCGCCGCAGTAACCACTTTTGACGTAACCGCAGGGTATAATATTACTGAAAATTTTACCGTTAACATTGGTTTAGAAAAGTTTAATTATGATGATAACTTTAAATCGTCTTATGCCATTGCCCCTGTTGAAGAAAGAGCCAGCATTGAATTGCAATATGAAAAAGATAACCTAAAAATATTCTGGTCTACCGTATGGTTTGGAGAAAAAGATCTTAATGACTACGGTTACGAAGGCTATAACAAATTAGGTGACCCAACAACAATCAAAACCTTGGTTGGTAAATCATTTTCAACATCAGACATCAAAGCGCAATACCAGTTAACCGAACATACCAAAGTTTATGCGGGTATTTCAAATGTGTTTGAAGAAACACAAATAGACTCTGGAGATACTCCATTATTTTACGATGCTAAGGGTGGATATGATGTTGCTTACATATATGGAGCATTGCACGGTAGAGAATTATACGCTGGTATTGAAGTTAAACTGTAACGATTGATATGACACTGAATATTTTCATTAAAAGTATTACTATAGTATTGGCATTAGTCAGTACTATAGCTAGTTTTACTCATATAAAAGCTATGCCTTTTGATTTAAAACCACTCAATAATATTAATAAAGAAGAACCAAGCAATACAAAAAACAGCCCAGCGGCTCTACCTACCGTTACTATGCTTTTTCAACCAAACTGTAGTTGGTGCAAAAAACAAGGACAAGCACTAGCTAAAGCGTTTGAGCAATGCCAAAATTCTCTAAATATAGCGCTAGTTGGTGTCAAAGGTAATACCAGAGAACTTAAAAGAGAAGTTCACCGTTACCACCATGATATTCCAGCCTTTGCCGCTGACCGTAAATTCTTAAGTGCTATTGGTGGTTTTCAAGCTTCACCAACAACACTTATATATGACACTAACGGACAATTAATAACCAAAAAACGGGGGTTTATTCCTTTCAAAAGTTTAAGTAAAGCGTTAAATATTATATCTCAGGGAAAGTGTAAAATTTAATTATACTTTATACTACGTTATTTATTGCGTGACTTAATACCTTAAAGCACCCTAAAATAGACATAATTATTAACCTATTACATAACTAAGTTATACCAGTTGATTAAATTATTTAAATTTTAAATGATATTAATCATGTTGGTATTAATAGAGATTAAGGAATGTCTGTGTTTACACCCCAACTTGCCGCCTCAGAAAAAGCATCTACCTCGTTAGCACCCACCGAACTGCTAAAAGATGAGATTAATCAAGTTACCAATATTTATAATATTATTATTGAATTTTTCACCAATTACAGTTTTCAACTAATTGGTGCGCTTATTATTTTCATTATTGGTTATTTGTTAGCTGGTAAAATATCAGCTTGGGTATTGAAATTATGCCTAAAACAAAAAATTGATATTACCTTAAGTCAATTTTTATCAAATACCACCAAAATGCTTGTTGTCATCATGATAACTATCGTTTCATTAAGTAAATTAGGCATTAGTGTTACCCCTTTTGTTGCAGCAATAGGCGCTATTTCGTTAGGTGCAGGTTTAGCATTACAAGGCTTATTATCTAACTATGCTGCTGGCTTTAATATTATATTAATCCGCCCTTTTGTTGTTGGTGATACCATTACTGTTCACGGTGTTACTGGCGTAGTAGAAGAGGTTTTATTAGCTTACACTGTGCTAAAAAATGAAGATGATGTCACAATTACAATTCCGAACAAACATATTGTTGGTGAAATTTTACATAACTCTAAAAATAATTCGCTGCTTGAACTACAAGTCGGCATTGCTTATGACCACAACCCTTTAGACGTAGTAGAATTACTTAAAGAAACCATGCTAACACTCGATAGTGTTGATGAAAATACTAAGCTGCAAGTTGGTATTGATGAGTTTTCAGACAGCGCCATTACAATCGCTATTCGCTTGTGGGCTCCTACTGTAAGTTTGTATGAAACAAAATATAAGGCTTACGCTAGCATTTATAGCGCGTTAGACAAAGCCAATATCCATATTCCGTTTCCACAACGTGATGTTCATATTCATCAAATAGCTCAACAAGAATAACCCCTAAGATAACGCGACTACTTACCGAAAGTAGTCGCGTTATTATGCTCACTGTAACAAATAAATAGCAAAGCTCAGTGGCGCAAGTATGTTCTTATCCGTTTGAACTGATTGGTATACGAGAGTTTCAGTTTGCACCTTAGTAAGCACATCAAGTGGTTTCTCTTGTGTTGAGCTATTAAATACTACAATTAGTGTTTGCTTCTTTCCTGCTGCGGTGTAAGCTCTTTGAATGGCAAAAATACCTGGTGTATTTTCAGAATAAACAGTTGTCTGTAAACCAAACCTCAAGGCTGGATATTGCTGATATAAGTCAGCATATTTTGCAAATGTTTGATAAAACAAATGCCTAGTATCGAAGTTATTGTCAGCCGTGGTTTTATCTGTTGCTAATAAATCATCATCATTATAACTGTCTACGTTTGATGGCATCATGTCTTGACGCGAGTCTTGGTCTCCCCCATCCCCAACAAAACCTTGTTCATCACCATAATAGATAACGGGGACACCGCGACTAAAATAAATCATTGCGTGCGCAAGTAAATTACGCTGAATTTGCTCTCGCTCACTGTAGTTATACTTACTTTGTTTTAACAAATAAGCAAAACGCCCCATGTCGTGATTACCTGTAAAATTAACCAGTTGGTTAGCATTAGTATTTTCTATATTTTTATGGCTAGTTTGATAAAAGTGATCTTGAGCAAATAAATTTGTTAGTTCAATAGTACCTTTTTGTTCAACTAAAACACCTCTAATTGCACCTTGTAAAGCAAAGTCTAATACTGATGGAAGTTTTGCTTTTGTTGTAAAACTACTTAATTCTTTCGCGTCAAAACTGTAAACTTCACCAAACATAAAGAAGTTTTCAATCCCTAAGGATTTGGCATGCGCCATTAATGCCGGCGAAAATACTTGCCAAAACTCAGTGTTAACATGTTTAACCGTATCAATACGAAATCCGTCTGGTTTGAATTCATCAATAATAGCCTTGTAAATGTCTATCATGCCGTTAATAACGTTTTCGCTATTAGTATCTAAATCGTCAAGGCCAGCAAAGTCACCACGAATTGAGCTTTCACCAACCCAGTTTGAATCACCTTGGTTATGATAAACCTCAGTATCATTAAGCCATAATGGCGTTTTTAAGGTTTCATTTCCTTTAGGGATTAGCGGGCTATATTTATCACCATTAGCAATTTCATTTACTGATTTAAAGGGACAACCTTCACCTTCTTCTTCGCCTTTTTGCTCGGGAAGCCAACCTAAACCATCTTCACCATGACATTCTTTGTATTTGATAACATCTGCCGTATGATTAGTGATAATATCGAAAAACACTTTGATATTGCGCTGGTGCGCCTGATCAATAAAGTATTTTAAATCAGCATTACTCCCCAAATGGGGATCGATTTCGGTGAAATCTAAAATCCAATAACCATGATAACCAGATGTACCAGATTGCATTGCTTGGTTACGTAAAACAGGCGTTAACCAAATAGCGGTTATACCCATGTTATCAAGATAGGGTAATTTTTCAGTCAGCCCCGCAAGATCACCGCCGTGATACATACCTTTTTGTCGTTTATCAAACCCGCCATGAGATAATGCCCGCTTGCTATCGTTTTCTGCAGCACCCAAATCATTGCTGAGGTTGCCATTGTTAAATCGATCAGGTAAAACAAAATAAAAAACTTCATCCTGAAACGCTCGTTGCTGATAAGGTTTAAGTTTGGCCGCTTTTGCTGTTAAGTCCTGATGAATACCTGCTGCAAATGTTGTTAAATTAACAAGTAACGATACCGTACAAAAAATAATAGTGAATACTGTGCTCATTTTCATTTTATTGTGCTACCCAATTAAGTAAGTTATAACGATGCGTAGAAACAACCAAAAGCAGGCAATGTAATTTGGTTATCACTTATCGTAGTCGTCGTTAATAATTGATGGTCGCTAAGTACAACAATATTCTCATCGACAAGGTTAAGTGCGAATGTTTGTGTTTGATTACTAAAATTAAAACAAACAACAAGCTTCTCCTTGCTATCCTGCCTAATAAAAGCAAGTATTGGCTCTGGCGTGTCAATAAAAGTAATATCGCCATACAATAATGCACTGTGTTGTTTACGCCATTGAGTAAAATGACGGTAGCTATTTAAGACAGAACCAGATGAATTATTTTGTAAATCTACCGATTTCGCATGATGTTCTTCAACCACAGGTAACCAAGGTTTAGCTTGACTAAAACCCGCATTAATTTGATCATGCTGCCATGGATGTGGCGTTCTACAGCCATCTCGCCCTTTAAATTGCGGCCAAAAAGTAATACCGTAAGGATCTTGAATATCTTTGAAATCAATATTAGCTTCAGTTAAACCCAGCTCTTCTCCTTGATAACTACAAACACTACCCCGTAAAGAAGATATCATGGCAAATAACATTTTAGCTAAATCGGCATTTTGCTCAGCATTTTGGCTCTTACCCCAACGGCTCACAACACGTTGCACATCATGGTTTGAAATTGACCAACAGGGCCATCCGTCTGATACTCGTTCTTCAAGGGTTTGTACAACTTGCTTAACGTATTGAGCAGAAAACTCATCTGTTAACAAATCAAAACTATAACCCATGTGTAATCTGTGTTCGCCTTGGGTATATTCCGCCATGGTTTTCAATGAGTCTTCAGACGAAATTTCCCCTAAAGCAACAGTACCTGGATATTGATTTAATAGCGTTCTAATAGATTCAATAAATTCTAAATTTTCATCTTGGGTATTATTGTAATAATGATATTGATAAGCGTACGGATTTTTCTCATCAAACCCTATGCTTTGCCTTAGTGCTTTGGGTTTAGCGGGGTTATCTCGTAATTGTGCATCATGATAACAAAAGTTAATAGCGTCTAACCTAAATCCATCAACGCCACGTTTTAACCAAAACTCGACATTATCGAGTACAGCTTGCTGCACTTGAGGATTATGAAAATTAAGGTCAGGTTGGCTTGATAAAAAGTTATGCAAATAATACTGTTGACGGCGTGGTTCCCAAGTCCAGCCAGTACCGCCAAAAATAGATAACCAGTTATTTGGTGCCGTGCCATCTTCTTTAGCATCAGCCCATACATACCAGTCAGACTTATCATTAACTTGATCTTCTCGACTTTCTATAAACCATTGGTGCTGATCTGAGGTGTGACTCAGCACCTGATCTACCATGATTTTAATATTATGTTCATGCGCCTTGGCAATGAGCTCGTCAAAATCAGCTAACGTGCCAAAAATAGGGTCAACATCACGATAATCACTGATGTCATAGCCAAAATCTTTCATTGGTGATTTAAAAAACGGTGAAACCCAAATTGCATCAACACCTAAACTTGCAATATAATCTAGCTTACTAATTATGCCGCGCAAGTCTCCGATGCCGTCTTGATTAGCATCATAGAAGCTTCGCGGATAAATTTGATAAATTACCGCACCACGCCACCACATTTGTTCACTCATCCTAAAAACTCCACGATCATATTGAATTCATAATTACATGGATAGAATACGCAATTCATCTGATAGCGAATAGTCTTTGCATACGTATGTATTAATATTCCTAGCATCTGCATACGTATTCAAAACACAGAATTTGCTACAGTAAGGTTATTATCCCTATAATTATTCAATAAATTTTATTAGGAATTTTATGTTACGCTTACTAATTCAAATGAGAAATTACGCTGTATTAGCGTTCCTATTGATGACACTTATTGTTTGCCAAATAAGTGTGCAAGCAAGTGAAAACAACAAGCAAAACACTTCAAGTTATTTTCAAAGCTATCAATTAAAAAATCAAAGCGTTGAAATCACTACATCACTGGGGAAGTTATCTTTAAGCGCATTTAGCAATAATGCAATACAAGTACATTATCAGTACCAACAAAAAACCAATGATGCTAGTTTTTTGCCTTCATTTGCCATTAAAGAAAATACAACTCAACAAAATTTCAAAATAACTGAAACAACAAAACAACTAGTGCTTTTTGCTGGCGAGTTACAAGCAGTTATTAATAAAGCTCCATTTAATATCAGTTTTTATCAAAACAATCGGTTATTGATTTCACAAGAATCGGGGCTTTTTAGCGGTAATGTAGTTGAAGAGGAAAAGCACTATAAAACGCAAGGCTTTCGCTTTACATTAACTGACAATGAAAAGTTACTAGGCGGTGGTGAACGTGTACTCGGCATGGACAGACGAGGTCATCGTATGCCGTTGTATAACCGTGCACATTACGGATATGAAACACAATCTAATCAAATGAATTTTAGTATACCTGCAGTATTTTCAAGCAATAAATATATACTGCTATTTGACAATTCAGCCAAAGGTTGGATGGATTTAGGCAAAACAGATCCCAACATAATGCAATTTGAAGCTGTGTCAGGGCGCATGGCATATCTTGTGTTTGCTGGCGACACTTATCCGGAATTAATCAATAACTACGTAGATGTTACTGGCAAGCAACCCATGCCACCGCGTTGGGCATTCGGCAACTATGCCTCTCGTTTTGGTTATCGAACAGAGCAAGAAGTTCGCGATACCGTTAACAAGTTTCACGAATTAGACTTTCCGCTCGATGCACTAATTCTTGATCTTTACTGGTTTGGTAAAGACATAAAAGGTCACATGGGCAATTTAGCTTGGGATAACGACGCCTTCCCTACCCCAACAAAAATGATCAGCGACATAAAGGCACAAGGTGTCAATACCCTATTGATCACCGAGCCTTTTGTGCTAACCACCTCAAAAAAATGGCAGGATGCGGGGAAAAATCAAGCCTTAGCAAAAGATGCTGATGGTAAACCTAAACGTTTCGATTTCTACTTTGGTAATACTGGTTTAATTGATGTATTCAACGACAATGGAAAAAACTGGTTTAATAATATTTATAAAGGCTTATATCAACAAGGTGTGAGCGGTTGGTGGGGTGATTTAGGCGAGCCCGAAGTTCATCCGAGCGACACCTTGCATACACTTGAAGACGGTAGTGTTGTCAATGGTGATGCTATCCATAATGTTTATGGTCATCAGTGGGCTAAAATGGTTTTTGAAAATCAATTAGACCTTGCCCCCGATAAACGCCCGTTTATTCTAATGCGTTCTGGTTTTGCCGGTTCGCAGCGTTATGGCATGATCCCTTGGACGGGTGATGTCAGCCGCTCGTGGGGCGGATTAAAACCGCAAGTTGAACTTAGCTTACAAATGGGGGTTTTAGGCATGGGCTATACTCACTCTGATTTAGGCGGTTTTGCTGGTGGTGAAAAATTTGATAAAGACCTGTATATTCGTTGGTTGCAATACGGTGTTTTTCAACCTATTTATCGCCCTCATGCGCAAGATAATATTGCACCAGAAGTTGTATTTCACGATAAAAACACTCAAGATATTTTACGAAAATTTATTAAGCTGCGATATCAATTATTACCCTACAACTACACTTTAGCTTATAAAAACAGTACTACGGGTATGCCATTAATGCGCCCACTCTTCTTCGAAGACGAGAGCAATATCACATTAATGAATAATGCCACAAGCTATCTTTGGGGTGACGCTTTTCTCATAACGCCAGTAGTTGATATAGGGGTAAAATCAGTTTCAGTTCCACTACCTAAAGGCGTGTGGTTTGATTACTTTAATGGCGAGAGACATCAAGGCAACCAAACAGTGAATATTGCAACTAGCCTAGAAACACTACCAGTATTAGTGCGAGCTGGCTCATTTATCCCAATGATTGATGACATACAATCAACCAAAGATTATGACCACAACAAGCTAACACTCCACTACTATGCCGACAAATCAGTCAAAAGCAGTAAAGGTGAAATGTATGACGATGACGGTGAAATGTTTCAAGCTAACACCCATGGTTTTTTTGAGTTATTATCCTTCGAAGCCCGTCAACAAAGTGAAAGCTTAAGTCTCCATTTGTCAAGAAATAACACTCGCTATGTGGGCATGCCTAAAAATAGAGATATAACCCTAGTTATTCATCATTGGCAAAGCCCCCCCAGTAAAGTTATAGTGGGCGAAAAAACAGCAACCAACTTCAACTGGAATAAAGCAAAACAAACATTAACTGTAAAATTTAAATGGCAACATCAACCGTTAACGTTAAGCATACTGAATTAGGTAATAAGTAAGTTATGAATACCCAGAATAAAAAAATTGTTAATTTAATTGCCGATATCGGCGGTACTAATATTCGTATAGCGCAAGCCGATGCACAAAGTGAAGCAAAATACACAGATATTGAAACCTATCAATGTGCAAAATTTTCAAGTTTGGCTGACGTTATCGCGCTGTATATTGAAAGCAAAAACATAGCTGAGGCGAATATTAATGCTTGTTTAGCTATCGCTTGCCCAACTGACAACGATATTATTTCGATGACGAACTTGCCCTGGCAGTTTTCTCAAAAAGAGCTAGTTAAAACACTAAACCTAAATAGCTTAAGTATGATCAATGATTATACGGCTATCGCTATGGCAATTCCGCTGCTAAACGATAGCCAAAAAGTAAAAATTGGTGGTGGTGAAGCGGTAGCAGGTAAGCCAATATCAGTTTGCGGCCCAGGAACAGGCTTAGGCGTGGCTAATTTAATTCCTATTACCATAGGTGATAAGAGCCAATGGCATTGTGTTAGTGGCGAAGGTGGTCATGTCGATTTCGCGCCCGTTGGTGAGCTAGAAATTGCCGTATTACGATATATCAACGCCATCAAAAATCGTGTTTCTTATGAACAGTTACTTTCTGGTTATGGCATTGAACAAATATACCAATCTTTAGCTAACAAAGGTGATGACGAAGAAGAAGCACCTTTATCAGCACAAGAAATTAGCCAACGAGGCATTGAGAAAACCTGCATTATTTGCCAGCAAACTATGCTAATTTTCTGTCAAGCGCTTGGCGGCTTTGCCGGTAATTTAGCGTTAATTATGAACAGCCAAGGTGGTGTTTATATTGCTGGCGGTATTGTGCCTCGTTTTATTGATTTTCTAAAAGCAAGTAAGTTCAGAGAGCGCTTTGAAAGCAAAGGACGTTTGTCGCATATTACTCAGCAAGCACCCACTTATGTTATTACTGAAGCGCAACCAGGTTTACTTGGCGCGGCTGCTTATATATTGCAACAATAATAATTAAAGGGTAGAAAGTATTAAACGCAGTTAATCCGTTAATTACTAATTATCGTATTAACTGCTCCGGTAGGACAATTCAAAATTATAGTTCTACGCCCCCTATCATATGTGTTTGAACTAGATTTGCTATGTTCAACGAATCACTTGTTTCTTCGTTAGACAATCCAGCTACAATCCCCTGTTTATTTATTTCTGGTTGGTTTTGACTTACTTTCCATTTTCCTGTTATTGACAAGATCTCAATTTCTAAACCGACAATGGCTGCTAACATGCGTTGAATATATTGCATTGGCGCATCTGTAATTGACCAAGGTTTCTCTTGGTTTTGTTCATGTTGAATCGTTAAATTATTCAACATATCCAATTTAAATTCAGTATCAAATCGATAAGACAACAGACCTTTTACATGTACAGCAACGTAATTCCACGTGGGCACTACTTTACCCTGTTCTTTTTTAGTTGGGTAATAGTTTGGCGAGATATAGCAATTAGGCCCATGAAAAACGAGCAATACCTGAGATTTGTCTTTAATGAGTTTCCATAATGGATTCGCTTTTGCAATATGCCCCTGCAAGCTAAGTTTTCCTTTTGATTTGTTAAGGAAAAAAGGTATATGATTCACCTCTATTCCTGTTGCTGAATAGGTAATTAAACTTGCCAATGGGTACTTCTCCATGAGTTCATGTAAAGCAACAGGATCATCTTGTTGAAAAGCTTTAGGCACATGCATTGTTCATCCTCTTTTACTTCAATTCTCTATTAAATTGTTCATAATCAAAGCATTATATTTTTGCTTCTAAACCGTTTTTAATCACTAGCCATTCACTATTGATAATTGAAAAAATGGCAGTATTGCGAAAACTACCATCGGGCAAAATTCGCTGATGGCGCAAAATTCCTTCAAACGTGGCACCTAGCCGACTAATAGCATTACGTGACTTTATATTATGTTCGTGTGTTTTAAACTGAACTCGAATAGCCTTTAGTTCATCAAAAGCATGCTTTAACAAGCAATACTTAGCATGAGTATTCACATAAGTACGTTGGTATTTAGGCGTGATAAAAGTAAAACCAATTTCTAACGTTCTATTTTCATGACTAATTTCACAATAGCGTGTGCTACCAACTAGCTCACCACTTTGATTATCAAAAATTGAAAAAACAACCTGCTCTCCTTGTTTAACCTTCTCAAGCGATTGTACCAACCAAGTTTCAGCTTGTGTTTTTGAAGTGCATTGATTTGGCAATGACCACTTCCATAGCTCAGGAAAAGCGCCCGCTTGATAAAAAGTATCAAGATGTTCTATTGATAACGGTTGCAACGTTATTTTATTTGTTGAAATGGTGACTGGTTTAGGTTCAAACATAAATAAACTCCTTAAAAATTTAGTTGATATTCTGCAATTTGTGGTATAAACACAACGACCAGTTTTAAATAAACACTTATACCAAAGACGGATTTTTCTATTGAAAACGCTTAACCTAACGTTAGATAACTCAACTAAAAAACTGTATTTGCAGATAGCCTTCGCTATTCGATATGCCATTGAAAGTGGTAATGTTGTTTCATCTGAAAAGCTACCCTCAGCGCGAGTACTTGCTGAGCAGTTAGCTGTTAACCGCCATACTGTTATGGCCGCTTATCATGAGTTAGTTGCACAAGGTTGGGTTGAGGCTCGACATAGACAGGGCTACAGTGTCGCTGCAATACTGCCTATATTTTCCACAAAAAATGTCGATAAGAACCTCAAGAATAATCAAAAGAATGTAGTACAAAGGCACACTTGGCGACTAGCAAAAAGCAATGACAACAAGGCTATGCCAACAGCAAGTGGCTACGAATTTAATTTTGCAGGCGGTAATCCAGATATTAATTTATTTCCATTCAATGAATTCAGGGGTTTTATGAATCAAGCCTTAAATCGGCCCGATATTAAGGAATTGAATTATGGTCATAACAACGGGTTTTCACCATTTATTCATGAAGTGAGTAAATATTTACGTAGGGTACGATCAATCACCAACAAAAAAATTATTGTCGTCAATGGTACTCAGGAAGCCTTATATATTATCGCTCAAGTTTTAATAAAAACGGGTGATAAAATAGCGGTAGAGAGCTTAGGTTATCAACCAGCTTGGAACGCATTTAACAATGCAGGAGCTGAGTTAATTGCGGTGAAGCAAACGGATCACGGTATTGATATTAATCACCTTGAACAGTTGGTTAAAACACAAAAAATTCGCTTACTCTACCTAACACCTCTACATCAATACCCTACTACCGTAACGCTTGCGATGAGTAAACGTAAAAAAATATATCAGTTAGCACAACAGTATAACTTTCCTATTATTGAAGATGACTATGACCACGAATTTCACTATAACAGCCAACCACTAGCGCCTATGGCCGCCAATGATCCGTCTGGTTTAGTTATTTATCTTTCTAGTTTTTCAAAAATTATGTTCCCTGGAATTCGCTTAGGGCTTATTGCTGTGGATAAATCACTTGTTCTCCCCATTGTAAATTATCGCGCCTTACTCAATCACAAAGTCAATGTACCGCTTCAAGATGCTGTAGCGCGCTGGATGAAAGATGGTGGTTTTGAGCGCCATTTACGGAAAGTCACTCGACATTATCAAAAAAGGCGGCAATACATGGTTGAATTGCTCAGCCAATTTATTGAGGATGGACTAGAGATTGAATTTTCCATTCCTGCTGGTGGTATGGCGCTGTGGGTAAATATTGGTGATAAGGCACAAAAAATAGCAGAAGTTGCAAGACAACAAGGCATATTTATATTAGCAGAACATGCCTTTCATTTAGATCAAAACAACGATCAAGATAAATACATTCGCTTAGGTTTTGCCGGACAAAACGAACAACAACTAAAACAAGGCTTATTACGATTGAAATCAATATTGATTGAATACGTATGTAAGAGATAGCTGTCAATGATGATAGTGAGTATATTGTTCACATTACAATAATTAATATAAGCGTCTGATACATGACCACATCTAACCACATAAAGAGCTTGAATTCGCCCCAACAAAAACCTCGCCTCAGCTTTTGGCAAATTTGGAATGTTAGTTTTGGCTTTTTAGGCGTGCAATTTGGCTTTGCGCTACAAAATGCTAACGCCAGTCGCATACTTTCTGACTTAGGTGCTGACCTACACTCACTATCATTATTTTGGTTAGTCGCCCCTATTATGGGGTTAATCATTCAACCTTTAGTTGGCTCAACCTCTGATCGAACCTGGAATCGTTTAGGACGTAGAAATCCCTATATACTAGCAGGTGGCTTTGCCGCGGCTATTGGTATGTTATTAATGCCAAATTCATCGACCTTAACGAGCTTTATCACCCCGTTATTTTTCGGCGCCATGATGTTAGCACTAATGGATGCATCGTTTAATTTGGCATTCCAGCCATTTCGCGCATTAGTGTCTGATATGGTACCACCAGAGCAGCGTAACATTGGTTATTCGGTACAATCATTTCTAATCAATATTGGTGCCGTTTTCGGGTCTATTTTGCCTTTTTTATTAACCAATGTCATTGGTTTAGAAAACTCAGCTAGCGCAGGTTCAGTTGCCCCCTCTGTTATTTGGGCATTTTATATTGGTGCTTCAGTGATGTTAGGCTCAGTTCTATGGACGGTATTTAGAACCAAAGAATACGCCCCTGGCACCAATGGTTTAGCCGAATTAGAAACGACTGAAAAGAAAAGCTCACTCTACGACAAATTATCAACTTTTTTTGGGTTAATGAAAACTATGCCAAGCACCATGAAGCAATTAGCTTTAGTGCAATTTTTTTCATGGTTTGCTTTGTTTATTATGTGGGTGTATACCATGCCAGCTATCACACAACATATTTGGGATTTAGATGCTAAATGGTTTGATCCTCACTATTTAGAATCTATCGGTACAATTCCCGAAGATATCGCTAAAATAAAAGGCACAGCAGGTGATTGGGTAGGTATTATTTTTGCCGCATATTCCTTATTTGCCGCATTTGCCTCATTATTTATGGCAAAGGTCGCTGACAAAATAGGTCGAAAACTCACTTATGCTTTATCGTTACTGGCTGGAGGCATTGGCTATTTAAGTATCATGCTAATGCAGAATCCTGAATTAACCATGGTAAATTTAGGTATTACTCAAATTGAAGTACCACAAGGTGCAGTCTCTTTAATTATTTCGATGGTTGGTGTTGGTATCGCTTGGGCTGCCATATTAGCCATGCCTTACGCTATTTTGGCTGGCTCATTACCAGTTAAGCAAACAGGTGTCTACATGGGCATTTTCAACTTTACTATTGCCGCACCACAAATTGTTTCAGGCATTTTTGCTGGTTGGATTTTAACCGCTGTATTTGATAACCAAGCAATTTACATCATTATGTTAGCTGGTGGTTCAATGATCTTAGCAGCACTTTCAGTGTTTTTTGTTAAAGATGGTACAGCAGAGAAAGTAGCCACTTGCAGTGAGGAAGTTGTTGCCTAACAGCAATGCCATTGCTTTGATTAAACACGCTTAGTTTTTAAAGTGTTAGTGAATATTTTAACTTCCATATTTGATACATACCCCAAACTTGATTAGTAATATCACCTTACTAAGCTGATACAAAGAGAAAAGAGTACAAGAAAACAGAGAAAAATATGGAATTAAATGACTTAGTATTTGAAAATGATTTTAATATAGTGAAAATAGTTCATCGGCTTATTTTTAGTTGTATTAATATGACTTCAAAGTGCGCAAAGCGGACTAAAATCATCAACCAAAAAGCAATATTTTTTCTAATGTTTAATTAAAAGAATGTGACCTAAATTAAAAGCCTTATTTCTACCAGAAATAAATAAAAATCCCGCCTTTCAACGGATAATTATGAAATCACAAATTTATAACTTATTGATAGTAAATTCGTTCCCATCAACTATTTAACACTCAGCGATGTAAAAATTGAAACAATCAAAAACGTAAACGTTTTTGATTGTTAAAAGAAAAAATTGGGGTTAGAGTATTTCGATTGATAAATAATACATAAAACGAGTTATTCTACAGCCTCGTTAGGTGCTTTACCTGCCACACTTGGAGTATTCAATTTGAAAATGGATGATGTAAATACAATCGCTGATTTAATTGTTTCTAAACAAATGTACCAGCAGTGGCCATTGTACTTAATTTTACTTGCCTTAGTTATTATATCCTCTGCAGTAGGGGCATTTATTGGTTCATACTTTAAAAAAAGAGCTGAACTTTATGCTATCAAATTAGAGCAGAGCGAAATTCTTAAGCAGATAAAAAAGAATACTGAAGCTACAGAAAAGATCAAAAATGATATAGAACACGGAATCTGGAAAGAAAAAGAATCAATTAAGCTGAAGAGCTTAAAATTAGAGGAGTTTTTAAATAATGTACACAAACTGCAATGTGCGCACGATGATATGACTTCTGACTTTTTAAACGGAAAAACAGTCAACATTTCTAATTACCCTGTATTGGAACTAACTAGTAATTTATCTATGATACAAAAATTGCATTTCTCTGCTCTAGAGGAAGAATTTAAAGAATTTTTAGCGATCTTAGGTAAGCTTCAACCATTATCGTTTGGCATGGAAGGGGCGAAAGATAATCCAGGTGTTATAGGTAAAATACAGGATATAGATGTGCTTGTTGTTAAAAAATATCATGCACTGATAGAAAGGGCGAGTATCTATCTCGATGAGCTTTACACTGGCAGTCAGTAACCAGCGTATAATAAAGCCAATAAGGGACTAAAAGCAGTTTGCTGTTTTCGTACCTCAACATTTTAGCAAACAATATTAGTCTGCTTAATTCTGCATTATCGATACAAAACCTAATCCGAAGTATTGATTGTCATTAAAAGCTAATGTCTCCAATGTGGCAAAAGTTAGTGTTTTGAGAAAGATTAGAGCAACAAGCTGCTTTCAAGTTGCTCAAATGAATAAAGTCTAACTTAATCAGCTACCACATGATTTTCGAACAATAACGCTAGGTTCAATTAAGGTAGTACTGATGTCATGACCACTTATTGATGATAGTAAGGTATTTACTAACAGCTCGCCTGCCAATTGAGTATCTTGCTTAACCGTTGTTAACGGTGGAAATGTAAAGCTGGCAATGGCGATATCATCAAACCCAACCACCGCAACTTGGTCTGGTATGGTAATATTATGTTCTTTTAACGCACGCATTGCGCCTATAGCAATCAAATCACACGCGGCACAAATAGCATCAAATTTTTCACCACTGTTTATTAATTCACTCGCGGCCTTGTAACCAGCTTCTTCAGTATACAGAGCGTTAAACTGCATGATCACTTTATGAGTCAAGCTTACGTTAGCGTTTGTTTCACTCTTTGACCTTATGGGCATGGTTGGAAGCACAAACTATTGCCATGAAGACGATGGATTTAGATACTAAAAATCAGCTCTAGAAGAGGCTGTTCATGCCTGATGCGTCGTTCATATGTATTACGGGGAGCAATGTTCCCAAGGGGCTTTCCTTTAACTAGCTTTACTCTCAATGAAATGCTCCAACATATAAAGTGGAATGCTCATAACTGTTGCTTGGTATTCTTCATCATTATTTTTAGTTATACTCCAAGTTTCTATTTCAGTATTGCCAGAGTAACAACGAAGTGATGTTTTGAATACTTTCTCTTCTAGTAATAATTTTAATGATTTTAGTTTGTTAGATTTCCCAGATTTACATTCTATCGGATAGATTTCGCTACCAACTTCAGTAATGAAATCAACTTCTGCTGTTGATCCTTTCTTTTGCCTTTCCCAATGATAGATTGCCTTCGTTTTATAAAAGGGAGGAATAGAGGCGAGTGTTTGAGCCACATATTGTTCTGCGATAGCGCCATTAGCCATGTCGTTAATATCAATATTTGAATAAATTGACATCGGGCTTACCCCCATAAATGAGTAACAAAGTCCAAGATCGAGGCCAAACAGCTTGTAGTTTTTAGGGTTAACACCATTAAGTAAAGGTGTTTTGTTTTCACTAGTGTGAATACTACGCCTAATTACTTTGGCACTTGCAAGAATATCAATGTGTTTTTTAACTTTTTCAATTTTATACCCTGGAGCTATTTTGTTGTACTGTAGCCCTTTAGAAGGGTTACTCATAACTACACTAAGTATTCTTTCTAGTAGTTCCGTGTCGTACTTTGTATCAGATAGGCTGGAATATTTAGGTAAATCTTCAATGTACCCAGTAATTATGTCGTTTTTTATCGCATCTAAACGCAAAGGCCCTTCTTTATTTATACTAGCTTGAACCGCGGCAGGCATTCCACCGCATACGAGATATTCTTTAAAGATATTTGAAAGGATTGTGTGAAGTCCTTCGCTTACTGGTTTTGTTGGAGATAGTTCTTTTAGTTTGTCATAAGCAACTTTATTGGCTGCCAATAAATATTCTTCAAAAGTCATCGGGTTTAGATAACTATATTCTATTCGACCTGTTGGGCCTTGTTGTCTATTTTTATTGTTAATTTCGAACTCTAAAAGTGATCCTGCCGAAATCACTTTAAAATCAGGGGCTTTTTCTTTGAAGTAACGTAAGTATGAATAAAGATTCGGTAGCTCCTGTA
Organism: uncultured Colwellia sp.; assembly: GCA_965305135.1. GTDB lineage: Bacteria > Pseudomonadota > Gammaproteobacteria > Enterobacterales > Alteromonadaceae > Colwellia. Next base: position 84,988 of record CBDLPA010000007.1, read on the forward strand.
TTTCATCAAAAAAAAATACTACGTTTTTCGGGTCGACGTTAACACCATGTTCTAACATAATGTGTTCAAGGATTTCCTTAGCCTTTTCTTTGTGTTCAAGCATATGTGTAAAGCTCTGAGATTCTTCCATGTTGATCTCTATAAGATGCAGTTCCAATTTTTCAGCTAATTTCCGAATTAGGGTTGTTTTTCCGACTTGTCTTGCTCCTCTAAGAACCATAACCCCTCTTGAGTCTCGTTCAGCCCATTCAATTAACTTTTCTAAACACTTTCTGTACATCGCGCTACCCAAGACCAATCAATATTGTATTTTAATTGGTACATAGTAAATAAGTAGGGGTAAAAAAACAACATAAAGGTAAAAAAGAATGGGTATCAACCTACCATAAAAAGGTAAAAAGTAAGGGTTAATGTACTGCTAAAAGTTAAAATTAAGGAGGGCATCGATTACAAACTGTTACAGTAATTTATTTAATTCTCTGTAATCTAGAGTGGCGAGTTATATAATTTGCAGTAACTGTTTTTAGGGTATTGATATATGGATTTAAAAGTAATTATTTTGTCTTTTTTAAGTTTGAAAAATAAATTATAAGAATTTAAAGCGTTATCCATACAAAGTCTAATCCAAATAAGTTAAATGGTGTCGAGGCCTAAGGTCTCTTTTGTGGCAAAGATTAGTGTTCTGAGAAAGATTAGAGCAACAAGCTGCTTTCAAGTTGCTCAAATGAATAAAGTCTAACTTAATCAGCTACCACATGATTTTCGAACAATAACGCTAGGTTCAATTAAGGTAGTACTGATGTCATGACCACTTATTGATGATAGTAAGGTATTTACTAACAGCTCGCCTGCCAATTGAGTATCTTGCTTAACCGTTGTTAACGGTGGAAATGTAAAGCTGGCAATGGCGATATCATCAAACCCAACCACCGCAACTTGGTCTGGTATGGTAATATTATGTTCTTTTAACGCACGCATTGCGCCTATAGCAATCAAATCACACGCCGCACAAATAGCATCAAATTTTTCACCACTGTTTATTAATTCACACGCGGCTTTGTAACCCGCTTCTTCAGTATACAGAGCGTTAAACTGCATTTTACTATTAACCACTAAACCGTGATCTTTCAGTGCCTGACAATGGCCTTTATAGCGATCATAAAATTCAGGTGCATGGCTAGAGGCGCTCCCTAAAAAAGCAAAGTGTTTTCGCCCTTGTTTAATTACATGCTCAGTGATTTCTTGCCCGCCACGAAAGTTATCACAACCTATAGAGACTATAGGCAATTCTTGTACTTCAGCTCCCCAACGAACAAAATGCGTTCCTTGCTCACTTAATTGAATCAGTTTTTCTTCAAAATCAACATAATCACCATAACCTAGCAGAATTAAACCATCGGCTTTATTACTGTCTTCAAAATCAGCATGCCAATCATTACTCGCTTGTTGAAATGATACTAATAAATCATAGCCTTTTTGAGCGCAAGCTCGGGTTATACTGCCTAACATGGAAAGAAAAAAAGGATTGATGGCTGAATCATCATTGGTGGGGTCTTCAAAAAGTAGCAAAGCAATGGTATCACAATGCTTCGAACGCAAATTACTGGCGTTTTTGTCGACTTTGTAATTTAATTCTTTGGCAATTGCTTGTATTTTGAGTCGCGTTTCTTCGTTCACTAAAGGACTATTTCGCAAAGCCCTAGACACTGTCGACTGAGAAACACCAGCCTGAAAGGCAATATCAAAAGAAGTCGCTTTTTCTTTCACTTGGCTACTCGCTAATATTTGATAAAAAACAAAGATAACAAGAATATACCTGAGCAGGCGACAAAAGTATAGATAGCAAAAAGGCTCAAATAAATGCTATTTGAGCCTTTGGGGGTAAATTAAATTTACGGTTTACTTGGAAGCGCGTGAAACGTATTCACCAGATCGCGTATCGATTTTCACTTTTTCACCAATTTGTACAAACAAAGGTACACGAACTACGGCACCCGTAGCTAACGTAGCAGGTTTGCCACCTGTACCCGCAGTATCACCTTTTAAACCAGGGTCAGTTTCTGTGATGTCGATTTCAACAAAGTTTGGCGGTGTTACAGAAATAGGTGAATTATTCCATAAGGTGATCGTACAAATGTCCCCTTCTACTAACCACTTTTCGCTATCAGCAACGGCTTTATCATCGGCAGCTATTTGTTCAAACGTTTCATTATTCATAAAGTGCCAAAACTCACCATCGGCATATAAATACGCTAACTCTATATCCATTACATCAGCACCTTCAACAGACTCACCTGATTTAAAGGTTTTCTCTAATACCTTCCCTGAGACTAATTTACGAATTTTAACACGGTTAAAAGCCTGACCTTTACCCGGTTTTACTAATTCGTTTTCAAGGATATTACATGGTTCGTCATCAAGCATGATTTTAAGTCCAGCTTTAAACTGGTTAGTACTGAAATTAGCCATAAGTGCGCTCTTTAATTAATTGTCTATTACCATTAAAATAACAATATCTATGGTAAGAACATAAGTTGTATTTAGAATTGTCGCAAATAATAACCCTTATTCGACTATTTTTCATCGGTTTTCACCTCTTTTTTGTTCTACATTTGTATTTTTACACCTTACACCGCAGATAATCGCTGTGATGTACAAAAAAGGATGTTGAAAATAAATGAAAAAAAATGAAAATAATCCCGCAAAAGTATTTGCAGACTCTCTTGGAACAAAAAAAGCCAGTAAAGTTACTCTCAGAGTTATTGATTACTTATGCTTTGAATACAATCAAACGAATCACAATACACTTGATTGGTCTACTTTTACTTATGTTGAAATTTTAAAATTACGAAGAAAGTTTATTGAAAAAGATTTGAAAACTAGCAGTATTAATAGCTATATCAGTAAATTGAAGAGTGTTAGCAGGGAGTCATGGCGACTTAATATCATTGACACTGAAACCTACATGAGAATAAAAGACATTGATGGTGTAAAAGGGCATTCTGATATAACTGGTCGCGCTTTGAGTCCAACAGAGCTAAATAACGTGGTTAATTATTCAGGCAATGGTATTAAAGATATTCGAGACTCTGCTGTTATCGCGGTTGGCTACGGGTGTGGCCTACGTTCTTTTGAAATAGCACAAATTGAACTAAAAGACATTTCCGGCAATAAAATCATTATCAAAGGCAAAGGCCGAGTTATTAGAAATGTATATTTACCTAGCTTTTCTCATAAGACATTAAAGCGTTGGTTACGCATTCGCGGCAACAAGGAAGGGGCTATTTTTTCATCTTTAACCAAAAACCATAGGTTACTAAATAAAGGAATATCCGTTAGAACCGTTGGCGATATTATTGATAAAAGATGTGAAAACACAGGACTGGAGCGATTTACACCTCACGATTTGAGACGATCATTTGCAACAAATTTGTTAGCTAGTGGTGTTGATGTTTTTATTGTTCAAAAGTTAATGCGACATGCAAATATTAATACAACAAGAATTTACGATATGCGTGGAGAGGATGCAAAAATGGCTGCAGTTGAAAGGTTGCCATTTTAAAAAAAATTAAAATTTTAATTTATTTATAGTTGTGTTTTGTTCCTGAAAAAAATACTATACTCGAAAATATAGGTATACAACTTAAAATTCAACCAAACAAATTAGCTTAAACAATCAACTCAATCTAACCTAATTAGGTTGATTTTGTACTTATTAAGTGTTTAACTTAACTTAACTAATGTTTAACTCTAGTTATCATTAGAATAAAAATAATAATATAATATCGCATGAACTCTATAAGGGGTTTATTTAAAAAGGCAAAACGGGAGTAAAATCATGGTAATACAAAAAAACATACAGTTTCAGGAAGAAGACTGGGGCTTACTTGGCTAAGCAAATATAAGTTATTAGAAAAAAGAGCCTTTTGGCTCTTTTTTCGTTATGGAGAGAAAATGAGATATTCACAAAAAATAATAATAACCTCTGTGCTATATTTTACAGTTGTAATTTCATTCGGCCTTTGGTTTATCTTCAATCAAAAACCAGAATACTATTCAGCAGGAGCTATTCTACTATCTGCTATATTAGCTTTATCTGGAGCAGTCTTTAATGTCTATTTCCAAAGAAGAACTGCAAAGGATAGCAATTCACTGAATTTTCAACACGCTTTATCTAATGATCAAGTATATTTAAAAAAAACTGGGTTTGTAATTACAGCTATAAGGGGTAAATTCGAGTTACCTATTTCTGATTATGCAATATCACCACACAATGAAAGCGTTAATGCTGAAGCTATCAGATATACACTTAACGTTTGGGAGCGTGCTGCCAATGCCATGAAACATGGGATTTATGATGAGCAATATTTATACCATGCACATAAATCAATGGTTTTGTATTTAGGCGTGCACTTAAGGGAATATATTAAAGCGCGCCAAAACGAAAATGTGTCTTATTATTCAAATTTAAATTGGTTAATCTTAAAATGGGCTGTAAGACGAGATAGTTTTGCCGAGAAAAACACAAAAATACAATTAAAAAAAGTATTTAATGAATTGAATAAAATTCAACACGGAGTTATTCCGGCAATAAAAAAATAAATAGTACTTAATGAGTTATATGATCGCTAAGATAGATACTATATGAATCATTTAATTCGTCTAACTCAAAAGTAGTATTCCAATTATCAAGCAACTTTTTATATTCTTTAAGTTCCATAGACGTGATTGTATCGTTTACTGATTTGTCAGAAAGAAAATTTAAGCGATCAAAGTTCTTTTGAGTCATTTTTACCATCACTGATTGATTAATATATTAAATATAGTATTAAATTTAATATATTAAAATCTCAATAAATTAGGATAGAAAATTCGAAATAATTATGCCGTTTATGAGTCAAAGACAAATGCAAGTTTATCATCCAAAAATAAAAACCTAATTTTTGAACCATCCGGATATTCTTTAACAAGAGTTTTGAACATCATAGGTGTATTAGATTTACCTAAAGCCCTCATACCGTTATAAGAAGAGCTCGACTTGCCACAATAATCTATAAACTTATCATAACTGTCACCAATTTTTATTTTACCTTTAGTACAAATAATAAATTCACTGGAGTAACTATTAAAAGACAACGGAAACAAAATAACAACAAAAAATTTAATCATAAAAAGATCCTTTTAAAAGCAAAAAAATATCCTACTTGCAAGCACAAATAAAAGCAAAAATTTTAAAAAAAAAAAGACACCTCACTACAACCCTTTATATATAAAGCTCACAGAAGAGTGTAGAAAAACTTTACCCCCGTATTACTATACGGGGGTCGATATTGTGCCACGCTCATATTAATAAAGTATGCAAAACAAAAAGACGTTTTACACACTATTATTAACAATTGCTGAAATACTTCAAAGTTAGCCGATAGCTTACCTCTGGCTCAATAATATTTTTTTTGTTTTTTTTAAAGACAAAGACACGTTTTGCATAAAACAGAAAAACAGCACCCCCACCCCACAAAAATACAAAATAAAAAACAAAGAAAACAAGATATAAAATTAAAAGTCGTACCGTGTGTAAAATCTAGAAGAAAAAAAGGGAAAACAAGAATAAAAGGAACCTAAAAAATCATGCCAACTTTTTACAAGTATTTGAAAACCTTGATTTCAAAGGGTTACAGAAGAGGTTAAATGAAAATATTTTTAGATGACAAAAAAGGGCATTAAAAGGCACTGTATACAGTAAAAATAACGGATTTATACAGTGTTTTTTTAAGCCCTAACAGAGCTAAAACGAAAAATTAAGAATGAGAATTTAAAAAGGCGATTCTATCATTAATTAAATTTAAAAAATAATGAATATCTAAGGAAATAGAGTTTTTAACACTAAAATCATTAGAAATAAAAAGAGAATGACGCAAATCATCAATAACAGATTGATAGTATAAAATTAAAAAATCAGATTTAATCATAGGGCTAAAACCTCCAAAACTATGGATAAATTACGTGTAACCGTCTTATTTGTTTTATTAGTAAAAGCTTTGCCGATATAGGGTATATCCATAAGTAATGGAATACCTGAAACAGAGTTAATTTTCGTATCAGAAACAAGGCCACCCAATACAACAGATTCGCCACTTTTAATATTGAGTGTTGTTATCAAACTTCTTTTATCAGTCACAATGTCAGACGCTTGTATATCTGAACTAATAGAGCTTAACTCTTGTTCAATATTAACAACAATATTGTTATTGGTAATAAACGGCTGAACCTTAAGAATTAAACCTACGTCTTGACGCTCAATAGTCTGGTATGGATTACCTGAATTAACACCACTAGACACAGTAGAGCCAGACAAAAAAGGCACGTTTTGACCTACATTAATACCACCTTTTTCACCATGTAAAATAAGTAATTGAGGCATAGATTTAATATTAACTTTGTCGGTTTTATCAACGATAGCAAGCGCAGCATCAAAACCAACATTATCAATAAGCAAAGCAAGTGATTCATCAAGTGAGGGTTGGTGATTATTACCAAAAGAACTATTGCCAATATGCCCTAACCATTGAACACCTAAATCAAATAAATCCGTATCAACAGATTCAATAATGGCAACTTTAACTAAGACTTGAGGTAATGAGACATCAAGTTTAGGCATAATATTATAAAAATAATCATGCATAAATTGTGGTGCAGTAAGCAGAATTGAACGACCTGAAAAAAGCGATTCAACAGTAAAAACAGTTGATTTATCATCCGCTTTATTATTAGTAATAGAGCGGTAATGTTCTTTAGACAAATTAGAAAAAAGAGAATTTAAAACAGGAATTAACGTATCTACATAAGTACCTGAAATAAATTTAAAATCATAAAAAGACGTAATAATATCATCAGGATTAGCGTTGGCTTTCGATTTATAAACACGATAAATACCGTTATCAACGGTAAAATCTAAGTTTTGAGAATGGAGTACATTTTTAAAAACCGTGTGTAAATCTTTAGCGTGAAACCCTTTGCGCGCAAAAATACTAACGTTTTGGTCAATTTGAGAATCAACAATTACAGTAAAACCTGTGGTATCAGAAAACCAAGCAATAAACTGATTTAAATCTTTGCCAACTAAGCTTAATTCATACTCAAGAGCCATCGAGTTAAAAGAAAGCAAAAATATAAATAAAAAACGCTTCATTAGAAAACACCACCAGAAGATAAAGAAGGATCAGAACCACGTGATTGGTAAGACGAAATAGGATTAAGTGAATGGTCAAAAAAACCATGTTTAACAATATCTAAACAAACTTGAGTAGAAACAGGGTAAACAGTAAATTGTTGAGTATAACAAGTACAAATAGAGCCACCGCGAGATAAAACCGTATTAAAACAAGACAATTGCGGATAAGTAATGGGTTTTCTCAGGGGCTTATATATATCTAAATTGTAAGGATTAACCAACTTTGCCCCCACCCCCGAATTACTCAGGGCTGCGCCTTTCTGAGTTAATTGCGTGGGTGGAGTGGAGGGAGGAGTAACCTTTTCTTTATCAACAAAAAACAAACTATAAACAGAATAAATACTGTAAATAATTAGGCATAACGCGACAGGTAACAGTAATAATATTTTTGGTAATTTAAATTTATGCGTGTGATTCGCAGCAGAGCGATAAACACCATAAAAACGTTTATCATTTTTAACCCTAGTTTTTTGAGCAGACTGTTTATCATGATAATCGTCTGGATTGTGAACTTTTGACCACTCTAAACGACTAGTGGTCTTAGAATTAAATGGCCTGTAAAAATGTATATGTGTTCCTGCTAAACGTCTTGCATGAACATCGATAAAGTTAGCAGATTGAGTAATTAAATAAACATCAAAAGCCGAGTGCCTATGACGTTCAAACGCTGTAATAAATTCAGGTGGTTTTTCTTTAGTGCGAACAGGAAAAAACTCTTGCGCTTCGTCACAAACAAAAATGCTATTAGGCTCTAATAAATGCCACTTGGTAACATCATCTATTTTTGACCAATGAAAATTATATTTTTCAAATAATTCAAACGTAAGTGGTTGTTCAGTTTCCTTAGCATCGTTAACAATGGATGAAATTAATTGTTTTTGGTGTAAAGAACTAACGCGGTTAATACTAGCAAACCAAAGACTAAATGCATCATGTTCATTTTGGTATGTTACCTCTAAATAAGGAAAATCCTGTAATTCAACTAAACGCCTGTAACGCTGCTCAATAACATCAATTCGCTTTTGGATAAGTACACGTTCAGACGGCTCAAGCTCCAATAAGTAAACACTATAAAAATAAGCCTGAAACGTTTTGCAGTAATCATAATCAAGCAAATTACACGGAATATTAAAGTAATAAAGTGGCCGTTTAAAATTCGCCTTATTGCTTATGATTTCCTTTAATGTGTTTAAGGTTTTACCTGCACCTGGCAACCCTGTAGCAATATATAACATTAGGCTTTAAACACCCCATTAAGAACATTATGGTCAGCTGGTTTTTTCCAAGCATGTTTTGTTACAGAGCCACCACTAACACCCATATGCACAAGACGAACAGCAAAAACGGTAAAAAGAATATTTATCGCTTTATCAACACCAAGTAAGCTAATAATAGATAAAATATTGATATGCAAACCATCAAAATTGGCTTGAACATAAGACAAAATTGTATCAGTTGCAAAATTCAAACCTGTATACGTTACAAGACCAAAACCAATTAATTTTATAACGTACCAAATGCCAGCCCCTAAGAGCATCCAACACGCCTGTATTAATGGAGTGAGTAAAAAATTCATGGTTATAAACTCCTAAAATATAAGACCATTGCACTAACCCAAGTCAACGCAAGTAGAAGCGGCTTTAGTAAAATAGCTAAGTCACAAAGCGGTTGATAAGAAATTGATGATTGATTACCGAAAACGGAAAAGGACTCAGGGGTAGGACAACCATTAGCAGGAACGACAACACCGTTTCCGTTCAAATATGAAAGCGCTTGTTCTTCAACGTCAACAGTAGAGTGAGGAACACCATCTTTAGCAAAATAATCAAATTTACGCTCTGATTCAGATTCCCAAATTCCAATATCAATACTGGTGTTTGATAGGTAATCAATAAGCTCTTGCATATTAACTACTTCACCATCTTCACCATCAAGGCCATTGATACCAGCAACACCGCGTTCACCTTTTTCACCGTCAACACCGTCCTTACCATTTTCACCATCAACACCATCCTTACCATCAAGACCGTCCTTACCATCCTCACCATCTACACCAGCAATACCGCGCTCACCCTTATCGCCTTTTTCGCCCTTATCACCCTTTTCACCTGTATCGCCTTTTTCACCCTTTTCACCATCAAGGCCATCTTCACCATGATTAACTTGAACAGTTCGTTGACCATCAGGACATGAATAGATAGTGGTATTGGTTTGTTCATTAACAGAAGTAATGAAACAAAATTCATTGCGTAGGGAGGTTTTAATATTATCTTGTATAAGAATTTCAGAAATTGTTGAATCACCATCAGGGCAATTAATATTAATAACACCACCAGATTTTGACGTAGTACAGCTAACAGCGTCTTTGCCTGCTAAACCTTGCACACCTTGAGCGCCAGTATCACCTTTAGCACCAGTTAAACCCTGTATACCTTGCAACCCCTGAATACCCTGTATTCCTTGAGCGCCAGTATCGCCTTTTTCACCAGTGTCACCTTTTTCGCCAGTATCGCCCTTTTCGCCAGTATCGCCCTTTTCACCCTTTTCACCCTTTTCACCATCAATACCGTCTTTTCCGTCAACGCCATCTTTACCATCAAGGCCATCCAAACCATCTAAGCCATCTTGACCACGAATATAACCAATAACACCCGTCATATTTTCATAGCCAACTTCTGGGTCTCCACATTCTAATCCGCAAGGTTCTTCATTAAAATCAACACAGGTATAACCAAAGTCCATGATGTTATTCCACCAAAAATCAGAAATAGTTTCTCCTGATTGGCAACCATCACGACTAACAGCTTCATAACAACTTGCTCTATCATTACAAGGGGCACCACAATGAGGAACGCCCTCATGAACAAAACAATCATCTGATGCGGTATAACCTTGTATAATCGTAGATTTATGACCGCTATGACTGTAATAAATAAAATAAGCACCGAAAGTTATAACACTTACTTTAGAAAGAGAATAAACAGTACCAACAGAATTAGTAATAGGAGTTCGAGCGCAGGAAATTAAATCAACATTGGTTGTAAATGACGAGCCAACAGGACAACCCCATTCAGTCATGTCATTATAATATGAACTAATAGTAAAAGCAGAATAAGCGTTACTAGAAATCGCAAGCAACGAAAGCACAAAGCATAAGCGCAATAAGGACGAGAAACCACACATTGAATAACCTTGTAAGAAAAGTTAGAAAAAGTAAGCGACAGGGTTTAAGCTGCCGCTCATTCAATAAAAATTAACCGAAGATAGCGCCTTTAGCCCACTTGTAGACAACAGCAGTTGCCGCAAGACCGATTAAAGCACTACCAATAGCGGTAATTGCTGATGTACCATCGGTGGTAATGGCATCAGTCGCGGCTGTAACGTCAATCGCAGCATTAGACTGAACAGAGACAAAAGCAGCCGTTGCACCCGTAGCAATAGCCGTTTTAGTTTTATTGAATTTTGCTTTGGTGTTTCTCAACATAAGCGATAATTTAGACATAATAGTCACCTCTTAATTATAAAATTTGCGCGAAATTGCGCGGTTAAAAAACGTTATTTTGGCAATAAGAACCTCATAACAACTTTAATTGATACCGCCAAACAGAGTAGTATCAAAAAAGACTTTGCTAATTCTTCATAATCACTTTTTGACATAGTTAAAATGTCAGTTAATGAACTGGAACGAGTAAATTCGTCCTTATCCATTAAAATTAATGTTGTGCAATCCTCGATTGTTTGATTAGTAAGAATGACATAATCATTTACATCAGTATCAACGCATACAGCAGCGTTAACCGAGGTAAAAAAGCACAACAAAACGATGAAGAATATAATTTTCATTTATTTCACTAATTCAAAATCTATAACAATATTACGTGATGGATTTTGAGGGTCGGCATCAAGCACTAAATGAACAGGCTTACCGAACGGACATTCATTTTTAAAACGCTCAAATAAATTAATATCATTAACAATACTTAATTCTTGCGTGTCATAACCAACCATTTGAATGTTATGTTGTTCATTTACAAATGATTCAGCATTTTTTAAGTAGGTGACATTGGCAAATTGATAGGGTTTTGGTGAGCCTGATTTACTACTTGTGCCGTTACCCATTTTTGCACCGATTACGATTACATTTTGTAATTTAGCCATTTTTCAGTTCCTTTTTTCGTTTAGGTTATTAAATTAGTATCTAAATATTCTTGTTCAGTCACTACCATGTTAAGCCGTTTGGGATATGATTCACGGCTAAACGGGTCGGTAAGGCCACTTAAGAATTTTTCTATTATTTCGGTATCGGTCATATCACATAGGTTACGCATCATATTGATAGCTTTACGTGTTGATATAACTTGGTTTTCAATAATCTTGTTAACTGTCATTTTTGAAGTTTTAACAATGGTTTTAATTACGCTTTGTTCTTCATTTAAAAATGACAATGCAGGGTAAGCACCTGCTAAATATTCACTCGGTTTAATCATGGTATCGAGCGGAATGACACGCTGACTAGAATGTAATTCAAGCTCCCAACGAACCCATTTATCGTTAGGGTTTCCCATTTGGATGCCCTTTTCATAAACCCGTAAAAGTTTGCCCGATTCGCGAGAGCCGATATATAAAGAGCGCCCTTTATCAGGAATAAAACGAAATTGTTTTTTAAGGTCTTTTTGTAGTTTTTGATTCAAATGCCCTGATTCAATATACATATATGAAGCAGGTCTACCACCCGAATTAAAGCCGCCTTTTTTGGCAAACTTTCTGGCTACTGCGATAGAGCGCGTCCCTGCATAATCATCGTGAGCCAAGTCGATACGGGTTATTTTAATATCAGGTATGTTTTTAATTTCTTGATAAAGTCTAGGTATATCCAATGCATCACAGCCAGTACCCATGAAAGAAACATAACAACCAAGGTTTTTACCACCCCACGCGATAATCCCAGCATTAACACCATCGGCATAAAGGGTTGCTGAATATTGATAATTAAAACGACCCGCAGGATTATTTTTTATAGTCCATCGGTACGTTTCAGAAGTGAATACATTATTTAAGCGACAAACAAAGCGCTCAGCTTCACCGCAACAAAGCGTATCAACCAAGTCAACGCCAATGTTATCTAAAAGATTGGTTAATCGGTCATCATATTTAGCAGCAGTATCAACCTCTAATTTTCCTTTTAACATATTGCGTAATTCATAACGTGCTGCAATTTCATTATCTACAAGGTGCATAGATTCAAGGCTTAGATTTTTATATTTTCTTTCGTCGTATTCTTTGGTTATTTTTGAGCAAGCCTCTTGATAACGAGTAATAACATTTTGATAAGCTTGATTATCAAAAGCTTTAATACCTAAAAATTCTTTATGTTGTTGTTCTTTAAGTTTGATTAAATGGCGTTGTAAAGAATCATTTTTAGCCGTGGTAATAATGTCACCTTTAAGGCAAGCACCAATTTTAGCTAAGTGTTTAATACGCAATAATTCTTGAGGCGACCAAGTAAGCGATAACGCATCAACTTTGCAGGGGATATTTTTAGTTTTATTATTGTTCATTAAACACCCCTGAATCATAAAGCGATTGATAGTTATCGTCAGTGACTTCTATTAGTTCAAAGTCTTGACCGTAAAAAGGTTGTAAGAATGAAATTAACGACACTAAATTCGAAAAATGATGCACTTGGCCTTTGTGCTGAATAGCAACATCGCCCCATACTTCTTTTTGAAAATAGATATTTTTAGTCATTACTTAAGTCTTATTTTTGATAAAAGCAAAGTGGATTGTTCAGACTGTTTTTTAAAATCAGGATAGTTAATGTTTTCTTTTGAAAAATCATTAAGTGTCGAACGGTAATTAAGTAACGCATTGCGAATTAACGTTAATTCTTCCTGAGTTAGTGTCAAAGTTTTAATATCCATAACCACGTCTCTTTAAAAAAATAAAAAATGAAGGCTTTGCGGTATAAACTGAAATAAAAATGAGCGCTAACAACATCAGTAAAACGACTTAGACCGCGAAAGTAAGAAGACTGTAGTGAAAAGGACTACACCTGTCAAACACAGGACTACATGTTGCTTTTAAGGTTACAGGGTACTAAACTTAAATAGCTAACAACAAACAGGTAAAACAAAATGACCCTAAACGACTTACTAGATAAGGTCTGCAACGGAATGTCAGACAATATGACTTCAAAAAAACTTGGAATTAATCGCGTTACATTCAGTAATTACAGAAATGGGCACACAATACCTAAAGATGAAATAGTTGATAGAATGATAGAATCAAGCGGTGTAAATCCCCTTGAAGCCTATCTTGCAGTTTATGCGGAAAAGGTAAGTAATCCACAAGTTGCAGAACAATTCAGACATCTATCAGCATAACCAAAAAAACCGCTTTTAATGGCGGTTTTTTATATGAAATTTTAAAATAGATAATTTAAATACAACTAATAAGTGAATGATAATTTTTGTCAATAAATCTGCCCGACAAAACAAATATACAAATTGAATAATAACAACGACTTAAAAAGAAAAAACAATGAGGAATTGTCGCAGATAATAACCCAAGTTGACCCTCAATTGCATCTTTGTGATGAAAATTCATGGCAAAAAGATTTACGTGAAGTCATAACTGACCCAAAAAAGCTTCTAGATTTACTTGATATTGATAGTGATGGTTATTTGCAGCACTTTAAGGCGCGTAAATTATTTCCTGTTCGGGTGCCATTACCTTTTATTAAGCGTATGAAAAAAGGTGATATTAATGACCCTTTATTAAAACAGGTTATGCCTTTATCTAATGAGTTTATTGTCTCTGATGGTTATGTAACAGATCCTTTAAATGAGCATGATACTGTTGCAACAGGTCTACTTCATAAATACAAACATCGGGTATTAATGATTGTTAAAGCAGGTTGTGCTATCAATTGTCGTTATTGTTTTAGACGGCATTTTCCCTACCAAGACAACAGTCCAAATAAACAACGTTGGCAGCAAGCATTAACGTATATTGAAAACAATCAAGACATATCAGAAGTGATTTTTAGTGGTGGCGACCCGTTAATGGCAAGCGACGAACATTTAACTTGGCTTGTTGAACAACTAGAGAAGATTACCCATGTAAAACGCTTACGTATTCATAGCCGTTTACCTGTGGTAATGCCGCGTCGTGTTACTTCTACATTAGTAAACTTGCTAAAAAATACTCGTTTAAAATCAACCGTGGTATTGCATATAAACCATGCTAACGAAATTGATGATGATTTTATTAATGCACTTGAACCATTAAAGGCTGCAAGAATTCCATTATTTAACCAAAGTGTCATGCTCAAAGGTATTAATGATAATAGTACTGTACTGTGTGAATTAAGTGAGCAGCTATTTGATGCAGGCATTCAACCTTACTATTTACACCTATTTGATCCAGTACAAGGTGCAGCTCACTTTGATGTACCCGAAAAAAAGGCTATAACAATTGCGAATGAAATGCTTGCCGCTTTGCCCGGCTTTTTAATGCCAAAACTTGTACGTGAAGTAGCAGGACAAACTAACAAAACACCAATAAACCTGACATAATCAGACTTTATTAATTCAGACCAAATCACCTGACATTGAACCAAGACTAGCTAAAAAGACAACCATTATGACCAAAGCCATTGAACAACAATTAATTGAAAACATCTCATTAATCTTAAAAAGATCACTAACAGCCGATGCCACTTTAGCTGATTTACGCGAACATAATAAAGCAGGGTTTGAAGCCATTTTTAAAAAAGATGCTGGCTTTCAATGTTCTGCAAATACATTTCAACCTTATGTAGAAGAAATTGCTGATGATCTATTAAACTGGCAAGCACATAAAGACCAACAACAATTACTCATTCCATTAGTTAAAAAAATTGAACAACTATTTACCGTTTTGGCTGGCTTTGAACAAAGCCACAGTGCTTAGCGCCCTATCCAGGTTTTATCTTATCAAGTAGTAAGACAAGAAATAGCCTGCCCCCATTAAATAAACAAATAAGATACTCGCTAGATAAATAGGTTTAAAGCCAACATGCTTAAATTTATTAAAGCGAGTTTCCATACCTAATGCTGTCATCGCCATTGTTAATATAAAACTATCAAACTGATTAATGCCATTCATTACGCTTTCTGGCAACAAATTAAGTGAATTAAAGCCAACAACACCAACAAAACCTAATGCAAACCAAGGAATAGTAATTGCCATTTTATGCTGACGTTGAGCAACGTCTTGTCTTATATAGTTTTGTTTAACGCCCCTCGCAATCCAAAGACTTAACACAATTAAAAAAGGTGCTAATAACATTACTCGCAACATTTTCACAATAATTGCTGTGTTTGCAATGTTATCCCCCATGGCTGCACCTGCGCCAACTACATGGGCGACTTCGTGTAGGCTCCCACCAGTATATGCCCCCATTGCTTGTTCAGTTAACCCTAATACACCACTTTGGTACAACATTGGATAAATAAACATTGCAAGTGTGCCAAAAACCACCACAGTTGCCACCGCGATACTGGTTTTATAAGGCTCGGCTTTAATAATTGGCTCTGTTGCTAATACGGCAGCCGCACCACAAATTGCGCTGCCTGCACTAATTAAAATACTGGTATCACGATCAAGTTTTAATAGCTTTATACCAACCCAGCATCCTAGAATAAAGGTAGTAGTTACCATAATAAAGCTGACTGCAACCCCTGCAACCCCAACCTGTATAACGTATTGAAATGTTAACCGAAAACCATATAAAACAATACCTAATCGTAATAAGGTTTTAGTAGAAAATAACAAAGAAATCTGCCATTCATCAGGAAATTTATGCCGTAAACTATTCCCGTATAGCATACCCAGCACAATGCTAATAATCAGTGGACTAATCGCTAATTGCTTAAACAATGAGAATTCAGACAGGTACGTAGCTGCCATTGCTAATAATGCGACAAATAGCAGACCATTTAAGGTGTTCGCTCGATTTTCTATAGAAAAAGCCATCATATCTCTCAGTTATTCATTTTAGCGATAATATATAAGAGATAATTAAATAAATATAATGGATGTTTTTAATGTAATACATTAAAAAAACTTATGAGTGACTATAACCTTTTTATAATTACTCATAAGTATTTGTACTTATAAACCTGTGCACTAATAAGCATGAGTTGGGTTTAATATACTAAAAAAGCCCAAGTCATGCTTGGGCATCTATTACTGAAGGGCTTTATTACTCTGGTAGTTTGTCAAATCCCATATTGAAGAGTGTAAAAGCAAATAAGTCTGCGTAAAGATCGATCGTTTTAGAAACGGGCGTACCCGCCCCATGACCACCATTTGTTTCAATTCGAATTAACGTGGGTGCAGTGCCGGCCTGCTTAGCTTGCAATTGAGCCGCAAATTTAAACGAATGAGCAGGTACAACGCGATCATCATGATCACCTGTTGTTATCATAGTCGCAGGATAGCTAACGCCTGATTTAACGTTATGCACGGGTGAATAGGCTTGCAAATAATTAAACATTTCTTCACTTTGCTCAGCTGTACCATAATCGTATGCCCAACCTGCACCCGCAGTAAAGGTATGATAACGAAGCATATCTAAAACCCCAACAGCCGGTAATGCTACTTGCATTAAATCAGGACGTTGCGTCATTACTGCGCCAACCAACAAGCCACCGTTTGATCCCCCTTGTACAGCAAGATATTCGCTCGATGTATAATTTTGCTCAATCAAGTATTCGCCTGCAGCAATAAAATCATCAAACACATTTTGTTTATTTAATTGTGTTCCTGCGTCATGCCATTTTTTACCGTACTCACCGCCACCACGTAAGTTAGCAACCGCGTAAATGCCTCCTTGCTCCATCCACACAGCACGAGTCACACTAAACGATGGGGTTAAACTAATATTAAAACCACCATAGGCATATAATAATGTTGGATTTTTACCATTCAGCTTAAGGCCTTTTTTATAGGTAATGATCATAGGTACTTGAGTACCGTCTTTTGAGGTATAAAATACTTGTTTAGATTCAAAGGCATTACTGTCAAATTTAGCACCTGATTTTTGATAAACGTTACTTTTACCCTCGTCTAAATTGTAACGGTAAATCGTATCAGGTGTTTTGTAGTTGCTAAATGAATAATACAAGATACTATCATTTTTCTTACCTGAAAAATCACTCGCACTGCCTACGTCTGGCAGTGCAATTTCACGTACTTTTTTGCCTTGATAATCGTATTGATACACTTTAGATATGGCATCAATCATATATTCTGTAAAGAAATAACCACCACCAATTGATGCACTTAATACGTTTTCTGTTTCAGGTATTAGATCATGCCAATTTTTACGTTCAGGTGCTTTAGCACTTACACTAACAATTTTTTTGTTAGGCGCGTCAATATCGGTTACTAAAAACAGAGTGTCGCCTTCGTTGTCTATCACGTAGGTGTCACCTAAAAAGTCATCTACAATGGTAACTAACGGGCTATTAGGTCTAGTTAAGTCTTTTAAAAACAACTTATTGCCAGAAGTAGATACCGCACCTGAAATGATTAAATAACGGTTATCTTCGGTCACGCTACCACTCACATACCGATGTTTTTCTTGCGCAGTAGCCCCAAAAATGACCTTGTCATTTTTTTGTGCTTGCCCTAATTGATGATAATACAGCTTATGTTGATCTGTTTTGGCAGAGAGTTCACTCCCTTTGGGTTTGTCATAACTAGAGTAGTAAAAGCCTTCATTTTTATACCACGAAATATCTGAAAACTTCACATCAATTAACGGTGTTTCAAGCACTTTTTTGGTGGCTGCATCAACAATGATAATTTTACGCCAGTCACTACCGCCTTCTGAAATCGCATAAGCGGCAATAGAACCATCTTTAGAAAAACTTAATTGCCCCATTGAAGTCGTACCGTCTTCACTGAAAGTATTCGGATCTAAAAACAACTCTACTTCGCCACCGTCTTTTTGACGATAAACAACGTATTGATTTTGTAAACCATCGTTTTTGTAAAAATAGGTATAATCACCTTCTTTAAAAGGCGCGCCTATTTTTTCATAGTTCCATAATTCTCCTAAACGTGATTTCAATCGTTCGCGATAAGGGATCTGCTTTAAATAATCAAAGGTTAATTCATTTTGCGTTTTTACCCATTCACCCGTTTCTTCACTACGATCATCTTCTAACCAACGATAAGGGTCAGCAACTTGAGTACCAAAGTATGTATCAACAATATCGCCTTTTTTTGTTATGGGGTAATTCACATTTATACCTTTTGAATTGGCTGCAATAGCTGCAACATTTGACTCAGGGCTATGCCCTGAACACGCTGTTAATATAGAGGCTATTAACACACCAGTAACTATAGTACTGGATAAAATGATCTTATTCTTCATTCCATTACTCGCTGAATTAATTGAATCGTGTTTACAATAACTATTGACTTATTATTATTTAAATAAGACAAAAATATAAACAATTATTTTACAAACAATTAACACTGTAGCAGAAATGATATCAATTTGACTATGTTATAACGTAATGTTTATCGGCATCGGCGGAATATTACTGTTTCAGTTTTCTGGTTTAAATTAACGAATTAATTCATGAATCATGTAATACATTAAGCTAACTAAATAAATCTAATACGTTTACTATGCTATATTAACATTATTAATAAGCGCTAGATTAGAATGTTATAAATCGCACATGAATATCACATTAAAGCAGTTATCTGTATTTACCACCACAGCAAGACTCAGTGGCATCACAAGAGCCGCAGAAGCGCTGTCTATGACACAATCAGCTGCTAGCCAATCGTTAAAAGAGCTAGAAAGCATACTTGGTTATCCTTTATTTACACGTTATGGCCGTAAGTTAGTAATCAATGATCACGGGCAAGCATTGCTAAGTAAAGCGACACAAATGCTCGCATTACAAACCCAAATTCAGCAACCAACCACGGTTGAGTTACAAGGAGAATTGAAAGTAGCTGCCAGTGTTACCATCGGCTCTTATGTTATGCCACAACTTTTAGCCTCATTTATAGCAAAACATCCCAAAGTAGAGCCTAAACTTGCCATTAGTAATTCTGAGCAGGTAACAGATAAGCTCATGGCTGGACAGGCTCATATAGGTTTAATTGAAGCACCTATTTCGCATCAATCGCTACATTTATCTCCATGGCGTAGTGATGAACTTGCAATTTTTTGCGCCAGCGACAATAGCCTGGCCACTCAAAATAAATTAACGATTGAAGATATGTCAAAACAACGCTGGATATTACGTGAACACGGCTCTGGCACACGCACTGTGTTCGTTAATGCGATGCAACAACAAGGAGGTATAATAAGTCACAGCATGGACTTAGCAAGGCAAGAAGCAATAAAGCAAGCCGTTAAAGCTAACTTGGGTTTAGGGGTATTATCCTTATTATCCATTCAACAAGAATTAGCGCTTGGTATATTTAAAGTGCTGCCAAGCCCTTTAAATTTAAACCGTCAGCTATCTATTATTCAATCTGAGCATTATTATTATGACCCGCTAGTAAATGCTTTTTATGATTTTCTTCAACAAAAAATAGTTAGATAACTAAACAGTTCATGCTGTCAGCATAGTTAATCACAAAAACTTTCTTCTTAGTACAATTTATTCTTTAACAACAAGTTGCTCTTTAAATGCATCAAAAAACCAATCATCGAGCATTTTCTTTTCATAGCCTAAAGAATCCTGACGATATCTCAACGATCCATTCATCATAAAATTCATATCCTTTAGCTCAACTTTATTAGTTCGAATTATACTGCCACTAGCATCGAGCAGTTGATACGAAAAATTCATCCGTGGAAAATAAATGTCTTTAACAATACGTAATCGATTAATACCACCATGATGAGTATCACCAGCTAAATCTATATCGGTTACCTCAATTTTTAATACTTGTTTTTCGGGTAATTTAGCCGCAAGCTTCACAAAATGTTTTTCAAAATTACGAAAGGTATTTTCACGAAAGTTTTTTCTGTGCCCTTCTCCTGGATGAATATCACGGTATTTTTCATAATCTGTCCATGTTATTTCAGCTGTTGCTGCAAATGCAAAAGTAAGAGTGGAGCAAAATAAAAAAACGAATATAGCAGCAGTAGTTAATGTTTTCATAATGATATAGCTCTGTTAAGTTTCTATTTAATTATAGCGAACAAAATAATGAATGGAAATTTTCCATCATTAAATTAGCGCAATATGTTATAAAATCAAATGAAATTATATTGTTTTCAACAATCAAAATATTAAGGGAATTTATGTTAAGAGCAAAATATACAATACTGACAGCTGTATTTTTTATTAATGTAACGGTTTTTGCTAATAGCTTAACAGTAGAAGAGTTACGAATTGAGTCAGCAAAAAAAGTAATACCTGATACAGTAACTCTATTTAGTAAGAATGTAGATGACTTTACTAGTCATTGGAAAAAAGCAGTTAACTTTAATGAAGCAACGCATATAGTGAGAGAATACTCTCACCAATTGTGGCAAATAGCAAAAAAGCAAATATTAGCAAATAAACGCGTAGATGATCGCCCATTATATTGGGCAAGATTAATGTCTAGCAAAACCATGCGTATAACAAAACCTGCATTCGATATTAGTGAAATACAATTGTCTATCTTATTAAAAGAGTTGGAACAAGGTTCAAGAGGGCGAACGGAACTTGCATTTACTCAAGACACAAATAAAAAAATATTATTAACTGGCTTTGACCCCTTTTTACTTGATCGTAACATCAATCAAAGTAATCCATCTGGCATTGCAGCACTTTTACTTGATGGTCAAGTAATTGAATACAAAGGTATCAGAGCTGAAATTAACACAGTTATAGTGCCTGTTCGTTATGAAGACTTTGATCAAGGAATTATCGAAGACTTACTGGCACCTTATTATACACTTAACAATGTTGATATGATTGTTACAGTGAGTATGGGTCGTAAAGAATTTGATTTGGAAAGGTTTCCAGGTAAACGCCGTAGTGTAACAGCACCAGATAATTTAAATATATTATCTGGGGGTACTCAAGAAAAGCCTGTAATACCTAAACTGCACCAACGGGCATTACCAGGCGAAGAATTTGTATTATTTAGCTTACCTATAGCAGCAATGCAGAAAGCTGAAGGTGGTTATAAAGTTATAGATAATCATCAGGTTACTAGTATAAGTATTTCAGGTAAACCTATCACTTTTAAGCCTGAAATACTCAATAATATCTCTGAACATATTGCTGTAAATGGCTCAGGCGGTGGCTACTTGTCAAATGAAATATCTTATCGCAGTATTCGATTAAGAGATCAATTAAACTCTACTATTCCTACAGGGCACATACACACACCAAGAATTCAACAATATGATGCTGAAATTGAAACTAGCATTGTTGAACAAATCCGTGCAATGTTAGAGCAGGCTTTAGTTACTTTATAATGCCATACCATTAGGTTATACCAATTGAAATAATGAATCGCTCAACTTAGAGCTACAGTAGCGAGCTTAAAAGGCTTACATGCGGCGTTATTGATTTTGACAAGGGAATAACCATTCTCTTCAATCAATGCTTTGCCTCTAAGTCTTTTAATTATCGCTAAGTGGTATATTTAATTTGAAGCATTTATTGAGCATAGGCCACAATAAATGCTTCAATCTTTTTCTTATGCTTGTTTGTTTAATACTTCATAGAGTACACAACTAAAATATATTAATGGTATTGGCACCAGTTGAAGACTTACTACCACGATACATACCAGGAGTGTTAAATGGCATTGTAATATTACCTTGATGATCAATGGCGATAATGCCACCTAAGCCACCAGCATCTTTCAATATTTTATTTATTACTGTCTCAGCCGCATCTTCCAACGAAATTTTTTGATATTGCATTCGAGCACAAATATCAGCAGCGACATGATAGCGAATAAAGTACTCACCATGACCCGTTGCAGAAACAGCACAGCTATCATTGTTAGCATAAGTACCAGCACCAATAATAGGTGAGTCGCCAATTCGACAATACCGTTTAGCGGTCATTCCACCTGTTGATGTACCTGCGGCTAAATTACCAAACTTATCAAGCGCAACCGCTCCAACAGTGCCCACTTTGTATTCTAAATCAAGTGTTCGATGTGCCGTACGAAAGTCTTTTAGCTCTTTTTCAGCTTTTAAAAGTTTTTCCTTGGCTTTCAATAATGACTGATATCTTTGCGGTGTATCAAAGTAGCTATTATCCACCAAGGGTACCCCCTGCTCTTTAGCAAATAATTCGGCTCCTTCTCCACTCAACATTACATGAACTGATTCATCCATAACCAATTTTGCAAGTGCAATAGGACTTTTAACGGTAGTTACACCCGAAACCGCGCCTGCATTGAGTGTTTTACCGTCCATGATGGAAGCATCTAATTCATGCTTGCCATCAAAGGTATAAACAGCACCTTTACTCGCATTAAAAAGAGGAGAATTCTCTAACACTTGTATAGCAGCGATAACAGCCTCTTGACTAGTTTTACCTTGCTCTAACAAGCCATAACCAGCATCTATCGCCTCTTGCAACTTACTTTCATATTTCGTGCGTATTTCACCTTTCATTAATTTTTTATCAATCGTTCCTGCACCACCATGAATAGCAATAGCAAAGTTTGGCTCCATAGCAAAGCCGTTGAATATGAATATCCCCCCTAATAACTGGGTTGCCAAAACAAGTTTTATTAATTGGTACTTAATATTTTTTTTCATTTGTTTTCATCATCCTGTTGTAGCAATTAAAATAGTTATACCAAATGCATTAATTTATTTCCCACTCCGCAAGAATTAAAAGTTGGTGACATTGCACTTTTATCTGACTTTATTATTAAAAAGAAATGAGAAAACAAAGCGTTGTTTAAGTATTATCCTGCGGTGTAGTTAGTCCAACTCCTGAAGAAAAGATACATACGATATGCTCTAAAAATTAAGTACCCTCATCTCGCATAGCTACCTTTATCAATTTTTATTCTAATAAGTTAAGGCTATAGTAAAAAGCCTTAACTTAAAATCAGGTTACTTATAATATTGATTACTATAAATTTTCCTCTGCAAATGATGCTAACCTACTTCGTACAACGCCATTTAGGTTTACCGTTGCGCTACCCGGAAAATCTTTAAAACGTTCAACAATATAAGTTAATCCCGATGTCACTGCCGTTAAATAATTACTATCTATTTGTGCTAAGTTACCAGAGCACACTAACTTAGTACCTTCCCCACAACGGGTTATAATGGTTTTTAGTTGCGAAGCTGTTAAGTTTTGACACTCATCTAGCAACACTAATGCGTTTTGAATACTACGCCCACGCATAAAATTAACTGATTTAAACTGAATATTGGCCTTATCCATAATATAGTCTAAACTGCCAGACATACTTTCGTCTTGCTTATGTAATACTTCTAAAGAATCAGTGATTGCCGCTAACCATGGCGCCATTTTTTCCTCTTCTGTTCCAGGTAAAAAGCCTATAGATTCAGCAATTTCAGGCGTACTACGAGTAACAATAATTTTATCATACAAACCACTTTCTACTACTTGTTCCAACGCTGTGGCAAGTGCTAATAAGGTTTTACCACACCCAGCAGGGCCTGTTAAAATAACCAAATCAATGGTTGGATCAAGCAAGGCATCCATGGCCATACCCTGATAAATATTTTTTGGATGAATTCCCCAAGCTGTTTTTCCTAGTAAACGTTCTCGACCTAAATCCAAAATAGACACTTGGTCGTCACTCCAACCAGTGACTTTACCTGCAAATGTTTCACTTTCATCAATAAGGTATTCATTCATATAACACAAAGGAACTGAACTTTTATCCATAATATGTGTGGTATTTCTTCCTTCTGTTTGGGTGTCACATACCTTAACATGCTGCCAAAAATCACCTTCAAATTGATGATAACCTTTAGTTAAAAACTGAATATCATCAATAAGTTGATCTGTTCTGTAATCTTCCACATGCGCCAGCCCCGCCCCTTTGGCTTTTAAACGCATATTAATATCTTTCGTCACCAATACTATTTTATTATTGGGATTTGCTTTTTGAATATGTAGCGCTGCATTAATAATACGATTATCATTTTCATTAAACGATAATATTTGGGCTGTTTGTTTTAAACTATAGTCATTAATAATAGATAAATGCCCACTAGGGTGCTGTTCATCATTTTGCGGTAATTTTACACCTGCCAATACCTCCTCTGGTGTTGCCTCAGAGAGAGTATCCTCAAGCGCGCGAATAGCAACCCTAGCATCTCTGCTAACATCTTTTCGTCTATCTTTAATTGAGTCTAATTCTTCTAACACTGTCATTGGAACAACAACATCATGTTCTTTAAAGGATAAAAAAGCGAAGGGTTCGTGCAAAAGGATATTGGTATCGAGGATATAAATTGTTTTTTCATCACTCATGTAAGCATCTCCAGCTTAATACTATGCAGACAAAAATACTATGTAGATAAATAGTACAATGATAAGAGCACAGATAATGACCATGCATTGCTTCACATAGTCAGCATCTACTATTTAACAATGGCAGTTTATTTAGGCTATGACAAGAAAAAATTACTATTCTTTACCAAAGCTAACTATGATTATTTATAGCGAAAAGGTAATATAGCGACTTTTTTCAGTGCTGAGTATTCAGCATCGTAATTTCGCCTAAATTTTAAGTTGTTTGGAGTTTTTTATGCCATTTCAGGTAGGTCAGCGTTGGATAAGTGATAGTGAATCAGATCAAGGGTTAGGAACCGTTACCAATATAGAACACAGATTCGTTACCATTATCTTCACCGCGACGGGAGAATCTAGACAATATGCTAAGGAGAACGCCCCTTTAACACGCGTTATTTTTAATGAAGGCGATACAATTCCAAGCCATGAAGGTTGGTCATTAAAAGTAACCTCTATGTCTGAAGCGCATGGCATTATAACTTATCATGGTTTAAAGCAGGGTAGTGAAGGTAAAGAAGAAGTCTCATTAAAAGAAGTAATGATAGATCACTTTATTAAATTTAATAAGCCACATGATCGCTTACTTAACAACCAAGTTGACAGGCTTGATTGGTTTAGCTTACGTAAAAACTGCATTCATTATCAATATCAACAACAACAATCTGAACTCATCGGCTTAACAGGTGCGCGCGTCAGCCTTATTCCGCATCAACTTTACATTGCTGATGAAGTAGGTAATCGCTTTGCACCCCGTGTTCTACTTGCCGATGAAGTAGGCTTGGGTAAAACTATTGAAGCGGGTTTGATCATTCATCAACAATTGGTTAGCGGACGAGCAAAACGTATTTTAATCATAGTACCTGAATCATTAATGCATCAATGGTTAGTAGAAATGCTTCGCCGCTTTAACCTTAATTTTAGTATATTTGATGAAGATCGCTGTGTTGAGGTAGCAGGTGATGACAATACAAACCCGTTTAGTAGCGAACAGTTAGTACTTGTTAACCTAAACTTTGTCACTAAAAACCCGCAATGGTACGACGAACTCATTAAAGAAGAGTGGGATTTAATGGTGGTAGATGAAGCGCACCATTTAAATTATAGTCAAGACAATCCAAGCATCGAATATCAATGTATAGACCAACTAGCACAAGTAATTCCAGGTGTACTTTTACTAACAGCAACCCCTGATCAATTAGGCCATGAAAGTCACTTTGCCCGTTTACGCTTACTCGACCCAGATAGATTTTTTGATTACGAAAAATTTATCAAAGAAGAATCACACTATAGTGAAGTAGCTGATGCCGCCAATGCATTGCTTGAAGGTCTAACATTAACTAAGGATCAAGAAAACACCTTATCTGACTTGTTAAAAGAGTCTGATATTAGCCAGCAACTAACATTATTAAATGATGAAGGTGATCAACAAGCAGTGGTTCGACAACAACTTGTCTCTCAATTACTCGATAGACATGGCACAGGGCGTATTTTATTTAGAAACTCACGTAATTCAATTAAAGGTTTCCCCGCACGAGAAACTCATGCAACACCTTTAACTATGCCTGAACAATATCAAGAAACACTCAATGAATTTATGCTCAGTGGTTGCCCTGAAACACTTACAAACTCAGCTCAGGCCAAATACGTATTCACGCCTGAAATGCTATACGGGCTTGACCACAACGCTGACGCTTGGACCAGCTTTGATCCCCGTGTTGACTACTTAATTGATTTACTTAAATCATTAAAAAAAGAAAAAGTGTTAGTTATTTGTGCTCATGCCCAAACAGCGATTGATTTAGAAGCAGTGCTACGTGTAAAAGAAGGTATTCGTTCCGCTGTATTTCATGAAGGACTTTCAATATTTGAACGCGATAAAGCTGCAGCCTACTTTGCCCAAGATGAAAACAGCGCCCAATTGTTACTTTGCTCAGAAATAGGCAGCGAAGGACGCAACTTTCAATTTGCACATCACCTAGTCTTATTTGATTTACCCTGCAACCCTGATTTATTAGAACAGCGTATTGGTCGACTCGACCGAATAGGTCAAACTGAAATAATACGATTGCATATCCCTTATTTTGAAGATTCTGCACAAGGTTTGTTATTTGACTGGTATCAACAAGGTCTGCAAGCCTTTGAACATACTTGTATAACAGGCAGAGCAATTTATGAAGCCTATGGAGAACAGTTGCAGGCGTTGGCATTAAGTGGCCAGCAAGTATCTCGTCAAGCAGATGAATTAATTAGTGATACTTGGCAAAAACATTGTCAAATAAAAGCAGAACTAGAATCTGGCCGTGATAAATTGCTTGAGCTAAACTCATCTGGTCAAGGGCGAGCCCATGCTTTAGTTGAAAAAATTGCACGCAGTGACAGACAAATACACTTGCCTCAGTTTATGTTTCAAGCATTAGATGTTTTTGGTGTTCAACAAGACGACAAAGCCGATAATGCCATTGCATTGAATCAAAGCGAACACATGCTCAATAGTAATTTTCCTTGTTTACCAGAAGACGGCACAACCATTACCTTTGATCGTGACACGGCATTAATTAATGAAAATTATCAATTACTCACCTGGGATCACCCAATGGTGCGTGGCGTTATGGACTTAGTAATGACTGATGAAATTGGTAATGCTAGTATCGGGTTATTAAAAAATGAAGCGCTACCTGTGGGTACTTTCTTTTTGGAATGTTTATTTACAGTAGAGGCAACTGCCCCTGCACACTTGCAGCTAGGCCGTTATTTACCAACAACACCTGTTCGCGTTTTAGTTGATAAAAGTGGCAACGACCTCGCTGAAAAAGTCAGTGAATCTGTTCTAGACAAGCAATTAACACCTGTTAAAAAGCAAATGGCATTGCAGCTAATTAAAGCACTGAAATCACAGATAAGCCCGCTAGTAACCAAAGCTGAAGATCATGGAAAAAAACAAATAAAAGCCATTCAAACAAAAGCATTAACCAACATGCAAACTAAGCTTGACCAAGAGCAACAAAGGCTAACGGCATTAAAAGCAATTAACCCGAGTGTAAGACAAGCAGAAATTGATTTTATAAGCCATCAACAAAATGAATTGTCATACTATATAGATAAAGCACAATTAACGTTTGAAGCCATACGTATGATCGTGGTGACACATTAATGACTGCAAATCCAGATTTTATCTATCAACCACCCATGGCTCCTTATCTTGATATTATTTATCAAGATAAGGATGTTGTGGTGTTAAATAAAAGTAGCGGTTTACTTAGTGTACCTGGACGTTTGCCTGAACATAAAGACTGTTTGCAAAATAGAGTTCAACGCATTTTACCTACCGCAACTGTGGTTCATCGCTTAGATATGGCAACTTCAGGCATTATCATTATGGCACTCAATAAACCCGCCCATGTCGCTATTAGCCGCCAATTTGAGCAACGCAAAACACAAAAAAGCTATATTGCCCGTGTTTATGACCACGTAAAAAAGCATGAAGGGACTGTGAATTTACCACTGATTTGTGATTGGCCCAATAGACCTAAACAAAAAGTTGACCATGACAACGGAAAACCATCGCTAACGCATTATAAAGTGCTAAGTTACAACGATGACCAAGTAATAAATAACGGTTCAGATAACAGCATAAAAAGTACATTAGTTGAATTAACGCCTGTTACGGGGCGTTCTCATCAACTCCGCGTACATATGCTAGCGTTAGGACACCCAATTTTAGGTGATCGGCTCTATGCACACCAGCAAGCATTAATGGCTAGCTCTAGGTTGCAACTGCATGCCCAACATTTGAGTTTGGCACACCCAGTAACAGGAGAATTACTTAATTTTAACGCACCTTGTCCTTTTAATTAATACAATTAGCTTGCAAGCCGATAAAGATAAATAGAGCGTGAGTTTAACTACTTATGTCAGTTATTATTTTATTCAAATAGAAGGGTCATTGTGCGCGCACTACTTAAATCAACAGTTCTTTCACTTGCTTTTTCGTTATTAACTTTAACAAATTTTACTGTATTGGCGCAGCAAGATGAACAATCGAATAGTGAAAATACAGTTTCACAAACGACCTCTGCGCCTCAAAAAACTCCTGAAAAGCCAAAAGCTAATGAAGTAAAAGACCAAACAATCCCCGTTCCACCACCGATATCCTTAACCTTACAACATCAAGAAGATATTAAGCACTACCTAACCCCTAACAAAATTAAACCTTTATTAGCAGGGACTGAAGAATACATCACCTTAGTCACTGAAAATACCAGTGTAAATAATAAAGGTGTGGCAATTTTACTACCTGATTGGCAACAAGGCGCTACAAACCCAAAAGCAATAAATTATTTACGTAAACAACTGCCTATGCACGGTTGGACATCCATTAGTATTCAACCAATGAGTAAACCTAATAATTATCCCTCAAATGCACTAAAAATAAGTGAACAACAAGAAGAAAACAAAGCGATTCTTAACGAATACAAAAGCAAGCTAGGAACGCTGATGAATGCAGTTATCGAGAAAGCGAAAGAATCGCCTGGTATAATAATGATCATTGCTCAAGGTAATCATGGTGCAATGCTCGTTGATTTATTAAGCCAAGAAAACAAATCATCAATAATTACACAACCCCCTAATGCGCTAATTTTGATAAGTAGTTATGTATTGAGTAGTAATATCTTACTTGATGACACTAATACAGTGTTTGCAAAACAGTTAGCAAATAGTGAATATCCCGTTTTAGATTTATACTTAAAATACGACAACCCTATTGTTATATCAAAAGCTAAACAACGTCTCATGTTGTCGAAACAGGAAATGAAAGCTTATTATCGACAACGACAACTGAATAATACAGTAATGGGATACTATCCAGAACAAGCGCTATTTACCCAAATTAAAAGTTGGTTAACAGCAATTGGTTGGTAGTCTATGAAAATTTAATCACTATGCTTCAAACAATATCTTTGCGTGATAAATCCTCACTTACCTGTGTTTTGAAATCAAATCATAAGCGGCTTGAATATCTTGAGTTTTTTCTTTAGCTGCTTCCATCATTGCTGGCGGAAGACCTTTAGCAATTAATTTATCAGGGTGGTGTTGTGACATCAGTTTACGGTATGCTTTTTTAATGTCTCCCTTAGAGTCTTCTTTACTAACACCTAAAATTTTATAGGCATTTTCTAATTGTCCTGTGCTGGTTGATGCATTTTCACCGTTAAATTGTTGATAACTTTGTCCTGCTTGTTGATTAAATGCAGCACTGGCAATTATCATTTCTAATAAATCATCTAACTGACGTGAAGAATAACCTAGTAATTTAGCAATGGTGTGTAATACTTCACGCTCTTTGGTATCTAAATCACCGTCAGAAAAAGCCACTTGAATTTGAATTTCCAAAAACATCAGGCGTAAATCATGACGAGCACCACAAATACGTCTAAACTTTCGTAATCGCTCTTGTAAAGGAAATCCTGTTGTTTTACCTTCTCGAAACGCATCTTGTGCTTGTTGACGCAATTCACTGGTTAAACCAAGCTTGTTCATATAGGCACTAGCAAACGCTATTTCATGATTAGTCACCTGCCCCTTAGCTTTAGCTACATGTCCCATCACTGAAAAAGTTGTATAGAAAAAAGCAGCTTGACGAGCAACATCATCTTCTTTACCACCCGATACACCATCAAAATCGAAGCCGCGCCCACGATCAAATATGTGCCCTAACCACATACCGAGCAATGCTCCAACAAAGCTCCTACTTAGCATAAAGCCAAATAGAAATCCTAAAACTTTTCCCCAAATACGCATACGTTTATTATTTTCCTACACTTTAATTTGCTATTTACTCGCTACTCGTAGCGAGAAAGCGACATTTGCTATATCATATACGTTTCATTGCACATATTTAAGATAACCTTTACAAATAAATGCTTTTTTTCCGACTATCTCTTATTTTCATCACTTTATTTTGTGTAGCATTTTCAATGTTTGCGTATGCAGAAACACACTCTGAAACAGGTTCAGAACCCGTAGATTTGACTCAACAATGCGCCATTCCTACTTTTTATCCCATGATGCCTAACGCCCCTAAAATAACAGATGACAGTATTAACATAACCTCTAAATATGCCAGTATTGAAAAAGATCAAGTCGCCAATTTTAAGGGTGGCGTCACATTAATAGATAAAAGCCAAACAATCACAGCAGATCAACTCGCTTTTGATCGTTTATTAATGACCTTTAATGCGCAAGGTAATATACGATATCAAAACCAAAGTATTGATATTTTGGCTAGTGAATTATATGCCAGTAAAAAAGACAAAAAAAGCACCATGCACGATGCTGCATATCAATTATATGGTAATCCTGGTCGCGGCAGTGCAGAGCAATTAGAAATTAGTGCCAAATCAGGATTAAGCTTAGCTGATTCAACATTTACAACTTGTGTGGGTGAAAAACCTGATTGGCAAATAAAGGCGTCTGAAATAAAAATATCTGCAGACGGCAGTGAAGGCGAAGCATATCATGCACAAATACGATTATTTGACACGCCCATATTGTACCTACCCTATTTTACTTTTCCTGTTTCAAAACAACGAAAAAGTGGTTTTTTATACCCTAAAATTGGCAGCTCTAGTAATTCAGGTCTAACCATTGAAATACCCTATTATTGGAATATTGCCCCTAATTTAGATGCCACCATAACACCACATTATATGTCTAAACGGGGCTCACAATTAAAAACAGAAGTCAGGTACTTATCAGGGCTGCAAAATGGCACAATTAATTTAGAATATTTGAATAAAGATAATGAAATTAACGCTAATAGTGATGCACGTTATCTTGCACGATTGCAACACGTAGGAACTTTTTCAGATAGCTTTAGAGCTTATATTGACTACACAACCATGAGTGATGACAATTATTTAGTTGATATTGGCTCTAAACAATACAATGCAAACGATGCTTATTTATACCAAGTTGGTGAGCTATCTTATTTTGGTGAACAATGGCAAACCACGCTAAAGTTACAAGATTTTGAAGTTTTAGGGAATCATCAACCTAGTTATAAAACATTACCCCACATAGAAATTTATGCACAAGAACCATTTACACTATTTTCACAACCAAACTTATCAGGTCAATTAGAATTCAACTCAGAGTTAACTAGTTTTAAAGCTCAATCTAGTGATCAAGCTAACGCAAATCGTTATCATGTTGAGGCAGGAGTTAACTTTCCATTATCCACACCCGCTTGGTTTTTAAATTCTGAATTTAAATTAATGCATACTTATTACCAACAAGATAATATTAAGGTGGGCAGTGCACTAAGTAAAACAGTGAATCGCACATTACCTAAAGT
Source organism: uncultured Colwellia sp. (assembly GCA_965305135.1). Classification (GTDB taxonomy): domain Bacteria; phylum Pseudomonadota; class Gammaproteobacteria; order Enterobacterales; family Alteromonadaceae; genus Colwellia. The sequence goes on from CBDLPA010000007.1 coordinate 117,122, forward strand.
GCGTTTTCATGGGGGTATTAACTTTGATAGGCACTTATCATTATTTGATAATCACTATACTCAAACAATAGAACCACAAATTCAATATTTGTATATTCCAGAAAAAGATCAAAGTAATATTGGTTTATATGATACAACCAAATTACAAGATGATTTTAATGGTTTATTTAGAGACAAAAGTTTTAGCGGTTTAGACCGAGTAGCCAGTGCTAACCAATACACTTGGGGTATTACAAGTAGAATTCTTGATCAATCAAACTTAGAAATTTTTCGACTAAGTTTAGGGCGTATTCAATATTTATCCACAAAGAACACCGTTGATGAATTATTTGATGATAATAATGATAATCTGCAGTCGTCAGTTGCCGCCAGTTTGTTTTATCGCTTAAATCATCAGTGGCAAATCAGTAGCGATATACAATACAATACAGATGAAAGCTTCACAAACAAAAGCCAAGCGGCGGTTAATTATCAAATTGACAAATATAATTCAGTTCAATTGAACCATAGGTACGCTCGTAATGTCTCAGATAGTAGTTTAGAACAAATGTCATTACTCGCAAACTTTGCACTAAACAAAGACTGGGCTTTTGTAGGACGCTTAACACAAGATTTAAAAGGACAGCGCAGTATAGAGAGTTATGCGGGAATACAATTTGAAAGTTGCTGTTGGGCTGTACGTATTGCTTACCACAGACATATAAATTCAAACTTAAGTGGTAATGACTCTAACAATGAAAACCGTGATGATTTTAATAGTGGCTTTGAACTACAATTTATCATCAAGGGGCTAAATGGTAACCAAAAGACTATTGGCACACAAGACATGTTTAATTCAAGTATTTTTGGCTATAAGCGCCCGTACTATTTACAGAACTAAACATAAACAATTAATAATATTCCATAAAAGATGTAATTATTCATGAAAAATTTAGTGAGCACTTTACTTAACACATTACTTTTAACCAGCGTACTTTATGCAGGGCTACAAACTGTTGCACATGCCGAAGAAAAACAAATTGACAAAGTAGCAGCAATTGTTAATGGCGGTGTCGTACTTGAGTCTGAAGTACAAGATCTTCTCTCCAATATTAAAAAGCAAGCTAAAAAAAATAATCAATCACTACCTTCAGACAAGGCATTGCGCACCCAAGTAATGGATAAGTTAATTAACGATAGCTTAATGTTACAAATCGGTGAACGTATGGGCATACAAGTCAGTGATGCTCAATTAGATCAAACCATTACAAATATGGCAAAAGAAAATAAATTAACCCTATCTCAATTTAGACAAGCACTCATTAGCGATGGCGAAGACTATGAGAAATATAGAGAAAATGTGCGTATTGAATTAATTTCAGGTGAAGTAACTCGTAATAGTGTTCAACGTCGTATTTATATATCACCGCAAGAAGTTTCCAATTTATTAGATTTAATGAAAGAACAAACCACTAATAATGTTGAATACCACCTTGGTCACATACTCATTGAATTCCCAGCCAATGCCACACAAGCTGACCTAACAGCTAGTAAATCGCGTGCTGATAAAGTGATAGAATTATTGAATAGTGGTTCTGATTTCAAGAGAATAGCGATTGCTTCATCAGGCGGTGCAAATGCACTTGATGGTGGGGACTTAGGTTGGCAAAATATTAATGAAATGCCGACGCTCTTTTCTGACTTAATAGATGGGAAAGACAAAGGTACCGTGGTTGGTCCTATCCGTACTGGTTTGGGTTTTAGTATTGTAAAAGTACTCGATATTCGAGGCCGTCAAGTAGTAGAAGTAGAAGAAGTCTTAGCTAGCCATATTTTAATTAAACCCTCTATTATTTTAAGTGAAGCTAAAGCAGAAGCACAGTTACAAGGGCTACTAGATAAAATTGAAGCTGGAGAAGCTAATTTTGCAGATCTAGCTAAAGAATTTTCTGAGGGACCAACTTCTGTTCGAGGTGGCGATCTAGGCTGGGCAGACCCAAATACTTATGACCCTGCTTTTAAAGAAGCCCTTGCCACCATGAAAGTTGGTGACTACCACAAACCATTTCGCTCTTCATTTGGTTGGCATATCATTCAATTAAATGATCGACGCATGGTTGATGCAACTTCTCAAATGAATAAAAACCGTGCTTATCAAATACTTCATAATCGAAAATTTGGTCTTGAAAGTGCTCGTTGGATCAAAGAAACACGCGATGAAGCTTATATAGAAATTTTTGAACAGGATAAATAATTATGACTAAACGTGTCGCTATTACACCTGGTGAACCTGCAGGTATTGGTCCAGATTTAGTTATTGTAATCGCACAACAATCTTGGCCTGTAGAGCTGGTTGTTGTTGCGTCAAAAGCCTTGATAACGAATCGCGCTAAGCAATTAAATTTACCCATAACACTCATAGACTACAATCCTAATAAGGAAGCTCGCCCACAAGCTAAAAGTACTTTAACTATAATAGATATACCATTGGCTGAGCCAGCAGTTGCTGGCATCCTTGATGTCAACAATGGCGCCTATGTTGTTGAGACACTCAAAGTGGCGAGTGACAAAAATATAACAGGTGAGTTTGATGCTGTCGTTACAGGGCCAGTGAATAAAGGGTTAATCAACAAAGCTGGCGTACCATTTAGTGGTCATACAGAGTTTTTTGCTCATCAAGCAAATTGCTCTGATGTTGTAATGATGCTCGCTACCAAAGGTTTACGCGTAGCCTTAGTGACCACTCACATACCATTAGCCTATGTGGCGAAAGCTATCACCTTTGAACGGTTGCAAAAAATTACCCGTATTCTTCATCAAGATTTAAAAAATAAATTTGGTATCCAATCACCCAAAATTTATGCTTGTGGTATTAACCCTCATGCTGGTGAAGATGGTCATTTAGGTCGTGAAGAAATAGATGTAATGGAACCTGCCTTTGCTCAGCTTAGAGAAGAAGGCATTAATGTTATTGGCCCATTACCTGCCGATACTATTTTCCAAGAAAAATATTTAAACGATGCTGATGCCATTTTGAGTATGTATCACGACCAAGGATTGCCTGTATTAAAATATAAAGGTTTCGGCTCCTCAGTAAACATCACCTTAGGATTACCTTTTATTCGCACATCAGTTGACCATGGAACCGCTCTTGAATTAGCAGGTACAGGTAAAGCCGATTCAGGCAGTATGATGGAAGCCATTAACAGTGCCATTTATTTAATCAACAACAGCATCGCGCAATAAAGCTATATAGTTATAAACTAAATTGTTATAGCCTGAATACTTGAGAATATTTATGAACAGTAAAACCCATTTAGGTCATCAAGCTAAAAAGCGCTTTGGTCAAAACTTTCTTCACAATGATGCCGTTATCAGCGACATTGTTGATGTAATTAATCCCGAGCCTGGCGAAAATTTAATTGAAATAGGTCCAGGCCTTGGTGCATTAACTGAACCAGTAGTAGAACGAGCAAAGAAGTTATCTGTAGTAGAATTAGACAGAGATCTTGCCCACAGATTACGCCATCATCCTTTTTTGGCACCACACTTAACAATTTATGAAACTGATGCCTTAAATTTTGATTTTGCTCAATTACTAAAAAATGAAGAGGGATTAGAAAAGCCATTACGTATTTTTGGTAATTTACCATACAATATTTCTACGCCATTAATTTTTCATCTATTAACGTTTAAAGATAAAGTAAAAGACATGCACTTTATGCTACAAAAAGAAGTAGTTGAACGTATGGCAGCAGAACCAAATTGTAAAGCGTATGGGCGTTTGTCTATTATGACTCAATACCAGTGTCAGGTATTTCCTGTGATGGAAATTGGCCCTGAAGCATTCAAACCAGCGCCAAAAGTAGACTCAGCTATTGTACGTTTGATACCCCATAAAGAAATTAAAAACCCAGTAAAAGATATTAACGCCTTAAACACTGTGTGTTTGGCCGCCTTTAATCAGCGTAGAAAAACTATTCGAAATAGCTTTAAAAAATTAATCAGTGAAGAACAGTTAACAAGTCTTAACATTGATGCTAACTTACGACCTGAAAATTTAAGTATTGACGAATATATCAAACTGGCTAATTTTATTGTTGAAAACCCTCCAGTTAACATAGATGAATCAAACACTAAAAAGAAATCAAGGCGCGCAATGAACCGAGCAAACGAATAAAACAATGGCTATTTATTTAGTTGGGGATATTCAAGGCTGTTATAGCGAACTTCAAGCACTTTTAAAAAAAGTTGCCTTCAATCAGAAAGTTGACCAACTTTATTTGGCTGGGGATCTGGTTGCCAGAGGACCAGACTCGTTAGCCACCTTACGCTTTGTTAAATCACTTCAACAATCAGCCAAAGTCGTACTAGGTAACCACGATCTTCATTTACTCTCTGTTTATGCTGGCATTAAAAAAGTAAAAAAACAAGATAAGCTTGATAGGTTACTAGCCGCAGATGATATTGATGAGTTAATGAACTGGTTAGCCCAGCAACCTCTGTTGCAACAAATAGGGCAAGAAAATGCTTACATGAGTCATGCAGGTATTCCACCACAGTGGAATTTACAACAAGCAATAAAACAAGCAAAATTTGCAGGTGAACGGCTAAAGTCTAAACACAGAAACCAATGGCTTAGTAAAATGTACGGTGAAAAACCTGACGATTGGCAACAGGTAAAAACCGATGAAGATAAATTTCGTTATACCATTAATGCTTTTACGCGAATGCGCTATTGCTATAAAGACAAACGACTAGAACTTCAAAATAAGTCAGCACCTCTAAACAAGCGCTTTGAAAAACAATCTGACGTTAACAATATTGATTTAGTGCCATGGTACGAACTTTCCTCAACCATCATAAAAACAACTTGGGTTTTTGGCCACTGGGCTGCTTTGATGGGCAATTGTTCTGTGCCCAATATTTATGCTTTAGATACTGGTTGTGTATGGGGAAACCATTTAACCTTATTACGTTGGCATGACAAAAAAGTATTTACTGAACCCTCACATATCCCCACAAATTAAAGCTAAACGGTTAAATTAAAATATATTTTTTAATTATAGATGAAAAAATTGTACAGCTTGATATACTAAATTTTGAAGGCTTATTGTGAATATACCTTTAAAAAATAGTAAAGCATATAGAAATGATAACGTAGAAAATGGCTATTTACCGATAGCTTATATAGCCCTAGTGCTAACTATATCTGTACTAAATAATAATTATAATAATAAAAAACTAATAATAATAAAAACCAATCTATGAGAATAAGAAATTACTTCCTTAATTTCACTGTTCTTTAACGTAAAAATTTGTTTCAATTTAATTGGTGGTATATATGAATCTAACCGTAGCAATGAAGATAATTGGTGGTTTTGCCATCATTTCAATTCTACTCATTTTAACAAGCGTAATATCGCTGCTTAATTTAAAAACAATCAGCGACTCAACCAGCCAGCAAAGTCAAATAGCCATTCCAACGTTAAAAGGTAGCAATAAATTAGCGCTAGAACTAGATCAAATGACAAATGCTATTTTAGAAGGTTTTTATCAGTCAGAACTCCCCTTGCTTGATGAAAATTTAACCACTTATGACGCAATAGATAAAGGATTTATTCCTGCATTGAATCAATTGAAAACCTTAGTAAAAGATGAAAAAATTCTAGTTAACAATTTAAATAAAGTGGCAGAAATTTTTAACTCTTTCAATGAGGCCGCCTCTATTGTTTTTCAAAATAGAAAATTATCAATTGAACAAAAAACGAGTTTAAAAGAAAAAGTCAGCGACTTAGAAGACAAGTCTGACGATACTGTTACTTTATTACTCGACTTAGCCGATCACCGATTAGCAAACACTACACTTCAACGTGCTATTAGCTTAAGCGAGCAATTAGAAAATCAACTAAATACTATAGTAACCTCTTCTCTAGAGTATAGCGATACGTCTTCAAGCGATACCGCAGAGTTGATTGAAAGTGAAATTTCATTCAGTTTGCAAGGAGCCCAGGCGTCAGTAAATGAAATTATTGCTGAGCTAACAATGAATGATATTGAAAACATTGCCAGCGAGTTATCTGAATCTTTTGCTGATATTGAAATGTTACTTTCTTCAGATCAGGGAATATTGTTTTATAAGCGTTCTCAATTATCGGCTAATCAACAAGCAATTAATATGTTAAAGGCCGTTAAAGAATATACAATTAAAGCAAATGAGATATTAGAAAAACAAGTAGATCTAGCAAACCAAGCAACCCTTGCATCAAGTGAACTCGTTAAAAAATCGGTTTCAAGTGGTAATCAGCAAACTATCATTATTGCCATTGTTTCAATTATTATTGCATTTACGATTGCACGATTGACGCTAGTAAGTATTACTCGCCCGTTAAGTCGTGTTAACGACATGCTTAATATTGTATCTTCAGGTGACCTATCACGTAAGTTGGATGAAAGTGGTAAAGATGAATTTGCCCAATTATCTAAAAACTGTAATCTACTGATTGATAGCTTACGAACTCTTATTGAAAGCATTGTTAACCGTTCTTCACAACTTGCTGCTGCTGCTGAGCAAACCTCTGCAGTCACAGCAGAAAGTACCATAGCAATAGAAGAACAACGCAGTCAGGTTGAACAAGCAGCTTCTGCAACCACAGAGATGAGCAGCACAGCGCAAAGTGTTTTATCTAGCGCAAACGATGCATTAGGTGAGATTAAACACGCAGATGATGAAGCAGAACGAGTTAAAACTATTTCTGGTCGTAACCGCCACACCATAGAACAACTCGCCCAAGAAGTTGACTCTGCAGCTCATGTAATCAATCAATTACAACAAGATAGCGCCTCTATAGGCAGTATTCTTGATACTATTCGAGGTATTGCTGATCAAACTAATTTACTTGCATTAAATGCGGCCATTGAAGCGGCCCGCGCTGGTGAACAAGGTCGCGGCTTTGCCGTTGTTGCCGATGAAGTGAGAACCCTAGCAAGTAGAACACAAGAATCAACATCAGAAATTCAAACAATGATTGAATCGCTACAAGTAGGCGCAGGCAAAGCAGTAACCGTGATGGATGCTGGCAAAATAAAAGCGGGCGACTGTGTAACACAGTCAGAAGAAGCTGACAAAGCGTTAGAAACGATTACTCATGCTGTACATGAAGCTTATGATCGTAGTTCACAAATAGCCAGTGCTGCAGAAGAACAAAGCGTTGTAGCACATGAGATCAGTGAAAATCTAGAATCAATTGTTACCATTGCAGAACAAACCACTGCAGGCTCTAAACAAACAGCAGAATCAAGCAGTGAAGTGGCGCGCCTTTCTGAAGAGTTACAACAATCAGTACAAGAGTTTAAGCTGTAAACCCTTGTAAATAAAATACATTAATAAAAGTCTGCTTTACGTAACCAAAGCAGGCTTTTTTATTTCCATGTACAAACTTTCAATCTCTAAGTCAATTCAGCAAAACAAGAGGGTAAATACTTTGCATAAGGTTTCCAAACAGTTTTAATGTGAGTATTTAATCCATTCCTAAGCTGAATATCACTTAATGTATCAATATGTCGAGACTCTTTAGCAAAATCCAAACAAGCATTTTCAAAATCTAATGAGCAAAAATCAAGTAGCTTAGTTAGACTTTTTTTAGGTTCAGCAACAAAACTCTCATAACTAACATGATGAATAAACTCTGGCAGCACTTGCTGCCAATGCAACATAACTCGCCGATAATATTTATGATATTTTGCTATCTCATCCATTGAACAAAAATAGGGTTCTGAAGCGTCAAAATGATTACTAAAAATTGACCAACTTACTGATTTTACCTCACGAGAAATGTGAACCACTTTAGCGTGAGGAAAAAGCATTTTAATCAAGCCAATAGATTGATAATTGGCTGGCATTTTATCAATGATAAAATCAGCATTAGGTGCTAAAGCTTGCATGTTCGACAAATAATGTGCACCTAATGTTTCACATTGTTCTAAGGTTAGTAATTTGCACCCTTGTGGAAATGGCTGTTTAGTTAACTGAAAGATCCCTTGTGCAATATCACCAGCTAAAAATGGCAATTCCCCTGCCGAGCTTATTTTACTATGACTAAGTAACATTTGTTCTAATAAGGTAGAGCCTGAACGCGGTTGACCAACAATGAAAACCGGAGTTAATGGAGATTCTTTTTTTAAATGAACACCCAACGCCTGCGACTTACTAGTCTGCATTTGTTTTATTTTTTTAAAAAAAGAGGCTGAAAAGGTATCTGTTAACTGAAAAAAATAAGGAGCCATATCATCTACACAGAAGTCAGCTTGTGATAGTTGTATATTATTTGCTTGAGTATAATGATGAAAAGCTTGTTCATAATCCTGCGCTTGGTGAAATAATTGCGCAAAAGCATAATGAAGTAAAATTTGTTCTCGTTGATTAAGCGATGTGCTTTTATGAGTTAATTTATCTAAAAAATTCTGCGCATAAGCATCAATCGAGTTTTGATGTTTTATACGAACCTTTAAAGAAAATGCACGCACATTATAAGGCGATAGTTTTAATAGTTTATCTAAATAAATCTCTGCTTTGTCTAATTGATTTGACTGACCATAAAAAATAGCTAACGCAAGCAAACTAGGACTAAAGTCTTTTTTAATAGCATAAGCTTTCAATAAGGCTTGCTCCGCTTGCACGAACCGCTGAAGTTTTTGACAAGATTGCGCTAATGATAACCATAGCGGTGGAATATTCGCAGATAGTTGCACGCAACGGCTAAAAATATCATAACTGGGCTGATAACTATCAAGCGCTAAGGCAACCTTACCAAGTCCCCACAATGCATCAATATCATTAGGATTTACTTTTAGCAATTGCCTATATAGCTGCTCTGCCTGTTTTATTTGGTTTTTTTGAAAAAATAGATTCGCTTGAACGATTAAACTCATAATAACATTGTTTGTTTTCTTTACTCATTTACCTAGTATAAGTTATTTAACGGTATGTGATACAAATAAACAATAGCTATTGCTTGAAGCATTGTATGGCTGGGCGTGTTCCCAAACGACTATAGCCTAGCCAAACATAAATAAACGCTATATCAATAAGCTATACCAATAAATAATCAGATACTATGTCAATAAAAAACACTACCATGCGTATATTTCTATTGACAATAACGTACATCGATATATAATCCAATTCGCTTGAAGTTAGTTTTATTTTTTTGTACACCATTTCGACGTTATATTAGTAGCTCGTCCTGATTTATAAGTAATAGCAACTTTTTTTAGCAAACCCGCTTTAAGACTATGCTTATAATGTTTATCTTATGTTTTTAAAGCACAATTACTCATAAATAAAATAGGATGACTACTATGTCTACTACTACTGGTACAGTAAAATGGTTTAACGAAGCAAAAGGTTTCGGTTTTATCGAGCAAGAAAATGGCCCTGACGTTTTTGCTCATTTCAACGCAATCGTTGGCGAAGGTTTCAAAACTTTAGCTGAAGGTCAAAAAGTTGAATTTACAGTAACTGACGGTCAAAAAGGCCCTCAAGCTGAGAATATTGTTGCACTTTAATTTTTAATAATTAAAGTCACGAAAAAAGCGAATATCTTCATGATAATTCGCTTTTTTTATGCCTGAAAACTTATCTCCCTGTTTCATAAACCCTGCTATTGCTCAATCAAGCGCCTTGCCCTGATTTATTTTTCCTGCGCACAACAAGATCACAAACTTAATAAAACTAATGGTATAAGTTTTATCTAATAAATAGTAACGGACTTTGGTCTTAATACTGCCAATATACTTAAACGTTCCGTATCGCAATATTCCATAGCCTTATTTAACAATTCATCATCAACCCCCAAAGAAGTTAACGGTATTTTATCCAAAAGCGCTTTTTGATTCGTCGATTTCAATAGTTTTTGATGCACCAGAATACGCTTTGCAATATAAAGTAATTGGCTCTCAGTATTCACTAAACCAAAATTCGCTTCATCTTGATTTCGAATTGGAGCCACTATGTTATAGGGTAATTGCCACAGTTTTAATATTTCAGCACCTAACTCTCCAAAAGTAAACCCTAAAATATCACGCTGAACATCCCATGGTAAATCACTGGCTTGTTTAATATTGTATTCAGGTATTTTATCTGGCGATAATTGCTTTACTATTAATTCACCTAAATTATGTAAAAGACCCAAAATAAATAATCTCTCGGCATTAGGTACATTCAAACTGCAGCCTAAAAATTTAACGAGTAAAGCGCAATCAATACTCTCTTCCCAAAAATTTTCTAAGAAACCTTGGTCTGCGTGAATTGACTCAAATGCCTGCTCAGTGAAATAAGCAATCACAAGGTTGTATACCTCTGTAATACCTAGAACTAATACCGCTTTTGAGATAGTATCAATTTTACCAGGGTAATTAAAAAAAGCGCTATTGGCGAGCTTTAAAATAGTACCTGAAAGTGCTGGATCAACAATAATAACATCATTGATATCATCAATAGTTGACGACTCATTATCTATTAATTCTTTAATTCTAATAAATGAATCTGATAAAACAAAAATATCACCCGCCTGAGATGCATAGTCAATTGCTGTCATAGATCGCCATCCATTTAGAGTATTTACCAAATTGATTAAGTTATTGCACATCGAGCATAGCTCTGAGTTGGGAAGAAATTTAATTAAATTGGTATTATACGTTAATAAGTTTATATTCATAACTTAGCACAGTTTTAAAAACGGCTACAACAAATCAATATTCTGCACTAATTTGATATGATGAAAATTTGCGCATATTGATAACGCCTTCTTCAAAAATTAAATATTGCCCTTTTATACCCAACAACACACCTGATATTACGGCAGTTTTGTCAAAATTGTATGAACTAATTTTGGTTAAATACTCACTAACAGGGTAATCAATTTCCACAACATCTTCATTTAACTGTTGTACAGCTGCACCACCAAACTTAAGAGCTATTTCATCTAAACGTCCTACAATTTTAGGAATTAATATCTTTGCTTGCAATTTTAAATCTATGGATTCATTACTGCCTTTTAGCATTGCACGCCAATTAGTTTTATCACTAATATATTCACCTAATGCGGTTTCAATTAAGCCAGACTGTAAACGAGTACTTACCTTAAATATTGGTAGTGCTTGCGTTGCACCTTGATCAATCCAGCGAGTAGGAATTTGTGTGTGGCGAGTAATACCAACCTTTAAAGCAGAAGTGTTAGATAAATAAACATAATGATCAACCATACAATACTGCTCACCCCAATGCGGTTCTCGACATGTGCCTAAGTGGTGATGACAAGTTTCTGGTTTCATAATACACATATCACATTGAGCAAGCTTCGTCATGCAAGGGTAGCAAAAACCTTGAGAATAACTTTTTTTAGTCGTTTTACCACAATGTTTACATGCAATTTTACCATGAAAGGTTAAGGTTAGTTTTTTACCTATTAGCGGATTTAGTGCAATACTTTGCTGCTCATTCCCCTCTCCAATAGCTGCTAAAGGTAATTGATAGTGAACAAGGTTATTTGCATCTAATTGGGCCGTTAATTTTTCAACTGCACCTATTTCAGAAATTGGCATTATATCTCTCTTAAATTATTTTCTTTAGGTTAGTACATCACGAGTTAAATGATAAATGAAATGTTAATAGTGATTTCACAACAGACATTGCTCAAAAAGATTTAACATTCGGTTTTTGACGAGCTTGTTTTACTCTCTTTTTATTAGCTTTACTTGTTAAACGTCGCTGAACAGATCCTTTTGTTGGCTTAGTTACCTTTCTTTTTTTTTGCACTACCATTACTGATAAAATCAATGCTTTTAATCGGTTTAAAGCATCATCTTTGTTCATTTCTTGTGTACGAAAAGATTGCGCTTTAATGATAACAATACCCTCTTTTGAGATTCGCGTATCTTTACAGTTTAGTAGTCGAGATTTATAAATATCAGGCAAAGATGACCGCTTGATATCAAAACGCAAATGAATAGCCGTAGCCACTTTATTGACTCGTTGACCGCCATTTCCCATAGAACGAATCGCGCTGAGTTCTATTTCCCAATCTGCTAAACTAACACTATTTGATATCTCTAACACTTTTATTTACCATTGATTAACCTTTAGCTCGCTTTATACACTTTCTTTCATGGCTCTACAAAAAACATGGTATGTCTATTTTCTACGTTGCAATGACAACAGCTTGTATACTGGCATAACAACTGATATTAACCGTCGCTTACATCAGCACAACAATACCAAGCTAGGGGCTAAGTATACTAGAGCAAAACGGCCAGTAACACTCGTATTTATTGAATCAGCCCCAGATAAAAGTACCGCAAGCAAGCGAGAATACCAACTGAGAAAACTAAAAAAAATACAGAAAGAACGATTAGTTAGTACTTACCTTGCTTGCTCAAGCATTACCTAGAGGTCTGCTCAGTTCAAATATACTTTTTTATTTCGATTAATTAATTAATTACTGTTAGAATGCCCCGTTTTTTATAATGAAGTGAATGTTTATGCCTGAGACTGTTACCCCTAACAAAGCTATGTTTATTGAAAAGTATTGTGCTATAGACAGCGAAAAAATTAGTTTTACTCGTCAACAGGGAAGTGACTTTGCTAAACAAGTAGCTGATGATTTTAACCCACTACACAATATTGAAGCCAAGCGGTTTTGTGTTCCTGGCGATCTGTTATTTTCAGTGATTATAGCAAAGGCTGGTTTATATAAAGAGATGAGCTTTGATTTTTCTGGCATGGTAAATGATAGTATTGCTCTTACGTTTCCCACTGAAATCAATCCTTGTTTCGATATTGTCGATGATAATAAAAAAACCTATTTAACTGTTGAAGCCAGCGGCGAAAGAACCCATTGTCCTTCATTAATCAATGCCCTAACTAAAGCTTATGTAGATTTCTCAGGTCATACTTTCCCTGACATTTTAGTTAAGTTAATGACTGCAAATAACGTCATGATTAACCCCGCTAGACCTATGGTTATGTATCAATGCATGAAAATCAGTCTTAAACGCCTTGATATATCAACACTTACGCTGCAACTTGCACAAACCAGTTTGTCAATAGAAGCAAAACGTGGTGATGCGTGGTTAGAATTTGATCTAATCAGTGAGGGTGAAGTGGTAGGTCATGGTAAAAAACACATGCTATTAAGCGGTTTGCGTGAATATTGTCAAGACAGTGTTGACGCTATGGTTGAACAATATAAAGAAAGTAAAAAACGCTATAAAGACCAATAAAACTTCACAGCAAGTAGTATTCAAAAGTCTGATCATGTCACGGATAAGTAATTATTTAATATTCGCCCTTAATATTACTTCACTTCTTTATAGCTTTTTTCAAACTTGATTCCTTGCATTTGTTTATCTTCACTACAAAAAGCAAACATCGCTAAGTTTTTAGGGCGTCTACATTGATTTGGTTGCTGGTAATACTTTAACCATGCTCGCTTTTTCTTTCCTTGATATTTTGACTTCAACACAATCGCATTATTCGTTTTAAATGGCGTGGCTTCTCCTGCTTTATTAGTGTTTATTATTTTGCTCCTCATGCGATTAACAGACTTATGTGTATTACTCTGTTTTTTAGATTTACGCTTGGATTTTTTCTTAGGCTTAACCTTTCCATTTTCACATTGCCACCATTTATCACGAGCTTTATCTTCGCGCTTTCGTAAACTCATCCCTTTATTTTTTGAATAACCACTTCGCTGTAATGCTTGAACCTTATGTAATTTTTCAAGTAAGGGTTTACAACGTTTTTTAGCTGTTACGGTAGGTGTAAAAACAAAACACATAATAACAAAAAGTACACAGGTAAGTTGTGACATAATTTCGATCCTTGAATAATTATTGAAAAATCCATTCTTACTTTACTAAACTTGTATTTAATGAGGTTAAATTTAATCAGCTTAAGTCGTTATTTATTTAAGCATAGTCCAAATTTTAGACTATGATTAAATGAATTAGTAATAACATGGATGTTTAAAATGAATAAACCTGATTTAAAAAATAATATTTTCATAACTTGCGCTTTACTCTGCCTTCTACCGCATAGCCAAATAAATGCACAATCAAATGATCAAATAAAACCTAAAATTCAACATGCCAAGCCATATAAAACGGTGGATGATATCAGCCAATATTGGATATCAGAAAAACTTGACGGCATACGTGGCTACTGGGATGGAACACAATTACTGACTAGACAAGGTAATACTATTCATAGTCCAACGTGGTTTACTCAACACTGGCCGTATGATGTGATGGATGGTGAACTATGGATTGCAAGAAACCAGTTTCAAGCGACATTATCATGTGTCAGAAAAACTATCATTGATGAGCAGTGTTGGCGCAATGTTCGGTTTATGATTTTTGATCTTCCTCAACACACAGGTACATTTACCGAAAGAATTAATACCATGATAACCCTAATAGAACGTACTGATTCAGCTTATTTAACTATGATCACTCAATTCAAACTACAAAGCACACAACAATTAGAAGCCACCCTTAACGAGGTTATTGCTGAACAAGGAGAAGGTTTAATGTTACACCTTGAAAGTGCTTTTTACCATGTAGGGAGAACTACTAATATAATGAAGCTAAAAAAGTACCAAGATGCAGAAGCAACCGTTATCGGGTATACAAATGGTAAAGGTAAATATCTTGGCATGTTAGGCGCTTTAAAAGTAAAAATGCCTAACGGTATTATTTTTAATATTGGCTCAGGCTTTACAGATGAGGAACGTGTCAATCCTCCACCAATTGGCAGTATTATTACTTACAAATATAACGGTAAAACTCAAGTGGGTATTCCAAGATTTGCTAGGTTTTACCGTATTAGAGGCAGTAACATAAAAAAATAAGCAACCTATTTGGGTATATAGATATTACTCAGGCTGATATGAAAAAACTAAAACTTTAAGCCCCTTACCTTTATGTGCCTCTTTAAACACCTTAGGATTGTCTAATCGTTGTTCAAAAATACAATCAGGGCATTCTCTCACCACTTCATTTTTTAAAAACTGTTCATCCAAATCAGGTGAATTCAAACAAAGCAATAATTGTGCACCTTGGTTCATCCATTGAGGGATTTTTCGTATGATTTTAGCGTAGTCTCTTTCAATATTCACACTGCCTTTTTGAAATGATGGCGGATCGCAAATCAACAAATCATACTTACCATATTTTTTAATACGACTATTCGATTTAAAAATATCTATCCCTTCAAAAACAATATGTTTCCCCTCTTTCTTTGATAATTTATTTAGTTGATGATTTTCTCTGCCTTTGCTTAACGAAGATTTACTTAAATCAATATTGACTACGCTCTTCGCCCCGCCCGCTATTGCAGCCACTGAAAAAGCACAGGTGTAAGCAAATAAATTGAGAACATTTTTATTGCTAGCCTGTTCATACACCCAATGTCGTCCATTAGCCATATCTAAAAACAGACCACTATTTTGAGCTTTGCCTAACTCAATATGATATGAAAGCCCGTGCTCAGTAACAACTGTTCTATCAGTCGCCTCTCCTAATAAAGCTTCAGTTGGAGCAAATTTTTCATAACGACGTTGTACTTGTACACTCTTACACAGTGGTGTTAAAGCATGTAATGCCTGTGCTTGCGCTAATAACCAAGCTTCATCAACTGCTTTGTATAAAGTAATGAGAATAACGGGTGAGAGCCAATCAACATTCACATAAGATAAGTTTTCATAGGCATGCCCGCGGCCATGAAATAACCGTTGGCAATCGGTAAAGTCTGTAGCAACAATATAGTTGAGCATAAAGGTAGTTTGATTCAGTATAAATGAAAAAAGATGAATCAATTATACCAGTTAATTAAACGGATTCTCTATTAACCAAAAATTTAAACAAAAACAAAAAAGCCGAGCAACAATAACATTACTCGGCTTTTGTACCCAAAATTGTACCTAAACAAACTTGTACTCAAACTCTGCGCTTATGTGTTAAAAACCGAACAAATTCATTGCAAAGAATTTCGTGGCAACCGTATTAATAAAAATAACTAATACAATGGCAGGAATAAATGTACCTAATGAGAAGTTAATATATTTTTCTACCCATGAGCCAATATAGTGATCATTTCCTATACTCAAATGTTCAGATAAATTTTTACTTTTCCAGCGGTAAGTAACAAACACACAGAGTAAAAAACCATTTAACGGTAAAATAGTGTCATAAAAAACGTCATAGACAATGTCAAAAAAAGACTTAGGGCTACCAGAATATGAAGCAAAATCAGTAAAAAAATTGACCATACCAAAAGAAAGTGTCGCAAAAACAGTTAGAACACCTGCCGTTATTAACAAAATAGACAACGCTTTTTTGCGACTATGTTTTTTCTCTGTCACTAAATAAGAAACGGGTACCTCAAGAATTGATACTAAAGAAGTAATCGCAGCAAAAAAGACTAAAATAAAGAAAAAAGCAGCAACAGCACTCGCGCCAATATAGCCAATGGATGTTTGCAGTGCTAAAAATATTTTAGGTAAAAAAGTAAATATCAATGAAACAGAACTATCACTTAACTCACTCGGATCTACATTGGGGTTAAACGAGAAGATGGCAGGTAAAATCATTAAACCAGCCACAAAAGCAACACCAGTATCCGTAATTGCAACCAACTTAGCTGAGTTAGGAATATTAGTTTTACTATCAATATACGAGCCATAGGTAATTAAAATTCCCATTCCCAACGACAATGAAAAAAATGCCTGAGACAAAGCACCATTGACAACACTTGGGGTTATTTTACTAATATCAGGAATTAAGAAAAACTCCACACCTGCCACAGCATTATCAAGTGTTAGTACAAAAATAACCATAATAATTAACATAACAAATAAGGCTGGCATAAGAATTTTTGCTGCTTTTTCAATTCCATCTTTAACGCCAGCAACTAAAATAAAATTAATAATAGCGGCGACAAAAGCCATTGCCACAAATAAATACGGGCTATTAATAAATTCGCCAAAACCTGCACCGCTAGCTAAATAGTCTAACTGTCCTGAAAGTGTTAAAACAATATAACCAAAAATCCACACCGTAATAACCATATAGAAAACGGCAATCATAAAAGGTGTTAACACTCCTAAAAAACCTGCGGCTCCCCAAAGTGTGCTATTACCACTTAATGATTTATATGCTCCAACAGGTTCTTTTTCTGTTTTCCGACCAACAGCCATTTCCGCAATCATTACAGGTAAGCAGATTAGAAAAACGAATAATGCGTACAAAACTAAAAAGGCGCCACCACCATTTTTAGCGGCATTAACAGGGAACCCCACTAGATTACCAATACCCACGGCAGAGCCTGCCGCCGCAAGAATAAAACCAATACGGGAACTAAAATGTTCTCTTGATGCACTCATAAACTTCCTTCACTTATCGTTATACTTATTATAATTTTATTTTAAAACCATTCGATGCTAGCAAGCTTTATTAATCTTGTCTCCTATATAGGTGATTGCCAAAAGTAGTTAAATACTTACAAAAAGGCTACGAAGTGTATAGTATTTTGTCCACTTAGTACTCAATAGGCGATAGCTATAACGAAATAGAGAAATAACGAAAACATTACTTTGGTATGTTAAATTATTTTATCTTGAAAATAACTTCGGATTCATAACTGTTAAAATACCCTGAGCATCATTTGCTGCTATTTCACTTACTTGTTCAATGTCTTCTTTGCTTAACTTTAAACTGGTACATAATGACTCATCAATCACTTCATCATATTGAAATAAATCACTATGGCTATCCAATAAAGCTAATCTTGAAGCTAAGTTGAGTACTTTAACATCATTATTAATTTGATTACTTTTAGCTTGATTAAAATGACGAATAGGGATAATTATTTTTTCTGGCAGTTGCCATATTTTAAGTAATTCAGCTGAAATATCTGTGTAAGTATAACCCAACGCTAACTCTTGTATGTGCCAAGGCGAATTATTTCGATTATATTGCTCACAACGTTGTGCAATTTCAGGACTTATTTTTGCGACAAGAAGCTCACCAAAATTTTGTAATAGTCCTGCAACGAAAAGCCGTTCAATGTCTTTTATTCCTGCTTTTATTGCTAAATTTTTACTGACTAAGCCGCAATAAACACTCATACGCCAAAAACGCTTTAGATCAATAGCCTGATTTTCAAAGTGTTTAAAAGCTGATGCAGCAACATCCACTAGCATCATATTATAAATGGCTTGAGTACCGATAATAGTAATAGCGCGAGAAATAGTACTTATCTGGCCAGGAAAATTGTAAATAGCACTATTGGCTATTTGTAATAACCTAGAGGTCATTGAAGGATCCACACTTATCACATCAGCAAAATCACTAATTTCTGATTTTTCATCTTCCATCAAGGCTTTTACTTTAAAACAGGCATCTGGTAATGCAAAAGAGCCATTAGCTTGCAGGGCATATTCACGTGCGTTCATAGTTATCCTTTGTTTGGGGACTGGTCAATACTACTCAAATGGTACACCGCTATCTTCTTTAATGTGTTCTGTTACCATGTATGTGTGTGTTTGAGATATTGCTGGTAAACCAGCAACTTTTTCTAAAATTAATCGATAACTGTCCATATCAGAAAATCGCGTTTTGAGTAAATAATCATAACCACCAGCAACTAAATGACACTCAACTATTTCTTTTATTTTAACCACTTCATTCTTAAATAATTTAAAAACATCCGCTGTGGTTCTATCTAAAGTTACCTGTATAAAAGCGGTCATGCGGTAGCCGAGTTTTTGTGCACTTAAAAAAGCACCATAACGTTTAATATAACCTTCAGCTTCTAAACGTTTAACTCTGTCTAAACAAGGACTAGCACTTAAATTGACAATTTTAGCCAATTCAACATTGGTGATTCTACCATCAAATTGCAGCGTTTTTAAAATAGCGGTATCGACACGGTCTAAGGATTTAATTTTGCTCATTATCTAAAATACAATATTTTATAGTGATTAAATCAAATAGTGTCATATATTGAATGGATATGGAATAAGAAGTATTGAGTTTGTAAGTAAGGGAGTGATAAGAAACCACTCCCTTAATAAATTAACGGTGAAATTCGGTAGGATAAATTCTATTCATCCTCTTCAATCAACGTCATCAGCGATGTATTACCGCCTGACGCGGTAGTATCAATACTGATTGTTTTTTCAGTTAACAAGCGTTGTATAAGGTTATCATAATATTCAGACGTAATAACAGGTAATATTGCTCCGCTTCGTTGCGCAAGCTTTTCACTAATATAATGTTTCCTGTCACAACTACTGTCAACCACAACACCTGACAAGGCAGGGTGTGCAAGCATGGCTTCTAAATGGTTAAGTTTAGCAACTTGTAAAATACCAACATCAGCGCCTGTTGAAATAAACTTATCTCTGAAAGCTAAAGCTTCATCATAAAACAGGTCAGATACTACCGAAATTACTGTATTGCCTGTGGCTAATGCTGTAACTACCGACATAACCCAAAAATGGAAGCTAACATTATCATCCGCAAAACACATAATATTTCCACGGTTTTCTAAATAAATAACATTTGATTCACCTGTAGGTCCCGGTAATTCCTGTGGCTTTTTCATGCGCTTTTCAATATTGATTAATTGATCACGAGCGGCGGCTAAAGTACGATTTAAATTATCTGCCAGATCTTCAACAATTTCAACGTGAGCAATTTTAGCTAATAATTGACGTACATGAGAAACACGGGTGTTCAAATCAGTTAAACGCCACTTTTGCTGTGCGCATTCTGCTGTGTCCATAAAGCGGATAGCTTGATTTTGTGTATTTTCATCACCACTTAGCGCGAGTTCTTGTGCTGGTAATAACTGTATTTTTTCCTCATCTGGTGTTGCTTTTTCAACCACTAAACGAGAGAGATAGTTGGGACCACCTGCTTTAGGTCCTGTACCTGAAAGGCCTCGGCCTCCAAAAGGTTGCACACCAACAATCGCCCCTATCATATTGCGGTTAATATAGACATTGCCTGCCCGCGATAATTTCGCAAGCTCAATAGCTCTATGCTCTATACGCGTATGGATCCCCATGGTTAAACCAAAACCTGTGCTGTTAACCTTCTCAATAACTGCTTCTATTTCAGCACCGTTGAATCGAATAACATGTACACAAGGACCAAACACCTCTTTGGTGAGCACATCAATATTATCAATTTCATATAAACGTGGTGCAAAGAAAAAATGTCCATCTGACTCACAGGCCTCATTCCCTTCTTTACCTCCAAATAAGTCACATTGATATAAAAGCTTGCCGTTGGTTTGCATGTAATCATGATGTGCGTTTAGTGCATCCAATGCTTTTTGGTCAATAACAGGTCCAATATCAGTACTTAATTTTGCAGGGTTACCAATATGAAGTTCAGCTAAAGCCCCCTTAAGCATACAGATTACATTGTCAGCAATATCCTCTTGTAAAAATAGTACTCTAAGTGCTGAACACCGTTGACCTGCTGATTGAAAACCTGACGATATAACATCATCCACAACTTGCTCTGGCAAAGCCGTAGAATCAACAATCATACAGTTTTGGCCACCAGTCTCCGCAATTAATGGCACTTGATCACCACCACGCTCTGCTAACGTTTGAGAAATGCGAGTGCCTGTCTCAGTAGAGCCAGTAAACATAACAGCCGCTACTCTTTCATCTGGCACAATTGTACTACCAACCACACTACCTCGCGCCATAACCGCTTGAACAACATTTTGCGGTAAACCGACCGATTTCATTAATTCCATAGTACGTAATGCAATAAGGCCTGTTTGTTCGGCAGGCTTTGCTAACACGGTATTTCCTGTGACAATTGCCGCGGCCACTTGTCCTAAGAAAATAGCTAGCGGAAAATTCCATGGGCTAATACATAATACAACACCACGCGCTTCTAACCGTTCATCCTCACTTTGCTCTATCGCTCTGGCTGCATAATATCGACAAAAATCAACCGCTTCACGTACTTCATCAATACCGTCTTGGGCTACCTTACCCGCTTCTTTAATACACAGGGCGATCAGTTCTTCCACATGACGCTCTAATATATCAGCAATACGACAAAGCAAATCCGCACGTTCTGACACAGGTGTTTTCGACCAACTTGCAAAAGCTTTTTCTGCATTATCAATCATCACTCGCATGTCATCTTCGCTATGATGGCGGTGAAAACCAATAATTTCTTTGTGATTAGCTGGGTTTTTTACCACTTCAACGTCATTAGGCACATCATTTTTATTTAATAAGTTTTCAACAAACCAATTATCTAAAGCCTGTTTTAATGAGGTTATTTCATTAATATCGGTTAAATCTATTCCTTTAGAGTTGTCCCGAGGAGCAATAAGCCCATTCAAATTTTTCTTATTTTCATTACGATAAAGATCAATAGGCAAAACAATTTGGCTATTGTATCTGTCTTTTAAACGTTGGGTTTTCTCTACAGGGTCAGCAAGTAATGATTCTACCGGTTGAGATTCATCAACAATAGCATTAACAAAAGATGAATTTGCCCCATTTTCTAATAAACGACGTACTAAATAAGCAAGTAAATCTTCATGGTGTCCTACAGGTGCGTATATACGACATTGTATGCTTTCTTGAGACACTATTTGATCATATAA
Organism: uncultured Colwellia sp.; assembly: GCA_965305135.1. Classification (GTDB taxonomy): domain Bacteria; phylum Pseudomonadota; class Gammaproteobacteria; order Enterobacterales; family Alteromonadaceae; genus Colwellia. The sequence goes on from CBDLPA010000007.1 coordinate 138,807, forward strand.
GGAGTCTCCCATGCCGTGTAAACACTGGAATTCAAACCCTTGTTTATCTTCACCTGCCAATTCAACAATAGTCGCTGCAGTGTAAGCATTATGTGTGGCAAATTGCGGATATATACTGTCACGATAATCAAGTAATTTGTTAGCACAAGCATGATAAGAAACATCCGTAGATGATTTACGTGTGAACACAGGAAAATGACTCATTCCGTCTTTTTGAGCATTTTTAATCTCAGTATCCCAATAAGCACCTTTCACTAAACGCACCATCATACGACGGTTAGTTCTTAAGGTTAATTCTCTTAACCAATCAACAACAAAAAGTGCTCGTTTTTGATAAGCTTGTAGTGCAATACCGAAGCCTTGCCAATCGCCTAAATCAGTATCAGTGAACACGGCTTCAATAATATCTAACGAGATATCTAAACGCTCTGATTCTTCTGCATCAACCGTCAAACCAATATTATAATCCTTGGCTTGTAAGCATAATGCTTTTAATTTAGGTACTATTTCATCCATCACACGAGATTTATGCGTAAACTCATAACGCGGATGAATAGCCGATAATTTAACTGAAATACCAGGAACTCGACGAGGATCATTTTTGCCTGACGCTAGTGCAACTTTACCGATAACTTCAATCGCATCTTGATACGACTTTAAATAGCGTTCAGCATCCAACATGGTACGAGCACCCTCGCCTAACATGTCATACGAATACACATAGCCTTGTTGCTCTTTGGTTGCAGCACGCTCTGTTGCATCGGTAATGGTTTCACCCATAACAAACTGCTTACCCATTATTTTCATCGCATAATTCATTGATTTACGAATAACAGGCTCTCCCAAGCGGCCAATTGTTTTCTTCAATAAACCAAACTTATCTTGTTTACGTTTATCTGCATAATTCACCATCGAACCTGTGATTAATAACCCCCATGATGAGGCGTTAACAAACAAAGAGTCACTTGACCCCAAATGACTACTCCACTGTCCTTGTGATATTTTATCTCGTATTAATGCATCTTGCGTATGTTTATCTGGCACACGTAATAACGCTTCTGCTAAACACATTAATACCACACCTTCTTCTGAAGATAAGGAGTACTCATTTAACAACGCATCTATAGCTCCATTACCTTCTTGGTCTTGACGAATTTGTAAAACCATTTTCCGTGCACGTTCCCAAGCACGACTTCGTGCACTCACATTCACCTCAGCAAATGGGAGGATATGATCAACAGCAACATTTTCATCTATACGATAAAACTCACGAATTTTCTGACGAATAGGACAATCAGTATTAAATGAACCAGTAAAAAGCATGGGCAAACCTCAAAAAAACGAACAGAGCATTTCTGTTTTAGTATAGTCAATAAATTTCGAGGCGCATTTTAAAGTTAAAACAACAGAATGTGCTGGTTATTTTCGGCTTTTGTCCGTTCATAATACTGAAAAAGCCAGGCTATACAGTAGATTATTCTACTGCATAGCCTGGCTTTTTCATTTGCCAACAACTTTATTCTAATACGTACTATTGTTTATTTACTGAGTTTATAAATAAAACTAACTAATAATATTTATTAGTTAATATGTATACGCGTAATATCCGCACCTAATGCCTGTAGTTTATCTTCTATTTTCAAATAACCTCGGTCAATATGATAAATACGATCAACTTGCGTTGGTGTTTTTGCAACAAGACCAGCAATAACTAAACTTGCTGATGCACGTAAATCTGTTGCCATCACTTGCGCGCCATTTAATGAACTAACACCTTTAACAATAGCCGTATTACCTTCAAGTACAATATCAGCGCCCATGCGTTGTAGTTCGGGTACATGCATAAAACGATTTTCAAAAATAGTTTCAATAACCGTTGCGGTACCTTCTGCTAATACATTCAATGTCATAAATTGAGCCTGCATATCTGTTGGAAATGCTGGATGCGGTGCAGTTTTAACACTAACGGCTTTCGGTTTGTGTGTCATTGATAATTCAATCCACTCAGCACCTGAACTATCGACACCCGTTGTAATATCAGCACCTGCCTCTGTTAGTTTAGATAATACCGCCTCTAAACCACTAGCATCGGTATTTAAGCACTTAACTTTTCCTTGTGTTACCGCTGCTGCCACAAGGAAAGTGCCTGTTTCTATTCTATCAGGCATCACACTGTACTCACTGCCCTTTAGTTCATTAACACCTTCAATAGTTAACGTATTCGTTCCTGCGCCAGATATTTTTGCTCCCATACTTATTAAACAATTAGCAAGATCAACAATTTCAGGTTCTCTAGCCGCATTTTCAATAACAGTAATACCATCAGCTAATGCTGCCGCCATCATTATATTTTCAGTGCCTGTAACACTGACAACATCCATAAAAATGTTAGCCGCTGCCAAACGACCTTTTTTCCGCGCTACAATATAACCATTTTCAACGTCTATATCAGCGGCCATTGCTTTAAGCCCCTGAATATGTAAGTTTACAGGACGTGCACCTATAGCACAGCCACCAGGTAATGACACTTCGGCATGCCCCATACGCGCCAATAACGGTCCAAGAACAAGAATAGAGGCACGCATTGTTTTCACAAGATCATAAGGCGCACAACATTGTGTAATATTGCTCGCATCAATGCTTAATTTATCTTCGCCTAACCACTGTGTTTTAGCACCTAGCTGTCCGAGTAATTTTACCGTAGTTAAAATATCATTTAACTTAGGAACATTACTAAAAATGATAGGTGTTTTCGATAACAGTGCTGACATTAAAATAGGGAGTGCGGCGTTTTTAGCACCTGAAATGGTGACTTCACCGTGTAGTGGCTTACCACCAATAACTTTAAATGCGTCCAAAATGACTACTTCTTACTTATAATTTTATGGGATACTTAGCCAAATTACCTCAAAATACAGAATTTGAGTAAAATGTGCTTGGCTGTCAATTTACTTAATCAGTATTGCATGCCTTTACATATTAAACAATTTGTCGCGTTTCCATTGTTCTTTTGTAAACGTTTTCACCGTAACTGCATGAATAGCTCCAGCCTTTATTGGTTCGGCTAATGCAGCAAACACCACTTGTTGGCGTTTTACACGAGACAATTCACCAAACATATCGGCAACCGCCGTTACACTACATTGCGAACCATCAAATTTAACATGTAGTTCATCAAGATCTAGTGCATCATTAATTAATTTTTCTATTTCTGCTACTTCCAAAGGTATTCCTTAATCGCTATTTAAAGCTAAACTGACTCAACGGGTAAAAAGCCGTCAACGCCACTTAAGCTAATTAATTTCTTTAGTTTAGCAGGAACGCTGCTAAAAGTAAGTTGACACCCCGTTTGACTTGCTAGCTCTAATAAATAAAAAAGCCAAGCAAGGCCCGCAGTATCAATTTGGTCAACTTGTTGTAAATCAATCACTGACGTTTTTTGATTTACAATTTCCTTAATACTTTTTTTAGGTAGTGTCATCACGGTTTGTCGCGTTAGCTCACCTGTTAGCACAATATTATTATCAGTAATACATAACGTTATATTTTCCACAAATACGGCCACTTTTACCTAATTAATCTTTAAAAACAATATCTCGGTCACTTTGCTTTTTCAACAACTCGGTGACATAAGGAAGTCCTTTTTGACGAATAACACCACCAAGTTCAGCTTGTTTACTGTCTAGCAAACTAACGCCTTCAGCAATCATATCAAATGCTTTCCATTCTTGTGTTTGTCGGTCTTTTCTTACTTTGAACGACACATCAATATTATCCCTACCCGTCATAATAACACGCGTATCTACAGCGACTATTTTTTTATCTGCAAAATCTTCTTCTGGTGCAAATTCTACAGGCTGTTTATCATATAAAGTAAAAACTTGCGCATATGATGTAACAAGGTACTCTCTAAAAACAGGCACAAATTCTTTTCTCTCTTCATCAGTGGTATTCTTTAATTGCTGACCAATGACTTTAAACGCAGAATATTGATAATTGATATAAGGCATTAACTCTTCACGTACAATATCTTTAAGGATATTTGGATCAAGTCGAATTGCCTGTTGCTCATTAGCAAAACGTTTAAAGGTTTTACCAGCAACTTCTTTAATCATTTTATAGGGATTTTTTTTATCCACGGTTGCATAACTAGTGTTTTCTTCATCTATCGATGAACTAGGCTCTTGTGCTATATCAAAAGCTAAAACGTTATGTGTTAGCATGCTAGAAAAAATATAACCTAAAAATAATACTACTTTCACTGGTTTTGTTTTCTTCATTTTCACTTCCTTCATTATTCGCTACCACTTCCTTGACCAAATAAGAACTGCCCTATTAGTTCTTCCAAAACTAATGCGGGTTTAGTATCTTCAACATAGTCATTGGGCTGGAGAATTTCTAACGAGTCATCCATAAAACCTGGCTGTAAACCTATATATTGTTCACCCAATAAACCTGCAGTTAAAATAGCCACAGACGTCGCCTCTGAAAACTGGTTATATTGACTGTAAATTTCCATCGTAACAACAGGAGTATAATCCTTTGCATCAAGAGAAATGTCACTCACTCGCCCAACAACCACGCCACCAACTTTAATGGGAGAACGTACTTTTAAACCACCAATATTATCAAACTTAGCAAAAAGATTATAGCTATCACTACTACCTGAAATACCAGTATTTGCTACTTTAAGTGACAACATAAGTAATGCTGCAATCCCTAGCGCAACAAAAAAACCAACCATTAATTCTACTTTTTTTGACATCATGCCTTCACCAAACGCCTTTTAAATATACTTAAAAATCATGAACTAACTCATTTTTTCTTATGAGTTTTATCTTGCAAACATTAATGCTGTTAAAATAAAGTCTAAGGCTAATACCAATAAAGATGATTGTACCACAGTTGATGTAGTCGCCCGTGAAATTCCTTCTGAAGTAGGTTCACAATCATACCCTTTATAGACAGCAATCCAAGTAACAACAAAAGCAAAAACAACACTTTTAATGATACCGTTAACAATATCTTTACTAAAATCAACTTGGTCTTGCATTACAGACCAAAATGTTCCGCCATCAACCCCTAACCAATCAACACCAACCAAATGCGCACCTAAGATACCCACCATAGAAAATATGGCGGCTAATAAAGGTAAACTAATAAAACCAGCCCAAAAGCGTGGAGCAATAACACGACGTAACGGGTCAACCGCCATCATTTCCAAGCTTGATAGTTGTTCTGTTGCTTTCATTAAACCAATTTCTGCTGTTAATGCAGACCCCGCTCGACCAGCAAATAATAATGCCGCAACCACAGGTCCTAATTCACGTAATAAAGACAAAGCAACCATAGGTCCAAGGCTAGCTTCTGCACCATAGCTAACTAAAATGGTATAACCTTGTAGTGCCAATACCATACCGATAAAGCCGCCTGATACAACAATGATAATTAACGACATTACCCCTACATTATAAAGTTGCAACAACAATAATGGTGTACCTTTACGCACATTAGGAATATGCAACAATGCTGATAACAATACAATAACAGCACGCCCCAACCCACTAATTAACGCTAATGTATTCTTGCCTAATAACTGCAATTGCTGCATTAATGTTTTCCTCGACGACTTAAGGAAGGTGAATCATGAATCAACTCTTCACGATAATTTGGTGCTGCGTAGTGAAAAGGTACAGGTCCATCCGCCTCCCCTTGCACAAACTGTTTAACTAATAAAGAGTCATGTTCTCTTATTTGATCAGGCGTACCTTGACCAATAACTTTCTGCTCTGCAATAATGTAGATATAGTCAGCGATACTCATGACTTCGGGCACATCATGAGAAACAACCACGGATGTTAATCCCATAGCATCGTTCAAAGCGCGAATTAAACGCACGATAACCCCCATTGAAATAGGATCTTGTCCCGCAAAGGGTTCATCATAAAGAATTAACTCAGGATCAAGCGCTATAGCCCGTGCAAGTGCAACACGCCGTGCCATACCACCTGAAAGCTCATTCGGTTGTAAATCACGAGCACCGCGAAGACCAACTGCTTCAAGTTTCATTAATACTATTTTTTCTATAATCGCTTCAGGAAGTTGACTATGTTCCCGAATAGGGAAAGCAATATTGTCGTAAACACTCATGTCTGTAAAAAGTGCACCACTTTGAAACAACATACTCATGCGTTTACGTGTTTCATATAATTCTTTTCTAGAAAGCTGGGGAATATCCTTACCTGCAAATAATATTTGTCCTGACTGTGGGCGAATTTGACCACCAATTAAACGCAACAAAGTAGTTTTTCCAATACCACTTGGTCCCATAATCGCCGTCACTTTTCCTTGCGGGATAGACAAACTAATATCATTATAAATCACACGTTCACCCCGTTTAAAGGTAAGGTTATTTATTTCAACTAGATTTGTATTACTGTCAATTTCTATCATTAAAATCCATTACATGTGATCGATTATTACCAATTTTACCTGAGCACCTCGCATTCTTCACTAGAAATTAACGATTTAATGAATAATAAATGTCAAAAAATGTTAGAAAATGTAAAAAAGAAATAATTTGCTAGTATATTCCACTTATTTTCTTTTAATTTCATTAATTACTTTTTTTTTGGGCTACAAACAGCGACAATTTAACTCCTAAAAATTGGAGTCATGAATGTTAGTACACGTTGTAATATTATTAATTGCCTTTACTGCACTTGTATGGAGTGCAGATAAATTTGTTTTAGGTGCCTCATCATTAGCAAGAAACTTAGGTGTTTCACCCATGATTATTGGGTTAACCATTGTTGCAATGGGCTCTTCAGCCCCTGAAATGATGGTAGCCGCCGCCGCTTCATTTCAAGGAAGCCCTGATACCGCTATTGGTAATGCCATAGGTTCTAATATAACTAACATAGCGTTAGTATTAGGTATTACCATATTGATTAAACCTTTGATTGTTTCTTCTTCAACAATCAAGCAAGAATTACCCTTTTTACTATTACTTACACTCCTTACCTATTGGATACTTTCAGACAACTTTTTTAGTTTTACTGAAGGTATTGTCTTGATGATCAGCTTTTTTGGTTTTATTGCTTTTTTACTAATTAAGGCATTAAAACAACGAAAGCATCAAAATAATGACGATCTAATGATTATTGAAGCCGTACAAGATTTACCCGACCCGACTACCACTGGAAAATCACTTTTTTGGCTAATTACTGGAATAACCTTACTGGTATTAAGTGCTCACTTTCTTGTGGGATCTGCTGTTTTTATTGCAAAAGCTTATGGAATTAGCGATCTCGTTATTGGGTTAACCATTATAGCTATCGGAACAAGTTTGCCTGAGCTAGCGGCAAGTGTAGCCAGCATATTGAAAAAAGAAGACGACTTAGCCATGGGCAACATTGTGGGGTCAAACATTTTTAATATTTTAGCGGTATTACCTTTTGCTGGTATTATAGCGCCTGGAGAGATCAACCCTGAAGCGTCATTTAGAGATACACCTATCATGATAGCGGTGACTGCTTTATTATTTATATTGTGTTTTAGTCGAAAATTTGGTTACTTTAGATTAACCCGCTTAAAAGGTGCATTATTAGTGATATGTTTTTTTGCGTATCAAGTGTTGCTTTTCAGTCAAACGACTATCAATTAGCTCAATCAACAAAAGTAATTTAAGTAACACCATGAAGAATTTTAAAGAAATTGCTAAAAACGTAATAAACATTGAACAACAAGCCATTGCAGAATTATTGCAGTACATTGATGATAATTTTGAAAAAGCTTGTCAAATAATGTACCACTGTCAAGGGCGTGTTATTGTTATTGGTATGGGAAAATCTGGTCATATTGGTGGTAAAATTGCTGCAACATTAGCCAGTACAGGCACCCCAGCCTTTTTTGTTCATCCTGGCGAAGCAAGCCATGGCGATTTAGGTATGATCACAAAAGATGACGTGGTGCTAACCATCTCCAATTCAGGTGAAACAGGCGAAGTATTAGCGATTATTCCTGTAATAAAACGTATTGGGGCAAAGCTAATTTCCATGACAGGAAATACCAGCTCTACCTTAGCAAAATTAGCTGACACACATGTTTGTATTAACATTACAACAGAAGCTTGTCCTTTAGGATTAGCACCCACATCAAGTACAACAGCAACCTTGGTAATGGGAGACGCTATCGCCGTTGCCCTATTAAATGCACGCGGCTTTACCGCCGATGATTTTGCTTTATCACATCCAGGTGGAAGTTTAGGAAAACGTCTATTGTTGCGTTTGAGTGACATCATGCATCAAGGAGAACGTTTACCTGTCGTTCCTGAAAATGCGCTAATCAAAGATGCACTAGTTGAAATGTCATTAAAAGGCCTAGGAATGACAGCTGTTGTCAATGCTAACAACCAACTTATTGGATTATTTACCGATGGTGATTTACGCAGAATTCTTGACCTTCAAATCGACATACATCAAGATAAAATAACAAGCGTTATGACCAAATCGCCCACGGTGGCACAAGCAGATATGCTAGCCGCACAAGCGCTGAATATTATGGAAGATAAAAAGATCAATGGTTTGATCATAGTAGACGAACACCATACACCTATCGGCGCTATGAACATGCATGATTTGCTAAGATCAGGAGTACTTTAAGTGAATAAGAACACAAACACTCATTTAAACCTACTCACCAAAACACTTTATGGTGATGTCACTAAAGAAGTATTTGATCGCGCAAAAAAAATAAAACTATTAGTGTGTGATGTTGATGGTGTTTTTTCTGACGGTCGAATTTACTTGGGTAACGACGGTGAAGAACTGAAAGCATTTCATACCAAAGATGGCTTTGGTATCAAAGCACTTGGCAATAGCGGTGTAGAAGTGGCTATTATCACAGGTCGTCGTTCTGCCATAGTCGCTAATCGCATGACTGCTTTAAATGTAAAACACATAGTACAAGGGCAAGAAAACAAACTCCCCGCACTTCAGCATCTGGCAGAGCAGCTTAAGCTTTCGTCTGATGAAATAGCTTATATTGGTGATGACATACCTGATTTAGCTTGTATTATGTACGTAGGTTTGGGAGTTTCTGTATCTGACGCACACCCTGCTGTGTCGACAAAAGCAGATTACACCACATTTACTCAGGGTGGTTTCGGTGCAGTACGCGAAGTATGCGATTTAATAATGCAAGCCCAAGGCACCCTTAATGACGCAACGGGCGCGAGTATATGACACGCACTACTTTTTTAACTTTTCTATTTTTAGTGCTAGGTGCGATGGCTTACGGTATTATTGAATGGCGACAGTCAAAAATAGTGCCCGATGAAAACATTGAAAGTAAACTCACTCCTGATTTTATTGCTGAAGCACTAAAAACCGACATATATACTAAATCAGGACAGCTTTCTCATGTCATTGTTGCAGATCGTATGGAGCACTATGCCAAGCTTGAAGTAACCCACTTTGAACTGCCTAATTACACTTTATATCCTCACAACAATTCGGCAAAATCAATTGACTCCAACGAGCTGAACAATAATGAATTAGAAGACAGAAACTCAGCAACGCCCTTACCTGAAGAAAAAGCTTTGCCATGGAATATTAGCGCAAAAGAAGCAACACTTTATAAAAACAATAGGGTTATTTTAAATCATCGCGTACACTTAAGCGCAACAGATAAAAATAGTTTGATACAAGAAATACATTGTAAATATTTAGAACTCGATTTAAATACTAACATTATCAGCTCAGATCAAACCGTCATGGTCCAAGGAAAGGATTTCACCATGTACGGATCTGGCTTGATAATTGACTTAAACACCAAACAGATGACATTAACTGAACATGTACGTACCATTTATAAAAAAAGTAATAGTTAGTCCCTTGATAACTATTAAAAAACTCAGCAAAAGTTTATTACTTGGCTCATTAGTTTTCGGCTTATCAGCACCTCTATTTGCAGCCAAAAAAGATCTCACGCAAGAAATTACAATAAAGTCTAAACGTCAATCAGCCGATTTAAAAAATAAAATAGCAAGCTATTTGGATGAGGTGAATATCAGCCAAGGTACCATTTCAATTGTTGCAGACATTGTGCAAGTTTATAGTGGTATTGACAGTAATACGAAAGAAAAATCAGATACTTACCTGGCTAAAGGTGATCCCGCTATTTTCCAGCAAGCATTAGAAGACGGCAGCTTAATTAGCTTACAAGCCAATGAAATAAAGTATCAACCTGACCTGCACATTATTACTGTTTCAGGTAATGCACAAGTCAAACAAGCTGGCAGCAAAGTTACCGGTGAAACAATCACTTACAATACATTAAGTGAAAAATTAGAAGCCATAAGTAGAAATGACGATTCCGTCACTACTGTTTTACAACCAGCTCAAATTAAAGCTCAGCAAAATAAAAAGAACAATGACAGTAATAATGAATAGTATTGAGAATACACCAAAAGAATCAACCTTAATAGCCCAAGGGTTATCGAAGTCATATAAACATAATAGAGTAGTAAAAAGTGTTAGTTTAACGGTGAAAGCGGGTCAAATTGTAGGATTGCTAGGCCCTAATGGCGCAGGAAAAACCACTTCTTTTTATATGATTGTTGGGTTAGTACCCAACGACGATGGTAAAATCATTCTAAATGATCAAGATGTTACACTTGCCCCTATGCATGAACGCGCACGTCGTGGCATTGGTTATTTACCACAAGAAGCCTCTATTTTTAGAAAACTTACCGTCACCGATAACATTATGGCTATTTTACAAACAAGGAAGAACCTTAGTGAGCTTGATAGGCAAGCTAAGTTAGAACACCTGTTAGAAGAGTTTAATATTAGTCATATTAAAGATAACTTAGGTATGAGCTTATCAGGTGGTGAGAGAAGACGCGTAGAAATTGCTAGAGCCCTAGCTGCAGAGCCTGAATTCATTTTACTTGACGAACCCTTTGCTGGAGTTGATCCTATTTCTGTTGGCGATATAAAAAAAATTATTATTCACCTTAAAAATCGTGGAATTGGTATATTAATTACCGATCATAACGTGCGTGAAACACTTGATGTATGTGAACATGCTTATATTGTTAGCCACGGAGAAATTATTGCCGAAGGTGATTCAAATCAAATTCTTGCAAATCAAAAGGTAAGAGATGTATACCTTGGTGAGCAATTCACGCTATAGTTAGCACAGACATAAAAACTTAAGCTATGCTTATTATTATGAAAATTAAATAAATAAAATTATTAATAGGAATTAGAAAACGTAGATGCGCCCAACTCTGCAGCTCCGAATAGGACAACAACTAACCATGACGCCACAACTGCAACAAGCGATAAAGCTGTTGCAGTTATCAACGTTGGAACTTCAGCAAGAAATTCAAGAAGTGCTTGAAAGTAATCCTCTTCTTGAAGTGAATGAGCAACAAGCATCCGATACTAGCGCTGATAATGATTCAAATAATAATTCAGATAATCTTGAAGAAGCCTTTTCAGCAAAAACTTCTGAAAAGACTGCCACTGATGGCAGTGAAGATTCATCCGCAACCATTGATGAAATCAGCACAACAGAAGCTATGGAAAAAAATGATATTCCTGAAGAGCTAAATATCGACACAACATGGGAAGAAAGTTACAGTGCGGGCACATCAAATACAGGCGCAATTAGTAGCCCAAGTGAAGATTATACTTATCAAGGTGAAACAACCGACTCTATTCAAGATCACCTTTTATGGCAAATGGAGTTAACCCCGTTTTCAGAAACCGATAGAGCTGTCGCTATCGCCATTATTGAAGCGGTAGACGACGCAGGTTATATGACAGTGTCAAGTGAAGACATTTTAGAAAGTGTTGGTATAGAGGGACTGGAACTTGACGAAGTAGAAGCTGTATTAAAGCGTATCAATGTTTTTGATCCTATCGGCGTTGCCGCTCGCTCTATTGCTGATTGTTTGCTGATTCAATTAAACCAATTTGAGCCAACTACTCCGTATTTAAACGAAAGTAAGTTAATCATTAAAGAGCATATTGATCTACTTGGTAACCGTGATTATAGACAACTCATGCGTAAAACGCGTCTTAAAGAAGATCAGTTGCGTGAAGTGATGCGATTAATTCAAAGTTTAAATCCGCGCCCTGGTGATGTTGTTGCAAAAAATGATGATCAATATGTAATACCTGATGTGTCTGTAGAGAAAAAAAATGGTCGCTGGGTGGTAGAATTAAACCCAGATACCGCCCCTAAATTATCCGTAAATCAACAATATGCCGCTATGACAAAAACTACCAAGTCATCAAGCAGTGATGGCCAATTTATTCGCGCCAACCTACAAGAAGCTAAATGGTTTATTAAAAGCTTAGAATCACGTAACGACACCCTATTAAAAGTATCTAATTGTATTGTTCAACGCCAACAAGGCTTTTTTGAGCATGGCGAAGAAGCTATGCGTCCCATGGTATTGAATGATATAGCAGAAGCAGTAGATATGCATGAGTCTACGATTTCACGGGTAACTACCCAAAAATACATGCATACCCCAAGGGGAATTTTTGAATTAAAATACTTTTTCTCAAGTCACGTTAGCACAGAAAATGGCGGTGAATGTTCATCAACCGCTATCCGTTCTTTAATCAAAAAACTCATTCTAGCGGAAACACCTGCTAAGCCGCTAAGTGATAGTAAAATGGCTGATTTACTGGCCGAGCAGGGAATTAATGTTGCGAGACGAACCATAGCCAAATATCGAGAATCTTTGTCTATTCCCCCGTCAAATCAACGTAAGAGTTTACTATAATAGCTATATACTAGCTCAATTAAGATAATAAGGATCGAACTTATGCAAATTAACCTTACTGGCCACCATGTAGACCTAACTTCATCATTAAGAGAATACGTTAATACAAAATTTGATAAATTAGAACGACATTTTGATCACATCACGAATGTGCATGTGGTACTGACAGTAGAAAAGTTAGATCAAAAAGCGGAAGCAACGGTGCACTTAAAAGGCAATGAAATTCATGCTTCAGCAGTCAATACTGACATGTATACATCAATAGATACTTTAATTGATAAATTAGATCGCCAAGTGCTTAAATATAAAGGCAAAATATCGCAACATTAGCGCAATAACATAAAAAATTATGACACTACAAGACATATTAACACTGGACTGCACGCAATGTGCAGTACCAGTACAAAGTAAAAAACGCCTACTTGAACAAATTTGCCTTCTTGCCGCTAAGCAATTAGGAACCGCTAGTTCAACCGACCTACTGGATAGTTTACTCAACCGTGAAAAAATGGGTAGTACAGGTATTGGCAATGGTATTGCAATTCCTCATGGTAGATTAAATAATACAGATAAAGCTATCGCCGTATTTTTAACAACTCAGCAAGCCATAGATTTTGACGCAATAGACAACAAACCTGTTGATATATTCATCTGTTTATTTGTGCCTGAAAATAGTACACAAGAACACTTAGATACATTACAGAGTATAGCCAAGCTGTTTAGTAATCGTAAAACAGCCAAACAAGTACGAAAATGCACAAATCAACAAGAAATGTTTAATCTTATTCAACAAGCAACTTAAAGTTGCAATGATATAGAAAATTGCGTGTTGAGAGTCACTCGTTTCACGAAACTTTGTACCCGTAAGTCGAGGCTTAACTTATGAAACTTATTATTGTTAGTGGACGTTCTGGCTCTGGGAAATCAGTTGCGTTAAGGGTGCTAGAAGATTTAGGGTATTATTGCGTTGATAATATTCCTGTAAACTTATTACCCGCATTAACTCATACTGTTATTCACGATTATGAAAATGTTGCTGTAAGCTTAGATGTTCGAAACCTACCAAATGATCCTAATGATATTTTAGAAGTTATCGAATATCTGCCAAATGCGATTGATATTACTACCTTATTTTTAGATGCTGATGATAATGATCTTATTCGACGTTTCAGTGAAACTAGACGCCTGCATCCACTTATTAAAAAAAATATTCCATTAGATCAAGCTATCGCGTTGGAAAAAAAACTACTAACCCCTATTTCTACTAATGCTGACCTGTATATTAATACAACTCAATTAAGTCCACATCAATTAGCCGATTTAGTACGCGAACGCATTCTTGGTAAAAAAACAGGTTCAATGGTATTAGTCTTTGAATCTTTTGGTTTTAAACATGGAATTCCTGCTGATGCTGACTATGTTTTTGATGCGCGTTTTTTACCTAACCCGCACTGGGAAAAAGAATTAAAAGCCTACACAGGTTTAGAGCAACCAATAAAAGACTTTCTTGCCAGCCAGCCCATTGTGACAAAATTTGTATGGCAAATTAATAGTTTCATGATGACTTGGCTACCCCATTTAGAACGCAATAATAGAAGCTACCTTACCATAGCCATTGGTTGCACTGGTGGTAAACATCGCTCAGTTTATATTGCAGAATTATTATCCAGTAACTTTCGCAAAGAGAAGAAAGATGTGCAAACTCACCATAGAGATATTAAAAAAACTAAAGAGTAAATCACCATGCCCTCCAAGCCAACTCATAACAATATTATAGTCAGTAAAGAATTAACCATCATTAACAAACTTGGCTTACATGCCCGAGCCGCGAGTAAATTGGCACAACTTTGTCAAAAATTTTCAGCAGAAATCACATTATCTCTTGAAGAAAAAGAAGCCGATGCAAGTAGCATCATGGCGATTATGTTGCTTGCTGGGGCACAAGGTAAAACAGTAAAAGTAACCGCCCAAGGTACTGATGCACCAGAGGCTTTAGCCGCAATAGGACAGCTTATTGGGGATAAGTTTGACGAAGAGGAATAATTTACAGCAACGACGTAAAATTGCTGCAAAAAACACAAACTTACGATAAACTTATTAGTAATTAAAAATATTAATTTGTATTAATAGGCCTGTAATAAGTATTTAATAACATTAGTATAGATCGTCACTCTAACATCCAAGTAATCTCTATGCCTGACATAATAGAACAAGAAACTATTCAACAACGACTACATCAAGTTAATGAAGCACTTGATAGTGGTATGTTTGTTTATGTTCGCAGATTACTACAAGATATGACCGCTTATGATCTAGCACTTTTTCTTGAATCGTCTCCTGCTAAAAGTCGTGCCGTATTATGGCAACTTATTGATGTAGAACACCATGGTGAAGTGCTTGAAGAGCTCAACGAAGAGGTACGTAAAGGCATATTACAAAGCATGCGTCCTGAAAAGCTCGCGGCTGTTGCAGAAGGCATGGATGTTGATGATTTAGCTGAAGTATTACGTACCTTACCTGACAGAGTATATCAAGAAGTACTTAACTCAATGGACTCTCAAGACAGGAGTCGAGTAGAAACCGCCCTTTCTTATGACGAAGATACTGCTGGCGGTATAATGAATACCGATACCATTACCTTACGTCCAGATGTAAGTGTTGACGTGGTATTACGTTATTTAAGACTGAAAGGACAACTGCCAGAAGCAACCGACTCTTTTTATGTGGTAGACAGAAATAATCGATTTATTGGTGCCGTTTCACTCGCCGCTATTGTAACAGCTAAACCAGAAGTTATTATTTCAAGCTTAATAGATTCCGAAATTGAAGCTGTACAAGCGAGTATGGAAGAACAAGAAGTTGCTCAATTGTTTGAAAAACATGATTGGTTTTCTGCCCCCGTTATTGACCAAGAAGGACATTTACTGGGTCGTATCACAATCGATGATGTTATTGATATAATTCGTGAAGATGCTGAGCATACGATGATGAGTATGGCGGGTTTAGATGATGAAGCAGACACATTTGCCCCTGTTATAAAAAGTACAAAGCAGCGTTCTTTATGGTTAGGCGTAAACTTAATTACAGCCTTACTCGCCGTTGCCGTTACCAGTATGTTTGAAGGTGTTTTTCAACAACTGGCTATTTTAGCTGTACTTAACTCTTTGGTACCCAGTATGGGCGGCGTTGCAGGTAATCAAACTTTAACCTTAGTTATTCGTGGTATGGCATTAGGTCATGTGGGTAATCGTAATGCCAGAGCACTATTAAACAAAGAAGTGGCAATAGGCTTTTTAAATGGTGTAATTTGGGCGCTATTAATTGCCACCGTAGTTTCTATTTGGAAACAAGACTTAATGTTAGGCGCGGTAATAGCTTTTGCGATGTTAATGAATATGACAGCGGCAGGCTTAGCGGGTGTTGCTATTCCATTATTTTTAAAACGTCTCAATATTGATCCGGCCCTAGCGGGCAGTGTTATTATTACAACCGTCACTGACGTGGTAGGAATATTTGCCTTTTTAGGCACAGCAACACTCTTACTCACCTAGCCATGGTATAAAGCATACCCTAGTCAAATAGCGCTTCGATAAATAAAATTTGAATTTATTTCAATATCTACTATGTTTTCTAGTTAGAGCAAAGTTTTGCTACTCATAATTTACGGTTATCGTAATAGGCAAGGATGTTGTCAATTTTTAGAAGTTTGTTTCTTACCCTAATTTAATCGTACTTTTTAATTGTACTGTTTAACCACCAAAACGGCCAAGTATTCAATTATTATTCTGGTTAGTTTGGTGTATTTACAAAGGGGAAAACCATGTCTGTAAATCAAATTTCATATGATGAAGCAAGAAAACTCATGAAACCAGGTGATGTTATTGCCTTTGGCGGAAAAGGGCACTTTTCAGAAATAATCAAATTTGCTACGTTTTCTAGCGTTTCTCATGTGGGGGTTATTCTTCAAACCAAAATAGCAGAAGATGATACGAATAGATTTTTCAACCAAATTATAGAATCAACCTCATTAAATGGCTTTAATGGCGTAAATATATCAAGGTTTAGCGACAGACTTAACACCTACGAAGGCGAACTGTGGTGGCTTCCCCTCAGTGATAATCACAGGGCAGTTTTCGATGCTAAGTCTTTTTACAATTTTTTATTCAACCAAGCAAAAAACAAAAAACCTTACGATATGCCACAAGCCATAAAATCAGCCGTTGATGCATTAGATAACTTGCCTTTTGATCTGCATGGACCAACATTCAACAAAGAGGATTTTAGTAAATTCTTTTGTTCTGAACTTGTTGCCGCAGGGTTAGAAGTTTCAGGCGCTATCAATTCAATTAATGCCTCTGAAGTAACACCAATCGACTTGTGTCGTTGGAATATATATCAAAATAATTATTATCAATTAAAAGGTGACCCAGATAAAAAAATATCTCGATTCAATACTGCATCACCTGCTCATTGGAATCATTAGCCACCATCATAAATGAGCTATCGAGCATGCGCTCAATTTCACCTTGTGAAATTGAGCTTTATTCAAATATTCACACTACTTTTCGCTACTTTTATATTTTTCAAACCACGCAAGCGTATGCTCTATCTTAGTTATCATTCGCGAAGGTCTAGCTGCAATACCGTGATAAGATTCAGGCACTTTGACTAACACTGTATCTATTTTTCGTAATTTTAGTGCTTGGTAATACTGTTCAGTTTGTGCCATAGGTGTACGTAAATCTTTTTCACCCGTAATTAGCATTGTGGGTGTGGTTACATTGCCCACTAACGACATGGGCGAGCGCTTCCAGTAGTGTTCAACATGATCCCACGGCATCCCAGGAAATTGAGTCGGTATTTGCCCTAAACCACTATCTGCGGTTAATACTTTACTTAACCAATTAATGACTGGTTTAGCGACAACTGCAGCAGAAAAACGATTCGTTAGGCCAATAGCATAAGCGGTTGCTATACCACCTGCAGAACCACCTGTGATAAATAAATTGTTCTCATCAACAAAGCCTAAGTCAATCATAGCATCGACACCAGAATCGTGATCGGCAAAATCTTCTATCGAACTATATTTATATTTCAATAACATTGCAAAACGTTCGCCATATGAACTACTACCGCGATGATTATTATAAAAAACGACATACCCTTGGGCTGCATAACGCTGTAACTCTGCTGAAAAATGAGGACCATAAGCTAAATGTGGCCCACCATGAATTTCTAATATCAGTGGGTACTTCTTCTTAGGATCAAAATTGGGAGGCGTAATATACCAGCCTTGAATAGGCTCGCCATCAAATGCAGATTTATAGCTAACTTCATGTACTTTTCCTAATGTTTTATGTGCTAATAAGTCTTCATTTAATTGGGTCAATACTAATGATTTTTCCGAACGGTTAATCACAGCAACATTGGCGGGGCTAGATGTATCTCCATAAGTATATGCCACCATGCCACTTGTTGAAGCAGTAAAACTGCCACTGATGTATGGACGACCTAAACTGGTACCAGAAAGCGTGTCAGTTAAGTCTGTAATCTTACCTTTAGTATTAATAGTGGCAAGCTTACGCTTACCAAAGTCATCATAACTGAACGCTAAACGAGTATTAGATAACCACTGTTGATCACGAACAGAGCGATCAAAATCTTTAGTTAATTCGGAAACCTTTTGCGTTTTCCAATCCATAATATGTAACTTGGCATTACGGTAGGGATTTAATGCATTTGAACCAGACAAAAATGATAATTTTTTACCATTTTCAGAAAAAACAGGGTTGTACTCTTTTCCTGGTGATGAAGTTAGTTCAATTAACTCTCCTGTAGCAAGGTATACCT
This sequence comes from uncultured Colwellia sp., assembly GCA_965305135.1. Classification (GTDB taxonomy): domain Bacteria; phylum Pseudomonadota; class Gammaproteobacteria; order Enterobacterales; family Alteromonadaceae; genus Colwellia. The sequence continues at coordinate 157,465 of CBDLPA010000007.1, forward strand.
GATATAAGTTTCCTTCTAATCGTTTATATTCCCAGTCTTTTAGTCTATTAGCAGAAAAAACAATAGAAGAACTGTCTTGGCTCCATGCTAATGCTCCTTGATGGTGATAAGGGTCATGAGTTAATTGGCGTGGCGTTCCGCCTTCACTAGGTAGAATAAATATTTGCTGGTAACCTGGTTTAAGCAACCCTTTGCCGTCTGCTTGGTAGTATGCTTGGTCAATTACAACAACAGGTTGGTTCCATTTCGCCCCTTTCGGTTTTTTCGGCATTTTGGCAATGACCGTAGGTTCTTTTTTTACTTTTTGAACAAATGCTAACCACTGTCCGTTTGGCGACCAAGTTAAATTTGAAATCTTACTTTGTAGTTGGCTAACCAAAGCCGTTTTATTTTCTTTTAAATAATGCACATGAATTTGATAACTCCCCGTTAAGTTACTAACAAAGGCGATTTTTTGTCCATCAGCAGACCAACGAGGTTGCGAATATTGTTTATCATCAGAAAACAGTGGTACTTGCTGTTTAGACTTAACATCAATTAACCACAAGTTGGTATTTGTCCCATCGTTCATAATGTCATTTGAGTTTCTAACATAAACAATTTTAGTACCATCAGGTGATATTTGAGGATCACTAGCATACTCTAGTGAAAATATATCTTCGGCAGTAAATAGCTCATCAGCGTAAACAACAAGTGATAAACTAGATAAAACCAAGAGCATGATAATACGAAATAATAAATACATAGTCAGACCTTAAAAAAATGAGTTTTCATTCACTCACACCTTAATTATTAATAACTTTGATTGTATAGAAGACAAACGTAAATAACATCTTGCTGGCACTATTTCTACCGTGATAATGAGTTATTTAGTCGCAAAAATTACATTGTTTTTTTAATAACAATATGACCCATTAAATGTTTGTTTGATAATTTGGCGTAAATAAACAAACGCTAAATTAGTGATGAAGTAATACTGACTGTTGCTCTTTTTTAGACATTTTACTCACGATCAACATAAATGAGTTACCGATCATGCGCTCAATTTCGCCTTGTGGCACTGAGCCATCAAGTATTACAGTATTCCATTGCGCTTTAATCATATAAACATTAGCGCTATTAAAAACTATTCAATGGCAAACTTTGCCAATATATGCCAAAATAAACTCATTATAGCTGAAGAATATATAGGAGTAACCATGGCAACACTTAATATATCTATTCCAAATGAAATGAGACACTGGATTGATCAACAAGTAACTAGTGGGCATTTTGCCAATGCGAGTGATTATATTAGAGATCTGATCCGTCATAATCAAAGTGAAAAAGAAGCAATACGGATGGCGTTAGTTGAAGGTGAGATGAGCGGAGAAAGTCCCTTAACTGTTGCAGATATTATTAATCAGCAAAGAAAAAATATAGAAAATGACTAAATATATTCTTTCCAACAAAGCCTCAACAGATTTAGCAAATATTTTTCAATATACCTATAAAAACTTCAATGTTATCCATGCCGAATCTTACTTATTAGCACTTGAAGAATGTTTTGTTATGCTGTCAAACGAACCAGATTTGGCTCATAAAGTTGAGGATATAAGAAAAGGTTACTTTCGATATTTGTTTAGAAAGCACGCCGTATATTTTCAAGTACGCCAACATAACATTTTTATTATTCGAGTATTACACCAACAGATGAAATACGAACTTCATTTAACAAGTTAGATGCTTGTTTATAAATGTACTAAAATCGACTGCTGATCTTTCTTGGTCATTTTACTCACGACTAAACTAAACGAATTATCTATCATACGCTGAATCTCACCTTGAGAAATTGAGTTATCTAAGATGACTGTATTCCAGAATTTTTTAATTATATAAACATTAGCACTACTCTCTTACCTTTAATAATAACTATATTGAAATAAAAAACCATATGACCTATTATTAATACTCTAAAAAGGTTTAGTTGGAAAGATAATGCATACTATATTAGCTGAAAGCACAACTAGCATTTCAGAACTTAAAAAAAACCCCATGGCCGTAGTTAACCAAGGTGATGGATTTCCTGTAGCTGTACTTAACCGTAATCAGCCCGCTTTTTACTGCATACCAGCAGAAGCTTATGAGCTACTAATGGATAAATTAGAAGACTTGGAACTAGCGAAAATAGTTGAAGAACGTAAAAGCCAACCTGAAATAAAGGTTAGCTTAGATGACCTATGAGCTAGTTTTCAAACAAGATGCTCTTAAAGAATGGCAAAAATTAGACTCAACGATAAGAACTCAATTTAAAAAGAAGCTAATCGCAAGATTAGATAAGCCCAAAGTTGAATCTTCTCGCCTTAATGGTATGAAAGATTGCTATAAAATTAAACTCCGTAAAGCAGGTTATCGCTTAGTTTATCAGGTACGCGATTTAGAAATTATAGTATCAATTGTCGCGGTTGGAAAAAGAGAGAAAAATTCGGTGTATAAAATAGCGGCTAAACGTATTTAATCCATAAAGTAATTACAAATGTACTAAAATCGACTGCTGATCTTTCTTGGTCATTTTACTCACGACTAAACTAAACGAATTATCGATCATGCGCTCAACCTCTCCAGCAGGAATTGAGCCATCTAGAATGATTGTGTTCCACTGCGCTTTATTCATATGATAACCAGGAATAACACTGGCAAAAATATCACGCAACATCACCGCTTCATCAGGATCACATTTTAAATTAACGCAATAGTACCCTGCCATTTTTCCAGCCGTATCTTTTTCAGTTCCTTTACCAAAGGATAGCGTGGCAAACATTTTCTGCTTCACACGAAAAACTTTGACATCATCACCAAACGGAAAATACATAGATGTTTCTGGTTTAGATAAAAGGTATTCTTCTACTATTATTTTCTGCGTACTTAAACTATCTGCCATGCCATGTCTCATTTAAAAAACTAGCTTATCCCAAAAACACTGCTATTCCATAAATTAAAAACTATAACGAATAAAGGGTAATTAATAAAACAGAATTCATAATTTTTAAGTGAGCAATCTGTCATTTTACTCTACTAAGGTAATAACCATTGAGTTAAAATAGCTTTATTAACTAAACCACTTTTTCCATGAAACTGACCATTTTTTTCAATAAAATAACTGCGAGGTAATTCGCCATACCATTGAGGATCAATCAAAAATCTGCTTTGATCTGCTTTACCATCAACAAAGTGAAGATTAGTTAAATGGTTTAATTCAAATTTATTAATCACGGCTTTTCGCTCTTCAACACTTTCATCGTCAGCATCGGTATTAATAATTACCACAGGTAAATCATCATATTTATTTTTCAATTTTTGTAGAATAGCTAACTCTTTAAAGCATGGTGGACAATCCACAGACCACAATAACATTAACCATTGCTTACCTTTATTTTCAACTTTAATCTTTGTCAATTGCTCTTTATTAAAGGCGATTGAATTACCATAAGCTACGTTTATACAGCAACAAACACTAAACAAGGTAATAAAAATCAACTGTTTTATATAGTTCATAATGCCCGTACCAAATGACCTTGTTTAGAGCGGTGCCACGACACATAACTGTTCGCTTCTTTTTTAATAATGAAAGGGCGATCAGCACCTTCAGTCGCTGTTGCCAATAATTGAGCTGCTGTAAATGTTTTACCATCATCAGTTGAACGTTGATGCCATAATTGATGCTCAGTGCCCGTAAATTGTGTCCAAACAATATCTACATTATGCCCGTTGCTATTCAAATGGGGATGAGCCGCTTGAGCCATTTGATCGCCAACAGAAATAGGCGTAGAAAGGGTTTTACCTTGATCATCACTCCAAGCATAAAAAATACCTTTACCTACTTGCCCTTGGTTAAACCACACCATATGGTAGCGATTATTTTCATTAACGCTAATACCACCGCCTTGATGAGGGCAACCATTAATTTTCCACAGATCATGACTTATTTGATAAGGCGCTTGCTGCGCATTAGTGCCTTGCTCTACCGTTAACAAGGCAAACTCACGAATATTATCACCGTAAATATGTCGCCAAAAAATAGCTAACTCATCCTGCGCATTATAATCCATAGCAATACGACAACATACACACGTGTTATTAGCTAGCTGTTCATTTGAGAAAACAGTGTCATCTTTTCTAAAGTTAGCCTTCCCAAGAAATAATGCAGAGCCATTAACTGGCTTACCTTCTAAGCGCAATTGATAAGCTAACCGGGCATCTAACCATACAATACTAATGTCACCTTCATTGTTAACTAAAAGCTCATTAAAACGGTGCCCTGTTACTAAATTGTCATTATTAACAGTTATCGGTTGGGTAAAGGTTTTGCCATAATCACTTGAATAGCTAAAGCGTACATCTGCCGTATACTTTTCCTCTTTAGGTGTTGTCCAAGACAAATACACACCTTGAAAACCATCAAACGCTATTTTTGGTCGACTTTCATTACGGGCTGATATTTCCTCTTGCGCAATATCTACACGTTTAGCACTAGAAAAGTTTGCCCCATTATCTTTAGATATTTGAAAATATAAGCGATAGTTTTGCACCCATACCCGCCATAAATCGCCATTAGGAGCAAAAGCAGAAGTAGCTGTTTTAGCACAGATAATAGTGGCTTCTTCACAGTTTTGCATTTGACCTGCTTTTGGCCCCTTTAATTTACTATTTTGTTCTGCTGCAACATTTTCACTCACCATAAAGATGGTCAAACTAAACAAAATAACACTCGACACTCTATAGAGAAATGTTGACATAAAGACTTCCTTACCATTAATAATTTAAGCCATAATACGCAATTGGTGGTACTACTGACATATCATCACCTGCGTGTTAATGTTTAACTATTTATAACAACAGGAATTTTTTACTCATTTAATTGCCGCTATAGTAGAGCAATTTTGCATTTTTTCAGTGCGACATAATGTCGCAAAAGTGCACTTTTTCTCACTTTCGTTGGCCACTCAACCATGCCAACTCACAATAGATAGATACATGAGACAAAATAGTAAGTGACTAATGTACAGACAATGGCACAATAGAGTCGTAATTTTTTAACAGGAATATAGATGAAAGTTTTTTTTAGCCTAACCTTTCTTTTGCAATGTATGTTATTAAGCAGTAGTAGTTATGCCGTTGAACAAGCAGAACAATTGTTTAATCAGCTAAAACCCTCGCTTTATCAAATTAAATTAATAGACAAAGCCAGCGGGGAGAAATCATCCATAGGCTCTGGCTTTCAAATAAGTCATGATGGTATCGTTGCCACTAACTATCATGTTATTTCGAGTTACGCCCTACATCCCGAAAAATATCGTATTGAATACCTTGATAGCCAAGGAAACCAAGGTGGTTTATCGTTACAAAGTGTTGATGTTATTAATGACCTTGCCTTAGTTAAACGTACAATTGAACAAGAAATACCCTTTTTTGAACTTTCACAAACAGCTCCCCATAAAGGAGAGCAGCTATTCTCATTAGGTAACCCACATGACTTAGGGATGATTGTTGTGCCAGGCACATATAATGGTTTAAAAAAGGAATCTTTTAATGACCGTATTCATTTTACAGGCTCTATCAACTCAGGAATGAGTGGTGGCCCTGTTGTCAATAAAACGGCCAAAGTTGTTGGCATAAATGTCGCAACATCAGGCAACTCTATTGGCTTTCTTGTACCTCACGACAAGCTAGTCACGTTATATCAAAACTTTTTAAACAAGCCACCAGAGTCTATAGAAAAACAAATGACGCAACAATTAATGGCAAGCCAAAATAAATTGATTACCTCAATTTTAAACAGCCCATGGCAAGCTAAACAGCTTGGAGAGCGTGCAATTATTCCTATTATTGATGTCCCTTATATTCGATGTTGGGGAGACTCTAATGCAGATAAAACAGATGCTTTGATGTTAGCAGCGGTAGCAAATTGCTCGCTAGATGAAAATACCTATATTTCTTCACATTTTTTTACTGGCTCAATGGAAATAGAATTTCGTACCATGAAAGCTAAAGAGGTTAGCGCTAATAAATTTTATCATTTGTACCAACAACAAATTGCACATGCTGGTGCAGGAAATAGAGCAAACAAAGAAAACGTAACAGAATTCCAATGCCATAACGACTTAGTCATTCCTGATAACCAAGCCATAAATAACAAAACTATCTTTTGTACACGTGCTTATAAAAAATTTACAGGGTTATACGACATCCTTTATTTAAGTGCTTCAGTAGATAAAGACCAGCAAGCTATTATAAGCCACTTTACTATTGCAGGTATTAGCCAATCTAACGCATTAGCCTTTACACGCCAATTTATGGAGGCTGTGTCATGGAAATATTAAATACACAAGCGCAATTTACGGAAAAAAAACAAAGTATCCTTGTTAATGAAACTACCCCAGTCAAAGAAATTATTATAGAAGAAATCAGCCGAAACCATAAATTACTGCACCGCTATAAATTGTCACAACAGCAAATTCATATTGGCCGTGATTATCATAACGATATTATTCTAGCTGACCCACACATATGCCCTAGCCACCTCAGTATTGAACTAAAAGATGGACAGTGGAAAATTACCGATAACCAAACAATTAATGGCTCTTTTATTGAAAACACAAATTGCAAAAAGCATAGTGCGGATCAACATGTTATTAATGATGGAGATGTTATAACGCTCGGAAAAAGTCAATTAAGAATATTGTTCACCAATCACCCCGTAGAGCCAACCATTGCTATTAGCCCTTTTGAAGAACTAATTAACTTACTACGTCACCCTATTGCACTATTATTAAGTATCACATTGTTTACCTTGATTGCGGGCTATACTTTCTATTTAAATACCCCAAAAGAAGTTAACTTTAGTCAATTACTAGTGCCTACTATTGGCATGACACTAGGTTTTGCATTATGGCCAGCAGGTGTCGCATTAGTTTCGCATTTAAGTAAACACGAAGCACGAATACTGGCTCAATTAGGCATAAGTTTTACCTTTTTCAATCTTATGTGGTTTAGCGACTTCTTAGAGGGACTAGCCTCTTTTAATAGTTCAAGTGGGTCTATATTACCCACGTGCCTTATGCTTATTTCTTTTGTTCTTGCCTTTAGCTTATTTTGGTTAAATGGGTATATTGGCTTTCATATGTCAGCTAAACGACGAGTAATTGTAGCAACAGCCATGACTGTGTTGCTTTTTGGCGGTAGCTACCTAGTTCAATTCAGCAACAAGCCAGAATTCAATCCAAGACCGCAATATAATGCAACAATTATGATGCCAAATTTATTAATTGCCTCAAGTATCAGCACAGACAAATTTATTGAAGATAGTCGTAAGCTTTTTGAGCAAACCAAAAAAGAAGCATTAAAGAAATAGCAGTAAGTGCAACATAAATCAGTGGCGAAAATTGCTTTTCGCCACCTAAAATTGTTTTGTTGATTATGATTTACTGATGACTATGGACGAGGGATAAAACCAACTGCATCGTAAACAGACGTTAAGATCTTATTAGCACGATGCGATGCTTTTTCAGCACCTTTTTTCATTACTTGTTCAAGAAATACCTGGTCTTCTCGATATTGATGATACTTTGTTTGAATCGGTGCCAGCATAGCAACAACCGCTTCAGCAACATCACCTTTTAAATGACCATACATTTTGTCTTCATATTCTGGTACTAAACTATCAACCGACTTTCCTGTAGCACATGACAATAAAGATAGTAGATTTGAAACACCTGGTTTTTCTTCAAGATCATAATAGATATTTGCTTGTTCATCTGAGTCAGTTACCGCACGCTTTATTTTTTTAGCAATTTTCTTTGGATCTTCTAATAAACCAATGAAGTTACCTGGATTAGAATCTGATTTAGACATTTTTTTAGTTGGCTCAAGTAAGCTCATCACGCGAGCGCCATGCTGAGGAATAAAAGGATCTGGCACAGTAAAAATATCACCATAAAGGTTATTAAACCGCGTAGCAACATCGCGCGCTAACTCTAAATGTTGTTTTTGGTCATCTCCAACGGGAACACTGTCCGCGCCATATAATAAAATATCGGCAGCCATTAATACTGGATAAGTAAACAAGCCAGCATTCATATTCGCCTCTGACTTTTGCGATTTATCTTTATATTGAGTCATACGGTTTAATTCACCCATTTGGGTGTAACAACTTAATATCCAACTTAATTGCGCATGCTCTGGTACATGAGATTGAATAAAAATAGTACTTTGCTCTGGGTCAACGCCACAAGCGAGGTAAAGCGCTAAACCATCTAAGGTTGCTGAACGTAATGCCTTAGCATCAGGACGGACTGTAATAGCATGCTGATTTGCAAGCATATAATAACACTCTTGCTGATCTTGCATATTGACCCATTGCTTTAATGCGCCTAAATAATTGCCAATAGTTAACTCACCTGATGGCTGACAGCCACTTAATACAATAGGTTTACTCATAATTTTCCTTTAGATTTAACCAGTATTACTCAATAGATACTGATCGATTCATTTTATTTAATATTACAAAATTATTTTTGCAGCTAAACCGCTTAGGCTTTAGCAGAATTCAACTTAATATTGCTTATACTTTGGCTAATTCTGCACGCATTTCATCAATGGCAATTTTATAATCTGACTGTGAAAATATAGCACTACCAGCCACAAACATGTCAGCGCCAGCCGCCGCTATTTCAGCAATATTACTTGCTTTCACACCGCCGTCTACCTCTAAGCGAATGTCACGACCACTTTGTTTAATTCTTTCTTTTACCAAACGTAACTTATCTAACGTGGTAGGAATAAATGATTGCCCACCAAATCCCGGATTTACTGACATCAATAAAATAACATCAAGTTTATCCATAATAAAATCTAAACATTGCAATGGCGTTGCTGGGTTTAGCACTAAGCCAGCCTTGCAACCATGATCTTTTATTAACTGCAAAGTACGATCAACATGATCGCTACCTTCAGGATGGAAAGTAATAATATCAGCACCCGCTTTAGCAAATTGCGGTATTAAGGCATCCACAGGTTTTACCATTAAATGTACATCAATAGGCGCAGTAATACCGTAATCACGTAATGACTGACAAATCATCGGACCAAATGTTAAATTAGGCACAAAATGATTATCCATCACATCAAAGTGTACAACGTCCGCACCTGCAGATAAAACCTTTGCCACATCATCGCCCAATCGGGCAAAATCAGCCGATAAAATCGACGGGGCAATTAAAAAAGAAGACATAACGTTTGCTCAATCAAGAAAATTATTTGTATTATACCCAAGCCCAGTAAAAATACGAGCATCAACCGCCAGTGTGTTTAGGTGATTTAACTGCACTTCAATAGTTCAAACCAAACTAAGTCGCACCATACTAGCGCAAGCACTTTGTTACAAGCTAGAACAAAAACACAAAACAAACACCATAAACCATTAATAAGTATATATTTTTTAAAATAATTTCTTTTTATTTAATACAGGCATCATCTTTGCAAAATACGACTTTAGAAACAAAATTTATAAAACATTAAAGAGAGAAACATGAAAAAATCAATATTAAGTGTTGCACTAACATCTATTTTAGCTACCTCAACTGTTTTTTCTACTTCAGCATCAGCTGTTGAAGGGCTAAGCGCTAACGCCGCTGTAACTTCTAACTATTTATGGCGTGGTTTAGAACAAACTAGTGGAAAATCTGCCGTATCTGGTGGTATTGATTATGCTGCTGATTCAGGTTTTTATGTTGGTACATGGGCGTCAAATGCTGACTGGGCTGACGGCATGACCTATGAATTAGACTTTTATGGTGGTTTTGGCGGTAATATCAGCGAAAGTGTATCTTATGATGTAGGTTTTATTTACTACGCATACCCTGATGAAACATCAGGAGATGCTGATTTCTCAGAAGTATACGGTAGTATTTCATTTAACGCGTTAACAGTAGGTTTAGCCGTGTTAACTTCTGGTGAAGACGCAGATGCGGGTGATACTATTTATGCCAATGTAGATTACAGTATTGCATTAAGTAATGATGCTGAAGTGAACTTACACATTGGTTCATATAGTGGTGACTGGCTGGCCGAAGACTCGATTGACTATGGTGTAAGCATATCAAAATCAGGCTTCACTTTAGGCGCATCAGCAACTGATTTAGATGGCGCAGCAGGCGACATGAAAGTATATGTTTCTTATGCTGTTGATATTGACTTATAGAATTACAACCTCTTTTAAACGTTAATATTTAAAACAGACAAAAAAATGCTAATTGGTTATACTATAACCAATTAGCATTTTTTATTATTGATTATTCACCTTAAGATGAGAGTTAAATGTCAGACAAAACATCTTCATTTAAAGAAACATTTAAAAGTGTAGCCGCTGCTTTTTTTGGCGTTCAAAGTAATAAAAATAGAACAAGAGACTTTGCTCAAGGGAAGTTAATTCACTTTATTATTGTGGGTATATTAAGTGTCATTATTTTTATCAGTATTTTGATATTTATAGTTAACTTAGTTGTACCCGCAAATTAACGCGATAACTGTTGTGAACAAAGTGACATAAATTCTCTCACCTTTTCGTCACAGGTATACAATCACACCGCCATGGAGTATTTTAACCAGCACAAGTGGGCAATAATTTAGTAAAAATAGCCACTATAGAAAGATTTGTTAAGCCGAGCTGGGGGTTATTTATATAAAGCCAAAATTTCTTTAACCTTAATTCTACCTTTACCTTTTTGACTTATTGAGCGTTGAACCTGAAACAACTTATATTCAGTTGCTCCTTTATAAAGTTCACGTGTGAAATCTACATAATGATTTGATATCAATGTGGGAATATTTTTATTTTTAGCTACTTCAGCACACTTAACTAATCGCTGTTGATCTTCATCTGTAAACGAATTACCAGCATAAGCAGTAAAGTTTGACGTTGGATTGATAGGTGAATAAGGCGGGTCACAATATATAACATCATCAACTTTTAACTGAGAGAATGCCGTTTCAAAATCGCCTTGAATAAATGTTGCTTTTTGAGCTTTTTCTGAAAAGTGAATTAACTCATCTTTCGGAAAGTAAGGATGCTTATACCGTCCAAAAGGTACGTTATATCCACCGTTTTTATTATATCGACATAAGCCATTATAACCGTGTCTATTGAGGTATAGAAACAATAATGAACGCTCGTACGAATCTTTAGATTGATTAAATTGATTTCTTAATGCGTAATATTTATCAGGTAAATTACTATCACCATTAAAAAATTTCTGAGCATCGGCTATAAATTGTAAAGGTTTATTTTTAATTATATTAAATAAATTAATTAAATCTTGATTCATATCTATCAAAAGGTATTCATCAAAGTCTAAATTAAGAAATACAGAACCACCACCTACGAAAGGTTCCACTAACCTTTTTTTACCTCTTGTAGGTAATAGACTAGCTATCTCACTAACAACTTTTTTTTTCCCACCTGCCCATTTCAGAGCAGATCGCATACCAGCGAGTGATTGAGCTTTAGCCACAAAAGAAACCTATAAATTATTAGTAGCTAAAGCTAACATAAACATTTGTCTAAAAGCACACAATACACTAGTTTTCATAGTTTTAAAAAATGCTTAATATTTTCACTTATGTATGCCTAACTAATATTCGCCCGAAAAGGCAACCAATACAAAAGAAAACGATTGTATCTTGATTTAAGCATCAACGGTATTCCTTTTTAGTGAATCACTTGAAATACCTACAGACTATTAATTTCTTCCTGAACTATCGATAGTGATTTAACCCATACCCCCCTATCAATAATTCCTTGAGGAAGCTTTTGTATTGCGGCCTTTGCTTGAGGTTTGTCGTTAAAAATAGCTGTCGTTAAAACAATAAGCTTTTGTTCATTTAATTTTTTTTCATAGCTGAAGTATTCTAAATTTGGGTACTTATCAACAAAACCCGATAATAAATCTTTATTCGTAAAACCAACAAGTTGAACCACATAACCTGTTGAGTTATTCAAATAATAGTCAGGCGTTGTAATAAATGTTGACGTTGGAACACTTGATTGACGGGGAGTTACGGGTTCTTGATTTAATACTTTTTCATTCAACTTAACGGTATTAATTTTAGCTGGATTAGGCTCTGCAATATTGACGGTTGATGGTGTGACTACTGTATTTTGTATTGCAACATCTGCTTGAACAGGTGCTAGGGGTTCATTTAGGTTCAGTGCTTGTAATACATCTGCGGCTTTTGCTTGCTGAATAACTTCATTATGCGTTGAAACTGGCTCTCCTAACAACGCTGCTTGTATGTCAGATGAATCAGCAAGAAGCTCAGGCGCTGCTTCTATGACTGCTTCATTAACCTCCTTTGCTAATACCGTTTCTTTTAGCGCTGCTGTGCTTGCTACTAAAGACTCGCTACTTACAGGCGTGGGGTCAATTGATGATAAGTTTGACAACTTAAAATTATCATAATGAATAAGCCCATACCAAGAAAGCCCAGTAAGCACTGAAATAATAACAACAGTGGCCAATATTTTAACCCACAGTTTACGGGTAAAATTTCTTTTATCTGTCGCAAACCTTGAATGTTCTATCGAAAACAATTGGCCAGACTTTGCTTCGATAATCGACAATTTATTTTTGAAAATACTTTTATTAGCAGCCACATCCTGTGCAGCTTGCTCTATGCCAAATAGCACAACATTAATTTTATTTTTGGTTTTCGTTTTGTTTGCCACGTCAACAAGCTGACACAGTTCGTATTTGATTTGTAAAGACAACGCGTGAGCATGCTCAATAACAATATTGATATTGTTTTTACTCTGCTTATTCAGGTTTAAAATACTAACTGCGAGTGATTTTTCAGGGTCAAACAAGGTATTAGAAAATAACTGCTCAATTAAACGGCAACGCATTTGTATATCATTAAGTTTCGTTGAAGCTGAGATAAAAGCGACATTGGTCTCTTGAATTGTTTGTTCTGATGAGAAATTAGTTAAAAATTGACGAGCGGCTTGCGTATAAGCATTTACATCATTTTCTATTACTAAAACCGCTTGTTTAGAGAAACGTTGAATATATTCAATGCGCGCACTCACGCTAATCGAGGTTACTGCTGGCTCACTATTTAGTTGCACTGAAGCCATATGTTCATTACCGATACTGGTGTGTGCTACTACAGACATATACAACCCTTTCTACAATTGTTACTACCTAACTAAATATTAGACAGACAAAAAAATTATAGAATTTGTTGAAGTATCTCTTGAGTAATATCATCACGTATCTCAGACTTACCTATCGCCGTAGGCACAATAAAGCGTAATTTTCCGCCAATATTTTTCTTATCACGGCGCATATGTCGAACAAAATCATCACAACTCATGGTATCTGGCGCTTGTAATGGTAAATCAAACGCGTTGATAAGCGACTCTATTCGACAAAGTTCTGACACTTCAAGCAAATTCATTGTTACTGCTAACTTAGAAGCAAGCACCATGCCAGTTGCAACGGCTTCACCATGAAGCCAATTACCATAACCTTGTTCAGCTTCAATAGCATGACCAAAAGTATGCCCTAAGTTAAGTAGTGCACGAACGCCCGCTTCAGTTTCATCATTCGCAACAATATTTGCTTTACACTGACAACAAATTTCAATCATTTTAGCTAATGTGTTCTGATCACCCGCTTTTATTGCTGCAATATTATTTTCTAACCAAACAAAAAACTCATGATCACCTAAAATACCGTATTTAATAACTTCAGCCATGCCGGCATTAAACTCACGTATAGGTAAAGTAGTTAAACTATTGATATCAATAATAACCGCTTTGGGTTGGTAAAATGCGCCAATCATATTCTTGCCTAGAGGATGATTTACTGCGGTTTTTCCACCAACAGAAGAATCAACTTGAGACAGCACGGTTGTAGGCACTTGAATAAAATCTATACCACGTTGGTAACAGGCTGCTGCAAAGCCAGTAATATCACCTATAACACCGCCACCTAAGGCAATTAAGGTGCTGTCACGACCGTGCTCATTTGCTAGCAAATGCGACATAATTAGTTCAAAATTTGCTAAACTTTTTTCTGCTTCACCATCAGGTAGAATGATTTCATCAAGCTCATAATTAACAAGTTTAGCTTTAATTGTATCTAGATATAACGGTGCAACTACCGTATTAGTAACAATACAAACACGTTTAGCGCGAATATGCTTGCTAAATAGGGTTTCGTTATCAAGCAGACCTGAGTCTATGTAGATAGGGTAGCTTCGTAGTCCTAAATCAAGATTAAGAGTGGGCATATTAGCTTTACCAGAAATTATGTCGGGATAAGGGCAAAGCCACTAAGATTTTACAGTGGCTTCAATAAAGAAAATCAATTTTTATTAAAAATCTAAGCGTTCAATTATTTTATGCGCAACCACTTTCGCGCTTTGATCATCTGTTTTAATTACAACATCCGCAATTTCTTCATAAAGAGGATTGCGCTCAACAGCAAGGTTTTCTAACACTGTACGAGGTTTTTCTGATGTTTGTAATAATGGACGACGGCGATCTCTTTGAGTACGCGCAACTTGCTTATCAATGGTTGTTTCTAGATAAACAACGATACCGCGTGCCGATAAACGATTGCGAACTTGATCACTAATAACTGAACCACCACCAGTTGCTAGTACAATACCTTGTTTTTCGCTTAAATCTTCAATAACATCTTCTTCTCTTTTACGAAAGCCTTCCTCGCCTTCAAGGTCAAAAACCCAAGCGATATCTGCTCCGGTGCGACGTTCAATCTCTTGATCTGAATCGAAAAATTCAAGGTGTAGCCTGTCTGCAAGCTCTCTGCCTATAGTGCTTTTACCCGCACCCATAGGGCCAATAAGGAAAATGTTACGTTTTTCTGCCATTAGATTAACTTATTACTCGTTTGTTTCAGGTATATCAAAAGAAAATTACAGCGAAGCTATTTCCCTTTTGATGTCATAGAGGTCTCCCTCGGAAATTTCAAGGGCGTAATTATCGCAATTGTTAGGGTAAGATTGCAAGCAACATTGTTAGTAAGTCAGACAAAAACTCTAACTTACTAACCTTAATGTGTTTATTTGATGTTAAAAATGTTCTGTAACAACACGCGGCGTTACAAAAATGAGTAATTCTTTTTTCTCATTATATTGATTAGAGTTTCTAAACAGCCAACCAAAGTAAGGGATATCTCCCAAAACTGGCACTTTAGAAACCGTACTAATAATAGATTGTTGATAAATTCCACCTAACACAATAGTTTCACCATTATTCACTAGAACCTGCGTACCAATACGTTGTGTATCGATTGCAGGGGCAGAACCACTCTGTACATCTGATATGGTATCTTGGGTAACCACTAAGTCTAAAATAATTTTATTATCAGGTGTGATATGGGGTGTAACCGTTAGGCTTAATACTGCTTTTTTAAACTGTGTTGCTGTTGCACCACTTGATGCTGCCTCTTGGTATGGAATTTCAACACCTTGCTCAATATAGGCTTCTTTTTGATTCGCCGTTGTTATTCGTGGACTCGCGATAATTTCACCTTTATTTTCTTTTTCCATCGCACTGAGTTCAAGGTCAAGAATCGTGCCATCTGCCAAACGGGCTATTTGAAATGCTAACACGCCAGCAGGGTTAGCGGCAGGTAAATTAACATTTAATCCATCTTCCAACTTTGGCACTCTACCAACCCCAAGATCAGATTCATTTGCTGCCCTTGTACCATTGGCTTGTCCAACACCTTCGAGAGAACCTGACGTAGCAAATTCACCATTGGTATCAGTTACTCCCCACCGTATACCCAGTTCTTCATTAATATTATCTTTAACCGTTACCATGCGTGCTTCAATGATAACTTGACGAACAGGTATATCTAAAATGTTGACCATACGCTTAATATCTTCAATACTTTTTGCCGTATCACGAATAAGCAGTGTGTTTGTACGTTCATCTACCGAAACGCTACCCCGCTCTGATAAGATGCTGGTATCTTCATTTTTAATTAATTCAGCAAATTCAACAGCCTTAGCATAGTTAATTTGTACATATTCAGAGTATAAGGGAGCTAATTCTTCAACTTGTTGCTGAGCTTGTAAGTTTTTAGCTTCTCGAGCTGCTAGTTCATCGCTAGGCGCTACCATCAAAATATTGCCTTGCATGCGTTTATCCAAGCCTTTCACTTTTAAAATAATATCAAGTGCTTGATCCCAAGGTACCCCATCTAAACGTAGCGTAATATTGCCCATTACGGTATCACTGGTAATTAAATTAAATTCATTATAATCAGCGATAATTTGTAGCACAGTCCGAACAGGAATATCTTGAAAATTAAGGGATATGGTGCGACCTGTAAATTCATCTGTGTCAGCTAAATAACCAGGTGCCTTTTTTTCTTTTTCTTTAACCGACAATATAAACAAGTTACCTTCTTGCTTATGTGAAAAAGTAAAATGTGTATCTACATCAATAACTAAACGGGCATTACGACCATCTTTAAATGTTTCTATACCTGAAACAATCGTGCCAAAATCAGTGACATCAAGTTTATATAACAAATCATCTATTATTTTTGTGTTGTGAAACTCAACATTTACTTTGCCTAACTTATCATTAACATCAACAGCAACCATGCTATCTTTGAGGTACACTAACACTTCAGGTGAATTTTCATCATCTAAACGAAAATCAATTGATTCAATATGGTTAATAAATTGCTCGCCTGCGGGACTTAACTCCTCAACAACCTTAGCTGACTGACCATAATTGAGTGTTAAGAAGAATTTTTTTTCATCAATAGCCACATCAAATACAGCTAACTTTTCTAAACTAATTGTTGCGACAACTTCTCCAGAAGAATTGTCTAGTATGATATTTGTAACCCCCGCATGATTAACAAGTGTTTCTTGCAAGTTAACATCATAAACATCAGCAGAAAAAATAATTTTTATAAAAGCAGGATTCATTGACGTTTCAACGGTAGGTAAAGCAGATATCTCATCGGAAAATTCAAAAACCAACTCAATTTGATCATCTTGAATTGTATTATAAGAAATACCTTGTAATTGTGCTTTGCTCACCTGTTCTTGCTCTTGCGTAATACTCTCTTGTGCCTTAATCGGTAAAGAGGTGGCAACAAGTGTTAGTAGAGTAAAACAAACTAACCAATTTAGTCTCAAATTGATTATCTCAGAAAACCCTTTGTAGTTTTTTATTTTATTAAATAGCATTATTATTTCCTTTCCCCTTCTGATACAGATTGAGCAATTTTTATTACAGTTTCTCGCTCTACCCAACAACCTGCACCATCAGGTGTCAACTCTACTAATTTCAATCTTTTATTATTTACTTCTGTTATACGCCCATCAAACAATCCTAAGTAGCTTCCAATAGATACTCTATGTAGAGTTAAGTCTGATGCTTCTACTAGTGCCCAGAGTACACCATCATCTCCCATAGTGCCGCGCATAGTAAGATCACTTAATGCATACTTCTCTAATGGTTGTTTTCTACGACGAGGATCAGGACTTAAGCAACCAGACATTTGTTGAATCTTTTGTTGTATTGCTTCAGGTTCAGGTAATGAAAAAGGACTTCTTAAATCAAATGCTGAATAATCATAATGATTATATGGGTGCACTTCTGGCATAGGATCAATTTGGCTGGTTGTGGTTGCTTTAACCTCTGCCATATACGTACCTAAATCACTGGTATCATCATAACAGCCGCCAATAAAAGCTAAAGTAATTAGAAAAAATATTCTCATTGTATTTCAGCCCCCTGCTCTTGATAACGATATGTTTTGGCTTCAAGTTTCAAGTTTAGCGTATCGCCATTTGTTCCCAGAATATTAATCTTAAAGTCATGTAAAGTTACAATGCGAGGTAATCCTGCAATTTTACTCACAAAACCACCAAAAGAATGGTATGAACCATTAACTTCTATATCAATTGGCAATTCAATATAAATTTCCTTACTGATTTCTGGCTGCCATTCTAACTTAACAAATTCTAGTCCATTCGTTGTGCCGATAAAGGTTATATCATCTAATAAACCCGGTGTTTCATGGCTATTAGGTAAACTTCTCAACTGAGTTGCAAAAATATCTTCAGCCTCAATCATTTGTGCCCTAAATAATTCTAAGTTGGCTGCTACATGGTATTTTGTTTCGTAAGATTGTTTTAACGTAAGTTCTTCTGCCTGCACTCGCTTAAGCTGATCTATTTTGTCACTCACTAAACCAATATAGCCTAAAAAAATAACCATAACGGCTAAAAATATAATTAACACTAATTTAGGCGCAGCTGGCCATTGAGCTAAATTCTCTAAATCGAGATCTTCAAACTGAGATTTATCAAAGTTCACTAGCTACCTCCCTTTGCTCTATTAGCAAGTTCAGTATCGCTAACTAAACCTTGTATTTTCACTCTCATTTTAAAACTACTTAGTAGTTTTGATGAACTATCATCAGACGTTATAGATTCTGGCGTTGCATCAGTAAATAAGTCAGATAATTCAATAGCTCTGATCATATTTGCCAAATGGTTATTTGACTCACTTTTTCCGATAATTTCTATACTATTACCTTGTTTATCAAGTTGAGTAATATAAATACCATTGGGAATAATTTTAGCTATTTCATCAAGAATTTGTGTACCAACATTTCGGCTACGTTGTAACTGTTCAACAACATCAATACGCTTTTGCAATGCTGCTTTTTTATCGTTCAACGTTTTAATTTCAGCAATTTGTATATCTAATTTTTGAATTTCATTCTTTAAAAATTGATTACGCATTGATTGGCCATCAATACGTGATTGAAAATTAAGATTCACAGCAAATATCAATGCGAAAGCAAACAAACAAACAGCAATTAACAACGTAAAAAATTCTTTTTGTTTTTCCTTAAGCGCTTGCTCTCGCCAAGGAAGCAAATTTATGTGTGCCATGGCGAAAAACTCCTTAAAGCCAAACCAGTAGCCACGGTTAACTGCGGTGCCACCTTATTCAGCTCATCTTTATTAATAGAATCAGATAAGGCCATTTCATTAAATGGATTAGCAACAACGGTGTGCACACCTAATTCTTCAGTCAACAAGTTTGCAATATCTTCAATTGATGCAGTGCCACCAGAAACAAGTAAGTAATCGACTTTCTTTAAACCACTAGAAGTTAAAAACATTTGAATTGCCCGACGTATCTGTTGCATGATGATAGTGTGAAAAGGCGCTAACACTTCAAAAGTATAATTGGGTGGTAAATCATTCGTTATTTTTGCAATTTCAGCTTCTTCAAATGATTTATTATAATAAGAAACAATGGAGCGAGTATATTGTTCGCCACCAAACATTTGGTCACGGCTGTATAAGTGTTTACCAGCCTTAGTTACTGAAAACAATGTCATGGTTGCGCCAATATCAACAATGGCTACGGTTTTTTCCGCAGCATCATCTGGTAATTGGGATAAACATAAGTCATGTGACCGGCTTACCGCGTAAGACTCAACATCAACAACTTTCGTTATAAAACCACCTGCTTCTAATGCTGCTACTCTTGCTTCAATAGATTCAGTACGTGCCGCGCTAAGTAATACATTAACCTTGCTAGGATCTGATTCATTTACCTCTAGCGTTTCAAAATCTAAGCTCACTTCATCTAACGGATAAGGAATCAGGCTGTCAGCTTCTATTTCAATTTGACTTGCTAGTTCTTCCTCAGTTAATGAGACATCCATATAAATTATTTTGGTGATAACAGTTTGACCTGAAACTGCTGTTGCTGCTTCTTTTGCTTTCATTGGTATATTTTTGCGTATTTTAGCAATCACTTTACCAACAGCTTCAATATCTTGGATTTCTCGATCCACAACCGAGCCACGGATCATCGGCTCAATAGCAAAGTCTTCTAAAATATAGCCTTCACTGCCTTGTCTTAATAAAACGGCTTTGACCGAATGAGACCCAATATCGATCCCCACCATCATAGTTGTTTTCTTTTTCCAT
Source organism: uncultured Colwellia sp. (assembly GCA_965305135.1). Taxonomy (GTDB): domain Bacteria; phylum Pseudomonadota; class Gammaproteobacteria; order Enterobacterales; family Alteromonadaceae; genus Colwellia. The sequence goes on from CBDLPA010000007.1 coordinate 177,514, forward strand.
ATGTTATCTAGCATAAAAACCTACTAAATTGTTTTATTTTAATTATTTTAGACATGTTTTTCACATAAATACATTTATTACATGGTTTTACAAGATATACTAGCATTATCTGACATTTTCCCAATAAATAGAGTATTTGTCGTGCTTTCAGCTAAAAAAATTTTAAAAATTACTGTAACTTTACTATTTATAGCCATTTTTGCTATATTTTTATTGTATTTAACTTTGCGCGATGATTTGCCCGATATCAATTCTTTAAAAGATGTACAGTGGCAAACACCGATGCAAATATATAGCAATGATGGTTTATTAATTTCACAATTTGGTGAAAAAAAACGCAAACCATTAACCTTTGAAGAAATACCTCAACAATTGATTAATGCACTGCTGGCAACTGAGGATGATCGATTCTATTTTCACTTTGGCGTTGATCCCATAGGCATGACTCGGGCAATATTAGGAAAACTGACAGGTAATGACAAAGGTGGCGCTAGCACAATAACTATGCAAGTAGCGCGCAATTTTTTCTTAACTAGAGAAGTCACATACACTCGTAAGATTAGAGAAATTTTTCTCTCTTTTCACATTGAAAGTTTGTTAACTAAAAATGAAATATTAACCTTATATATTAATAAAATTCCCTTAGGTCACAGAGCCTTTGGTTTTGGTGCCGCCGCGCAAGTTTATTATGGAAAAGAACTCAATGAGCTAAACCTAGCACAAATAGCTGTGTTAGCCGGCTTACCTAAAGCACCATCAACCTATAACCCCATTAGTCGGCCTGACCGAGCTAAAATTCGTCGCACTACCGTATTACAACGTATGCTAGTCAGCGGCTACATTACAGAACAAGCTTATCAATTAGCCAAGAATGCACCTATCACAGGCAAGCCTCATGGTGCAGAAATAGCGCTGAATGCGCCATATGTTGCGGAAATGGCACACCAAGAAATGATAAAGCGCTATGGTAAAGAACAAGCTTATACTGGCGGTTTTAAGGTATTCACCACAGTAACTAACAAATTACAGCAAGCAGCAAACACCGCTATGACTGGTAATTTACTGCGATATGACCAGCGCCATGGCTATCGCGGGGCAGTAAGCTCATTACGTCCTAGTAACAACACTGCTGACAAAACTCGCGGTTCGTTGGATAAATATGACAACTTATCAACTAATACAACATTACCACCAGAGGTAAATCCTCTTTCTGATGATGAAATATCAACGGCACTCGCCCAAGTACCTTCATATCAAAAATTAGTTCCTGCCGTTGTTACATTGGTAAACGAACGTTCAATTAACATCACCTTAGAAGGTAATAAAAAAGCAGTTATTGAATGGCCAGGCATGGCTTGGGCACGTCCATACATCAATGATTATAAACAGGGAACGCCACCTGATACTGCACACGAAATAGTTACCTACGGTGATGTAATTTTAGTCAGTAAAAATGAGTCAAATGAATATCAACTCAGCCAATTGCCTACTGCAAGTGCCGCAATTATTTCGTTGTCACCCGACGATGGCGCAATAAAAGCCGCTGTTGGTGGTTTTAGTTTCAAACAAAGTCAGTTTAATCGTGTTACTCAAGCTAAACGGCAAGTTGGCTCGAACATAAAACCCTTTATTTATTCTGCCGCATTAGAGCATGGCTTTACCTTAGCCTCATTAATCAATGACGCACCAATTAATCAGTGGGATAGAAGTAGTGGTGTTGTTTGGCGGCCAAAAAACTCACCTGAAACCTACGCAGGCCCAATAAGAATGCGTTTAGCATTAGCACAATCAAAAAACGTGATTGCAGTCAGACTGCTAAAAAGTATCGGGTTAGACCAGGCTATTACGCACCTCAGTTCATTTGGTTTTTCACCTGATGAATTACCACGTAATGAATCATTAGCATTGGGTTCAGCCTCGTTAACGCCCCTAGAAGTTGCCACAGGTTTTGCGACTTTTGCTAACGGTGGCTTCTTGATTGAACCTTATTTAATTGACCGTATTGAAACAGCTGACGGCGAAATCGTTTTTCAAGCCAATCCGCGTTTAGCCTGTGACCCTTGTGAAGTAGCGATTGTTTCAGCTGATATTGCAACCGCTACCGAAACCTCTGCTGACCATGCCACAGCTGAAACAATAATAAATAAGGACATAGCAACAGGAATAGACACTGAAGAATTAACCCCCTCTTCAGAGCCCAAAAATACTACATTAAGTTCACCTACAATATTATCTGCCCCCAGAGTTATTTCAGCGCAAAACGCCTTTTTAATAAGCCAAGCACTCAACAGTGCAATTTGGGGCGCTGACTGGTCAACTGAAAACGGCTGGCAAGGTACAGGCTGGCGTGCACGCTCATTAAAACGCAAAGATATTGCAGGTAAAACAGGCACAACAAACGAAGCTAAAGATGCTTGGTTTTCTGGTTTTTCTCGTCGTTTAGTGACTACTTCATGGATAGGGTTTGATGATCCTAGCCATAATTTAGGTCAATCTGTTTACAACCGCAACTTAGGTAAAAATCAAATTACGGGTAAAGAATTTGGCGCTAAATCTGCACAACCTGCATGGATAGACTTTATGAAAGTTGCCTTAACAGATATTCCAGTGGAACCGTTTGAACTTCCAACAGACATTGTTTCAGTGCGTATAGATAAGGTAACAGGAAAATTAAGTACTAAAACAAACAAAAGTAGTTTATTTGAATATTTTCAAGTGGGTACAGCTCCTACAGAATATGTAAGTCAAGATAATAGCCTTGATATATTTCAACACGAATCTGGCGTTAAAAACGAAGAAAGTGAATTATTCTAGCGCTTGATTGATATACCCATTTTACTCTGTAATCTTATTAACGAGCTTAGAATAAGCGATATTTAACAAATTCCACTTACTCTAAACTCGCTAATAAAGCTCTGAGGTGAGAATAAATTTAATAAAACCGCTATAGCGCTTATGATTTAACACTTAATGCTATTTCATAAAGCGCGTTCTTTTTCACCTTATAAATTTCTGCCACAATAGCACAGGCTTTTTTAGGTTTCATTTCAGCCAAGAGTAATTTCAACGTATTAATCACCTCTACGGAAATTTCATCTTGGTTGGCTTTATAGCCTTCAATAATTAAAACCATCTCACCTTTGAGTTGATTAGCATCTTGCTCTAACCACGCGACCAAATTTTCAGCGGTGTCTGAATAAATGGTTTCGAATGTTTTTGTTAACTCTCGAGCAATAACCACATACCGTTCACTACCCAATGTACTTACTATATCTTTAATAGTGTCAATGGCTCTTCTAGGTGCATCATAAAAAACCATCGTTCTCGGCTCATTGACTAATGCTAATAAAGTACTTTGTCTCGCACCAGATTTAGAGGGCAAAAAACCTTCAAAAGAAAATCTATCCGTAGGTAATCCTGCAACACTTAATGCTGAAATGGCTGCACAAGCGCCAGGAACAGGGGATACAGGTAAACTTAAACTCCGACAGTGACGCACTAAATGAAAACCAGGATCACTAATTAGCGGTGTACCCGCGTCAGATACTAAAGCAATACTTTTCCCTTCTTGTAATAACTGAGCAATATAATCTTGCCGTTGACGTTCATTGTGATCATGCATCGACAGTGTTTTATTTTTAATTGCAAAAGCCGAAAGTAACTTTTGTGTGTGGCGAGTGTCTTCGCAGGCAATAACATCAACCTGCGTTAATACCGCTAATGCCCTTGCGCTAATATCTCCCAAATTACCAATAGGGGTGGCGACAATATACAAAGTGCCTGCGTTTATTTTGAATTCACTCATGTAAACTTACTTCTTTCGTTGCTACTTAGGTTTTAGGAACAGTATTTAGTTGAGACTCACTGCAATGGCGTTTATTATAACCCTACACTGAGCTAAAAATGCACGGATTTTTCCACGTGAGTCAAACTAATTTTCTAGCGTTAACTTTAACTATGCTATCACTATTTACAATATTAAAAGCAAAACGTATCTTCAGCACTTTTTCTGTGCTGGTTTTATTGACGTTATTATTGTCTTCTTGTAGTACAAAGCCTTCAATTAAAAGAGCTGAACGCCCAAAAAACACGGTCACGCAAAAAGTACCTGAAGTCATAACAGCCGAAGAAAAATTAGCCTTAGCACAAACCCTTCATAAAAAATTACTTAATAGTAACTTAATCAATGAATCAGATCTGGATAGTAAAAACCATTTGCTCGCACAACAAACATTAATAAATAACTTATTAATTGATGCTTGTGAATTATATTTACAAGAACAAAATTATGCTAAAGCACTTTGGTTAGCTAATGAAATTCAACAAACTGGTCAAGGTAACAAACCACAAATTGATAATGCAAATCAGAAAAAAAACTACCAAAATGACTATCGATTATTATTAGTAAAAGCTCGTAGTTTACTGGCGCTAAATTATAACCAACAAGCACAACAACAATTACAAATTGCCAATGAATTAGTCTCTTATACCAACAATAATCCAATCCCCTCCTTAACGTTAACGTTTGAGTATTATCAAGCATTGAATCAAGTATTGTCAGCACAAAACCAGCTTATACCAGCCCTTATCGCTCAGCTAAATGCTTTTGCCCTGAACCCATCAGCCTCTGATGAAGATATTCAGACCATTTGGCTTCATCTTGAATCTTTAACTCAATGGCAAATAGCTCAGCTTAATAACAATAAAGCACCTTTTATTAAAGGCTGGACTGAATTGCTCAATTACAGTCATAAATTTGGCTCAAATCCACAACAATTTTCTCGCTATTTACATTTGTGGCAACAACATTATCCTGCGCACCCAGCAGTAGCGATTATTTCCCAATTACAAACACCTCAATCATCAGAACAACCGACAGAAAATACACTTGAAAATATTGCCATATTATTACCATTAACAGGTAGTCAACAAAAAGCGGGGTTAGCGGTTCAACAGGGCATTTTAGCTGCTTTTGATAATGACTCTAATCGCAACCTGTTCTTTATTGATACCAATCAACTTGACTGGCAAAGTCTTGGTGATAATTTCACTCAACTTAAAATAGACCACATTATTGGTCCATTATTAAAAGCCAATGTAGAAACATTCTTAAATTCAAGTGCAGAACAAATACCACTTCAAATACCTACCTTGCTGTTAAATTTACCCTATCAACATTCACTTGCCGACACACAGTTTGCTTTGTCAATGCGTCCTGAAGATGAAGCAATACAAGCGGCAGCAACACTTAGCCAGCATAACTACCAAAATCCGATGGTAATAAGTCATAATGATAGAGTATCAAAACGAATTGCCATTGCGTTTAGAGAACAATGGCAATTATCTACTAATAATACTATTGATATTGTTTACTTCGACCAAGGTAAACAAATGCAGGCCAATTTAAAAGAAAGCCTTGATGTAAACACAAGTCAAACACGTATTAAACAGCTAAACGCACGCCTTAAGCATAATATTGAATCAGAACCTAGAAACCGCCGCGATATTGACATGATATATTTGGTAGGAAGTTCTGCACAAACACGCTTAATTAAACCTTACATTGATGTGAATATCAGCCCTTTTGCTGAAGTTATTCCTGTGTTCGCTAGCTCGCGTAGCCACAGTGATTTTAATGACAAAAATACAGCAAGTAGCATCAGTGACCTGCAAGGGTTAACTTTTACTCAAATTCCTTGGTTGCTTAATTCTAAACAACAAAACAAAAAGCTCAATAAACTCAGTGAGTCATTGTGGCCAATGCGAACCGACAGTTTGTCACGAATTTTTGCTATGGGTTATGACAGCTATCATTTATTAAGCAAGCTCACGTTAATGAAGCAAGCGCCTTATATTCGTCACTTTGGTCAAACAGGGGTATTAAAGTTAAGTAATAATAATATTCTCACCCGAAGCTTAATTTGGGGACAATATAAAAATAACAAGGTGATAGAAGTTGCTATGGACTAAGGCGCAAACAAGCTGTAATAAAGGAAAAGCCACAGAAGCATTTGCTCAACAATATTTAATGCAAAATGGTTTAACTTTTATTGACAAAAATGTACATTGCAGACAAGGTGAAATCGATCTTGTGATGAAAGATGGGCAAACATTCGTTTTTGTTGAAGTCAAATTCCGTAAAAATAACCACTTTGGTGGCGCAATTGCAGCTGTATCTCAAGCTAAACAAAATAAAATTAAACATTGTGTTGCATTTTTTCTCCATCAAGCCAACTTAAATGAATATAATACACCTTGTCGATTTGATGTTATCGCCTTAGAGGGGGATATTAATAATCCACAAATCACTTGGTTAAAAAATGCTTTTTAACCATTTTTAAGCTATTACTTTTAATCATGACTTTCGAATTTCCGCTTTAGAATCATAGAAAGTCATTGGAGTTATTTACCCTACATGCTAGAACAGATCCAAAATAATTTTACCGAAAGTATTCAAACACAAATAGCCGCAACAGAAGCTATTTCTGGTGCCATTGAGCAAGCAGGAATAATGATGGTGCAGTGCTTATTAGCAGGTAACAAAATGCTTGCTTGTGGTAACGGGGGGGCAGCTGGTCATGCACAACATTTTTGCTCTCAGTTATTAAATCGCTTTGAAGCTGAACGTCCTAGTTTACCCGCTATTTCATTAGTCTCTGGCAGTATTACAATTACTTCGGTAGCAAATGACTCTCAATATGATGAGCTATTTTCCAAACAAATTAGAGCATTAGGAAATAACGGTGATATTTTAGTGGCAATCTCTACCACAGGAAATTCACGCAACGTAATAAAAGCAGTTGAAAGTGCGGTTTCCCGTGATATGCCGATTATTGCTTTAACGGGGGCTGACGGTGGTGACATTGCTGGTTTATTAGGAGAAAATGATGTTGAAATTAGAGTGCCCTCTTCTCGAACTGCACGTATCAATGAGGTACATTTAATTGTGCTCCATTGTTTGTGCGAAATTATTGATACGACTTTATTCCCTCATTCGGAGTCTTAACAACCCATGGCTATTTTTTCCAAAACAAAACAAATCACATTGGCTAAATTTGTTGCAATTGTGCTTACCTTAAGTATTTTACAAGGCTGTGCCGCTGTTGCGGTGGTTGCAATTACAACGGGTGCAAGTATGGCGACTGACCGTCGAAGTATTGGTAACCAAATAGATGATCAAAGCATAGAAATTGAGGCTTATAATGAAATTACAAAAAACAAATCATTAAACGCCAATACTAATTTACATATTACCAGTGTTAATGGTTCAGTTTTAATTATTGGTCAAGCACCTTCAACATACCTTAAAGATCAAGCAATAAAAATTGTTAATAATATAAACGGTGTTGTTCGTATACATAATCAAATACGAATTGGTAACGTTACGTCGGTAACCACTCAAACCAACGATGTATGGTTAACCTCTAAAGTCAAAACAGCATTGTTTTCCAGTGATAAAGTGAATGGAAAAAACATTAAAGTAATTACTGAAAATGGCGAAGTTTTTTTAATGGGAATTGTATCGAAGAAAGAAGCTGATGCTGCGGTAAATATTACCCGCAACATCAGTGGTGTAAATAGAGTTTTTAAAGCGTTTGAATATTTAAGATAACGAATACCGTATCGAAGTACCGCCTACGCTATTTAATTACTTTCAAACTGGCCTTACTTTTACCCGATTTTTTATGACCTGATGTTTTATCACCCGATGACACACTAGTTAAGCTTGGTTTAGGCGTAGACTGAGGTTTCATATCAGCTTTATCGCCTTCTATTACCTCTATATCTTCATCACTAGGATGCTCAATTGGTAGAGACGTGCCAGCACCATTTTCTTTGGCATAAATAGCTGAAATTGCACCATAAGGCACTGTCATATGTTCAAGTTTACCGCCAAAACGCGCACTAAACTCAATGGCATGTTCGCCTAAGGCTATACTTCCTACAGCAGTAGAAGCGATATTCAAGACTATTTGACCATCTTTTACGTATGACATTGGCACTAAAACACCATAAACACTCACATCAACCACAATGTAAGGTGTCAAATCATTGTCTGAAATCCAGTCATAAAAAGCCCCAACCAAATAGGGCTTATTAGAACTCATTTTGATGTCGGACGAATCAATCATTAATCTGAGTGTCCAAAACGTAATTCACGCTCAGCTTCAGTTAAAGACGCTTGGAATGACTCACGCTCAAATAAACGTAACATATACGTTTTAAGTTCTTTTGAACCTTGGCCCTCTAGCTCTATACCAAAAGCAGGTAAACGCCATAATAATGGAGCTAAATAACAGTCAACTAAACTGTATTCCTCACTCATAAAATATGGCGCTTCATTCAAAATAGGCGCAACACTCAATAAACTTTCTTTCAGCTCTTGACGTGCTTTTGCTGCTTCTTCAGCACTTCCCGTTAAAATAACATTAGCTAAACTATACCAATCATTTTCAATACGGTGCATCATTAAACGGCTACGACCGCGTGATACAGGGTAAACAGGCATCAATGGTGGATGTGGAAAACGCTCATCCAAATATTCAATAATAATCTTAGCTTCATATAAAGCTAATTCTCGGTCTATTAATGTTGGTACTGTTCCGTAGGGATTTAAGTCAATTAAGTCCTCTGGCAGGTTTGCCAGATCAACTAAATTAATATCAACACCAACGCCCTTTTCTGCCAATACTATACGTGTTTGATGACTATACATATCATCAGCATGCGAGAATAACGTCATTACTGAACGTTTATTTGCTGCTACGGCCATAGGGCCTCCTACTTTCTATAAAGAGTGTCTAAGAATTGCATTTCTTAAAACGGATAATGGGGGCACAAAGCCCCCAGTATTTTTATTGTAACTTTTACAAACTAACGGTAAAGGTTACTAATGTACGTCTTTCCAATATTCTTTCTTAAGGAAATAAGAAATAATAAAGAAAACAAACAAGAATATTAATACCTTCACGCCCATAGCTTCGCGATCAAGTTTACTTGGTTCACCAACATATTCTAAAAAGTTGGTTAAATCACGAACCACAATATCATATTCTTCTGCGGTTAAACTACCACCCATTGCTGGAGAGATATTACCATGTTCATCTATTGAACTAACACCTTGTAAGTCTTGTAACACATGCGGCATACCAACATCTTTAAATACTTTATTATTTACGCCAAAAGGACGTTTATCATCCATATAAAATGAACGTAAATAAGTATAAATCCAATCTGGGCTACGTAAACGTGCTTCCAAGGTTAAATCTGGTGGCGCAGTACCAAACCAACTAGCGGCCTCTTTCTTTGACATAGTATTGGTAATATGATCACCTGATTTTTCACCTGTGTACATATAATTTGCAACACCATCAGCTTCTTCAATACCTAAATCTTTAAAGGTACGATTATAACGTTGATATTGTAATTGGTGACAACCTAAACAATAGTTAATGTAAGTTTTAAAACCATTTCTTAATGATTCTTTATCGGTTAAATCATTATTGGCATGATCTAAATTTGCTCCACCTGATGCAGCAAGGGCAGACATAGACACAACAGTGACTAAACTAAAAGCTAGCGCCTTAATTAAATTTTTCATTAGTGTGAAACCCTCTCTGGTACTGGCTTACATTTTTCATTCTTAGAATAAAACCAAAGTGCAACGAAGAATCCGAAATAACCAAATGTAGCAATAGTACCAATTAAGTTAGCCGTTGGTGTTGCAGGTAAAGTTCCTAAAACACCTAAAACAATAAAACATACAGAGAACTGAATTAGGTTAAGTAAATGTAGCTTAGAGCGGAATTTAACTGATTTCACTACACCACGGTCAAACCACGGCACAAGGAAAAGCACGATAATGGCAGAGAACATACCAATAGCGCCTAACAGCTTGTCAGGGATAACACGTAAAATAGTATAGAAAGGACCAAAATACCATACTGGAGCAATATGCTCAGGTGTTTTCAAACCATTAGCAGGCTCAAAGTTTGGCGCTTCCATAAAGTAACCGCCACCTTCAGGTGCAAAAAACATAACCCAACAGAATAAAATTAAGAAACCAGCAACACCCATAATATCTTTTACAGAATAATAAGGATGGAAAGGTATCGCATCAACAATGTCGTATTTGTCAGTATACTGTTTGTGAAATTTAAATTTACTTTGATCTTCAGGCTTAACACTGCCTTTAGGTTTTTTAACATCGGTACCTTCAGGGTTATTTGAGCCAACTTCGTGTAATGCTAAAATATGTAAAAATACAAGAATAACTAACACTAATGGCATCGCAATAACGTGTAAAGCAAAGAAGCGATTAAGCGTTGCCCCAGAAATAACATAATCACCACGAATCCATAGCGTTAAGTCATCACCAATAACAGGAATGGCACCAAACAAGGATATAATGACTTGTGCCCCCCAGTACGACATATTGCCCCAAGGTAATAAATAGCCCATAAATGCTTCAGCCATTAACACCAAGAAGATCAACATTCCGAAGATCCATAATAATTCACGTGGTTTTTGGTACGAGCCGTACATTAAGCCACGCATCATGTGAAGGTAAACCACAATAAAGAAAGCAGAAGCGCCCGTTGAATGCATATAGCGTAACAACCAACCGTAATCAACATCACGCATGATATATTCAACACTGGCAAATGCACCATCACCTGATGGCTCATAACTCATGGTTAACCACACACCAGTTAAAATTTGGTTTACCAGTACTAACATGGCTAATGAGCCAAAAAAGTACCAAAAGTTAAAGTTTTTTGGGGCTGGATATTGTGCCAAATGCTTATTCCAAGCATCGGTTAAGGGTAATCGTTTATCCATCCAAGCCATAAAGTTTGCTAACATTATGCTTCTCCTTTACTTTCATCTGGGCCAACACCGATTAACAAAGTGTTTTCACTAGTAAACGAATGCTCAGGAACCATCAAGTTTAATGGTGCAGGAACCCCTTGAAATACACGACCAGCCATATCAAATTTACTACCATGACATGGACAGAAGAACCCTTGGCTTACACCTTCAACAAATTGATCAAAGTCACCGTTATGGTGAGTTGGTGCACAACCTAAGTGAGTGCAAACACCTAATGCAACTAAAAATTCAGGCTTAATTGAACGGTAAGCATTGGTTGCATAGCTTGGTTGCTGTGCTTTTTCAGAATTAGGATCACGTAATTGGTCATCAACCTTACTTAAATTGTTGACTGTTTCTTCGGTACGCCTAACGACATAAACAGGTTTACCTCGCCATTCTGCGCGGATTAATTGACCAGGCTCTATTTTACCTACATTGACTTCTACTGGAGCACCCGCAGCTTTCGCGCGAGCACTTGGGTTCCAGGAACCAATGAAAGGCACAGCCACACCGACAACGCCAGCACCACCAACAACGGCAGTAGCCGCAGTTAAGAAGCGTCGACGGCCGTTATTTACAGGCACATTGCTCATTCACACTCTCCAAATCACATTGATGATCAAACAATTATTATTAGCTTTATTGCTTATAAATTACGTTAATAAAATAAACACAGCCTTATTTTTGTTTGATCAAACTTATACCAAGCGGTATATCGACAAAAATTTTTACGATCATAAAGAAATAGGTCATTTTTTACAAGGTAAAAAGTCAGCTAAGTGCTGTAAAAATCGAAAAAAACTGAAATAACAATAGAAAGTTACACTGCAATACATTAATCAAAATAACCATTATTTCTAAGCAACATTGTTTCAGGAATAACAAATAATTTCGTGATAAATGTAACAAATTGATTCTAATGTGAATTTAGCTATTTTATAACATTATGACTTAATAAATAGCACAACCTGCTTGGTTTATATTTCACTACGCCCTTTTGGCAACGCCATTTTTGTAAGTGAAAACTTATTTTTACTTATTCTCAAGTCTATTAAATTTTACACATAAAAAAACCGACACAAGGTCGGCTTTTTGAATTCGTAAAATATAACGAATTGTATTTTCTAAATGATCGGTATTTAGGCAAGGCGCTTGAGTTATGAGCCCCAGTTTATATTTAGGTAACAGTAGATGTACTAAATGACTGGGGCGAATAACGATAGCAACGCAGCATAAATGCTGAGCATAACGAAAATTAACGTTTTGAGAATTGTGGTTTCTTACGTGCTTTATGTAAGCCCACTTTCTTACGTTCAACTTTACGTGCATCACGAGTAACAAAACCTGCATGACGTAAGCTAGAGCGTAATGTTTCATCAAACTCCATTAACGCACGAGTGATACCGTGACGAATTGCACCCGCTTGACCAGAAATACCACCACCGACTACAGAGATGTTAAAGTCAAACTTTTCTAACATTTCAACTAACTCTAACGGTTGGCGAACAACCATGCGAGCTGTTTCACGTCCGAAATACTCAGAAATGTCACGTTTGTTAATTGTGATTGCACCGTTACCAGCTTTCATGAACACACGAGCAGTAGAGCTCTTGCGACGACCAGTACCGTAATATTGATTATCAGCCATTGCTTACAGCTCCAAAAGTTGTGGTTGTTGTGCAGTATGCGCGTGCTCAGCACCAGCATACACTTTTAATTTGCGGAACATTTCGCGACCTAAAGGACCTTTAGGTAACATGCCTTTCACTGCAAATTCAAGAACACGTTCTGGCGCTTTTTCAATTAGCTTTTCAAAGCTAATTTGTTTAAGACCACCAGGGAATTCAGTATGCGAATAGTAAATTTTACCTTTCGCTTTATTACCAGTTACACGTACTTTCTCAGCATTAATAACAACGATATAATCGCCTGTGTCAACATGAGGAGTATATTCTGGTTTATGCTTACCGCGTAAACGGCTTGCGATTTCAGTAGCGATACGACCTAAAGTTTTATCTTCGGCGTCCACTAAGAACCATTCGCGTTGTACGCTTGCTGGTTTAGCTACAAAAGTTTTCATTAAAAAACCCAATTTAAAAAATGTTACTTAAATGATAAATCAAACACACGCTTACCATATATCTGTTTTATCGGTTAATAATAGACCACGCAATTACCCCTTCGAGTATCGAGCCTAACGCCTTTAAAAAATACCCATTTAATAAACAAGCTAGGCAATAAACCCCCGCTTATTCAGAGAAACAGACCATTAAAAAGACAGTTTGTAACGTAGGGAGCGCGGATTATACAGAATTGTTAAGGGAAGATCACGCCCATTTTGATTATTTTTTTATCTGTTTTATTAGTTAACCACCTTGTTTCACTAAAAATTCACTAAAAAAACAGCAATTGATTCATTTTAAAGACAAAATTTGCATTTTATTGAACATTATTCTTTACAACTTAATTAACTTAGTTATATTTAATACAGCTTTTTGTGTTGATTTATTCACACGGTACTAAATTAGGTTCAACAAGATTAGGTTTAATAAGCCAAGATTTAGCCGTGGATAGCGGATATATCGGTAATAATCAGCCCTAGGTTTAGCCGCCAAAAAGTTAATCACATGTTAATTACCAACCAAATTGTTAACTAAAACTAATGCTTTGGTAAAAAAGTAATCAACACAGGATTAAATATAAATTAAAAGCAAAAAAAAGCGCGTCATCATTTTACATTTATAAAAATATGTCGCATATTAACTGCAGCCCCCGTAGAAATTAATGGAATTATTACTATGAAAAATATTACTATGAAAAATTTAAACGCAATGAACAAAATGACTAACAAAGCACAAAAAGGTTTCACTCTAATTGAATTGATGATCGTTGTTGCGATTATCGGTATTCTCGCTGCAGTGGCATTGCCTGCTTATCAAGATTATACTAAAAAAGCTAAATTTGCAGAAGTTGTTTCTATGGTAGGCGCTGCAAGGACTGCTGTTGATTTATGCTTCCAAACTGAAGGTGCATTAACCAACTGTAGTGCAGGCTACCGAGGAATCCCTGCTGCTGTATCAACTGGCACCTATGGTAATTTAGACACTATGTCAATAGCCGCTGGTGTCATAACTGCTACGTCGACTGCAGCTACTGACAGCGTGAACATGATAGCTACACCAACAGGTACTCCATTAACGTGGACTATAACTTCTACAACGACTCCTAGCTGTTTAACTAATGGCTGGTGTAAAGCTAAGTAGTTATAAATACCTTTTTATTTTATTAAAGCTCCTTATGGAGCTTTTTTTACACCTTAAAAAATAAATCAAACTCTGCCCTATTCTTAATAAAACTTTTGTGCTTTAGGTTGAAATTAAGTTACACTAAAATTTGATGTATTCATTGAATTTATTCAAAAGGTTATCTACCAAAAGTTATGAAAGGCAACCACCAGCAATCAAGTGTTTTATCCGCATTAGCTAATGAGCAGCTTATTCCGCTTGAAAACGTCGGCAGTATTTTTAGTGACTTTACTGGCAAGAACAAACCCTTTATTCGTTATTTAGTAGACGATAAAAAACTAGATAGCAAAAAAATTGCCGCTATTTTATCTCATAAGTTCGGTTACCCTTATATACAATTAGCACGTTTTGATACCACCTTAGTACCTGAAGGGGTACGTAATGAAAAGCTCATTCACAAACATAATGCCTTGCCCTTATTTTTACGGGGTAAAGTGTTATTTGTTGCCATGTCTGACCCAACAAACCTTGACGCCTTAGAAGAAATACAATTTAATACCGGCTACAGTACCGAGCTAATATTAACAGATGAATTAGGCCTACAAACCTGTATTGAAAAAGTGCTAGAAGATGAAAGCACTGCCCTTGATATAACAGATATTGATTCTGATGAATTATCGGGCTTAGATGTACAAGAAGAAGTCAATGACGACGACAACGCTGCCAATGGCGAAGATGATGCGCCCATTGTTGTTTTTATTAATAAAATTTTATTAGATGCTATCAAAAAAGGTGCCTCAGATTTACATTTTGAGCCTTATGAACACTCATTTCGTATTCGTTTTCGTATTGACGGTATATTAACCGAAATTGCCCGCCCGCCCGTGTCGTTATCTTCACGTATGTCTGCCCGCCTTAAAGTTATGTCGAAGCTTGACATTGCTGAGCGCAGAGTACCGCAAGATGGCCGAATAAAACTAGCCTTGTCGAAGAAAAAATCTATAGATTTTCGGGTAAGTACCTTACCTACCATGTGGGGCGAAAAAATAGTAATGCGTATTCTTGATTCGTCTAGCGCTATGTTAGGTATTGATATGCTAGGCTACGAGCCTGAACAAAAAAAAATATACATGGAGGCACTTGAACAACCCCAAGGCATGATATTAGTAACAGGGCCAACGGGTTCAGGTAAAACCGTGTCGTTATATACAGGTTTAAACATTCTTAATACTGAAGAACGCAATATTTCAACGGCAGAAGATCCTGTAGAAATTAATTTAGAGGGTATTAACCAAGTTCAAATTAACAATCGCGCTGGCTTAACTTTTCCTAGTGCTTTACGTTCTTTTTTACGCCAAGATCCCGACATTGTCATGGTGGGCGAAATTCGTGACTTAGAAACCGCTGAAATCGCAATAAAAGCCGCACAAACAGGGCATTTGGTATTGTCTACCTTGCATACCAATTCGGCTGCTGAAACACTGACCCGACTATTAAATATGGGGGTGCCCTCATACAACGTGGCTAGCTCTGTTACTATTATTATTGCTCAACGTTTAGCTAGGCGTTTATGCCCTCACTGTAAAGCGCCAGAAGAATTATCCGAGCTACAATTAGCAGAACAAGGCTTTCCCGTTGAGAAACTTGCTGAGATCAAGCTATTTAAACCCGTGGGTTGCGCTCAATGTACGGGTGGTTACAAGGGACGAGTTGGTATTTACGAAGTAATTAAAATTAGCCCTGAAATTTCATCCATTATCATGGAAGGTGGTAACTCATTAGATATTGCTACACAATGTCAAAAAGAAGGTTATAACAATTTACGGCAATCAGGGTTACAAAAAGCAATGAATGGCATGACGAGTCTTGCTGAAATAAACCGTGTAACCAGTGGATAGCTGGCATATTATATATTAAAAGGAATCTCGTTGACTTTATTTTAATTTTATATAAATAAATTTAACACGGGTAAATGTAGTGTAAAACCTTCTCTCTACATAATTAATGGGTAATAGGTAATTTTATGGCAACAGCAGTCGCAAAAAAAAAGGCCCCTAAAGTAAAAGCATTAGGTGTTTTTACTTGGCAAGGCGTAAACCGTAAGGGAAAAAAAATTAACGGTGAACTGTCAGCAAACAATATTATTGAATTAAAAGCACAACTGCGTAAGCAGGGTATTACCCCCAGTAAAGTAAAAAGAAAAGCTAAGCCTTTATTTGGTCTAGGCGGTGATAAAGCCATTACTCCTGCCGATATTGCTGTTATCTCTCGCCAAATTGCCACCATGCTAGGGGCAGGTGTTCCTTTAGTACAAACCATTGAAATGATAGGTAAAGGCCATAGCAATGGTAATATGCAAAAACTACTGGCTACAATAGGTAACAAACTGTCTTCGGGTATTCCTTTGTCTGATTGTTTACGCGACCACCCTAGACATTTTGACGATCTTTACTGTGACTTAGTGGCTTCAGGCGAGCAATCAGGTTCGTTAGAAACCATTTATGACCGTATTGCAACCTACAAAGAAAAAGCGGAAGCCTTAAAAGCTAAAATAAAAAAGGCTCTGACGTACCCTATCGCCGTTTTAGTGATTGCTGCGGTTGTTACCTCCATATTATTAATTTTTGTGGTACCCGTTTTTCAAGAAATTTTTGCTAGTTTTGGTGCTGAATTACCCGGCTTTACTTTATTTGTGGTAGGTATATCAAACTTTATGGTTGCCTATTGGCACTTGGGCTTAGGGGCGGTATTTGCTTTTATTTTCTTATTCAAACGAGCGCATCGCAATAGCCAAAAATTACGCGATCAAGTAGATCGAAACATTTTAAAACTGCCCGTTATTGGCGATTTACTTGAAAAAGCAGCGGTTGCTCGTTATGCCCGAACCCTGTCAACCACCTTTGCTGCGGGTGTACCGTTAATAGATGCTCTAGATTCTGCAGCAGGCGCTGCGGGTAATGCGGTATTTCGTGATGCTATTTTAGATGTTAGGGCAGAAGTAACCTCAGGTATGCAAATGAACCTTGCTATGCGTAACTGTAGTATTTTCCCAGACATGGTAATTCAAATGGTTGCCATTGGTGAAGAGTCTGGTGCGGTTGATGATATGCTATCAAAAGTTGCCAATGTTTATGAAGCTGAAGTAGACAATGCCGTTGATAATTTAACGGCTTTATTAGAACCCATGATAATGGCCGTGCTAGGTGTTGTAATTGGTGGGTTGATTATTGCCATGTATTTACCTATTTTCCAAATTGGTATGGTTGTGTAAGCAAGATTTTAACCACTTATTAAGTGTTTACTTATGTATATTTTCACTCAAGAACTACGAGCTTTTTATGTTTGAGCAAACCTTACTATTCTTTCAACAGTCGCCTATAGCCTTCGGTATTAGCATTGTCATTTTTTCATTGATAATAGGTAGCTTTTTAAATGTAGTTGTCTATCGTTTACCCAAAATGATGCACAATACTTGGTATAGCGACTGTCGAGAATTTTTAGCGGATGAATTAACCAATGTACCCGCAAAAAAAATAGCGCCACTTACCTTATCTGTTCCTAACTCAACTTGCCCCAAATGCGGTCATAAAATACGCTTTTATGAAAATATTCCCGTTATCAGTTGGCTGTTTTTAGCAGGTAAATGTAGCCAATGTAAAAATAGAATTTCAATTCGTTATCCTGTTGTAGAGATAGCAACCGCACTATTAAGCTTAGTAGTAGCCTTACAGTGGGGAGTTTCAATAGAAACCCTATTATTGCTTATACTAACTTGGGGGTTAATTTGTTTAACCTTAATCGATTTTGATCACATGCTATTACCCGATCAAATTGTTATGCCGCTACTTTGGCTTGGCTTACTTGTGAATTTGCAAGGCACATTTGTGCCCCTTCAAGATGCCGTGATTGGTGCCGTAGTGGGTTACATGAGCTTATTTTGCATATTTTGGCTATTTAAATTATTAACGGGTAAAGAGGGAATGGGCTTTGGCGATTTCAAACTTTTTGCTCTATTTGGCGCTTGGATTGGTTGGCAATTACTGCCGATACTGATATTAATGGCCTCTGTTGTGGGTGCTGTAGTGGGTATTTCGTTAGTTTTATTTAAAAAACATCAACGTGAACAGGCAATTCCCTTTGGTCCCTATTTAGCGGTTGCAGGCTGGATAACATTACTATGGGGTAATGAAATTTGGTCTTGGTACTTACTGCAAATAACGTAAATTTTAAGAAAAAGAAAAAGAAAAATATGACTGATTATATTATTGGCCTCACAGGCGGTATCGGCTCAGGAAAAACAACAGTTACAAATATTTTTGCCACCTATGGTATAGATATTATTGATGCGGATATTATTGCCCGCAATGTTGTACAAAAAGGAAGCCCAGCTCTACACTCAATAAGTGAGCACTTTGGCGCCAACTTCATTCAGTCAGATGGTACATTAGATAGAGCCTTACTACGCCAAAAAATATTCAGTGATAACAATGAAAAAACTTGGCTAAATAATCTATTACACCCACTAATACGAGAAGAAATCACCGCTAAAGTAAAGCAGTCTAATAGCCCTTATTGTATTATTGTTGCCCCATTACTTATTGAAAATAATTTAACGTCTTTGGTTAATCGGGTGTTAGTTATTGATGTAAAGGAGTCGACTCAACTATCGCGTACAACAGCTCGAGATAGTAATTCAATCAATCAAGTGAAAGCTATTATGAATAGTCAAGTATCAAGAAAAATCAGACAATCACACGCTGATGATTTATTAAATAATGATGATTGCACTCTAGACAGTTTAAAACAAACAGTTAAGCAACTACACCAAAACTATTTGTTATTAGCTGAAGAAAGTTCAAAAAATAGATAAAATAAACCTGTACATAAGGTAATGAACAAAAAACAATCAAAAAAGAATTCGCCATTTCAATTATCTATGAATAATATGCTATGGTTACTATGTTCAACTAACGACGCTCAACTAACGACATCATAATTTAAACATTTGTAATACTTTGCATGACAACAATATTGTATGAACACCCTCTCAATGAACGTATTCGTAACTACCTAAAGCTTGAGCAATTATTTAAGCAAGTTGACGGCTGTAAGGTTTCAGATATTCTTGTTAATCATCAAGTTTTTTTTAGTGCTTTGTTCGCCATTATTGATACCCTCGAACGTACCGACTTACGAGGCGATTTAATTAAAGATTTAGAGAAGTTACAACATAATCTTGTTGTTTGGTCTCAAGCACCAAATATAGATACAACGGCTCTTGAAGACAACCTACGTGAAACTGTTGCTCTTGTTAGTCAACTTAGAGTTAACAGCCAAACATGGTCGCAATTAAAAGAAAACATGTTGCTTGCGAGTTTAAAACAGCGTTTCGCTATTCAAGGGGGAAATTCCAGCTTTGATTTACCTCAATTACAATTTTGGTTACATCAACCCAGTGATCATATAGCTAAAGATATTAAACAATGGCTATCGTTGCTTATCAACATAAAGCAGTCATTGGCCTTAGTGCTAAAATTTGTTCGACAGCGGTCAGAGTTTGAATGCATTGAAACTGAAAGCGGTTTCTATCAAGACAGTGGAGAAGGGGTAATTTTGCTACGCATAAAAATTGCACAAAGTGCGCAATATTTCCCGACCATCAGTGGCAATAAATTTCGTTATTCTATTCGTTTTATGTTGCCATGCGAACAACAAGGTAGGCGCTATTCAAACCAAGCGACAACATTTTCATTAGCACGATGTTGAAGTTGCTGTAACAAGATAACGCTTATAGTATTAATTAACGTATAATCTAACAATTAACTCATCACTAACTTAGTAAAATATATTATGACCTTAAAAGTTTCCTGTCCTAACTGTAGCAAAGAAGTTATTTGGCAGCCCAGTAGTACATTTCGTCCCTTTTGTAGTAAACGCTGTCAGTTAATTGATTTAGGTGAGTGGGCAGAAGAAAATCATAAAATTAGCCAAAGTATTCAAGGTGAAACTCCCTTAACTGAAGAAATGCTTGATGCGATGGAAGATGAGTTTGTTTTAAATAATAAGTTTTTTGTTGAACCAGAATAAAGAGCTCGAGTTAAGAGTTAAGAGTTAAGCGTTAAGAGTTTTTGAATAATAACGTCATTTGCTTTAGGAAAGTCGAGCTTTTGTAACTCATCAAGCGAGAACCAACCTTCTCCTTGCCCTTCTTGTGCTGATGGTTCACCAATATAATTATCGACAATAAAAATCTCTAAAGAAACTTTTTTATCTGTGCCATTGTCTTGTGAATACGTATGATTAACAACCATTAACGGCTGACACGATAACACATCAATATTAACTTCTTCTTTTAGCTCTCTGGCAAGTGCTTGAGCGACACTTTCCCCCTTCTCTACCTTGCCCCCTGGAAACTCCCATTTTCCACCTTGATGAGCATCTATAAGCCGCTTAGTGAGAAAGTATTGCGTTTCAGTTGATTCGTTGATTGAGGTAATAACGCCAACAGCAACATGAATTGTTTTGGTCATAAGAAGAAACGTACTAGGTAAAAGGGTGAGTTATAAAAATATCTACAATGTGAATAATTTACCGCAAGTGAATAATTACAAACGACATCGTCGCAAATTATCCACTCACGGTTTAAGGCTTGCCTGAACAGTCTCTTTATTTCAATTTACCATGACACTGTTTATATTTTTTACCTGAACCACATGGGCAAGGCTCGTTACGTCCTACACGCGGCATTTGCGGCTTAGTTTCTAAGCTATCTGCACTTTGATGCTGAAATTCAGCTGGTACTTCTGCTTTTCTATGCTGTTCTTCTACAGCTTCAACATCAGACTCCGCTTGAATTTGCACTTTAGACAATATTCCCACAACGTCATATTTTAAGTTATCTAACATTTCTGTAAACAACTCAAAAGATTCACGTTTATACTCTTGTTTAGGGTTTTTCTGAGCATGTGCACGTAAACCAATACCTTGACGTAAATGATCCATTGCTGCCAAATGCTCTTTCCAGTGAGAATCTAAACTTTGTAGCATCACTGCTTTTTCAAATTGGCGAAGCACGTCAGCACCCACAACTTTTTCTTTATCTTTGTAGGTTTGGTCAAATTCAGCAACAATTCTTTCACGTAAGTCTTGCTCGTGTAGTTTTTTATCTTCATCGAGCCATTGAGCAATAGGCAAATTCGTATTAAATTCCCCTTTAAGCTGCTCTTCTAAGCCTGCAACGTCCCACATTTCAACTAATGACTGCGACGGAATATGCTGACTTATCACACTATTAATAACATCACCTCGAATATTATCAATCACTTCACCAATATCAGGTTCATCAAGTAGTTCATTTCGCTGCTCGTAAATAACACCACGCTGATCATTAGCAACATCGTCATATTCTAATAACTGTTTACGCATATCAAAATTGCGCCCTTCAACTTTGCGTTGAGCATTTTCTATACTACGTGTTACCCAAGGGTGTTCAATTGCCTCTCCGTGTTCCATACCTAATTTACGCATCATGTTTGAAATACGTTCTGAGGCGAAAATACGCATTAGCGAATCTTCCATTGAAAGATAAAAACGTGTTGCCCCTGGGTCACCTTGACGGCCTGAACGACCACGTAATTGGTTATCAATTCGGCGAGACTCATGACGCTCAGTCGCTATAATTTTTAAACCGCCCAATTCAAGCACACGTTCATGATCAATTTTCCATTGAGCTTTTAATTTTTCAATCTGTTCTTCGGTTGGTTGTTTATTCCCTTTAGTTAAGTCATCAATTGCAGCATTCAAATTACCACCCAGCACAATATCAGTACCACGACCTGCCATATTGGTAGCAATAGTTACCGCAAACTCTTTACCTGCATCAGCAACAATTTCAGCTTCTTGAGCATGAAACTTAGCATTTAATACTTTGTGTTTTATTTTTTCTTTCTTTAAAAGGTTCGATAAAAATTCTGAAGTTTCAATTGAGATAGTACCAACTAACACTGGTTGACCGCGTTTTACGCAGTCTTTAATATCTTCTAAAATAGCTTCAAACTTTTCTTCAGCCGTTAAGTAAATCAAATCAGACATATCGTTACGAATCATAGGACGATGCGTTGGAACAATAACGGTTTCTAACCCATAAATATGCTGAAATTCGAAAGCTTCGGTATCTGCGGTACCTGTCATGCCTGACAATTTGTCATAAATTCGGAAGAAGTTTTGAAAGGTGATAGAAGCAAGCGTTTGGTTTTCATTTTGAATTCTTACGCCTTCTTTTGCCTCAACAGCTTGGTGTAATCCTTCAGACCAACGACGGCCTTCCATTGTACGACCTGTGTGTTCGTCAACAATAATTATTTCATCATTTT
The DNA here is from genome assembly GCA_965305135.1 of uncultured Colwellia sp. Classification (GTDB taxonomy): domain Bacteria; phylum Pseudomonadota; class Gammaproteobacteria; order Enterobacterales; family Alteromonadaceae; genus Colwellia. The sequence continues at coordinate 200,006 of CBDLPA010000007.1, forward strand.
TTACAATATAGTCAACATCTTTTTGGAATAGTTTATGAGCGCGTAATGCCGCCATAACATGATGTAACAAGGTGATATTCGAAGCAGAAAATAAAGTATCACCTTCTTGCAACAAGCCTTTTTCGCACATGATTTCCTCAATGCGAATTTGACCACGTTCTGTTAAATAAATTTGTTTGGCTTTTTCATCAATAGTGAAGTCACCTTCAACAAAACCTTCTGACTGACCTGTATCTTCGTCTTTATCTTCTTCACTTTGTACTTCAAGCACTGGCACAATGGTATTGATACTTTTGTACAGTTCAGAGCTGTCTTCCGCTTGCCCAGAAATAATGAGCGGTGTACGCGCTTCATCAATTAGAATTGAATCCACTTCATCAATAATAGCAAAACTTAGTTTTTTCTGAGTACGCTCTTCTGGTGAAAACACCATGTTGTCACGTAAATAATCAAACCCAAATTCGTTATTGGTGCCATACGTAATATCGGCTTGGTAAGCAGCCTGCTTGTTTTGCGGCGCCATACCAGCAATATTACAACCGACCGTTAAACCTAAAAATTCAAATAATGGTCGACTCCAATCTGCATCACGAGTAGCAAGATAATCATTCACGGTTATCACATGAACACCATTACCTGTTAGCGCATTTAAATAAGAGGGTAATGATGCGGTTAAGGTTTTACCTTCACCAGTACGCATTTCAGCAATTTTACCGTCGTTTAATACCATGCCACCTATCATTTGCACATCAAAGTGACGCATACCAAAAACGCGTTTACTCGCTTCTCGTACCACAGCGAATGCTTCAGGAAGAATGCTATTTAACGTTTCACCGTTACTCAAACGTTCTTTAAATTCACTTGTTTTTGCCTTTAACTCTTCATCGCTCAGTGCTTCAAGGATTGGCTCTAGGGCGTTAATTTTTTTTACTTCTTTGGTCATTTGTTTGATTAGTCTATCGTTTCGGCTACCAAACATTTTTGTTAACAATTTTACAAACATCTTATTAAACCATTTTGTGAAATTTAGTGTTCTACCTAAGCGAGTACACTAAGTGATTAATTATTATTGTAGTTTTTTCGCAGCAAGCGTGCGCTCTACACCTATTCTGATTACTTGGCTTTGCGATAAACAAATTTAAGCGGGTTAATTTGTTTATTATTATGCAAAATTTCATAATGAACATGCGGCCCAGTTGAGCGCCCGGTACTGCCCATTTTTGCTATTGTTTGTCCTTTAGTTACTACATCTCCCACTTTCACAAGTAATTTTTTATTATGCCCATAACGTGTTTTTAATCCGTCACCATGATTAATTTCAATTAATTGGCCATAACCGTATCTTTCATCTGACCAAGTAACAATGCCTGAGGCTGTCGCTATGATATCGCCATCCTCTTTGCCAGCAAAATCAATACCTTTATGCATTGTAGGCCGACCATTGAAAGGGTCTTTACGCACACCAAAGTAAGAAGACAACCAACCTTTGGTAATAGGGCGACCAGATAAATAACGTGTGTTTTCTATATGGTGACCTAATGTCAAAGATTCAAGCATTTGCAATTTATTTTCTTCATAGTTAAGTGAATTTTCTAACTGCGAGATTTCAGCCAGTAGTTGAGCAAAAGATTTTTTACTCATTTCGCTTGTGCTTGATGAAGGGCCACCACTGGGTGGGAGCATAGAAAAATTAAATTCTTGTTCAGGTATTTTTGCAGTATCAGCTAATCGTTCGCCTAACGCATTTAACCGTAAAACATGGCTCTGTAATTCTGCTAATTTTATTGTTAGGGCGGTGATTTGCTTATTTTCAATATCAGTTTGTATTGAGAGTGGGTCTTTAGTTTCGATAAGATTATTATGCAAGTCGGCTGTTCGGCTTGTAAAGTATTCTGCTGTACCTGTAGGTTTTTCACCCATTGAAAACAGCAAATAAATAATCCCTCCTGATATTAAAGAAAAGATAAAAACTGCAGAAAGCCAATGCAGCTTATTTAAGCGCATTGAAAATCTTACATTCTTTCCACGGTACAGTAGTGTTAAACTCATATATAATTCTAGTTAAGGTTATTATTGACGGTACCCATATGGCACGCAGACCTAAAATGCCCAAAGATATGTCGACACTTTTTAATTCAACGACAGGCACTTTGGCACAAATTCAATCAAAAACCAACTCTTTGAATTTGTTGTCGGACATTGTACGACAAATATGCCCTGACCTGCCAGAAGATGCGTTCAATATTGCTAATTTTGTGAAAACAACCCTCATAATTGAAGTAAAATCACCCGTTTGGGGGCAAAGGTTGCAGTTTGAACGTAATATTATCTGTAAAGCGTTGGTCAAACAAACCCAAGGCCAATTTTCACAAATAGAAATTAAAGTGAACCCCCAGGGACATAGAAAAACACCTAACCAACAAACTTATAATGCAAATAACATCGCATCTACCGCTATGTCTTCACAAAACACGATGCAAAAGCGAGGGTCTATTCAACGTATTTCCAATAAAACAGCCTCACAATTGTTAGAGATTGCAAAAAACGCCCCTCCAGGCTTAAAACAAAAATTAGAAAAACTTGCTGCTAATGCCTTTCGCGATGAACGTTAAAAATTAAAAAAACCGAGACAATGCTCGGTTTTGATTAAATAACGTCTATCGTTACAAAGATTGCAAACTAAAAAGCCGCAGCGTTAATTTCTTGATATTCAATGGGTGATGTTAACTTATCATCTTCATAAGTCACCCATTCCCAAGCATCCTCTTGTTTAAATACTTCTCTAAGTAGCATATTATTCAAGCCATGACCTGATTTAAAGGCATTTAATTCACCTAAAATGCTAGCACTTCCCATGTAAAGATCACCAATAGCATCTAAAATTTTATGTTTCACAAATTCATCATCATAACGCAACTCATTTTTATTTAGCATACGATATTCATCTAATACAATTGCATTTTCCAAACTACCGCCTAATGCGAGATTATGAGAACGGAGAAACTCAATATCTTTCATAAAACCAAAAGTACGGGCACGGCTAATTTCTTTGATGAATGAACAACTAGAAAAGTCCATGCTCATGGTTTGGCAGGTGTTGGCAATCACAGGATGATTAAATTCAATGGAAAAATTTACTCTAAAGCCTTCAAAAGGAAGCAGTTCAGCCCATTTATCACCCTCTTCAACACGTATTGCTTTTTTAATTCGAATAAATCGCTTAGCCGCATTTTGTGTTTCAATCCCTACTGATTGAATTAGGTATACGAAAGGCAGTGCGCTACCATCCATAATAGGAATTTCAGGTGCATCCACATCAATGATTAGGTTATCAATACCTAAACCAGCAACAGCAGACAATAAATGTTCAACCGTAGATACTTTTATTTGTTGTTCATTTACTAAACAAGTACACAAAGTAGTTTCACCCACAGCTTCAGGTGTCGCTTTAATATCAACTACAGGGTCAAGGTCAACACGGCGAAATATAATACCTGTATTGGCTGGTGCAGGACGGAGAGTGACCTGTACCTTTTCACCTTTATGCAAACCAACTCCGACAGTTGATACGCTTGTTTTTAGTGTACGTTGTTTAATCATACAACCTCGCTTGCTTACTTCGTTTTTTGCTTAAGATCTAATTGCCTAGAGAAATACAACTTAAAATATAACTTGATTTTTTTATATAAAATCAGTTTTCTTAAAGTTTATTTCCTAAAAACCAATAGCACAGATTAGACCACTTTTTAAGTGGGCGGCATAATATAACAAAAATAGGCAACTAATTCAATTTGCTGTTTATATTTTGTTGGTGCTCTGGTATCAATACACTGAATACTACAACCTATGACTAGTCTGCTTGCTTTCGCAAAAATGCAGGTATGTCTAAATAATTATCCAAATCTGTATGAGTAACTTTTTGAACATTGCTGTCTGTCATGGCAATAGATTCAGTATTTATTTCAGCTTGTGGCGCAGCAGCTGATGTGTAATCTGAACCGACAACGCGTTGTTCTACCATAGGTGTTGGATTAACTAAAGTTATGTCAGGCTTGCTTTCAGCACCAATACCCGTTGCAACCACAGTAACGCGAAGCTCTTCTGTCATTTCAGGGTCAATTACAGCACCAACAACAACCGTTGCATTTTCACTTGCAAATGCTTTAACAGCATTACCAACCGTTTCAAATTCATCAATACTGATATCCATACCTGCGGTAATGTTTACTAAAATGCCACGAGCACCCGCTAAATCAACGTCTTCGAGTAGTGGGCTAGAAATAGCCGCTTCAGCAGCTTCTTCTGCCCTATCTGGACCTGATGCGATGCCAGAACCCATCATAGCAGTTCCCATTTCTGACATAACTGTACGTACATCGGCAAAATCAACATTGATTAAACCTGGACGAGTTATTAGCTCGGCAATACCTTGTACAGCCCCCAATAAAACATTGTTTGCCGCTTTAAATGCGTCTAATAAGCTTGTTCCTGGCCCTAATACTTTCAATAATTTTTCATTAGGTATGGTAATCAATGAGTCAACGCTTTTGGCCAGTGCCTCTATGCCCTGCTCTGCGTAATTCATACGCTTTTTACCTTCAAATGGGAAGGGTTTAGTCACAACAGCAACCGTTAATATACCCATTTCTTTCGCAATTTCAGCAACCACTGGCGCTGCACCAGTACCTGTACCACCGCCCATACCTGCGGCGATAAACACCATGTCTGCCCCTTTTAAGGTTTCCATGATTTTATCACGATCTTCTTCAGCCGCTTCACGACCAATATTAGGATTAGCACCTGCCCCTAAACCTTTAGTGACATCTGCACCTAATTGTAAAGTTACGTTGGCTGATGAATTACGTAATGCCTGCGAATCTGTATTCGCCGTTGTAAACTCAACCCCCTCAATCGTTTGGCATACCATATGCTCAACAGCATTACCGCCGCCGCCGCCAATACCAATGACTTTAATCACCGCTTCTTCGTTATGATCTTCCATCAATTCAAACATTTTTCTCTCTCCGTTTTTTTACTAAATTTGTCAGAATAAACTCTGACCTACAAAACAACTATTATCTGCTCATTCAACCTGTGATTGTTTACTAAACGTATAATAAAGTTGCAAATTTATATCAACTAAAATTCACCTTTAAACCAAGCACTAAAACGTGCCCATAAACCTGTAACACCTTCGGGTTTACTTTTCTCTTTTAAACCTGCTCCGTGGGCTTGCATACCATAATGTAATAAACCAACAACCGTGGCATAACTTGGGTCATCAACATACTCTTTCAACCCTTGTACTGAAAGTGGTGAGCCAATGCGCACAGGCATTTGAAATACTTCTTCTGCAAATTCTTCAACACCTTCCATTTTTGCTGTACCGCCAGTTAGCACATAACCCGCTGCAATCTGATCTTCTAAGCCTGCTTCTCGTACTTCTTCTTGAATTAATTCAAACAGTTCTTGATACCTTGGCTCTACCACTTCTGACAATGTATGTCTTGACATAGTGCGTGCTGGTCGCCCACCAACGCTGGGTACATCAATGCTTTCCTCCATGCTAACCAAGTGTTTTAATGCACAAGCGTATTGCACTTTAATATCTTCAGCATGGCTTAATGGTGTACGAAATATTTTTGCAATATCGTTACTTACTTGATTCCCTGCTACAGGAATAACTGCTGTATGGCGCAGTGCTCCACCCGTAAAGATAGAGATATCCATAGTGCCTGCCCCCATGTCAACCACACAAATACCTAATTCTTTTTCATCATCAGTAAGTACCGAATAACTTGATGCCAGCGCTGAAAAGATCAGTTGATCCGCAGTTAAATTACAGCGTTCTACACATTTCACTAAGTTTTTGGCCATATCATTTGCACAGGTAACAATATGTACTTTTGCTTCCATACGAACACCAGACATACCAATGGGACTTTTGATGCCATCTTGACAATCAATGCTGTATTCTTGTGGCAATACATGCAACATACGACGTTCAGCTGAAATAGGTACACTGCGAGCAGTATGAATCACGTTATCTACGTCTTCTTGTGTTACTTCTTTGTCATTAATAGGCACCATACCGTTTTCATTTTGACAACTGATATGCTTACCAGATATTCCCAAATATATTGAGCTAATATGACAGTCAGCCATTAATTCAGCTTCATTAATTGCTCGCTGAATAGATTGAATCACTAAATTTAAGTCATTTACACCGCCTTTATCCATACCTCGTGCTGGTTGATTACCTACACCAACAATACTTAACTGATTGTCAGGTGTAATTTCGCCAACAGCGACTGATATTTTTGATGTGCCTATATCTAGTCCTACAACTAAATTTCTTTCTGTGATTTTAGACATTCAGGGTCAACTCTTTTATTTGTGATTCATTACTTGGAAATATATCCGTGCGATGTGATTGTTGTTTATCTATTTGCACGTTAGAGGACAGCTTAGTGACTTCTTTCCAGCCAACAGCCAGTCCTGTATCATACCGTAAATCTATATAATCCACTGCTTGTTTTATTTGCTTTTTGTTATTTTTTTCTTGATTTTCTTGCTCTGCTAAATAGGTTTTGATTAAAGGATATACATCCATAAATCTTTGCACGCGTTTTACCCTTTCTTCACGCCCCAAATTCAGTCTAATTCCATTGCTTAACGTTAGCTGCCACGAAAAACGTTCACTAAGAATTAATTCGTCAATACTAAGATTACGATACTCGAGTAAATCATTTAAATTATTAAAGTTTTCCAATGCCAATAACTCACTTCCTTCAGGGCCAAAAAATTCTGGCAACCCTTGCTTCAATGCTGTTCTTTGCGCCTGAAATGCCTTACCAAATTGATTCAATATGAAATCACCATTCCAGAACGCTATTGGAGTCTGATCAACAACATATATTTTCACCTCATTTGGCCATTGTTTTCTAACTGCTACAGAATAAACCCATGGTAAAGCAGACACTTGAGCTTGAATATCATTAACATTAACTTGAAAAAAATTGCCCAAATCAATATCACTTAATGCCGCCATAACCTCTTCGTGTTGGGTGTAAGGCATCTCTCCTGTGATCACAATAGAGTTCACGGGCAAGTTCTCTTGTTCAACAAATATTTGTGTTAACCACCAAGCTAAACTTATCAAGCTAATAAGCACGCACACGAAAAACACCAAGCCAAGTCCAAATGACAAGGCCTCTTGAGTTTCTGATATTTCCTGCTTATTACTCATTTGCTTACCTACGGTTAAATCCGTTCCAATAAACTGATTTCAATTTTTACTCACGACAATGAAACAATACGCTTTACTAATTCACTAAAGGTTAACCCATGCACTTTGGCCGCTTTAGGCACTAAAGATGTTTGTGTCATACCTGGCACAGTGTTCACTTCTAATATTTGCCAATTACCTAAACTGTCTTGCATCAAATCAACACGCCCCCAGCCACTTGCACCCGTAGCTTTAAATGCTTGCAGTGACAATGATTTTATTCTTTCTTCTTGTTCTTTTGGTAAACCACACGGGCAATGATATTGGGTACTGGTTGATTTATATTTAGCCTCATAATCATAAAACTCCCGTGGGGTTTCCATATGAATAGCAGGTAATGCTTCATCGCCTAAAATGGCTACTGTATATTCAGGACCATCAATCCATGCTTCTATTAACACATCACCATCAAAAACAAAGGCTTCTACTAAGGCGTTAGACAATTTTTCTGCCGAGTCAGCCATTGCCATACCAATACTTGAGCCCTCATGTGCGGGTTTAACCATAACTTTGCCACCAAGACCTTGAAGTAGTTCTTTAACATCAAGGGTAGCTAAATCATCTTTACAAACCACTGTAAAAGGCGCTGTGGGTATATTGCAGGCTTTAAATATTTGTTTACTACGCACTTTATCCATAGATAAAGCTGAGCCTAAAACATTAGACCCCGTATACGCGATCCCCATAAACTCTAACGCGCCTTGTAAACAGCCGTCTTCTCCACCTCGACCATGCAAAGCGATAAAAACACGTTTAATATTTTGTGCTACAAGCTCGGTTAATGGGGTGTATTTAGTGTCAATTAGCACAACCTTAAAACCTACTTGTTCCAAGCCTTGTGCAATTGCTTTGCCCGAATTAAGAGAAACATCACGTTCTGCAGAATTACCACCATAAAGTACGGCTATCACTTCTTCATTCATTATTGTTTTTGTCATTTATTTTGCCCTTCTTGTACTAATAAAGGGTTATTAGATAAATCTCTTGCCACCGTACCAATACTGCCAGCCCCTTGAGTGATAACCATGTCGTTATCTTGTAATTGCGCAGCAAGTAGCTCTGGCAGCATGTCAACATTACTGACATAAATAGGTTCAATTTGTCCTCGTTGACGTATAGAACGCGCTAAACTTTTGCTGTCTGCCGTTGGAACAGGGGTTTCACCTGCAGCATAAACATCTAACAAAAATAAGCAGTCAACCTCAGATAACACCTCAACAAAGTCTTCATAAAGATCTCTTGTGCGAGAATAACGATGGGGTTGGAATACCATAACTAAACGCTTATCTGGCCAACCAGTTCTCATCGCAACGATAGTTGCTTTTACTTCACTTGGGTGATGTCCATAGTCATCAACCAATACCATATTGCCTGCAGGTGTTTTCAAATCTGCCAATTGTTCAAAACGACGTCCAATGCCTGCAAATTCAGTTAATGCTTGGCAAATAGCTTCGTCATCAATACCTTCATCTTTTGCAACAGCAACCCCTGCAAGGGCGTTAAGTACATTGTGCTGTCCAGGTAAATTGACACTCATGTCTAAAGGCGGTTGACCATCAATTTCTACCGTAAAATAACTAATGCCACCATCTTGTTGATAATTGGCTGCTCGAATATCAGCATCTTCAGAAAAACCATACGTGATAACTTGTCGACTGATACGCGGTAATAGTTCACGAACAACAGGGTTATCGATACATACCACAGCTAAACCATAAAATGGCAAGTTGTGTAAAAAGTCAATATAGGTATCTTTTAATTTCTCAAAGTCACCTTGATAGGTTTCCATATGATCAGCATCTATATTAGTAATAACAGACACCATGGGTTGCAAATGTAAAAATGAAGCATCACTTTCGTCGGCTTCAGCGACTAAATAACGACTACTACCTAAACGCGCGTTAGTGCCTGCACTATTAAGTAAACCACCAATAACAAAGGTAGGATCTAATTGACCTTGTGCAAAAATACTCGCAATTAAACTCGTTGTTGTGGTTTTTCCATGAGTGCCCGCAATGGCAATTCCATGACGAAAACGCATTAATTCAGCTAGCATTTCAGCACGACGTACAATGGGAATACGTTGCTCTTTAGCCTCAATTAACTCAGGATTGGTTGGATCTATTGCAGTAGAAACAACAATAACACTCGCACTTTCAATATTTTTACTGGCATGGCCAATAGTTATGATAGCACCCAAAGACTTTAACCGTTTTACCACCTGATTTTCGCCAATATCAGAGCCAGATATTTGATAACCTTCATTAAGCAACACCTCAGCAATACCCCCCATACCTGCACCACCAATTCCCACAAAGTGAATTCGTTTTACACGGCGCATTTCAGGTACATTCATTTTATTTTTGCTCATTGCTTTTTGGTTCATATAGTTACTCATTTTCTATGCTACGCTGTGATAAGTTGCTGACATATATCCGCAACTTTATTGGTTGCTTCGGCATCAGCAGCAGCAAAAGCCGATTGAGCCATACTTGATAATATTTTCGGCTCACTAAATAATTCATTTAATTGTTCAGTTAATCGTTCGCTCGTTAAGTCTTTTTGCTTCATCAAAACAGCACCACCACGAGAAACAATATACTGCGCATTTTTAGTTTGATGATCGTCCACAGCATGTGGCAAAGGAATAAATATTGCTGGTTTTGCTGCCATAGCTAATTCTGATACGGTTAATGCGCCTGCGCGACAAATAACTATATCTGCCCACTGATATGCTTTACCAATGTCTTCAATAAATGCTGATACTCTGACCTGTTCATCTAATAAATTTTGTTGATTATAAGCCTCACTCACACTTTGCTGATTTCCTTTACCTGTTTGATGCCAAATACTAAACGGTAAAGTTTCACTATTTTTTCTGCTGCTATTTACTAAAGTTAAAAAGCTTTCAGGTACTGTTACATTCAAAATATGCGCGCCTAAACTACCACCAACCACTAGTATATTGTGACTAGTTTTCAGTATCTCTTCACCTGTATTATTTTCAATATCCGACTGTCTAGCACTTTGCTGACCTATGCTGTTTCTTAGTGGGTTTCCTACAACTTGAGCATTAACATTATGTTTAAATGCATCAGGAAAAGCACAACAAACTTTGGTTGCTATTCGTGCAAGTAATCTATTGGTTAAGCCTGCGGCTGCATTTTGTTCATGTACAACCAGAGGCTTTCTCATCAACCAAGCTGCTAATCCGCCTGGTGCGCTTGCATAGCCTCCCATGCCTAAAACAACGTCTGGTTTTATTTTTCTGATAACACGCAATGCTTGTAATAAAGAGCCCATTAATTTGAAAGGCAATTTCAACCACGCCATTATATTTTTATTACGTAAGCCGCTAATAGTAATAAAGGAAATTTCAAAACCATTGGCTGGCACAATATCAGCTTCCATACGATCTGCTGTTCCTAACCAATGAATTGTCCAACCATCACTTTTTAATTTCTCAGCAACAGCAAGCCCTGGAAATATATGACCGCCTGTTCCGCCAGCCATAACTAATAAAGTAGGAGCCTTAGTCATTCGTCTCTCCTAGTTTACGTATTTTTCTTTTCGATGAGGTTGCTTGAATACTCTGCATACGTAATTCATGATCGATACGAATTAGAATGACTACAGCAAGTGTCATAATAATCATAGAGCTACCGCCATAACTGATCAGAGGCATAGTTAGCCCTTTAGTAGGCACTATACCTGCACTGGCTCCAACATTTACTGCCGCTTGAAAACAAACCCAAATGCCGATGGCATAAGCAAAAAAAGCTTCAAAGAACTTCTCTTTTGCCAGCGCTTTCTTTCCAAGCATTAATGCTTTGAAAACTAAAACCATACTCAATGTTAAAATCAATGCAATACCAATAAAACCAAACTCTTCAGCCAGTACGGCCATGACAAAATCGGTATGGGCTTCAGGTAAGTATTCCAATTTTTGAATACTATTTCCTAAACCTTGACCAAAAACTTCACCTCGACCATAAGCCATTAATGATTGTGTTAACTGATACCCACTACCAAAGGGATCTTCCCAGGGATCTAAAAAACTGGTTATTCTTCGCCAACGATAGGGCTCAAAAATAGCCAATAACGACAGCAACAAAACCCCCACTGAAGCTAAACTAACAAACTGCCAAAGCTTTGCACCCGCTAAAAATAGCAAGCCAAAGGTAGTTACAAACATCACAATAATAGTGCCTAAATCTGGCTGTCTTAGTAGTAAGCCAGCCAATACAGCAAAAACGACTAATGGTTTAGCAAAACCTTTCCAGTCTTCCATTACTTGATCACGTCGACGCACTAAATAAGCCGCTAAATAACAAAAGAAAAATAACTTAGCTGGCTCTGCGGCTTGCACTGTAATTGGTCCGAGTACAATCCAGCGAGTTGAACCATTAACCGAACGACCAATGACTAGTACAGCAACTAAAAGAAAAATACCGAAGATGAGTAAGTAACTGCTGTTTTTTTGCCACCACGCCATAGGAATTTGCAAAGCAACACCAGCAATACCTAAACTTAAAACAATATAAATAGTATGACGAATAACAAAATGAAAAGGATTATTGAATAACCGCTCAGCCACAGGCATGGATGAAGTAGCAACCATAACTAACCCAATCATATACATAATCAACGCTAATACAACAAAGCTACGGTCGAAAACCATGCCACTCTGCGGTGTAGGCTCGCTATCAAAAACTTTTGTTATATTCGTACTTATACTATTGATAAGTGAAGACAACTTAAAAGATTGTTCTGCATTATTATCTAGCGAAACTGATGATCTCATTAGCTAACCTCCGCCAGTTCAGTCACAGCAGCCATAAACTGTTCACCACGATCAACAAAGTTTTTGAACATATCTAAACTCGCACAAGCAGGTGAAAGCAAGACAGTATCACCTTTATTTGCCTTTGCTTTAGCCACTTGAACAGCTTCAATCAAGCTTGATACTTTATTTACGTGATTTACATCGCTAATTAAGTCTGCAATTTTATCACCGTCTTTTCCTAGGGTGATAACATGACTAACATGTGAACTTAACGGCTGTTTTAATGGCGTAAAATCCGCCCCTTTACCATCGCCACCTGCAATAAGGATCAAACGTTGCTGTGTTGTTCCTTGCGTGTTGAGTGTTTGCGCTAAACCATTGATAGCAGCGAGAGTCGCACCAACATTAGTGGCTTTTGAATCATTAATCCAAGTAATTCCGTCTTCGGTTTGTACTCGTTGGCAACGATGTGCTAAACCAGTGAAGCCAGCTAAATACTTAACCATTGTAGTGATTGACCAACCAGCACTGAAGCCTAATGCCAACACGGTTAAATAATTCAAGGCATTATGCATGCCCGCTAAAGGTAATTGCGCTAAGGCAATTAAATTTTGATTGCCGAACGCCAAGTGCGCTTTGCCTTTATACACTCGAATGCCAAACTGGTTTTCATTCGGTATGTCACTGCCAAACGATAGAACAGGTTGTAGTTTGTTTGGGGTTTGAGTGGCAATGTCATCACGGTTAGTAACTGCCAACTTACCTTGGCTATAGATACTTTGTTTGATCTTTTGATAATTTTCCATACTAAGGTGACGATCAAGATGATCATCACTTACGTTTAACACACTCGTTGCAATAGCTTGCATACTTGTTAACGTTTCAAGTTGAAAACTGGAAAGTTCTAAGATTAATAGCTCAGGTAGGCTGTTAGTTTTCTGTTTTTGAGCCGCTACTTTTTCTTCAGTTAATATGTCTAAGACTGGCTGACCTATATTGCCTCCCAGTTGTGCATTAACACCAAGACTATTCGCTAAATAGGCCAGTAGTGATACCACGGTAGATTTACCGTTAGATCCCGTTAACGCTAAGATTTTAATCGGATTAGGCTGCGCATTATTTATTTGACAAAATAATTCAATATCACCCATTACACGGCAATCATCACTGATATATTGCGCTATATTTTCACGAACGCTATCAATACCTGGACTGATAATAATAACGTCTGCCTTGGCAATTAATTCCGTTTGCCATTGGCCTAAATATAAATTTGTTGTGGGAAAGTCTTCACTAAATTGTTGTTCGCTATAACGATGTGAAAAAGGGTTAGCTCGCGAATCATTAACAGCAAAACACAAACCTTGAGCACTAAGAAACCGTACACAGGACATACCTGTGATACCAGCGCCTAGCACTACTATTTTCTTATGTTTTAACTCGGCTAACAATGTCATTTCTTTCTCAATGTTTGTGCTTTTATAAATATTTAACGAATACCTGAGTATTTATCTCAATTTCAGTGTGGCTAAACCAATCAAAACTAAAATGAATGATATAATCCAGAAACGTACAATAACTCTTGGTTCTGGCCAGCCCTTTAACTCGTAATGGTGGTGAATTGGCGCCATACGAAATATTCTTTGACCACGCATTTTGTATGAGCCAACTTGCAATATCACTGACACCGTTTCCATAACAAAAACGCCACCCATGATAAATAATACTAATTCTTGCCTAACCAATACGGCAATAACACCAAGTGCTGCGCCAAGTGCTAAGGAACCAACATCCCCCATAAAAACTTGTGCAGGATAAGTGTTGAACCATAAAAACCCTAAACCCGCACCAACAATTGCCGTGCAAACAACCACAAGCTCTGAGGTCATGGCGATATAAGGAATATTTAAATACCCTGCAAAATTTACATTACCTGTAACATAAGCGAATAAGGCAAAAGCACCTGCGACCATAATAGTGGGCACAATTGCTAAGCCGTCTAAACCATCTGTTAGGTTAACCGCATTACTGGTGCCAACAATCACAAAATAAGTTAAAACAATATAAAACATACCCAACTGTGGCATAACGTCTTTGATAAACGGGATCAGTAAAAATGTTTGTTCGGGGTGTGATATTTGATATAAAAAGAATGCCGTTGCCAAACCAATCACTGTCTGCCAAAAATATTTCCACTTAGCAATTAATCCATTAGAATCTTTTCTAATCACTTTACGATAATCATCTACAAAACCGATAATGCCAAAACTAACTACAACAAACAAAACCACCCAAACATAAATATTTTCTAGATTTGTCCATAACAATACGCTAACAACAATGGACGCGAGAATAAGTATTCCGCCCATGGTTGGTGTACCCGATTTAGATAAATGACTTTCAGGGCCATCGTCACGTACAGTTTGCCCTATCTGCATTTTTTGCAGGTAGCTAATTAACTTAGGACCAAAATAAAGCGAAATAAATAACGCAGTTAACGTACTAACAATGGCGCGGAAAGTTAAATATGAAAAAACATGAAACGCGCTATAGTACTGAGTTAAATATTCAGCTAACCAATGTAACATTAAGCAATATCCTGTTTGGTTGTATCAAGTAAATTTGAATTTTGATCTTTTGTTTGTTGTTTTTCATGCCAATCAATAATATCTTCAACTACATATTCCATATGTGCGCTACGTGATCCTTTAATTAAAATATGTTGTGGCTGTGCTTGTTTATTTTCTGTTGTTAAGACAGAAAATAAACGTGCTTCGAGCATGGTTTTGTCGTTGAAATGTTCACTAAACGCTTCATTTTCTCGCGCAAAAGCATCACTAGTATTTTGACTTAACACACCTAAAGTAAGTAATACCTCAATCCCCTGCTCTTTAGCATATTCGCCTACTTCTTGATGATAACTTCGTGCATCACTGCCAAGTTCAGCCATATCACCTAGCACTAAAATACGCTGCCCTTTATATCCAGCAAGTAAAGCGATAGCCGCTTTAATTGATTCAACATTAGCATTATAGGTATCATCAATTAACTTAATGTCACCACTTAATGAAGTGCCTTTAAGGTGATAAATATTTAAACGCCCTTTCACTGGCGACATTTGTGCTAAACCAAGTTGAATGTCTTGTAAACTTGCGCCACATTCAATAGCGGCAGACGCCGCAGCAACAGCATTACAAACATTATGCACCCCAGGTATGGTTAACTTAATAACACATTGTCCCAGTGATGTTTGCATATCAAACTGAGCACAGCCATTTTCATCTAATACAATATTTTCGCTGTAACAGTCAGCATTAGTGGGAGTATCAGTGAGCCGAGCATTTGCACAAGAAAAAGTTCGTACCTGTTTATCTGTTAAGCGCCACAGCCATTTATTTGCATACTTAGTATCTATGTTATACAAGGCCGTGCCTTGTTGGGATAAACCTGCAAAAATTTCACCTTTAGCTCTTGCTACACCACACAAGTCACCAAAACCTTCTAAATGCGCAGCAGCTATATTGTTGATCACAGCAACATCTGGTTTCACTAGATCGCTAGTGTAGGCTATTTCACCTATATGGTTTGCCCCCATTTCAATTACGGCGAAATCATGCTTAGGCTCTAAACGCAATAAAGTTAAGGGTACGCCAATATCATTATTAAAATTACCTTCTGTGGCCAATACATTACCTAAACGCGACAAAATGGCAGCCAACATTTCTTTAACCGTTGTTTTACCGCTACTACCAGTAATGCCCACGGTTTTTGGAGCAATTTGTTGTTTTACATAACGAGCAATTTGCCCTAGTGCGATACGCGTATCATCAACAATAATTTGAGCAACCTTGTCACGCTCTATTTCTGTTATTTGTTGTTCAACAATAACTACCTGACAACCTTTCTCAATCACTTGTTGAACAAAACGATGCCCATCAAAATTTGGCCCCTTGAGTGCTAAAAAAGCATTGGTTTTCTTTTCTAGCTTTGTTATTTCTTGTTGAGTATTACCTTTTCGAATTAATGCTCGCGAGTCAGTAACAAGATTATTGATCTCCATGTCTCGTAATGATTCATGGCAAATTAATCGACCTTTCATAGCCGTTGCAATGGTAGATAAGGATAAATTGATCATGCTTGCTCACCTGCAACTATCTGTTTAGGTAAATTTGTGTAGAAATCTTGAACTACTTGACGTTCGTTATAATCAATCTTTTCATGTCCCCAAATAATATAGTCTTCGTGCCCTTTACCAGCCAATAACACAACATCGTTCGGTTGCGCTTTTGCTAAGGTGTCTAATACCGCTTGTTTTCTATCAACAATGACATTTACACGACTTTTTTCATCAAGCCCAGCTAACACATCTTCGATTATCGCCATAGGATCTTCAGTACGAGGGTTATCACTAGTCACCACAAGATAATCTGCATATTTTTGTGCAGCCTTTGCCATTAATGGCCTTTTACCTTTATCTCTATCGCCACCACAGCCAAAAACAACCAATAAATTTCCGTGACAATGTTGACGGCAGGCAATGAGAGCTTTTTCTAACGCATCAGGCGTATGGGCATAATCAACAACGCTTGTGGCTGCTGTACCTAAATTGACTGGCAAAAAGGCTTCCATACGCCCAGCAACTGGTTTAATGTACTTTATTGCTTCAGCAATGGTTATTAAAGAAATGCCTTCAATTAACAACACAGCAATAACAGCTAATAGGTTGTCAATATTGAAATCGCCCAGTAATGGGCTATGAATATTTATATCGCCAAGATGAGTGTTTAATGTAAAATCAACACCTTGATTATGGTGTTTAATTGCACAACAACTTACAAATTGAGTTTGTTGTTTTACGAAATCATTTCGGCCATAAAACCACATATTTTGTACAGATAACGTTTCTATTTTTGCCCAGTTTTTTAGCCAACGTTGTACTTGTTCATCATCACCATTTAATACGGCAACTTGATTATCATCATGAGTAAATAACAGTTCTTTCGCCGAGGCATAATCAGCCATCGTATGATGATAGTCTAAATGATCGCGGCTTAAGTTAGTGAATACGGCAATATCAAAAGTACTACCCATCACACGACCTTGAGCTAATGCATGAGACGACACTTCCATCGCAATATGCGTTATTTTTTCTTCGAGGCTGTTTGCATCTTTTTTATTAGTAACACTTAGTTGATTAAAACGAGAAAATAATTGCACTAAGTCTGTTGCACTAGGCGTGGTGTTATCTAGAGGTTTTAGATCATCAACCATACCTGCACCGTTGGTACCGATAATGGCACAAGGTTTGCCACAGCGGGTTAATAATTGCCCAAGTAGCTGGCTGCTGCTGGTTTTACCATTAGTCCCTGTAATACCAATCATGGTCATATTATTTTCTGGGGCTTGGTAGTAGGCACTCGCCACCTTAAATAAAATGTTGTTTAATGCATAGAAACTAACAACAGCAACTGGCTCATGTGCTGTTTCAATAAAGCGAACACTGCCATGGTCACTTTTATTTTCACATTCAGACAAAACTAATTTTGCCCCATTAGCTATTGCTTGTTCAATGTATTGTCGTCCATCTTGAGTATGACCAATAATGGCACAAAATATATCGCCAGCATTAGCATCACTACTTATCGCACGGCTATCATTCGTTAAATCACCGTGGTAAGTTGATAATTTAATATTGTTGGGGCAAGTAATATTAAAACGACTTAACACTGGAATAATGGATTGTGTATTAGGCTTGTTAATTGGGGTATTAAGCATCATCAGCCCCCTCTGCAGAAAACTGATGACTAGCAGCCAATTTTTCACTCGCATCTGGTGTAATATTTAAGACTTGTAGCGCTCCTTTCATCACACGAGAAAACACTGGCGCAGCCACTTCACCACCGTGATATAAATCGCCACCAGGATCATTAATCACCACGACTACAACCACCTGTGGATTAGACATAGGAGCTACACCTGCAAAAAGGCCAACATAATCATTGCCATAGCCGCCAGCTACCGCCTTAAAAGACGTGCCCGTTTTACCACCAACACGGTAGCCTTCTATTTTTGCTTTCTGCACATGTTCATCAACAACAGCTTCTAGCATTTGAGTCACAATTTCAGCGTTTTTCTTAGAAAATACCCGCTCGCCTGCGTCTTGGGCATCCCGTTTCACGATAGATAGCTCATGTTTGATGCCACCATTAGCTAACGTGGCATAAAAACGCGCTAACTGCATTGGCGTGATAGCCAAACCATATCCCCAAGAAAGCGTTGCTAATTCAAACTCAGACCAACGTTGTCTATCATGCATCATGCCAGAACTTTCACCAACTAGGTCTGTACCTGTACTGTCAGCAAAACCAGCATCAAAAAATCGGTCTAATAAAAAGGCTTTAGGCACTGAAAGTGCTAACTTAGTTGTACCCATATTAGAGGAAGTGACCAAAATATCTTCCACTGATAATTTTCCACGATTGATAGGATCATTAACACGTCTGCCACCTAAACGCATCCAACCTGGGCTAGTATCAATAATAGTACTTTCGTTAGCTGAACCAAATTCTAAAGCCGTTAATGCTGTCAATGGCTTCATGGTTGAGCCTGGCTCGTAAATATCAGTAATAGCACGATTTCTAAAACGATGGACGGCAGTATTAGTGCGATTATTTGGGTTATACGACGGGCTGTTAGTCAGTGCCAATATTTCACCTGTATGAATATCAGCAACAACAACAGAACCAGAGGTTGCTTTAAACGCTTGTACCGCACCTTTTAACTCTTTATAAGCAATCGCTTGAATGCGTTGATCAATCGTTAAAGTAACATTTTGTGCCGCTTGCGCTTTTTCTACAGAAAGTATTTCAATTTTTCTACCTTGAGCATCCTTTCTAAAACGTTTATTACCACCTTTACCTGTTAATATTTCATCGTATACTCGCTCAACGCCCTCAATGCCTTTGTCATCAACATTGGTAAAGCCAACAATATGCGCACTGATTTCACCTGTGGGATAAAAACGTTTCGATTCTTTACGTAAATGAATGCCTGGTATTTTTAACTCGCGAATATATTTGGCCATTGCTGGCGATATTTTTCGTTCAAGGTAAACAAAACGCTTACTAGGATTACGCATAACTCGCGCAGTTAATTTTTTTACATCTTTACCTAATACATCAGCAAGTGCCTGCCAATGCTTGGTCATAGCAAGTGCTTTATTATCCATCACTATTTTAGGATCAGCCCAAACAGTTTCTACTGGCACGCTAATCGCTAATTCATCACCATTTCTATCAACAATAGAACCGCGTTGTACCGTGTTGGCAGCGACACGCATAGAGCGTAAATCGCCCTGCTGTTTTAACATATCGGGTTCTATAATTTGAATATAAGCAGTGCGTGCAAGTAATCCACCATAAATCAAGACAACAATACCTATCACAACGTAGTAACGCCATGCGGTGGTTGTTGGTTGACTACTGCGGTTATTTGCTATTTTCTTCATTTAACTCTGTGCTTAATGGTTGTTTAGGTCTAACATTTCACTGTTGCGATAAACGACTTACTTTAACGTAACAATTATTTCTGAATCAGCATCAGGGCGCTTCATATTCAGCATTTTTTTTGCTCGACTCTCTATCGCGCTATGTTCTGCTAGGCTATTTTGTTCTAATAACAAATTACGCCATTCAATATCTAACTCGTCTCTTTGTGTATAAAGCTGTTCTAATTCACTGGTTTTCTGTCTGTTAACATGTGTGTAATAAATTACTGAAAAAGCAGAAATTATTACCAAGAACAATAAAATATAACTAACAAAATGTTCAACAATATCTTGCCAAATTTCCAATACCAACAACTGATTTGATGGTGTTTTTCTTGGCGCTACCCTTTGGTTTACCAAAACTAATCCACACTATGAGGTAAGCGTTCCGCTATACGTAATACTGAGCTACGAGAGCGAACGTTTTCTTCAACTTCACTTTTGCTAGGTTTTAATTTACGACCAACTAGCGCCAATTTTTTACCTTTATTCAATTCTTCCTCACTAACAGGAAATCCTCTCGGAACTTTCTTACCTTGAGAATGTTTTTTCATAAACTGTTTTACTAATCTATCTTCTAATGAATGAAAACTTATCACCACTAAACGACCGTTTTCAGCTAAAACAGATAAACTCGCTGCCAGTGCTTTCTCTATCTGCTCAAGTTCGCTATTGATATACATACGAATCGCTTGAAAACTACGAGTTGCTGGATGTTTTTTTATTTCTCGTTGTGGAGCCGTTGCTTTTATTAACTTTGCTAATTGACTAGTACGCGTAAATGGTGACTCATCACGCGCATCAACAATGGCGTTCGCAATACGCCAAGCATGTTTTTCTTCGCCGAAGGTTCTTAATACCCAAGTAATATCTTCTACATCTGCTACCGCCAGCCATTCTGCAGCCGTTTGTCCTCGTGTAGTATCCATACGCATATCTAACGGGCCATCTTTCATAAAACTGAAGCCTCGTTCTGCTTCATCTAGCTGAGGAGATGAAACGCCTAAGTCCAATAAAATTCCGTCAACCTTGCCCATTAATTCATGTTGCTGTGCAATTTCAGCCAAATTAGCAAAACCTTGATGTTCTATAAGAAAGCGTGCATCGTCTTTAAATTTCTCTGCTGCTGCTATGGCACTAGGATCACGGTCTATGGCAATCAATCGCCCCTTAAATGATAATTTAGAAAGAATAAGTGACGAGTGACCACCTCGACCAAAAGTACAGTCGATATAGCAACCATCAGGGTCAATTTGTAAACCATCGACCGCTTCGGTTAATAAAACAGAAATATGTGCTTTATCTAATTCCATTATTTTCTTTTTATAACCTTTTTATTTAAATTACTTTTATAGTGATAAATCTAACAAACGATCAGTTAATTCAATTTCACCTGATTGAATTTTAGTAATACCTTGCTGCATTTGAGTTTCCCAAGCAGACTCGCTCCAAATTTCAAATTTTTTCAGTTGCCCTACAAGCATGATCGATTTTTCTAACCCCGCATGCTTAATTAATGGACTGTTCAATAATAAACGACCATTTTTATCCATTTCGCAATCAGTGGCATTACCTAGCAATACTTGTTGTAACAAGCGTTCTTGTTGATTCATACTAGATAGGTTGCACAATTTTAATTCAATTTCTTCCCATTCAGGTAAAGGGTAAAGTAATAAACAGGCATGTTGAATATCAACCGTACACACCATTTTTCCTTGGCAATCAGCAAGCAGCTCTTCACGATACCGCGTGGGTATCGTGATTCTGTTTTTGCTATCAAGCTTTATCGCACTTGCGCCTCGGAACATCGCTTTAAACTTACCTTATCAACTGAAATTTTTGCAGGTTATTTCATAAGAGTGATCATCTAAGATCCACAATTACCCACTTTTTACCACAATGATACAGTTTAGTGACTAATGCAAACTTATGTCAAGAGAATAATAGGGAAAAAATGGCTAGAGACACTGGTCAAAAAACCAGTAAAATAAAGGGCTAGATAAAGAAATGCAGGAAGTAGATGAATTTGTGGAGTTTTGTGGATCATAAGTGGGTAAAGTAGCTAAAAAATGATCATTGAAAATTTATTATTATTAGAAATTGGTAATTTATGTTGGTTTTGGTGTCAAAGGTGGGTACCCAGAACGGTGAAATTATTAGAATACTTTAATTTTAAGTATATTACGCCATTCCATTTGGATTAATACCAATTGAAATAATGAATTGCTCAACTTAGAGCTACAGTAGCGAGCTTAGAACAAACAAAATGAGTTAAATATAAGTTATTCTATATTTCATTCATTTTGTGATGTTATCAGTTTGCTATGAATTTCTTTAATCTAAATACCGTTCAACTTCTGATTACGTTACTGCAAAATTAGATCAATCACTTGCCTTAGTATGCTAGCAACTTATTAAAAAGATAAATGTAATATTTAAACACTATATTCATCTTTTTTTGATATAATTTAAAAAATTCAGCATTCTAACTCCTCTATTCATGAATCACTTAATAGTAAAAACTATGTGTGGTTGATAAATGTAGAATGAGCAAGAAGCATTTAAACAAATCCGTAAGACAGCGTTTATCAACCTGCTGCAAAAAATCAGTAAAGCTCAGCAAACCCTAGTTAACCTCAGCTCGGGATAAGAATAAATTAAATTGAACTAAGTGCCCGTTCC
>CBDLPA010000008.1:0-171939 GCA_965305135.1 uncultured Colwellia sp.
TAAGCTCGCTAATGAAGCTCTGAGTTGGGAAGAAATTTAATCAAATTGGTATTACTCATGAATGAAAATAAAGAGGAATACTTATGCATAAAATCAAGTTTGTTAAGAATCTATTTATTAGCTATTTAATATTGTCTATCAACTCAGTTAATGCTTTAGAAAAATTACCATTAATCACTTTGGCGGGGCCTTTTGCTACTGTTTCAAATCCATTAATTAGAATGGTTGAATCTAATGCTTTGATTGATGTTACCGATGAACTAAAATTTATTGTGTGGCGTAATCCTGACCAATTAAGAGCATTAGCATTAAATGGTACAACTGATTTTATTGCAACCCCAACGAATGTTGCTGCAAACCTCTATAACAGAGGGGTAGATATTAAATTATTAAATGTGTCTATATGGGGAATTTTATGGATGATATCTCGAGAACAGGGGTTGCAAACATTAGCTGACTTTAAAGACAAAGAAATTGCGATGCCTTTTCGTGGTGATATGCCAGAACTTATTTTTTCAGAATTAGCAGAACGGCAAGGTCTAGATCCAAAAAAAGATTTTCAGCTTCGTTATGTGTCTAATCCATTAGATGCCATGCAGTTATTAATTATGCGTCGTGTTGACCACGCCTTATTAGTAGAGCCTGCTGTTTCAATGGCTTTAAATAAAACAAAAACCTTTCCTGTAAATATTGTTGCTCCTGATCTTTATCGTAGCGTAGATCTACAAAAAGAATGGGGCCGTTTATTAAAACGTGAAGCAAGAATTCCTCAAGCAGGTATGGCAGTTATTAATAATAAACTATCACCCTATATTATTGAACGCTTTACCGAAGAATACACAAAAGCAACACAATGGTGTCTTGATAATCCAGTTGAAGCAGGAAAGATGGTTGCTAACCGTATCGAAATGCTAGTGCCTGAGGCAGTTTCAGAATCAATGAAAACGAGTCAGTTTGAAGATGTATCAGCTTTGAAAGCAAGAAAAGAATTGGAGTTTTTTTTCAATATATTACATAAACGTACGCCTGCTTTAATTGGCGGAAAATTACCTGATAAAGGTTTTTATTATACATCAGCCCCCTAATGTTTTTTCAAAATTTTATTCACTCTTAATTACTTTTAGGGTGACACTCAATACTCTATCTTTAAAAAAAGTTTATTTGATGATCAGCCTTGATAATTATCAAGGCGAATTGTTTAATAATTATGTTAACTTATTAAACGATAACAGTTCGTATTCCTATTCGCGTTATCGTTAATCATTATTTCACTTTTATTTAAACAGGAGTTTTACAATGAAAATTAAGAAATATTTACCCTTATGCATACTAGCAGGCTTGGTCTCTTCAACAATAGCTGTGGCTGGCACATCAGGCATTACAGGAAGTTACAACGGTACATACCAACTTACTGTTCGTAGTAGTGTTGCGCCAGTTGTTAATGTAATCCAAGGGCAAAGCGGAATTAAAGATTGGTCATGGGACTTTGATAATAGCACAGTCACTATTGAAGACGCACATATTAGCCCACCTTCATTGCCTTTTTTGAACATTAACTATTTTTCTACTGAAATAGGGAGTGCTACTAGTCAAACTCTTCCTATTACTGATAACGGTGATGGTACTTATACAGTAGATTATCATTTTAAGGCTGCTTATGGACTTTATGGTAACCCAGAAGTAGATACCCATACAATTTTTGAGATTTCACAAGTGGGGGACAACTTAAGCATTATTACACTAGATTCAGACGGTGATGGTGTAGCTGGAGAGCGATTATCACCACCTTCTGATCCCTTCCCTTTGGGCGCTGAACCTGACTGGAGTGGCTCAGCAATCGCTGAATAACCTATTGTTTTAGTTCAATAATAAAGTGCCTTTATATTCATAAATATAAAGGCACTTTATAAAATCACTATGAATATAGTTAAAAATTCATATTTGGATCACAAGTAAATCTATTCTCAAATGTTTTAATAACATCACTGGAGTATTTAATGAGTAAAAATAAACCTAAAAAATCTCTTCTTAAAATTATCAACTATGTTTCCGTTATTCTTTCTCTTGGCTACGGTGTAAATGTTCAGGCAGGCACCGCGAATTTAACAGGACAGTATTTTGGTAAACATGAATTAATTATGGCAACCCCAGGCTCAGGTGAAGGTGGATTTTCATCACTTGCGCGTCAGGTTCGTAATGAAGATGGTTCTACTTATGGTATTTTAGGCTGGAACATGAACAAAACCTACTGGTTGTGGGATTTTGATACTAAAACTATTACTTTTGGTAGCTCAAATTTAGCAGCACTGAATTTTTTTGCGACACCCCCTTATCGAATTTACTCCCCTGACCGTGAGAGAGTTGATGGTGAAGCTACTCCGCCAGATTTAGAGGGAGTGACTGATGTAGAGCAAATGAAAGGTACTTTTGTTGATAATGGCGATGGCACTTATTCTGCTTCGTTTAATCTTCAAATTTATCTTATTATGGCTGGTTTTCCTATGGGGAAAATTGAAGCTAAATATGAAATAAGCAAAGATGAAAATGGTTATTTAAGTATAACCACGTTAGATGAAGCGCCAGATGGTATTTTAGGTGCAGATGGTAAATCTACAGATAATGTACCTGGTGTTGTTTTACCTGCAACATCAGAAGGTCCTGGTGGTGTATTTCCGCTTCGTGTTTCTCCTTATTGGAATAGTGATAAAATGACTAAAATCACTACTGACCTCAATAATGATGGCTTGCCTGATATTATATCTCAAGAACTTGGTTTATTGATTGGCTCAACGGACACTGATGCTGATGGTATGTCAGATCTAGACGAAATTGGTGATAACTGGGCCATGCCTCTAGACAGTGATAATGACGGAATTATTGATGCGTTAGAGGCAGGTGATGCTGCTAATAATAGAGATCTATTTAATAATATGTCTCTTTCAAGCAATGAGAAAGTGACTGTTAAACCATTGAATGGTGAAACCTTTTTCAGAGGAATAGATTATTATGAAGGGTATATAATTAACTATGGTACGCCTGAAGCTGAAAGTATTACTATAAAAATGATCCCGGCAATGGACAGTGAAGCTGTTCCTCTAGAGCCACAATGGATAGAAGGTGAAACATCTATTTGGCAAATGTCAGAAGAAAGCAAAAATGCAGATAAACTATTACCTGTTACTGCTCCTAATGGCAAACCTTACATTTATGATCTTGGCACTTTTCAATACTTTATTAGCTCAAGTTTTTCTGATTATGACACCTATAAAGGTATTGAAAAAGTTGTAAATAAAATAACTAGTGCTGAAAATGCTATTGAATCCAATGAAGCCAAAATAGAAAAGTATGAGCAACTTGTAACTGAAAATCAGACATTACTTGATACTGCGATTGCAGAGGGAAACACAGGTGATATTGATGCATATACAGCTAAAGTGGAAAAGTATGAAGGTTATGTAGAGACGAGTATTGCTAAGCGAGATGAGTTAGCATCAAACCTTGAAACAGAAAAAGCATTTGTCGCTGATTTTATTGATAATAGTGGTTACACAAGCCGTGGTATTGCTTTATTTGGTAATGATTTTACTAGTGCGAGTATTTCTAGCTTAGCCGATTTAGAAGCCTTAGCCACTGCTAATAACTTTGTTGGTGAAGACTTAGCTGATGATGCAAGTTATGAAATGTATTTTGAGCATGGTGTTCCACAAGGACTTAAAGTTATTAGATTACGTGAT
This sequence comes from uncultured Colwellia sp., assembly GCA_965305135.1. Lineage (GTDB taxonomy): Bacteria > Pseudomonadota > Gammaproteobacteria > Enterobacterales > Alteromonadaceae > Colwellia. Next base: position 3,735 of record CBDLPA010000008.1, read on the forward strand.
ATTTGGGCACAGCATACTACTTATGCTGATGATGGTATCACTCCTACAGCGGTTGCTCCCATTGCTTGGCAGCCAGAAATAGAAGATGTTATTACTAAGTTTCATGAGGATGGTAAAACAATTACTATTACCCATGAACGCGGCTCTACAACCTCATTTTATTCATCTGAAGATGCAAAGAATTTTGTTGACCCATTAAACGTAAGACCCGTAAGTGGCGAAATCTACTCAAATATGGGGCGTTATCAAATTGTGTTGGCACACACTGAAAGTGACCGTGCAAGCGTAATTAATAATACCCCCGTTATTGAAGGTGAACCGAATATTAGCATTGAGGAAAATATTGCTTATAGTTTTATTCCAACAGCGATAGATGACGATGGAGATACGCTTACTTTTAGTATTAGTAACAAACCGAGTTGGGCAAGCTTTGATACGACAACAGGCGAGTTAAGTGGCACACCAACCAGTACAGACATAGGTAGTTCAACAGATATTGTTATTACTGCTAGTGATAGTTTTACCAGTATTGATTTACCTGCCTTTAATCTTGAAGTAACTCAAAAAACAAGTAATACGGATGATGGCAGTAGTAGTGGGGGAAGCTTTTTCTGGTTACTACTACCAAGTTTACTTACTTTTGCTTTACGTTTAAAAAAGAATCAAGCAAATAGGTTCATTTAATTAATGAAAAATAATAACCAGTGTATATTTTGTTTTTATGCTGGTTAGTTTCTCTATTTTCATCATTAGGATATAAATATGCTTACCCAGCAAAAGGCTTTTTCTTTTTTTCTATTTTCTGCTCTTTTAATGACTCAAACTACTTATGCTAGCAATGAAGAAGTACTTAAATTAGAAAAAAAAACGACTACAACTAAAAAAGTTATAGAGATAGAACAAGTTAAAGAAGATGAAACCATAACAGTTTATGGAGATAAAAATACACTTGATCCCGAGCAAGCACTACTTAATGAAGTTGCCGGGGGGACTAATTTTATTGATCTGCAAAAATTTAAAGGGAGCCAATCTTCAGTAGCAAAAGTACTAATAAATGAGCCGGGTATTATTGTGCAAGAGTTTTTTGGTGGTAATGATCAACCTAGAATTAACATTCGTGGCTCAGGTATTCAAGATAACCCCGTTAGCAGAGGGATACAGTTACTTTATGATGGTTTATCACTAAATCAAGCAGATGGTTCATTTATTTTAGGGTTACTTGACCCTGAACAAGCGCGGTCAATTTCAGTCTATAGAGGAGCTAATGCCAATCGCTATGGTGCAACAACGCTTGGGGGAGCGATTGATTTTAGTCTTAGAAATGCTCTGAATAATACTCGTTCATCAGCAAGTATTGAATTAGGATCTTATCAATTAAAAAAATTAGGTCTGCGTTTACAAAATCAAGAAAAAAATTGGGATTATTATTTACAGGCTAGTCATAGTCAGGGGGATGGATGGCGAGATCATAGCGAAGCTAAACGAAATAATTTAATGCTGAATATAAGTTGGGATATAAAAAATCTAACGAATAGAACTTATGTAAACTGGACAAATAATAATTTTGAAATGCCATTTTTATTGAGTAAGGAACGTAGTATTTCTGATCCTCGTTCGGTATTAGGCGATAATGATAGTTCATTTGATCAATTTATGAATATTCGTAACCGTGATCCGCATAGAGATACTCAACAATTTAGGTTAGCAAATAAAACCTTATGGACAACGAATCAAACAGAGCAATCATTGGGGTTTTATGCTGAAAAAGTTGATGATGAATTTAAAAATCCAGTAATACAAACCAATACAGAGTCGACTAATTATGGGCTTGATTATGTGTTGAACTATAATGCTTATCAAGATACTGAATTAGATACAGACTATCAGTTATTTATATCAGCCAATAAAGGTTTTTTACCTAGAGAATATTATAGTATAGCCCCTTCTGATGGCCGTTTATTACAAAAATTTTCTGATGTAGATCAAAATGCTAGCAATCTTGTTATAGGTTCACAAATACAACATGCGCTTACTGCCAAGTTAAATATTGTTGCTGCTTTACAGTGGGTACAAAATGAGCGAGAAATTATAGATAAGCTTAATGCAGGCATATTAAATAGCACTTTTAACTACTCAGCATTAAATCCTAAAATTGGTATTGTTTATAATCAAGAAGATAATTATCGTTATTATGCAAATATAAGTAAATCATCAGAATCCCCCACCTTTTGGCAATTGGCTATCAGTAGCCCTAATCCTAATGATCCACTCAATGCATACTTGCAAATAAATGACTTAAAAATGCAAACAGCCAAAACTTTTGAAATAGGAACTCAAAGGCAAACCCCTTATTTTAGTTGGCAAGCTAGTTATTATTATGCACAAGTTAAAGATGAATTAATTTCTGAAGTACAAGATTTTGCGATTGATGGTACTACGGTTAATTACGATCATGATACAAAACACCAAGGAATTGAACTAGGGATAAACGCTAACACTGTAGAAGGTGTTTTTCATAAATCTGATTACATAACTTTTAAGTTAATTTATAACTGGAGCGACTTTACTTTTGATGGTGGACGTTATGATAAAAAACGTATAGCAGGGGTGCCTGAGCATTTACTGTATAGTGAAGTAGGCTATGGCTTTTCTGAAACACTGTCTTTCAGTTTTAATGTTCGTTGGCAGCCTAAAGAAACTTATGTTGATCATATAAACGCAGGTCTTACCCAAGATTCATATACTTTATTAGGTGCAAAGCTAACTTGGCAACCTAGCGCAAGGATGAATTTCTTTATTGATGCACAAAACTTAACAGGTGAAACATATCAAACTGCTTATGTTGTTCGAGGGTTTTCTGCTGATGATCCTAATGTGCCGACCTTTATTCCTGGTCCAGACTTTAATGTATCTGCGGGTTTAACTTTTCATTGGTAATTTAAAATTTAGGTAAGGCTTAATTATGTATAAATATTATATTTCTGTTATTTTATTATTACTTGGCAGTACATCATTGTGTATAGCGAGTGAGGGAACTGCTGGTATAACAGGTCAATATACAGGGGAATATCGCATTACCATGTTAGGGTGCCCTGGAGTATGTAGCGCTAGTAGCTACATTACCCTAGGTACAGGTATTAAAGATGTTAGTTGGGTATGGGATTTTGATGATGGTGTGGCAAGAATTGAAGGTACTACGTTATCAGTAGGTTTCGACTATGAAATTCAAGATATAGGGAATGTTGATCCTGATGAAAATATTGTCTACTTTACTGATAATGGTGATGGAACTTACACACTAGAACATGGCTTTCAAATTTATAACCCCAATGTAGGTAGTCCGCGCAAAGAAACATCAACAACCTTTACTATAATACAAACGGGCAATGAGTTGATTATTGACACTATTGATATTGAAATCGATGGCAGCCAAGATGGTGTACTTGGTACACAAATAACCGATGTTTTCCCTATGACTATAGCTCCTGTAATGACAGGCTGGGCGCGTATAGATGGTAGTGATAGTACAGGCAGTGGTATTAGTGATACTGATAAAATGGCGCTAGGTTTAAATCCCAACATTTTAGATACTGATGGTGATGCTATTAATGATATTGAAGAATTAGGAGGGGACTTTAATAACCCATTAGATAGTGATAACGACAGTGTTATTGATGCGCTTGAATTCGGAGATAATGCTAATAATTCACAAAAAGCTGCGGGGTTTCCTTTGCTGGGTGGTGTTGCAGGTTTAGCCACAACTGCCGATATATTGTCAGGTGAAACGGTGACCATACAGGTTGAAGAACATTGGCGTTTAACTGAGGTATTATCAGATTTAATGGTGGTTGATACCGATACAGCTACCTCTACAGAGGAAACTGAATTTGTTGACTCAACTCTTGGGGAACCTGGATTAGATTATGTTTTTGGGCAAGTTTCGGTAAGTGCTTTAGCTAGTTCACATGAAGAAAATATTACCCTACAATTACAATACTCAAGTATTTTACCTACCAATAATTTACTTTTAGTTTATACCTTAGAATTGCAAGACGACGGTAGTGAAAAGTTTACGTTATTACCAAGCTCACAATGGAATAGACTTGATGATAATACTTTAGAGATAATTATTTCTATTGCGGAGAAACGTAACTTAACAATGAAAACAGATAAGGTGAAAGTGGTTGTTGCGCCAGTAGCCAATTCATTAGGAGCTATTGAACGAGATCAAAGTGAAGGTGCTGGAGGTATAGCATGGAATGGACTGATTTTATTAGTTTTTATGCTACTATTAAAGCCAAAATGGATTAATATCAAATGCTAATTACCCTATTTGGTAATATATAATATTTATGATGATTTTTAATGTCTTTAAAAAGTTTCCGCGATACTTATGGAGTGGCTGGGGAGCTATCACTAGTATTTTTCTTTTTATCGCACTGTGGGAGTTTGGATACCAGATTTTCGGTGAGCTTGTATTACCGGCCCCTAGTAATACATTTTTGCGTCTTGTCAATATGTTGTCTAATGAAGGTATTTGGCAAGAAATGAAAATAACTATTCAACGTGCTTTATGGGGAGTTGTTATTTCGGTTGTTATAGGTTCCTGTTTAGGCTTTTTGGCGGGGTTATTTATTACTGCGTCAATAATGACTCGTCCTCTTGTTACTATTTTTATGGGGATGCCACCTATTGCATGGATTGTCTTGGCTATGATTTGGTTTGGTATGGGAGATCAAGCTGTTATATTTACCGTGGTAGTTGCATCTTTTCCCATTGTTTTTATTGGTGCGTTGCAAGGAACTCGCACGTTAGAAAATAATTTGAAGGAAATGGCTGAAAGTTTTCATGCCCCCTTATTAATGAAAATAAAAGATATTTATTTTCCTCATGTGTTTTCTTATGTATTCCCATCATGGATTGCTGCGTTAGGAATGAGTTGGAAAATAGTGGTAATGGCAGAATTACTTTCTAGTGCTAATGGAATTGGTGCTGAATTAGCCGTAACTCGTAGTCAACTAGATACTGAAGGCGCATTAGCATTAGTTTTAATGTTAGTCATTTCGTTATTGTTTATTGAATATTTTTTGATGGAACCTATTAAGCGCGAGGTGGAACAATGGAGGGAGTGAAATCAACAATAAGTGACTCATCAGCAAAACCTTATTTGCAAGTAACATCACTTAATCATAGTTTTGGTCCAATTAAAATATTGAAAAACATTGATTTCGATTTAGAGCAAGGAGAAGTTATTGCTATTGTTGGCCCTAGTGGTTGTGGAAAAACGACGTTACTACACCTTTGCGCTAAATTATTAACGGTTAATGATGGTGTTATTAATAATACCTTTAATAATTTTGCTATTGCGTTTCAAGAGCCTCGTTTACTTCCTTGGCAAACAGCATTAGATAATATTGCTTTTGGATTGAAAGCTCAAAATATCAATAAAAAACAACGTTATCAGCAAGCAAAGTCAATATCGAAAATTTTTGGTTTAACATCACATGATTTAGAAAAATATCCTAAAGACTTAAGCGGCGGAATGCGGCAACGTGTTGCTTTTGCTAGAGCGATGGTAATTAACCCAGAATTGCTTTTTTTAGATGAACCCTTTTCTGCTTTAGATATAGGGCTAAAAAGAGAATTACAACAAGTGCTTATTCAGTACGTAACCAAACAAAAAACAGCTATTTTATTTATAACACATGATTTAATGGAAGCCGTGCGACTTAGTAATAAAATTATAGTAGTAGCTAACACGCCAGGTAGTATTGTTCATAGGTTCACTTTAAATAGACCTATAGAAAATCGTGATGATGAGTTTGTTTATCACGAAACGGCAAAATTATTAGCACAACCAGAAATCATACAAACATTTGGATTAACAATGAACTTAAGTCCTGTAGTAAATAACATATGATAAAGAAGGCGTTATGAAAAAGAATATTCATATTCTATTAATTGATAAAATAACACCAGTATTGTCTGAGCCTTTTAAAGGCCTCTTTATTTTATTACCTATATATATTGCTTTATCTATTTTACTATGGGGAGGCGTTTGGTCGGGCTATATTCAATTACCTATACAAAATATATTGGTATGGCATATTTATGAAATGATGTTTGGTGCTGTCAGCGCAGGAATGATTGGTTTTATTTTGACTTTCATTCCAGAAATCTATGAAGATTCTACAACAATATCCAAAACAAAAGTACTTGGCATTATTTCACTTTGGGTGATAGGCCGTATTACTTTTTGGATGATAGATGTTTTAGGTGTTTATTTTGTTGCCATAACAAACATTGCATTATTAGTATGGATTATTGTTTTAGTAGCTAAGCCACTAATTTTAGATCCACAACGTCGTCATCTAAGTTTAGCGATAGTATTTATTGCTATTGTTATTATTCAGGCATGGTTTTTTGCGTCAATTGTGGGGTGGGCTGACGCTGATGCTTTGAGTATTTTAAAGGTTGCTCTTGGTGGTTTTATGATATTAGAGTTACTAGCCTTACGACGCATTGCAACAGGAACAATTAATGAATGGTTAGAGTACAATGATATTGATGATATATTTATCGCCAAACCTCCACGCTATAACATAGCCATTCTTTGCGTTATTTTATTTACCCTAATTGAATTTTTATTTCCTAATAATCCAACACTTGCTTGGATAGGATTGGCAGTCTTTGCTTCAACATTAAATATATTAAATGATTTTTTTATAACATCAAGAATAATTATTTTTAAAGCTTATGTATTCCCGTTATTTCTTATTATATTTTGTATGTCTTTAGGTTACGGTTTAATGGGATATGATTACTTAGATAATGGCTTTTATGGAATGAACCATTTTAGACATTTTTTGACTTCTGGCGTGTTGGGTTTATCATTATTTATGGTGATGGTTATTATTGGCACTATTCATACAGGCAGACATTTAATCAGTAATAAATGGATTAATATTGCTGTAGCCTTAATTATTATCGCAACTTTATTACGAAGTACCATACCATTTTTTCCTACATTTATTGTAGAAGAAAACCTATCATTAATATATCTGAGTTCATCGGTGATTTGGGCCACAGCATTCATAATATATTTAATCGTATTTTTTCCTATTCTTTCCATTCAAAAATAGGCAGTGTTTAGGTTATGTAAAGTCTTTATTGATATCAAAAGAAGTGATTAAGCTAGTAGCTCGGTTCAAATTAATAACCTACCAAGCAGCTCCCCGATTATATAAAAGTGTTTTACGTGATATAAATCAAATATACCTTTATAGATGAATGTTCTAATTACTCATTTGAATTTGTAGAAACTGGGTTTATTGTGGTTGAAGAGCAGGTAAAATCGATAATTGATAGTTTATCTCAATCTATTTCTGATAATTTTATCGAAACTATTTGTTTATCTTTAGCAAAGGCGATTAGGGCTGATTTTGTTTTTGTTGCTAAAATAGACGATGACAAAGAAATAGCAACAACACTCTCAGTTGCTTCTCAATATAAAACACTAGATAACTTTTCCTATGCTTTAAAAACAAGTCCTTGTGAAAATGCTTATAAGGGAGAACTTTGTACACATTTAACTAATTGCCAAATAACTTATCCTAATTATAATTTGTTGGTTAATATGGGGGTATGTGACTATGTTGGTGTACCGTTAGAAAATATTGATGATAAATCTGATGCCATTTTAGTGGCTCTTTATTATCAGCCTATTGAAAATATTTCAGAAGTAACGTCATTATTTCTATTGTTCAGTGGCATGATAAAAAAAGAGATGGAAAAACAAGTACTCATTAACGAGCTTAAAACAAGAAATAAAATCATTGAAGAAAGTAAAGAGGCGATTATTGTTTGCGACAAGAATAGAAATATTACCAGCGTGAACAAGGCATTTAGTAGGATCTCAGGTTATAGCTTTAAAGAGGTACAGGGAAAGAATCCACGAATATTTAATGCAGGTATTCATGATAAAAATTTTTACTATCAAATGTGGCAAGAGATTAATGATACAGGTGCTTGGTCTGGCGAAATATGGAATAAAAAGAAAAATGGAGTGATTTTCCCCGAATGGTTATCGATTAATAGTATTTATGATGAAAACAATAAGGTATCTAATTATGTAGGTTTCTTTTTTGATATTACTAATAAAAAAGAATCCGAAGCTAAAATTTTTAAGCAAGCCAATTTTGACATACTGACTGGAATCGCCAATCGCTTTTTATTTTTAGAAAAACTTACGTATGCTGTCAGCATTGCTAAATTAAATAATACTAAATACGCTATTCTTTACATGGATTTAGATTTATTTAAAGAGATCAATGATATCTATGGTCATGATCTTGGTGATGAATTGTTAATTCAAACCGCTGAACGTCTTCAATGTTATATCAAGTCAACAGACTCCGTTGCTCGAATTAGTGGTGATGGTTTTGCTATATTACTCAATAACATTGAAAATAATGAAATTATAAATAATATTGTTACCCGCATTCTCATTGGATTTAGTAAACCCTTTAACATAAGTAATGCTGTGCTTCGTTGTACCTTAAGTATTGGTATTGTGTCATTTTCTGGTGATGAAAACGATGTTGGTGAGCTAATGAAAAAAGGTGAAACCGCTATGTATCATGCAAAGGACAGCGGCAGAAACTCTTATAGCTATTTTACTCAAGACATGCAAAGTGTTGCTCGTCATCAATTAAATTTGAAACGTCAATTGATTGATGCAATAAAAAATAGACATTTGAGTGTTGTTTATCAACCAATTATTTCTATTAACGATGAAAAAATAAATAAATTTGAAGCCCTTGTTCGTTGGAATCATCAAGGAGAATGGATTTCGCCGGTCGAGTTTATTCCCATTGCGGAAGAGTTTTCTTTAATTGTAGAAATAGGGGAGTTTGTGCTATCTGAAGCCTGCATTCAGCTGAAAAAATTAAAGGATCAAGGGTTTAACGATATTGTTTTTAACATAAATCGTTCAATTTATGAAATTCCGTTGAATCAAAGCGAGAATGACCATTGGTTAACCATAATTAAAATTCATGGCTTAGAGCCTAGTGATGTGTGCTTTGAATTAACAGAAAGCGCATTAGCACCAGACAAACGAAATAATGAAGTACTTTTTAACCAATTAAGAAGTGCTGGTTGTACTATTGCTTTAGATGATTTTGGCACTGGCTATTCATCATTAAGCTACTTGCGGCGAATTCCTGTTGACTATATAAAAATTGACAAATCTTTTATTAATGATATTTGTATTAATCATGAGGATAATGTTTTGGTCTCTACTATTATTGCTATGTCTAAAGCGTTAGGGAAAGAGGTTGTTGCTGAAGGTGTTGAAACAAAAGAGCAGTTACAATTACTAATAGAATTAGGGTGTGATTATATTCAAGGTTATTATTTTTCTAAGCCTTTACCCATTGAAAAACTGCAAAGTTTTTTAATGGATTTTTCATATTCATCTTTATTAAGTAGTCAATAATGTTTTTATCTAGACACTTTTTGGAATATAACATATTGTTATCAATGAATATATTTTATGTGTAATAATATGAAGCTACTAGATAAATTTCAAAATACAAATCGACTTTATGTGATATTACTCTTTCCTATTCTTGGCATTTTATTATTTGCTGCCATCGGCATAAAGGATAAAGCTTATTTTGTTGACGAAATGAAACAAATTGAGCAAATTACTCAATTAACAACCCAAATAACAGCGCTTTTACATGAAATACAAATAGAGAGAGGGAATACCTCTGTTTATATGTATAGTTTAGGTACAACATTTTCAGATGAGTTAGCTCTTCAGCATCAAAAAACAGATGTTTTACGAGATAAAATTACTCGGTTACTTATTAATTTTAACGGTCAAGATAATAAAAATGGCTTTCAAGATCTATTGAAAAGCGCAATTAATGCACTTGAAAAAATACCTGTTATTCGCCAAGATGCATTTTTTTTGAATATGCCGATGTTAGATGCGATAAATTATTATAGTGATTTAAATGGTAAGTTTTTTAAAATTATTTCTATACTACCCAGTTTGTCAGAGGACAGTAGAATATCTAGGCTAAGTAATACTTACCTTGATCTTTTAAAAGGCAAAGAAAAAGCTGGGCAAGAAAGAGCAATTATTAGCGGTATATTAACAGCCCATAAATTTTCTCCTCACTTGTATTTACAAGCTATTTCTGTGTCAGCACAGCAACAAATGTATTTTGACAGTTTTTCTTTATCGGCATCTCCTAATTATTTAACCTTATTTGAAAAAATAGAATCATCTGTTGATAGCCAAAAAGTGGCAATTATCAGGCACTTTATTCATCAACAATTTTTTCAAAATCAATTTAAAGAAAAGATTGAAAATTTACACGATTCAATTGTGGATAGTAAGTTAGAATCTAACCCTTCTTCGGATGAATTTCAATCCAATGTATCACAATGGTTTACCTACAGTAGCAATAGAATTAATGCTTTAGAAGAGGTGGAAGATTCAATTTCTGCAGATTTACTTGCTCACACCCAACAAGCTAAATTTGATGCTTTTTATAGCTTAGTGTTCTACTCAGTATTAGTGATAATGGCTATTATCATGGCGCTTGTTATCCCTATTATTTTTAGAAAACTACAGCGAAGTAGGAGAAAATTAAAAAATAATATTAATGAATTAAAGTTAACTCGAGATGAATTAGTACAAAGTGAAAAGATTGGTGCTCTTGGACGTATGGTTGCAGGCTTTGCCCACGAGGTGAATACGCCAATTGGTATTGCTGTAGGCTCGGTCAGCCAAATTCAACAAAGCTCTGCATGTTTAAATACCCTATTAAAACAAGAAGAAGTAGATGAGCAAGATTTGCTTGATAATATAAAGACGATTAGCACAGTATCTTCACTGGCAATATCTAATTTAAATCGTGCCGCAAGATTAGTTCAAAGCTTTAAACGTACCTCCGTCGATCAATTATCTGAAAAGGCTAGACGTTATAACATTAAAGAAGTGCTTGATGATGTTCTTTTTACACTTAATAGTAAATTAATTAAACATAGAATTTCAGTTGAATTATCTTGTCCTACCGATTTGAATGTTTTTGGTCAGCCAGGGCGCTTTGACCAATTGCTTACTAATCTTATAATCAATAGTGTTGTGCATGCTTTTGATGATTTAATGAATAATGCATTAATTTCTATTGCGGTAAATCGTAACGACGATAACTTTATCTGTTTAACTTATCGCGATAACGGTAAGGGCATGGAGGCATCTGCGGTAGATAAAATATTTGAACCGTTTTTTACAACGTCACGTAACGACGGTACGGGTTTAGGAATGTATATTTGTTATTGTATTGTTGTCAATGATATGCAGGGGCACATTCGTTGCGAAAGTAGTTTAGGCAATGGTATCCTTTTTGAAATACTTTTTCCTCCTCAAGAAATTATGGGGTTGGAAAATGAAAGTTAAATTTCGTTTTATTACATGCTTAGCCCAAACTAGTGTCTTACTTATTGTGGAGAAAATAAATGAAAATTATTAATAGAAATACAAATAAAAATAGTATTTCGGCTCCAACTAAAGATGTTTCAAGCCATTATGTATGGAAAGTATTAATTGTTGATGATGAAGAGGATGTTCGTACATTAACTAAGATTAATTTAAAAAATTTTGAATTTAATGGTCGTAAGCTGCTCTTTTTAGAAGCGGATTCGGCCACTTCAGCTAAGAAAATTTTATTAGAACATAATGATATTGCATTGGCTTTAATTGATGTTGTTATGGAAACTGACGATGCGGGTTTGCAATTAGTTGAATATATTCGTAATGAACTTAACAGACACATGATCCGTTTAATTATACGAACTGGTCAGCCAGGGATAGCGCCAGAGCGATACATCATTGATAATTTTGATATTGATGATTATAAAGATAAAACTGAACTGACAGTTGATAAGTTATACACTACGGTTCGCTCAGCAATTAAAGCTTATCGAGAACTAAAAGCGATTGATTTGAATAGAGTCGGTTTAAGAAAAATCATTGATGCCTCACCAGAAGTGTACCGAATTTCAAAGACGTCCTTGAGTGATTTTTTTGATGGTATATTATCGCAAATTGTTGGCCTTTGTCATTTAAATGAAAATGCGCTTATCTCTACTATTGATGGTATGGTTGCGACAATTAATGGAGAGGAAGTCAGAATTGAATCTGGTTTGGGGACACTTTGTCATAAGGAAGAGAATAGAAGCCGAATTGATAGTATTTCTCAACTGTGTATTGACATTATTTTAAATAAAGAACCCGCTACCAATTTACAGCAAGGGTCGCTTGTTTTACCTTTAACTATTGATGAACATACCGTTGGATTTGTTTACTTAGAATCTAACCATATATTGTCACCAGAAGACAGAAACCTTATTGAAGTGTTTACTAATCAATGTGCTAACGCTTTGGAAACCCTTAAATTACACTTAAACTTGAAAATGGCTTATGGTCAAGCTATTGATACGCTCGCTGAAGTGGCGGAATTTAAAGATTCAACCACAGGTAAACATATTAACAGACTTGGAGCTTATACAGCTATTGTTGCAGAGGCGATGGGCATACCTCCAGATGAGGCACACCATTATGGTAAGGCAGCAATGCTTCATGACGTTGGTAAAGTGGGTATACCTGACAATATTTTACAAAAACCGAGTAAGTTGACAGCAGAAGAGTTTGAGATAATGAAACAGCATTCAGAGATTGGTGCTCAAATATTGAGTCATTCAGACAGTACTAAGCTGGCGCAAGGTGTTGCTTTATATCACCACGAACGCTGGGACGGCACAGGCTATCCTAAGGGGATTCCAAGTCAGCAACTTCCCTTAATTACTAGAATTGTTGCTGTAGTTGATGTTTTTGATGCTTTAGTCAGTAAACGACCATATAAAGAAGCATGGTCTCATGAAGATGCGCTAGAGGCTATTTTATCGGGTTCAGGCACTCAATTTGATCCCAATGTGGTTAAGGTTTTTGTCAAGCTGTACCATGACGGCATGTTAGACAATACTTTAGCAATGAACTAACTATTTGATAAATATATTAATGGCTTTTTTTACTTTTAGACGAAATAAAATGAATAACAAAAATATAAAGTTAGCGGAAAAAAACAATCAGAATGAAAGAAGAAAACCTTCTGCATATTCTCAGTTATTTTATCCTTATTTTTCGGTAGATAAATACGCTTTAAACGACTTAATTTCTACAAAGCTACATTCCGATGATTTTATAGCCACACGTACCAGTTATATCACTATTCGCCTTTGGTTTATGTGTATGTTCTTTTCTTTGACGGTGCCTATTTTTTCTTTTTTTGATTTTATATTTTTTCCAAATAAAGAGGCTACATACCTTCTTGCTGCAAGAGTGGTGTTGTCAATTAGTCTTTTTATTTTAGCGCAATCATTAAAAGTATGGCCTTTGGTGCGTACTGCTAGAATAGTGATGCCACTGGCTTTTTTGTTACCTATGGTGTTTTTTGTTGTTAGTATGTTGATTATAAAGGATGTTCCTGTCGATGTGGTGCCAAGCATATTTAGTATGATGCCTTACTTTATATTGGCTATGCTAGGGTTATTTCCATTAACCATTAGCGGTGGTCTTTTTATTGTTGCTTGTGTGTTTACGCCCTTTGTTATTTATAAATTATTGATAGTTAAACAACCTTTTTGGTTGTTTTTTAATGATGTTTGGTTATTTATGTTATTTGCGGGTATCAGTTTGTGGCTGCAAGTAGGGCAATTATCAATGTTAATGAAACTTTATCGGGAATCAACCATAGATCCGTTAACAAAACTCATCAATCGCAGGGTACTTTTAAGATTGGCGCAAAGAAGCCATGAATACCATAAAGTGTACTCGGTTATTATGTTTGATTTAGACCGGTTTAAACGTATTAATGATAATTATGGTCACGCCATTGGAGATAAGTTTTTAGTTGATATTGCCCAAGTTATTCAAAAGGAATTGAAAAAAACTGACGTAGTGGCTCGCTTTGGCGGTGAGGAATTTGTTGCTATATTACCTGAAACCAAACTAGATGAAGCTAAGCTAATAGCGAATAAAGTCGCTATTGCTATCAGTCGCCAAATTATTGTTTTAGATGACGGTACCGAATTAAGCATAACTGCCAGTGTTGGAGTTACTCAAAGAAAACAAGAAGAGAATATTGATGATGTATTAAAAAGAGCGGATGATTTTTTATATTTTGCTAAAGAAAATGGCAGGGACTTAGTTATTACAGATAATGATTATGTTCAAGCTAGCGCATAATTTGTTGATAGCACTAAGATGACTTAATTTGCATAGCATTTATTGTGCTGAAAAGTGCCAGGCAATAAAACGGCTGATTTTTTGTCCTTGTGCCATATTAACTACTTTGACTTGTGATGCTTGAGCTTTTTTCAAAAAAAGTTTTATTTTGGGTAAATTATCTTTTTTAGAGATTAAACAAGTAAACCAATGTACTTGATTTTGATACTTTTTACTCTCACTAATCATTTGACGGATAAAGGCTACTTCGCCGCCATGGCACCATAATTCTGCTTTTTGTCCACCGAAATTTAAGGCTTTTTCATTAATTTTTTTCTTACCTTTTTGTAAATTCTGCCACTTTCGATTAGTGCCAGTATTTGCATCTTCTATGGATTGATGAAATGGTGGGTTGCACATTGTTACATGATAGTATTCTTTTGCGTTGATAATACCGTGAAAAATATTGTCTCTATTTTTTTGTAGACGACAAGTAACATATTCGGCGATAGTCTTATTCCTATTAACATTGGTGTTAGCTGAATCGACAGAAACAGGATCAATATCAGAAGCAATAAACTGCCATCCGTATTCACGTGCACCTAAAATGGGATAAATACAGCTGGCCCCTGTGCCAATGTCTAGTATTGATATTGGCTTTGTGGTTATGCCACTTTCTTTTAATAAATCAGCAATATAATGAATATAATCAACACGTCCAGGAATAGGAGGGCACAAATACCCTTGTGGGAAATCCCAATACTCTATTTGATAATATGCTTTTAATAAGGCTTCATTTAAGCATTAGCATTGCTAAAATCGATAGTATTTTGTTGACTATATTTATTTTTTATAATTAACGCAGATAGCGGTGGATGCGCCTTTATCAGCTTAGCAAAGTCGTAGCCAGAACGGTGTATATTACGGGGGTGCAGTGCAGTTTTTATAGACATTATTTAGGTTTATCACCCACTTTAAAATAACCGTTACTGGTAAATTGCACTACTTGTTGACGTTTTTTACCAATAAGAATTGGGCCATCATCCATAAAGAGGAAATTTTTCCAACAGCGTTTAAATACTGCCCAAGTTGTTTCAATAACATTGTCTCTGTTTGAACAATAGTAAACGACAGTATTATTATCCCAATTAATATGTGAGTTGATTAGCTCAGGTAAATTTTTATCGTTACTATCCCAAATACCTTCCCATTTTCCTTGTTCAACCCAATTGCTTTTATCAAAAGGCCAGTCACCTTTTTTGAAAAAATCAGGATGATCAACCTGGCGACTAATAAAAGTATCCCATAATACATTGGCGCGATCTTTATCCATAGGTTTGATTTTTGCTAAATCAATTTCATTTATAGGAAGACTCTTATGTTTAAAAATCCATGCATTTTTCAATTGTTCCAATGGAATATAGCTCATTCATTCAGCTCTGTGATAATACTAAGGCATATAAATGGATTATACGGGAGTCAGTATGTATTTATAAAGAAATTGAATGATTTTTTTAAGTAAAACCATAAAGAATGACAAGTGATAAATTATCAAACAAGCTCATGGACTTGTTATGTGAGAAAATTCAGTCAATACTAAAACAAATTTGATTAAATAAGCTATCACAGCAATCGTTTTAGCCGCATCAGATAGATAAAGATATTTTTTGTATTTGCAGCGTAATTATAACGTTTTACGCTAAATCAATGCCGAGGCGTTAATTTCAACTATTCAGAACCCTAAGAGATAGCATCATGGATAAATACCTTATTACTAAAAATGAAATTGAACAAATGGAGGGGGTTTCCAAAACTCATTTTCTTAATGAAAATGCACAAAGAGTTAATAAATCACTTGGTGATCATACTGGCTTAACAGGTTTTGGCTTCCATATCATTGAGATTCAGCCAGGCTATGACTCTACAGAACTTCATAAGCATTACCATGAGGATGAATGTGTTTATATTCTTGAAGGCGAAGCGATTGCTGAAATAGGTGGGGAAACTTACGTTGTAAAAACGGGCGATTTTATTGGTTATCGTGCTGATGGTTTAGCTCACAAGTTAACCAATAATGGCGATTGTGTCTTAAAGTGTATTGTCGTCGGCCAACGGTTGGATCACGATGTCGCTGATTATACAAATATTAACAAACGCATTTATCGCAATAAGGGGGTAAAGTGGAATTTGGTAAATATTGATGATATTGAAGAGCCTGTTGCGGGTAAGAAATAAGTAGTGACAAAATTAGTGCTTGTTTGCAGAACAGTGCAGCGGACACCTGTTTTAATCTTTTTGGCTTAATATAGCCTTTTGGTACTTTTTTAAACAGGAGTAGTACAAGGATACAGCTAAAAATTTAGCATTGATGACTATCCATTGCATTGTTTTCATAAATCCGTATTATGCGCGACTTTCACTATTATTTTCAGCTGATACAAGCTCGTATTTCTGTCAATATATCATCAATCAGAGTGTGTAAATATTAATGAGAAAGTTGTTGTCGTCACCTGTACAAATGCCATTATCTGCTGCAGAAAATCAGATTTATCAAAATACACTTAAATATGTTACTCCCTTAAGTTTGAACTTAATGGCAGTTAAAGTACTAAATAGGCCCGAAGACTTCACTGGCTGGTGTGGCGAAGTCATACGATTATGCCGTGAAGATCTTAAAATTGAATTGTTAGATGATGAACAATTTGCCCCGTTAAAGAAGTTAGAGCAAACACTTGAAGAGGGCTTTACAATCGGCCAATGTAAAATGGCTCGAATTGCCCCTTGGCCTATATTTGTTGATTTTATCGAACAACAGAACACCTTGCACGCTTTAGATGAACGTTTACGTCTTCTTGATTATATTAATAAGTATTGCCAAAAATCTTTAGCTGATTTATCTGTTGAAGATCGTTTAGCTTTTGCAG
The DNA here is from genome assembly GCA_965305135.1 of uncultured Colwellia sp. Classification (GTDB taxonomy): domain Bacteria; phylum Pseudomonadota; class Gammaproteobacteria; order Enterobacterales; family Alteromonadaceae; genus Colwellia. The sequence continues at coordinate 20,964 of CBDLPA010000008.1, forward strand.
GTAAACATACCAAACAGCACAACTACCAAACATATGACTTTGATATTGAGTGGTTTGCTAGTACTAAAGGGGCTAAAGTTTTTCACGCTTTGCTTGAGCAATATCCTGAAAAATTTGATGCAGCGTTATCACATATTCCATTAGTTGGAGATGTGAATTATGAGCATTATCAAATGTTTGTAAATGATTTTAAGCAAATAATTCAAGCGTATACGCAAGAAAACTCTCAGGGTAATAGTACCCAAACTAAAGCCCCTTTGGCCGTAGCAACTCGTTTATTAGCGATGCGACGTCCAGATCAATTTATCGCCTTAAATAATAATAAAATTGACCTGCTGTGCAAAGGGCTATCTATTGTTAAATTCTCAAATACTGATTTTTCATCCTATTGGCATGACATGATTGGTACGTTACGTACTTTTCCTTGGTGGAATCAAGCTAAACCTCTACCTTTGGCTGAAAGCAGTTCTGATAGTGCCATTGAAATAAGTGCTGAACATGACGCAACATCCATTGAACAAGGAAATCATGTGGCTAGCCGTGAATTTACGTTATGGAATAACCGAGCGATTTTAATTGATTTATTTTTATTTGCTGATCCCACGTTATCACAGAACTCAAATTATGTTCGCGCGCGCGATAAAGCGCTGAATAAGTCAGTGAATAAGTTACAGTCAAAATCATGCACTACCATGAGAAAGAAGAGTATTGAGTCTATCGAATCTTTGGTTGATAAAGCGCTTATGGCAGAAGATTTACCTGAGTATATGATTTCTAAGCGAGACTCTATTATTACTCAAGTAAAAAAAGGGCAAAGTGTTGAAAAAGCTATTAGTTTAATGCGTGCTATTTTTGGTTAAATTTATCCTTTCAATATAGGAAAGTTAGTATTTTATGTGCGTTATCTAGCAAAAATAAATACCCACTTTACCGCTTAATATTTTGTGTCCGTTTTATACTAAACGGACACCCTAATGTCCGAACGGACAATTTAAACAATTAAAAACGGACACCTAAATTGTTTAGTTAAAATAATTCCTCTATTTAACAATATCTTATTTTTTATTTCAGTGTTGGCATAGTACTAGCTGTAGTGATGGTATGTATAACTATAGCGAAGTAAATATGATTAGCTCTACCGCAGGACAAGACGAAATAATTAGTAAAGTACCATCTCAAAAACCTTGGTTAAAAATATTCATAAGTGTTTTTTTTGTCGTTATAGCTATTTGGTTATTTTTACCTATATTACAACAATGGACAAACGGAATTCCAAGTATTGATTCAAAAACAGTGACAAGTGCAACGGTTTTTAAAGGAACACTCATTCGGGATGTAGCCGTTAACGGTAAGCTAGTAGCAGCTAATGCACCAACATTATATAGTTCTGAAGCTGGGCAGGTTACATTATTAAAAAAGCCGGGTGATATTGTTGAAAAAGGGGATATAGTCGCTAGTGTATTAAGCCCTGAACTTCAATCAATAATTCAACAAGCTACAGCAAAACTAGAAAGCCTTAAAATTGATGTTAGACGTGGTGAATTACGTGATTTTGAGTCCCAAATTGATCTTGAACAAGTGCTTGATACTGCAAGGGTACGGAGTAATGCCAGTAAAAGAGAGCTAGCACGTGCAGAGTTATCATTTGAAAAACAAGTGGTTAGTGAACTCTATTTGGTCAGTCAACGAGATGAAAACACAGAAAATCAACTCTTGTTACAACACGCACAAAAACGCGTTGAATTGGCAATTAAGCGCCTTGAGTTTGAAAATAAAACGCGAGAAATTGCTGTAGAAAGCCAACAATTAGTCGTAGATGAACTTCGTCGTCGTGTTGAACTATTGAGTATTCGCACACCCGTTAACGGCATTGTTGGTAATTGGTTAGTACAAAAAAAAGAACGTGTTAATGCTTCACAACCTGTGATGACAATCGTTGATTTAAGTTTATATGAAGCAGAGATTAACGTTCCTGAATTTTATGCAGATGATTTAGGTTTAGGGCTTGATGTAAAAATGACAATTTCAGGTAAGACCCTTGTAGGTAAAATTATTTCAATTTCACCTGAGGTGAAAAATAACCAAGTTATAGTAAGGGTTTCGGTTGTAAACAAAGAAGAGCTTCAGTTACGCCAAAACCAAAGGTTGAATGCACGGATTGAATTTGAAAACAAAGAAAATGTGTTAATGGTTAAGCGTGGTAGTTTTCAAGGCAGTCACGGCGGCCAAGCCGTTTATTTAATTAATGGAAATAATGCGAGTTTAACACCTATTTCAATAGGCTCTCAAAGTGTTGAGCATGTTGAAATAGTGTCAGGGTTAAAAGTAGACGATAGCATTATCATATCATCAACAGAACTGTTTGATGCCCATTCAACAATATTACTTAATTAATCAACATGTTAACCAGAAAGTTAACTATCAAATTAGACAAGTTATTATATTAACGAACAAGAAAAATATTAAGGAATAATTATGCTTAACATGAAAAATATTAGCCGAATTTATCGTAGCGACACTATTCAAACCCATGCATTGCGAGATTTTAACTTACAAGTTAATGCCGGAGAATTTGTCGCTGTTACAGGGCCTTCTGGTTCTGGCAAATCTACCTTTTTAAATGTAGCAGGGTTATTAGATAGTTTTGACCAAGGCACGTATGAATTAGATGGCATAAATATACAAGGATTAAATGATGATGAATTATCACGCTTACGTAATGAAAAGATTGGTTTTATTTTTCAAAACTATAATCTCATTCCCGACTTTTCTCTTTTTGATAATATTGATATGCCATTACGCTATCGCGGTTTTAATGCTGCAGAGAGAAAGCGTCGCATTAATAGTGCTTTGGAGCAGGTTGGTTTAGTTAGCCGAGCGAGTTATTTACCTAGCCAATTATCTGGTGGGCAACAGCAACGTGTTGCTATTGCGAGAGCCTTAGCGGGGCAGCCAAAAATACTATTAGCTGATGAACCAACAGGTAACCTTGACTCTTTAATGGCACGGCAAGTAATGGAGTTACTCCATACGCTAAATGCTGCAGGTAGTACCATTGTTATGGTAACTCATGACCCTGATCAAGCTCGATCAATAGGTCGAAATGTACAGGTTATCGATGGACAAATAACCGACCATAGTATTTATTCACCGTTAAATCACAATGCACCCATTGAAATGAAAGTTTAAGGACATTGTCATGGAAATGTTTAATTATTACCTAAAATTGAGTTTTCGGAATTTAATCCGTAATCGATTGTTTTTTATTTTAATGATCTCAACCTTAGCGGTAGGCGTTGGTATTTTTTTAGCGAATATCGCCATTATAAAATCGATGTCCTCAGACCCAATTCCTTATAAAAGCGATCGTATTTTTAATGTGTCACTTAATATTTGGCCACTGGACAACCCTGATGCAGAATTAATTGAAATTATGCGATACAACGATGCTATGCATATTTTAAAAAATGACATAGCAACTAATACTATGGTGCATTATCAATCAAAAGTTTACACCAGAGATATTAATGCTAAAAGTCTAACGCGCCACCAAGCAGTAGTAAGAGCAACCACTCCTGGGTTTTTCCCGTTAACTGATGCGCTTTTTGCTTTTGGCGGTGCTTGGCAGCAAGACTATGCTAAGCAGATTGTTATTGGTGATACGTTTAATCAACAAGTTTTTGGTGGTGGTAATAGTGTAGGTAAAACCCTTGAAATTGATGGTAAACCTTTTGAAATCGTTGGTGTGCTAAAACCATGGAATTTAAAACCTGCTTTTTATAAGGCTGCATTTGAGCAAGCATTTGAACCGACCGATGACATTTATGCCCCCATTGAAACGGCAATGGATAATGAATGGGCTATAGATTTGAGAAACATGTCAACTGATCGAATTAATTCAGTGTCTGATAACCGTGGAAAAAATGGATTCTTTATTCAAGCTTTTGTACAGCTCGATACGCTTGAGCAGAAGAGTTTAATGCAACAATACCTAGATAATTACTCACAATACCGTAAAGCACAAGGTGAATATTTACGCGCTAATGAGAACCGTTTATTGGATGTAAATGAATGGCTGACACACCAAAAGGTTGTTGATGAACGCATGTTGGCCTTCGCTTTAGCTAGTTCACTCTTTTTAGCTGTCTGTATTTTTAATGCCAGTAGCTTATTACTCGCTCGTTATCATAGCGCAAGATTTGAAACAGGACTCAGACGTGCAGTAGGTGCTCGAATGAAAGATGTTTTCTATCAAGGCGTTGTTGAAAGCATGTTGATTGGGTTATGTTGCGCGGTATTAACACTTTTATTTGGTTGGTTGTTTCTGCAAATATCAATGACATTATTTCCAGCACTAAAACAAACTAGCGATATAGACATAACATTACTATTGATGGGGATTGCCATTGCGTTAATCACTTCATTTATTAGCATGTTATATCCGTTAATTCGTTCCTGTAGAACGTCTTTGTCAACTACGTTGAAGTAAGGTATTACCATGAATATTAAAGCATTATTGAAGGCGTTACGTCTTCGGAAATTCGCCACAACATTATTAATACTACAACTTAGTTTAACCATAGGTTTAATGGTTAATACCGTTATATTAACGACGAGTACGATTGAAAAACTCAATAAGCCATTAGGCTTTGACGTTGAACAGCTTATAACCGTTGATTTAATGCCAACCTCTGGTGCCTATCGTGATACCGATTATTACCAATCGATTACCCGGCAAGATATTGCAAAAATATCAGCGATAGACGGTGTTATTAGCGCGGCTCATTATAACCAATTACCAATTCAACGAGGAGGTTGGAACGGTAATATGCAAGCTGCTGACTTCCCTGAAGATGCTGTTTTGCCTGCGGAATTACGTTATGTACCGCAGTTTTACAGTAGTAAAATTGGATTGGAAAATTTAGGTGTGGAAATTATTGAAGGGAGAAGTCTCACTGATGCAGATGACATAACCAAGGATTTTTATAGCTTGCAAGATAGAGATCAAATAGAACAAAATATTATTATTACGCAGTCATTAGCTAAAGCCATATTCCCAAATAAATCAGCCTTAGGTGAACTAACGAATAATGGACGAGTGATAGGTATTGCACGTGATTTTAGTATTAGCCCTTCACGTAAAGGTATTGATAAGAGTTTTGGTTTATTTGGCAACTTCATGTTTTCACAGTCAGATTATGAGCAACATTATGTTGTACGTGTTGAGCCTGGAAAATTAGCACAAGTGCAAGCTAAGCTTAGCGACACTATTTTATCTGTACAAGCAGAACGTGACATTATACGCGTGCAAAGTATGGCAGAGCGATTGAAAAATTTTTACAGTCAAGATGCGGGTCTAGCGAGTTTGTTTGGAATGTTGTCGTTATTAATGATTGTAGTGACGGTTGTTAGTAGCTTTGCCCATGCACATTTTCATGTTACTCAGCAACGCAAATTTATTGGCATACGCCGTGCATTAGGCGCCCGTAAAAAAGATATTATGCTTTATGTTTTTAGTGAAAACTGGATATTAACAATTGGTGCTAGTTTATTGGGTATTGCCACTATGATTGGCTTAAATATCGCGTTATCGCAAGTGATCACTATCGAAAAACCTACGGCATTACTGTATGCTTTAGCCGTATCAGTTGTGTTTATTGCAGGTTCATTAGCCACTTGGCTTCCTGCTTATAAAACAACAAAAGTATCACCTGTTATTGCAACTAAAACACTGTAATTCAGCGTTAGCTGTTACTCATGATGGCAGCTTTATATAAAACATAAAAAGAAGAACTACCAAGGTTTGAGAGAATGAAGCGAATATTAGTAGTAGATGACAATCCAGATATTTTAGACGCATTAGATTTATTACTTAGTTTGCATAACTATCAAGTAACGACTGCTGGTAATATTAAAGAAGCGGTTATTACTACAACACATCAACGTATTGATTTAATTATTCAAGACATGAATTTTAGCCAAGGCACTACGTCTGGTGAAGAAGGTAAGTCACTTTTTTATCAATTAAAAGCAATTGCGCCCAATACACCCATTATTGTTATTACCGCTTGGAGCCAGCTTGAAACTGCCATCGAACTAGTTAAAGCAGGCGCTTCAGATTATTTGCCTAAACCATGGGACGATGTGAAATTACTCGATATAATCGAGAAAAACATTGCAATCAACTCTGCAGAACTCGCAACCATCTCAAGTAAAAAATCAATTCATAAAAAGAACATATCCACGCCTTTTATTGTTGAAAGCGAGCCAATGAAAAAGCTGGTAGCAATGGCTGACAAAGTAGCTAATAGTGATATTAGTGTGTTAATTACAGGGGCAAATGGTAGTGGCAAAGAACGTATTGCCGATTATATCCACCAAAACTCCCCTCGCCAGGCTAACCCTTTCATTAAAGTGAATATGGGTGCATTAGCAAGTGAATTGATGGAAGCAGAATTATTCGGTGCTGAAAAAGGTGCCTACACTGGTGCAACGACAAAGCGAGAAGGTCGTTTTGAAGTCGCAAATGGTGGTACTTTGTTTTTAGATGAAATTGGTAATTTGTCTTTGTCAGGGCAAATGAAATTATTACGAGTATTACAAACGGGGCAGTTTGAACGAGTGGGTTCTAGTGAAACCATTAGCGTAGATGTTCGTGTGATTAGTGCCACTAACAGTAATTTACAACAAGCTATTGCAGAAAATACCTTTCGTGAAGATTTATACTATAGGTTAAACGTAGTAGAACTCAATTTACCCCCACTTGCTCAACGGCAAGATGACATTATACCGTTAGCACAACATTTTGTATCGGGTAGCCATCAGTTAAGTGAGCAGGCTGCTAAATTACTTAAACAACAACCTTGGCATGGCAACGTCCGCGAGTTAGAAAATCACTGTCAAAGGGCAATGGTTCTGTGTGCTGATAATTTATTGTTACCTGAGCATTTTATGCTTTGTGACGTCAGGGATGCCTCATCATTGCATAGGGAAAATTTCACTAACTCAAATTCTGACTCTATTTCCACTACAACAGTAAATGTTGATGATCATAAAAATAATTTGAAAGCCGTATTAGATAAACATCAATGGGTTATTTCACGAGCAGCCAATGAATTGGGATTAAGTCGGCAAGCCTTATATAGGCGTATTGAAAAATATCAACTTAATCAAACCAAAGAGCAATAAATGCGATTAATTATTTTATTAGGTTTATTACATAGTGCATTAATATTACTGGTCTACTATTGCGTTGAACAACACCCCACTTATGTTGGTTTGTTAATAGCTATATCATTATTGGTGACATATTTATTATTTAAAAAACTATATGATCGTCACCGGAGTATTTTATTAAGCTTAGATCAAGGCTTACAAAGTTTACGTGATAATGATTTTTCGGTAAGTTTAAATCAACAAAAAGAATCGAATTACAACGTACTCGTTGATACCTTTAATCAAACCAGTAATAAATTGCGTGAAGAGCGACAGCGATTATACCAACGCGAAATGATGTTGGATAAAGTATTAAACACATCTCCAATGGTGACTGTTTTAGTTGATCACCGTGATACTATTACTTTTACTAACCATAGTGCACAGCAAGCTTTTGAATTAAAACAATCTATTGTCGGGCTTAAATGGAGCAAATTACTTGAATCATTAGCGCCAGAGTTTCAACAGGCATTAAAGCATCAAGGGGAGTCAATTTTCACCATAACCGACAAGCAAGGAACACAACAAGCTTGGCATGTAACTAATTCAAAAGTCGTTATTCATCAAGCACAACATCAGTTATTGATATTAAAAACCATTACACAAGAATTATCAAAACAAGAAGTAGCTACATGGAAAAAAGTGATCAGTGTCATCAGTCACGAACTTAATAACTCTATTGCGCCAATAAGCTCTATGTGTCACAGCGGTGAATTATTGGCTAAAAACTTAGATGAACCTAGACTCGATAGAGTATTTAAAACAATTGGTGGTAGAGTAAATCATCTCAATGATTTTATTAAAGGATATACGACACTCACTAAAGTAAAAGTACCAGACAAACAACCATTCCATTGGCGTGTATTAATTGAGCCGATTAAAGTTTTATATTCATTTACCCTTTTAACCGCTTTGCCTGAAGCAAAAATTAATGCGGATATAGTTCAGCTTGAGCAGGTATTGATAAATATTCTAAAAAATGCCCATGAAGCAGACCCTTCAGGCAATGTTACAATGAGCTTTACAGAGTGTAACCACGAAGTTGAATTGACTATTAATGATCAGGGGAAGGGTATGTCGGCAGAAGTTTTACAAAACGCTTTACTTCCTTTCTATTCGACAAAACACTCAGGTACAGGGCTTGGTTTAGCTTTATGTCGAGAGATCATCGAAGTACACCAAGGAAGACTAGTGTTTAAAAATATTGAGACTGGCGGGTTAAGTGTCTTAATTATTTTACCTTTTCGAAATAATCAGCAAAGCTCAAATAGGCTCTAACGGTTAATTGATACCTCCTGCAAGTGATAAAAAACGATAAGATACCTAGCCCATGTGTTAGGAATTGTTGTTTAGATGAAAATGATGTTTGCCTAGGGTGTTATACCAATATCACTAACTATGTGAGCATTTCTACTTGCTAAAATCACCAACTACATCGTTATTTATTTAATAATTAGAACAACTAGTTATTGAAATAAATGCCTTGTATTTGGCAATTTTTTCTACGTATAAAATAGATCACTTAATTAATGAAATTGGTATTATAGAAGTTTATCCGAAATTATAAATTGGCGAGTTATGTCTGTATAGGAAAGAAAATAAATACTGGAACGTTGTAACCAAAAAATGCAATTAGACAGAGTTTAAAAAATATAAAAAAACCGATAAACTTAAAATAAGATATCGGTTTTTATCGGGTAAATGACCCTAATATGGTGCGCGGTAAGTGATTCGAACACTTGACAACTCGCAAGTCAGGCGAGGACTCTACCACTGAGCTAACCGCGCAAAAGTGGTTTGTTGAATAACTCAACGGGCGCTATGTTAGCCGTCAACTTATGTGCTTGCAAGTGGTTTTGTTCAATTTAGCTCAAATAAAGTTTAATTGCTTGTTTTTAAATCAATACGTCGTTGAACTACGCGTAAACGCCAAGCAAGTAGAATTGCCGCTGTTGTTAAACCAACAATAAACCCAATCCAAAAACCGTAAGGCCCCATTTTAGGCACAACCCAATTGGTAATGCCTAAAATCAAACCAACGGTTAAGCCCACTAACCAATATGAAACAAAAGTAATATATAAAATAGATTTAGTGTCTTTATACCCTCGAAGTGCACCAGCTGAAACGACTTGAACAGTATCTGAAAACTGATATAAAGTCGCTAGTAACATAATGCTTGCAGCAAGTTCTATCACTGAAAGGTCAGTAGTATAGATACTAACAATAGGTACTCTAAAAACAACAGTAATTATGGCGGTAAACACAGCTAACAGTAGCCCTAGATAAATAGCATGATAGGTATAATCTTTTGCTTGATGGTGATTATTATGACCAATAGCATTACCCACTTTGATTGTTGTTGCCATTGCCAAACTTAGTGGAATCATAAAAATCAAACCACTAAAGTTCAGGGCTATTTGGTGGCTAGCGACAGTTTCTGCGCCAAAAGGCACTAAAATTATAGCCACAACAGCAAATAAGCTTACTTCAAATAAAAGTGACAAAGCGATAGGAATACCTAACCTTAAAATATTTTTAATTTTGTCAAGATCGGGCCAGTAAAACTTTTCAAAAAGTGGTGCTTGTTTTAATGTTTTGGAAGCAAAAGCATAAATAAGCATGCCAATAAACATTACCCAGTAAACAATTGCTGTGGCAACACCGCAACCTGCTCCACCTAATGCTGGTACACCAAATTCACCATAAATAAAAATGTAATTAGCAGGAATGTTAATGATTAAGCCAACAATACTAATAATCATAGTTGGTTTAGTGTAGGAAAGTCCTTCAGCGTAGTTTCTTAAAACTAAATACAAACAGTAACCAGGAGCACCCCAAATAATATATTGTAAGTAATCAAGTAATAAAGGCTTTAAATTGCTTTCTAATTCAATAGAAGGTGCAATAATAGGGACGATCAGATAATATAATCCAATAAGAGATAAACCTAATGTGAAGGCAATCCAAGCAGTTTGATAGGTTTGTTCGCTAATCGAAATATAGTTCTTTGCTCCGTCAAGTTGAGAAACAATTACAGCAAGTGCCATAATTAAACCGTAAATTGTTAAAATAAGCGGTAACCAAATACTGTTAGCCACGGCAACAGCTGCCATGTCGATAGCACTAACACGGCCAGCCATTACGATATCAACAAACCCCATTAAATTTTGAATTAATTGTGCAATTAAAATAGGGTAAGCAAGTTTAGCTAAACTTTTAGTATGAGAAAAAAACGCGGTGAAATTCATTAAGTGTGGAATACAGATAGTTGAAAACAAAATAGTTCCGCCATCATATTGAATAAGGTAGGCACAGGCAACTAATAAAAGGGAGTTAGTTCATAGTTTTAATAATAGGACGAATAATATAATCTATGGTGAATATGCTATTTTAGATTGGCAGCATTAAGATGAGGTTGATGACATTATTTGTGAAAGCGTTGCTTTTGCTTGATCAATATATATACCACCAAAAATATTGGCGTGGTTTAGGATATGGTAAAAATTGTATACTAGTTTTCTATGATCATAGCCCTCACATAGTGGATATTGAGCTTGATAACCACGATAGAAATCAAGCGGGAATTGACCAAATAACTCAGTCATTGCAATATCTACTTCGCGGTCACCATAATAACAAGCAGGATCAAATATTATACCTTGCTCAATTGTAAAGCCTGTATTTCCTTGCCATAAATCGCCATGCACCAAACAAGGCGTAACATAGTGATGTAATAAAGCATCGTGACAAATGTTTGCAATATGATTAATGTTTCCTAATAAAATTGATTTTTCACTTAATAGTTGCAGTTGCCATGCTATTCTCTGTTCTGAAAAGAATGTTCTCCAATTACTACTCCAGTTATTGGGCTGAATTGTGTTACCAATATAATTATCGTATTGCCAGCCAAATTGGCCATGAGAAGTTTCTTGATGCATTTGCGCTAATTGTTGCCCAAGTTGGTACCAAAGCACAGGTTTTGCTTGACCAAACTCAATATAATCAAGTACCAAAAAACTTCTGTCTAAACTAGTACCTAAGGTAATGATGTCTGGACAAGCAATATTCGTGAGTTTTTTTAATTGCGTTAGCGAGTAAGCTTCTGCGCGGAAGTGAGTAAGTTTTTCTTTACTGTTTAACTTTACAAAATAGTTTTGTTTGCCGTTAGAAATTTTGAAAGCAAGGTTGAGTTTTTTGCCGTAAGAATCAACAAGGCTTTCATGAGAAAGCCCAGCAGATAAAGGCTGTTTTTCTAATATTTTAAAAGGTTCGCCTGTTTTAGCTATAATTGCTTGTTCTATCTGATGCCACATAGTAACCACCCATGTTTGAGATTTTTATCAAAGCAAGTTCAAAAGACACTGTTAAAATATAAGTGAAGTATAGCTTTATTTGTAAAAACTGCTTGGTGATTAGTTTTATGGTTAGTTTTCTATTTTAAGGTGTTTTAATTTGTTTTTAACTCCATCCCATTCATCAGCGTCTATTGGCGCGGGTTTAACTTCTGTGATCCGTGGCCATGTTTTAGCTAAATCTGCATTTAATTGAATAAACTCTTTTTGATCTTCTGGTACATCATCTTCTTGATAAATAGCGCCAGCAGGGCATTCAACAGGGCATAAATCACAATCAATACAGTCGTCTGGATTTATAACAAGAAAATTAGGCCCCTCAAAAAAAGCTTCGGCAGGGCATACCGCCACGCAATCAGTATATTTACAACGAATACAGTTATCAGTTACCACAAAAGCCATGTTTTAAAATTCTCACCAAACTACGTTGTGTAGATCATACCTTGCTTTATTTTAAATTCAATCTGTTGTTTTCATTGGTATGAGTCTGACTATCAGGTAAAATGCCGCCATTATTTGTATACCCTCTACTTTTGGATATAAAACCATGTTGCGTTTAACTGATATTAAATTACCTTTAAATCATTCTGATAATGCTATTGAGCAAGCAATATTGCAAAAGCTAGAGATTACTAAGCATGAATTAGTTGATTTCACCGTGTTTAAGCGTGGTTATGATGCTCGTAAGAAAAGCAATATTGTTCTTATTTATACTTTAGACGTTAAGACCACTAAAGAGACGGTTTTATTGGAACAATTTAGCAAAGACTCACAGGTAAAATTAACACCTGATATGGCCTATAAATTTGTTGCACAAGCACCTGAAAAGTTGAAACATCGCCCCATTGTTATAGGAATGGGGCCTTGTGGTTTGTTTGCTGGCTTAGTATTGGCTCAAATGGGCTTTAAGCCAATTATATTAGAGCGCGGTAAAGCGGTAAGAGATCGAACCAAAGATACTTTTGGTTTTTGGCGTAAAAAAATACTCAATACTGAGTCAAACGTTCAATTTGGTGAAGGGGGGGCAGGTACCTTTTCTGATGGTAAATTGTACAGCCAAGTAAAAGATCCCAAGCATTATAGCCGAAAAGTGCTGCATGAATTTGTTGATGCTGGTGCCCCCGAAGAAATATTGTATGTAAGTAAGCCGCATATTGGCACGTTTAAGTTAGTTACCATGGTTGAAAAAATGCGAGCAAAAATTTTTGAACTTGGCGGTGAAGTACGGTTTGAACAAAAAGTTGAAAAAATTCATTTTGAAAATGATGAAACTACTTCTTTTGATAATGATGTATTGACAGATTTTCAAGCTAAAGAAGTGGTAGGCTTAACCTTATCAACGGGTGAATATATCAAGACTAATCATATAGCATTAGCGATTGGTCATAGTGCGAGAGATACCTTTAAAATGCTTCATGAACAAGGTGTTTACATTAAGGCTAAACCATTTTCCGTAGGCTTTCGTATTGAGCATGAACAATCAGTTATTGATGAAGCACGTTTTGGTGACAATGCGGGTAATGAAATTTTAGGCGCTGCAGATTACAAATTAGTACACCATGCTAGTAATGGTCGTAGTGTGTATAGTTTTTGTATGTGCCCGGGCGGTACTGTTGTTGCGGCAGCATCGGAAGCAGGCCGTTTAGTGACCAATGGTATGAGCCAATATTCACGCCATGAACGTAATGCAAACAGTGCCATTGTTGTTGGCATTGAACCTAAAGACTATACCGAAGGCCAATTTGCAGCAACTACAAATTCTGTCTTAGCGGGCGTTGAATTTCAGCGTCGGTTAGAAGAACAAGCGTTTAATATGGGCGGAAGTAATTACAATGCGCCAGTACAACTTGTTGGTGATTTTTTAGCAGGTAGAAAGAGTGGCGAACATGGTAGTGTTATTCCATCTTATAAACCTGGTGTAACTTATACTGACTTAAGTGAAGCACTACCAGATTATGCTGTTGAAGCTATACGTGAAGCACTACCTGCTTTTGAACGAAAAATTAAAGGTTTTTCTATGAATGAGGCTACATTAACCGCTGTTGAAACGAGAACGTCATCACCTATACAAATAACACGAGATAGAGAAACTTTACAAAGTTTAAATGCTAAAGGCCTATATCCTGCTGGAGAAGGTGCAGGTTACGCTGGTGGTATTTTATCAGCAGGTATCGACGGTATTAAAATAGCCGAGGCAATGGCGCTTTCGATATGTGCCAAGAATTAATTTAGTATTGTGTTAAAAAACTCTATTTCTTCCTGCTTCTTTCGCTTTATATAAGAGGTTGTCAGCACGGCTAACCCATTTTTCAGGCGTGTCGTTAGTGCGGTATTCAGCAACACCGATTGATAGTGTTAATTTTATATCGTATTCGAATATATGATTTTCTACAATGTAACGTATTTTTTCAGCCCGTTGTTTTGCGGAATCTAAACTCATATTTAATGGCATTATAATGAGTTCATCCCCACCAAACCGGTATAAGGAATCGAGTACGCGAGTATATTGTTTAATTAAGTTACAAGTGGTAATGAGAACATTATCACCAATAGCATGACCGTAATTATCATTTATATGTTTAAAATTGTCTAAATCGATGAGGATTAAACACATATCATAAGCTTGTCTATGTTGGCTTGCTATTACATCTAATAATTTCTTGTCTAAAGCTCGTCTGTTTCCTGTGGACGTTAGTTGATCAATGGTTGCTAATGCTTCAAAATCGACTATCTTTTTTTCATAAGACCTAAACATAATAAACGAAAATGCTGAAGTCATGGCTGTTGTCAATAAAATGGTTAGCACATTAATCAAATCAGATTCAGTTGATATTATAAATGATACCGTTGTAATTAATACTGCGCATAGCACTGTTGCAACCTTTGCAGGAATTAAGTAATAGATTGTAATAATAACGGGATACACCCAATAAACTTGGAGTTGCCCTTTTGTTGCAATACTAGCGGCGGAAGCAATCACTAAAAAAATGGCAAATAAGAGTTTTGTAATATCAACTTTTCGAGTTATTAGAATATAGACAAAGAGCATTGCCATTGTGACTGAAATAATTAGATCAATAATGGCGATAGGTATATCGTTATTTAACCAACGAATAGTGGCAAAAAAGCCTACAATGAGCGCTGCTAGAGCCGTTAAAGATAATAATACTATTTCAGATGTTGTTCTTTTATTGTTCATGCTATCCTGCTTATGCTTTCCTTATGTCGAAGTAATATAATATATTATAGACGTTATTCCTTTACGTTATCATACTTACCATAATATTATCAGAATGTCTGCTTTGAATTATTTACACCTTGATATTTTATAGGTTGACTTATGCAATTGACTGATTTTACAGGCCATTGTTTTCACCTACTATTGCTAGGTATATTAAACCAAATATAAATGCAATTTTGGTCTCAATAGATAGTTTTTCTTTTTTTGTTATATTTTATGTGCTTATTGTGATATTTAATGCGGTAATAGTGCATGCATATAGTTGATTCATTTGCTATAATCCCGTGCCTGATTTTAGACAGTGCGTTTTTAATAGCAATGGTGTTTTTCTTCTCGTATATCAAATTCTAGTATTATCACATACTAAAATATGGCACCTAGCTTTACATAATAAATTGAAATATAAAGGTTTTAATAAATGCCGATAATAACTCTCCCTGATGGCTCACAACGTTCATTTGAGAATGCCGTATCCGTAATGGATGTTGCCCTTGATATAGGTCCAGGTCTTGCTAAAGCAACAATAGCAGGGCGTATTGACGGAAATCTTGTTGATGCATGTGAGTTAATTACTCAAGACGCTAATTTGCAACTTATTACCAGCAAAGATAGTGAAGGTCTTGAGATCATTCGCCATTCATGTGCGCATTTATTGGGGCATGCTATTAAGCAATTATATCCTAATGTTAAAATGGCTATAGGACCAACCATTGATAATGGTTTTTATTATGATGTTGATCTAGATGAATCAATTACCGAAGATGATTTAGCTAAACTTGAAAAGCGCATGACTGAATTGGCACGCACAGGTTATGAAGTTGTCAAGAAAACAGGCACTTGGCAAGATGCATACGATGCCTTTACTGAACGCAGTGAACCATATAAATTAGAAATTCTTGATCAGAATATTGAGAAAACAGATACACCTGCTTTATATTATCATCAAGAATATATCGATATGTGTCGTGGACCGCATGTACCAAGTATGCGTCATTGTCATCATTTCAAATTAATGAAGGTTGCTGGCGCCTATTGGCGCGGTAATTCTGACAATAAAATGTTACAACGAATTTACGGTACAGCTTGGGCTGATAAAAAACAACTTAAAGCTTATATTGTTCGTTTAGCTGAAGCTGAAAAACGTGATCATCGTAAAATTGGTAAAACGTTAGATTTATTCCATTGGCAAGAAGAAGCGCCAGGCATGGTGTTTTGGCATAACGATGGTTGGACGATTTACACAGAATTAGAAAAATTTGTTCGTGAAAAATTACGAGAGTATGATTACGATGAAGTTAAAGCCCCAATGATGATGGACAGAAGTCTTTGGGAAAAGTCAGGGCATTGGGATAAGTATGCTGATGGTATGTTTACCACAGAATCTGAAAAGCGTGAATACGCAATAAAACCAATGAATTGCCCTGGCCATGTGCAAATTTTTAATCAAGGCTTGAAATCGTATCGAGATTTACCGTTGCGTATTGCTGAGTTTGGTTGTTGTCATCGTAATGAACCGTCAGGGTCTTTACACGGTTTAATGCGTGTTCGTGGCTTTACTCAAGATGATGCACATATTTTCTGTATGGAATCACAAGTTCAAGCAGAAGTAACAAAATGTATCGAAATGGTTTATGATATATACGGTTCGTTTGGTTTTGAAGATATTGTTGTTAAACTGTCTACTCGTCCAGAAAACCGTATTGGTA
The DNA here is from genome assembly GCA_965305135.1 of uncultured Colwellia sp. Taxonomy (GTDB): domain Bacteria; phylum Pseudomonadota; class Gammaproteobacteria; order Enterobacterales; family Alteromonadaceae; genus Colwellia. Next base: position 37,479 of record CBDLPA010000008.1, read on the forward strand.
GTGATGAAATTTGGGATAAAGCTGAGGCTGGTTTAGCACAAGCTTTATCAGACAGTAATATCAAATTTGAATACTTACCAGGTGAAGGTGCATTTTATGGACCTAAAATTGAATTTACCCTAATGGATTGTTTAGGTCGTGCTTGGCAATGTGGAACAGTACAACTTGATTTCGCATTACCCGAGCGACTAGGTGCAACTTATGTGGGTGAGGATAACGAGCGTTATATTCCCGTAATGATTCACCGTGCTATTTTAGGTTCACTTGAACGTTTTATTGGTATTTTAATAGAAGAATTTACTGGAAAATTTCCAACGTGGTTATCGCCAATTCAAGCAACAATTATGAATATTACCGACAAACAGGGTGAATATTGTGAAAAAGTTGCTAAAAAACTCAAAGAAAGTGGATTTAGAGCAAAACTAGACTTGAGAAATGAGAAAATAGGCTTTAAAATCCGCGAGCACACTTTAAAGAGAGTCCCTTACCTTTTAGTTGTCGGTGACAAAGAAATGGAAGCAGGCGAAATTGCTATAAGAACTCGAAGTGGAGAAGATTTAGGGAAAATGTCTGTTGATGACTTTATCGTAAAATTAGATGAAGAAGTTAAAACAAGAAAATAACAGGCAATAAATATCATTAATGTTTTTAAGTGATAAAAATTATCATTTAAAAAGTAGATATTTCTAATTAAATTTAAAAGAAAGCGTAGAATTGAAACATGTTCATAAATGCTTTTGACAAATAGTGAAAGAAATATCAATTTATAAGTAAATTAATAAAAGGTTTCTGTAGGAGGAACATGGCTATTAAAGGTGGACAACGAGGCGGGCAAAAAGAGCCAGCACATCGTTTAAATGAGTTAATCACAGGTATTGTTGATAACGAAGTTCGTTTGATTAAGTTTGACGGAGAAGCAGGTGGTATTGTTTCATTAGATGAAGCAATGAACCAAGCTGAGGAAGCGGGTGTAGATCTTGTAGAAATAAGCCCTACCGCCAAACCACCCGTTTGTCGTGTAATGGATTACGGCAAGTTTATCTACGAAAAAGCCAAAGAACAGAAAGAACAACGTAAAAACCAAAAACAAATTCAGGTTAAGGAAATAAAATTCCGACCTGGTACAGATGAAGGTGATTATCAGGTGAAATTACGTAGCCTGAGACGCTTTTTAGAAGGCGGCGACAAGGTCAAGGTAACATTACGTTTCCGTGGTCGTGAGATGGCCCACCAAGAGCTTGGCTTAGAGCTTTTAACTCGCGTTAAAAACGATTTAGAAGATTTAACCGTACTTGAGTTCTTCCCTCGTAGAGCGGAAGGGCGTCAAATGGTGATGGTTCTAGCCCCTAAAAATAGATAATCTTTGGTTTGACAAGTAATTAACCTTTTAATTTTTAACAGGTTAATTCACCAATTTTATCTTTACGCTGGTAGTAAAGGCTTGCAAGTAAATTAATATTTTGCATTATTGCTTAGGTATTAGTTTCGCCCTCGCTACTTAATATTTGGCATATACCCCCATTTTTAATGGTAAGGTATAAATTAAAGAGTTATAAACAATGCCTAAAATGAAAACCAATAAAGGTGCTGCAAAGCGCTTTAAAAAAACAGCTTCTGGCTATAAGTTCAAACAAGCTGGCTTACGTCATATTTTGACTAAACGCCGTACTAAAGTTAAGCGTCATTTACGTGCTAAATGTATGATCGCTGCTGCTGACATCAAGTCAGTTAAAAAACTTTTACGTCACGGTTAATAGGAGAAATAGAAAATGGCAAGAGTAAAACGTGGTGTACAAGCTCGTGCACGTCATAAAAAAGTTCTAAAGCAAGCTAAAGGTTACTACGGTGCTCGTAGTCGCGTTTATCGCGTTGCTTTCCAAGCTGTAACTAAAGCTGGCCAATACGCTTACCGTGACCGTCGTCAACGTAAACGTCAATTTCGTCAACTTTGGATTGCTCGTATTAATGCAGCAGCTCGTCAAAATGGTTTATCTTATAGCCGTTTCATTAATGGCCTTAAAAAGGCTACTATTGAAATCGATCGTAAGATCCTAGCTGATATTGCAGTATATGACAAAGCAGCTTTCACATTCTTAGTAGAAAAAGCACAGGCTGCTTTAGCTGCATAAGAATTGAAAAAAGTTTGACCAGATAAGGACGCCAATAGGCGTCCTTTTCTTTTTGATACGTTTTCTGAATAATGCCGTGATTACGGCATCAAACATATTTATTAGTGGCTATAAAGTTTACGTATTTATACTTATTGCGTGCAGCATATAACAAAAAGTACTCATAAGATTAAAGTAACGAATGCTATTTTATTTGATACAAATAACGTCTAAAGATATCATTCGCTACAATTAATTTAACTCTTAATGTTAAGGTCTACCCCATGAATCTAGCTGATAAAGTTTTAGCGGTAAATAATGATTTACCTATCCGTACTGATGCGCCTGTCCATAGTGGCAAAGTTCGTAGTGTGTATTGGTTAACGGAGGCTGATAGCGCACGCCTTATTGAAGAAAAAGGCTATAGCGTACCTAGTGATACACCGTTAGCTATTATGGTCATTAGTGACCGAATTTCTGCTTTTGATTGTATTTGGCAGGGTGAGGGTGGTATGAAAGGTGTTCCAGGCAAAGGGGCTGCATTAAATGCTATTTCAAATCATTGGTTTAAATTATTTAAAGAGCAAGGACTTGCCGAAAGTCATATTCTTGATATTCCCCATCCATTTGTTTGGATAGTACAAAAAGCAAAACCCGTTATGATAGAAGCTATTTGTCGTCAATACATTACAGGCTCTATGTGGCGTAGCTATGCTAAAGGTGAACGAGAATTTTGTGGAATTGAATTAACCGAAGGTTTAACCAAAGATTCTAAGTTGCCAACGTTGTTACAAACACCTTCAACTAAAGGTATTTTGAACAATATCCCAGGTGTGCCTGCTGTTGATGATGTAAATATTACCCGTAAGAACATTGAAGACAATTTTGAAGCGTTCAATTTTAAGTCTTTAGATGATATTGCTTTATATGAAAAATTGTTAACAGAAGGCTTTGACGTAATCTCAAATGCCTTGAGTAAGTTAGACCAAATATTTGTAGATACAAAGTTTGAGTTTGGTTATGTTACAGATAAAGCAGGCAATGACAAACTTATTTATATGGACGAAGTTGGTACACCTGATTCTTCACGTATTTGGGATGGTGAACAATACCGCGCAGGCAAGGTTGTTGAAAACTCAAAAGAGGGTTTCCGCCAACTTTTATTGAATCATTTTGATGATGCAGATATTTTATTGAATAAAGATCGCATGGATGAGCGCGAAGCTTTAGCACGCGATAATGAGTTGCCTTTGTCAGTGTTGATGGATGTATCTAAAACGTATACTGATATTGCTGAAAAAATTACAGGTAGCAAAGTCAAATTGAGTGATAATCCTAAAGCTGAAATTATTCAAATATTGCGTGAACAGTATCAGTTAATTGACTAGTATTTATTGTCTAATTTTGTATATTTAACTTTAATATACCAATATTCATTTTAATGCCGTTCCTTAGAAAGAACGGCGTTATTCAAATAAGGGCTAATGAATTTAGGTTAACTATTTCCCTGCATTTTTAATTATTTCACGCGCCATTTCATCAGCAATGAGACCTGTTGGTTTATTTTGTTCGTCAGCTTTGGTAAAAATATCCAATAAAGTATCGTAAATACCCTCAACTTTTTTGGTTGACCGTTCAACACTATAGTTCTCTTCAAAAGAAACATTGATGATACCACCAGCATTAATCACATAGTCAGGAGCATATAAAATACCATTATCTACTAATGCTTGGTCATGGCGTGGCTCAGCCAGTTGATTATTAGCACAACCTGCTATTATTTTAGCCTTTAAGCGTTTAATTGTATTGTCATTTATACTTGCGCCAAGAGCGCAGGGGGAATAAACATCAACATCCTGCTCATAGATCTCATCTAAACTCACAATAGTTGCATCAAGCTCAGTGGCCGCCTTATCTAATGCTGTTTGATTGATATCAGTTACATAGAGTTTTGCCCCAGCTTTGTGTAAATGCTCACATAAACCGTAACCTACACTACCTAAGCCCTGTACTGCGACCTTTAAGCCATTTAAATCATCACGATGAAGCTTATGCTTTACACTTGCTTTAATGCCTAAAAAGGTCCCTAATGCGGTAAAAGGCCCTGGATTTCCACTTTTACCTTCTGTACCCATGACAAAAGGCGTAACTGTGTTAACAATTGCAATGTCGCCTGTCGTTATGTTGATATCTTCAGCACTTAAGTAACGGCCGTTAATTCGGTTTAATGCTTTACCAAATGCTTTGAATAGTGCTTCAGATTTAATAGATTTTGCATCACCAATAATAACTGATTTACCTCCGCCCATTGTTAAACCTGCCATAGCATTCTTGTATGTCATGCCTTTTGATAAGCGTAAAGCATCAACTAAAGCTTCCTCATCGTTAGCATAATCCCACATTCTGCAGCCACCAACAGCTGGACCTAAGTTTGTATTATGAACAGCAATAATAGCTTTCAGGCCAGATGCTTCATCGCTGCAAAAAACAACTTGCTCATGGTCATCAAAATCAGCTAAATCAAAAAAAGCCATGCTTGTATTTCCTCGTATTTCTGTGAAAGAGTAATTGTAGAATTTGATCGAACTCTATCACTTCAGATTTGCACACACTAGTCGAGACAAACTTATTGTTGACAAGGTTTGCATAGTAAAGTGTCCACATTTTGATACAGGGAATTCAAAGAGATAAATTTTGCTATACGCTATGAGTAAGAGGGGAGTTGTTATAGTTGATTTACTATAAAATGGTACGGGTCAAGAGACTTGAACTCTACCTCTTGCGATACTGGAACCTACTATTTCTAACATAAGCAGCGCGTCTACCAATTCCGCCAATGGTTATTGAATGTTTAAATTCTTTAGGAAAGGGGAGGATGTTTATTTATGGGATAATCTTTGAATGGTACGGGTCAAGAGACTTGAACTCTACCTCTTGCGATACTGGAACCTACTATTTCTAACATAAGCAGCGCGTCTACCAATTCCGCCAATGGTTATTGAATGTTTAAATTCTTTAGGAAAGGGGAGGATGTTTATTTATGGGATAATCTTTGAATGGTACGGGTCAAGAGACTTGAACTCTCACATCTTGCGATACTGGAACCTAAATCCAGCGCGTCTACCAATTCCGCCAAACCCGCATAGCATTCAATTTTTAAAGAGAATTGAGCTCTAGGATTTCTAAATTAAGATGGCAGGGATAAGAGGATTTGAACCTCTGAATGACGGGATCAAAACCCGCTGCCTTACCGCTTGGCTATATCCCTACAGGGCGTAATTACATTGAATCTTATTTACATTCATTGAATATTAAATAAAATGGCAGGGATAAGAGGATTTGAACCTCTGAATGACGGGATCAAAACCCGCTGCCTTACCGCTTGGCTATATCCCTGCAATGTATTTACTTTTACAATTGCAACTAATGTTGCTTTGAAATGGTACGGGTCAAGAGACTTGAACTCTCACATCTTGCGATACTGGAACCTAAATCCAGCGCGTCTACCAATTCCGCCAAACCCGCATAATTTCAATTATTCATAAAACTTAAGTTATATGAAATGGTGGCTACACCGGGATTTGAACCTGGGACCCCATCATTATGAGTGATGTGCTCTAACCAGCTGAGCTATGTAGCCTTCCATCTTGCCTCTCAGCAAGTGGCGCGTATTATGCAAATCTGCTTGGCATACGTCAACCGTTTTTTTTCAAAAAACACGACTTTTTGTTTGTTTGGCTATTGCATGTGCAATTTGTCCGTTATCTACACAAAAAATGCATGTGGAGATTATTAATCTCGACATGCATTTCTATATAAATCTGAGCTGCTTAAAGTAGCGATAGATAAGTTTATCTGTTTTTTGCTTCTTCTGCTAATGCTACTGAATGTTTAGCAATGGCATCTATTTCATTTTGGACTTTTTTGGCAGGTAAATTACCAATAATAAATTTACCAACTTCTAGTGCGTTAGATTTAGCTGCAAAAACTAACAAATTATCACCATTACATGCTAAATCATCGTAAAAGTTACGAATTTTAATTTTGTTCTGCTTCAAAAATGATCTCAAACGGTTTTTGTCATTTGCTTGAACATATTCACATAGGCGCAGTGATATATCATTTGCGTGAACTGATGGCGCATTTGTTGCGCCAAGTATCAGTAAAGATACGGTAAAAAAGACTTTTTTCATAAAAACCTTAAATTTATTGTGTAGATATGTAATTGTTGAATATTTATTGTTATTTATATAATTATGGGCAAATAACAGTAAAATGTTTTTATTAGCTTTATTATTTATTTTAAACGTTAAAACGAAAATGAATAACGTCACCATCTTTTACTAAATAATCTTTTCCTTCTAAGCGCCATTTTCCTGCTTCTTTCGCACCTGATTCACCATTAAATTCAATAAAGTGCTCAAATGCTATTACCTCTGCTCGAATAAAGCCTTTTTCAAAGTCAGTATGAATTACTCCGGCAGCTTGAGGAGCGGTGGCGTTTTGTTTAACTGTCCAAGCGCGCACTTCTTTAACGCCTGCTGTAAAATAAGTTTGTAGATGTAATAAGCCATAACCAGAATTAATAACACGGTTTAATCCTGGCTCTTCTAGCCCCATTTCTGCCATAAACTCAATTCTGTCTTCATCATCCATTTCGGATAATTCACCTTCAATTTCAGCACATACAGCAACGACCACTGCACCTTCTTTTTCAGCAATAGCATTAACTATGTCAAGGTATGGGTTATTTTCAAAGCCATCATCATTAACATTAGCGATATACATTGTTGGTTTAATCGTTAAGAAGTTTAAATAAGTAACAGCAGCCTTTTCTTCTTTAGTTAAATCTAGAGAGCGAACCATATTACCTTCTTCCACGTGTTTTAATATTTTTTCTAAAACGGGAACTTCAAATTTAGCCTCTTTATCGCCGCCTTTGGCACGTTTACTTTGGCGCTGAATAGCTCTTTCTGCAGTGTCCATATCCGCTAAGGCTAATTCAGTATTAATAACATCTATATCATCGGCAGGATCAATTTTATTGGCAACGTGTATAATATTATCATTTTCGAAACAACGTACTACATGACCAATTGCATCGGTTTCTCTAATGTTGGCAAGAAATTTATTTCCTAAACCTTCTCCTTTTGATGCGCCAGCCACTAAACCAGCAATATCAACAAATTCCATTGTTGTAGGAAGTACACGTTCTGGCTTTACAATAGCACTAAGTTGATCAAGCCGAGGGTCAGGTACAGGCACAACACCAGTATTGGGTTCAATAGTACAAAAAGGGAAGTTAGCAGCTTCAATACCTGCTTTAGTTAGTGCGTTAAATAAAGTTGATTTTCCAACGTTGGGTAAACCAACGATACCACATTTAAATCCCATAATTATTACCTGTTTCTTTTGGTTTAAATTCTATGTTACACACCTTTATATGCGTGTAATCGTTGTTGCGCTTTTACTAAGCCTTGAGTTTGCCATATATCAAAACATCGACTTGCTTCATCAATAGCGCTTTCAATTAGTTTTTGTTCATTACTTGGAGCTTTGCCTAAAACATGCCCTGTCACTTTATCTCGATGTCCTGGATGGCCAATACCAATGCGTAAACGATAAAATTCTTTATTATTTGCCATGCGAGCAATAATATCTTTTAAGCCATTATGACCACCGTGACCGCCACCTTTTTTTATTTTAATACTACCAGGGGGAATGTCTAATTCGTCATGAGCAATGAGAATGTTATCTACAGAAATGCGATAAAAATTTGCTAAAGGGGCAACTGCTTGGCCGCTTCTGTTCATGAATGTAGTAGGGATTAGTAAGTGAACTAGTTCACCACCAATTTCACCTTTACCATAAAGTCCAGCGTATTTTTTTTCAGGGCGAAGAGATATGTTATTGCGCTGTGCTAGTTCTTCAACAAACCAAACACCTGCATTGTGGCGTGTTTTTGTATATTCGGGACCAGGATTTCCTAGCCCCGCAATCAATTTAATAGTCATATTAACTATTCATCTTTAAGTTAAATAGCTAACTGAATAAAAATTGACTATTCAGTAGCCGCTTCTTCAGTAGCTGCTGCTTCATCGTCATCACCTTTGCCTTTAGCAGCATTAGCAGTAACAACAGCTTGATCGTGAGCTTCGCCTTTCGCTAATTCATCAGATGTTACACCTTTAGGTAATTTAACGTCAGATAAATGTAGTGTTTGGCCAACTTCTAAATCAGCTAGATCAACTTCAATAAACTCAGGTAAATCTTTTGGTAAACAAGAAATCGCAATTTCTGTTACATGGTGAGCTACAGATGCGCCAAGTTTAACAACGTTTTCTTCGTTAATAAAGTGAATAGGAGCGTTAGTTGAGATAGCATGTTTTGCATCAATACGAATGAAATCAAGATGCATAATAATATTTTTGAACGGATGACGTTGCATGTCTTTAATTAGACACTCAACTGGTTTTCCGTCAATTTTTAATATTAACACGTGTGAATAGAATGCTTCTTCTTGTTGAGCACGAAGAACATTTTTGTGCTCTAAAGTTAAAGAAATAGATTCTTTGCCTTCACCGTAAAGGATAGCAGGAACTTTATTCGCGTGACGTAGGCGGCGGCTCGCACCTTTCCCTAAATCTGTACGTACTTCTGCATCCAAAGTAAATAAATCAATCATGATATATACTCTTATATTGTATAAAAATTAAGTCTTGTTTTTTGCGACCAAAAACAAGGATGTTTGCTTTTTTATGAATCACGTGATCAAAAAATGAAAACGAGTTTGATAAAAAAGGCGCGGCATAATAACACTAGCGCTTTGTTAAAGCTATTGATAATATCATTTGAATTGTAAAAAATAGGTTTAATGCTTATAAAAAAGCAGAGAGTAAAATACTGTCTGCTTAAAGTAGGGTATCATGCACTAAAAATTAGTGAGTCATATAGCTAATTAGTGATCAAACATAGCTGAAATAGATTCTTCATTGCAAACGCGACGGATAGCTTCACTTAACATACCACTTAATGTTAATTGGCGAACCATTTTAAGTTTTTGAATCTCCTTAGATAATGGTATTGAATCTGTTACAACTACTTCATCAATAACCGAATTTTTAAGGTTTTCAACAGCGTTTCCAGATAAAACAGGGTGAGTAGCATAAGCAATAACACGTTTAGCACCATGTTCTTTTAGTGCTTCTGCTGCTTTTGCTAATGTACCACCCGTGTCGATCATATCATCAACAATAATACAATCACGGCCTTTAACATCACCAATAATGTGCATAACTTGAGCTACGTTAGCTTTTGGTCGACGTTTATCAATAATGGCAAGATCCGCATCGTCCAATAATTTAGCTACAGCACGAGCACGAACAACACCACCAATATCAGGAGAAACCACAACAGGGTTATCCAAGTCACGGTTTTTCATGTCTTCTAATAAAATAGGCGTGCCAAAGGCATTATCAACAGGAACGTCGAAAAAACCTTGAATTTGCTCTGCGTGTAAATCAACAGTTAGCACTCGGTCAACACCAACACTTGATAAAAAGTCAGCAACCACCTTCGCGGTAATAGGTACACGAGCACTGCGTACACGCCTGTCTTGACGGGCATAACCAAAATAAGGAATTACGGCTGTAATTCTTCCAGCAGATGCGCGACGAAATGCGTCGATCATCACGATCAGTTCCATTAGGTTATTGTTGGTTGGTGCACAAGTTGATTGAACAATAAAAACATCGCTACCGCGAACATTTTCATTAATTTCAAAGCTTATTTCACCATCGCTAAAGCTGCCGATTTTGGCATCGCCTAACGTTATATATAAACGATTTGCGATTTGTTTGGCCAGTTCAGGGGTGGCATTACCCGCAAAAATCTTCATGTCAGGCACAGTCAGTTCCTCAGAAACTTTTGACATTAATAGTAGTAGCTAACGTTAATACAATAAGGTATTTAACTTAGCCAATTATTTGATTCGTTTTGTCTAATTTTCTATAACCTTTACAACAGAGATAAGCGGTGATTTATTTTGCCCTTGTGCAACAAAAGAATGGACCCCATTAGGAAGTTTTTTTTGTAATTCAACGGCTTCTTTTTCACTAGAAAAACGTGAAAACACACACGCACCTGTACCTGTCATTCTAGACGGTGCGTATTCTACCAACCAAGCGAGTAAGTTGGCAACCTCATCGTAATGATTAATTACCATAGTTTGGCAGTCGTTATGATATTTATTGTCGTCGAACAGGTCTTCATCACAGTAAAATTTATTAAAATTATCGTTTGGTAGGTGAGGCGTATTTCTAGGTAAGTCGGGTGAAGAAAAAACACTGCTAGTCGTAATGCTAATTTGAGGTTTACATACTAAATACCAGCATTCTTTCGGCTTTGCAGGGGTGAGTTGTTCTCCAACCCCACGAGCAAATGCTGCAAAGCCATGGATAAAAATGGGTACATCTGCACCTAAACTTAAACCAAATTTGGCTAATTGTTCCGTTGAAAAGTTACTTTGCCAAAGTAAATTTAATGCAACTAAAATTGTGGCAGCATTTGATGAACCACCGCCTAATCCTCCACCCATAGGTAATATTTTATTAATACGTATTTTTGCCCCCATGACGACGAGAGGTTTAGTATTTTTTAATCGTATTTTATCCTGAAGTAAATGTGCTGCTTTAACAATTAAATTATTCTCAGTTTTTACGCCATCAATAGGAGTCAATAAGGCGATTTCTGAGCCCTCAGTCACAGATATTTCTATACTGTCACTGTAATTTAAAAATTGAAATAATGTTTCTAATTCATGATAACCATCTTCTCTTTTTCCTACGACATGTAAAAATAAGTTAAGTTTAGCGGGAGACGGAAATTGAAATGTTTTGCCAGTGTATTTGTTCATATGGTTACTTTAATTCAGGTAATAAAAAACGTTAATCATTAGGTTTACTCAGTAAAGGACCAGTTTTTAATTGAAATTTTTATTAACAGATCTTCTTTCTTTATCGTTAATTGAGTTGCCATGCTGATATCATTAAAGGGGCGGTAGTTATGGTAGTTAATTTTCCAAGTTGTATTGTGATACTCACTAGACATACTTATGGGTAACTGTGTTTTGGCATCTATTTTTAGTTCATCGCTCTGATTGAACGGTATGCCTTTTATCCAAAAAACTAAAGCTTCCGTTGGTAAAATTAGCCCCGTAAGTGAATAAATTAATTCAGACAAATTTGTTCCTTGGTACTCTTTACCATCTACTTGAATCAAATGTTGCTTTTTATTTGATATCAACTGAAGTACATTCATGCCCAAATAACTGGTTAAATTTAATTCTTGTGTATCTTTATTTTCATTTACTTGCCAAGTAATAGTGGCACTTTCACGTTTATTTGTTGATTCAATTTGTTGGATAAACGCTATTTTTCCTTGTAGTTGCCATTGCTGTTGATTTTTCAATTGTTCAGTTCTTTGCTCAAAGGTTACAAGTTGCAGGGGGGAATTGGGTGTTGAGTTTGGTTTGTTAGCACAGCCAGATAATATGATGCTAATGGAGAGCACTAAAGGAAGTAATAAAGCGTATAATGATGAGTTTGATGTTTTCATTTGTTCTAGCGCCACTGAGATGAAGCTAGTATTGGAACACAGCAATTTAGCCAATTCAACTGTTGAACTTATTTTTACTCATTGGTTATGTCTTTAAATTTGGTGAATTATTTTGTAAAATATATATTCATTACCGTGATTTTTGTCACAGATCATATTTTAAAAACGGTGTTTGCAGTATAGTTACACTGTTAATAAGTAAAATATCAATAGGTTTATTACATTGTCCATAGTTGCTGTTGGAATTAATCACAAAACTGCTCCTGTCGCGGTAAGAGAAAAAATTTCTTTTAACCCCGATAGGCTTTCGGTTGCCTTAAAAGAAATGTTATCGGTAGTACAATGCCGTGAAGTTGCTATTTTATCTACTTGTAATAGAACTGAGCTTTATATTGTTCAAGAGGGTGATGTTAAAATAACCCAAGAGCGTTTGGTGCAGTGGTTAGAAAGTTATCACAATGTACCTGCTTCTATCATTTTACCCAGCCTTTATTGGCACCAAGATCAACAAGCGGTTAATCATATGATGCGGGTAGCGTGTGGTCTTGATTCGTTAGTATTGGGTGAACCCCAAATTTTAGGGCAAATGAAACAAGCATATAGTCAAGCCAAAGCAGCTGGTTCAATGGCTTTGGTGATGGACAGGCTTTTTCAACGTACTTTTGGTGTTGCTAAACAAGTACGTACAGAAACAGAAATTGGAGCTAGTGCGGTTTCTGTTGCTTTTGCTAGTGTGAACTTAGCGAAACATATTTTTGCCAGTCTTAATAAAACCAAGGTTCTGCTTGTGGGCGCAGGAGAAACCATTGAACTAGTCGCTAAACATTTGTATGAAAACAATGTTGGTAAAATCACAGTGGCTAATCGCACCATTGAGCGTGCGACAAAAATGGCGAAACAAATTGGTGCAGAAGTGATTACACTCGCACAAATTCCCGAACATATGAGTCAAGCTGATATTGTTATTAGCTCTACAGGGTCTACTTTGCCTATTATTGGTAAGGGTATGGTAGAGAAAGCATTAACTAAACGACGTCATCAACCTATTTTTATGGTTGATTTAGCTGTACCACGAGATATTGAAGAACAAGTGGGCGATTTAGATGATGTGTTCTTATATACCGTTGATGATTTGCAAAGTATTATCGCGCAAAACCTTGAAAATCGCCGAAAAGCAGCGGTTGAAGCAGAAAGTATTGTTAACAAACAATCTGGTAGCTTTATGTCATGGCTGCGAGGTTTAAATACACAAGATACGGTTATTAATTTTAGAAAACAGTCTCTGAATGAACGAGATCAATTACTAGAAAAAGCCTTAATACAGTTGAAAAACGGTAAAAATCCAGAAGCTGTTGTAGGAGAGTTAGCTACTAAGTTAACTAACAAGTTTATGCATGCTCCAACAAGCGCTTTGCAGTCAGCTGCTCAAGGCGGTGAACTAGATAAATTAATTTATCTTCGTGATATTTTTAATATTGACGATCCAGATTAGCTTATTTAAACAGTTAATATGAGTTATCTATACATATAACTCATATTAAAAGCTATTTAAACCTGCAATAAAATCAAATACTATTGACTATAAACTAGCAGCTGTAGAAAAATAATGGCTGTGCTAGAATAACGTTAATTTAATTTCCCTAGTTTAATTACTCCTTTTAAAAAGATATTTTAATGAAATCGTCCGTTTATCAAAAACTTGAAGCTTTAGCTGAACGCTTTGAAGAAGTTCAAGCCTTATTATCTGATCCTGACACTATTAGTGACCAAGACAAATTTCGCGCATTATCTCAAGAATTCAAACGCTTAGATGAAGTGACTACAGTGTTCCATAATTATCAAAGCGCTGAAGATGATTTTGCTACGGCAGAATTAATGCTTAAGGATGATGATCCTGATATGAGAGAAATGGCGCAAGAAGAGTTCAAAGAGGCTAAAAAAGCAGTTGCTGATTTGTCTGATGAACTACAAATTTTATTATTGCCACGTGATCCTAATGACGACAATAACTGTTTTGTTGAAATTCGTGCTGGTGCTGGTGGTGACGAAGCCGCTATTTTTGCTGGTGATTTATTTAGAATGTACAGCCGTTATGCAGAAAAGCAAGGTTGGAAAGTGGAAGTAATGAATTCCAATGAAAGTGAACAGGGCGGTTATAAAGAGTTGATTATAAAAATCAATGGTGAAGGCGTATACGGACAAATGAAATTTGAATCTGGTGGACATCGAGTACAACGTGTACCTGAAACTGAATCTCAAGGTCGTGTACATACCTCTGCATGTACTGTGGTTGTTATGCCTGAAATTCCAGAATCACAGGCGATTGAAATCAATAAAGCTGATTTAAAAGTTGATACATTTCGTGCATCGGGTGCGGGTGGTCAACACGTTAACAAAACTGATTCTGCTATTCGTATTACGCATATCCCATCGGGTGTTGTGGTTGAGTGTCAAGACCAGCGTTCACAACATAAAAACCGTGCTCAAGCTATGTCTGTACTGCAAGCCAGATTGCAACAAGCAGAAGATGAAAAACGTCGTAGCGAAGAAGAATCTTCTCGTCGTAATTTAGTGGCAAGTGGTGACCGTTCTGAGCGCATTCGTACTTATAACTTTCCACAGGGTCGCATGAGTGATCATCGTATCAATTTAACACTGTATCGTTTAAATGAAATAATGGAAGGTAATTTACAACTGATTATGGAGCCAATTATGCAAGAGAACCAAGCAGATTTATTGGCTGAATTGGCTGAACAACATTAATCTTTGGGCGCATAAATAAATAGAGAGTAGTACCTTGTCTTCACAAGAACATATGCTTCGATTAATCGGTGATAATTCAATCGCTAATTTACTTATTCAAGGTCAACACTTATTACAAGCAACGTCAGATAGCGCTAAACTTGATGTTGAAATTTTATTATGTTTTGTGCTTGAGGAAGAACGTAGTTACTTGCTCACTTGGCCTGAAAAGTTGCTTGGTGATGAACAGTTGCATAATTTTTTACAATTGCTTGTACGGCGTATTCAAGGTGAACCAATTGCCTATATCGTTGGTATGAAAGAGTTTTGGTCACTGCCATTGGCAGTATCTAAAGCTACACTTATTCCCCGACCAGATACCGAAACTTTAGTTGAATTAGTGTTGGAACAATATAGTAGCCGTAAAAATATCAATTGTCTTGACTTAGGTACTGGCACTGGTGCTATTGCTTTAGCATTGGCAAGTGAAAACCCTACTTGGCATATTGATGCAGTTGATTTTAATATTGATGCGGTAAAGCTTGCGCTAAGTAATGCTAGAAAATGTAAGTTAGAACAAGTTAATATTTTTCAAAGTGATTGGTTTTCTCAAGTAGATACAAATAAAAAATATGATTTAATCGTATCAAATCCACCTTATATTGATAGTGAAGATAAACATTTACAACAGGGTGATGTTCAATTTGAACCAGCATCAGCATTGATTGCGAATGATGGGGGCCTAGCAGACATAAAACAAATTGCTAAATTATCGAGCCGCTTTTTAACTTCGCAAGGTCAATTGTTTTTTGAGCATGGTTTTGAACAAGGTGATGCAGTTCGCAACATATTAATAAGTACAGGATTTAAACATCCTAAAACAGAGCAAGATTTAAATGGCCATGATCGAATTACTTGGGCAATTTTTTCTTGAAAATTAAATTTAATGATAAAAACTGGAGTCAATAGTGTTTAAACACCTACATATGACGTTAGCTGTACTGAGTATAAGCTTGTTTACTTTGCGATTTATTTGGACGTTAATGCATTCAGCTAAATTACAAGCAAAATGGGTAAAAATCACCCCACATATTGTTGATACATTTTTGTTAGCTATAGGGGTATTAATGGCGGTACAATATGCTATTAACCCCATGGAACAATTATGGTTAGGCGAAAAAATAATAGCCATTTTTGCATATATTTTTACAGGCTATTATACGTTAAAACTTGCCAGAAATAAGACAATGCAAATTATTGGTTACTTAGGGGCTATGGGGTGGATAATGTTAATTGTTCGATTAGCCATGACACGCGAACCACTTTTTTTCGTATAAATATCTAAAATAGTTAAATAGAAAAAGTTTTATTTAATTAAACATAACTTATTGAATTTAACTTACTATAAATATGGACCATTAATTTAAAATTTATGAATACATTGTTGCTATCTGAACTTCAATCCCAAGAAAAAGATTTATTACAAACACTTGTGCTACTTGAAGAGGCCGTTTTTAGTGTCTCTTCAGGTGATGTCGACAATAATGAATTATCATTTGATGGTTTAGCATTAATTATTGCTCAGTGCCAAGCTGTAATAGCTGATATTGAATCACCACTAGAACAAGCTGAAGTATTGATGAATGAATTGTATTACCAGCATTTATTTATTGATAACCATAAAATACATTGGCCAATCAGTGCATTTAAAGTAGCTTTAAGCTTAAATCAACGCTTAATGTCACCCATAGTGAAAGCTGTGATAGTGTGTGAAATAATAAATGCTTGTGGCTTTAATTCCGATTTGGTGTTTGTACCTAACAATGTCATGGTACGCCTTTGTTGTGATGATCAATATGCGATTATTTTTGATGCCGTAACAGGAGAGTCACTAGATTGGTACGAGCTTGATCAGCGTCTTGAAGAGTTAGAAGGCGATCCTAGCTTACATGATTTTACTAGCATGAATAGGCAAGCTATTTTTGTTGAATATTTAAGCTTATTAAAAAGCACGTTAATTCGAGAACAAGCATTTGAACAAGCATTATTGTGTGTTGATGTATTATTGTCATTAAATCCTGACGATCCTATGCAACGTCGTGATCGTGGTTTTTTGCTTCATCAGTTAGATTGCTTTAAAGTAGCGGTAGATGATTATCGTTATTTTGTTGAAAAATGCCCAAAAGATCCAGCAGCAAAGTTGTTAAAAATTCAACTAGATAACATAACGTTAAATGATCCCACCTTCCATTAGTATCATCATTAATATACGTAAAAGTGTAAAAATGAAGTTCAGGAATAATAAATAAAAATAATAGGAAAATAGATGTCTGCACCATTGGCTATGCCATTAATCACGAATGATGCTGCCGTATTAGGTATACTTTCATTATTATTAGGCTTTGTGTTTTATAGTTCAAACAGCCAACACCCTGTTTGGAAAAAGTTTTATCAATATGTACCAGCACTACTGATGTGTTATTTGCTACCATCATTATTAAATACCTTTGGTATTGTAAGTGCAAAAGTAAGCCAAGTTGATGAGGTAGCAAAATATTATTTACTGCCCGCTTGCTTGGTGTTATTAACTTTAAGCATTGATCTTAAAGCTATTGCTGCTCTGGGTAATAAAGCTATTATTATGTTTCTTACGGGTACGATTGGTGTTGTTATTGGTGGTCCTATCGCACTGTTAATTGTATCTGTAATTTGGCCTGATTTATTAGGTGTTACAGGCCCTGATGCAGTATGGCGTGGTATGGCTGCACTTGCTGGTAGCTGGATTGGCGGTGGTGCTAATATGCTAGCCATGAAGGAGATTTACGGTGCCGATGGCAAAATTTTTACTATTATGGTCACGGTTGATATTGTTATAGCTAACTTATGGATGGCTTGTTTGCTTTATTTTGCTGCAAACCATAAACGTATTGATGCTAAAAGTGGCGCCGATACTTCTGGTATTGATAAGCTTATTAATAAAGTTGAAGCATTTGAGCGAGACCATGCAAGACGGCCAGAATTGAAAGATTTTATGTTCATTATTGCAATTGGTTTCGGTGCTGCTGGTATGGCTCATTTAGCTGCTGATTATTTAGTGCCATTTTTCAAAATTAACTACCCAGCATTAGAAAAATTCAGTCTACACAGTAAATTATTTTGGATTATCGTTTTAGTGACAACCATCGGGTTAATACTCTCTTTTACTAAAGTTAGACAACTCGAATCGGTTGGTGCATCTAAAATAGGTAGCAGTTTTCTATATATTCTAGTCGCAACGATTGGTTTGCATATGGATATTACACAAATAGTTGAAGCACCTAAATATGTACTTATTGGATTAATATGGATGGTTATTCACGTTGTATTACTGTTCATCGTAGGTCGAATAATCAAAGCACCTATTTTTTACTTGGCGGTTGGTAGTAAAGCAAATATTGGCGGTGCAGCATCGGCACCTGTTATTGCTTCAGCGTTCCATCCTTCATTAGCACCTGTTGGTGTGTTGTTAGCGGTATTAGGTTATGCATTGGGTACCTATATGGCATGGATATGTGGACAGTTGTTACGAATTATTGGTAGCTAGCATTTGTGAATTTGTTTTAGGAACATGAAATAGGAAAGATTATGACAATAAAATCAGTGTTAGTGAATGATATTGAAGTTGCCAATGATAAGCCGTTTGTACTTTTTGGTGGTATGAATGTGCTTGAGTCACGAGACTTGGCGATGAAAATTGCCGAACATTATGTACAAGTAACACAAAAATTAAATATTCCCTATGTATTTAAAGCATCGTTTGATAAAGCTAACCGATCGTCAGTGCATTCTTACCGAGGACCAGGGCTTGATGAAGGGCTAAAAATATTTGAAGAAATTAAGTCAACTTTTAATGTACCTGTAATTACCGATGTTCATGAACCTTATCAAGCACAAGCTGTAAGTGAAGTGGTTGATGTTATTCAATTACCTGCATTCCTTGCCAGACAAACAGACTTAGTGGTTGCAATGGCTAAAACGGGGGCAGTGATTAATGTTAAAAAGCCACAGTTTTTGGCTGCTCATGAAATGAAGCATATTATTAATAAATTTGCTGAAGCTGGTAATGAAAATATTATTTTGTGTGAACGTGGAAGTTGTTATGGTTACAACAATTTAGTAGTAGACATGTTAGCTATGGATGAAATGCGTCACTACGCACCTGTCATTTTTGATGCGACACATTCGCTGCAAAAACCTGGAGGTCGCAGTGATAGCGCAGATGGAAGAAGAGCACAAGCAGCACAATTGACACGCAGTGGTATGGCTATTGGTATTGCTGGCTTGTTCATTGAGGCGCACCCTGATCCAACAGTTGCTAAGTGTGATGGTCCTTGTGCACTTCCGCTTGATAAACTTGAACCATATTTAATTCAAATGAAAGCTATTGATGATTTAGTTAAAGGGTTTGAGGCTTTAATAACAGAATAGTAAAAAAGGGGGGAAGCTTTAAAAGTCAAGGGGCGTAATACCTAAGTATTGCGCCCCTTACTGATTTAAATGTGCGAGCATTTATTGAAATGGGTTATTCACTAACAAGCATAGCTTTGTTTAATGTGATTTTTTGATCTTTATCTGTTGCTTTATGTTGCATAGCTATCATGCTTTTAGCATTATTTTGTGCTGAGTTATGAGCAATGTTTATGCTAGAAAACGTTAATGCTATGTCATTTTGTGCTAGGTTAATAAAATTCTCATGTTTAATTGGCTCTGCTTTTAGTAATTCTGTTGATTGAGCAATTGAAGCTATACCAGTTGCAAAGTAAACCATAACGAGAGATGTTGCTAAAATCACTAATTTGTATAAGTATATAGTAATGTTTTTCATAAGATTATTCCTGTTTGACCTAATAATAATTTTTGTTTACGCCGTTATTTAGACGATAGATTTATTAGGACCTTTTCTCGCGCTTGTTCTTTTTTGAAAAATATAAGCTGTGGGTTGGGGGACACAGCTTATATTATGTTTTTCTAGAACCTTGAGATGATGTCCTTCATCTACGGTGGCTATAATACGTAAAAATATTTGAAATTAAAAACGACAAATAATAATGTTATTCATTAGAAAAACTAATGCTAAATTGTTATGCTATGTTTTTGATTTTATATGCAGTTAGTTTGATTTTTATAAAAAAGGAATAAATGTAACTTGGCCAGTAGATTACCACCATTAAACGCATTGCGAGCATTTGAAGCATCAGCTAGACAGTTGAGCTTTACCCGCGCTGCTGAAGAGTTATTTGTAACTCAAGCAGCGGTCAGCCATCAAATTAAAGCATTGGAAGACCATTTAGGCATAAAATTGTTTATGCGAAAAAATCGTTCTTTATTACTTACTGAAGAAGGGCAGTCGTATTACCTCGATATAAAAGGTATTTTTAATTCTCTTTATGAAGCAACAGAAAAATTATTAGCGCGTGGTGCGAAAGGCGCTATTACGGTAAGTTCGCAAGCAAGCTTTGCGATTCAGTGGTTGGTACCTAGGTTAAGCGCTTTTAATGCGTTGCATCCTGATATAGATGTTAGAATAAAGGCGGTAGATCAAGCGGAGAACTCATTAACAGAAGATGTGGATGTAGCTATATATTACGGGCGAGGCCGATGGCCTAATATTCATGCTGATAAGCTACATACAGAGTATTTAATTCCCGTTTGTTCCCCATTACTTATGCAAGAAGGAGCGGCTAATGGTAAACCACCATTACGTTCTTTAGATGATTTACAACACCATACTTTGCTTCATGATACATCACGAAAAGACTGGAAACGCTGGTTTAAACAAGTTGGAGTTAAAGGTGGGAATGTTAATCATGGCCCCATATTTAGCCACTCGGCTATGGTAGTTCAAGCGGCTTTATACGGGCAGGGGGTAGCATTAGCCTATAGTGTGCTAGCAAAACCTGATATTGATTCTGGTCGCTTGATTTGTCCATTTAACGATGTACTTGTCAGTAAAAACGCTTATTTTGTGGTTTGTCGAGAGGTGCAGAAAGATATTGGAAAAATTGAAGCGTTTAGAGATTGGTTACTTGATATGGTTGCCTCAGAGCAAGAGCAAGTAAAGGATGGTCAAATAACATAATTAATTGTAATAGTTTTTTGAATTTTTATACTAGTATAACTTTATTATGTAGCACCCATTTTCGCAAAATAGCAGGCACTTATGATCACCAAAATAGAAAATAAGGTAGAAAATCCTATCGCCCAGATTATTTTTGCTCATGGTGCTGGTGCAGATATGCATCATGGCTTTATGACACAAATAACGTATTTATTAAATAAAATTAATATCAATGTTTTACGGTTTAATTTCCCATATATGGATAAGCGTTTGACGCTAGGAAAACGTTATCCACCTGATAGAATGCCTAAATTGCTTGCGTGTTATAAGCAAGTTGTTAATGAATTGATGTTAATGGAAGATATAAAACATCTACCAATGTTTATTGGCGGAAAATCAATGGGATCGCGTGTTGCTGCAACACTTGCTAGTGATGCGGATATTTATCCTTTGATACAAGGAGTATTTTGTTTGGGCTATCCTTTTCATCCCACGAATAAACCTGATAAATTGCGTTTAGAGCCATTACAAGATACCTGTAAACCTGTTCTTATTGTACAAGGAGAACGTGATTCATTAGGCTCTCAACTTGAAATTGTAGACTATAATATTTCACATCTTTGTCGATGCTTTTTCTTAAAAGATGGTGACCACAGTTTAAAACCTAGAGTAAAATCAGGATTCACCCATGCCCAACATATGGAAAGTGCAGTTAACGTGATAAAGTTATTTATTCAGGAACATAATACAAATGCAGCAACCAATATCTAATAAAACACAAACACAACAGCGTAACGGCATCATAAAATATTTAATGGTATTTGTTGGCGTTAGCGGTTGCTTTTCTGTACTATTCGGCGCTTGGCTTGCGCATGCTGGGTTGTCTTTACCTGTTAACGTGCAATTAACTTTAAAAACAGCGTTGCAATATCAGTTATTACATACATTAGCGTTGCTCATTGTGCTGGTATGGGCTACAACGCGCTTATCAACCAATAGTTCTTGTAAATTATTGTTCGCTGTTTGTATCGCTTTTGCAATTGGTATTTTGTGTTTTAGCGTAAGTATTTATATTAAAATATTTTTCAGCATTACCATTATCGGTAAGCTAACTCCCATTGGTGGAATATCATTAGCAGTTGCTTGGCTGCTTTTGTCAATTGAAGGTAAAAGAAATTTATGACTGCTATTGTTTTGTATTGTCGTCCAGGCTTTGAAAAAGAGTGTGGTGCCGAAATTCAAGAAAAAGCTTCTTGGAATGAAATGTACGGTTATCTGGAATTGAAAAAAAATCAAGGCTTGGTGTTTTTTCATTTACATGATCCCGCCCATGGTGAAGCGTTAATAAAAAAACTACCATTAAAACGACTGATTTTTACACGTCAGTGGTTTGTTACCTTAAATGAAAAAATTGATTTACCTGATTACAACCGGGTTGAAGCCATTGTTGAGTCACTTGGTAGCGACTGGCAATATGATGATTTACGCATGGAAACGCCAGATACTAATGATGGTAAGGAATTAAGTAAATTCTGTCGTAAATTAGCGGTACCTTTACGCCAAGGACTACGTAAAGCTAATATTCTCACCAGTAAAAAAGAGGTTTTTAATGCAAGCCAAGGTGGTGCCGTATTGCACGCGCTGTTTTTATCTGGGCAAGAGGTTATTTTAGGCTTTTCATTTGCACATAATAGCTCTCCCCATGTAATGGGAATTCCACGACTTAAATTTCCAAGTCAAGCGCCGAGTCGCTCAACCTTAAAGCTTGACGAAGCCTTTTTATATTTTATTCCACGTGATGAATGGGATGATCGTTTAACCTCTGGCTTGAATGCCGTGGATTTAGGCTCCGCGCCTGGTGGCTGGACCTATCAACTCGTACGCAGAGGAATGATGGTAACCGCTATTGATAATGGTCCTATGGCTGAATCTTTGATGGAAACAGGGCAGGTTAAACATAAAATGATGGACGGTTTTAAATATGTGCCCATGAAGAAAAATGTTTATTGGCTAGTATGCGACATGATTGAAAAACCACAACGTGTTGCTAAATTAATGAGTGAATGGTTGTTAAATGGCGATTGCAAAGAAGCTATATTTAATTTGAAATTACCAATGAAAGGCCGTTATCAGCAAGTTAATGAAGATCTACAAAGTATCAAGGATGCATTTAGCGAACATAAAGTAAAGTATGAACTATATGCCAAACATTTGTATTATGATCGCGAAGAAGTCACGGTGCATGCAAGATTAATTTAGTGGCTTTGCCGAAGTTTTTGTAGAAGTTAATGAGTGTATAATAATAAAGGGTTGCGCATATTGAATTATTCGCACCCCTTACTTTTATCGTTTAATTACGGTTTTATAAACGCTCTAAAAGTGCTTCTGTAAAATCGGTTGTTCCGTGTGTACCACCTAAATCACGTGTTGCGCGATCGCCACTGGCTATAACGTCAATCAGTGCATTTCTGATTTTATCTGCTTTATCACTCATTTCTAAATATTCTAGCATTTGTAATGCCGCTAAAATAACAGAAGTAGGATTGGCTATGTTTTTACCTGCAATATCAGGTGCGCTGCCATGAACTGCTTCAAAAATAGCACAATCTTCACCAATGTTTGCGCCTGGCGCCATACCTAAGCCACCTACTAAACCAGCACAAAGATCAGACAAAATATCACCAAAAAGGTTAGTAGTAACAATAACGTCAAACTGTTCAGGATTCATTACTAATTGCATACAGCAATTATCAACAATCATTTCTGTTGACTCAATGTCAGGGTAACGTTGTGCTACTTCACGAGCAACTTTTAAAAATAGACCTGATGTAGATTTTAAAATATTTGCTTTATGAACAGCTGTAACTTTTTTACGACCTTCTTTGCGAGCAGTTTCATAGGCAAAGGTTAAAATCTTTTCTGCGCCTTCACGAGTAATAATACTCATTGCTTCTGCTTGGGTGCCATCTTCTGATGTATTTTGTCCTGCACCTGAATACATACCTTGAGTATTTTCTCGAACAGTTAAAATATCAATATTTTCATAACGTGCTTTAGTCCCTTTAAAAGATAGCACAGGACGCAAATTTGCATATAAATTAAACTGTTTACGTAATGTCACATTAATCGATGTAAAGCCTTCACCAACAGGTGTTGTTAAAGGACCTTTTAATGTAATTTTGTTTTTTTCGATAAGATCAATAGTTTCTTGTGGTACTAATTCACCATGATTTTCTAACGCAGTTAACCCTGCATCAGCAAATTCATAATTGAAGTCGCAACCAGCTTTATCTAATACTTTAAGGGTTGCATCAATAATGCTTGGGCCAATTCCGTCGCCAGGAATTACTGTGATAGTTTGCTTGGTCATATTCTATGCCTTGTGAGAGAAGAAAGAGTTTACTTTTAATTTAAATAGTTTTAATAAAATAATTTAACTTTACCGTTTTTATAACGGTTAATAGCAGTTTAACATTTACTTAGTGTCTTACGGCACGCTTTATATCATGTAAGTGTTTATCAAACGTATTCAACATATTTATTTATAACATTTTTATGATGAATAGTTGATTATTCCGTCTGCTTAACGATTTTAGATGGTTCCTTAGGGGGTATCAAGGTTACTTTAGTCTATAGCTAAAGCTCTTTAAGCTATCAGCAGGTTTCTTGAATATTGATATGGATTACTCATGATGATAGCTAAGTTGTGAACGTGATTATCATGGTTTGGTATTATTGATAGTTTTCAATTATTCGCCAATTTTTAGGGTAGTTATCACCCAAGCCTATTTCTTTTAGCACATCGTTTATAAATAATAAAAAAGTGCATTCATCTTGGGTTGTTATTCCATCAGATTTAACATGTTGGGTACGGTAAAACATTACCTGAAATTTATTATTATCAACCTTCTTAGCTTCGGTAATATCTGGGCTACCCAGCTCTTTAATTGCTTGTTCAAAAGTGAATTGTTCAAGTTGTAGCTTTGCGATAAATTGCTTGTTATAAGCTTCTCTGTCTTCCCAATGCATTTTGTCAGGGCTGTCATCATAAAACGACATTACAAGTAAAACAAAAATACCGTAAGCTGCCAAAGCAAGAAATATACGGGTGATAACCTTTTTATTCATTTTTGCTCTCTAAGGTTTTATATTGTTAATGAAATGATAACCAGTTGTAGGTTAGTTTTAAAGAACTTATTGTAGTTTTATGTCTGGTTTGATTCATTATTCTAAAATTTGTTGAGCTGTTGTTTGTTCTAACCTGATATCTTTAAGATTAAAACCCAGTGGAATATTTTGTTTTAGTGTCAGTAGTTTCCTACTGAGTGTTATTTGTTCTCTGCTAGCGATTAATTTCTCATGTATTGAGGGTTTAATATTGTCGCTTTTTAAAATGGCGCCGAGCGAACCGAATTCATTTAGTAAACTTGCTGCGGTTATTTGTCCTATACCTGACACACCAGGGATTTTATTAGTATTGTCGCCTGTTAATGTCCATAAATCGACTAATTGAGCTGGTTTTATATCAAATTTATCTTTAACGTAATTTTCATCTAAATAACGACGATTAAAATAGTCATAAACATAAATATGAGGACTTAAGAGTGATAAGAAGCCTTTGTCTGTAGAGATAATGGTGACATTTTGCCCATGTAATGCCATTTTAGTCGCTAAGGTTGCAATAAGATCGTCTGCTTCGTCTTCTTCAGACAGTAATGAGTCAACACTGAATTGAAAAAATGCATCTTGTATATTTGACAGTTCATTAGCCAAATGGGCAGGCATTTTTTTACGACCTTTTTTGTAATCGGGGTAAAGCTTGTTGCGCCAGCAAGGATTTTGACTATCAAATACAGCAAGTGCATGACTAGGTTGTACTTGTTTTAGTATATTCTCTAAAGCTTTAGCGCAAGCTTGTTGCGTATTAAATAAAACTTGTTGTTGTGTTTTTTCTGCGAGCTCACCATTAAGTTGTTCCTTACTTTGAATAAAGGGGCGCTCTTGTACTGCATAGATGCGTCGAATTAAATTTAACGCATCAATTAATACTAAATGAACTGACATCTTTATGTCTCAATTACTTGATAGCACGGTATATATTTGCTTCCTGGTAGCTTCATTCGTTGTTGGCTAACAAAAGAAGCAAGCAATTTATCCATTAATACCATGATTTTTTTGTCACCAGATATTTGAAAGGGTCCATGCTCTCTTATGGCTTTTATACCACTCGACTTTACATTGCCTGCAACAATACCAGAAAATACCCTGCGTAAATTTGCAGCTAATTCTGCCGTGGAAACATTATGGCTAATGTCTAATTCAGACATATTTTTATGATTTGGTTCAAAGGGGTGCTGAAAGTCATGTTCAATGGCTAAAGACCAGTTAAAATGAAAGGCATCGCCTGTTTCTTTACGGTAGGCAAGCACATCTTCTAATGTATGAGACATGACTTGAGCAACTTGCTCTGCATCATCAATAATTATTTTATAAAGGCTTTGTGCTTTGCTACCTAATGTTGCACCAATAAATGCATCTATTTCAGTAAAATATGCACTAGCACTTTGAGGCCCTGTTAAAATAATGGGGAAGACTTGGTTTTGGTTTTCTGTATTTAATAAAATACCTAAAATATACAATAGTTCTTCTGCAGTTCCAGCTCCGCCAGGAAAAATGATTATGCCATGTGACATTCTAACAAAAGCTTCTAAACGTTTTTCAATATCAGGCATAATGATCAGTTCATTTACTATGGCATTAGGTGGCTCAGCAGCGATGATACTTGGCTCTGTTAAACCTAAATATCTACCTTCTTTATTACGTTGTTTAGCATGACCAATAGTGGCGCCTTTCATTGGGCCTTTCATTGCACCAGGACCACAACCTGTACATATATTAAAGTCGCGTAGTCCTAATTGGTAGCCCACTGCTTTAGTGTATTTATATTCATTTTCTTTTATTGAATGGCCACCCCAACAGGTAATTAAACGTGGTTTTGTTTCGGGCAAAATGGCATTAGCATTTCTTAATATTCCAAAGGTGGCATCGGTTAATGAACCAGGCACACAGAGTCGTTTTTGATCACTGTTATTAATAAATAGAATATCACGTAAAACGGCAGATAAATGTTCACGAATACCTCGAATGATCTTACCATCTACAAAAGCATGCTTGGGAGCGTTTTTAAGATCTATTTTTACACCGCGTTCTCGTCTGAGTACTTCAATGGAAAATTCTTTATGTTGTTGATATATTACTTCTGCATCGTCGGTATGGCTTCCTGCATTGAGCACAGCAAGCGAACAATTTCGATAGAGGTTGTAAAGCTCGCTTGTTGATGATTGTTGTAATTGATCTACTTCTGCTTGCGACAGAATATTCATATTTCCTACAGGGTTGAGCTGAGTATGCATATTGAATCTCTTCTGTTAAAACGATAATGTTACCAAGTATGGGGTAATATTTTTCACTAACACTTACTTTTTACTAATGACGCATTATTAAAAGTATATTACTTGGTTCTTTCCTTGTGCTTTCGCTTTATACATTGCTTCATCAGCACGTTCAAAAGCAGTATGAATATTATCTTCTTTAGTGATATGTGTGACGCCAATAGATAAGGTGATACTAACTTTATTATTTTTGAATTTAAAAGGTAATCGCGCAATATCTTTATTTATTGAGTTAAGCTCTTTTATTAATTCTGCTTCTTTTTTTCGGGTATAAACAAGTACAAATTCTTCGCCGCCATATCGGGCAACAAATGCATCTTTACTAACTTTCTTTTGTATTGAGCTGGCTATTACTTGTAGTGTTTTATCACCTGCCGTATGACCATAATTATCATTAATTTTTTTAAAGTCATCTACATCAATAACTGCAAGCGCTAGGTCAAATGGTTGATGATGAAAACGAACCATAGATTGAGTAAAGTATTCATCAAAAGCGGCTCGATTACTTAATTTTGTTAACGCATCAATCATACTTTTACGTTGTTGTTCAGCAAGTTTTTTTTCAAATTTTTGACTTTGTTCTTCAAGCTTTCTAACTTTTTCAGCCATGTCATTTAATTGATTAGATAGGAACTGCTGGTTTTGTTGCTCAAATAGCGCTTTCTTTTCAAGTGTTGCTTTTATGCTGCCTAATTTATCGCTTATGTCTGCTTTTACTTGTTCTGCTGATATGGCTTGTTCTACAGAATCCGTCATATCTGACAATTGTTTTTGTAGTTTTACATTGATTTTATTGTTTGTATTTTGTGCTTTTTCACAAGAAGACAGTGTATTGGTAACAGCACATTGTACCGTTGTTAACGTTTCATTTAATGAGTTTAAAAAATTTGTTGCGCTATTTCGCTCTCTTTGTAAGTCAGCAACAATAACATCAAATATTTCAATAAAATGTTGTAATACCTCATCACTTGATGTGTCTTTTAATAGTTTTTTATGAATCGCGAGTAATTCTTGGGTATATTGAGTTGATAAATGCAATTTGTTTAAACAATTTGATATTTGTTTTATTAACGCATTATTGACAGCTGATGAGTTGTTTTTTGGTGCTTCGATGTTTGGAATTGTTGTGAAAGAATCATCATTTGAAGTTTCAGCTTTTGCTTGTAACACAACATTATAAAACTCTAGCAATTGGCTTAACAATGGCGTGTATTGAGTTAAACTTTCTTTAGTTGATTGGCTTTGTGATAGTAATTTGCGTAACTTCCGACGTAAATCATTAGATAAGCCCTTTACTTTTTGTAAATTGTGGCCTGCATTATTAAATTGTTGATGCAACTGTGTCAGGTTTTGTGCATTTTCTATACTATGTTTTTGCAGTAGTTTTGATATTTCGTTTATTTTTAATTCAATATCTGCTGCAGGTGCTGATGTTGTTAATAAACCGCGAAGTTGAGCTAAGCGATTATCTAACTTAATATCTATACCTTTTGAAACTTGAGATAGCTTATTAATAAATTCTATTAACATACTCGATTGGCTTTTGAAGTCCTCTTCAAGCGATGCCCGAGAAGCTATTGCTGCATTAAGTTTGCTTTGTAATGCTTGTGACTGATTGTCAGCAACAGTTTTAGTACTCATATTCCAAGGTGATCCTTATCTTATCATCTATCTATATTAAGCTGTATAACACTTATTCTCATGGCTGATAATTTACAGTAATATCAGGAGTATAATCAATACAATTGTGATAATTAATATATTTATGTGAGAAAATATTGACTAGAACAAGCTTTTTCCTTACTTAAAGTTGTTTTACTCGCTAAACTATAACAATCTTATTAATTACCCTAAAGGAAGTTTAGTTGACAATGGCAAAAATATCCCTTTTATTTCGAATCTTTTCAGTGTTAATTTTTACGTTTTCTGCGGTAAACATCAAAGCTAATGTGATGGTAGATATCTCTATTGTCAATCCTCAACACCATTATGCCAACGTCAGTATTGAATTTGACAAAGTTAATACTGCCCACGCTAACTTTCACTTACCTACTTGGCGTACAGGTAGATATGAAATTATCAATCTTGCTAATGGTATTCGTGAGTTCTCCGCTGTTGATAGTAAAGGTAATACGCTTGAATGGCTGAAGGTAGATAAAGATACCTGGCAAGTGAAAAATACATTAGATAAAAAAATTACTCTCAGTTACCAAGTATATGCTAATCAACTTGGGCAAAGAACACGTCATATTGATGATAGTCATGCCTTTTTAGATGCTTCAACAGTGGTGATGTACCACGATGACTTTAGAAACGATAAGCATATTATTGATTTACATGTGCCTAAAAAATGGCGTAGTGTGTCTGGACTTGAAACGGGTAAAAATTCATTTTTTTCAGCACGTAAAAAACATCAATTTATTGCACAAAACTACGATGTGTTAGTTGATTCACCCATTGAAACAGGTATCAATGAGCATCATCAATTTAGTGTTGAAGGCCGTGATTATGAATTAGTTATTTGGGGCAAGGGTAATTACGATAGTGCTAAAATGGTAGCTGATTTAAAAGTATTAGTACAACAAAGTAAGCATATTTGGCATGACTATCCTTTTAAACGCTATGTTTTTATGGTGCATGCAACGAGTGGAGCACGTGGTGCAACAGAGCATTTAAATTCAACAATTATTCAAACATCTCGCTTTAAATTTTCACAGCGAAAAGATTACTTACGTTTTCTTTCAACAGCAGCTCATGAATTTGTGCATACGTGGAATGTAAAACAGTATCGCCCTAAAGGGTTAGTTCCTTATGATTATCAGCATGAAAATTATTCAACATTACTTTGGTTGAGTGAGGGGTCTACGAGTTATTTACAAAACCAACTGTTATTGCGTGGCGAGTTAATGTCTAGCACTGAGTTTCTTGATAACCTAGCAACCCGTATAACGGGGTACCTTCATAAACAAGGAAGACAAAGTCAAACTATTGCACAAGCAAGCTTTGACAAATGGTTAGAAGAGGGGGGGGATTATGACAACAACCACAGCGTTAATATATATTCAGAAGGCTTTTTAGTCTCTTGGTTATTAGATTTCTCTATTATGGAAAAAACAGCATTAGAAAAAAGTTATCGTGATGTTCATAATATACTTTATAAAGACTATAAAATTCCGAAGGGATTTGATGAAAATGACTTGTTAACCATATTAAAAACGGTAACTGATGATGACTATCAAACGTGGTGGCAAGAAAATATTCATGGCTATGCTAATGTTGATTTTAATGTTTTGTTAGCTAAAGCAGGTTTGACTATGTCTTATGGCAAGAAAGATAACTTAAACCAAGAGGCTTGGATAGGTATTAAAACAAAAGCGGTTAGTAGTGGTTTGGCAATAACTCATATTGAAAAAAATAGTCCAGCTTGGCAAGCGGGTCTTATGTTAGATGATATTGTTATCGCCATTAATGATTTACGTGTCATTGATAAAGATTTAAGTACAAGGTTAAAAAACTTTAAGCCAGATGATGAAATCCGAGTTACTTTTTTCCGTAGAGATGAGCTAGCCACAAGTACAATACAATTAGGTAAAATACCTAAAGGGAAATTAAAAGTTGTCCCTGTTTTAGAGGCTAGTGATGAACAAAAGGCCTTTTTTAAACATTGGACCGGGCTTGAATTCCCTGTTGATGATACGGAAATTATAACAGAATAACCGTATTATTTGTTTATACCCAAATCACCTGAAATGAGCACCTTGAGGTGGTTTGGGTTTATAAGCTGAACATGGGCTTATTGTCTTAATGTTCTGGCGTTTGGAGCACAACGTATGTGTGTGCTCCTAAACGGATTTATATCTAATCCGCCTCGGCGAGTATAACGAGCAAAAACAGTAAGTTCTTCTAATTGGCAATATTGCTGCAGATCACAGAATATTCGTTCAACACACTGTTCATGAAATTCATTATGTTGACGAAAAGATATTAAATACTGTAAAAGTACATTATGGGCTATTGCTTGCCCTTTATAGCTAATATACACACTTGCCCAGTCGGGTTGATTGGTAATTAAACAGTTAGACTTTAATAAATGACTGACTAAATTTTCATTTACTATGGTTGTCGCTAAGTTATTTTGTGCATTGCTAAGTATTTCAGCGCTATACTGGTAATTATCAACAATAATATCTTCATCATCAATGCATGTAGTTTGTTCTGCAGTTGGTTTGATTGATAGAGCAGGGCATTGCTCAACAGTAAATAACGTAACTTGCGCTTTAATGCCTGCAACAGCAGATAAGTCCTTAACGAGTATTTCCTCAACTGCGGTAAAGCTATCAAATTTACTTTGATTAAAGCTATTTAAATACAGTTTGAAAGATTTAGACTCAACTAAGTTTGGGCTTGAACAAGCAAAGCGAAACTCAGCCAGGGCAACAACAGGTTTACCATGGTTATTTAACCAGGATAATTCATAACCATACCAAACATCTTCACCAATAAAAGGTAAAGCGTTCCCCGTTAGAGATAAATCATTCCTATTTAAGCTTCGTGGTACCGCTTGTAATAAATTTGGGTTATATTCACTACAATATTCAGTAGTTTTGCCAAGTGTCAAATCAGTAAGTTCTTTAGAGTTTTGGTCAATTGCCATCGTTTTTTCTTTTGCTGAATAAAATTTTAATAAGTTATTTTAAAGGATCTATGAATTAGATGACATCAACAAATCAAACTAAGACAAATTTAGTGGATGTTTTGCAACAATTTTCCGCACAATATATCGAACAATATCAACTGAAACACAAGCATCTGCCCGTAATTGAACATGACGAAGCTTGGCCTTCGCCCTGTGAACTTCCACAGAAAACTGATTCAGGTAATGTTTTTTGGAGGCCAACGACTATCAAAAAAGAACAAATGTTAAATTTTGATAATGTTGAATCAGCGTTAGAAATTGTGCTCCATGACGATATTAAAAGTTACTTTACTACTCAGTTTAGTGAAACACTTGATGCAAGTTGTGAAGAAGGCGACCTGTCTTTATTGTTTGCTTGGAATGAAGATGACTTTCAACGCCTGCAAGAAAATTTAATTGGTCACATTTTAATGAAACAAAGGTTAAAGCAAGCTGAAACTGTTTTTTTTGCAGTAACTGATGAAGAAGATATGATTATTTCAATTGATAATGACTCTGGCTCAGTGTGGGTTGAACGTGTTGGTTGTGAACCGCATAAAAAATTAGCATCGTCATTAATTCAATTTATAAGTATGCTTATGCCTAAAGTGAATTAATTTTACTTTTTTTGCTGATTTATTAACGCTTGAACCTGTATTTTTAATTCGTGTATTTCTTCTTTTATGCCTGCTAATTCATCATGTAAGATACGCTCAAACGATTCTTCATTAATTGATGATGAGTTGTTTTCTTTATCTAAAACAATAGGTTTTTCTGTTGGTAAAGTGGTAAAGCCAGGTTCATGCTGCCAAGTTTTTAATACGGAAATAATGACAGGTAAAGGGACTTTTGTTTTTAGCTTTGTTTTGATTGATGCAACCGTTGGTTTTTTGCCTTTGTTTGCAATTTGGTTTGCTAAGATTGTAATTTCATCATTTATTGTCATTTTGATTAATCTATTCGTTATATTAACTACATTTTAGCCAATGATACTATTTATGTCAGGTGTTAAATAAAAATATTTATGTTTGTATAATGAAATCAGTTAGTTATAAAAAATTTTATTTTGGTTTGTTTTTTGCTTTTCATCTAATGAAAAAATTATTTATAATTTTAACTATTATTTATTTGGAGTAAACATGAAAAAATCACTTTTGGCCCTTCTTGTTGCATTACCTTTAGCGTCTACATTAACTGGCTGTGTTATTGCGGTAAAAGACGGTGAAGTCGACCACTCATTTATGCGAGACAGCGGTGATAGAAGTTATGAAAATCGTAAGAAAATAGCACAAGTACAGCTTGGCGCAAGTTTTGTTGATATGCAAGAAAAACTGGGAGTGGCCGATTTTTCAGAAACTTATAAATATAATGATCAAATAATTCGCGTATTATACTACAGAAGCCAACGTAAGCATAAAGATGGGCTAACAACGAAAGATGAATGCACTTACCTAGAGTTTGTTGATGGTGAATTAGCTCAAACAGGTAATGGCGGTAATTATAAAAAACTTTTTTCCCATTAACCGTTAATTTTTATAAAAAAAAAACCTGTTGTTTAACACTTCTTAAAATGAATTAATACAGTAATCTTATGTATTAATTCATTTTTTATTGTTTTTTGTCGTAATTTTTATTCTCACAAATAATTATATTCATTTGATTTAAGTTATTTACATCTTCGGCATTACGCTTGTACCAAAAAAATGTTCTGGTACAATCAGTTTTATAAATTTGTTTTTAGGTAGTTAAACTCATATGGTTATAAAAGCCCAAAGTCCAGCCGGATTTGCCGAACAGTACATTGTAGAATCTATTTGGAATGGCGGTTTTCCTCCTGGTTCAATTTTACCAGCAGAG
The DNA here is from genome assembly GCA_965305135.1 of uncultured Colwellia sp. GTDB lineage: Bacteria > Pseudomonadota > Gammaproteobacteria > Enterobacterales > Alteromonadaceae > Colwellia. The sequence continues at coordinate 71,025 of CBDLPA010000008.1, forward strand.
CGTGAGTTATCAGAGTTAATTGGTGTAACTAGAACAACATTAAGAGAAGTGTTGCAACGTTTGGCACGTGATGGTTGGCTAACTATAAAGCATGGTAAGCCTACAAAAGTAAATAATTTTTGGGAAACATCAGGTTTAAACATTTTAGAAACATTGGCACACCTTGATCAAGAAGGTGTACCTGATTTGGTTGATAATTTATTATCTGCACGAACAAATATTAGTGCAATTTATATTCGTGGTGCAATTAAAAACAACCCAGAAAAAGCGATTGAATTGCTGAGCGCATATACTGAGGTTGAAGACAATGGTGATGCCTTTGCAGAATTTGACTATAATTTAAATAAAGAATTAGTAGTGGCATCAGGAAATTCGATTTATTTACTTATTTTAAATGGCTTCAGAGGCTTATACTCTCGCATTGGTAGTTTATACTTTGCTCACCCAACGGGTCGCGAAATTTCGCGAACTTACTATCAGAAGCTTATTGATTTGGCAAAAGAAAATCGTTTCGATGATTCGATTTTTGCAGTACGTAAATACGGTATTGAATCAGGTAAACTTTGGGGTGAATTAAAAGAAGACGTGTTAAAAGAACTCACCGAAGAGTAGTCGACTATTATTATATAGTTCATCGCTATGAAGTTCGTCGGATTTACTTATAAAGGCGGCAATCATCGCCTTTTTGTATGCTAAATTACTTTAAATTATGTGGTGGTGTCTTTATCACCACATCGCTCAATAATCTCGTCTATACCTTCATTATTTTCTTGAACAATCTCAACGTTAAATTGCCATAAATAATGTAAATGTTTAAGTACTTCTGTTTTAGAGTCGCCTAATTGAATATTATTATGCGGTATGTAGCGTAAGGTTAGGGATCTATCCCCTTCAATATTGGCGTTAACAATTTGTATATTCACTTCTAAATTACTTAGATTATATTGCTCAGCAAGTTTTTCTCTTATTTTTTTATAACCTTGTTCATTGTGTATTGCTCCAATTTCAACATAATTATTTTTTTCGTCATCATGAATATGAAATAACTTAAAATCACGAATCAATTTAGGTGACAAATATTGACTGATAAAACTTTCATCCTTAAAGTTTTTCATAGCAAAGTGTAAAGTGTCTAACCAATTACTCCCTGCAATTTCAGGAAAATAGGCTTTATCTTCTTCTGTTGGGTGTTCACATATACGTCTAATATCAATAAACATATTGAAGCCCAATGCATATGGGTTAATACCAGAATAATAGGGGCTGTTATAGTCTTGTTGTGCGACTACATTGGTATGACTATGTAAAAATTCTAACATAAACTTATCTGTTACTAAGCCTTCATCATACAGGTGATTCAAAATAGTATAATGCCAAAAGCAAGCCCAACCTTCATTCATCACTTGTGTTTGTTTTTGAGGATAAAAATATTGAGAAATTTTTCTAACGATACGCACTATTTCTCGTTGCCAAGGTTTTAAAAGTGGTGCATTTTTTTCTATAAAGTAAAGAATATTTTCTTGAGGTTCAGACGGAAATTTATATTTTTTTTCCTTTTTATTTTTATCTGGCACAGTGCGCCACAAGGTGTTTACTTGTGATTGTAAATATTCTTCACGTTCAGTTTGGCGCTTTAACTCTTCATCGAGTGATATTTTCTGTGGTCTTTTATAGCGATCTACGCCATGATTCATTAATGCATGGCAAGCATCGAGTGTAGCTTCAACTTCATCGATTCCATATGTATTTTCACATTTTGCGATATAGTTTTTAGCAAAAAGCAAATAATCAATAATTGAACTTGCATCAGTCCAAGATTGAAATAAATAGTTGCCTTTAAAGAACGAATTATGTCCATAACAAGCATGAGCCATGACTAAGGCTTGCATTGGCATTGTATTTTCTTCCATAAGATAAGAAATACAGGGGCTAGAGTTAATGACTATTTCGTAAGCTAACCCCATCTGACCACGTTTATAGTTTTGTTCTGTTTGAATAAATTTTTTGCCAAAAGTCCAATGATTATAACCTATTGGCATACCAACACCTGCGTATGCATCCATCATTTGCTCAGCCGTTATGACTTCTATTTGATTAATATACGTATCTAACTGGTAATGTTCGGCCACACGTGCTATTTCGGTTTGATATTGAGCTAATAGTTCAAAAGTCCAGTCTGGAGAATCATCTAAAGGGGTTACTTCTTGTGTTTGCTGGTTTGTTTTTTTATGTGTTGTTACCATAATTTTACCTATTCTTTTTGCCTTGGTACGTTTATGTTTTGCCCTTTTATTTATCAATATATTTATGCTGCATTTTGAGTATTCTTTTTAAATAGGTCTCTAAATACAGGATAAATATCCGAAACTTCTTGTATGTGTGCCGTAGCAAAGTTTGAATGTGAACTTTTTAATTGTTGGTATTGTTGCCATAGTGTTTGATGAGCGCGCTGGGTTATTTCGATATAACTAAAGTAACGTGCTTTGGGTAAAATGTGTTTGGCCAGTATTGATTTACAATGCGGTGAATCGTCAGCCCAGTTGTCTCCGTCTGATGCTTGCGCGCCATAAATATTCCATTGGTTATCATTGTATCGTTCATTGATTATTTCACTCATCAACGTTAGTGCACTTGAAGCTATCGTTCCACCAGTCTCTTGAGAATAGAAAAACTCGTGTTCATCTACTTCTTTTGCTTGGGTGTGATGACGTATATAAACCACATCAATATCTTTATAGGTTCTACTTAAAAATAGAAAAAGAAGAATATAAAAACGTTTGGCCATGTCTTTGGTTGTTTGATCCATTGAACCTGAAACATCCATTAAACAAAACATGACAGCTTTTGATGTGGGGACTGCTTGTTTGGCATAGTTTCTAAACCTAAGATCGAAGGTGTCAATAAAAGGGACTTTGGCTATTTTTTTTTCTAAATTAGCTATTTTTTTTCTTAGATTGTCACTCTCTTTTTGTTGAATAGAATCATGAACAACGTTATTACAATTGAGTGCTTCTAAAGTTTGCGTGTAATGCTTAAGTTGCTTTCTTTTAGATGCGGTCATGGCAATACGCCTAGCAATAGAGCCTTGTAATGATTTTACAATATCAATGTTAGAAGGGATGCCTTCTGCACAAAAACCTGAGCGAACCGTTTTGTATTCAATTAATTTATCGAGTTGATTTTTCTCAAGGTTAGGTAATTCCAAATCTTCAAAAAGTAAATTAAGGTATTCTTCTTTAGAAATAGAAAAAGTAAAACTATCCTCACCCTCACCATTGTCACTTGCATCACCTTCTCCAGCACCCTGGCCTTGTTGGCTTGGAGGTTTGTTAATTCTGTCACCGCTAACAAATTGATCATTGCCAGGGTGAACCTTGTCACGAATACCACCGCTACCTTGATGAAATATAGGCTCAGACAAGTCTTTTTTCGGAATAACAATGTTTTCACCTGAAGTAATATCAGTAACTCCACGTTGACTAATTGCATCAGAGACAGATTTTTTTATTTGGTTTTTATAACGCCTTAAAAAACGTTGACGATTTACAGTACTTTTATTTTTACTGTTTAGTCGTCTATCAATAAAATTAGCCATAGTGACTCCTTACTGCGTAACTATAAATGCAATTTAAACCCTGTTTACTGTTGTATTTTGTCATCTATGCTTCAAAAATTTAAGAAGATTTTCTTACGCGTAAATACCATTCAGACAATAATCTAACTTGCTTTTGTGTGTACCCTTTACTCATCATACGCTCAACAAAATCATCGTGTTTTTTCTGATCATCTTTTGATGTTTTTGAGTTAAAAGATATGACGGGTAATAAATCTTCTGTATTTGAAAACATTTTCTTTTCGATAACTGTGCGTAGCTTTTCATAACTGGTCCATAAAGGGTTTTTTCCATTGTTATTGGCTTTCGCTCTAAGTACAAAGTTAACAATTTCATTACGGAAATCTTTAGGATTACTGATACCTGCAGGTTTTTCTATTTTTTCTAGTTCGTCATTAAGTGCTTGTCTATCAAAAAGTTGGCCTGTTTCTGCGTCACGATATTCTTGATCTTGAATCCAAAAATCAGCATAAGTGACGTAGCGATCAAAAATATTTTGACCGTATTCAGAGTAAGACTCTAAATAGGCTGTTTGAATTTCTTTACCAATAAATTCAATATATTGCGGTGTTAAATAACCTTTAATAAACTCTAAATAACGTTCGGTTGTTTCTTTTGGTAATTGCTCTCGTTCAACTTGTTGTTCTAAGACATAAAATAAATGTACAGGATTTGCCGCCACTTCATTATTATCAAAATTAAATACACGAGATAATATTTTAAAAGCAAACCGTGTGGACAGTCCCGACATACCCTCGTCAATACCTGCATAATCCCTATACTCTTGATATGATTTAGCTTTAGGATCTGTATCTTTTAAGGTTTCACCGTCATATACACGCATTTTTGAGTAAATACTTGAATTTTCAGGTTCTTTTAATCTTGACAATACTGAGAATTGCGCAAGTGTCTCTAACGTATCGGGTGCACATTGTGCTGATTTTAGTTCACTATTTTCAAGCAACTTTTTGTAGATGTTTACCTCTTCAGAAACACGCATACAATAAGGTACTTTGACTATATAAACTCTGTCTAAAAACGCTTCGTTGTTTTTGTTGTTTCTAAATGTTTGCCATTCAGACTCATTTGAATGAGCCAGTAAAATACCATTAAAAGGTAGGGCAGATAATCCTTCTGTTGGATTATAGTTTCCCTCTTGTGTGGCGGTAAGTAATGGATGAAGCACTTTGATTGGTGCTTTAAACATCTCAACAAATTCCATTAATCCTTGGTTTGCTCTACATAGTGCACCAGAGTAGCTATAGGCATCTGCATCATTTTGGGCAAAATGCTCAAGCTGTCTTATATCAACTTTGCCAACCAAAGCAGAAATATCTTGATTGTTATCGTCACCAGGCTCTGTTTTTGCAATAGCAATTTGATCAAGAATAGAAGGATAGACTTTTACAACGGAAAACTTAGCAATATCACCTTTAAACTCATGTAAGCGTTTTGCTGCCCAAGGTGAAATAATATTATTAAGGTAACGTGCTGGTATATTGAATTCTTCTTGTAATATTTTGCCGTCTGAATGCACATCAAATAAACAAAATGGATGGTCATTCACTGGGCTCCGAATACCATTAGCACATAAAACATAAATAGGCTCTTGCTGCATTAACGCTTTGAGTTTTTCAGCAATTGATGATTTGCCACCACCGACGGGGCCTAATAAATATAGAATTTGTTTTTGTTCTTCTAATCCTTGAGAGGCATGTTTAAGGTATGAAACAATTTGTTCAATAGCTTCCTCCATACCATAAAAGTCTTTAAACGCTGGGTATCGGTTAATAACTCTGTTAGAAAATATACGGCTCAATCGAGGATAAGTTGCCGTATCAACCTCTTCAGGTGTACCAATAGCACTAAGTAATCTCTCTGAAGCACTTGCATAGGCCAGTTTGTTTTTTTTACACAAGGTTAAAAACTCTTGCAAGCTAAATTCTTCTTGTTGAGCTTGTTCGTAACGTGCTTGATAATGTTGAAAAATACTCATAATCATCTCCAAAGCTTGAGTTTAAAACTGACTAAAAATAAATTTTTGAGCTTTATAATATAAGACTAGTTGCTTTGGCTGATTTTGCGAATTTTAAAGTGTAAATATTATTTTTTTATATTTAAAAAATAAGTGAGATCAAGTAATTACTTTTAACTTTTGCTACTTAATTTTGAGGTCTGATGAATTTTTGTTGAACGGTAGATTAATAGCAAAGTATTGACCCCGGCGAAGGGGTCAATAATAAAATGAGTGGTTAAACACTTATGGCAGGAAGGCTTATGCGAAATTTGCTTGTGCAAAATCCCAATTAGCTAATGCCCAAAAAGCATCCATGTAGCTAGGACGTAGATTACGGTAATCAATATAATAAGCATGCTCCCATAAATCTACAGTGATTAGTGGTGTTACACTTTCATCTGTTAATGGTGTTGCAGCATTAGAGGTATTAACAATAGCTAAGCTACCATCAGCATTTTTAACTAACCATGTCCAGCTTGAACCAAAATTGTTGATTGCACTGTCAGTAAATTTCGCTTTAAAATCAGCGAAAGAACCAAAGCTAGCAGTAATAGCATCAGCTAAAGCGCCTGTTGGTTCACCACCACCATTAGGGCTTAAGCTATTCCAATAAAACGTATGATTCCAAATTTGAGCTGCATTATTAAAAATACCTGCTGAAGAAGTTTTTACTATTTCTTCTAAAGACTTGTTATCAAATTCAGTGCCTTCAATTAATCCATTTAATTTTACAACATAGGTATTGTGATGTTTTCCGTAGTGAAATGATAAAGTTTCTGCTGAAATATGTGGTTCTAGGGCAGTTTGTTCGTAAGGTAATGCAGGTAATTCAATAGCCATTGTGCTCTCCAGTTTCTCTAATTTTTTAAAAGTTACTATGTATTTGTGAATAAGAGTATATTTCCTAATAAAACTTGAGTAAAATACTCAGGTATTAAGTTTATACTATATTGAACCCTTAGTGTATAGGGTTTCTTTAGGTATTTTACAAGTATATAATTTTTTTTTTAAGTATTTATTCTATTGAATTGAAAAATAAATTTTTGGCACAATGATATTGTAAATGTAAGTATCAACAAAAATTATACTCGGCCGATTCAACTTAGTGCCCAATTCAATTTAGTATAATGAATATTATTTTTTAGAGGATATTATGGAAACAATTGAACGTATTAAAGAACAAATTAGTGAAAACACTGTTTTACTATATATGAAAGGTTCCCCGAAATTACCTAGTTGTGGTTTTTCATCGCAAGCATCACAAGCTTTAATTTCGTGTGGTGAACAATTTGCTTATGTTGATATTTTGCAAAATCCTGATATCCGCGCTGAATTACCAAAATATGCAGACTGGCCTACATTTCCACAATTATGGGTTGAAGGTGAGTTTGTTGGTGGTTGTGACATTATTTTAGAAATGTTTCAACAAGGTGAATTACAAACATTAATTAAAGAAGCAACGGCTAAAGATGCTTCTAAAGACACAAACGCAGAATAAATTTTTATTCTGTATGAATTTAGTATTGATTTTTTCCAATTAAGCACAATAACTAGTTGTGAGTATTTGTTAACGCAATAATATTTTTTAATCATTAATAACATAAAAATGGAGCATATATGAGTGTTTTAGTAGGTCGTCCAGCCCCAGACTTTACAGCCGCAGCGGTTTTAGGTACGGGTGAAATTGTTGATAGCTTTTCATTAAGTGAAGCAATTAAAGGCAAAAAAGCGGTAGTGTTTTTCTACCCATTAGATTTTACTTTTGTATGTCCATCAGAGCTTTTAGCTTTTGATCATCGTATAGAAGAATTTAAAAGCCGTGGTGTTGAGGTGATTGGTGTTTCTATTGATTCACAATTCTCTCATAATGCATGGAGAAATACTGCAGTAAATGATGGTGGTATTGGTCCAGTTCAATATACATTAGTTGCTGATACTAAACATGAAATCTGTAAAGCTTATGATGTGGAGCATCCAGATGCAGGCGTTGCATTCCGTGGTTCATTCCTAATTGATGAAGAAGGCAATGTACGTCATCAAGTAGTGAATGATCTACCTTTAGGTCGTAATGTTGATGAAATGATACGTATGGTTGACGCACTACAATTCCACCAAGAGCATGGTGAAGTATGTCCTGCAGGTTGGAATAAAGGCGACAAAGGTATGACAGCTTCTCCAGATGGTGTTGCATCATACTTAACAGACAATGCTGATAAACTTTAAGCATTAATTTACAGTATTAATAAGTGAATCGTTAATAAATTTATCTTAATAATATTTATTTTTGAAAAGCTGGTGTCGATCGACACTAGCTTTTTTTATGGGTAATTTTCTATTTTCTATTCGCTAATCGGTAGTGGCCAGCCGCCTAATTCCTGCCATTTGTTCACTATATAACAAAATAATTCTGCAGTTTTTTCAGTATCATATAGTGCAGAATGCGCTTCGCTATTATTAAAATCAATTTCTGCTGCTTCGCACGCTTTAGCTAATACAGTTTGCCCTAATGCAAGACCTGCTAAAGTGGTTGTATCAAAACTAACAAACCCATGAAATGGGCTGCGTTTTATTTGGCAACGAGCGGTTGCCGCATTTAAAAAACCTAAATCAAACGCAGCATTATGTGCAACAATAATGGCACGTTGGCAGCCAGCTAGTTTCATTTTTTTTCTAACTAATTTGAATAGGGCTTTTAATGCTACTTCTTCATCAACCGCACCTCGTAACGGGTTTGTGGGATCAATACCCGTAAACTCTAACGCCTTGGGTTCTAGATTTGCGCCCTCAAATGGATGCACATTAAATTGTATTGTTTCATCAATAGATAATTTGTTTGAACTGTCATCTAAGGTTAAAACAGAGGCTGCAATTTCTAGTAATGCATCAGTTTGAGCATTAAACCCCGCTGTTTCTACGTCAATCACAACGGGAAAGTAACCGCGAAATCGTTGTGCTAAGAGTGGCTTAATAATTTTACTATTTTCGTTGTTAACTTTGTCTGCTTTTATTTTTTCTTTATCTGGCATATTATTACTTGATCTTGAGCGAGGAAATCTAGAGGTTGGATTATCTCAGAAAATTATATAAAACACGATAGCAACGCTAATATCATTAGATTTGATAGTCTAATAGATATAAATAAGCGCAAAAAAAACAATAAAGTGCTAAAGTTATACTAGTTTGAGACGATATAACGAATGTCACTAATTAATTATGTTATAAATATTATGAAAATATATTCTCACAATGCCAATAAGTTATTATTTACTTCGACATTTTTCGTAACAGCATTTATGACGCTAATTTTCAGTGTTATCACTACTCAAGCCCATGCAGGGATTCGACAATACAGTGCCGATCTCAATAGTTCATCATGGCAATTGGCCAATGACTCCCGTTTACAATGCACATTAGCTCATCAAATTCCTAATTATGGTCAAGCACGATTTTCAGCTAAGGCAAGCCGCAAACTTAATATGGAGTTTGAACTGGACATGATGCTTTTGCCTGATAGTTACTCACTGGCTCAAGTGCGAAGTGAGTCACCTAATTGGCGTCCAGGTCATGGCGGCAGGGTAATAGCTGACATGAAACTTCAAAAACAATTTAATCCAAGTTTACCCAAAAAAGTCGCTTGGACTATGTTAAGTGAGTTAGAGCAGGGTATGAGTCCTACTTTTTATTATAACGATTGGTACAGCGAACAAGATAAAATTTCTGTTGGTTTATCAACTGCCCGTTTTAAAGGGGCTTATCAAAACTTTGTTGCTTGTGTTAGTAATTTATTAAACTACAGTTTTGATGACATCGCTTATACTGTATTAAATTATCAATCTAATAGTGATAAATTTACTAAAGCATCGCAACGACGAGTTGATATGATTAAAGAGTATTTGAGTTTAGATCCTGAGCTTGAATTAGTTCTTGTTGATGCTTATTCAGACAGCTACGGTGGTCGTTGGGCTAACTTTAAGTTATCAGAACGCCGAGCATTACAAGTTCGAGACTACTTTGTTAAAAATGGTATTGATGCTAGTCGCATAGAAGCAACAGGCTATGGAGAAAAGCGACATATTGCATCGAATGAAACAACACTTGGACGCGGTAAAAACCGCAGAGTTGTGATTCAAATGCAGAAATTGTAAATAATTCTTTATATTATTGTAAATTTATTGAGTGTTTAATCAATATAAATGGTTGTATAGGCCTGTAGATTCAAAGTAATCTACAGGCCTATTTTTTTTGTAAATTTTGTTAGGATAATCCAAATGAAAATTTTTACGCGCTTTATACTGTTAGTAGTGTTAACACTATCCCAGTTTGCAATAGCTGAAACGTCGGCCAATAAGCCTATTTTAAATGATGCTTATACCTATTCTAATTATGATCAAGTCATTACAACGCATCTTTATTTAGATTTGGCCGTTGATTTTGAAAAGAAAACTTTATCGGGTTTCGCTGAACTTACTTTAAAGTGGCTCAATGACAAATCTCAAACTATTATTCTTGATACACGTGATTTAGTTGTTCACAATGTACTGGCTCAAAATAATCAAGGTATTTGGAAAAAAGTGAGTTTTAACCTTGCTAAGCGTGATTCAGTATTAGGGGCTAAATTGACTATTACGCCTCAGTTTAACGCAAAAAAATTACGGGTTTACTATAACTCAACTGAAAAAGCGTCAGGATTACAATGGTTATCACCAGAGCAAACAGCAGGTAAAGAAAAACCTTTTTTGTTTAGCCAAAACCAAGCCATTCATGCTCGTTCATGGATTCCTATTCAAGATACGCCAAGTGTTCGCGTAACTTACACTGCTCGTATTTCAACAGACAAAGACTTATTAGCTGTTATGAGTGCTAATAATGTACCTGATACTGAGCGAGATGGTGATTATTTCTTTTCTATGCCACAAGCTATTCCGGCTTACTTAATTGCAATAGGTGTGGGTGATTTACATTTTAAAGCCATGAGTCATCAAACTGGAATTTATGCTGAAACTAGTATTTTAGACGCTGCTGTAGCTGAATTTGATGATACACAAGCAATGATTGATAAAGCTGAAAAAATGTATGGAAAATATCGCTGGGGTCGTTATGACTTATTAATTTTACCTCCTAGTTTTCCATTTGGTGGTATGGAAAACCCACGTTTATCATTTATTACTCCAACAGTTATCGCTGGTGATAAAAGCTTAGTTAATTTAATTGCTCATGAATTAGCTCACTCATGGTCTGGTAATTTAGTAACGAATGAAAGCTGGCGTGACTTATGGTTAAACGAAGGCTTCACTAGCTATGTTGAAAACCGTATTATGGAAGCTGTTTTTGGTAAAAATAGAGCTATTATGGAACAAGCACTTGATGCACAAGGCCTTAACCATGAAATTGCTGAATTAACACCAGGCGATACACAGCTCTACATTGATTTAAAAGGGCGCGATCCTGACGATGCATTTTCTGGAGTGCCTTACACAAAAGGTCAATTATTTTTAATTTACTTAGAGCAAAAGTTTGGTCGTGACCGTTTCGATGCGTTTGTTTTAGAATATTTTGATAGTCATGCGTTTCAAAGTTTAGGAACTGCTAACTTTGTTAAATACCTAAAAGCCAACCTAACCCATAAATACCCAAATATTGTTAGCGATGAAGAAGTGAATGAGTGGATTTACAAGCAAGGATTACCTGCTTATGCTCCAAAACCTACTTCTACAGCGTTTAGTACTATTGATCAACAAATTTCGCAATGGTTAACCAATAAAATAACACTAGCACAATTACCCACAGTAGATTGGACATTGCATGAATGGTTACATTTTATTAATAATTTGCCTACTGACCTTAAAACTGAACGTATGACGGCACTTGACCAAACGTTTGATTTAACCCATAGCAAAAATGCTGAAATTGCTCATGCATGGTATTTATTATCTGTTCGAGCGGGCTATGATGTTGTATATCCTGCTATGTCAGAATACTTAGTTGCTATTGGTCGTCGTAAGTTAATTGTACCTTTGTATAAAGAGCTTGCTCAAACCGAGCAAGGCAAAGCATGGGCGGTAAATGTATATCAAAAAGCTCGCCCTGGTTATCATGGTTTAGCACAAGGCACTATTGATGGCATTTTGAATAAGTAACTACAAAATAAGTATAGTAAATACAATCAAATAATTTAAAGGCTCGGTTGAGCCTTTTTGCTATTCGTTCCTGATAACTCTTGATATAATGCCGCCAATTTAGTTACTTTCTTTAGAGGCTCAGTGGATGTCGGAAGTTGAAAACCGCCCAACCAATTTTATTCGTCAAATAATCGATGCGGATCTTGCCAGTGGCAAACATAGCTCAATTCAAACACGTTTTCCGCCAGAACCTAATGGTTTCTTGCATATTGGTCATGCTAAAGCTATTTGTTTAAGTTTTGGTATTGCACAAGATTATAATGGTTTATGTAATTTACGCTTTGATGACACCAACCCTGAAAAAGAAGACATTGACTATGTGCATGCCATTCAAAAAGATGTGAAATGGTTAGGCTTCCAATGGGCTGGTAATATTCATTATTCCTCAGATTATTTTGAGCAATTGCATGATTTTGCTGTTGAACTTATTGAAAAAGGTTTAGCTTTTGTCTGCTTTTTAAATGCTGATGACATGCGAGAATATCGCGGCACATTGAATAAGCCAGGTAAGAATAGCCCTTATCGTGACACTTCAGTTGAAGAAAACTTAGCGTTATTTGCAAAAATGCGTAACGGCGAATTCAAAGAAGGGGAATGTTCATTACGCGCTAAAATAGACATGAGCTCTAGTTTTATGTGTATGCGCGATCCTATTATTTATCGTGTTCGTTTTGCACACCATCATCAAACAGGTGATAAATGGTGCATTTATCCCATGTATGATTTTACCCATTGTTTATCTGATGCAATAGAAGGTGTTACACACTCCTTATGCACATTAGAATTTCAAGATAACAGGCGTTTGTATGATTGGGTCATTGATAATGTTTCAGTGCCAGCTAAGCCACATCAATACGAATTTTCACGTTTAAATCTTGAATACACTTTGATGAGTAAGCGAAAACTTAATACTTTGGTTGAAGAAAAACTTGTGGATGGTTGGGACGACCCACGTATGCCAACCATTGCCGCTTTTAGACGCAGAGGATATACACCGGCTTCGTTAAGAGAATTCGCAAAACGTATTGGTGTTACTAAAATGGAAAACACCGTTGAAATGAGCGTGCTAGAAGCCTGCATTCGTGAAGATTTAAATGACAATGCGCCACGTGCTATGGTAGTGCTTGACCCTATTAAACTAGTGATAGAAAACTATCCTGAGAATGAAACAGAAGCATTGACGGTTAAAAATCATCCCAGTGATGAAAGCCAAGGTACGCGTATTGTACCCTTTAGCCGAGAGCTATTTATTGAAGCTGAAGATTTTAAAGAAGAAGCAAATAAAAAATATAAACGTTTAGTTTTAGATAAAGCTGTACGTTTACGTGGTGCCTATGTTGTTACAGCAACGCGTTGTGATAAAGATGAACAAGGTAATGTTACTACCGTTTATTGCACGTACCTAGAAGACACATTAGGCAAAAATCCAACCGATGGTACTAAACCTAAAGGTGTTATACATTGGGTTGATGCAAATAAATCGCTTGATGCAACGGTACGTTTATATGACCGATTATTTACTGTGCCTAATCCTGCGGCTGAAGATGATTTTCATAAAGTGATGAACCCAGAATCGCTTATCACAATAGAAACAGCTAAAGTTGAGCCATCATTAATTGAAGCTAAGCCAGAACAAGCGTTTCAATTTGAACGTCAAGGTTACTTTTGTTTAGATAATGATATTAAAAATGCAGGTGAGTTAATTTTTAATCGTACGGTAGGTTTACGTGATACTTGGGCAAAAATTTCTCAGTAAAATATTTTTATAGCTATTCCTACTGTGGCTTATTAAAAAGCCCTAAGTGTTATGTTAACTTAGGGCTTTTAAAGAATTTGTAATATTGGTCATTTAAAGTTTAGGAATACGAATTTTTTTCTCTTCACTTTGACGATATATAATCAATGTTTTACCAATTACCTGTATCTTTGTTGATTTAGTTTCACGGCAAATAGCTTCAACAATTAAGGCTTTAGTTTCTCTGTCATCAGTTGGTATTTTTACTTTGATTAATTCATGATGATTCAGGGCATAATCAATTTCAGCAACAACAGCTTCGGTTAAGCCATTATTTCCCAATAACACAATGGGTTTCAGTGGATGAGCAACACCTTTTAAGTATTGAATTTGTTTTTTATTAATAGTCATTAAAATTTTCGATAGTGGTTAACTTGAATTACCGTTATTTTACCCTTATTTAACACTTAATATCCATTAATAGTCGAAAAAACTCTTAATATGGCAAAGAATATGGCAAAAAATTCAGCAAAGAAAAAGCATACTAACAGTTCTCAACGATGGCTTGATGAACATTTTGAAGACGAGTATGTAAAAAAAGCACAAAAACTAGGCTTGCGTTCTCGTGCTGTTTTTAAAATTGAAGAAATTAATAACAAAGACAAATTGATAAAATCCGGTATGAAAGTGGTTGATTTAGGAGCCGCACCTGGTGGTTGGTCTGAATATGCAGTAAAAGCCGTTGGTGATAACGGCCAAGTTATTGCCTGTGATATATTGGCTATGGATGCCATTGCAGGGGTCGATTTTTTACAAGGAGACTTTCGTGAAGAAGCTGTGCTTGATGCATTGTTAACGCGAATAAATGGTAAAAACATTGATGTAGTAATGTCAGACATGGCAGCAAATATGACGGGCAATGAAAGTGCTGATTCTGCTAGAAGTATGTACTTAGTAGAATTAGCGTTAGATATGTGCCATCAAGTACTTAAACCCAATGGTTCTTTTGTTGTTAAAGTATTTCAAGGTGCCGGTTTTGAAGAATTCATGAAAGCTGTGCGTTCAGTCTTTAAGGGCGTAAAAACGCGAAAACCAGAATCTTCACGCGCCCGTTCGCGCGAAGTTTATTTAGTAGCTACAGGTTTTAAAGGTAAACTAATGTAGATTACTTCTATAGGGTTAATTTTTAGTTTAGTTACAATAGGTTAAATGTAGCCATATACTACTTTATGCATAGTTTATGAAGCTAAAGTTGTTACTAGTTGTAAATACCGACTAAAGTAAATTAGCAGCAAAGCTTGAATTGTAGTAAATTAGGCACAACATGATAGTTTGGGTTGGCGTTTATTCCGACCAAAGTATATTAAATTTTCAAACCCAATGAGGTCATTAAGTTGAGCGATATGGCAAAAAATCTTATTTTATGGTTAGTAATAGCTGTTGTTTTAATGTCTGTTTTTCAGAGTTTTTCTCCTAATAAAGCCAATGAATCACAAATGGACTATACCCGTTTCATTACTGATGTTCGTCAAGGACAAATTCGTGATGCTAGCGTAGACCGAAACGGTGTGATTACAGGTGAAAAACGCAGTGGAGAAACTTATACCACTACAATTCCTGGTGGTTATGATCGTGACTTAATCAATGATCTAGTTAAACAAGGTGTTCGGGCTCAAGGTAAATTACCTGAAGAAACAAGCTTCCTAACAACAATTTTTGTTTCTTGGTTTCCAATGATCCTATTAATTGGTGTTTGGATTTTCTTCATGCGCCAAATGCAAGGCGGTGGCGGAAAAGGCGCTATGTCTTTTGGTAAATCAAAAGCTCGTCAATTAGGTGAAGAACAGATCAAAACTACTTTTGCCGATGTAGCTGGTTGTGATGAAGCGAAAGAAGATGTTGCAGAATTAGTTGATTATTTAAAAGAACCAACACGGTTTCAAAAGTTAGGTGGACGTATACCTTCAGGTATTCTATTGGTTGGTCAACCGGGTACAGGTAAAACGTTATTAGCAAAAGCCATTGCGGGTGAAGCAAAAGTACCTTTCTTTACAATTTCTGGTTCAGATTTTGTTGAGATGTTTGTTGGTGTTGGTGCTTCTCGTGTTCGTGATATGTTTGAACAAGCGAAAAAAGCAGCACCATGTATTATCTTTATTGATGAAATTGATGCAGTAGGTCGCCAACGTGGTGCAGGTATGGGAGGCGGACATGATGAACGTGAACAAACCCTAAACCAAATGCTAGTAGAAATGGATGGTTTCGAAGGTAATGAAGGCGTTATTGTTATTGCAGCTACCAACCGTCCAGACGTGTTAGACCCTGCATTATTGCGCCCAGGCCGTTTTGACCGTCAAGTAACGGTAGGTTTACCTGATATTCGCGGTCGTGAACAAATTTTGAAAGTACACATGCGTAAAGTACCTTTAGGTGATGATGTTAAAGCATCGGTTATTGCACGTGGTACACCAGGTTTCTCTGGTGCTGATTTAGCTAACTTGGTAAACGAAGCGGCTTTATGGGCTGCCCGTACATCACGTCGTATTGTCTCTATGCATGAATTTGATAAAGCTAAAGACAAAATTATGATGGGCTCAGAACGCAAGTCGATGGTGATGAGTGAGTCTGAAAAAGAAATGACAGCTTATCATGAAGCAGGGCATGCTATTATTGGTCGTTTAGTACCTGATCATGATCCAGTGTATAAAGTGAGTATTATTCCTCGTGGTCGTGCACTGGGTGTTACCATGTATTTACCTGAGCAAGACAGATTTAGTCATTCTAAACAGCATTTAGAAAGTAATATTTCATCATTATATGGTGGCCGTATTGCTGAAGAAGTTATTTATGGTAGTGATAAAGTGTCAACAGGCGCGTCAAATGATATTGAACGTGCGACTAATATTGCCCGTAAAATGGTAACGCAATGGGGGTTATCTGAAATGGGGCCTATGTTATTTGCTGAAGAAGAAGGCGAAGTGTTTTTAGGCAGAACGTCTGCTAAATCATTACATATGTCTGATGAAACGGCTAAATTGATTGATGAAGAAATTAAATCAGTGATTGATCGTAACTACAAACGTGCAGAAACAATGATCAAAGACAATATGGACATTTTGCACGCAATGAAAGACGCATTAATGAAATATGAAACGATTGATGCATTACAAATTGATGATTTAATGGCAAGAACAGAAGTTAGACAGCCAGCAGATTGGGACGATAGCGACTCAGACATTAACTCTAGTTCTAACTCAAGCTCAAATACTAAAGGTGATTCTGAAAAAAAATCAGAAAAACCAGAAGTAAAGGTGACACCAGACCTTACTGAGCCAAGTAGCGATGCACCAGCTAAATAATTAAGCATAAAACTTAATTAAAAGGCCTCGATTTTTACTAAAAAGAAAGTAAACTTCGAGGCTTTATTTTTATAAACAGTCTTTAAATATTTATACTTGTAACCATAAAATCATGTCTGAAACAGCGTTAAAAAATCAACCTAAATCCACCCCATCTAATAAAGGCATATCGAGCCAAATCATTACTAATATAACACCTTTATCACACCTAAATAGTGTAGAAGTGATGGGAATAGTTAATGTCACACCAGATTCTTTTTCTGATGGAGGTAAATTTGCTCATATTGATAACGCCTTAGTGCAGGTTGAGTTAATGATAAACAATGGTGTTGATATTATCGATATTGGCGGTGAATCAACGCGTCCTGGTGCATTAGCTGTAAGTGACCAAGATGAAATAGCCCGCGTTATTCCATTGCTTAAAGCAATAAAGTCGCGTTTTAACGTTAAAGTGTCTATTGATACCAGTAAAGCCAGCGTAATGAGCGAAGCAATTACATATGAGGCAGACATCATTAATGATGTACGAGCATTACAAAATAATGGTTGTATTGATGTTATAGCACAAAGTGAAGTTTTAGTTTGTTTAATGCATATGCAAGGTATACCAAGAACAATGCAAGAAAATCCACATTATGAAAATATCATGACTGATATAATACATTTTTTTGAACAACGTATTCAATGTTGCGAAGAAAAAGGCATTGATAGGCGTCGACTCATTTTAGACCCCGGTTTTGGGTTTGGTAAAACCTTAACCGATAATTATAAAATGCTCGCGCAAATGGCAAAATTTAAAGAACTTAATTTACCACTACTTTCAGGTACATCACGTAAATCGATGCTTGGCAATTTATTAAACCGTGAGGTTGATCATCGATTAGCGGGTAGTTTAACAACAGCCATTGTTGCCGTGCAGCAAGGAGCCAGTATAATACGAGTGCATGATGTGGCAGAAACAGTTGATGCACTTAAAATTTTAACCGCAGTAGCTCAACAGGAAACGTAAGGAGTTACTCGCGAGACGTTTAGCTTTAGCTTAAAAGCAAGCTAATACTAAGCTAAAAAATTGTATATAAAGATAAAGGAAAAACAATGTCTAGTCGTAAATATTTTGGTACTGATGGTGTTCGCGGATTAGTAGGTCAATATCCAATTTCCCCTGAATTTGTTATGAAACTAGGTTACGCTGCTGGTAAAGTTTTAGCAGCCCAAGGTACTAAAAAAGTATTAATTGGTAAAGATACACGCATTTCAGGTTACATGCTTGAATCAGCTTTAGAAGCTGGATTTTCTGCCGCAGGCATCGATATTGGTCTTTTAGGGCCAATGCCTACTCCCGGAATTGCCTACTTAACTAAAACATTTCGTGCAGAAGCGGGCGTTGTGATCAGCGCATCTCATAACCCGTATTATGACAATGGCATTAAATTTTTCTCACAAGATGGGCAAAAATTACCTGACGAGGTTGAATTAGCCATTGAAGCAGAATTAGATAAACCAATGGGCTGTGTTGAAAGCGCTTATTTAGGTAAAGCCTACCGAATTGAAGATGCAGCAGGGCGCTATATTGAATTTTGCAAAAGTAATTTTCCAAGCCAAATGTCATTACAAAATTTAACTATCGTTGTTGACTGTGCTCATGGCGCAACCTACCATATTGCGCCTAATGTTTTTCGTGAATTAGGCGCAACCGTTATAGAAGTAGGGGCATCGCCTAATGGCATTAATATTAATGATGGTTGTGGTGCAACCTCAATGAAATTGATCAGTGAGGCCGTGGTTGAACACAAAGCTGATTTAGGTATTGCACTTGACGGTGATGGTGATCGTTTAATGATGGTGGATCATACTGGTTACGTTATTGATGGCGATGAAGTGGTGTATATTATTGCTTGTAATGATTTGAAATCTGGCGTTTTTGAAGGTGGTGTAGTTGGCACATTAATGAGTAACATGGGGCTAGAACTAGCGTTAGAGCAACTAGACATACCATTTGCACGCAGTAATGTAGGCGACAGATATGTAATGGAATTGCTCAGAGACAAAGGCTGGCAACTCGGTGCTGAAAATTCAGGCCATATTATTAATTTAAACCACACCTCGACAGGTGACGGTATTATTGCCGCTCTAAACGTGTTAACAGCAATTAAACAGCAAAACAAATCATTATTTGAATTACGTCAAGGCATGATCATGCTGCCACAAATACTCGTTAATGTGCGTTTTACTGGTGACAGTGACCCTATTAATTCTCCTAGTGTAAAAGCATCTGTAGAACGGGTTAATGAAGTATTGTCAGGGCGTGGACGGGTATTATTACGTAAATCTGGTACAGAACCGTTAATTAGAGTGATGGTTGAAGGACCAGTGATGGATGAAGTGATTGCATTGGCAAATGAAATTGCCGAAGCCGTTAAATTAGCCAGTTAATTCAATAAGCATATTATATGTTTGAAAAAACAGCAATTACACAAATAATTGAAGTGATAATTGATAGATTTTAACTTATCACTTGTAAGTTAATCTCAGGTTAGTTAATATCTCGCGGCTTCATTTTACAATGTATTGAAAAGTGGATAGAGGATAATTTATGACTAGAGAAGCAATTGTTGCAGCTAACTGGAAAATGAATGGTGATACAGCTTTAGTTAACACCATGATTTCGGGTTTAAATAACGTTGAACTGCAAGACAACGTCAAGGTAGTGATTTGTCCTAGCACCCCCTATTTATCAGCATTAGTAGTAAAAGTAAAAGAAGATAAATTAAATGCAACTATTAGTATAGGCGCGCAAAATGTCAGTGAACATGACAATGGTGCGTTTACTGGTGAAATTTCTACAAAAATGTTGCAGGAATTGTCGGTAGAATTTGTTATTATAGGCCACTCTGAACGTAGATGCTTATATCATGAAACTTCTACCCAAGCTGCTCATAAAGTTAAAGCTGCACTGAATGCAGGTTTAACGCCTATTTTGTGTATTGGCGAAAGTGAAGCAGAGCGAGCAACGGAACAAACAGAAACAGTACTTGCTTCACAATTACAACCCGTAATTGACGAAGTAGGTATAGAAAAATTTATTGATGTTGTTATTGCCTACGAACCCGTTTGGGCTATAGGTACAGGAAAAACAGCATCAAGTGAGATGGCACAAGAAACACATCAATTTATTCGCCAATTTTTAGCGAAAGCTAATGAAAATGTCGCGGCTAAAGTGCCTTTGTTATATGGTGGCAGCGTTAACGCGTCAAACTGTGAAGAATTATTTGCACAACCTGATATAGACGGTGGTCTTATTGGCGGTGCTAGTTTACAAGTTGAACAATTCAAAGTGATTTGTTCAGCAGCTAAAGGAAAGTAAAAATGTTGTATCAAGTTTTAATTATAGCTTACGTACTTATTGCCTTAGCCTTAATCGGTTTAGTGCTAATTCAACAAGGTAAAGGTGCCGATATGGGCGCATCGTTTGGTGCAGGTTCATCAGCAACGGTTTTTGGCTCAGGCGGCTCAGGTAATTTTTTAACTAAAATGACTACATGGCTAGCTATAGGTTTTTTTACTATTAGTCTAGTATTAGGTAACCTAACGGCAAACCGTACTAAATCAGTAGAAGAATGGAATGACCTAAGCGCACCTGTTAGTGAGCAAACTATTGCTACCGATGCCATTCCAAGTGATGCCAGTGCAGAACCACAAATGATTGAAAACTCAGACGTACCTGCAGCTGATGCACCTGTTACTGAAAAAAACGAAAGCGATATTCCTAAATAACGCAAGCAGTACAGTTAGTTAATTGGTAAAAATAGTTAGTACAAATAGCACAAAAGTAACTTAGCTAAGCAACCTTAATAATAGCAAGTTAACTTAAAAAACAGACAGGATAAATTTAGTATTGCGCGGTTGTGGCGGAATTGGTAGACGCGCCAGCTTGAGGGGCTGGTGACTTAGGTCGTGGGGGTTCAAGTCCCCCCAACCGCACCACTAAATTAAACAAAGAAGAACGAAGTAGACCGTTAAGCCTTTAAAAATAATGCTTAGCGGTTTTTTTATGTCCGAAGTATTCTGAGAGAGGCTTGCTAATTCTAGGGTTTTTGGTAACATCCATAGTAACACTGACGCAATAAACTAATTTGGGTGTTACTAAAAATGGCAAGAATCACTAAACCGTTGACCAATACGGAAATTGACAAGGCAAAATCAAAGGATAAGGAATATAACCTGTCAGATGGTTCTGGCCTTATATTGAGAGTTAAGCCATCTGGTACAAAAAGTTGGTTATTTAACTATTATCACCCAATCACCAAAAAGCGTAAAAATCTCAGCTTAGGCCAATATCCTGCTATAACGTTAGCGAATGCTAGAAAAAAACGAGGCGAGTTAAAAGAATTATTGGCAAGTAACATTGACCCACAAGAACACCGAAAAGATCAACAAGTACTTGAGAAATATAAGGCTAGTAATACTTTTTTGTTTGTTGCCTCTAATTGGTTTGAAATAAAGAAAACTAAGATTGCTGAAAAGACATCAATTAGTCTTTGGCGTAGTTTAGAAAATCACATTTTGCCAGCAATAGGGCATAGGCCCATAGACAAAATTACTGCGCCTGAAGCTATAAGAGCATTAGAGCCATTAGCTGCTAAAGGTAGTTTGGAATTAACCAGTAAGATTATCGGGCATCTAAACGAGGTTATGACCCATGCGGTTAATACTGGTTTACTAAATCATAATCCTTTAGCTGGAATTAGAGCGGCATTTAAAACGCCACAAGTTACTAATATGCCAAGCTTACCACCTGATGAATTACCTGAATTAATGCAAACTATTGCTAGAGCGAGTATTAAAATTGTTACTCGTTTCTTAATTGAATGGCAATTACATACTATGGTAAGACCGGGTGAAGCAGCATTAGCAAAATGGGCGGATATCGACTTTGATGAAAAATTATGGAATATACCAGCCGAAGATATGAAGAAAAAGCGTGCCCATTCAGTACCATTAACACCACAAACATTAAACTTACTCGTTGCTATTAAACCAATAAGCGGACATAGAGAGTTTATATTTCCTGCAGACAGAAAACCATTACAACCAAGTTGCTCACAAACAGCTAATAAAGCCTTATCTCGAATGGGTTATAAAGGTCGCTTAGTTGCTCATGGCTTGCGTTCAATTGCGAGTACCACATTAAACGAACGTGGCTTTGAGGGTGATGTTATAGAAGCGGCTTTAGCGCATATTGATGGTAATGAAGTTCGTAGAGCTTATAACCGAAGCGAATACCTAGAACGAAGACGCGCTTTGATGACTTGGTGGTCTGAGCATATAGAAAAAGCGGCTACAGGCAATATGAGCCTATCAGCAAGCAATTATAAAGGACTTAGCGTAGTAAACGCTTAACAGTTTAATCAAGCCTAGGGTAGCTCCCGAAAAAGCGGAACCTCACCGCTTTGGCTTGGTTATTTAATTGAGGTTTTGTATAGAGGGTACAAGATGTTTGATTTTTTAAATGGTGATAGATGGGATTTTGGAAGGGAAAATTCAAACCTAAATTCTTCAGCGCCTATATCTCAATTATTAGATGTGGTTCTCAAGTTAAAGAATGAATTATTAACTGGTAATGACCAGTTAACAAAGGAATCTATAGATGATTCAATTTCGGTTTTTCTAGATGCTACTTTAAAGCTTTCAAATACATATTATAGAAGAGCAGAAGAGATAATAAGAGATCATGTTGATAACAATAAGCTTGATAGTTTGTCAGAGGTTGATCAGTGGGGGGTATGGTTGTACCAAGAACACCATTTATGGGAAGTTATAAAAACTGGAGTAAATTCTGACATGGAACGCGAGGACATTCTTTTGCTAGTCATTTCACAAGGATATTCCTTAATTGCGCGATATAGCCATCTTTGGCTTACAGCAATTAATAAAGATATGAAGCTTGATTGGTACGACAGGTTTAACCATGATTTTTATATTTATATATGCTGTTATATGGCAATCAAAGAAAAAGAAATAAAAGCGCAAATTAAAAGTGATATTGGTCGCGATAATGCAAAAAAACGTCATGAGAAAAGTAATATAACAAAAGTACAAGTAATAGCACTTTCAAAAATAAAACAAGCAAACAGGAAGTATAAGTCTAGAACGGAATTAGCAAAGGATTTACTGCCTGATGCAAAAAAACTAGCTAAGGCTAATCAATGGACACCAGCAGATGATTATCAATATATCAATACAATAATTAAATGGTTGGCAGCGGCAAAAAAATAGGACGATATATGCTGTCTACTAGTAAAAATAGTTTTTGCTTGTAGAAGTTCCCATTTGCTTGTAAAAACCTCCCTTAGCAAGCATACCAATATAAATAATTAATTGTTCTTCTCATAATGCCTTTGAATTCTTAAACAGACCAAAAGGTAACGATATGGCTTTATCAAGAACAGAAACTAAACCCCTCAGAATTTTACGCATCAATGAAGTTTTAGCTCGTCGCGGCTTGCCTAAATCCACTTTCTACGAACAAGTAAAAAATCAACTAATGACACCGCCCGTAAGTTTAGGCTTGCGTAGTGTTGGTTGGCCTGAATATGAAGTGGATGAAATAAACCGAGCGTTGATCTCAGGCGCTAGCGTAGAGCAAATTAAACAATTAGTTTGCAAGTTGACTGAACAACGTCAATTACCTTTTTGCGCTTAGGGGGATTTATGAAAAATAAAAACGCCACTGTGGCGAACCAAAGCAGCGCAAATAATCACACCGCAAATAGTAGCACAAAAAACATTAAAGCCATTAGAAAACTAAAAGTACTAATTCATATTTTATATAACCCTCAAGGTGTGAGTGAGAAAACCATTAATAGCGCGGCCAAGGTAATGAGCGGCCGAAATTATCCAACTTATTTACAACGTAAACATGATATAGCCTTAGCCAGCCCAATAATTAGGTTAAAAGATAAGGAGGGTAGCCCGTACAGCGTATATCAGCTGTTAAATGCTGAACAAGCACATAAGCTAGTAAACTTAATTATTCATCATTGCAAACGCTTTAAATTAACCTGTCCTGATGAATTTGGTATGCGCTTGCTTGCTGATAACTTTCCTGATCGTGGTGAGGTGGTAGCATGAGCAATGTTATTAAGTTCCCACAAATAGCAGGCATAGAAATAACCACTGATGAAGTTGGCCGCTTTAATTTGAATGCTTTGCATCGTGCAAGTGGTTTAGGTGAGCATAAAAGACCATCTAAGTGGTTAGCTGCAGAACAAACAAAAGAGCTAATAACTACACTACAATACCAAAGCCCGTCAAAGGGCTTAGCTCAAAAAGCGGTCAATTCAATAAAGGGTGGTAATAATTCCGGTACTTTCGCTCATGAATTATTAGCCATTAGTTACGCAGGTTGGATTAGCCCAGCATTTCAATTACAAGTTAATCAAACTTTTCTTGATTTTAAATCGGGCAAACTACAACCGGTACAAAAACCACTTACAACATTAGAAATATTGGAAATAGCAATAGAAGCTGAAAAGAACAACCTCAAGCTTACCGCTCAAGTAAAAGATATGACACCAAAAGTTAAAGCATTAGACCTAATCGCCACCAGTGATGGCAGTATGTGTATCTCTAATGCCGCTAAGGATTTACAACTACAACCTAAAGATTTATTTAAATGGCTTAGTGCTAACAATTGGATTTATAAGCGTAACGGCAATACAGATTGGACGGCTTACCAAGATAAAATAAATCAAGGATTGCTAGAGCATAAAGTTAAACCAATCACGTTACCTACTAACCGCATAATAACCAAAGAACAAGTAAGAGTTACAAGCAAAGGTTTAGCTAAGTTAGCCTATGCAATAAATGAGGTGGCAGCATGAGCATTTTAAAAGGCAGCTTTACAAATTATGTAAAAGTGGTTATTGTTGGCTCAGTTGGACTTAGAACACCCAACGACAGAGCAGGCGGATTTAGAACACCCGTTAGCAATGAACATACAGGCTATTTCGCACCCCATTTTATATACTGCCCTAGGGTTAGTGTATCTCAAATACGGGGGCAGGATAACGAGCCAAGCGGCTTGACCGCAAATGCTCCCGTCCCTTGCGCTTTCCTGTATAGCGCATTGTTCTTGCGGCTTGTTATCCACCTGTATCATTTTATTTATACAGGAATTCACATCATGATTTACACTTTCATTATTGCCAATAAAAATAAGTTGGCAGAGCTAAACACCTCTAGAAAAATATCAGTTTGTGCTGATACTGAGCAACAAGCCAGAGCATCATTAAACGGTTTACCTCTATTGTTTGTTAGCCAAACTCCTAACGGGAGGGCTATCTAATGAGCAGAATGTTTAACTTAATCGAAGTGCTAGCTGAAAGGAATAAAGGCTCAAAAGAGCAAGCCCATTCTTACATTAGTCAATTAAATATGTTCAGGTTTGATGTAAGCAGCATTATGAACACATTAGGCCAGTTAATGAGTGGCGCGGCTGATGATGTTGGTGAGTTTAAACCGAATGAAGTAGCGTTTCGTGATATTGGTGCCTTGTTTTCAATTTTGACTGAATTAACTTCTCTTTGTGAAGATCAGGAGGGGTTTTACAGAAGATTACTTGAGGGTAATAACAATTCAGCACAAGGCGGTGACCTATGAGTACTCTTTATCAATTAATTGAAGCAGAGAAAAGCAATTTAAATTCATTAACTACCGAAAGCATGAATCATACAGTCGAGCGACTAAGCACATTAAGGTTGGATTTAAGTAGCGGTATGAGCGCACTTGCACAATTAATGTTTTCAACCACAAACGCTGATACTAACTTAATGAATGACCTAGGTTGTTTGCATTTAATATTAAATGATTTAACTGATCGTTGTACTTCAAACGAAATAACTTATAGGGAACAAATAGCTAAAAATAACCAGAGGGGCGAAAATGACAGCGCCCAACATACATAATACTGTCAACGGCTCTGACTTATTAACCAAGTTATTAAACAAAGGTGACCAAATATCTATTGCTCAAGGCCAGTTACTAATTAAACCTAGTAGCGGCCTTGCGGTACCACCTACTTGGCTAAAGCAGCATGAGTCGTTGCTAATAGATGATATTTGCCAATTATTTAATATAACCGCTCTTAGATATGCGAGTTATTCTACCGGTAGTTATGGCAGCAAAAAAAGCGAAGGCATAACGCTACAGTTTAACAATTTACAAACGAACGATGATGCCTACCTAATTTTTAACGCCAGCTTAAAAAGAGCTAGAGCCGGCAAGCGAGGCAAAAAAGGCGAACAACTACCAGGTAAACAATTTATTGTTAGTGAGCGTAGTAGTTTTTATAAATTTTGGTGTTCTACTGGTTTGCCATTACCTAGATCATTATCAAAGTTTTACGAGTGTATGGGTAAATTAAAACCTCTAGTATTTACAGGAAAAATCGATTTTAACAACCGAATAGCAGGTAAAAAAATATCCTTACTTGAAGTTAGCTATCAGCAAATTTTAACGAAAAGTAATACAACCCTTAGCGGTAAAAATCAAACAAATTTAACCGCTAAGGAACCGCTAAGATTTCGCCAAGGAACCGCTAAGACTTCGCTAAGCTTTACCGCTAAGGATATTGAGCTAGACCACGCCAGTATTGACGTAGCGCCAAATCAAAGTACGTGTGCTGCAAAGTACGGTAATACGGTTATAAGGAAGGAGGTAATAAGTAAGGGGGTTAGCACAGATATTACACCTATTAATAATACAATTCATAAAGAAATAGAGGAGAATTTAAATCGGGCGATTTCACAAAAAACGCAACCCGAAGATACAAGCACTGATGAATGGCTCGCGGATTGGGAAAGCTCTTTTTCACCTGACGAGTTTAAAGAAGTTATGACCGACTTTAGCCTTGCAAATAATCTACCTATGGATAAAGCAAGCTAGAAACAGTATTAACTCATTTTATGACCGAAAGTTTTTTAAACTATGTGCGCCTACTCAATAGGGCGCACACATTATAATATTCAGCATGCGCAATCATGATAAGAGCAACCTAAAAACTTATAAGAGGAGGTTTGATAAAAACGTGTTTTCACGTGTTGTTTCAACTTTTTTTTCGCCAACCGATATTTAAGAACAACAACTAAGTCGCCACAACTACCCAATTAAAAGTGACCACAATCAATAGGGTTAATAAAGCTTTTATTACTGTAACCTAATTTGGTTATATTGGTGTGTATTCTTATTTATGAAAAATGGCAGGATTAATTATTTTCTACTATGCTTAAACTTCATTCAGCAAGGAAGCATAAACATGAAGCTATCAACCTCACTTGTAAAAACTTGGCTCGAACTATCAACCACCAAGACACTAGAAACTCCCGAAGAAATCAAAGCACGCGACAGAGCCACTAGAAATATAATGCGTTATTTTGGCAACGCAGACATTGCAGAAGATTACGCTTACTCAAACAATCTACGTTCAAAGTAAAGATAATATTTTGATGGTAAAGTTACTTACAAAGAGCCTGCTAAATACCCTACAGCTGCGCCAATAGCAACACCCCATGGCCCTGCAGATGTTCCATAAGAGGCGCCTATCATTGCCCCACTAGCAGCACCACCCATTTGACTTTGTTTCTTTTGAGAATCAATTTGTTCGTTAGTCGCTTCGCGGTTTTGTTCTAAGTCTGCTAACGTATTTAATGACTGTTTTGATTGGGATTTAGTGCTTTTACCCATATCCATAATGCTATAGCTCATCTGTTCAATTCCTATTTATATATTTCATAAATGAAATAGTACTCCATTTTGCACTTACTGGCTATATAACCAGTACATTGGCGTTATCAAGGCTACCTCCTCATTGAAGTTATAAAATATGCCATACTGCCCCTTACGACCCTTTAACCAAGAGATTTCTTAAACTAATTAGTGCGCAAATAACTGCGCATAAATCAAGGTTGCGCAATAAACGTAAATGATTGATAGTCATTTAAAATACCTGATTTCAATCAGCCAAAATTGCTCAATAAATGATAAAAGTGCGCAAAATAATGCGCAAGTTAAAAACTTCGGGGGACTCTGGCAATAAACAAAAACCACGGGGTCACGTTGAGCGCGGTAAAACATGTTTTTTTGGGTTTTTTTAGAAGACAGCCGCAGTTGTATTGAAATTACATTTTTAAAGGGCTGTAGAGTGTCTTAGGTGTCTTGTGCTGATAGGTAGGGGCTATTGAATTGTTCAAATCACAATGACCTACCAGTACAGCCGCCTAAGTCAATTTTTATGCGTGACAAATAAGGAAAGTTTTTTTGAGTGACTTTTTAACAACGTCTCACCTTTAAACTGGAGCTATAAAGTCATAATGGCAATAGCCACTTTATATTTATTGGTTGTTGTTTGTTCTTGTGATTATATTTAAATTTGCATGGGGTAAACCTATTAGATACGCTTGGAGATAAAAGAGAAGAGACCCCCAACCAAAGCAATGGTAAGCATTTAAATGCTTCTTTTGAGTCTTTTCAGATGATTAAACTTTGTGTGTTAGTGAAATAACAATGTAACCTTTATCAACGACTAATTGAGCACATTCAAGTCTGAATTCTGGTGTAAAATTGGGTCTTGT
This sequence comes from uncultured Colwellia sp., assembly GCA_965305135.1. Classification (GTDB taxonomy): domain Bacteria; phylum Pseudomonadota; class Gammaproteobacteria; order Enterobacterales; family Alteromonadaceae; genus Colwellia. The sequence goes on from CBDLPA010000008.1 coordinate 99,558, forward strand.
TTTTCTTTTCATAGTGCCACCTAAAGTTTGATGAGGTGTATGATAACACCTCTAATTAGGTGACTAAATTAACTATGCCACTACAATAACAAGCGTTGTTTTTCAGGAGTAAATATGGATATTATGGATATCAGATGTTGCCTTAGAGAGGATTTGGATAGAATTGCAATCCAAATCATGTCAAAAAATGGTTACAAATACAAAAAAAATAACCCATTAACTCCCTTCAAACAGTTAATTAATTTGTCACTTAGAGAAGTGTCTGAAACGCCAAGGAATGTTTTGGTTTCAAAGAGTTTACAATGTCCACAAGAATATAAAAACAGTCTCCAAACTTTAATATTTAACTTTAAAAAAGGATTTAATGTTAATAGATATTTAAGTAGTGAATTAAAAAATGCTGGATATAATGATGGATTTTTAAATGATTTTGGCCTCCACCATTTTCATTTGGGTGATAAAATACTCACATCAGGGAAAAGCAAAGGTTTTGTGGAAAGAACAGGACCTATCTTAATTGCCAGAATTACCAATGAAACTGCCTATCTCGTTGGGATTTATCAACATGGGTTGAATGGTGTACCTTACCTTTGGTCAGATAAAAATATTGTTAACATTATCCATAATGAATGGCCTGAGTCACTTGAAATATATAAAGTTACAATGGTTGAAAAATTGACTAATGAGCATACAGCGGAGCAACATAATAACTTGAGAGCTAATGGTTATAACTCTGCCATAACCATGAGTGATGGAACAATTTACTCTATGATTGGAGGTGGTATAACGGTAGTAAAAACTAATAGAACAATAACTTGGGAGTATGACAGGTTTTACGATAGATCCAAATCAAGTTTGTATGATCTGTGTAGTTATATTTCAAATAATGCTATGGAACATGTAATGTTCCCAATAAACTTAACTCTAAAATATTTTTATGATAATTACATTTATGAAGATGAGAGCAACAAAATACTCTATTTTGTTAAAGAGGTATCTGTGTCAGAAGTAAGTGTTATTGTTTTATACAAAGGATTAATACCTAGTTATTACCCTAGCGAAAAATGTCTTCCGTTATCAAAGGTAAGTTATGCCGTTATGTTGCATAATCATAGAGTAAAACTATAAGCGATACGGTAAATGCTTATACAAAACACTAATAAATAGTTATGGAGAGGGGGGAATAATTGTTAATATATAGTAGCCCTCACAGTACAGCCGCTTAAGTACATTTTTATGTGCGATAAATAAGAAAATTTTTTTGAGTTCAGTGTATGGTTGTAATGATTTGAATATGTTCTTTGGTTTTGAATAAAAAGTTAATGAGCCTATTATATTTGTGATTATTAATTGGCAAATGTTTTTTGCTATACATGGTTGATAGACTAAATGTTGAATAATTCATATTATTTAGTTTTATAAAGGGAAGTTATAATGGTAAGTAACAGTAAAAAGATTAGTAGTTTTGTTGTGTTCTGTTGTATTTGCGTTGGTGTTGTCTTGCTTTGGTTTTTTAATGGATTCATTTACCCATTAATGGTTAAGAGTGTTGAATTTAGAGCTTTAACGGGCGACTCGTTTGGCTCTGTAAATGCTCTATTTAGTGGATTGGCTTTTGCAGGCCTGATTTATACTATATTTATGCAAAGAGAGGAGCTTGCTTTACAGAGGGCTGAATTAGCTATGCAAAGGGAACAAATGAGAGAAACTAAAAATGAAATTGCTAAGCAAGCTGTTATGCAGGAGGCTCAGGTAAAGGCAATGATTGCTCAAATTCAAGTAACGGCATTCCAAACTGAGATTAATGCTTTGCAACTTGAAATTAACCCTAAAGAAGGTGAAACTAAGAACAAAGCAATATGTGATATTAGGCTGCGAGGTAATGATATATCCCGTCAAGCAAGAAACCTAGTTGAAGAATTCTTTCCTACTGACAATGGTACTCTCCCAAAAGAAAGAAGTGATAAAACTAAAGCCCCTAAGAGTCATTAATTGTTGTTATATACGCTCCATTTATCGTTCTTTATTGCTTGGCAGCGATTTTGTTTAGCACATATAGCCGCATAGCGGCACATTGAACAAATGTAGGTGGTACATTAATTGGTTTGGATATTTGATTAACCAGTATATTTACTTATTTAATTTTCTATAAATACACCACTGTATGAGTTAACAGAAGAAAAAGTTAAATTTTTCTTTAAGTCTAATTATTTTCTATGAAAAAAAGCTATGACTTTTGTTTTTGGTAACACTGTAAGTAACATCGCGTATATCTTTGGTAAAACAATATCAATTAAAACATTGGTTTAGGTGTTTTGTTTGAGTCCCCCCCCCACTAAATTAAGCGAAGAAGAACGAAATAGACCGGAACAGCCTTTAATAATAAAGGGTTCTGGTTTTTTTATGTTTACTCTATTCTGAGGGGGGGGGAATCTAGTCCATTTAGCACTAGCTAAAGCATTAGTTGTTGATAATAACGTTGTAATACTTCGGCGAAAGCTTGTGCCGTTTTAGATAGTGGATATCTACGACGAGTAATAATGCCAACTCTACGACTGATTACGGGTGATGAGAGTTCTCTAAACTCAAGGTTTAACGTTTGCATTTGTTGTTTATAAAGCGATGGCATAACACTAACGCCTAACCCAGTTGCTACCATTTGAACAACCGTGGCTAATTGATTGGTTTCAAAACTTACATTTAAGAATATATCTTGTTCTGCCAATATATTGTCCATGAGTAACCTAATACTCGAAGGGCGTTTTAAGGTGATGAAAGGGTAATCAATTAAATGTTGCCAACCCACTTGCTCAATTTTCATCAGGGGGTGGTTTTTTGGAAAAACGGCGACAAATCTATCGGAATATAAGGCCTCAAACTTTAAGTCGTCTGACGCTCCTGGATCAAAAGTTATCGCAAATTCTACTTTACCCGTTTGTACCATTTCAATCGCGTCTTCAGCGATAACATCATGAATTTTCACTTTGATGTCTGGATATCGTTTGTTAAATGCTAAAAGGTGTTGTGGCAGGTGTGTGCTTGCAAAGGAGGGCATAGCAGCAAGTGATAAGTTCCCACGTTGTAACGAAAATAACTCATTAAGTTCAACAAAAGCATTATCAAAATCAGCGAGTAATCGCTTAGCAACAGGTAAAAATATTTCACCCTCAGGGGTTAGTGACAGTGTTCTTGTTGACCTTGCTAAGAGTTTTCCGCCAACACTTTCTTCTAAGTTTTTAAAGGCAGTGCTTAATGCAGGTTGCGATATATGCAGTAATTCGCTGGCTTCAACAAAACTGTTTACCTCAACCACCGCTAGAAAAGCTCTAATCTGTTTAATGGTTATATTCATATTACATTCACGTTACATCCATATGTTTATTTATAAAAATAAGTTATCAATTATTAATATTAATCAATTTTACAAATCTATTCAATTGTAAGATGCTTAGGCCCTAGTTTTAAAAGCATAAGGGCTCTTCTTACATAATAAGAACAGTAAAATAATATGGCAGGGTTTAATAAAGTAGTACATAGTTATGAAGAAGCTATGGCAGGGTTAACAGATAACATGACTGTGATCGCAGGCGGTTTTGGCTTGTGCGGCATTCCAGAAAATTTAATTGCCGAGATAAAACGTAAAGGCACTAAAGGCTTAACACTTGTATCTAACAACTGTGGGGTTGATGATTTCGGCTTAGGTTTATTGTTACCTAATCGCCAAATTAAAAAAATTGTTGCCTCGTATGTGGGTGAAAATGCTGAGTTTGAACGTCAAATGATGTCAGGTGAACTTGAGGTAGAACTAACACCCCAAGGCACGTTGGCTGAAAAAATGCGTGCAGGTGGTGCTGGAATTCCCGCTTTTTACACGGCAACGGGTGTGGGTACGCCAGTTGCTGAAGGGAAAGATGAACGTCAGTTTAATGGTCGAGATTATATTTTAGAAGAATCGATCACGGGGGATTTTGCCATTGTAAAAGCGTGGAAAGCTGACAAGTATGGTAATTTGGTTTTTAGAAAAACAGCGCGTAATTTTAATCCTATGGCGGCAACGGCTGGTAAAATAACTGTAGTTGAAGTGGAAGAAATTGTAGAGCCAGGTGAGTTGAACCCTGATGAAATTCATACCCCCGGTATTTATGTAAATCGTTTAATTCAAGGCACATTTGAAAAACGAATTGAACAACGAACCACCCGACCTTCAGGAGAATAATCATGGCCTTATCCAGAGAACAAATTGCGCAACGTGTCGCCCAAGAATTGCAAGACGGTTATTATGTAAATTTAGGCATAGGTATTCCAACGTTGGTTGCTAACTATGTACCTGAAGGTGTGGAAGTTATGCTTCAATCTGAAAATGGCCTGTTAGGTATGGGGCAATTTCCAACCGAAGAAGAGATAGATGCTGATTTGATTAATGCGGGTAAACAAACAGTTACCATGGCAAAAGGCGCGTCTTTGTTCGATTCAGCTGAATCATTTGCCATGATCCGTGGGGGCCATGTTGATTTAACCGTATTGGGGGCTTTTGAAGTTGATGTTAATGGCAACATTGCGTCATATATGATCCCAGGAAAATTAATTAAGGGAATGGGCGGAGCAATGGACTTAGTTGCAGGGGCAGACAATATTATTGTCACCATGACTCATGCGTCAAAACATGGTGAATCAAAACTGTTAGCTAACTGTACTCTGCCACTAACAGGTAAAGGGTGCATTAAAAAAATACTTACTGATTTGGCATATCTTGAGATTAAAGAAGGTAAATTTCATTTGTTAGAACGTGCCCCTGGGGTTTCGGTTGATGAAATTGTTAAGTTAACAGCAGGGGATTTGGTTGTTCCTGACAATGTACCTGAAATGCAGTTTTAACCGTTATATGTTGAGTTTGTATTTATAATTTTGAAAATAAGAGAATATTATGTCAGATCGTGAAGTAGTTTTTTTAAGTGGTGTTCGTAGTGCTATTGCGGATTTTGGTGGCTCATTAAAAGATATGGCACCAACAGACTTGGCTGGGATTGTGGTTGCTGAAGCGGTTAAGCGCTCAGGTGTAAAGAGTGAAGATGTTGGTCATTGTGTTATTGGTAATGTGACTCACTCTGATCGTCGCGATATGTACATGAGTCGTGTTGCAGCGCTTAAAGGGGGATTATCTGAAGCGACGCCTTCGTTAACGGTTAATCGCCTGTGTGGCTCAGGTTTACAAGCAATTGTGTCAACGGCGCAGTTGTTATTATTGAATGACTGCGATTTAGCTGTTGCTGGTGGCGCAGAATCTATGTCTCGTGTGCCTTATTGGGTTCCAACTGCTCGCTTTGGTAGCAAAATGGGAGATACGCAAATGGTTGACCCTATGGTGGGCGCATTAACGTGTCCTATTGGCGATACACACATGGGAGTTACGGCCGAAAATGTTGCTGAGCAATGGGGCATTACTCGAGCTCAACAAGATGAAGCGGCAGTTGAATCTCACCGTCGTGCACAACGTGCTATTGAAGAAAATCGTTTTGGTGATCAAATTGTTGATATTGAACTTAAAACGCGTAAAGGCGTAACGGTTTATAATACTGACGAGCATGTACGTTTTGATTGTACGTTAGCCGATATGAAGAAACTGCGTACTGTATTTAAAAAAGATGGTACCGTTACAGCAGGTAATGCTTCAGGAATAAATGATGCTGCAGCCGTCGTGGTGATGGCAGATAGTGAATATGCTAAAAAAAATGGTTTAAAACCTATTGCTAAGTTAGTGGGTTATGCTTTTGCTGGTGTTGCCCCTGAAATCATGGGTGTGGGTCCAGTACCAGCGGTAAATAATTTATTAGCAAAAACGGGCGTTAACAAAAATGATATTGATGTGTGGGAAATTAACGAAGCCTTTGCTTCACAAGCACTAGCAGTATGTCGTGATCTTGATCTTGATATGAGCAAGGTAAATCCGAATGGCTCAGGTATTTCGCTTGGTCATCCAATTGGTGCTACGGGCGCGTTAATTAGCGTTAAAGCTATTTATGAATTACAACGCATTCAAGGTAAGTATGCGGTTGTAACTATGTGTATTGGCGGCGGACAAGGTATTGCCGCGTTAATAGAACGCTGTTAATAGATTTGACATTGTGAACCGATAAACAAATTGGTTTAGGTGTGAGCTTTTCTGTTTTACTTTAATATGCATCATATAAAAAGTGTCACAAATGCTTATGCAATTATGGTAGCAGGCCATCTTGCTACCATTTCAATACTACCAAATATATTTTACTCAATTTCATAAAGTACTGACGTTATTATGAAGTTAGGAACGAGTGAACACTTAGATTAATAAATAACGGCATGAACTTGGTATTAAAAGCACTTTAAAGTACTATTATTAAGTCTTGATTGATGCTTTGTTTGTGTGGTTTAATAAACCCTATAGGGATGTTAATTAGTTTTAATTTCCATAAAGCTACTTTTAAGGGTTTTTATCATGTTTAGAGATTTAACGCCACATGCTATTGCAAGCGAGTTAGGGGAAAGAATTAAAACTGCTCGTCTTAATGCTAATCTTACCCAAAAAGCATTAGCTAAAAAAGCTGGACTATCACTTAAAGCAGTAACGAATAGTGAAAAAGGCAAATCAACACTTGAGTCGATAATTGCTATTTTAATTGCGCTTGAAATAACAGAACAATTAAACACTTTTATACCTAAACAAGAAATCTCTCCTGTTCAATTAATGGAATTACAAGGTAAAGAAAGAAAAAGAGCCTCAAGTACGCCTAAAAGCAATGAACAAAGTAAGGATACTCCAACATGGTAACTGAGGTTATAAAGGTTAAATACAAAGAATATGACGTAGGTGCAGTAAGTTATAATACTGATACCAAAATAGGTGCGTTTGAATACTTTCCAAGCTTTATAAGAACAGGCATAGAATTATCACCGATCAAAATGCCTCTGAGTAAAAAAATTTACTCATTTCCACAATTAGACTACCTAACATTTAAAGGGCTACCAGGGCTTATTGCCGACTCACTGCCTGATGATTTTGGTAATACTGTTATGAATGCTTGGATAGCTAGCCAGGGTAAATCAACAAGCGATATAACGCCTTTGCAGCGATTACAATACACGGGTAAACGAGGTATGGGTGCTTTAACTTTTTCGCCTGCAACAAAAAGAAAAAACCTCAATGCTTCTCAACCAATACATATTGAGTCTCTCATTGCCATTGCTCAGAGTGTTTTAGATAAACGTGAACAATTTACACTTAATTTAAGCAGCAAAGGGCAAGAGGATAAAGAAAGTATGATGTCGCTGTTGTCTGTTGGCATGAGCGCTGGTGGAGCAAGGCCTAAAGCCGTACTTGCGTTTAATGAAAATTTTAGTCAAGTTCGTTCTGGGCAAACGGATGCGCCAAAAGGCTTTACTCATTATTTAATGAAATTTGATGGTGTAAGCGAACACAATAAAAATCAAGAAACTTTTGGTGATCCTATGGGGTATGGGGCAATGGAATATACATATCACTTATTAGCCAAAAAGTGTGGTATTGATATGATGCCATGTTATCTACTGAATGAAGGTAATAGAAGACACTTTATAACGCAAAGGTTTGACCGTAACGGCAATGATAAAATACACATTCAAACACTTAATGGGCTTGAGCATGTAAGTTACAAACAAATAGGTTCGTATTCTTATGCTGAGCTATTTGGTACCGCAAGAAAGCTACATCTTAGCCCTGATGATGCCGTACAATTATTCAAACGTATGGTGTTTAATGTAATCTCTCGAAACCATGACGATCATGCTAAAAACTTCGCTTTTACTTTAGATCAAGATAATACATGGCAATTAGCTCCAGCTTATGATTTAGCCTATAGCTATAAACCTGATAGTCATTGGGTTAGTAAACATTGGATGACGTTGAATGGCAAACAAGACAATTTTACCAGAGATGATTTTTACAGTTTTAAAAAATTAAGTCCTATATTTACTAAACGTAAAATAGATGATGTACTAAATCAAACCACTGAGGTTATATCAAATTGGGATAAACTTGCATTAGAGCAAGAAGTACCTAGTTCTTTGATAAAAGAAGTGAGCAAAAACCTCAGGCTTGATTTATGAATGAGCAACAGCTGACATGAATACTAAACTAAAAGCATTAATGCCTGTAGGCGAGGGAATACTGTATTTATTGCGTCACGGTGAAATAAGCACACCAGGTATTTTAGCTGGTAAAACTAATGTTCCTTTGTCTGATGTTGGCGTAAAACAATTATCACAAACGGCTGGGTCACTTCAAGATATTAATCGCTGTATTAGTTCACCTTTAATACGGTGCCATACATGGGCAAAAGAGTATTGTCAGCAACATAACTTACCCCTTGAAGTTGATAATCAATTACAAGAAATGGATTTTGGTGATTGGGACGGTCAACGTTATCAATCGTTATGGGATAAAACTGAACAGGCTGGCACAAGTTCTATTGGTGATTTTTGGCAAGATCCATGGCAATGCCAACCTCCTAATGGTGAAACGATGGAGCATTTTGTAAGCCGTGTTGATCATTGGTGGCAACACTACTGTGCAGACAAGCCATTACAAAATACTTTGGTAGTGACTCATGCAGGGGTAATCAAATACCTATTGGCTAAAGTGTTAAATTTACCTATTCCTGGTACAGTACATATGACCTCAATTGATGTGCCATATGCAAGTTTGATAAAAATATCCCTATACCGAGATGAGTTGGGGAAAGTGTGGTCGAAAATAGTGTTATAGCATATATTTTTTTATCACGGTTTCCTTTCACAAAAAAAGAAATAACGCTTGCTATTTTTACTCAGCCGTTGATAATCACGTGCTGTAAAGATAGTCATTAAATTTTAATGTTATTACACTTAAAATTAACTAAAAGTGTAATATTTGGGAATGTGGTGAAAAGCCACAACTGTACCCGCAACTGTAAGTCAGTGTTCAATATTTATCCAAGTTAAACTTGTGTAATTGGCTGACAAGTCAGGATACCCATTAAAAGTTAATCACCTATATTAATTCGAGCGGGTTACTCGAACAGTGTCTCTTCATTCAGTTGTAGCATTTTTATGTTAACAATAACGAATTGATTGTGCGTTGTTTGACCGCTTACCAAAAGCGAGTAAACAATGACCCAAGGTCTTAAAGTCACTCAATCAGCATTTTTAACGGCAGAACATCTACGTTGGTGTACTGACGGTAATGTGATCCTTGATGATATTAGTTTTGTTGTTGAAAAGGGCAGCTTTACTGGTATTCTTGGGCCAAATGGTGCAGGAAAATCAAGTTTACTTCGTTGTTTATATCGCTTTATAAAACCTGAACAAGGTGTTATTAGCCTTGAATGTCAAGATATCTGGCAAATAAATGCTAATGATTTCGCCAAAAATGTTGCTGTTGTTTTACAAGAAACACCGTCACATTTTAATTTAACTGTGCACGATGTGGTTGCCCTAGGGTTAATTCCCCATAAAGGAATATTTTCACGTGCCAATAAAACTGACGATGAAAAAATATCACAGGCCATAGAACAAGTCGGCTTAACGCATAAAGATAAACAAAGTTTTGAACATTTGTCAGGTGGCGAAAAACAGCGAGCATTAATTGCACGTGCTATGGTGCAATCACCCAGTTTGTTGCTTATGGATGAACCCACTAGCCATTTAGATGTTCGTTATCAAATTCAAATAATGGAACTGGCAAAATCTCTAGGTATAACCGTTATCACTTCTTTTCATGATCTGAATCTTGCCAGTGCGATGTGTGATAATATTTTGGTATTAAATCAAGGCAAGCTTGTCTGTCAAGGCACTCCTCAAGAAGTGCTTACCCGTGAAATGTTGTCGGATGTGTTTGGCGTGTGCGCGCATGTTAGCGAACACCATCAACATAAAGTGCCGCATATTTCTTATTACTATGGCTATGTTCAAAATGATACTGAACATGAGGATAATCATGTTTAGCGCAGTTGTTGAAAAGAAAAAGGTATCTAGATTGACTGAAAGCCATATAAGCCAGCCAGCTATCATAGTGCTAGTGTTATTTGTGTGTATCTTTAGTCTTTTTTGTGCACTGTCTTTTGGTGCGGCAGATATTACTTTTACCGATGTGTGGCATAGTGTTTGGCAAAATAATGAAGATAAAAATGTTGGTTTTATACAGCGTATTATCTGGGGGTTACGCATGCCCCGAGCTATTTTGGCATTTTTAGCTGGTTGTGGTTTGGCTATCTCAGGACTTATCTTACAAATTGTAACACGTAACCCATTGGCAGACCCTTATTTATTTGGAATATCATCGGGTGCCTCGCTTGGCGTCGTTATTCTTATTGCTTTTATGGGGGGTGTTTTTACTGCGATGACACCTATTGCTGCTTTTGCTGGCAGCTTGGTGGCTATGGTTATGTTGATGTTAATAGCAGGCCGCCGACAAAGCCAGCAGGTTGAGTCCATGTTATTAGCTGGTGTCGCCTTGTCTTTTTTGTTTAGTTCTTTTACCAGCCTGCTGCTTTACCACACAGATCCCCAAGCTGTCTCTGCTGTACTTTTTTGGACAATGGGGAGCTTTTCACGTGCTCAATGGGGTAATTTGTTTTTTCCTGCCGTTGTTATTATTGCCTGCATTATTTTCATGTTGGCCTATAGACGTCAATTAAATGCAATGTTATTAGGTGACGAAAGTGCCACAACCTTGGGCATTAATGTGAATCGTTTTCGTATTATTATGTTACTTCTTAGTTCCTTAATTACCGCTACGCTTGTGTCTATGTGTGGTGGAATTGGTTTTGTTGGTTTAATGATCCCACACATTGTTCGCTTTTTTATCTCCCAAGGCACCGTTTTCGGTATTGTATTAACGGCACTTGTGGGGGGAATATTTATGATTTGGGTAGATATATTATCAAGAACACTTTTGGTGAACCAAGAGTTACCTGTCGGAGTGATTACTGCTGCGACAGGTAGCTTGTTTTTCCTAACCTTACTTTATTTTAGAAAGAATAGGCCTAGCTAAACTCTTTTACTAACAATTAGATAAATACTTTCAAATGAGACAAGCATGAAATACGCAATTACAATGGTTAACACGCACTTTGATGAAAAAATTCAAGCGAAAATTGACGGTAAAACAAAGCCTCTTGGTGCGTTAGGGCAAATAGAAGTTATTGCTAAAAAAATAGCCGTAATACAAGGAATGGTTACTAATCAAATTGATTCTTTAGCGATTAATCAGCCAACCTTAATTGTTTTCGCAGGTGATCATGGTGTAGCGTCAGAAGGCGTGTCGATAGCCCCCAGTGAAGTGACTGGGCAAATGGTGGCAAATTTTGCAACGGGTGGCGCAGCTATCAATGTGTTTTGTCGTCAATTAGGGTGGCAACTTAGTGTTGTTGACGCGGGTATTTTACATGAGCCACCAGCGCAATTAAAGGTGATAAATCAGCGTTTAGGATCTATTACTGAACCATTACACCAAGCACCAGCTATGACTTTAGCGACGGTAGAACACGGCTTTGTAATGGCGAGAGACTTGGTTAAAAACGTAAAACAAAAGGGCAGTAATTTAGTTGCTTTTGGTGAAATGGGCATTGGTAATACTACATCAGCGTCGGCAATCATGGCAGCTATTATGAAACTATCGCCAGCAGAAACTGTTGGTAAGGGTACAGGAGTATCAGATGACATTATGGCTAAAAAACAACAAGTGGTTACACAAGCATTAAAGTTACACCGTAATAGCTTAAATGACCCTTGGCAGCTGTTAGCATGTTTAGGTGGTTTTGAAATTGTTCAAATAACGGGTGCTATGTTAGCTGCAGCTGAACAGAGTATGCATATTTTAATCGATGGTTTTATTTGTACTGCTGCAGCGATGGTTGCGGTGTTAATAAATCCTGCCGTAAAAGATTATATGATATTCGCACATTGTTCGGGGGAACAAGGGCATCATAAAATGCTCAAATGGCTAGGGGTTGAACCGTTATTAAATCTTGGCTTACGCTTAGGCGAGGGCACTGGAGCGGCATTGGCATTACCACTAATTCAAGCGTCAGTCGCTTTTTATAACGACATGGCCAGTTTTGAACAAGCAGAGGTGACTAAAGTTGTTTAGCTCGGACACCCATTTACGCACTTGAAGAGTCATATAAAGATGCATAGCTTTCATCAACAAATAAAACCGCAACTTATGCTACTTTTGTTAGCCATTAGTTTTTTCACTCGTATACCTGTGCGTTTACCTGCAGATATTACTGCTGAGCAACTAAATAAAGCCAGTAGATACTTTGCCGTGGTTGGTTTTTTGGTTGGCCTTATTTGTTCATTGATTTATGCAGTTTCAGTTGAACATGTACCGAAAAGCATTGCTGTTTTAATTGCGATGGCTGCAAGCTTAATTATCACGGGAAGTTTTCATGAAGATGGCTGGGCTGACGTGTGGGATGGCTTTGGTGGCGGCTGGAGTATAGAACAAAAACTAAATATCATGAAAGATAGTCGTTTAGGAACATACGGTGCGGCAGCTTTATTTCTTATTTTATTACTAAAATATCAAAGCCTCATTGCACTTACCTCACCCGTTATCGCACTTATTATTGCTAATACTTTAAGCCGTGTTGTTGCCACTAGCTTAATTTTTGACATGTCTTATGTAGCCCTTGATGCCACATCGAAAGTAAAGCCCTTAGCACAATATTTATCAACCAATAGTTTACTTATTTTATTATTAACAGGGCTGTTGGTCAGTATCTGTTTTCTGCCTGTAGGTGAATGTATTTTATTGTTTGTTATTTTATTTATTTTTAGAGCCTTATTAGCTTTTTGGTTTACCCGTCAATTAGGTGGTTATACTGGTGATTGTTTAGGTGCAGCTCAACAAAGTAGTGAAATTGTTGTTTATTTAAGTTTATTAATATTTGGGTATGGTGAGTCTGTATTAGGCGTTAGCTCAGGAGTTGTTAATTAATGTCTATTCATTTGATTTTAGGTGGTGCTCGCTCTGGAAAAAGCTCGTTTGCTGAAAAACTTGCTAAGCAGAATGAAACAAATTTTAATGCTCAGGTTTTTTACCTTGCAACCGCGCAATCATTAGATAAAGAGATGTCAGTGCGAATTCAACAACATCAACTGCAACGTCCTGAACATTGGGGGTTAGTTGAATCACCAATTCATTTGGGTGCTGCTATTGAGCATTTAATATTCACACATCAAAGTGAACATGAATCGTCTATGACTATTTTGGTTGATTGTTTAACTTTATGGTTAAGTAATTGTTTATGCTCGGCTAAAAAAAACTGTTGGCAGCAAGAAAAACAATTGTTTCTTAATGTGCTTTCCACTTTAAGTACGTCAAATAAGGTCAATTTGTTACTGGTAAGTAATGAAGTTGGGCACGGTATTGTGCCAATGGGGGAACTGTCTCGTAATTTTGTTGACCAAGCAGGTTGGTTACATCAAGGCATTGCAGCGATAGCAACAGATGTTGATTTTATTATGGCGGGTATTGCCTTGTCGCTTAAATCAAAGTCACTTAAATTAATGCAATAAAAGTCAAAGGGGCGTAAATGAAAACGTTAATGATACAGGGCACCACCTCTGACGCAGGTAAAAGTACCGTAGTCGCAGGGCTTTGTCGCGTACTTGCCAATAAAGGGATAAAAGTTGCGCCTTTTAAACCACAAAATATGGCATTAAACAGTGCAGTTACCGAAGACGGCGGAGAAATAGGGCGAGCACAAGCACTGCAAGCAATTGCTGCCAATGTAGCACCGCGTGTTGATTTTAACCCTATTTTATTAAAGCCTAACAGCGATACGGGTGCACAAGTTATTGTACAGGGTAAGGCGCTTTCAAATATGGAGGCAAGCAGTTATCACAACTACAAAAAAGTAGCGATGAATGCTGTGCTTGACTCGCATTATCGGCTTGCGAATGATTTTGATGTATTAATAGTAGAAGGCGCAGGCAGTCCTGCTGAAATAAACTTACGAGCTCACGATTTAGCAAATATGGGCTATGCTGAGAAAGTTGATTGCCCTGTGATTATTGTTGCCGACATTGATCGAGGTGGCGTGTTTGCCCATTTAGTTGGCACCCTCGCATTATTGTCTGAGTCTGAACAAGCGCGAGTTAAAGGTTTTATTATTAACCGTTTTCGCGGTGATATTACACTGCTTGAATCAGGGTTAACTTGGCTAGAAAAACGCACCAATAAGCCAGTATTAGGTGTATTACCTTATTTGCATGATTTAGCACTAGATGCTGAAGATGCTGTTGCACTTGATAATAAGGTTATTGCAAGCAAGATTTCAATTGTTGTGCCTTTGTTGCCTCATATGAGTAATCATACCGATTTTGATCCATTAAGGCTTAACCCTGAAATAGATTTACATTATGTGAAAATTGGTGAGCGTATTGAGCATTGTGATTTAGTTATTTTACCCGGTAGTAAAAATGTTATTGCTGATTTGGCGTTTATAAAAGCGCAAGGATGGCAAGATGACATTGATCATCATTTACGTTATGGCGGTAAAGTATTTGGTATTTGTGGTGGTTTACAAATGTTAGGTCAAACCATTGCCGATCCTTATGGTATTGAATCAAGTTTCAATAATAGCAAAGTAAATGAATATGCTGATAAAAACGGTAACAGAACTGTTGAAGGTTTGGCTTTAGCCGACTTTACAACAATATTAACGACAGAAAAAACCCTTACACAGGTGTCAGGAAAGTTAACGTTAGCAGAGCAGAGTTATGACGTTTTTGGTTATGAAATTCATTGTGGTCAATCAAGCGGCAGCGCATTTAACAAACCACTAATTACTGGATTATCAACTGAAAACTCCATGGTTGATGGCTTTATTTCAGATGATAATCAAATTGCAGCAACCTATTTACATGGTGTGTTTGATCACGGAACAGTGACACATGCTGTATTACAATGGGTTAAAAAAGATCATGGTGTGCAAACAGTGATAGATATTAATGAACACCGGGAAATTCAGTTAAATCGTTTAGCCGATATTTGTAATGAACACTTACGCATGGATATGATTGAACAAATTTTACAGGCAGGTGTTAGCACTTGCGCTAACAATAGTGTTGGAACAAACGCTCAAGAGGTAAAGGCATGAAAGTGATTATTAGGCCCGTCTATGTGTTGTTAAGTTTGTTCTTGGCTTCTTATTCAAGTATTGCCACCGAACAACGTATTGTTGCACTTGCGCCGCATATTGTCGAAATGTTATTCGACATAGGCGCTGGCGAAAATATTGTGGGTACGGTGGAATACGCTGATTATCCTGAAGCTGCATTAACCATTCCTCGTGTTGGAGGATATCATGGCATACAAATAGAAAAGGTACTTGCATTAAAACCTGATTTAGTGATGGTTTGGCAATCAGGTAACAAGGTGTCAGATATTGAACAAATGGAAAAAATGGGGCTGAATATTGTTTATAGCCTTCCACATAACATTGAAGATGTGGCAAGCGAACTTCGACACTTGGGTAAAGCTATAGGCCATGAAGCGCAAGCTGAAGTGGTAGCTAATAACTATACCAAAAAGCTTGAAAAGTTACGCCAAGATCATGCCAATATCAAACCAATGAAAGTTTTTTATCAGCTTTGGCCTGAGCCAATGCGTACCATTAACAAAGAGACGATAATCAATCAAATGATTGAAGTTTGTCAGGGGCAAAATGTTTTTGCTGATAATCCGACTGCTTATCCTCAAATAGGCATTGAAAATGTGATTGTGGCACAACCTGAAATTATTATTTATCCAGACGAAAAATCTGCGATAGAACAACCGATTATTGACTGGCTAAAATGGCCCGAAATACCTGCAGTTAAACATAACCGTTTTATTCATATTAACGCCGATTTATTACATAGATTCAGTACTCGAATGTTAGAAGGTATTGAAGATATGTGTGAAAAAATTGATGAGTTTCGTTAAGTGCTTGGTAAATATAACATTAAGAGCACAAAGCTTAATTAAATCAAAAAACGAACAAGTGAAAGTATTTTCACTTAACTATGGTAAGCAACGAGGGAAATCTATGAAACTTAGATACTGCCCCCGCAACGGTAATAACTTGATGTTCATTAACAAGTTTAAGTCCGACACCTTGTACTTACCTAATAGTCATTTGGCGTAATTAACATAGCTAAATGATCAACATGATGCGGAGGGCATCATAGAGCGAGGTAACATGAAAACTAAACTATTTAATAAAACACTAACTCAACTTGCTGTTTCTTCAGCAATACTTTCTACTACATTGATGTCTTCTGTTTCAATTGCAGCTGATAATGCAAACGAAGATCTAGCAGACACAAGTGTAGAACAAATTGTGGTAACAGCAAATCGTTCTCAACAAGAACAGTTTTTATCACTTTCATCAACACAAGTGATTAGTAAAGCTGAAATTGAAATGATTCAGCCACAAAATATTACCGAATTACTCAATACAGTTGCAGGAGTCACGGTTGCCAATTTAGGTAGCGCAGGACAAGCAGCCTCTGTGTATATGCGTGGTACTAACAGTAATCATACGCTTGTGTTGGTTGATGGTGTCCGTGTTGGTTCAGCAACATTAGGCACAACCAGTTTTTCTTCAATGTCGGTGGGATTAATTGATCGCATTGAAGTAGTAAAAGGTCCTCGTGGTGCACTTTGGGGATCAGATGCTATTGGCGGTGTTATTCAAATTTTCACTAAAAAACTCCAATCTGGTGATGGTCATGTAACCGCGGGTGTAGGTAGTAACGGCTTTTGGAAAACCGAAGCAGCCATTGGTTTAGGTAATGAGAAACATTCGCTAACGATTGCGGGCGCTTTGGAAGAAAGTGATGGTTTCAATGCGACCGATTATGATGGTCAAGCTGATGATGATGGTTACGACCGTCAATCGTTTAGTATTAATGGTCAAAGTCAGTTAACTAACGAGTATTCCCTTAATTTAGTCTCACGTTATGAAACGGGTGGATCTCAATATGACACGCAGTATGGCGGCGCAGATGAGAATGAATATAAAAATTATTCTGTAAAATTGGGTGGTGCTTACCATTCTGAAAAACTATTAGTTGAAACCTCTTTTGCTAAATCGCAAGATCAAGCGGGCACATTTGAGGGTGATGTTAAGCCAAAAGTTGTTAGTGATATTACCACTAAGCGTGATCAGTTTGGCTTATTAGCTGAATATGAGTTAAGTAAAAATACAAGTTTTGTTGGTGGATTTGATTGGTACGAAGAAGAAGTAAAAAACACAGGGTCTGAGTATGTAAAAGATAGTCGAGATGCGAGTGCTGTTTTTGTGCAAGTACGTCATCAATTGGATTCATTTTTGTTTGAAGGCGCACTTCGTCATGATGATATTCGAAGGCTAGATAAAGAAAATACTTATAACCTTTCTGTTGGTTATCAGTTTAATGACAATTGGTTATTAAGTGTAAGTCAAGGAACTGGTTTTAAAGCACCTACATTTAATGACTTATATTGGCCAGGATCAGGCAATCCAACACTTCAACCTGAAAAAGTTGACAGCAAAGAAATTTTACTTCGTAACCAGTTTGACAATGGTAGTGTTGAAATCAGTGTTTATGATGCTGATATCGACAATCTAATTAATTGGGCGCCAGATGCCGAGGGCAATTGGTCGCCAGCTAATATCGATAAGGCATCTACTAAGGGGCTCGATTTAACCGTTTCACTACAATCGGGTGATTTTTCTCACTTACTTGCAGCGGGTTATGTTGAAACAGAAGATGAAGCAACAGGGAATGAGTTGTTACGTCGACCTAAAATTAAAGCAACTTATACTTTGGGTTACCAAGTAGAAGCAATAGCTGCAAACCTTATTTTAGATTACCGTGGTGATAGTAAAGATAATAAATATACTCTTATAACGGTTGATTCAGTATTGTTAACTAATCTTTCGCTAAGCTACCAGTTATCAGACAAATTTTCATTACTAGCTAAAGTAAATAATCTTTTTGATAAAGATTATACTGTTGCAGAGCATTACTTTACTGATGGTATTAATTATCAGTTAGCGGCAACCTATACTTTTTAAGTTAATTAAATTTAACTGGTTATGCTTTTTGCTCATGAAATCTTTGATGTAGTTGTAGGGAAGGGGAATTTTATTTCCCCGTGTCAGAATAAATTCTAACCTACATTTAAAATTTAACAGTGGAGCGAGTATAAATGATATAAAACACCATAATAAAATATGTATTCTTGATTATGGTGTTTTTTTATCAATAAATGTATTCATACTATTACCAGAATCGAAACAAGCTAAGGAAAAAAGGGTTCAACTATGTTTAAACTTTCTAAATTTGGAGAAAAATTTTCCCAAGAATCAGGCATTGTTAGTTTAATGGAAGATTTAGGTACAGCGCTTAATGAAAATCCTGATTTAATTTTTATGGGCGGAGGAAATCCTGCCCGTATCCCTGAAATAGAAGATTATTTTCACCAAAGACTCAAACAAGTTGCAGAAAGTGAAGACGCTAGGTTTAACCTGTTAAGTGTTTATCAATCCCCCCAAGGCGAATTACAATTACGTAAAGAGATGGCAAGTTATCTGAGCCGCCGATTTCACTGGAAAATAACTGAAAAAAATATCGCTTTCGCAAATGGTAGTCAATCGGCCTTTTTTACGATTTATAATTTATTGGCAGGTGAAATGCCAAATGGCGAGAAAAAGAAAATACATTTTCCTCTTGCGCCAGAGTATGTAGGTTATGCTAATGCGGGCTTAAGTGACTTATTTTTTTCATCAACCAAACCTGATATTGAACTTATTGGTGACGATATGTTTAAGTATCATGTTAACTTTGAACAACTAAAAGTTAACGATAATATTGCGGCATTATCCGTATCAAGGCCAACAAACCCAACGGGTAATGTATTGACCGATGATGAAATTAACCAGCTTGATGCGTTGGCAAAGCAGCATAATATTCCATTAATTATCGATGGTGCTTATGGTTTACCTTTTCCTAATATCACTTTTGTTGAAGTAAAACCACACTGGAACGACAATACTATTTTAGTGCTGAGTCTTTCTAAATTAGGACTACCTGCCGTAAGAACAGGCATTGTTATCGCCAATGAAGAATTTATTGAGCAATTTACTCGGGTTAATACTATTTGTAATTTAGCCACTAGCAGTACTGGGCCTACGTTAATATCGGGAATATTTAATAATGATGAAATAACAACTTTAACCCAAACGGTGCGTCATTATTATCAAACAAAAGTTGAGTTTGTTACTCAAGCGTTTAAAAAGGCACTTACAGGAATACCTTATAGAATTCATGTGCCAGAGGGAGCTATTTTTATCTGGCTATGGTTACAAGACTTACCTATTACTTCAAATGAACTGTATCAAAAGTTGAAGTCTAAGGGGGTTTTAGTGATACCAGGAGAAGAATTTTTTATCGGTTTAGATGACTGGCAACACAAAAAAGAATGCATAAGAATATCTTACGCCCAAAGCCCAGAGAAAATTACCGCGGGCATCAACATTATTCAGCAAGAATTAAAGGCTCTTTACCAAATTAACTAATGTTAATGCATTCTTTAACCGTTCAAGTTGTTCCTTCTTGGCTAAACCAAATCTTAATGCTTGTTTGTCATCGCTTAAGCGTACATATATTGCCTGTTGGCATAGTGAAACGTAGAAATTTTCAGCGTGGCTTTTTACTTCAGTATTTTTGATAAAATAAACGGTTTGAAATAAATTCGTTCCTGTTATTTTATCAATGTATTCACTGGGTATACTTTCAATAAGTATTGTACGTAATTGAGCACTTAAAAGTTGTAGCTTGTGTTTTTGTTGCTCATGCCATTGATAATCAGCCAATGCTGTTTTTGCAATAAACTGCGCAGGACCATTTACCTGCCATGGCCCTAGGTGCTCATGAAAGTTGGCTATCCAAGTTTCGCAAGCAATTAAAAAACCAATGCGAATACCAGCTAAGCCGAAAAACTTACCAAAAGAGCGTAAAATTAGGGTATTTACATTAGTCTTTATATTGGTGTTTATCAAATTGTCGTTAATTGTATGTGTCATGGATTGTGAAGGGCTTACTACATCAATAAAGGCTTCATCAATGACGAATAGGCCGTTACTGTTTGCTAGTTTTTCTTGATATTTAATTAAGGTAGGTTTTGGGTATAACTGACCTGTTGGATTATTAGGGTTAATAACGACTAAAACAGCATTGTTTTCAATTTTACTAAGGTTGGGCAATTCATCTTGATACCAACAAACTCTAAACCCTGAATTTTGCCACGCAAGCGCATGCTCTTTATAACCTTGTTCTGGTAAATAAACGATAGTTGAATGCGGGTTTTTTTCATGCCAAAGCGTGGGTAATAATTTTATGATGGCTTGGCTACCATTGGTAACGAGTAGGTTGTCGGCATTATAGTAGCGCTTTGCAGCAGTCTGTAAATCATTACTTGCTTGTGGCAATACTTGGTAGAGTTTTTCAGGAATAGATGGAACAGGGTAGCTAAATGGGGCTATACCAGTAGATAAATCTAACCAGTTTTCTGCAGGAATGTTGTATTGTTTTGCTACTTGTTGTAATTGTCCGCCATGGATCAAAGCCAAAATTGATTCACCTGAATGTTAGTTTTATAAATAGTGTTAATTATACAAGAAATATACAAGATTTATACGATAATGTAGTGGGTTAGTTGATAGATAAAAATGAATAAAACTAATAACATAACTGCTCGTTTTACTACTGTTATACTGCGAGGAATATCCGTTACTTTCACTATGGTATTTTCATTTAAATTTAAGCCTAAGGTTGGGGATGTTATCTTTTTATTGTTGTAGATAGCATTACCGCCTAGAGAAATCTGCATTACAGTAGCACCAGCGGCCATAACCCAACCGCCATTGTGACTTTTATATTCATTACCTTGTTGATAAGCATTTTTTAATGCCTGACAAAATGGTTGTTGTACGGCATATAAAACAGTACAAATTTTCCCTGTGACAAAGCCTAACGCATCGTCGGCTCGTGCAGCAAAAAAACCAAAAGAATTAAAGCGGTCTGTTTTATAACCCCACATGGCATCAAGTGTATTGGCGAGTCGATGTAATATGACTAAAGGAATTCCACCAATCAAGTAATAAACCAAAGAAGCGATAACTGCATCATGACCATTTTCAAGGATAGACTCTACAGTAGCCCGTGACATTTCTTCAGGTGATAACTTCTGGGTTTCTCTACTTACAAGGTAACCAGTGAAGTGGCGCGCAGTTGCTAGGTTTCCTTGGTTTAGTGGTGTAAAAACTTGCATTGCATGTCGGTGTAAACTATTTAAGCCAATGGCTGAATATAAAAAAACGACTTCAATAATAAATTTTACACTTGCTGGTAATATAGCGAGTAGAAGGTACAACAGATAACAAAAAGGTAATATAAGTAAACACCATGCAGAAAAACCGAGTAAGGCGCTTTTTTTTGAAAAGTAATGCGTGTGATGAATAGGTTTATTTAACCATTGTTCTACTTTATTCGCTATCAGTCCAAAACCGATTAATGGATGATATTTTTTAGGCTCGCCTATTAAGTAATCAAGTAATAAGGCAAATGCTAAAACCAGTGTTAATTTAAATGGTATGACTAACAGCATCATACTGTTTACAAAGCTACTATCAGTCGTCAAATTTTAATTCTCTTTTATCGTAAAATAAGGAGGGGTCTGTTGATAATCTAAAGCAACAATACAACCATTTGCAAATAGATTAAATGCATTGGTTGTTTGTGTTTGTCCAAGCAGAAAAAACAAACAACGCATTGCCTCACCATGAAATATTATTAAGGAGTTTTGTCCTAAATGTGCATTAGCCAGTTGTTGCAAAGCACTAAAAATACGTTTTCCGCAGTCAAGGGCGGATTCTGCATTATTAATTGTGAGTGAGGTTACTTGGTTTAGCAGCTCATTATATTCAGGTAATGTTTGAAGGTAGCTAACGTCTTTTCCTTGCCAATCACCTAAATTTCTCTCCAGTAAACTGTTATACGTTTTATGGGGAATATTGAAGGCTTGTTGACAAATAAAAGCCGTTTCTACGGCGCGTTCTAGCGGAGAAGATATAATGGTGCTGATAGATATAGCTGACAATTTCTCAGCAATATGTGCTGATTGCAATTTACCTAAAGGTGTCAATTGGCTGTTAAGGTGCCCTTGTAGTCGACGTTTTTTGTTCCATAGGGTTTCGCCGTGTCGAGCGAGATATAGTCTGGTTTTCATTATTTTTTGTATAAAATTTAATGGTGGGCAGGATACCTAAATCCATACTTTTAATGGTGGGCAGGATACCTAAATCCATACTATAGTGCAATCGTGATTAAGTGGAGAATGGGTAAACAAATTAATAGCTGTAATTTTAGGGTGATTACCCTCCCAATTAAACTCAGTAATTGCCATATTTTCAATTAAAAACGAAAAACTAGTTTACTTATGCTTATTTAACTTATATAGTTGCGCGGTTATTTACTCTCCTCTCGTTTATTTAACTGGTGATCTGTTTATATCTATTAAGTGGTAAACCATGTTTTGTCTTTCCCTTTCACAGTTAGCCAACACTCAAATTATTAAGCTTAAATTATTGTCTGAGTTATCAAAAATATAGTCTCAAATTGAGTTGATATTTAAAAATATCTAAAAGTTTTCATACAATAATATAGCTTTTATTATTCATGCGTTTTAACGCAAATTAAAAGAGTTCTATTATGTCTTATACATACAAAGGTATGGTTTATTCAATTAAATCACCAGTAACCTCAATTTCAGTTAACAAACATAATGTTGTTGTTACTGATCAAGATGGTGCAAAATTAATCAAATTTACTAATGTAAATGATTCAAAAAGTTTTTTAGCGTGGGTTTATAAAGCCTAAGCAAATAAAAAAGTAACTTGCAATTATTTGCATATATGGATCCTCTCCGATTGCAAGACAATTTAAATCGTTGAAATAGAGTGCATTGCAGCCATATATTCGGCTTTTAGCTGAGGTATCAACTTGATGCCTCTAGCCCTGATGGATTTCCGCCCCTATTACCTTATCAATTTCGCGGCTTATAATAGCCCTTGGTATTAAAAGGTTTCCTATAGGGCAGTGCTGAACTGTATCCCATCAATCTCTATTATCTAGCAATGTTACAAGGTTGTTTTCTTCTTTTTTTTCTAAAAACTATTTTTTCTGTTAATTGATTGCACTTTTATATTTGTAATCTTCTTGGTGGTGCAGCATCGCCCAAGCCATTCGCGCCATTTTATTCGTTAAAGCAACCGTGGCATTATTATAATTACTGCGCTCTTAAATAAGCATTTCCGCGTTTAGAAATTCCCAACAAGGTTGGCTTTCCTCCCGTTGAATGCTGTCCTAGCACTAACCCCAACCAAGCAGAAACATGAAGGCCGTTGTTAAAGGCTTTTCCATCTACTAAAATAAAATGAATTAGCGGTAAGCGACTAACCAACCACTTTATTAATGTTCCAAGGCAGTATTGCTTCCAAATCTTCCAGTGTCTTTGCTTGTGGCTGTAACGTCATAAAATACTCCGACGGCTCAATGTCGTTTGCTTTTACTGTTTCCATTAAGATAAACGGTAATTTATGGACAAACTAATACATAGCGGAAAACAGCGTTACTGCTACAGCTTAAGTGTCATTGTGCGAAACACATCCTAATTTTTTAAGCCTGTTTTTCACATTGAAATTTGTTGTTTTTTATCCAGTGTAATATATATTTACCTTCCATGGGCTTGGCAAAGTAAAATCCTTGAACATATTCACCGCCAAGCGATTGGAACTTTTTAAGTTGTGCTTTAGTTTCTACGCCTTCTGCGATAAGACGATAATTAAAAACCTTGCCAAACTCAATCATACTTTTAACGATCGCTTCATCTGCTTTATCTTCTTCTATATTTTGTATAAATGATCGATCTATTTTCAACGTATCAAGCGGTAGCATTTTCAAGTAATTGAGTGAGGCGAATCCCGTACCAAAATCATCTAAGGCAATTTTCATCCCTAAAGCTCTGCATTGTTCAAGTCTTTGCACCGCGAGCTCAATGTTGTTGATTGATACTGATTCTAACACCTCTAGTTCAAGTAGAGTGGCGGTCACTGCTGGGTATTCAAATAGACTTTCAGTCAGGCAATCAATAAAATCTCTTTTGAGAATGTGCGGGCCAGATATGTTGACGCTGACGCTGATATGACTACCCGCTTTACGCCATAAATCACACTGTTTTAACGCTTTTTCTATGACCCACTCGCCAATTTTAACGCTAAGCGTCGAATGTTCTAACGCGTGAGCAAAATGAGCGGGTGACAACAGTCCTTGTGTTGGATGGTTCCATCGTATTAATGCTTCAACACCAATGATTTCATTCAATATCGTGTTTATTTTCGGTTGATACAATAAAGTAAATTCATTTTTATCTAATGAGATGTCTACGTCGGTTAACATTTTTCGGTATTGCTCTTGCTTTTTTTCTTCTTTTGGGTCAAAGAATAATATTTTATTTCGTCCTGAATTTTTGGCTTGATACATGGTTTGATCAGCCCTACGTAGTATAGTATCTGCATCTAATTTCCCATTGTTAATGATAGAGACGCCGATACTCGCAGATATTTTGACAAAATATTGATTTGGCAGCTGAATTGGTATGCTTAATACCAGTAAAACTCGCTTCAGTAATTCTTCGCATTTTTGTACATCGTCAATATCATCAAGCAAAAGTACAAATTCATCACCTCCTATCCTAGCTATGGTGTCACTTGTACGTAAGGTTTTTTTTAATTTTTTGGCTATTTCAATCAGTACAAAGTCACCAGCCTCGTGTCCATACGTGTCGTTCACAGGCTTAAAGTGGTCTAAATCAATAAAGGCTAACGCAGCTAATTTTTTTTGTCGGTTAATATGTTTGATCGATTGTCGTAATCTATCCAGCAACAAGGGGCGACTAGCTAAACCTGTTAAACTGTCATAATGAGCTAAGTTGTCAATTTCCTGTTTATGCTTCGCTGTACTTATTGCATTTAATATGGCACTGAATAATTGCGTTGCTTTTAAATTGCTTTTGACTAAATAGTCATTAGCGCCTAGCCGCATTGCCTCAGCAGCGACCTCTTCATCACCTAGCCCAGAGATAATAATCACTGCACAATCTTTGGCTAGTCGCTTACGGATTTGATTAAGCAATGTTAGACCGTCTTCTTTACCAAGGCGATAATCAACGAGAATACAGTCGTAGCTGCTTTTTTCTATTACCGCAATAGAATCGTAAACGGTAGACGTTTCTTCTATGAAGGCTGATAAATCAACTGACTTCAACATACGACGTATTTTTTCTCTATCGACATCGTCATCATCGACAACAAGTAACTTTAGTGAAGTGGCGTTCATTTATGTCAACATCCTTATATCAAAAATTACGGTATCATTGCTACCGCTTTTTGGTAACTGAGCAAAAGAGAAGCAAGTTTTGAAAACTGTGGGCCGACGGCAGATTTCACCATATAACCGGCGACGTTGTGATAGTAAGCTTGAGTACGGTCGGTTTC
Organism: uncultured Colwellia sp.; assembly: GCA_965305135.1. Classification (GTDB taxonomy): domain Bacteria; phylum Pseudomonadota; class Gammaproteobacteria; order Enterobacterales; family Alteromonadaceae; genus Colwellia. The sequence goes on from CBDLPA010000008.1 coordinate 125,201, forward strand.
TGCATCCGAAGTGGTTAAGACAAAGATCACCAGTTCTTTAAGATCTTTCGATTGTCGTACCACCTCTAAAAATTCTAATCCATTCATTACCGGCATGCTAAGATCTAATAAGACAATAAAAGGACGACTTAGCGGGCTCTTTTTATTATCCGTTAATATTATATCGAGTGCTTCTTGACCATTACTTGCTAGCACGATTGGAATATTAGGAGCAGTTTTAGCCAAGCTGCGCATTACAGACTCTGCGGCAACATCATCGTCTTCAACTAATAAAATGCTAAGATTCTTAATCATGGGTATCTTTCCTTATAAAACGAGGCCACCATAAGTGAAAGGTGACACCTTTTAGGTCTCTATTATTATTGACACTAATACGACCGCCATGGGTTTCGGCTAAACGTCGACATACTGATAAACCAATGCCTGAAGCACCTCTTTCAGAAGAGCTGACCGTTTGAAACAATCTAAAAATTCTCTTCATAGCACTCTCTGGTATTCCTGGACCATCATCACAAACCATAAAATGCAACATACTGTTTTCTCTACGACAAGTGATATTTAATTTTCCAACTTCTTTATCGTGATGCTTAACCGCGTTACTAATAAGATTTCGTAAGATTGTTTCTAATGGTGTTAGTGCTGATTCAAGTTCATCAACGGAAATATCAAGTGCTACGGAAAATTTATCTGGGATCGCTACTAAACTTAAAACATCGTCTATTAATAAACTGATATTTATGGTTTTTATTTCTGAATGTAAATTACCTGCTCGAGCATAAGTGAGTAAGTTCTCAATTAATGCTTCCATTTTATCAACCCGTATTGAGATGCGATCGATGTTTTTGTTAACATCAGCAGGACAATCAGTTGGTAAATCCTCTTTAATCCATTCTAATAAATCTGAAATTCCACGTAATGGTGAGCGCAGATCATGTGAGGCGACATAAGTAAATTCTTCTAAATTTGTATTGGTTTCTTTTAATTCATTTTCCATACGCTTACGTTGGGTAATATCGACAAGAGAAACTAAGATCATTTTTTTATTATTTTCATCAACAAATGGCTTTAAGCCTATTTCTATCGGAAATTCTCTACCATCAGCATGTAAAGCGGTTAAGTCTCTGCCAACGCCCATCATTCTAACGGTTGGTTTTTCTATATAAGCATTACGTAAACCTTGATGATCGCCACGATAGCGCTTAGGAAGTAACATTTCTATCGGATTACCAAGCAATTGCTCAATATTATAGCCAAAGCAGTTGCATAATGAATCATTCGCAAAGGCAATGACACCAGCTGTACTGACAACCAAAACACCGTATGGAGCATGATTCACCGAATTCTTGAACATTTGGTTCATTCGTAAACGCGTAGAAATATCAACAAGTGTCGCCAGAACTAAAACATCACTACCTACTTTTATCGGGTTTAAGCCTATTTCTATCGGGATTTTTTCACCATCCTTCTTTAGTGCAAATAATTCCTTACCTTTGCCCATTTGTCTCTTTGAAGGGGATGCTAAAAACTGTTCCATCAGAGATTGATGAGAACTGCGGTATTCCTTGGGTAATAGTTGCTCGATATTGGCATTGGTTAGCGCACCAGCGCTATAGCCCAATGCATCAGTAAGTAGTTGATTGCAATACAAAATGCAACCTAGATTATTGACAATCATAGCACTAGAAGGGATGATGTGAATGAGTGAATGTAACTGTTGCTCGTCCATTGAAAAATGTTGGTTATTATCCATACAAGTCACTTTTGTTCAAAAAATATCCTAGTTATTTTATAGCTCATAAACAAAATAAATGCAAAATATGTAAACCAATACCTACATTGTAGTGTCCTTTTAGTAATGACCTTAAATTGTTAAAGACTGGGATATGGTAGATCTGCCAGCTTTAGATGGCCAAAATCTAATTTCATTGGTGACAATGGCACGTCAAAATGAACTCACCAATAGATGCTTCAAAGGGAGTGACGATATTGTTGATGAATGTAGCTGGGCTTGGAATTGCTTTATAACTGCCCCTCCAGAGTAATAAAATTATACCTAAAGACTGGATACTAGTGGAAAATTTATTAATGGAATTGGTTATTTAACACCACTGTATAGAAATAATAAGATTACAGAAAAGTTACGCTTGACGAACATCACCTCACGTTAGCCATCTTCACTTCACATCTGGAAACTAAATATCATCGACTACAGTTCACCAGCCAACGAAATATGGCAAAATGTGAGGGTAAATAAAACAAGTATTCAGGATGCCATTGTAGACCTATGATGTTATTTTCTGTTGACTCCACAGCTTGGATAATGTCGTCCAGATCCCTTCCTATAACCTTTAGATTTGTCCCGTATTCTTGATTGCCTGATGATGAAGACTGTTTACCCGCAGGTGCTTCGGTTGCACCTGTTTTGGGGCAAACGACACCACACAAATAGGCAGATGTAAATTGCTGTTGTTTTACTACTCTGGGTCGAGTACCTTTTTCGGCCCATATACGAGTCGTCGTATCCTGTTGCCCAAAACGTGCCTCATCTTGAAACCAAATATCAATATGATCTAACGAAAGATCATTGGGCACTAGTTCGATCAACTCATTTTGGAATTTTTTAAAATCTTCTTGAATTTCTTCCGATTGTTTAGGGGGTCGAGAACGACTTGTGATCCATGAAAAATTTAGCAGGTGAAGTAAAAAGTACACGTTTGAACGGTGTAACGAACACCAAATTGTTCGTCTATATAATGAGCAAAGTCATGACCGTTAAACCGACCGCCCTTAGGTTTAACGGCTTAATTTTTAACGTATTGTGTAAATTTAGTTAGTTGTTCAGCGGTAAGTTTTTTAGGGCGACTTGTTCTTGGTTTTTCTTTTAAACCATTGAGTCCTTCATTGAAAAAACGTTTAGCCCAATCATTTACCATGCGACGATTTACTTTTAATGTTTAGCCGTTTCAGTACGATCAGCACCATCACGAATATGTGACATTGCTAACAATCTGCTCCTTAATCGTCCATTGGTTTTTTTGAGATCAATGATTTAAAATCAATAGGTTTGAGCTTTTCTTCAAGCTCTTTTTGGGAAATATATTTCATACCTTCATTAGATCACAAATTTAATTTAATTGGTATTACTTCACTTTAGTTTACACATACCCTATAAAAAAGGCCATTAGTATAAATGAATACTAACGGCTTTTTTCATATGCTGTACGTTAGTCTATTGTTACATGATTTTTCGTGATGGTTAGAACTTTTAATGTATTTGAAGCGCCGACTGTTTCCATTAAATCACCATGAGTTAATATGATTTTATCACCAATGGTTAAATCAGATTTTTGGCAAACCTCTTTTAAAATATCATCGCTCAATGTTTCATGACTGCTTTGTGTTGAATCAAAAGCAATAGGGTAAACACCTCGGTAAATAGCCGTTTTATTTAGTGTTTTAGCATGACGTGATAATGAGTAAATAGGTAAACCAGAAGTAATTCTAGACATTAATTTACTGGTTTGTCCTGACTCAGTAAGGGCAATAATAGCTTTAACTCCGTCTAAATGGTTAGCTGCGTACATTGCAGATAAAGCAATAGTTTCAGATGTTTCGGTAAACGTAAGATCCATTCTGTGATTAGAAATATTAACCGAACGATGCTTTTCCGCGCCAAGGCACACATTGGCCATTGCTGTCACGGTTTCTACGGGGTATTTACCTGCCGCTGTTTCAGCACTTAGCATAACTGCATCAGTACCATCTAATACCGCATTTGCAACATCCATGACTTCTGCACGGGTTGGCATAGGTTGTTCAATCATTGTTTCCATCATTTGTGTTGCTGTTATAACAACACGGTTTAAACGACGTGAACGTGCGATAATATGTTTTTGTTTACCAACGAGCTCTGCATCGCCAATTTCTACACCTAAGTCGCCCCGAGCAACCATTACAACATCAGATGCTAAAATAATGCCATCAAGAATTTCATCATCATTCACGGCTTCAGCACGTTCAATTTTTGCGACTAAACGCGCATCACATCCTGCTTCTTGGGCCAATAGACGTGCTTCTCGCATATCTGCGGCGTCGCGAGGAAAAGAAACGGCAAGGAAATCAACATTGATTTTTGCTGCTGTAATAATGTCTGCTTTATCTTTTGTTGTAAGAGCAGGCGCAGTTAAGCCACCACCTTGGCGGTTAATACCTTTATTATTTGAAAGTGGGCCACCCACAGTAACTTCTGTAAAAACTGAAGTATTTGAGGTTGATAATACTTTCAGTTGAACACGACCATCATCGAGCAATAATATGTCGCCTGCGCTAACATCTTGAACTAATTTTTTATAATCAATACCAACTTTCTCTTGGCAGCCTTGTCCTTTTTCTAATAGAGCATCTAATTCAAATTTATCCCCGATAGCAAGTTTTATAGGGCCATCTTTAAAAGTAGATATGCGAATTTTAGGGCCTTGTAAATCACCTAGTATTCCAACATAAACACCTAATTCTTTAGCTATTTCACGAACATTATTTGCTCTGTCGATGTGGTCTTGAGGTACGCCGTGAGAAAAGTTAAGTCTTACAACATTTACACCCGCAGCAAGTACTGCTTTTAATTTAGCTCTGTCATCTGTTGCTGGACCAAGGGTAGCAACAATTTTTGTTCTTCTAGGCATTTTAATCCTTATACTTTTTAGTGTGTTTTACAATGTAAGTTAAGCGTTGAGGTGCTCAACTTATAAAATATTAGTCTTTACGTTCAAAGCGTGAGCTTCTTAAACTATCTTTTACTTTTTTCAAATTATCTCTAAATTTACTACCACGTCTTAGTGTGAAACCTGTGGCGAGAACATCAATTAATGCTAATTGTGCGATTCGTGATGACATAGGCATATAAAGATCAGTGTCTTCAGCAACATCAACCGATAAAACAATGCTGCATTCTTTAGCTAATGGTGTGTCTGTTGTGGTAATACCGATGACAGTTGCATCATTTTCTTTTGCTAAACTAGCAACTTCAACCAATGATTTAGTTCGTCCCGTATGAGATATTACAATGACAACATCACCTTGTCGGCTATTTATAGCACTCATACGTTGCATTAATATGTCATCAAAATAAACAACGGGTACATTAAAGCGAAAGAATTTATTTTGTGCATCATGAGCCACAATGGCCGATGCACCTAAACCAAAAAATGAGATTTTATTGGCTTGTGTAAGTACATCTACAGAACGGTTGATCAAAGAAGGGTCTAAACTTTTACGCGCTAGTTCAAGACTAGCCATGGTCGATTCAAAAATTTTATCGGTGTAATCTTCAGCGGTGTCATTTTCGTCTACATGGCGATTAACGTAAGGCGTACCATTCGCTAAGCTTTGAGCTAAATGTAGTTTAAAGTCTGGATAGCCTTTCGTATCTAAACGACGGCAAAATCGATTTACCGTGGGTTCACTAATATTCGCTTGTTTAGCGAGTGCCGCTATACTTGAGTGAATAACGGTGCTTGGAGAAGATAATATAACTTCAGCAACTTTACGCTCAGATTTACTTAGGGTGTCTAGTTCGTTAGTGATCTTTTCTAATATATTCATTATTTTTTGATCCTAGCTCTACTCATTTATAAGCCAAATATATGGCCTAATAACGTTGATATTTAATTGCTATACATAGCTAATTTGATGCTGCTATACCTAGCTACTGTAATTTATTTTCTGCTTAAATAACAGAAACAATGAAATTTTATTTCATAAGTTGACCGTAATATTATGCAAAATGTAGAATATTTGCAAATGTTTAATAATCAAACAGAGATATAAATAACATTTTTATTGGTTTTTTAGGAAAAAAGTCAAATATTCCTATATGATTTTGACAAAATCTATAAATTAAGCGTTTTTTTGTATAAAATGTAATAAAATTACAAAAAGTTCTTTACTGATGAACGTTCAGAAGCTAAATTAGATGCATATGTAGTTTAGTTACAGTGCTATTTTATTACTTTAAGAATTACGCCATAATCAGTGACTTCTTTGTAATAAAGGGTTTTAAAGAGTTGTGTGCGATGAATTTAGCTTTCATTATGCAGCAGCATCATTTTTAAAACGGTAACTATTATGCAGTTATTATACTCAAATACGAGGTCTGAACGTTTTTATGAATAAATTAGATAATCAATCAGCTAGTGAAATCGTTATTTTTGGTGCTTTAGGTGATTTATCTCGACGCAAGTTATTACCTGCTTTATATCAATTAGATGCATGTGGTTTAATTAATGAGCAAAGTCGTATTGTTGGTGTAGCCCGTAACGAGCATACTGATGAAGAATTTAAAGAAATTGTATTAGAAAATATTAATACCTTTGTAAAAGAGTCGGTTGACGAAAGTGTGCTAGCACGTTTCATGGCACGATTTGTTTACGTAAAACTGGATATGAAAGAAGTTGATGATTACGCAAGTTTAGCGACAACATTGGCAACAAGTGCAAATAAAACCCGCGTATATTATTTTTCAACACCACCCGTTATTTATGGTGATATTTGTGATGGATTAAATCATGCAGATTTAATTGCTGATAATGATCGTGTTGTTATGGAAAAACCCATTGGCCACTGTTTAGAGTCATCAAAAGTTATTAATAATCAAGTGTCTCGTTTTTTTAATGAAAACCAAATTTATCGTATAGACCATTATTTGGGTAAAGAAACGGTTTTAAATTTATTGGTATTACGTTTTGCCAATTCTCTTTTTACTAATAATTGGGACAGAAACAGTATTGATCATGTGCAAATTACGGTTGCTGAAAGTGTTGGTATAGAAGGGCGTTGGGGTTTTTATGATGAAGCAGGTCAGATGCGCGATATGATTCAAAACCATCTGTTGCAAATTTTATCATTATTAGCAATGGAGCCGCCAGCTGATTTGAGTGCTGAAAGTATTAGGGCTGAAAAACTAAAAGCAGTAAAAGCACTGTCTCCTATCGATCGCTCAAACATTAAAGATAAAACAGTACGAGGTCAGTATACAGATGGTTTTTTGAATGGTGTTGCAGTTCCCGGCTATTTAAATGAAGAGGGCGCTAATACGTTAAGTAAAACAGAAACGTTTGTTGCTATAAAAGCGGAAATTGATAACTGGCGTTGGTCTGGCGTACCATTTTACTTAAGAACGGGTAAGCGTATGCCGGTAAAACACAGTGAGATTGTTGTTCACTTTAAAGCCCAACCGCATAATATTTTTAAAGAAAGTTATAGTGATTTACCTGCCAATAAATTAACCATTCGTTTGCAGCCTGACGAGGGCGTTGAGTTGCAAATGATGAATAAAATTCCAGGTATTGCCTCACAAATGAATATTCAAGAAAACAAACTTGATTTAAGTTTTAGCGATACTTACAAAGACCAACGCGTTATTGATGCGTATGAACGTTTAATGCTTGAAGTGTTGAACGGTAATCAATCATTATTTGTTAGTCGAGATGAAGTTGAAGCCGCATGGACTTGGGCGGATAGCATTATTGATGCATGGCAAGCCACAAATGAAAAACCTAAACCTTATGCTGCTGGTTCTTGGGGTCCCGTCTCTTCTATTTCTTTAATAGCGCGTGACGATCGTCAGTGGGTAGAATAATTATGCATACATTGAATAATTTTGACAGTAAAGCAGATTTAGACGAAGCATTAGCAGAAAAAGTTAGCCAATTACTACAGTTAGCTATTGCAACAAAAGGCAAAGCGAGTATTGCTGTGTCGGGTGGTTCAACACCAACAGGCTTTTTTAAAGTATTGTCTAACAAATCAATAGACTGGAAGAAAGTTACTATAACGTTGGCTGATGAACGTTGGGTCGATTTAAATTCTGATGCAAGTAACACCCGTTTAGTGCACGAAAACTTATTACAAAACAATGCTTCTGTAGCAAAGTTTTTTCATTTAAAGCAAGGTGAAACACTTAGCGAAGAAATATTGGCTGATTTAAATATTGCGGCAGTAAATACATTACTTCCATTGGATGTTGTTATTTTAGGGATGGGCGAAGACGGACATACCGCATCGCTGTTTCCTTGCAGTGAGCAAATAGCAGCAGGGTTAGATGAATCTAATAAAAATGCGTTAATGAAGGTTCAACCTAAAACAGCACCCAATCAGCGTATTACTTTTAGTTTTGCAGCATTAAAACAAAGTAAACACGTTTTTCTACATATTTGTGGTGATAGTAAAAAACAAGTGTTAGAGAAAGCACTCAGCGATAATAATATTTTTGAAATGCCAATTCGTGCTTTTTTACAAGGTAACACTATTGATACCCAAGTATATTGGGCTAAATAGAAGTCGATTGTAAAAATTAATCAAATAATCAACAAATAAATATCAAGAAGTAGGCTTATGAAAATAGCAATGAAACAAGAAATAGTAGACATTACTGAGCGTATAATTGCGCGAAGTGCTGCAACACGAAAAGACTATCTAGCTAAAATAACAGCAGCTAAATCGAATACGGTGCATCGTGCCAGTTTGTCTTGTGGTAATTTAGCCCATGGCTTTGCTGCTTGTAATAAAGAAGATAAACAAGCAATTAAGGGGTTAAACCACTCAGATATTGCTATTGTTTCTGCTTATAATGATATGTTAAGTGCGCATCAACCATATGAAACTTATCCTCAAATAATCAAAGAGGCGGTTAAGTCAACGGGTGGTGTTGCGCAGTTTGCCAGTGGTGTTCCTGCAATGTGTGATGGTGTTACACAAGGGCAACCTGGTATGGACTTAAGCCTAATGAGCCGTGATGTTATCGCAATGGCAACGGCTGTTGGTTTATCTCATAATATGTTTGACGGCGCTTTAATGCTGGGTATTTGTGATAAAATTGTTCCCGGTTTACTTATTGCTAGCATGACCTTTGGACATTTACCTACAGTGTTTGTACCTGCAGGGCCTATGCCTTCTGGTATTCCTAATAAAGAAAAAGCGCGTGTTCGTCAACAATATGCTCAAGGTGAAGTTGATGAAGTAGCTTTATTAGAAGCAGAATCAGCTTCTTACCATGCTGCTGGTACTTGTACTTTCTTTGGGACTGCAAACTCTAATCAACTCGTGGTTGAAGTGATGGGATTACATTTACCAGGCGCTTCTTTTGTCGCGCCTAATACTCCATTGCGTCAAGAGTTAACTAAAGCAGCGGCTAGACAAGTGACTCGTTTAACACCCCAGTCTGGAAATTATATGCCTGTAGGTAAAATGATTGATGAGCGTTCTATAGTGAATGCCATTGTTGCCTTATTAGCAACTGGTGGCTCTACGAATTTAACCATGCATATTATTGCATTTGCTAGAGCTGCTGGCATTATTATTAATTTTCAAGATTTCAATGATTTATCTCATGTTGTGCCACTCATAACTCGTATTTATCCAAATGGTCAAGCTGATATTAATCACTTTCAAGAAGCGGGTGGAATGGCTTTATTGTTTAAAGAGTTAATCAATGCGGGATTATTACATGAAGATGTGGAAACTATTTGTGGTCGAGGCTTATCACGCTATACCCAAAAACCAGTATTTGAAGATGGCCAACTTGTTTGGGTAGATGGAATAGAAAAATCACTTGATGAAGAAGTTATTGCTACGGTTGCCAAGCCATTTAAGCATGACGGTGGTTTGAAAACGCTAAAAGGTAATTTAGGTACGTCTGTATTAAAAACATCATCATTACGTGAAGGCAGTTACGTTATTAAAGCCCCAGCAATTGTTTTTGAAGATCAACATGAATTACAAACTGCGTTTGACAACGGTGAATTAGAAAAAGATTTTGTTGCCGTTGTTCGATTTCAAGGGCCTAAAGCGCGTGGTATGCCTGAATTACACAAATTAACCCCACCATTGGGTGTATTACAAGATAAAGGCTTCAAAGTAGCATTAGTGACTGACGGACGTATGTCTGGTGCTTCAGGTAAAGTGCCTGCCGCCATTCATTTATGTCCTGAAGCATTAGATGGTGGCTTGATCGCAAAAGTGCAAACAGGCGATATGATTAATTTAGATGGTGAAACTGGTGAATTAACCTTGTTAGTTGATGAACAAACACTAGCAGCACGTGATAATGCGCAATTCCAAGTAAATGGGCATCATCAAGGTATGGGGCGTGAACTTTTTGGTTTTATGCGTCGTAATCTAAGTTCGGCAGAAACAGGCGCTTGTTCTTTGTTCACAGAATAAAAAGTGGTAAGCAATACGTTGATTATTGAGTTGATTAACGGAAATTACGTATTAAATATTATTAAATGTAAAAAGAATTGAGGATTTATGACAGCATCAAAAAATTGGCAAATCATGCCAAAGGAACTTTTCGCAATGGGGCCAATAGTTCCAGTATTAGTGATTAATAAAGTAGCAGATGCTTTGCCAATTGCAGAAGCACTTTTGGCTGCCAATATTAAAGTACTTGAGGTGACTTTACGTACACCAGCAGCACTTGATGTGATTAGTATTATCGCTAAAGAATTACCTGAAGCTGTTGTTGGTTCTGGTACAGTAACAAACCGTCAACAGCTACAGCAGTCTGTTGATGCGGGTGCTAAATTTGCAATAAGTCCTGGTTTAACAACAGATTTATTACAAGCGGGTAACGAAGGTGAAATTGCGTTAATTCCAGGTATATCCTCAATTTCAGATTTAATGGATGCATCAGATTTAGGCTATGATCATTTAAAATTCTTTCCAGCAGAAGCGTCTGGTGGTGTGAATGCCATTAAATCAATTGGCGGTCCTTTTCCTGGTATTACTTTTTGTCCAACAGGGGGAATTAACTTGAAAAATATACGTGATTATTTAGCGTTGCCCAATGTGGCGTGTTGTGGAGGCTCTTGGTTGGTCCCGAACAGTGCAGTTGAAAACAAAAATTGGTCTGAAATTACTAAACTGTCTAACGAAGCGTTGGCATTTGTAAAATAAACTACATCATATTGTCATTTAAAAAGAAATTGGCTTTCTTTTATGTTGCTTAGCAGTATCCTCTTGAAGTGATACTGCTTTTTTTTGTTCATTATTTTCTTGTTGCTTTGCTTTAGTGTGAGTGACTGGCTGAATAATTTCATTTAATTCAGGTTTTGGCTGTTCTTCTAGTTGTAAATTTTCATCAATTACAACTTGTATTACTTCTCCATTAAATTCAATAATATCATTATGGTATATCTTTTTCCTTTTTTGATATTCTACCTCGCCATTGAGTAATACGTAGCCCTCACTAATGACAACTTTTGCTTCACCGCCACCGGTAACTAAATCAGCAATTTTAAGTAATTTACATAACTCAATGGGTTGTTGATCAAGTTGTATTTCTAAATAGCTCTCTGACATATTGTTCTCTGTATTGTAAATAATTTATTATGGCCTATTATTTTATCATTTTTGAAAAAATATACTTCAATATTTTATTAATACTAACAGTATGTTAATAAATAATTTCAGCATGGTGAATTAAATAACTTTAAAAATAACTTGTATAAGTGGTACGACCAGTGTTTTAATTAGTATTATCGTCATCGAAACAACGCCATAAATATATTCAGTGGTAGGAGTAAACAATGCTTAGTTATAAAGCACCCATAGCAGACATAAAATTTTTAATTGAAGATGTATTTGACTTTTATGGTCATTACAAAAAATATCCTGAATTTGAAGAGGCAACCCCTGATTTGGTTGATGCTATTCTTCAAGAATGTGCTAAATTTTCTGAAAATGAGTTATTACCTTTATACCAAAGTGGTGATAAAGAAGGTTGTACCTTTAACAACGGTAAGGTAACAACGCCTAAAGGGTTTAAAAAAGCATACGATCAATATGTTGCTGGTGGTTGGCAAAGTTTGTCTCATCCTGTTGAACATGGTGGACAAGGGCTACCACCATCGTTAGGTATGGCCAAATCAGAAATGATGGGTACAGCTAATTGGTCTTGGACAATGTATCCAGGTTTAAGTCATGGTGCAATGAACACAGTGCAAACACATGGCAGCGAAGCGCAAAAAGAATTGTATTTAACACGTTTAACTGAAGGTACGTGGACGGGCACTATGTGTTTAACGGAGCCACATTGTGGTACCGATTTAGGACAAGTTAAAACAAAAGCAGAGCCGAATGAAGATGGTACATACAATATAACGGGTACCAAGATATTTATTTCAGCAGGCGAGCATGACTTAACTGATAATATCATTCATATTGTGTTAGCAAGGCTTCCTAACGCACCTGCTGGTACTCGTGGTATATCTCTATTCATTGTACCTAAAATGAAAACAGATGCTCAAGGTAATGTGGGTGAATCTAATCATGTTACTTGTGGCTCAATTGAAGATAAAATGGGCATTAAAGCTTCTTCTACAGCGGTATTAAATTTTGATAATGCTGTGGGTGAATTAATTGGACCTATGAATAAAGGGTTAGAATGTATGTTCACCTTTATGAATACTGCGCGAGTAGGCACAGCGTTACAAGGCGTTTGTAGTGCAGAGTTAGCATTCCAAAATTCGCTAATGTACGCAAAAGAACGTTTGTCTATGCGCTCTCTTACGGGTAAGAAGTTTCCTGATAAAGTTGCAGATCCTATTATTGTTCACCCTGACGTACGTAAAATGTTGATGACACAAAAAGCCATTTCTGAAGGTGGTCGTGCCATGATTTATTACACGGCTAAAATTGTTGATGAAATAGAAATGGCCAAAACAGATGCTGAAAAAGAAGCTGCTGATGAACGTTTAGGTTTTATTACACCAATCCTTAAAGCTTTTTTAACAGAACTTGGTTCAGAAAGTGCTAACCACGGTTTGCAAATATTTGGTGGTCATGGTTTTATTAAAGAGTGGGGCATGGAACAGATTGTTCGAGATGCGCGTATTGCTACACTTTATGAAGGAACAACAGGTATTCAGGCATTAGATTTATTGGGACGTAAAATTTTACTTACTCGTGGTAAATCATTAAAGGCTTTTGCTAAAGAAGTATTAATCTTCTGTAAAGATAGAAGTATGATTTCTAGTAGTCCACATAAACGTCAAATGAACAAATTTGTATGGCCGTTAAGTAAAGCTGTTGCAAATTGGCAGCAGTACTCCTTACGATTAGCGATGAAAGCAAAAAATAATAGAGATATCGTTGGCTCAGCATCAGTTGATTACTTAATGTACTCTGGTTATATTGTGATGGCGTATTTTTGGGCTCAAATGGCGCAATCAGCTTATGAAAAATTAGCTGAAGGTGTTGAAAATCGTGATTTTTATCGTGCAAAAATTAAAACAGCTGAATTTTATTTTGAACGCATGTTGCCTAGAACTAAGTCACTGGCGAAAACCATGATGGCAGACCCTAAAACTTTGATGCAACTGGATCAAGAATTATTATCTTTTTCATAAAATAAAGAATCATTTTTTATAATAAAAACGCACAAGCTAACACTTGTGCGTTTTTGTTTGTAATCACATAATTTAGTTTGAACAACCAGATTGAAAATTTACTTATTAACCTCAACTCGGTTTAAGCAGACACTGACAACTCACTGCTATCAAAATCATCAACGCTTATAGTTGCTTTTCTACCATGTTCGGCTTTAATCAGTATTTCTGCTTCTTTTTCAGTAATCGCGTTAGCCGCTAAACCGAGTGCCGCTGCGTTGTCTAAGTCATAAAAAGGTAGTTGTTTATCTAACGCAATACACACTTTTGCAAAAATTGGTTCACAGGCAATAATATCTTCTAAAGTTTGTTCTAAAATGCCAAAAACATTTTTACCATCTCTTGTTAAATACTGCCATTTACCCAATCGATTTCTTGTCTCACTGGGGGTTTGTAATAATCTAGCTACTTGATGGTCTAAATCATCTGAGGGTTTTGTTAACCAGGTGCCAAAAGGGAAAATAATGCCTCTTAACATATACGCAACCCCTCTATTAGGAAAGTTACTTAGCAACTCATCAATGGCTTTTTGAATATTATATAATGAATCTTCAACTGCCCACTGTAATAAAGGTAAATCGTCTTGTTGTCTACCTTCATCATTAAATCGTTTAAGACAGGCACTAGCAAGATATAAGTGGCTGAGTACATCACCAAGACGTGCAGATATACGCTCTTTACGCTTTAAATCTGCGCCGAGTACCATCATAGCAATATCGCTTAGCATGGCTAGATTTGAGCTAAAGCGTGATAATAGTTGATAATAGTGTTTTGTTTGATCATTAAAAGGAGCCGATAAAAAACGGGCTCCAGTTAGCGAGCACCAGAGGCTTCGGCTGATGTTACTAATGCTAAAACCAATATGACCAAATAACGCATGGTCAAAATCGTGTAATGATTTTTCTGCATTTTCTTCGTTGGCTGCTTGTAATTCAGCTAAAATATAAGGATGGCAACGAATTGCACCTTGCCCATAAATGATTAAACTGCGAGTCAAAATATTTGCACCTTCAACGGTAATTGCAATAGGTGCGCCTTGGTAACCTCTTGCAAGATAGTTGCTAGGCCCCATGCATATACCTTTACCGCCATGAATATCCATAGCATCGGAAATTGAAGAGCGCATTTTTTCAGTTAAATGATATTTTGATATAGCTGACACTACAGAGGGCTTTTCACCTAGGTCAATTGCCCCAGTTGATAATGTTGTAACAGCATCCATTAAATAGGCATTACCACCAATACGGGCTAATGGTTCTTCAATGCCTTCCATTTTTCCTATTGGTAATTTGAATTGACGACGAATTCGGCTATAGGCCCCAGTTGCTAGTGCAACGGTTTTTATACCACCTGTACTGTTAGAAGGTAATGTTATTGCTCTTCCTACTGACAAACATTCAACTAGCATACGCCAGCCATGGCCAGCCATTTCTTTCCCACCAATAATGTAATCTAGAGGCACAAAAACATCTTTACCTTGGGTAGGACCATTTTGAAAAGGAATGTTTAATGGAAAATGTCGACGACCGATAGTAACACCTTCCATATTGGTTGGAATTAATGCGCAGGTAATACCGAGTTCTTTCTCATCACCTAACAAGCCATCAGGATCTTCAAGTTTAAAGGCTAAACCTAACACTGTCGCTACGGGAGCAAGGGTTATATAACGTTTATCCCAATTTAATTTTATCCCTAATATTTCCTCATTTTCAAAAGTTTGTCGGCAAATAATACCAGTATCAGGAATTGCGCCTGCATCAGAACCTGCTTCAGGACTGGTTAATGCAAAACAAGGAATTTCTTCACCAGTAGCTAAACGGGGTAGGTAATAGTCTTGTTGGGCTTTTGTACCGTATTCTTGTAATAATTCTCCAGGACCAAGGGAATTAGGTACGCCTACTGTACTGGCAAGTACGGAGCTAACGCCAGTTAACTTTTGTAGAACTCTAGACTGTGCATAGGCTGAAAAATCTAAACCGCCATATTGTTTTTTAATGATCATGGCAAAAAATTTATTGTCTTTTAAAAACTGCCATACTTTAGGAGAAAGATCAGCCAATTCATGAGTTGTTTGCCAATCATTAACCATAGCGCAAACTTCTTCAACGGGGCCTTCTAAAAAGGCTTTTTCTTGTGCGCTAAGACGAGGTTGAGGGTAATTATGTAGTTTTGACCAATTTGGATTGCCACGAAAAAGTTCAGCTTCAAACCAAGTTGTTCCAGCATCTATTGCTTGTTGTTCCGTTTCAGACATTTGTGGCATTATTTTTTTAAATAATGTCAGCAATGGCATACTAATAAATTGTAGCCGAATATTATCAATATTAAGTGGTAAAGCAATTACCCCAAAGAGTAACCAAGACACAAACCCAATAATATTGAAAAAAGTACCTATAGCCATTAAAGCAATAAAGGCAAACGTAAATGTTGATAAGGAAGCCCTAGAATAACTCATAAAGGTAATGAGTGAGAGTGCTGCAATTATCCAGATAAAAGTATCCACAAAATATCCTTGTTGTTAAATAGAAATAAAGTAATTAAAACTATTTTAATGATTAGTTGTATAATCTAGTTATAGAGTAAATTTACAAGATAACCAAGCATTTGTTTTGGTTTTTTAATGATCTATTTTGATTTAACCCTTATTGTTATTCTTACCATAAGTTGTATTTTTTTAGTTTAAGCGAAAGGTTTAGTTATGTGTGAACTGTTAGCCATGTCAGCTAATATACCAACCGATATTTGTTTTAGTTTTAGTGGTTTAATGCAGCGAGGGGGAAATACAGGCCCTCATAAAGATGGTTGGGGAATCACTTTTTACGAAGGCAAAGGCTGTCGTAGTTTTAAAGACCCCGAGCCAAGTGCGCATTCCCCTATTGCTGATTTGGTTACCAGATACCCTATAAAAAGTGAATCTGTTGTTTGTCATATACGCCAAGCTAACTCTGGCGGCGTGTGTTTAGAAAATACCCACCCATTTATTCGACAAATGTGGGGTAAAAACTGGACTTACGCACATAATGGTCAATTAAAAGGTTTTAAGGAAACGTTACCTGTTAAGTTTCACTTACCAATTGGTACAACGGATAGTGAACATGCTTTTTGTTGGATATTAGATCAATTGCATTATCAATTTGGTGCTACTCAACCTTCATCAAAAGTGTTATTTAAATTTATCGCCACATTAACTCATAAAATTGATGCGCTTGGTGTTGCTAATATTATTATTAGCGATGGTGAATGTTTATTTGCCTATTGTTCAAATAATTTACATTGGATAACACGCTGTGCACCGTTTGGTAAAGCCAGTTTAATTGATGCTGAAATGGCGGTTGATTTTCATAAAGAAACAACCGCAAATGATATTGTTACTGTAATAGCCACTCAACCGCTAACCGAAGATGAAACTTGGCACAAAATGGAACCAGGAAGCTGGCATTTATTTCGTTTAGGTGTATCCATTTGTTGTGGTAAGTAAGTTAATTGTTTGTACAATAGAAAAAAGAAAAAGAACTAGCTGCTTTTAGCTTCAAAATATAATCACTGAAAAGGATTCACCATGCGTACACCATTATCCGTAGTAACACTGGCCGTTATGTTAGCGGCCTGTCAGCCTAATACAACCAGCAATAATCAAAAGGATGTAGTATCAGGCAATTCAACTAAAGCGGTTGCTGTTGCACAAAGTGAAAGCGAACGCATAAATGAATGGTTTGCTAAAAAATACGAAGAGCAATTACAAGAAAGCCCTATGATGCTAACGTTTTTAGGTCGTAAAGAGCATTACGATAAAATTGATGTGATGACTGAAGCAGAAGAAGTTAGAAAATTAGCATTGCAAAAGCGAGATGTGGAAGAGCTTAAAGAAAATTTTGATTATGATAAACTGAATGATGAAGCAAAGATTTCTTATGACATTTGGCTTCATCAATATGAAGAAGCCGTAGAAGAACGTCGGTTCAATCAAAATGCTTATATTTTTACTCAAATGCAAGGTATTCAGGCTTTCGTAGCACAATTTTTGATTAATTTTCATAAAGTTGATGAAGAAAAAGATATGCTTGCTTATATATCGCGTATTTCTGGTATATCTCAAGCTATTGCCGACTTACTTGTCAGGGCACAATTAAATGCAAGCAAAGGGGTTAGACCTCCTAAGTTTGCTTATGAAGGCGTAATTGAACAAGCACAAGCATTGATAACTGGCGCGCCTTTTACAAAAGAAGGTGATGATTCAGCCTTATGGGCTGATGCTAAACGTAAAATCACAAGTTTGCTTGATGCAAATAAAATAGATCAGACTAAAGCTGATGAACTACTTGCAGAAGCTAAGGGTGCTTTAAATACTAAATTTTTGCCAACATATCAATCGCTTATCGCTTGGTTTGAGAAGGATATTGTGAACACTGATAAAGTATCAGCAGGTGTAGGATCACAGCCTAATGGTGAAAACTATTATAACTTTAGATTAAAAGCATCAACAACAACGACACTAACAGCAAATGAAATTCATGAAATTGGCTTGTCTGAAGTTGCTCGTATTACTAAAGAAATGATAGCGATTAAAAATAAAGTTGGATTCGAGGGGGATTTACAAGCCTTTTTTAAATTTGTGAAAACAGAACCACAATTTTTCTATTCTAATACTGATGAAGGTCGTCAAAATTACATCTCAGATGTTGAAGGTTACTTAGCGAAAATTAATCAGCAGTTACCCCACTTTTTTGGCATTTTGCCTAAGGCTGAACTTGTTGTTAAACGAGTTGAAGCATTTAGAGAGCAAGACGGAGCAGCACAACATTACTTTCCTGGTACGCCAGACGGTTCAAGACCTGGTACCTATTATATACATTTGTCTGATATGACCTCATTACCTAAAAATGAAATGGAAGGGGTTGCTTACCATGAAGGTAACCCAGGACATCATATGCAAGTATCTATTGCCCAAGAGTTAACCTCTATTCCACAGTTTAGAACTCAAGCAGGCTTTACAGCTTATCAAGAGGGCTGGGGTCTTTATGCTGAGTTATTAGCAAAAGAGATGGGAGGTTATCAAAATGATTTTTCTGATTTTGGGCGTTTAGTCAATGAAATATGGCGAGCTGTACGTTTAGTTGTTGATACAGGCTTGCATGCTAAAGGGTGGACTGAAGCAGAAGCTATTGCTTATTTCAAAGAGAAAACACCGGTATCGCCTCAAGCGATTACATCAGAAATCAGACGTTACATTGTTCTACCTGGGCAAGCAACAGCTTATAAAATAGGCATGTTGAAAATTTTAGAATTACGTGCTCATGCTGAAAAGGAACTTGCGGATAAATTTGATATTAAAGGTTTTCATGACACTATTTTAGGCGGAGGAGCTATGCCACTCTCTATTTTAGAGCGTCGTGTTAATACTTGGATTGCTAAAAATAAAGAATAAAGGTAAAGAAAATGACAAAAACCTAAAGTGATTACTTTAGGTTTTTTTTATGTATTATTTTAGGCTTGTGCCATCATTCATTTCAATACTCGATAGCTGAGCTTCAAATTGGCTATTGCCTGCTTTAACTTGATAAAGTTTTACTAATAAATAATCAAGATCTGGTGCGAACCATGCGTAGGTAATGCGTTCTTTTTCTTTCACTTCACGTTTAAAGCGAATAGTTTTTACTAAACCGTACGGCAAAATTAATTCTTCTTCATTATCATATTGGTATACATGATCAGACACAGTGCCCGAGGTATTTACAACAGAGTAAATATATTCTTTCTGTTTAGCATCAGCAATTAAGTTTAATCTGTGCTGTAAATGGTAGCTTAATTTATCCTGAAGGTTATGTGTAAAATCAAGCGGGGTAACATCACGTTTTCTACCTAAATCTTGAGCGGTGTTGTCATTGGCATGATAAATCCATTCATAATATTTATCTTTACCAGCACCTTCACGAGTGTAAGTATAATGTTGTGGAATGACTTGATTATTATGAATGGAAAGAATTGATGTTTCGCTACGCGTTTGAGAAAAAATCAACCATTCTATTTTGGTTTCATAATGATAGTTAATGTTGCCGTCAGCTTGATAGCTCAATTGTCTCACTGCGGTGCCAACAACATCTGACTTATGTAAAATACTATAATGCGCAGTAAAAGGAGGTAGAGATTGTTTACCTTTATCAAGTTGCTCTACTGTTTTGGCATTAACAAAACAAGCAGGTAATAAAAGGGTGAATAAAAAAAATAAGGGCGATTTTTTCAACACAAATAATCCTATAAAAATATAAAGGTAACAAACATAAGTTACCTTTATATTAACAGCTTATTAGTCGTTCGCATATCCAGAAATTGGTAAAGTATTACCGTCCAAAATTGCGTATTCATTTTGGTCTTTCGTTTGCATGTAAAGTCGTTTTTGACATAGCCATTTTACCACTAATGGGTATATTCTATGCTCTTGCTCATGTATACGTTCAGCTAAATCATCACTGGTATCACCATCAAATACAGGCACTTTAGCTTGTAAGATCACGGGTCCACCATCTAATTCTTCAGTTACAAAATGCACACTAACACCATGAACTTTATCGCCAGCATCAATAGCACGTTGATGTGTGTTAAGGCCTTGATATTTAGGTAACAAAGACGGATGAATATTAACTAACTTACCTTGATAATGTTGTACAAAATTAGGCGTTAATATACGCATAAACCCTGCAAGTACGATGACATCAGGCTGTAATTGGTCGATTTTCTCAATCAGTGCATTATCATAATTTTCACGACTATCAAAATCATTATGTGAAAGTTCAATCGTTGCTATGTTGGCGTTTTTGGCACGAGTTAGGCCGTAAGCATCACTTTTGTTTGACACTACACCAACAACAGAACCAGGATACTCCTCAGCTTTACAGGCATCAATGATTGCCTGTAAATTCGTGCCACTACCTGAAATTAATACAACTATTCGGCTAGACATTGTTGTTCCTTTTTATTGATATTTGACAAAATTACGTCAGCTTATGAAAAAACAACCTGTTCTTCACCATCAGCTTTGTCAGCAATAGCGCCAATGTGCCATGCTTTTTCACCGTGAGCGCTTAAAATATCAATACTTTGTTGTACTTTATCTTGTGGAACGACAATGATCATACCAACACCACAGTTAAATGTGCGATACATTTCGTGTTCAGTGATATTGCCATTGTCTTTTAACCAGTTAAAAATTTCAGGCCATTGCCAGCTTTCACCATTGATAACCGCTTGTGCTGTGTTAGGTAAAACACGTGGAATATTTTCCCAAAAACCGCCGCCAGTAATGTGAGATAAAGCATGAACGTCAACATCTTTTAATAAAGCTAATACCGATTTTACATAAATTTTTGTTGGTTCAAGTAAATGTTCACTAATCGCTTTACCATTAAGTAATTCGCTGGTATCAGTATTATTAACTTCTAATACTTTACGAATGAGTGAAAAACCATTTGAATGAGGGCCTGAGGCGCCTAATGCAATTAATTGATCGCCCGTCGCTACTTCAGTGCCGTCAAGCAATCTTGATTTTTCAGCAACGCCAACACAAAAGCCAGCGATATCGTAATCACCTTGATGATACATGCCAGGCATTTCTGCTGTTTCGCCACCGACTAATGCACAACCTGCTTGAATACAACCTTCTGCTATTCCTTCTACAACTGAAGAGGCCACAGCAACGTCAAGTTTTGCTGTTGCATAATAATCTAGAAAAAATAAAGGTTCCGCACCTTGCACAATCAAATCATTTACACACATAGCAACTAAATCGATGCCAACGGTGTCATGTTTTGCTAAATCAATAGCTAAGCGTAATTTGGTTCCTACACCGTCTGTGCCGGCAACTAATACTGGCTCTTTATAGCCTGTTGGTAATTGACAAACACTACCAAAACCGCCTAATCCACCCATAACTTCAGGGCGGGTAGTGCGCTTTACTGCACCTTTAATGTTTTCAACAAGGGCATTACCAGCATCAATATCAACACCAGCATCCTTATAACTTAAAGATTGTTTTTGTTCGCTCACGAGAAACCTCAAAAAATTATCGATAGAAAGTTACCCCACATAAGCGTAAAATCACACTCATCTAAGGTTTAAAAAGATGCGTATTCTACCAGTGCACGGACACATACTCAAAATCTTTATCTCAAATAAATAAATATTTTTATTTGGCGGTAAAGATCGGTTTGATTATGATAGTATCAGGTTTACAAAATAGTTCGCTTTACTTTATATGTTTAAAAAATTTACTTTTTTACTGTTTGTTATTATTGCTTTTTTATCTTCTACTGCCACTAAAGCGGTTGAAGTAATAGATTTGTATCAAGCCAGTGTTGCTATTGACTCCCAAAATAGTAAGGATAGAGCACGTGCGCTAAAAAAAGCGTTAGCTGCTGTTATGATCAAGGTTGGTGGGGAAAAAAGTGTTTTAGACAACGCTTTGATCAAAACTGCCTTAAATAACTATAATTCGTATTTAAATCAATATCGATACCAACAAAAATCGATTCAAGTAGCAGACGAATTAACTAATAATAAACAATTGTTTTTATTGGCTAGCTTCAACCAAGAAAAAATTAATCAATTGTTTCATGAAGCAAATTTACCCTTATGGGGAAGTTTACGTCCACAAGTTTTACTTTGGTTGGTTGATGAGCAAGGTTTGTCTCGTAATATAATATCCAATTCATCTGCGTCTAATTTACCGTTTGTTGTTAGTGAGTTTTCTTCTCAGCGTGGTTTACCTATTATGTTGCCATTGATGGATTTAACCGATGCTAATAAAATTAAATTAAGTGATGTGTGGGGACGATTTCAACAACCAATTAAGGAAGCGTCTAGCCGTTATTTTGCAGAAGCTATTGCGGTCGTTAGGTTATCTAACTCAAGCTTAGTGACGTTTGATTATGAAAATAAAGCAGAAAACACTAATAATTGTGATTTACTGTGCACAGAGTCTCAAGTGAATGCAAAAAAATATGTATTAGACTGG
This sequence comes from uncultured Colwellia sp., assembly GCA_965305135.1. Taxonomy (GTDB): domain Bacteria; phylum Pseudomonadota; class Gammaproteobacteria; order Enterobacterales; family Alteromonadaceae; genus Colwellia. The sequence continues at coordinate 147,653 of CBDLPA010000008.1, forward strand.
AGCTTATTAGACTGGAGTTTAATTGAAGGCCAGCAGAAGTTTAGTCAACAATATCAAGGTAATGACCCGCAAGCTTTATTACAACAAGGTTTGGCAGATATAACTGATTTAATTTATCAATACTATGCGTTATCTACTACCAGTGAAAATAATTTTGTTATTGAAGTAACCAATGTTGACTCGTTAGCAACTTATATCGATATTTTTCACTTTTTAGAAGGTTTATCTTCGGTTAAAGCGGTAACGCTAGTTAGCGCAAAGGGTAGAGCAAGGCGTTTTAATTTACAATTACTTGGTTCTAAAGAAGCTTTACTCGCGTCACTTAAACTCGATAATAAACTTATTCAAATTATTGACCCATTGGCACATTTTAATCAGCCAGTCTTGGATGAAGGTAATGAACCTTTAGTTCCAATTTTTAATTGGGGAAAATAATGACAAACACAGCACAACTCGCTTTGTCTGTTCAATTGCCTGATGATGAGGTTTTTGATAGCTATTTAAGTAACGCTAATAATACCGTAGTAAGTCAGCTTAATATTTTTGTTAAAGGTACTGAAAAGCAAGGCTCAAGTCAGCCAAATTGCTTTTATTTGTTTGGTTTAACTGGCGTTGGAAAATCTCATTTACTCCATGCTAGCAGTGCATATGCTTCACAACTTGGAAAAACTTCAGTGTGTTTATCTTGTGCGGAGTTATTAAAGTTATCAGTTGAGGTGTTAGATGGGCTTGAGCAAATAGACTTTATTTGTTTAGATGACATCCAGCTCATAGCGGGCAACCAAGTATGGCAACAAGCTATTTTTGACTTTTATAATAGAGTGCTAGAGCACAATAATCGTTTACTTGTTAGTGGTAACCAGAGTGTCGCTAAGTTAGGCTTAACCTTACCTGATTTACATTCTCGGTTAAGTTGGGGGTTAACCGAACAGCTTAAACCACTCAGTGATGCTGAAAAAGTGATGGCTTTACAGTTTAGGGCGTTAAAACGAGGTCTTATACTGAGCGATGAAGCGGCTAATTTTTTAATCAACCGTTTATCTAGAACTATGTCGAACTTGATAACATCACTTGATATTTTAGACAAAGCCTCGATAAGAGAGCAACGTAAAATAACAATTCCTTTTATTAAAGATGTTTTAAATATCTCTTAAAACCATCTTGTTGATGAATTAAAAAGAGTAGGCAATGAGAACAGTAAACCTTGATGGAAAAACGATCACTCCATCTAAAATAATTTGCATTGGTCGTAATTATGTTGACCATATAGCAGAGTTAGGCAATGAAATACCTGATGAAATGGTTGTATTTTTAAAACCTAATTCGGCTATTGCTGAAAATTTACACGCGGTTCATCAAGAGCCTTTACACTACGAAGCTGAGTTATGCTTTGTGTACGAAAAAGGAAGTTTTGTAGCGGTAGGTGTTGGTTTAGATTTAACTAAACGACACTTACAAAACAAATTAAAAGCAAAAGGGCTACCATGGGAGCGCGCTAAAGCTTTTGACGGAGCAGCTGTTTTTAGTGATTTTGTTGCTATTGAGTCAATCGACGATAATTTATGCTTAGAACTAACAATTGATAACACGTTAATTCAGGCTGGTGGTATTAGCCTAATGATGTATAAACCTGAGGTTATTTTGACTCAACTCTCAAGTTTTATGAGTCTAGAAGATGGCGATATTGTCATGACAGGTACGCCAAAAGGTGTTGGTCAAATAGTCGCTGGTACTCACTTTTTAGCAAAAGCAAAAAGAGACAGTGAAATACTCACTTCAGCCTCTTGGATAGCAAAATAAATTAATATTGATAGATAAATAGAAGCGAGTTTTAACAACTTGCTTCTATTTGTCTTCTTTAGGCTTACGAATACTTAAACCAAGTTCTTGCCCTTTATATTTAGCATAATAACTGCAACCTAAAAACATGGTTGATGCAAAAACAAGCTCTAAAATGGCCCAAAGGCGATCACTTGGCAGCACCCATAAAGTTGTTAATGAGTGTAAAAAGTAAATTAACACAATAAAATTAGACCAAGCATAAGTGAATGGATTACCTTGCAAAAGCCCTTTTAGAGGGAAAAGCAATGGTAAAGTAAATAATATTAAAGTTGTTAATGTACTTAAGCTCTCACTAGGTGACAGTACTAACAACCATAAAGGCATAAAAATAAGCAAAGAAAAATAACCTAATAGCGCTATTTTTCTTAAATTTGGTGTAGATATTTTTTGAGTTGTCATGTGTTATTTACAACGATAAATTTAGCATAACGCTAAAACATTTTCGGGAGGTCTGCCTATCACTGCTTTATTACCATCAGTAACAATAGGGCGTTCAATAAGTTTAGGTGTTGTCACCATAGCTGAAATTAATGTTTTATCATCTGCGCCATCAAGATTTTGCTCTTTAAACTCGGCTTCTTTTACACGCATCATTTTAATTGGTGAACATGCTAGCATTGATAGCAGCTTTTCAATTTCTTCTTCATTGATAGGGTCTTTAAGATACTCAATCACTTTAATTTCTTTACTGGTATTTTCTTTGAGCAACGCCAGAGTTTCTCGGCTTTTTGAACATCTTGGGTTGTGATATAAGGTTAACATGGTTGATTCCTTGCTGGCTTCTTAGTTAATTTATTCGTTGTAAAGTGTGCTTGTAACATATTATAGAGAACATACGTTGGATTATAAACGTTTGAGTTTGTTTTCTTGTTCTTGTAGTTGCAATATTCTTGCTTTAATTCGTTTTTGTAAAAGAGGTTGATCTTCAACAAAATCGTAACTGGTTTGTAATTCATCCACCGCTTTATTGTATGCACCTAATAAAGCGAATACTTCAGCTTTTGTGATATGCATAAGTCCTTTTTTTTCTTGTTTTCTGTAAACAGAAGTTAACAGATCATAAGCAATATAATTGTCAGGTTTTATGAGTAAAAAGTCTTGTAACACTGTTGCGGCTTTATCATAATTTCCTGATTCTAATAACGCGTTAGCGTAATTTAAAGAAATCACTTGGTTGTTAGGCATTAATAAATTTAAATTAACTAGCATACTCAACGCTTGCTCATGCATTTTTAAAGCGAGATATACGTCAGTTAACGCATCAATATAAAATAAATTGTTTTTGTCTTCTTTTAATAAAATTTCTAAAAGTTCTTTTGCCTGTTGGTAATCTTTATTTTCAAAATAGGAAAGTGCTAGTCCATAATTTGCCGCAGCAGGTAAGCCATAACTTTGCTTTCTTAATTGTTGTGTAAAGTGGGCAATATTATCACTAGGATTACCTTGGTAGCGTGCTTTAATACGTGCCTTAGCTAATTCAAAATTAAGGCTTGGAGCTAAATGCCTAACAGGGTATTGATGTGCTCTTTGTCTAGCATCTGTAATGCGAGACTCAGGCAGAGGGTGCGTTAATAGCATGGCTGGTGGTTTGCTTGCATAGCGATATTGTTCTGACATTTTATTAAAAAAGCTAGGTGCGCCTTGAGGATCAAAATTGCTGTTTGCTAACAACGCAATCCCTACTCTGTCTGCTTCTTTTTCATTACTTCGAGTGTAGTTAATGCTAGCTTGTTGTGACGCCGCCATAGAAGCACTTAATGCAGCCATTCCCACCGTTGGATTAACCAAAGCAAGTAGTATACCTGACACCATACCAGCCATGCTTAATGCTTGTGAATTAGTTTGAGACTCTAAACGACGAGCTAAGTGACGTTGCGTTACATGAGATATTTCGTGAGCAATCACTGAAGCAAGTTCACTTTCGTTGTCTGCTGTAGTTAATAACCCACTGTGAATACCAACGTGACCACCAAAAAATGCAAAAGCATTTAATTCATTATTATTGATAAGAAAAAATTCGAAGGCATAATTAACATTTTGTGCATTTTTAATTAATTGATTACCTAAATGATTTATATATTCAGTTAGCACTGGATCTTGAATAATAGGTTGGCTCGCACGCAGTTGACGCATCATCGCATCACCAATTTGCCGCTCTTTATCTAAAGAGAGAACACTAAAACCTGAAATGCCTATTTCAGGAAGTTTGTTTTTATTATTTTGTTCACTGGCCTTAACATCAAAAGCAAAAATTTTGGCTATTATTACGGTAAGTGTAATGCTAACCAATAGCGGTTTTTTGTTAAACAATATGCGGTCCTGTCTTTTTTATGGTTGATGCGCGTCAGTTTTGAAAATTTTTTTTCAAAACTTATCGTTGTGTTGGCATAAAACTCTGGTCAAAATACTAAACATATACGCTTTGACCTCAGCTAGATTAAAAGATTCGCTTAAAAGTTAAATTTCTTCATAAATAGCCATTTAATTTAGCTATTTAAATCCACATAGATAATATAAGATAATGAAATAATTGTCGCAGATAACTTTGTTAAAAAAAAGAAATAATTAATGATTTTTCAATATGATGCTAGCCAAGAAAAGTGTCCTCTGCCTTTGGTTAATTTACGATTAATTTTGAAAAAAATGAAAACAGAAGATGTTTGTGTATTAAAAATAAACGATTTGGGTTCAAAAGAAAGTATCCCTAAGTTATTAACTAAATTAGGCTATTGTTATAATCAACGTTTAATAGACCATGATATTGTAGAAATTACGTTATCTAAAAGTGAATAAATTTATTCAAAAATAGACTAAAGGAAACATATGTTTAAGCTGTTTAGCGACTGGTATACCCGAAAATTTTCTGACCCGCATGCGGTTACACTAGCGGTAATTTTGGTTTGCTCATTTTTATTTATCGCTTTGTTTAGCCAGTTATTAATGCCTGTACTTGTTGCTTTGTGTATTGCTTTTTTGCTTGATTTACCTGTAAACAAATTGACCAACTTAAAACTTTCTCGAACGGCGGCAACTGTTATTGTTGTGGGTGCTTTTGTTGGTATAACGCTTATTGCTATGTTTGGCCTGATGCCAATAATTTGGAAACAAAGTAGTAATCTTTTGCAAGAAGTGCCACATATGGTTTCAGAAGGGCAAAAATATTTATTAACATTACCTGCACAATACCCAGATATTTTTCAAGCTTCACAAATAGAAACCTTTATTTCTGCCGTTAAAGAAAAACTTATAGAGTGGGGGCAAGTGGCTTTAACTGCATCACTTAACTCAATTTCTGATCTTGTTGCTATTATGGTTTATTTAATTTTAGTGCCATTAATGGTTTTCTTTTTTCTAAAAGATAAAGGTGATTTATTTTCAAGTTTTAGCCGCTTTTTACCTAAAGAACGTCGTATGGCTATTCAGGTAGGTAAAGAAATGAATCAACAAATATTGAATTATATACGAGGTAAGGTTATTGAGATTATTATTGTTGGTGTTTCAACAACAATAGCCTTTATTATGCTTGATTTACGCTACTCTGTTTTATTAGGAGTATTAGTTGGTTTATCAGTATTAGTTCCGTATGTAGGTGCAACTGTTGTGACAATTCCTGTTTTTTTAGTTGCTCTATTTCAATGGGGATATAGTAATGAATTAGGCTATGTAATGTTAGCCTATGGCATTATTCAGGCGCTTGACGGTAATGTTATTGTACCGTTGTTGTTTTCTGAAGCGGTCAATTTACATCCCGTCACTATTATTATTGCTGTGATTCTATTCGGCGGATTATGGGGTTTTTGGGGCGTATTTTTTGCAATTCCTCTAGCAACCTTAGTGAAAGCGGTCATTAATGCATGGTCTTGCACCCAAGAAGATTATGAACCTACTCAATAATTTGGCAGTAATCCTTTATTAGTAAATGGCAAAAAATCTGTTTGCCATTTTCCTCGTATTCCACTTATATACCAATAATAATGAATGTTAATATAGTTTTGATAGCTCATTGACTAATGACATTTTTTCTTGAAAGGTATAAATAAAAAGCATAGTATACTGAGCTTATTCGTATAGGTAACAAGGAAGGTACGCTATTGTTATGGCAAAAAAAACGACACAATGCGAAACAAAACAAGTCAACAACACAACATCAAGTTTCGATCTTCAAGCAGCCTCATTGGCGGCGAAATCTAGTTATTACCCTTCTTTTCACTTGCTTACTGACGCTGTTCGCCAGTTCATCCGAGGTACAAGCTATGTTCGGTCTTTTTAAACGCTATACTGTTGAAATGTCACCTGAAGTGCGTGGCCGTATTACCGATGGAGGTAAACCCGTAATAGGAATGCAAGTCGCGCGTAGTCTTGTATACGAAGGTTACAAAAACGGTGAAGAGCAACTGGAACATACCATGACTGATGACAATGGCGAGTTTTCGTTTCAAGCTATGATTATTAAATCACGTAAGCCGGGTGATATATTTGGACAAAATATGCCTGTGATGCAAGCGGTTTATGTAGAGAGAGGCGATAACCTCTATTCTTTATGGTCAGTGAGTAAAACGTGGGAGCCCATCAAACCATTATCTGATTTATTATTGAAGCTTAATGCAGATATACAAAACAAAGAAGTACATCATGAAATAGATACCCAAGATTTTGGTGGTAGACCTAGTCAGGTGATTATTTCAATTTGCTATTGGCAAGATGAATTTATTTCTAGTTATTACAAACATAAACTCATTACTTCATATGATGAGATTAATTAAACTTATTTAAATTATTATTAGAAACATATATAAGGAAATATTATGCCTGAAATATCACCAAAAATGGCATCGGAACTCGCTTTGGCAGCTTATGAAATTAAAGATAATGTTATTAAAGGCCACAAGCTTAAAGTAAGTGAAGCAACGACAGAACACTTTAACTTCGATTTATCTAAAAACGTTTACAAAGGCACTTCAGGTGGTTTTTTCTGGCGTAAAGAAACAGGTTTTGCGCTTATTGGTCAAGGACGCGGTTTATTACATAAAAAAGATCAGGTGGTTGCCTTTCGAGGAACAGACTCTTTAGCTGACGCATTGACGGATATGACTTGCCATAGTACCAATAGTGACAATAGTCATGCGGTGCATACTGGTTTTCAACGTAGTTTTGCCTCAATGAGAAATTCGCTTTACACTTATTTTAATCAAGATGAAATTAGAAGGCAAAAAGGCATAGTCCATTGTGTTGGCCATAGCCTTGGTGGTGGTTTAGCAACATTAGCCGCTGATTGGATAAAAACCGAGTTCAAGAAAAAAGTTTATTTGTACACCTTTGGCTCGCCACGTGTTGGTAAAAAAGATTTTGTTATACATCATAGTAGCCGAGTTGACAAAATGTTCCGCTGTGTTCATGGCGCAGATCCTGTTCCCAAAATACCGCTGTGGCCGTTTTATCATGCACCATTAAATGGTAATGAATACGTTTTGTCTCGCGCTCAAGGTATAGATTTATCTGCTCATTCAATGCCTAGGGGACCAGGTTATATTAATACCGCAAATCATAGCAGCTGGGATGGTTTATATCGCCAAGCAGCTACTTCTATTAGCCAACGTGTAGTACTCAATTATAATAATCGTTTGCAAACAACTTATTCAACACATTGGGCAGATAAAATAGCTGCAGCAATCATGACCATTATGATTGATGGTGGCGCTACTGCTATTATTGCTAGTTTACAGGTTATTGGGACGAGTATTGGCACAGTGTATGATGTAATGGCACGTACCTTGGCTGATATTGTTAAAATTAAAACTGAACAAACCGAGCCGTTAAGAGGACTATTAGCTTGTATGTTAGTTTTTGCTGGTAAAGGTGCGAGTGTACCTATTGAATTCACAGCAAAATTTATCCGCTGGGTCTTTAGTGTATCAATGGGGCGTTTACAAAAAGCGGCAAGACAAGCTATTAAACAAAATTAATACTTGTTAATAGATTAATTTGAAAGTGATGTATGACTTGCTTGCGGTATTTAGTTTAGTGAAGTCATACATCATGTTTGGGTAGTTAGCTTTATTTGGCTAATTCATTCAGGGTATCTAGCACTACTTGACGATGATCTTTCGTTTTAAATTTATTAAATACGTGAGAAATTTTACCATCAAGACCAATTAAAAAACTTAAACGGTGAATGCCGTCATACTCTTTACCCATAAACTTTTTCAGTCCCCACACGCCAAAATCATCAGCTACTTTGTGATCAACATCAGAAAGTAAAGTGAAATTCAATTCATCGCGCGCACAAAATTTTGCTAAGCGTTTGGGTTCATCAGGAGAAATGCCAAATACAACCGTATTTAAATCATTCAGTTGGCTTTTACTGTCTCTAAGGCCTTGTGCTTGAACCGTACAACCTGGAGTCATGGCTTTTGGGTAAAAATAAACCAACACTTGTTTTTTACCAAGGTAATCACTGAGTGCAACCTCTGTTTCATTTTCGTCTTTTAATACAAATAATGGCGCTTTATCGCCAACAGTTAATGTGTTCATAGGAACCTTTTTGTGTTTTACATGAAGTTATTAAATAAACTATTTAGATGAAATTATGGGGGGCTTCTTTAATACAACCTTGAACACCGAATTGTTCACATAACTGTAAAAAATCATTTTCAATTTCATCAATACTTATCTTTTGTGTGACGGCTATGGAAATACTAGCACTCATATTTTGCGTTTGAGGGTTTATTTTCGATCTTAATGATGAAATATCTATTTTTCGTGCAGCAAAAAAAGCGGTCATCGCTTTTAACATACCAGGCTGATCAATACCTGTATAGTCAGCTTGGTAATGCTCTACCAAATCATAAGTTTTATGGCCTGAAGTACGTTTCATCATAGTGATTAACTCAAGGTTATGAGCCACCATAGGTAGGCGTACTTCAATTTTATTAATAGCACGATTATCACCATTTAATAGCATTATAAAGGTGAACTCTTGCCCAAAAATAGCCATTCTACTATCTAAAATATTACAACCACACTCACTAGCTAATTTAGTGAGTTCGCTAACGCAGCCTGTTCTATCAGAGCCCATAGCTGTGAGTACTAAATATTGGGACATTGTTTTACCTAGTAGATAAAAAAAGAATTATAACGCATCTAAAAAATAAAAATAACCTTACTTAATGATAATAATACGCTTGTGTTTGCAAAAACAGGCAAGTACCATGGAGCGCTAACTAATTGATGCTGTTTTAAGGTTATTATTTTCGATAACACAATTGAACCAAATAGAGTTTAAACCATCAAAAGAATACTATTTTATTGACCCAACGTGGGTTTTTCAGGAGTTTTAATGAATCGTCAGTTGTTTTATTTTTCTGTGTTCACTTTTACATTATCTGCATGTAGCAGTGTTGATAATAAGCGTGCGCAGGGAGATTTTGATTATGCACAAAAACAAGAAGCTAAAGCATTTGTTGTACCTGAAAATTTGGACAAGCCAGCTGTACAAAAAGAATTTATTATCACTAATAAAATTAATTATAAAGGGCCAATAGGCAAAAATATGGATATTAGAGCACCTTCTCTAGTATTACCTGTTGCCGCGTCTTCACGTGTCATACCAGAGTCAAGTGATGCGATTATTTGGTTTGATAAAGTATTAGAAAATAAAGACTTACTGACTTTTATTAAAAAAGCACTTATTAACCAATTAGAGTCAGACGGTGTAGATTATGAACAAGTTGATGTTACCGTGCCTAAGCAAGCGCAATTGAAAGGTTCATATGAAGCATATGAATCACAATGGTACCACCATGAAGTAGAAACAGGGTGGCTCTTTAAAGAACTTGAATTATCAACCAGTATGCGTTTTCGGTATGAATTCTACCTTAAGCCTCATGGACGTAGTGCGTCATTAAACGTATCGTTAATTGATTACATGAAAACGGATAAAGAGGGAGGAAGTAAAACGATTGATCCCATTGACAAGCAACGCGCTGAAATGGCTATGTTGAATGAAGTTATTGCTCAGGTTGATTTTAATTATCGACTAGAGCAGAGAGAAAATAGATTAATGCGTGCTAATCAGAAACTGGTTAGTATTGGTGAAAATAAAGCGACAGAATCTGCTTTTATCGTTGAAATGGGGTTGGACAATCTTTGGGAAAATATGCCTATTTTCTTTGAAAAGTACGGTTTTATTATTAGTGATTTAAATGAAACCAATAAAATTTATTATGTAGATTTTGTGAAACCTGAAACGAGTATTTGGGATAGTATTTGGGGTGATGATCAACCTGTTATTGAGATAAATGATGCTAAATATCAATTTGTGCTTGCGCCTGTTGATGCTAAAAATCAGAAAACCTCTGTTACTGTTTATGACGCAGAGGGCGAACCTTTGCCGTTGAAAGTTTTGGAGCAAGTATTCCCAGTAGTAGAAAAAGGGTTATCGTTTAGAGATCTGTATTAAGGCTGTTAAAACTACTTGATAAAAAAGCGCTGAAAAATCAGCGTTTTTTTATTTGTCATGTTTGATTGTAGGCATTTTATGTTCGGTTCGATGAGTTCTTGGCAAGGTTTCTTCTAAATCGTTAAGACTTTTTTTACGCATTCTATGGTGAGTGCTTTTTTGAAAAGTACTAAAATTTCCAATAATAAGCACCAATGCAATACCTATTATAATATACGCTATCCAGTCATCCATATTTGATCCTGTTGCTACTTGTAATATTTCTATTATGTGCTGTTAGTTGTGTAGTTTAAAATTTCTATTTAATAATTTTTAAACCACATTAATATTGTTAATGTATTGTTTAAAAATTTGGGGTATATGTTCAACTATTACCTTTTTTCCTGCTATGTTGGTTTTAGCCAATAACACTTGTAGTAATTCAATATTCAATACAGATTGATACTGTTTAGCAAGGGGAGCATAGGATAAATGCCAAGGCTCAATAGCAACGCCACCACGAAATTGATCATAAGGAAAATAAAAGCCAAATTTTTCTGCATTATCTGTTAACCAGTTTGATAACTTTGCCATAGGGCCTGTTTTAGCATATTCCCATGGCTCTAATTGCAGCTTTTCTCCGTTTAAAAGGTTTTCAGCATAGACATCAATATCAGTTCCCCAATGATGTCGGCTTGTACCTGGTAAGGCTGAAAACAACAAAATAGCGTGGATAATTTCAATGTCAGTCAATTGGCTGATGTTTACAGTTTCACCTATTGCGTTTTTAATGGCAGTTTTACCTGTAAATTTGTTATTCCAAATAAGTAACTGTCGCTCAAATGACCGATAGCCACTAGCAATTTTCAATTCTATATCAGCCTGAGCAGCAGCTTTACTAAGGGCTAAAAAGTCATTGAGCATTAGTTGATGAATACCCAGTTTTTTGCTGTTCATTTCGGGCTCAAAAAAATAAATGTGTTGTTCTGTTAAGCCAAGCACCTGTGCTGCTATATCACCAGTTAATATTTGACTAGCGCTATTGTCATTTCTCATTTTTTACTTTTCATCTTTGAGTAATACTTGTTGTAAACAAGCATAATATATATCACAAAGTTTATCTAAATCATCACAAACGACAGATTCATTCACTTGATGTATGGTTGCATTACAAGGACCTAATTCAATCACTTTGGCACCAGTTGGCGCTATAAATCGTCCGTCAGAGGTGCCGCCAGAGGTTGAAAGTTGTGGTTTTGATCCAGTCACAGAACTTACGGCATCAGTAACTGATGTTAAAAAGTCACCTGCTTTATTTTTAAGCTCTGTAATAAAAGGTTTTCCATTGAAAGTCCATTTAATGTCGTAGTCTAATTGATGTTTATTAAGTATTGATTCAACTTGTTCAACAATGATTTGATCTGTTAATTCTGTGCTGTACCGTAAATTAAATAAGGCGTTTAAGTGGCCTGGCACAACGTTAGTTGCACCTGTACCTGAGTTTATATTTGATAGTTGAAAACTGGTAGCAGGAAAATATTCATTGCCGTGATCCCAATGAAATTGGCTTAATTCAGCCAAGGCAGGCATTGCCATATGAATTGGATTAATAACGTGTTCAGGGTAGGCGACATGACCTTGTTTACCTTTTATATCAACTTCAGCTGAAATAGAACCACGGCGGCCATTTTTTATGATATCGCCCACGGTATTTGTACTTGAAGGCTCACCAACAATACAATAAGTAATTTTTTCATTACGTGCTTCTAGCGTGTCAATAACACGTGTTGTGCCATTAATAAAAGGGCCTTCTTCATCGCTGGTGATTAAATAGGTAATAGCACCATCATAGTTTGGGTGATCGTTAACAAAACGCTCTGTTGCAACAATCATTGCGGCTAAGCTGCCTTTCATATCCGCAGCACCACGACCATAAAGTACGCCATCTATTACCGTGGGTTCAAAAGGAGGTGTATGCCAGAGTTCTAGATTACCCGCAGGCACTACATCAGTATGACCAGCAAAACAAAATACAGGGGCATTTGTGTCAGGTGTGTTTTCATTGCCATTTCGTCTTGACCATAAGTTTGTGGTGTCTTCAAACATCATAGTCTCGTTAGTAAAACCAAGTTTTTCTAATCGATTTTTCATTAACGCTTGGCAGCCTGCGTCTTCAGGTGTCACTGAGGGGCGAGACATTAAATCTATTGCTAGTTTGATTACATCACTAGTGTGTGTTGACATATAAACCCTTAAAGTATGGAAAATTAATTTGAATGAGCATGAACTAGATGGCGTTATTGAAAATATTTTGGTAAATATCTGCTTTAAATCCTAAATAGAGTTGTTGGCTTTCATTATTTGAATTAGGTTGATTTTTTGTTTCAATCAGCAATAAAGGACGTTTTAACAAAGTAGGTTGTGCTAGTACTTGTTCAAATACAATTTCATCAGTTAGATTGTTTTTTATGTCATCACTTAAATTTCTGAAGGTTGTACTGCGTTTATTTAGTAATATATTCCAATCACTTAATTGCACAAAAAGGGTAAGCAGCTCTTTTGTTAAGGGCTGTTTTTTAAAGTCGTAAAATTCATGTGAAATATTATTTGCTACAAGCCATTTTATTGATTTTTTGACGGTATCGCAGTTGTTGATCCCATACAGGGTAATATTTTTGCTCATATTGATTACTTGTTCTATATCTGAGTTGTTAGCTAGTAAAGAACACTACTATAACCATTTTTTGATATTAACTCTAGCAAGGCTTAACGTTTTAGTGAGGGTAGAGATGTCCACAAAACCTGTGGACATCTCTGTGTGTAATCGTGAAATCAATACTTAATTTATTGATTTTTAACTATATATTACTATGTTTGTTTTTTGTCAATTTAAAATATTGGTTATTGTGTTGCTTGAATGGCAGTTATTGCAATAGTGTAAACAATATCATCAACTAAAGCGCCTCGTGATAAATCATTCACAGGCTTATTCATACCTTGTAGCATTGGCCCAATACTAACTAAATCGGCTGAACGTTGTACTGCTTTATAAGTTGTGTTTCCTGTATTGAGATCAGGGAAAATAAATACGGTTGCTTTACCCGCCACAGGGCTATTAGGTGCTTTTTTCTTGGCAACATTTTCCATAATTGCTGCATCGTATTGTAAAGGCCCATCAATAATTAAATCAGGTCTTTTTTCTTGGGCTAATTTTGTTGCTTTTGTTACTTTTTCAACATCAGCGCCATGGCCAGAGCTACCAGTGCTGTAACTGATCATAGCAACCCGTGGTGGTATGCCAAAAGCTGTTGCGGAATCCGCTGATTGTATAGCAATATCGGCCAGTTCTTCAGCATTGGGTTCTGGGTTAATCGCACAATCACCATACACAAGTACTTGATCGGGTAATAGCATAAAAAAGATAGAAGACACTAACGAACTACCAGGTGCGGTTTTTATCAACTGTAAAGCTGGTCTTATTGTGTTGGCCGTTGTATTTACAGCACCAGAGACTAGACCGTCTACTTGACCAAGCTTAAGCATCATAGTTGCTAGCATTACGTTATCTTGTAATAACTCTTTAGCAATAACTTCTGTTACGCCTTTGTTTTTACGTAATTCAACCAGTGGGTTAATGTAATTATCACGAATATTATCAGGATCAGTTATTAATAAACCCTCAGGTAAATGAATACCTTGATGCTCCGCAATACGTAAAATTTCTTCTTTATTACCGATTAATTGACAGCGTGCAATATTACGTTCACAACAAATAGCAGCGGCTTTAATTGTACGTATATCAGTACCTTCAGGTAACACTATAAGTTTATTGGCTTGTCTGGCAAGTTCTGTTAATTTGTGCCTGAATGCAGGCGGCGATAATAAGTAATTTGATTCAACTTTAGCTGAAAGCTGAGTGATCCAGTCTTTTGATAAATTATCTGCAACATGTTGTTTTACTTTTTCATGACGTTGAATGTCGTCTTGTGGAATTTCAGGGTTAAAATTCATAATATGACGTGATGTTTGCCATGTGTCCCAAGGAACAGAAAGTACAGGTAAACCCGAATCAAGTGCTTGTTGACATAATTCCCACACTTGTTTTGATGGTTCATAACCATTGGTTAGTATTAACGCCCCTAATTTCGTACCGTTTAAGGCAGACAGGCAAGTGGCAATGATAATATCGGTGCGATCGCCAGGGGTTACAATTAATCGACCAGGTACTAAATAACTAACTAAGTTGCTAACACTGCGGGCACAAAAAGCAACACTACGAAAACGTCTGTGCTCCATTTCGCCTTCGTTAATTATTTTCGCTTCAAGATAATTGCTAATGTCTTTAATTCTTGGCGCAACAAGATCCATTTCCCAAGTGATGGCACCTAATAAATTAAAGTTTTTACTTTTGAAAATAGGTAACTCTTGCCAAACGGTTATATCAAAATTTGTATTAATATCTTCTTCCCGTGGTAATAAGCCAAATTCATCTTGATCTGGAGAATTTAATTTATTGAGAATACAGCCTAATAAATGCTTATTTTTAGTACCACCATATGTTTCAGCACTAACCTCTAGCCTTTCTTCAAACTCTTTGGCTGAATCATTGCCAGGTACTGCAACTAGCACAATATCAGCACAAAGTGTTCTTGCAACATCGCGGTTTATTCTGCCAGCGTACGGTTGTCTAGTTGTGGGAACAAGTCCTTCAATAATAACCACTTCTTGATCTTTGTTAAAATCATCAAAGTTGGCCACAATTTCTTCTAGTACAATATCATGTTCGCCTTTTGCCATTTTTTCTTCAAAATAGTTTAAAGAAATACAGCGACTATTTTGAGAAAGGCTAATAGCCTCAATGGTTTTATTCTTTTTGGCTAAAGTGTTTCTTGAGGGTTGGCTAATGGGTTTAAAATGACCCACTTTAATCCCTTTTTGTTCACAAGTGTGCAATAAACCAAGTGCTACACTGGTTAAACCAACACCAGAACCAACAGGGATTAGCATAATACGATGAGATTGGTTTGGAGCTGTATTGACATTACTTGATTGTGTACTTTTTGACATGCTTACGTCTCTTTTATTCTGTATAGTATTTTATCAGTGCTAAGTTTATTTAACACATATTTTAGTTAACACATAGTGTTGCGCAGATGTTGAATTTAGTTAGCGTTAAGTAGTTGCGCTGACTGCTGTGCAATAACTAATTCTTCATTAGTTGAAATTACCCAACAAGGCCTTGATGATTTTGTTGTGATATTGCCATTAGCACCAAAACGGGCAGCTTGGTTGCTTTTATCACAAATCTGAAAATTTAATAAACTGAGCTGATTAATTATTTGTTCTCTTACCCACGATGAATTTTCACCAATACCGCCAGTAAAAATTAAGCCATCTAATTGGCTTAAACTGGCACTGAAAGAGGCAATACTTTTAGCAATACGGTAACAAAAAACGTTCAATGCTAATTTGGCAAGCTTCGATTCAGGGTTATTGGTATCTAACATAGCTGTTTCTAACGTTCTACAGTCATTACTTAATTGTGATACGCCTAATAAACCACTTTTTTTGTTTAATAGTGTATCAACTTGTTCAAGTGTGTAACCAAGACGTTCAACCAAATGGAAAACTATGCCAGCATCAATATCACCACAACGAGTTCCCATCATAACGCCTTCAAGTGGAGTCATGCCCATACTGGTATCAACACTTTTACCATTTTTAATCACAGTAACGCTACAACCATTCCCCAAATGAGCACTGATTAAATTGCACTCGTGAATTGGCTTATTAATTATTTTTGCCACTTGGTTAGCAACAAAATAGTGGCTAGTACCATGAAAGCCGTAGCGTCTAATGGCGTGTTCGTTGTACAGAGCGTAAGGGATACCATACAAATAAGCTTTTTCTGGCATACTTTGATGAAAAGCGGTATCAAACACTGCTATTTGCGGTAATGTAGGAAAAGCTTGTTGGCATGCATTGATTCCTATTAAGTTAGCGGGATTATGCAGTGGTGCAAGCTTGGCAAGATCTTCAATAGTGTTTTTAACATCATCATTAATTAAGGTGGGTTCAGAGTAGAGTTCGCCGCCATGAACAACCCGATGCCCAACAGCGCAAATATTTTGCACAATATTCAATGTGTTCAATTGATTTACTAGGGTTTTAAGGGCTTCTTGGTGATTGTAAGGTGAACCTAAGGCATCGGTTTTAGTTGTCAGTTTTTCATTATCAATTTTGTGTTTAATTTTAATGCTAGCATTAGGCGTAGTTAAGCACTCAGCTAACCCTGATAATAAAGTAGTACCCAATTCAGGTTGTATTAAAGAAAACTTTAATGAAGAGCTGCCGCAGTTTATTACCAGAATAGCGAGCGTATTTTGCGTTTTAGACAAGGGAAGGGAATGCTTCATGCTTTAAATAATGCCTTAGAATAAATAATAAAAATAATCAATATATCGTCATTATAGCGGTTAGTTAATGAAAAAAGTTGATACAAGGCAATATATATATTAAATATACTATTACTTTTTGAGCCACTTTTCCCTTTTGTACTTTAATGCTATAGTTAATTTATGAACTTATCCGTTATAGAACTCATTAAGCTAGGCCAAAGGTATTGTAAGCTTTGGCCAGAAAAAGCTGAATTATCAAGGTATTTTGCTGACTATCGAGCTGTGCAAAGTGCTCGTTTTGTTTGTCGTTATTTTCCTGCACTTGCATTATTTACTGTGGTAATGCAGCTTTATTTTGCATCAGGTTTTTTTACAGGTTCTGGCGAGATAAATAAGGCGATAAATGCTTTACCTAAGGCATTAGTTTATGGGGTTTTTCTGTTATCAATACCCGTGCAAGCATTGGTAATTTTAGGGGTGAAAGCAGATAAGTATTTACCGCCTTCATTAGCATCGTGGTATCGCAGTGGGTTAGAAAAAGCCAAAGCACAAGGTGGCGAAAATAAACTAACCAACCTAAGTGTTTCTAACCCCAAATTTATTGATTTAGCCCAGTTATTACAACTCACTTTTTCTTCTCGAAATATTTAGAATATATTATTAAAAAACCTCAAGATGTAAAGCTTATCTCTTGAGGTTTTGTTGTTTTATCATTGTATAAATGATCATGAATATATTAGCGTTATTTTTTTTGGTACAAACGTAAAACAAAAGCAGCCTGACAAGTAAACTGTGTCATGCATTTAATTTGTGAAATTAATTCTTTAGATGCTTTAAAAGCAAAAGGCGTCATGGCAAGTAAATTTAATATATCATCACTACTGTTAAAGTGCATTGGATAGGTTAATTTATGTTCTTCAATGAGTGTTAAATTTTTAATAGGGCTTTTATTGGTGTTGTGCTCATTAGCTTGCTTATAAATAAGTTGCTTTAATTCGAGCAGGTGTTGCTCAGCAGGTGTTACCGTTAAAAGAAAGCCATTTTTTACCAGTAATCGCGTGAATTCATTTTCTAAAATTGGTGCATAAACTGATATTAGCCAACCAAAGTAGCTATCTGCAAAACTTAATTTGGATAATGTGCCAACACTAAAATGACAGTTTTTATAACGCTTCGCTGCAATTTTTATTGTTTCTTTGGCAATATCAACACCATAAACCTGATTTGTAATGGTTTTATGTTGATGTGTATAGAAACCTTCACCACAGCCAGCATCAAGTAATGGTGTATTTTGTTCGCCATACTGTTGGTATAATTCAAGCATTTTATCAACCAGTGGCTGATAAAAACCCTTATCAAGAAATGCACGCCTAGCATTAACCATATTTTTATTGTCTCCAGGTGCTTTAGAGTGTTTAAATTGCACTGGAAGTAAATTTACATAGCCTTGTTTTGCCTGATCAAAGCTATGATTATTTATACAACGGTAAGTTTTGTCAGTAAGCGTTAAAGCTTGTTGACAAAGAGGACAAATATAATGTTCCAATTGAGACATAATTTACCTGTAGAGCTAACCGTTAAAAGTTGACCAAATAGGCGCATGATCAGAGGGTTTTTCAATACCACGTAATTCGTAATCAATATCTGACTCTATGCATTGTTCACTCAAACTTTTTGTTGCTAGAACTACGTCAATACGTAAGCCTCGGTTATCATCAAAACCCCGAGAGCGGTAATCAAACCATGAATATTTCTCACCAAGATCAGGATGTAGTTGTCTGAAAGTATCAATAAACCCCCAATCCATTAATGTTGACAACCATTCACGCTCTTCTAATTGGAACGAACATTTCCCTGTTTTCAACCAACGCTTACGATTTACTTCACCAATACCAATATCTAAATCAAGCGGAGAAATATTAATATCTCCCATGACAATAATTTTTTCATCTTTTGTATGATGTTCGTTTAAATATGTCATTAAATCTTTATAAAATTGTCGTTTATAAGGATATTTGGTTTCATGATTAATATTGTCGCCTTGAGGGAAATAACCATTTAACACGGTAATTTTTTCGCCTTTATTATTGGTTGTTTCTACCATAATCATACGACGCTGAGCTTCGTCATCATCAGTAGGGAAGCCTTTTTGCACCTTTACAGCCTCTTTTTTACATAACATAGCAACACCGTAATGTGCTTTTTGCCCATGAAAATAAACGTGATAACCCATGGCTTCAACCGCTTCTAATGGAAACATTTCATCGTGCACTTTAATTTCTTGTAGGCCAATAATATCAGGCTGATGCTTATCAATAATTGCTTGTAGTTGGTGTAGGCGAGCGCGAAGCCCATTTATATTAAAAGAGATAATTTTCATAATGTAAACTCAAAGAAGACTTAAAAATTTGTTTGCCATGCTACCAGAAACCTAGTTAAAAAACTCTAGTTATTACCAGTAACTTAGGGTTGCATCAATTCTTTTAAATTTATCGGAACTGACAGACAAAGAACTTAATAGCATTGCTTTTATTAACATGATTAATTGGACTAAAAATAATTTTAAAAAAAACTTAAAGTTTTAATACTTGATGTCGATAACTTATTTAGTGGTTGAAGTATAAACTAAGAGAATGTTCCTTTGCCTGTAAATGTAGTCAATGACACAGTTAACAATAACACGGTAACCTCACAACCTTTGTTGCATGAATTGCAATTAGGTGAGCGGTTAAACCAATGTGTTCATGAGTCAAGACGCTCAGACTTTGCATTAATGCTAGCGATGCTTTGTGATGATGTTAGGGAACAGAGTCAATTTATTTTACCTAAATCTTCACCTATTGATGGCACATCAACAGATAAAGCATTAACTAATAACCAAACGTTAAGAAAGCACTTTGACTTGCCTGAAAAAGCACCTTTATCATTAAAAAATATGGAGCAAGTAGAGCAATATAACCAAGGACAATTGATAGCAGACAATGATTTATTATCATTGCATTTAGCTAATGCTCTATCACCTAAACCCCTCGCTTTTCGTGATGAATACAACCATATTCCTACCAATGTTCTTAGCAATACCAGCGTAGTTTGCCAAAAAAAGCATACAAACACTGAAAAAGAAGTGCTTAATAAACCTTTAAACATGAATGTAGACGGTTGGTTGAAATCTATTCAAAATTCTGTGGTTGAATCAAAATTGGTTGATGCAGCGGCATAGCAACTGTATTCATTAGTTTAATTAAGCTACCGCAACACTATTTACCCGCAACACTGCTTATATTTTTTTCCTTTTTTTAGTGACCAAGCGGTTGCATACAGGTTACAAGGACAAAGATCTTTACGCTTTATTTTTGTCAGTTCGCTGTGCTTGATAATATTTCCGTCCAGATAACGCCAATGTAGGTTGTGACCGTCTGTATCTTCAATATTAGCTTCTAAGACAAAACGAGAGTTTTCTCTTAATTCAAATAAGGTGTTTTCGGTAATGTAAAAGGCTGAAAATTCAACAAACTGTTCAGAAGAATTTGGCTTTGTGATGCAAATTATCTTTTCGTTTGAACTCGCTGAATGTATTTTTAGAGCAATCCATTTACAAGAATCTCCCCACGCTTTAATCTCTTTTACTGATTGCGATGATTGACTATTTTTAGCATAAGTATCGAAAATATATTGGTTATTGCCACTTGCGTAAGCACTAAATCGAGAACGCATTAATTGCTCTGGTGTTTGAGGGAATACGCGCGGAGTTTTTTCACTATTAATATAAGGTAAACAACAATTTTCAAAGATGGCATTAGCGCCACAAAAACATTTATTTTTGATTGTCATAGGTAATTATTGATATGGCTAATTTCGCGCAAATTTCGCGATAGTATTTTGCTATTATTAATCTGCACTTTAACATAAAACACTTTATTGAAAAAAGAATACTGTTTATCGCATAAAGATGGTAATTGGTGGTTTTCCCTTACACTTTACTATAAAACTAAAATATTCTATTAAGCTATGTGTATTGATCATAATAGCTATGATGAGTATAACTATGAATATTCAAATAAACTCAATTTTTTATTATGCATAATATTATGTATTAATTGGGTTCAATTATTCTTCTCAAATTAAGAGACTATAAATTTATGAAATTAAAATTAATAGCCGCCGCTTTATGTATTTCCTTAGTTGCTTGCGTAAACACACAAGAAACTCTACAAACAAGTGCTAAACCTTTAACAACATTTGCGACTGTTATACCTGCTGATGATATAGCACCAGTACAAAACAACGACCAACAGATTACGCTAGAACAGATTATGGCAGATCCTGATTGGTTTGGCCGTGCACCAGAGTTATGGTATTGGGGAGATGATAGTAATACTGTTTTTTACAAGCAAAAACGGTTGGGCAATCCATTAAAAGACTTATGGGTTAAAAAATTAAATTCAGCAGATACTAAGCAAGCGCAACAGGTAAGTTTAGACAATTTACATGTTGCTTCTGATGACAATGCTCAACGTAATAAAGATAATAGCCATGAAGTTTATGTTTTTGAGGGCAACGTTTTTGTTAAAAATCTTGCTAACAAATCAGTTAAACAAATTACTTACACGTCAGCCATTGAAACAGACGCACTGTTTTTAACAAATGGAAATATTGCTTACAGAGTAGACAATATTTTTTACAGCCATGATTTAACAACAGGGCAGGTAATTGAATTAGCCAATTTACAAATGTCTGAAAAACCGCAAGGTACACAAGTACCAGAAAGCTATTTAGCCAAAGAACAACACAAACTCATTAAATATATTGCCTTACAACAACGTAATAGTGAATTAAAAGCACAGCAGATAAAAACATTGACTGAAAACAATAACACTATTACCAATACTCAGTATTACTTTGGTAAAGATAACCGTGTTAGTCATGCTAGTTTATCACCCGCAGGAGACAAACTATTAGTGAGTATCACTTCTGCAGACTCCAGCCGTGATGAATCAGATATTATGCCTAATTACATCACTAAAGATGGTGTTATTAAAGCTGAAAAAGTACGTGCTCGCGTTGCTGATAATCGTCAATATAAAGAAGAAATTTTTATTATTGATTTAACCAAAGGTGAGAAGTCGGCATTAAGTTATGAAACTTTACCCGATTTTGATACCGATGTTTTAGCATCAGTAAAACGAGAAAATTATAAACGTGAAGGTAAAAAATACATAAGTGAAAAACAACCTCGAAACATTCATTTATTACAAATGAGGTACCCTGTTAAATGGAATGAAGATGGAAGCCAAGTTGCCTTAATGTTAGAAGCATGGGATAACAAAACCCGTTGGTTAACAACGGTTGACTTTGCCAACAACAAATTAGTAAACCAGCATAAACTGTACGATGATGCCTGGATTAACTATTCAATGAATGAATTTGATTGGGTTGGTAATGATGCGCTTTATTACCTTTCTGAAGAAACAGGGTATTCACATCTTTATTATAAAGCGCTGAATAGCAAGAAAGCTCAGCAACTTACTTCGGGTAAATTTGAAGTAAGTAATGTTACGTTAACACAAGACCAACAACGTTTTATATTTAAGGCGAATAAAAAGCACCCAGGTATTTATGAAATATATCAAGTTGATTTAGCAAAAGATTTAATTGCGTTAACAGACTTGGGTGGTAAAAATAATTATGCATTAAGCCCTGATGAATCTAAATTGCTTATTGAGCATTCTAGTTTAACCATGCCACCAGAGTTATATGTTCAATCCTTAAATGGAAATGCGCAAGCGACTCAAATTACCTTTACAGTATCTGACCAATTTAAATCACTGCCGTGGGTTGCACCAAGTATTGTGGCTATTCCATCTTCTCACCAAGAAGAACCAATATATTCCCGCGTTTATCTACCACATAATTTTGATAAGAAGAAAGAAAAAAATCGTGCTGTCATGTTTACTCACGGAGCAGGGTATTTACAAAATTCTCACCTTGGTTGGTCAGGTTATTTTCGTGAATTTATGTTCCATTCTATGTTAGTACAACAGGGGTATGTTGTTATCGATATGGATTATCGTGCATCTGCGGGTTATGGTAGAGATTGGCGCACAAGTATTTATCGTCATATGGGTAAGGTAGAAGTTGAAGACATGCGCGATGGTGTAAACTGGATTGTTGAAAATGCCAATGTTGACCCTAAACGTGTAGGTACTTACGGTGGCTCTTATGGGGGATTTTTAACGTTAATGTCAATGTTTACCGACCCAACGTTATTTGAATCTGGCTCTGCCATTCGTTTAGTATCTGATTGGGCTTATTACAATCATGGTTATACTTCAAACATACTGAATACTCCAGAAGATGACGCAATAGCCTATGAGCGCAGCTCACCTATTTATTTTGCAGAAGGTTTAGCTAAGCCGCTATTGATTAACGCGCCAATGGTAGATGATAATGTGTTTTTTGAAGACACTGTGCGTTTAGTTCAGCGTTTAATTGAATTAGAAAAACAAGATTTTGAAACGGCTATTTACCCTGTAGAACCGCATGGCTTTGTTCAACCAAGTTCATGGTTAAATGAATATCGCCGTATTTATAAATTGTTTGAAAATACGCTTTAAATAGTCATTAAAAACAGGTTACTCAAACAGACAATAAACACATTTTGGGCAAGTACTGGTTAAACTCTGTACTTGCCCCGTTTATTAATAAAATTCAGTTCGGTTTGAACTTGTTATTTCTTTATATAAAAAACACAGCGCGTTTAATGCATGCGCTTGTGTGCCTTTAGCAACATCTCGGGTGTTGACCAAATGATTTAAAAATAACTCAACTTCGGTATCTCCCATCGAACTAGGGTGGCGCATATTATGAAAGCGAATAAACGCAGCAATCCAGAATAAATATGCTTCAATAGTGCGCTTGGCATAACGTTTTTTATACATATGCTCTTTGATCAGTGTTAAAAAAGGTGATTTCATTTAGCTAAACTCATAAATAATAACTTACTGTATGTATAGACAGTAAGCTTTGTTTTGTCCAATAACATTATTACAAGCCGTTTTGGGGCGTAACAACAAAGGTTATTTTAAAATACATATAATCATTTGTTTACAAAGGTGTTTTTTAATGAAATTATTAATGCACGTAATATACGCCGTTTTGGGGTGTTATAACCCCCCAAAACGGTGTTTAATAAGCTGTTAGGCAAAATAAATGCCCCTCTACTTATCCGAAGTGAGGAGTTGAAAGTCTTGACTGTACAGGTAGATATTGATGTGGATGTAGGTATCTCGTTCGGATTGGAATCTCAGATGACTGAGCTAACTGAAACCATTAAAACTGGCATTAAGAAAGTAAAGGAGTTTGTTATGAAGATAGCGTTCGTTAATACATGCGTTTGGTGCGGGGTGGCGTTTCTGCAAGGTCATGGTGAGACACTTTCAATCCGAACGAGAGCTATAAGCATGCATAGATTTATTTATCTGGTCAGGAGAAACGTAGAGAGGTTCGAGTCCTCTCCCTTGCACCATTTTATCAGTAGATTATTGGCATCAGTGCCTAACACATATGAGCCCATCTCGCGTCAATAGGCAATAGTGTTCTTTTAGCTACCG
>CBDLPA010000009.1:0-167864 GCA_965305135.1 uncultured Colwellia sp.
CTCTAAGCCTTTTAATTCTCGCTGAGTGGGAAAGAACTTAATCAACTTGGTATTAGTGTGATTAGATTCCGTTTACTAATTTTTCTTTGTGATTCTAATTTTTTCTTACCCGAGACCTCATTACTCGACACTTCCACTATTCTAAACTTTCTTGGCACCATGCTTGCAGTATCAATAAATAGAGATATTTTTCATTGCTTAATAGCAAAAAATTGACACGAGTGAGAAGACTATGGATATCAAAACAAATTCATTATTTGCCCAAATGCAGAGTATGTCATTACAAGCATCAGGTAATAAATTACCTGCCGTAGGTGGTGATATGCAGGGAATGTCAGGTGTTAATGCCATTAATAGCACTAACTCATCTAGTAGTAATTTTGGCAATTTATTAACGGATGCATTAAAAACGGTTAATGAACTTCAACAAGATACAGGTGCTAAAAAAACAGCATTTGAAATGGGTGATCCTAATGTAACGTTAGGCGAAGTAATGATTGCATCATCTAAGTCGGGTGTTGCCTTAGATGCAACAGTGCAAGTGCGTAATAAATTTGTTGAAGCATATAAAGAAATAATGAGTATGCCTGTCTAGTTTATATAACCTAAATTTATTTTAACATCGTTGCCTTTTATTGTGATGGGTATGTTATTCCTCAATAAGCGTTTTGTTAAAATGATTTATTCTTATCTAAACGTGCGTTGTTAATTAAAAGACACATTAAGTTGTAAGCGGAGAAGTTCAGTGGCAGATACAAATTCAATGGTAGCAGCAGATGGTGGTAATTCAATGATTGCCAGTGACTCTGATGACGATAATGCTATAGAAGAAAAAAAGTCAGGCTTTGCTGCTGCTTTAGGTAATGCAGAGACCTTACGTCAAATAACCTTAGTTGTGGCTTTGTCAATTTGTTTGGCTATTGCTATCTTCGTTATTATTCTTGCTAATGAACCAGAATATCGATTTTTAGCTAAACAGCCTACCGAACAACTGATTAAAACAATGGATTTTCTTGACGCAAACAAAGTGGATTACCGTCAAGAAAATAACACCTTGTCTGTCCCTGTTGACGAATATCAAACAATAAAGTTATTGTTAGCACGTGAAGGGTTATCAACTGAGCCTTCGCAAGGTGAAGACATGGTCATGAAAGACATGGGCTTTGGTGTAAGTCAGCGTGTAGAGCGTGAACGCTTAAAATATGGCAGAGAACAACGTATTGCAAAAACTATTGAGCAATTACAAAGCATTTCACGCGCTAAGGTTTTACTTGCCATTCCTCCAGAAAATATTTTTGCTCGTAGAGAAAAAAATCCTTCAGCAACTATAGTGCTGACTCTGCAACGTGGACGATTACTTTCTGCTGAAGAGGTGGATGCTGTTGTTGATATTGTTGCATCTGCTGTACAAGGAATGAGTCCAAATCGTGTCACAGTTACTGATCAAAATGGACGATTATTGAATTCAGGCAGCCAAAACTCAATTTCAGCCCGTTCACGTAATGAGCTTGATATTGAACAAAAGCGTGAACAAGAATACATGGATAAAATTGATAATATCCTTATTCCTGTTGTTGGTTTAGGAAATTACACAGCACAAGTTGATGTAACGATGGATTTTACCAATGTAGAAGAAACAGCGCGTCGTTATAATTCAGATTTACCTGCACTACGCAGTGAAATGAAAGTAGAAAATAGTAGCATTGGTGGTGCGTTAGGCGGTATTCCAGGTGCATTAACTAATCAACCACCGCTTGAATCTAGCATTCCAGAAGATGCATTAGGACAACAACAAAAGGCCATACCCAGTAGAAAGCATAGCGAATCAACTAAAAACTATGAACTTGATGAAGCAATTAGTCATACCAAGCAGCAAGCAGGCGTTATTCGAAGAATTAGTGTTTCTGTGGCGCTTGACTATGTTGATGGTGCAGCGCCAACACCTGTGACCCCATCTGACGCTGAGTCAACAGAAGAAACTCAAACGGCAATGGCAGCTAAAGAGCCTAGAAGTGTTGCTGAAATCGCTTCTATTCGTCGTTTACTACAAGGTAGTATTGGTTTTGATTTACAGCGAGGCGATGTATTAGAAGTTATTACAATACCTTTTAATCGTGCGGATCTTGGTATAGATGATACGGTACCAATATGGGAACAACTATGGTTCTTAAAGATGTTAAAGCTTGTTATGGCGGCATTAGTTATTATTGTATTAATTATGGCTGTAGTTCGTCCTATGTTAAAACGTTTAATCTATCCAGATAGCACGCCACAAGATTACGGTGATAAATCACTTGATAGTCATATAGATTTGGGCGATGAAACGATGGATATGTTAACGTCAGAATTTGATGCAGGCAATGTAGGTTTTGCACCTGATGGTAGTTTACAATTACCTGATCTTCACCGAGATGAAGATATATTAAAAGCGGTTCGCGCGTTAGTCGCAAATGAACCAGAATTATCGTCGCAAGTAGTTAAAAGTTGGTTGAACGAAGATGAGTGATGAAACACAAGTAAGCGGAGAACTTGCCGCAACGTCAGCAGGCTTTGATGTTAACAAACTAGAAGGGGCAGAAAAGGCCGCTATTCTACTGTTAAGTTTATCTGAAGAAGATGCCGCACAAATATTAAAACACTTAGAACCAAAACAAGTACAGCAAGTCGGTACTGTAATGGCAGCGATGGAAGATTTTACTCAAGAAAAAATTACCGCTGTTCATAAATTATTTATCCATGAGATACAAAATTTCTCAACTATTGGTTTCCAAAGTGAAGATTTTGTTCGTAAAGCCTTAACCGCTGCTTTAGGTGAAGATAAAGCTGGCAATTTAATCGACCAAATTGTAATGGGGGGCGCTTCAAAAGGATTAGACTCGTTGAAGTGGATGGACTCTAAACAAGTTGCCAATATTATTCGAAATGAGCATCCACAAATTCAAACTATCGTTCTTTCTTATTTAGCACCGGAACAATCGGCTGAAATCATGAGCCAATTTACGGACAAAACGCGTTTAGATCTAATGATGCGTATTGCAAATTTAGAAGAAGTACAACCAGCCGCATTGCAAGAATTAAATGAAATAATGGAAAAACAATTTGCAGGACAAGCTGGAGCTCAAGCAGCTAAAATGGGGGGCTTGAAAGCTGCTGCCGACATCATGAACTACTTTGATACTAATGTTGAAGGTATATTGATGGACTCTATGCGTGAAAGTGATGAGGAAATGAGTCAGCAAATTCAAGACTTAATGTTTGTGTTTGAAAACTTAGTTGATGTTGATGACCGTGGTATGCAATCGATTCTGCGCGAAGTTGAACAAGATGCACTAATGAAAGCAATAAAAGGGGCTGACGAAGCACTTAAAGATAAATTCTTAAGTAATATGTCTAAACGTGCAGCAGATATGTTGATAGATGATCTTGAAGCCATGGGGCCTGTGCGAGTGAGTGAAGTAGAAACCGCACAAAAAGAAATTCTTGCCGTTGCTCGTCGATTATCTGACGCGGGTGAAATTATGCTTGGCGGTGGCGGTGGCGATGAGTTCTTATAATTTGTCATAACATTTAAGCAAACGGGTTAAGCAAGGTAAACATATGAGTCAAACACCCTCACATATTATAAAAGCAAATCAAACAGAAGACTTAGATGTTTGGTCGCTGCCGAATGTGCAAGAGAGTACAAATAAAGAACAAGAGAACCAAACCAATGCCTATGGTAAAAAGCGCACTTGGCAATACGAACCGCCAGAAGAAGAGGTCGTAGAACCTGAGCCACTTACTGCACAAGAAATTGAAGAAATAAGACAAGCAGCTCACGAGGAAGGCTTTAGCCAAGGTAAAGAAGAAGGTTTTGCAAAAGGCTATGAAGAAGGCAAAGCGCAAGGTGTAGAAGAAGGTACCGCCCAAGGAATTAAAGACGGCACTGAGCAAGGTTTAGCACAAGGTAAAGAAGCGGTTGATGCGTTAAGTGAAAGTTGGCAGCAGTTAATTGAGCAACTTAACAACCCCTTAGCAAGTATTGAAAAAAATGTTGAAGAACAGTTATTGAATTTGGTTGTACAATTGACCGAAGCTGTTGTGCTGCAAGAAGCAAAAACCAATCCTGATATTTTAATGGCGGCTATTAATGCTGGTATTAAAGCGTTACCGAGTAATGAGCCAACGACTCAAATTTATCTACATCCTGATGATATTAAGCTAGTCGAAGATCAATTTGGTGAACAGCATATTAAAGAGAGTGGTTGGAAATTATTACCAGCACCACAATTAACGGTTGGTAGCTGCCAAATTGAAAACAGCACTTCTAATATTGATTTGCAAATGAAATCACGATTAAAACAAGTTTTGGAGTCTTTCTTGCAGGATGCATTACATCAGTGATTTTTTTGACTTTTAGGCGGAAATTTATTTCACGCTTTATTTAATGTGTAGGGCAGAAATGGTCGATAGCAAGCGTATTAGCGATAGATTAAAGAGAAGCCAAGACTTTATTCACCCCTTTAAAGAGCCTGTTGCTGGGCGTTTAGTGCGTGTAGTAGGGTTAACGCTTGAAGCTGTTGGCGTTAAAGCACACATTGGCAGCCAATGTTTAGTCGAAACCAATCAAGGCGACTTACTTGCAGAGGTTGTTGGTTTTTCTCAGGAAGTAACGTATTTAATGCCTGAAGAAAGTTTGCGCGGCGTATTACCTGGCGCACGAGTTATGCCCATTTCAACTAAATTACATTTACCTTTATCTATGGGTCTACTTGGGCGAGTCATTAACGGCGTTGGTAAACCGTTAGACGGTAAAGGGCCAATTAAAACAGATGAAAACTACAAAATAAATAGCAGCCCAATAAATCCATTGTCGCGTAGAGCGATAACCGAGCCGTTAGATGTAGGTGTTCGTTCAATTAATAGTTTTAACACCGTGGGTAAAGGCCAACGCATGGGACTATTTGCTGGTTCAGGTGTAGGGAAAAGTGTTCTTATGGGCATGATGACTCGAGGCACCACTGCCGATGTTATTGTGGTTGGCTTAGTAGGGGAACGTGGGCGAGAAGTAAAAGAGTTTATTGAAGAAATTTTAGGAGAAGAAGGGCGAGCTCGCTCTGTTGTTGTTGCCGCGCCTGCTGATAATTCACCTTTAATGCGTTTAAAAGGGTGTGAAACCGCAGTACAGATCAGCGAATATTTTCGTGACCAAGGCTTGGACGTATTACTGTTACTTGACTCATTAACTCGCTATGCGCAAGCACAACGAGAAATAGCACTAGCGGTAGGTGAACCACCAGCAACAAAAGGTTATCCACCGTCAGTGTTCTCTAAATTACCACAATTGGTTGAACGTGCTGGTAATGGTGGAGAGGGACAGGGATCGATTACCGCTTTTTATACCGTACTTACAGAGGGAGATGATCTACAAGATCCTATTGCTGATGCGTCACGGGCTATTCTAGATGGGCACATTGTATTATCACGAGAACTTGCCGATGCTGGGCATTATCCAGCGGTTGATATTGAAGGGTCAATTTCAAGGGTTATGCCAATGGTAACCAGCATGGAACATCAAACACTTGCTCGACAATTAAAACAAATATATTCACTTTATCAACAAAATAAAGACCTCATTGCAATTGGTGCTTACACCAAAGGCAATGATCCTAGAATTGATCAAGCAATCAATGTGCACCCAGTTATTAACTTCTTTTTACAACAGCAAATTCAAGAAGTTATACCTTATGAACAAAGTATTCAACAAATGCAAGAAATTATTGCTGCGGCGACAGCCCATAGTCAAAATCAAGCCGCTTCAGCATAGAAAACTAGAAGATTGTCAGAACAGGTAAGTACATTAAGGAAATATTATTATGGCTGCTAATCATAACAACCAGCTTGAAACGTTATTAAAGTTTGAACAAAAAAAAGAAGAACAAGCAGAAAATATGCTACGAAATGCTGAAAATGATTATCAGCAGAATATTACTCGTTTGCAAAGTGTTGCAGATTATCGTCTTGAATACATGAACAGGTTAAGCCAACGATCTCTTCAAGGTGTTGATAGCGCCACATATAATCATTATCACGCGTTTATTAAAAAACTTGATTATGCATCAGAACAAGTAAAAATTGCGATGAATCAGGCCAAAGCTTTAGTTGAACAGAGTAAACAACGTTGGATAAAGCAAAGACAAAAGGTGCAAGCGGTAGAAATGCTAACAGCTAAACGCAATAGTGTTTTAATAAAAAAAGAAAGTAAGAAAGAACAAAGCATGTTTGATGAAATATCTACACAACAATTTTTACGACGAAGATCACAATAGCCAGCGTTTGTTATCACCATTTATTTTTTAAGGTGAAGATTTCGTATTTTTGTATATATACAGGTTATTAAACTGAAAACGGAATGATTATTGCAGTACTGTTGTGCTTTAGTACGTTAAGTACAAGAGAAGAATATTCTTCACAGTTATATTTATACTATTATTTATTTTTGGCGATTGGGATTATTATGCAACAACTCAATATTTTACCTATTAATACTGGAAAACATGTCGATACTAAAGATAATGTTTCGGCTATATCTTCTTTGTCAAACGATGATTTTTCACAACATATAGAGTCGCAACTAGCTAAAAACAAAGATATTAGTAATAAAACATCCGAAGAGGAAGTTAGTAACGCTGATACTAAAAAAGATGAAACCCAAACAGAATACAAAACCAATGTAGCTGATCAACCAATTCAAACTGAAGAATCTGTCAGTATAGAGAATGCCTCAACTGGTGAACAAAACTTGGCAACTGATACGCAAGAAGTTGCCGCTATCGGCAATAGTAGCGAAATAAAGTCAAATAAAACTAAAACCGATGAAGTAACTCAGAGTATTGATGATCCAGAGTCATTGATGTCTTTTTTGACCAAGGCAGATAATACATTAGTTGATAAAGGGTCAGTTGATAAAAATACGGTTGATAGCGAAGTTGTTAAAATAAATTCAGGAAATACAACTAATACAGCAAAGCTTAATGAGTTATCGGAAGAACAAAGAATAAAAAATGAGATGCAACAATTATTGAAAGCTAACAACTTAACATCTGACTTATCGGGCGTGGCAAAGGCAATAGCATCAAGCTCAGAAACTGAATCAGAATACCTGTTTGAGCAAGAAAAATCAGAAAATGTAACGGAAGAATTTTCTAAAGAAAGAAAAGAAGGGAAAGAAAGTACCGATACTAATCAATCCCTAACAACTAAATCAGTTGTTGATGCTAATAGCTTGTCTACAACGACTTTAGATGAAAAATCTATTAATAATAGTAAAAATGGGGAACAAGCGTCGATTGAGCAGGCTAAAACTAAAGCTGCTGCATCTGCAGGTAGTCAAGAGATAATAACCAACGCACCTACGCCTATAGAAGCTAATGATGAAAACGTGATTAGTCAGCAAAAATTTACGTCAGAGAATGTTGATATTGACGCCAATGATAATCAGGATGCCGTAAAATCATTAAAAGGGAATAAAGAAAAAACTCAAACAAGTGGTAATGATAAAAATACACTTGAAAATAAATTGGTTATTGATGAGCAAGTAGCATTAATGCAACAAAATGAAAACGTTCAGCGTGATAAGGGGGTAACTAAAGTAGTAGACAATACAATCTCGGTTAATGCTCGTGGGCAGCAGCCTAGTGCTCAATCACCAATATTAAAAGATACCCCTAAAAACACCTCATCAGAAAGTTTAGAGCAATCCACGTCAGAATCTGACATTGATTCCCAATTAAGTAGTAAAGCATCTGAACAGTTTGTTAGACACAGTGAAGAGGGAATAACAGAGAGCAATAAAGAGGCGAGTGCAAAAGTTATCGCTAAACCCAACACCGATTTTTCGTATAATGCGAATGCAGCAGAGGCAATAAACAGAGAAGCGCAGGCTTCATATGATAGAATAGACGAACACGCTATAGAAATAGTTAACCCAACGGGGAGCGTGGAAGTATCACAAAGTCAAAAAACGAATATACAATTGCATCATGAAACCATTTCTATTTTCAGAAAAGATTTCTCTGATGCTGTAAAAGATAAAGTGATGTTGATTATCTCACAAAAATTACAACAATTTGATATTACGCTTGATCCCCCAGAATTAGGCAACATGCAAGTGAGAGTTAACTTGCAAGGAGAGCAAGCATCAGTTAATTTTATTGTACAAAATCAGCAAGCTAAAGAGGCGCTTGATCAAAACATGAATAAACTAAAAGACATGTTAGCAGAGCAAGGTGTTGATGTTGGTGATACAAATGTTGAACAGCAGTCTCAGCAATCTGATAACAGTTCAACGAACGATGATAAAAATCATCATATAAATACTAATACTGCTGATGCAGGTGATGTAGTGGAGCATAATTTGTCAGTAAAAATAAATGACTCTTCAACACAAGGTGTCGATTATTATGCTTAGAAAAAGACAGAAATAAAAATATACTGGGCAAATTGCAGATAAATTAAGCTAAATACTATTTAGTTGATGAAAACACATTGGCTAGTGTGCTATTCAAGGATATAGTTTAGAAATATTTTTCAAGATAAATATAAGGAAACTCATGGCAGACGAAAAGGGTAAAGCGGCAGGAAATGGTGCTGACCTAGAATTAGAAGCTGGCAACAAAAAGAAAAAAATGCTCATTATTATTATCGCTATTGTTGTTTTACTTGCTGGCGGCGGCGGTGCATATTTTTTCTTGATGGGAGATGACAGTAGCACAACTGCAGAACAAACATCTGACGATGGTGCTTCTGCTGAACAAAGCAATAAAGACGGAGAAGAAGAAAAAGCGAAAGTAGGCTCAGCACTATATGTACCAATGCCTAGACCGTTTCGTTTTAATGTGCCAGGGGCTGCTCGTGATCGTTTTGTCGAAATTCGTGTACAATTATTAGTACGTGGAGGCGACAACGAAGAAAACGCTAAGATGAATATACCGTTAATTGAAAGCACATTGTTAAATATTTTTTCACAGGCTAATGCGGATGATTTATCAACAAGTGTTGGTAAAGAAGCATTGAAGCAGCAATCTTTGACAGCAGTACAATTAGTAATGAAAGAGCTTGAAGGCAATGATACTGTTGAAAAAGTATTGTTCACAGGCTTTGTAATGCAATAAACTTTTTATAAATAGCTATGTATAGACTAACTATGTATAGAATACGAGTAAATAGTTTCAAAAATTGTAAGCAGTGTAAATGAGCTTTGGAACAGTTTAAGTCAAGTTAAATTAACTCAGGCTAGACTAAAAGATTCAAATAAAATTAAGCTATAAAGAGAATAATGCGTGAGTGATTTATTATCCCAAGACGAAATTGACGCGCTTTTGCATGGCGTTGATGATGTTGAAGAAGAAGAAATAGTTGAGAATACTTCCGAATCAAAGGACGGTAGTGCTGATTATGATTTTTCTTCACAAGATCGTATCGTCCGTGGCCGTATGCCAACCTTGGAGATGGTAAACGAACGATTTGCTCGGCATATGCGTATCAGCTTATTTAATATGATGCGTAGAACCGCCGAAGTATCAATAAACGGTATTCAAATGATCAAATTTGGTGAATATATTCATACCTTATTTGTTCCAACTAGCTTGAATATGGTGCGCTTTAGACCATTAAAAGGCACTGGCCTTATTACTATGGAAGCGCGTTTGGTCTTTATTTTAGTTGATAACTTCTTTGGTGGTGATGGGCGATACCATGCCAAAATAGAAGGTAGAGAATTTACACCAACAGAACGTCGAATTATTCAAATGTTGTTAAAGTTAATATTTGAAGACTATAAAGAGTCTTGGTCTCCCGTTATGGATGTTTCATTTGAATACCTAGATTCTGAAGTGAACCCATCGATGGCTAATATTGTTAGTCCAACGGAAGTGGTTGTTATTAGCTCTTTTCACATAGAGCTTGATGGAGGTGGTGGTGATTTTCATATCGCCTTACCTTATTCAATGTTAGAGCCTATTCGCGAGTTACTTGATGCAGGTGTCCAAAGTGACAAAGAAGATACTGATATGCGCTGGTCTAAGGCGCTTCGCGATGAAATTATGGACGTATCAGTTTCACTTAATACCAAGTTTTTAGATGTGCAATTACCGTTAAGTCAGGTAATGGAACTACAGGCAGGAGATATTATACCAATTGAAATGCCTGAACACATTACAGTATTAATTGAAGATTTACCTACTTTTAGAGCAAAACTAGGGCGTAGTAGAGAAAATGTAGCATTGAAAATTCAAGAAAAAATCAAGCGTCCAGAATCAGTAAAATCAGAACTAACTATTTTAACTAAAGGCGGTAAGCGTCTTGATAATGACACAGAGCTTGAGTTGTTAGAAGACGACTTATAACCCCTAACGACTATAAAACATTAATCGTAAAGAATTGAAAATTGAGGCAAGCGGTATGAGTAATGACAATGATGAAGATTTAAGCATGTGGGATGAGGCACTAGATGAACAAGCTGAAGCCTCAGCCGAGGGTGCTAGTAAGGATGAAGGTGCTAGTAAAGCTGAAGCCGTTGAATTAGAGGAGCTAACAGAAGATGATGCGCCTATTACGGGAGAAGAAAAACGTAAACTAGATGCAATATTAGATATTCCCGTTACCATCTCAATGGAGGTAGGTCGTAGTAATATTAGCATAAGAAATTTATTGCAACTTAATCAAGGATCCGTTGTTGAATTGGATCGTGTTGCGGGTGAAGCATTAGATGTTTTAGTTAATGGCACACTTATCGCCCATGGTGAAGTAGTGGTAGTTAATGATAAATTTGGTATTCGCTTAACCGATGTTATTAGTCAAATTGAACGAATTAAAAAATTAAAATAATGGCTAAAATTTCCGCGTTTATCGCCTGTTGTTTTTTTGGTTTATTAATGCCTTATGGGGTTGCTCAATCAAGTCATACTTTAGTAACAGAGCAAACGCCACAAGTAACAGAGCAAGCTCCGCAAGTAGGCAAGCACGTTATGGCAAATATGAATGCCAGTAGTATGATTTTGTCTTTATTGATGGTATTAGGGTTAATTATTATTTGTGCACTAGTACTAAAACGCTTCAATTTTACTCAGCAAAACTCAGCTCAATTAAAAGTCATTGCTAGTTTATCTTTAGGTGCAAAAGAGCGTATTATTGTTGTACAGGTAGGTGAAGAACAATTGGTTTTAGGTGTAAGCCCACAAAAAATTTCGTTATTGAAAAACTTAGAAACACCTATTGATGTTCAATTAGATAAGCCAATGGCATTATCAAAAAATGTGTTATCTTTTTTGCAGAAAAATAGTAAAACCCAAATAGATAACAACACAACAAGTAAAACAACAAAAAATACATAAATGACTATGAAAAAAATTCTCTGGTTGGTTTTATTCACACTGTTTGCCTCGGTTATGAGTGCAGGAGTTTTTGCTGCTGACGACCTGTCAATGTCGGCATTAAAATTGACCACAAATCCTGATGGCTCGCAAGAGTATTCAGTAACATTACAAATTTTAATGTTCATGACAGCGCTCAGTTTCATACCTGCCGCTGTGATAATGATGACCTCTTTTACTCGTATAGTTGTCGTTATGGCCATATTGCGCCAAGCTTTTGGTTTGCAGCAAACCCCTTCAAATCAGGTCATCATTGGTTTAACCCTTTTTATGACCTTGTTTATTATGACACCCGTTTATAATCAAATTAATGAAGTGGCTATTCAGCCTTACTTATCTGATCAATTAACCTCAGTAGAAGCTTTTGATAAAGGTAAAGTACCATTACGTGCATTTATGCTTGAGCAAACGAGGTTAAAAGACCTAGACACTTTAGCTGCAATGGCCGATCTTGACGCAGTTGATAAACCAACAGATCTACCCATGACTGTTATTATACCTGCTTTCATTATTAGTGAATTAAAAACGGCCTTTCAAATTGGCTTTATATTATTTATTCCTTTTTTAATTATTGATTTAGTTGTGGCGAGTATTTTAATGGCAATGGGGATGATGATGTTATCACCGATGATTGTTTCGCTACCCTTTAAGCTCATGTTATTTGTATTGGTTGATGGTTGGAACTTGGTCATAGGTACTATTGCCACGAGTTATGGTTTAGGTACTTAGCTTTTTACTCACTTAAAAAAGTAAACAAGAGAACGTAAGATGGGACCAGAAGTTTTTGTAGACATACTAAGAGATGCATTACTACTAGTAATTCTGCTAGTGAGTGCCGTTATCTTACCGAGTTTATTTGTTGGCTTGCTTGTTGCCATTTTTCAGGCGGCAACGTCAATTAATGAGCAAACCTTAAGCTTCTTACCCCGCCTTATTGTTACGTTACTGGCGCTTGTTTATGGTGGACATTGGGGGGTGCAAAAACTAATGGATTACACTTTTAGGTTAGTTGCTAGTATTCCGAGTGTTGTTAGCTAATGGAATTTACCGAGTCAGTTGTAAATCAGTACCTAGCTGATTTTATGCTGCCCTTTACCCGTATTTCTGCATTAATAATGACCATGATAGGGTTTGGCGCGCGGACTATTCCTACACGTATTAAACTTTTTCTATGTGTTACCTTAACATTGGCTATTATGCCAGCCATTCCGCCAACAAGTGTTGAACAATTATTCTCTTTTACTACCTTTTTAATGATTGCTCAGCAAACATTAATTGGTATTAGCTTAGGTTTTATTACCGTGATGGTGATTAATACTTTCACTCTAGCTGGTCAAATTATTGCCATGCAATCGGGGTTAGGTTTTGCTTCATTAGTTGACCCCGCAAGTGGCATGAATGTTCCCGCGGTAGGACAATTTTTCTTAATATTATCTACTTTGCTTTTTTGGACAATGGATGGTCATTTAGCATACATACAGTTTGTTGTTGCCAGTTTTGATACGTTACCTGTTGGTAATGAACAGTTTGCTAGTATTAAGTACAAAGATATTGTTTTATGGGGAAGCTGGATGTTTGCAACGGCTTTGTCACTTGCTTTAGCTCCTTTAACGGCAATGTTGTTAATTAACTTTTCATTTGGTGTGATGACAAGAGCAGCACCACAACTTAATATATTTGCGATAGGTTTTCCTATTACAATGATGGCTGGTTTATTAATTATGTGGCTAACCTTTGGAAACTTTCTAACTCACTTTGAGCTACAGTGGCAACGAGCGCTTGATTTTAGTTGTTATTTAATTGATTGCGCAGCAACTTAACGTAGTTTGAACATAACGTTTTAAAGGAAATTATTGATGGCTGAGTCAGACAGTGGTGAAAAAACAGAAGAACCCACGGCAAAAAAACTCTCTGACGCCCGTAAAAAAGGTCAAATAGCGCGCTCTAAAGACTTAGGCACTATGTTTGTTCTCGTGGGCAGTGCTTTTGCTATGATGGTTATGGGTAATGCTTTAGTCAATGCAATGTCGACTACAATGAAACGCATGTTCTCAATAAGTAGAAAAGAGGCCATGGATGTGCATGCGCTCATAAACGTTATTTCTAGCGGCATAGGGCATGTTGTATTTCCGATGTTAGCAATTTTTTTTATTATTCTAATTGCTGCTTTTATTGGTAACACTATGTTAGGTGGAATGGCTTTCTCTTGGGAAGCTATGGCGCCAAAAGCAAGTCGATTGTCGCCACTTGCAGGTTTTAAACGAATGTTTGGAGTGCAAGCGGCTGTAGAGTTATTAAAATCAATTTTAAAGTTTTTTGTTGTTTTTATTGTCGCGTTTTTATTGCTTAATGGACTTTTTGATCAAATTTTAGGATTAAGCTTGGAAGCGATCCCCTTAAACTTTGATCATGCGGTTAACATGTTATTATGGATGTTTTTAGCGTTAGCATTATCAATTGGTATTATTGTAGCAATTGATGCGCCATATCAAGTATGGAATCACACGCGTCAGTTAAAAATGACCAAGCAAGAAATTAAAGATGAATTTAAAAGTACTGAAGGTAACCCTGAAATTAAAGGGCGTATAAAGCAAACACAATATGAAATGTCTCAACGACGAATGATGGGCGAAGTGCCTAATTCGGATGTGGTGATTACCAACCCTACTCATTATAGTATTGCGTTAAAATATGATCCAAATGTTGGTGGTGCGCCAATACTTGTTGCAAAAGGTATTGATGAAATGGCGATACATATTCGTACCATTGCCAAAGAACATAACGTAGAAATTATTCAATCGCCAGCATTAGCACGGTCACTATATTATACCGCAGAGGTTGACCAAGACATTCCAGAAGAATTATATGCTGCAGTAGCACAGGTTCTCGCTTTTATTTTTCAACTTAATGAGCACAGAAAAGGGCGTGCGAAAAAACCTATTCCTGTTGCAAAAAACTTACCTATTCCTGAAGAATTTAAATATTAAGATCAACAGTTCCTGTATTTTAACCAATAAAAAGAAAGTTACTTTTAAAATGATGATCTAGATCATATAAAATACAAATAATAACCATTATCATTCGCAATAACGAAGTGTAACTATTGCGAGTATCAGTATGTTCAATCGATCTATAATCACCACTCTTATCAGCAGCATGTTGTTATCAACAACATTACATGCTGAAATTAATACTGTAGATGAAAAAATTACAGTAACTGCCACTAAAACATCGCGTTATCTAATAGAGAGCCCCGCATCGATAGCGATAGTAAATGCTAAAGATATTCAACGCTCTTCCGCTGACTCTATTGCAAGTACCTTAAAAGATATACCAGGTATACAGGTTGCAGATGCGGCAACATCAGGAATGAAACGCATTACTTTACGTGGAGAAAGTTCTTTAAGGGTTGCAATATTAATAGATGGTCAAGAAATTACAGATCACTCAACCTATGGTGCACCTTTATTGCTTGATACGTCTATGGTTGAGCGAATAGAAGTTATTCGTGGAACAAGCTCCGTATTGTACGGCGGTAAGGCACTTGGTGGGGTTGTTAATATTATTACGAAAAAGGGAGGTTCAGAGCCAATACAAGCAAGTTTTTCTGCAGGTTTTAACTCAGCTACAAAGGGGAAACAATATGCTGCAACGCTTTTTGGTCATGTCGAAGGTTTTGATTATCGACTAGCCGTTTCTGATAATGATCATGATAATCGTTATACACCAAAGGGAGATCTTGACGAGACTCGTTTTTCAAATAATAGTCAAATGCTATATTTAGCAAAGGAAGTTGATGATCATTTAATCGGGGTTAATTATGAAAATTATGAACTTAGTAGTGAAATTGCTACAGGAATGCCTAATTTTTCATTAAATATGCCTCAACGAGATAGAGAAAAGTTTTCAGTTTTTTATCAATATGATAGTGATAATAACTATTTTAAGAAATTTAACTTAAATGCGTATAGCCAAACCGTTGACCGAAATTTTACCCAAAATATTAGTACCTCTGTTACTCAACCTCCTATGTCTATTGAGGTAATAGTAGATACTAATATTCAAGAACAACTCGATACTATGGGTATAAATAGTCAACTAGATTTTTCACTTTCAGATAACCACTATACTATTTTAGGTATGCAATTTGCCGAAGATGATCTTAATAAAGCCACGGATAATTCTACGTCAAAAACAATTATCATGCCTAATATGCCAGCCACACCAGTGTTAACAAGCAATAATAGTGTAGAAGCGGCAACGTTAAAGACCAAAGCTGTCTATATTCAAGACGAATGGCGAGTGTCTGATAAGTTAATTTTTACAGCTGGGGCTAGACACTATTGGGTTGATGCAAACCTGAATGAAACTAGTCGTGAGGGGTTAACACCAACTAAAAATGAAGATACAAAAGTAATAGCTTCTTTGGCTGCTAATTATGCACTAGGGAAAGAGAGTAATTTACGTATGGCTTTTAGTCAAGGCTATCACTATCCTACATTATTACAGGTTGCTACTGGCGCAACTGCGGCGGGTAGTTTTATTAACCCTAACCCTGAATTAAAAGCTGAAACATCTGATAATATTGAGCTTGGTTATAGAATGTTTACAAAACAGTGGCAAATAGATACAACAGTATTTTATACGGATGCCGCACACTATATTACCACAAGAGACTGCCAAGAAAATGGCGAGTATTGTATTACGCCGCCTGAGGATAAAGTGTTTATTAACGCAGATACAGCTAAAACCAAAGGGATTGAATTAAGCACTACTTATCATTTTAATGAGCAAGTTTCACCTTACTTAAATATTACTTGGTTATCACGCGAAGAAGTTTATGGTACTTTTAAAACAGAAGATACAGGTACCCCAGCTGTGTATGGACGCATTGGTATTAAATATGAAGATGAAGGCAATATTTTTAAATCTTATTATTTTGATGGCTTTGTGCGAGCATCATCAAGTGCAAAGGTTGCTTATGAGAGTGGTACCAGCGAAAATTATGATAGTTGGAAAACATTTAATGTTGCATTTGGCAGTTCATTTGGACAGCAAAGTAACTACCAGCTAAACATTGAATTGAGTAATTTATTTAATAAATCGTATACTCCAGCAACAGACTCTTTGATGGCACCAGGTCGTTCAGCGATGATAAAGTTAACCGCTAATTTTTAAATGAGTAGTTTTAATATTCATTAGATACTATAAATGAAGGATTTTATATGAAAAAAATGATTACGTTTTGTCTTTTTCTTTTACCGCTTTTATCTGTTACAGCAAATACAGTAACTAAGGCTAAAGCAGAGGCTCATAATGAGCGTAAAATTACCGTGGAAGTAAAGATAGCTGAAGACTTTGTACCTAAAAACATTGAAGAGTGGACTTTGTATGTTTATGCCGCTATGCCTAACAGTAGAGTACCTCTTGCAAATTTTAAGGGTAAACTGTCTGAGTTACCTAAAAAAGTAGAGTTACTAGAAAGCATGTATTTACTACCTCATATGACATTACAACAAGCAGATAAAGTGGTTGTTATTGCCAAGGCAACAACCAGTACTGACCCACATAAAAAATTAGCTGAAGATATTATTGGTTATTCACAACCCATTAACTTTAGTGCTGGGGCTCACCAAAAAAGTCAGGTGATAATTTCTCAATTTGATTTAGCCAAAAGTGATAAATAAGCAATAATTTCAGATTGAGCTTTATTTTAGCTTAATAAGTTATGGGGATTTTGGCGTATTATACGTCTATTTTGTTAACCATAACTTTTCCACTATTTGTTATAAAACCTGCTATAATCCGCGCCATTATTTTTGTATGTTAGGTCTATTATCGATGAAATTTATCGTAAAGCTGCAAGCTGAAATCACCATTAAATCTCGCCCTGTTCGTAAACGTTTCACGAAAATTTTAGAGTCGAACATTAAAAATGTATTACGACGTGTGGATGAACAAGTTACCACACGCATGAATTGGGATAATGTTGAAGTTAATACCAAAGATAATAGTCCTGAAAATCGTGAGCGTTTGGTAGAAGCACTTAAGTGTATTCCTGGTGTACCAATGTTTTTAGAAGTTCAACAAAGTGAGTTTGTTGATGTGCATGATATTTATGAAAAAACGTTAGCCGTTCATGCAAAAACCATTGAAAATAAAACTTTTTGTGTGCGTACAAAACGCACAGGAACACATGACTTTAATTCGTTAAAAGTAGAGCAATATGTTGGTGGTGGCTTAAATCAAGCAGTAGAAAGTGCCAAAGTTAAGTTGAGCAAGCCCGATGTAACTATTCGCTTAGAAATTAAAAACAAAGACCTCTTTATTGTGACTCAGCGCCATATTGGGTTAGGTGGTTTTCCAATAGCTACGCAAGAAGATATATTATCACTTATGTCTGGTGGTTTTGATTCAGGTGTTGCTAGTTATCAAATGATCAAAAAAGGTGCTCGTACTCATTATTGTTTCTTTAATTTGGGCGGTTCAGCACATGAAGTTGGCGTAAAGCAAGTTAGTTATTACTTATGGAATAAGTTTGGTGCGTCTCATAAAGTAAAATTCTTTGCCGTTGATTTTGAGCCAGTCGTTGCTGAAATTTTAGAAAAGGTTGAAAATAGCCAGATGGGGGTGGTGCTTAAACGTATGATGATGCGTGCTGCCACTAAAATTGCTGAAAAAGGTAAAATTCAAGCGCTAGTCACTGGTGAAAGTTTAGGGCAAGTATCAAGTCAAACGTTAACTAACTTAAATGTGATTAATCGCGTAACAGATACGCTGATTTTACGTCCGTTAGCGGCTTATGATAAACAAGATATTATTGATATTGCTCGTAAAATTGGCACGGAAGATTTTGCCAAAACAATTCCTGAATATTGTGGCGTTATTTCTAAAAAGCCTACGGTTAAAGCCGTGTTATCTAAAGTTGAAGAAGAAGAAAGCAACTTTAATTTTGATATTTTAGATAAAGTTGTTAGCGAAACCCGTGTTTTTGATATTCGTGATATAGGCAAAGAAACAGAAGAAGAAATTCATGCGGTAGATCTTGTTGAAAATATTCCTGCTAATGCGGTTGTCGTTGATATACGTAGCCCAGAAGAGGAAGAAGATAAACCATTAGCACTTGATAACGTAGAAGTGAAGCATATTCCATTTTATAAATTAGCGACGCAATTTGGCGATTTAGATAGGAGTAAAGAATATTTACTTTACTGTGACCATGGTGTAATGAGCAAGCTGCAAGCGTTGTATTTAATCGACAATGGCTTTAACAATGTGAAAGTTTACCGACCATAACTTAACTAACTAATACAGCTAACTTTAAGGTTACAGCCTAGTCTCAATTTTTGTATTCTAGGTTTGTTACGGTTTGCCACATTTTAGTGTTTTCTGGTGTGGCAATATTATGCTTTGTTCCTAAGCGATGTATAAAACCATTAATGTAATCAATTTCTGTTCTACGCTTTGCTAATACATCACAACGCATAGAAGAACAGTTTTTAGCGGTTGCATAAGCAACATCTTCTACTGTTTTTTTGAGTTCTTGTAAATCAAATTGCACCCCTTCAGCATTTGCCACAGCAATAACCTCTTTTAATAAAATATTAATACTGTCTTGATATGTTGTGTGGTTTATTTGGCCATTATCAACATTATTTATTGCGGTTAGAGGATTAATTACACAGTTAATAGCCAACTTTAACCATTGTTTCTGTTTGATTTGTGTGTGGTAATTTACGTGGGGCAATGCAGCATTTAATAATTGCGTAAGAGATTGTTGTTGTGTTGAATTGTTCTCACCTAAAAGTAACCCTATGTCTGAAGAACCAACACCAGTATGAGTTATACAAAAGGGGGCAGAGCGTAAACATCCATGGGTCGTTAGTAAAGTATATATAGCGTGATTTTTTTCTATTCCTGTGGGTAATTCGGATAATATTCCCATACCGTTGTGTGCAAGAATAATAGCGCTATTAT
Source organism: uncultured Colwellia sp. (assembly GCA_965305135.1). Lineage (GTDB taxonomy): Bacteria > Pseudomonadota > Gammaproteobacteria > Enterobacterales > Alteromonadaceae > Colwellia. The sequence continues at coordinate 19,389 of CBDLPA010000009.1, forward strand.
TTTTTAAGTTATCAACAATTTTAATTAAAGCTGATAATATTTGAAATGACTTTACGCAGAAAAAAATAACATCAGCTTGTTCAATATCTTCCGCCTTTGCAAAATAAATATTACCATTATGCGTATCGTTATTATGATCGGTAAAACAATACTGCTGTATTGTGTCGTCTGCCTCAGTACTATTTACCGCTTGATGTGTAACAGGTAAATTGGTTGAAAGGGAATGTGTAGATGATAAAAGGTGCAGTTGCGACTTATTGTAGGCAACATCACTTTTTATGTGTTGTAAAATATGATGATACCAAAGTAATCCTATTGCACCTTGACCAACGATAATAATGTTCATTAAGTTGCCTGTACTTTTGCCGACTCTCTTATTTTCAATAGTCGTTTCAATGTGAACAATTTATATAAGGAATAACTATATTTAAGTAAAAGGTAACAACTAATGCCAGCAACATCGGCACCAAAGTCACTAAATTCACCGTTGCGAAACCCTAAATAGTATTGTCCTAATTCACTCAATGCAGCGTAAAAGCAGAGAGAATAAAAAGTGTTTGATAGAGAAAAATGTAATATTGAGGAAACTAAGCAAGTTAATACAAAAAAACCAATAAAATGGCCAATACTATCAATTTCAGGAGATCGGAATATTAATTTTTTAACTGACTCTGGTAATAATAGTTCACTAGAAAAAAACAGCAGGCAAGCCCCACATAGAATTAATATAAAAAAAGTTAAATGGTGGTGTGCTTTCACAAGTATTTAAATGTTAAAAGATGATGTGTAGATATTATCATGCATAGGCAGCTTTTGAAGTAAAAATTCTGCCACAGCTAACTTGTTTGGCACTTTTTGCTAGGTATAATAGTCAGTATTAACCTATTTTTAAAAAAGAGAAGAATTATGCCATCAATGGATATCGTTTCTGAAACGAATTTAGAAGAAGTACGAAACGCGGTAGAAAACGCCAATCGTGAAATTTCTACTCGCTTTGATTTTCGAGGTGTAGAAGCTAGTTTTGAGTGGAAAAAACCTGTAGTCACCGTAAGAGCAGAAGGCGATTTTCAATTAAAGCAACTTTGTGACATGTTACGTAGTCAATTAACTAAACGTAATGTTGATGCTAAAGCAATGACTATTGGCAATGCTTCTGCTACAGGAAAAAACTGGAGTCAGCAAGTTACCTTTAAAGAAGGTATTGAACAAGACGTAGCTAAGCAAGTTGTTAAATTAATTAAAGCCGAAAAGCTTAAAGTACAAGCCGCTATTCAAGGCGAACAAGTACGGGTAACAGGAAAAAAACGTGATGATTTACAAGCGGTAATGCGTTTAGTACGAGAGTCAGATCTAGAGCAATCTTTCCAATTTACTAATTTTAAAGATTAATAGACTGAAAAGCAGTAAACCTAGCATTGCGAAGACGATCTTAATTGACCAGTACTTTGCGATGCTCAGTTAATTAATGAATCTGGTATTATTTTTTCTTTTTTCCTCGTACCGCTTTGAATCTCGGGTTTGATTTACAAATTACATAAGTACGGCCACGGCGCTTTACAATATAAGTCTATTTAGCAATAATATTGCTGTAAAGTAGTATAGAATTTGAACAGTTCATGCCGTTGGATAAAGTTAAATTACGTTCAGAAATAGTTACCAAAGAATGTTCAACACTACCTAATGTTTCAGAAGGCGAATATCTAGCTATTCAATTTCAAAATAAGAAATCTGCTACTGAACATTAACGCTTAGTAAAAGTAGTGGGTATTGGCTTCTACTTGGTTACTTGTTGAATAACTTAGGTGAAATTAAGGATAGAAGCATCGAGATGACTAAAAATAACAAAATTAATTATATTGAAATCCCAGCGAAAAATATTGAAGCCACTAAAGCCTTCTTTAGTGATGTTTTCGACTGGTCTTTTGTAGACTACGGACCAGATTACTGTAGCTTTTTTGCTCAAGGTGTCGATGGAGGCTTTTTTAAATCAGATTTAGTTGTTTCCACAAAAGAAGGAAGCCCATTAATAGTTCTGTACAGTAATTTATTAGAGACTATACAGGAAAAAATTGAGGCATTTGGTGGAAAAATAATTAAACCTATTTTCTCATTTCCTGGTGGAAGAAGGTTTCATTTTAGCGATCCTAATGGAAACGAATTTGCAGTTTGGTCAGAGTGATAACAAACAAATAAAAATAGGTGTCGTGAAGCCGACACCTATTTTTATTCCGATAAGTTTACCTTAAACCTCCATGGTAATGCTTAATCAATACTCAATTAATGTTTTTGTCGTTTAAACAATGCTGTGGTTGGCAATATTGATCACCATAATAGTTATCTGAATAGTTGCAGCTTAATTGCTCTGTGCTTTGAGTTTCAATGTGTAAAATTGATTTTATAGTTTCTATAAGTTTTTTCATGGTATTCACCTTGTTTGTTTAAGATGATTCCATTTTTATCTAAAAATGAATCAGGGTAAATTTCATTAAATAGATAACATTATTCGATAAAACAAATTAAAGATTAAGTATTCGCCAAACTCAAAGAGAGTTGCTCAGTAAAAATCTTTTTTAGTAATGTTAATTCATTAGTTCTTACATAGTTTGGTCTGATCACTAATGCGATGGTTCTATGTGGGCCAGGTTCATTTAAATGAATAGCACGTAGTTCTGAGGCATTATGTATCAATTGATCTAGCGCCATCTGTGGCACTAACGTTGTACCTAACTTACCAGCAACCATTTGAACTAAGGTATGCAAGCTAGCTGAGTCGAAATCTGAATCTTCTTTTTGCTTTTGTAACTTACAAGCAGCTAAAGCGTGTTCTTTTAAGCAGTGCCCATCTTTTAACAGCATTAACTTTTCAATTTCTAATTCGGCACTGGTTATTTCTTGTACCTTATTAGATGATTCATCTTTATGACAGACCCAATAAAAATCTTCTTGCCAAAAGTCAAAGCTCATTAAGCCGTCTATAGGAAAGGGTAAGGCAAGAATAGCGGCATCGATATCGCCTATTCTAACTTTATCAACTAACATATGGGATTGTTCTTCAATAATTTTTAATTTAAACGCAGGGTATTGCTTTCTTACTTCAGGTAACACTTTTGGTAAAAGGTAAGGGCCTATGGTGGGAATAACGCCAATCGTCATGGGGGATGAAAAAGGCTGCTGATTTGCCTGTGATATTTGCATCAGTTCATCTACTTCAAGTTTAATTTTTTTTGCTTTGTCGAGTATCTTTTTGCCATTGTTCGTGACCAACACTTGTTTATTGTTACGTTCAAAAATAAGTGTACCTAGGTGCTTTTCCAGTTCGTTAATGGCAGTGCTTAATGCTGACTGAGATACATTACAAAGCTCAGCTGCTTTTTTAAAATGCAGTGTTTTTTCAACGGCTAACGCATAGTGAAGTTGCTTTAATGAAATCATATTTTTTGTTATTAATTATATAGAACGTTATCTCTATTTTAATTGATTATATAAAATTATCTATAACTTATTACTTAGCCATAATTATCTTAAACTAAGCTCGTATGTATATATGATCGAAGTGTCTTTAAATTTTCTTAGTGTGTTTTGATTTTTATATTCTAAAAAACAGAATATAAAAATCAATTTATTCAATTATATTAATTAAATTCTCTAATCTATTATTACTCCATCGAAAGCAAACATGCTTTTTGAATTAAACGAAAACAAATTTTAATTTACCATTTTATAAGATAAGCGAGGAAATACTCATGGCTCAAATAGGCAAATCAATTCCAGAATTTAACGCACAAGCATTCCACAATGGCGAGTTTGTAGAAGTATCAACCGAAAGCGTAAAAGGTAAGTGGGCAATCTTTTTATTCTACCCAGCAGATTTTACTTTTGTTTGTCCAACAGAACTTGAAGATATGGCAAATCAATATGAAGAGTTACAAAAATTAGGTGTTGAAGTTTATGCCGTATCAACAGACACACATTTTTCACATAAAGCATGGCACGACTCTTCAGATGCCATTGGTAAAATTAATTTTCCAATGATTGGTGACCAAACGGGCAACATTACCCGCGGATTTGACGTAATGATTGAGGAAGATCACATGGCACACCGTGGAACCTTTTTAGTAGACCCAGACGGTATTATACAAGTTGCTCACATTCATGCTGGTGGTATTGGCAGAAGTGCAAAAGATATGGTTCGTAACGTAAAAGCGGCACAGTATGTTCGTGAAAATGATGGTGAAGTATGTCCTGCAGCATGGGAGCAAGGTCAAGCAACACTAACACCTAGCTTGGATTTAGTTGGCAAAATCTAACATTTCTGAAGTTAGACTGAAAAATAAGTTTTTTAATACACACGTCTAAAACTTATTTTTGAAAATTCACTTATTGGCGGACATTGTTTTAAAACGTTCCGCCATTTTTATACCCAGTGAGCCGTTATTTAGCTCATTAGCTCATCATTAATTCGTAATATTTAAGGTAGTATCATGTTAAGTAAAGATATTCTAAACGCAGTAAAAACGTATACTGCAAATATGAAAAACAGCGTGTCATTTGTTTTGCAAACAGGGGAACACGAAAAGCGCTCAGAATTAAAAGAGTTTTTGAGCCAATTGTCATCCGTGTCTGAAAATTTAAGGCTTGTTGAGCGCGATGAAAACTTAAGAAGTCCAATTACATTTTATTTAGAGGTTGAAGGAAAAAATAACGGCATCTATTTCTCAGGTATTCCCAGTGGTCACGAGTTTAATTCACTTATTTTAGCAGTGTTACACTCCTCAGGTACTGAGCATAAACTTGATAAAACTTTAACGACAATGGTTAAGAAAATTAATGAGCCATTGCACTTTGAGGTGTTTATTTCCTTAAGTTGTCATAACTGTCCTGATGTAGTGCAGTCGCTTAACCAATTTGCATTAATTAATAACAACATTAATACCGAAATGATCGATGGTGGCTTATATCCATCATTAATTGAAGATCGCAATATTCAGGGTGTACCAAGTGTTTACTTAAATGGTGAGCTATTTGCCAACGGTAAAATTGACACGGCGCAATTGGTCGATAAATTAATTGAACGCTTTCCATATATTGTTGGCGTTGATGATGATACGCAATTGCCTTTACAAGACGTTACCGTCATTGGGGCTGGTCCTGCGGGTGTGGCGTCAGCGATTTATGCTGCACGAAAAGGCTTAAATGTTACCCTGATAGCAGATCGCATTGGTGGACAAGTGAAAGACACCGTTGGTATTGAAAATTTAATCTCAGTACCAAAAACAACTGGCACAGAATTAACAGGGAACATGCAAGCACATTTAAGTGACTATGATATTAATATTAAAGAATTTTTACGTGTTGATAAGATTGAAAGCAATACCACCGATTCACCTTGGAAAACACTATACTTATCTAGCGGTGAAGTGATTGAGTCTAAAACTGTTATTGTAGCCACTGGCGCCAAATGGAGGGAGTTAGGTGTACCAGGTGAAAAAGAAAACATTGGTTCAGGCGTTGCCTATTGTCCGCATTGTGACGGTCCCTTCTTTAAAGGAAAAGATGTAGCTGTAGTTGGTGGTGGTAATTCAGGTATTGAGGCCGCATTAGATTTAGCGGGTATGGTGAATCATGTAACGGTATTTGAATTTTTACCCGAATTAAAAGCAGATAAAGTGTTAGTAGATAAAGCTGAAGCTAACGATAAAATTACTATCATTAAAAACGTAGCAACAAAAGAAGTTGTTGCTGAAGGAGGCAAAGTTGTTGCTTTAACCTATGAAGACAGAATTACTGGCGAAGTAAAACAACAAGCTTTAGCAGGCGTTTTTGTGCAAATTGGGTTAGTTCCTAACAGTGCTTTCTTAGACGGTGTTGTTGACAGAACTAAACATGGCGAAGTGGTTATTGATGAGCGATGTAACACAAGTGAACCTGGTATCTTTGCAGCGGGAGACGTATCAACTGTTCCTTATAAGCAAATAGTGATTGCGATGGGCGAAGGCGCAAAAGCATCGTTGTCAGCCTTTGATTACATTATTAGAGAAAATTAATAGTAAACAAGGGCGAGACTGGCTAGGACATTAAAATATTAACTAACTTTTTATCAGCGCAGTGTTATAAATAATCGCTTTAGTGTTAGTCAAAATTAAAGGCAGCCATTGGTTCATTCGTGGCTGCCATATTTGGTATTAATTACTTAGGTTTACGAGTTTTAGTTCAAGTGTAGTTCAAAACACGATGCTAAAACATTTTAGTGGCTTGAGCTACCGCCTCCGCAGCAATCTGACTTTTCTTTACTTGTTTGTTGAGTTTCATCATTGTCATAAGCGCCACCGCAAGATTCATCTTCACCATGAATATGGCCATGGGCTAGTTCTTCTTCTGTTGCTTCACGTACTTCTAAAATTTCTACGTCAAAACTTAAGTCAATACCTGCTAATGGGTGATTACCATCAACGGTTACTTCATCATCAGTGACATCAATAACAATCACGGTTTGTTCACCATCATCAGTCGTTGCACGAAGTTGTGTACCAACGGTTAGATCTTCAACGCCTTGCAATACTTCCTTAGGTACCGTTTGAACATATTCGTCATGACGATCACCGTAAGCTTCTGCTGCGCTTACTGTCACTTCAAATTTATCACCCGTTTTATGATCGATTAAAGCGTCTTCAAGGCCTTGAATTAAATAGCCTGATCCTTGAATAATAGCCATAGGTTTATGATCATAAGAGCTATCAATTAACGTACCTTCGCTATCTGATACCGCGTAGTGCATTACTACGACTGAGTTGTTGGTAATTTTCATTTGGTTATCCATTTTATATTTAAGTTATTCGGTTATTAAAGCGTAAGGTAAATCTTCAATTAATAAGGTAGATTCTGGGTGTGATTTCATTCGTAACTGGGTCGAGCTATCTAAATCATTGGCTAGTACTGCTTGAATATAGCAGGTACCGTTATTGGCTTGATAAACACTTAAAATGTCGCCAGCTTTACGCCAGTTTTCACCTAATTGTTTTTCGATAATGTCATCACTTTGTAAAGGTTGTTGCAGTGTTGTTGTTAATGAGAACAAGGCTTTTTTATTTTTACCTAAATATTGCATACGGGCGACAGTTTCTTGCCCTAGGTAGCAACCTTTAGTAAAGCTAATACCGTTAATTGCCTGTAAGTTAAGCATTTGTGGAACATATTCACCACTACTTTCATCAGACAGTTGTACAAAACCTTCTTTGATTTCTAGTAAATCCCATATGGCGTTATTGTATATAGGTAGATTAATGTTAAGCACAATACGTTCAATCATTTCAGCAGTATCAATAATCAAATAACGTGCTTGTTTACCTGCAATGTAAACTAATGTTGTTGTGTCTGATTGCACAACAGGGTTTAGGCTATCAGGCGTACGCGAAAATTGGCTATTCAAAATACTGACAGCATTTTCTCCAACGAGTGCAATAAATTGTAATTCATCTGTTGGTGAAATTTCAACTTTAGCAAAAACACCATACTTCTTCAGTTCAGCAATAGAAGGCGCAATACTCGCTTTAGGTTGTACTAAAAGGTGTGCTGAGTTTCGGTTTAACAAACGAAAAACACTAAAAACTTTACCTTTGGCATTGCAATGAGCACCTACAAGTAAATTATGCTCTGAACTTGTGGTTACGTCACAGGTAACCTGTCCCTGTAGATATTTACTTTGTTCTTCTCCACATAAGGCAATGGCGCTGTAATGGGATAATGACACCAAGTAAGTAGCAGGTAATTGTGTTAAGTCGGGTAAATTTGCTTCAATATTTATTGGCATGAGGAAAAGTCACAAAGTGAATATTAAAAGATAAATAGGGGCAAAGTCATAAAAATCAAGCTTAGTTGTAAAAAAATGCACAATTAATTAGCGAAAAAACGGGTGTTATTGTTACAATATGTAGTAGATAAAAAAACTCTTTTATTTTTTAGGTGTATTTGGGTATATGACTATGTCAACAGCAGTAAATTCTCATGAAGATAATTCTCAAGTTATGGTCAATAAAGCGAGATTAAAGTGGGCGTGTCGCCGTGGTATGTTAGAATTAGACATACTTTTTATCCCTTTTGTTGATGAAGCATATGATAATTTAGCAGCAAAAGACCAACGCATATTTGAGCGTTTACTTACTGAGCAAGACCCTGATTTATTTGCATGGTTTATGGGGCATAAAATTTGTGAAGACCACGAACTTAACACCATGGTGCAATTTATTCTCAACCGCGTCAAAGTATAGTATAGAGGTTAAAAAATCTCGTTATAAGCTATTGATTTATTCGAGTGTGGTTGTTTTTTTGATAGCATCAACAGTTGTTTTTTTTACCTATGCTTATTATGCTGCTTTAGTGATTACCGTATGCAGTTTTTTATTTTTTGGGATACTGCTTGCTAATAAGGATAACCCTGCCGTTGTGGCAAGATTTGAGCTTGATAATAAAGGGCTATGTTCTTTTGACGGTGTGCACTACTATCAATTACTTATCAATAGTCGGTTCAGTTTTTTTGGGTGTTGGTTAAATTTGCAGTACTGCAGTGATAATACGCGTTATAAAACGAACAATAACGATACAATAAAACGCGTATTTATTTTTAGAGATAGTCTTTGCGAAGGTGACTTCTCTCGAATATCAAATATTATTTCTCAATTAAATCATCTTGATTAGGCACTAAGTTGTTTTTTGAGTTTTTTGATGGGTAAAGTATCGTTGGTTTAGCTTCTGCTAGCGTATTAGGATAGTCTAAGGTGTAATGTAAGCCTCTGCTTTCCTTTCTCTCAAGAGCACAATGAATGATTAATTCGGCTACTTGCACTAAATTTCTTAACTCAAGTAGATTATTGCTTACTTTGAAATTTCGATAATAATCTTCTATCTCTTGTTGTAATAATTCAACACGATGTAAGGCACGTTCAAGCCTTTTAGTTGTTCTAACAATACCAACAAAATCCCACATAAATAAACGTAATTCGTGCCAGTTATGTTGAATAACCACTTCTTCGTCAGAGTCAGTTACGCGGCTTTCATCCCAAAGTGGTAATGTTCTAAAACCATTGTCATGATCTAACGATTCACTAATTTCTAGCGCGGCAGCACGCGCATAAACTAAACATTCTAATAAAGAGTTGCTAGCTAAGCGGTTAGCACCATGTAAACCAGTATAAGACATTTCACCAATGGTATAAAGTTGATGAACATCTGTTCTGCCATGTTTATCAATCATTACGCCCCCACAAGTATAATGGGCTGCTGGTACAATTGGCATGGGTTGTTTAGTGATATCAATTCCCAACGCTTTGGTACGTTGGTATATTGTTGGGAAATGTTGTTGAATAAAATCACTCGATTTATGACTAATATCCAAATACATGCAGTCAACGCCTAAACGTTTCATTTCAAAGTCTATTGCGCGAGCGACTATATCGCGTGGGGCTAATTCAGCACGTTTATCAAAGGCTGGCATAAAGCGACTGCCATCGGGTCGTCTTAATTTAGCGCCTTCACCCCGTAGTGCTTCGGTTAATAAAAAGGTACCCGCATCAGGATGAAATAAACACGTAGGATGAAATTGATTAAATTCCATATTTGCTACACGACAACCAGCTCGCCATGCCATGGCAATACCATCACCACTGGCAACGTCAGGATTAGAGGTATATTGATATACTTTACTGGCACCGCCCGTAGCTAAAATTGTTTTTTGTGCATAAATACTTTCAACTTTTTCTGTATTTCTATTCCAAATATATGCACCAATACATTGTTTCTCTTTTTCATGATCAGTGGCTTTTTCACAAATAAGGTCAATAGCATTGTAACGCTCGAATACGCGAATACGGGAGTGTTGTTTAACGCGCTCTGCCAACGTTGTTTGAATCACTTTGCCTGTAGCGTCAGCAGCATGAAGAATACGACGATGACTATGGCCGCCTTCACGTGTTAAATGATATTGTTGTTCACCTTGTATGTTTTTTTCTTTATCAAAATCAACTCCTTGCTCTATTAACCAATCAAGACATGCTTTCGCATTTTCTGCGGTATATTGCACGGCACTTTCATCGCATAAACCTGCGCCAGCAATAAGCGTATCTGATACGTGCGACTGTATACTGTCATTTTCATCAAAAACAGCGGCTATACCTCCTTGAGCATAAAAAGTAGAGCCTTCATTTAATTGGCCTTTACTTAAAATAACGACATCAGCATTTTTTGCTAAGTGTAAAGCAAGGGTTAAACCAGCGGCACCGCTACCAATTATTAATACATCACAATTGTTTTGTTGATTCATATATACGAATGTTAAGTAAAATCAGTTATTATAGTGTGATATTACCGCTTATTAATGTTTGATAATAGAGTTAACAAGCGTTAATAAGGTTAAAATATGAAAAAAGTAAAATTAAAAAGAACTTTTGTTAAAATGTGTAGTCTTAATTAATGCGTTTGTTATGAGCCAAATGTGTAAAGTGTTTTTTTACTCTGAAATTTTACAGGGTATACTTAGGAGAAATGGCTCAAATGAGCGAACAGAACGTCGACCAAAACTTGGTTGAGCGGGTACAGCAAGGCGATAAAAGTGCCTTCAACCTGTTAGTAACGAAATATCAACATAAAGTGGCTAATTTAGTGTCGCGTTATGTCAGTAATCACAGTGATGTGCCTGACATAGTACAAGAGACATTTATAAAAGCGTATCGAGCTTTACCCAATTTTAGAGGGGAAAGCGCGTTTTACACTTGGCTATACCGTATTGCGGTAAACTGTGCAAAAAATCACAGTGTAGCTTTAGGACGTAAACCACCGAGTAATGATGTTGAAGTGGAAGATGCAGAATTTTATGATGGCGGCGATGCATTAAGAGAAAATGCTTCTCCAGAAAAAATACTGCTAACCCAAGAAATTAAAAAAGTTGTTTTTGATACAATAGCGCAATTGCCAGATGATTTGAGGATTGCCATAAACTTTCGAGAAATCGAAGGGTTAAGTTACGAAGAAATAGCCGTTATTATGGAATGTCCTGTAGGAACAGTACGTTCGCGAATTTTTAGAGCTCGTGATGCCATAGATAAAAAAATTACGCCTTTACTAATGAAATAGTTAACATATTATTACTAGTAAAGACGAAGCGTTAAACGTAAGTTTGTCGATGTTAAGTACTAAGTAAAGTACAAATTAAAAGGTTAAAGTATGAGTGAAAGTAAGTTTGAGACAATTTCTTCAATGGTTGATAATTATCGTATTTCCGATCAAACATCAGAACAAACTATTGAAGACATGCTTAAGGATGAAAACTTAGCAAATACATGGCAGAACTACCATTTGATTGGTGATGTTATGCGTAATGAAATACCACAAACGTTACAATTAGATTTATCGACAGAAATTGCTGACGCTATTGCAAATGAACCTACCATACTTGCCCCAAGTACAGCTAAACGTAAAATTTCTGGTGCTTTTAAAGCCAAAGTTATTCAGTTGATGAAACCCGTCGGACAATTAGCTATTGCCGCCTCTGCCGCGGGTTTAATGATTGTTGGTGTACAACAAAATACCGCTGATACCGATGAAATAATTACCCCTAGTCAAATAGTACAAACGACACCATTAGGTGGTTTTGCTAATCCCGTTAGTTTTAATTATCAACAAAATACCCAATCACAACAACAAGCAGCATTAGAGCAAAGAATTGAACAACAAAGACGTTTTCAAGCATTGCTTTCAGACCACCAACAACAAGTTAAACTTAGCGCAGTAAAAAAAATTGATGAGCAAAAGTCACTTATGGAAACAGAGGTAGAGTCAGAAAAATCAAACTAATTAAATTTTTCCAAACTGAACAACCATGACTTATTTATGCTTCGTAAACTTACCTACTATATGAAAAGCAAATAACTTAAGTATAATAAGTTATTTGCTTTTCAAAGCTTATACTTTCGAGTCAATATGAAATCAATTGCATCATCCCGTTTTGCTAGTATCTTTATTTGTATCGCAAGCTTTTTCATTAGCTTTTCGGCCTTTTCCGCTGATCCCGAAGAGGCAAAGCAACTATTAGAACGATTATCTAAATCGCTGCGCCAAGTAAACTTTAATACATCATTTGTTGTTGTTAAAAACAATCAAGCAGAGCCTTATCATTGGCTTCATGGTATTGTTGAAGAACAAGTTAGCGCAGATGGAAAATTAACGGAAAATATAGAACTTGAAATATTAGCCTTACTTAATGGACCTCGTAGAGATATTTTGCGTATTAATAATACTGTGAGTTATATAGAGCCAGAATATGCCCCTTATTCTATTAGTTCAGAACAGATTAGTGGCCCAATACCCTCTGTTTTTGGTCAAGATATCAGTATATTAGAAAATAATTATCATTTTGTATCGGTAGGAAAAAACAGAATACTAGGACGAGCGGCTCAACTCATTCGCATTGTTCCCAAAGACAGCCATCGTTATGGGTATTGGCTTTGGTTGGACCAAGAAAGTAGTTTACTGCTTAAGCTGGCAGTAATCACGCGAGAAGGTAAACTCCTTGAACAAATTCAATTTACGCACTTAGATATTACAGACACTATATCTGAAAATTTAAAACAACTGCAATTGGCTGAGTTACCACAAATAATTGATGTTACATCACAACAGGAATACACAGATTTAATGTGGCAGGTTAATTGGCTACCTAACGGTTTTGAACCTGTAAAATCGGATAGACATAGAATTAACAACAGTAAACAAGCGGTTGAATTTATGTTGTTTAACGATGGATTAGTTGATATTTCTGTTTATGTGAATCCAAGTAAAGAAAAGCAAAGAGCAATAGAATTTGCCAGTGATGGTGCAACAATAGTGTTAAGTCAGGTTATCAGTAATATTGAAGTCAGTGTTGTTGGTAAAATTCCATTAGAAACGGCTGAAAAAATTGTTAACTCTGTAACTTTTAATCGTAAGCTTTCTGTGCACTAATGGAAGAATTAGCAACAGTCACAGCTATTGATAATGAAAACATTACAATGGTTAGCAAAATAAAATCAACATGTAATAGCTGCTCACAGGTTGATACTTGTGCTAGTGGGCAAGTTGCTAAAGCCATTCCCAAAAAAACATTATCTTTTACACTAACAAAACCTAAGTTGATGGAAAGTACAACTATCAATATAGGTGATTGTGTTGTTTTAACTGTGCCTGACGGCAATGTTTTGCATAGTGCATGGCAAGTTTACTTATTACCTGTGTTTGGACTTTTTTCTTTTTCAGCATTAGGTCAGTGGTTATTACAAGAAAGTATACTGTCTCATGAACTCGTTGGGGTTGCTTTAGGGCTTGTTGGTGGTTACTTAGGTTATCGGGTAGCCAAACGCTTACAAAGCAATTCAAGTAAACAAAACAGCCTACAACCTGAAATTTTAAAGGTATTGGCTAAACCTATTGATGTAAATACTCTAAGCTCAGACTAGATGCTATTTTTAAAAGTATCAACAAAAGATAGCCCCAAGGCGCTAAATTCGTTAAAATCACGCCACTTTTGAATTAATCACTTTTACTCTGAATAGTCCTTTATGAAAAACATACGTAACTTCTCAATCATTGCTCACATCGATCACGGTAAATCTACGCTTTCAGATCGTCTAATTCAACATTGTGGAGGTTTGCAAGAACGTGAAATGGAGGCGCAAGTACTTGATTCAATGGATCTTGAGCGTGAGCGTGGTATTACCATTAAATCACAAAGTGTTACCTTAGACTATCAAGCAAAAGATGGTGAAATTTATCAATTAAATTTTATTGATACACCTGGCCATGTAGATTTTTCTTATGAGGTGTCTCGTTCTTTAGCCTCGTGCGAAGGCGCTTTACTTGTTGTAGATGCGGGACAAGGGGTTGAAGCCCAAACCGTTGCCAACTGTTATACTGCGATAGAAATGGATTTAGAAGTTCTACCTATTTTGAATAAAATAGATTTACCGCAAGCTGATCCTATCCGTGTTAGTGAAGAAATTGAAAACATTATTGGTATTGATGCTACTGACGCAGTTACCTGTTCAGCAAAAACAGGTGTTGGTATTGAAGATGTTTTAGAAACCATTGTTAAAAATATTCCTGCACCTAAAGGGGAATATGACGCCCCGTTACAAGCCCTAATTGTTGATTCATGGTTTGATAATTACCAAGGTGTGGTTTCTTTGGTAAGGTTAATTAATGGGGAAATTAAAAAAGGCGATAAGATGTTGGTGATGTCTACCGGACAGGTTCACCAAGTTGATAAAGTTGGAATATTTACCCCTAAGCAAATTGAAACAAAAGTGTTAAGAGCAGGTGAAGTAGGGTTTGTTATTGCAGGCATTAAAGAAATTCATGGTGCTCCTGTTGGCGATACCATCACAATCAGTAAAAAAGAAACCTCATCTCCGTTACCTGGCTTTAAAAAAGCTCAACCACAAGTGTATGCTGGTATTTTTCCTATTAGCTCAGATGAGTATGAAAATTTTCGTGATGCGCTTAATAAATTAAGTCTTAACGATGCGTCGTTGTTTTTCGAACCTGAAAACTCGTCAGCTTTGGGCTTTGGTTTTCGTATAGGCTTCCTTGGCATGTTGCACATGGAAATTATTCAAGAGCGTTTAGCGCGTGAATATGACCTTGATTTAATTACAACGGCACCAACGGTAAATTATGAAATAGCTTGTACCAATGGCGATATTTTGTCTATTGATAATCCGTCGGACTTACCCGCGATTAATAATATAGATGAAATTCGAGAGCCTATTGTGCAAGCGAATATTTTAGTTCCCCAAGAATATTTGGGGAGCGTTATTACGCTATGTATTGAAAAACGTGGTGTGCAAAAAGATATTATTTATCATGGAAATCAAGTTGCCGTAACATATGAATTGCCTATGGCCGAAGTCGTTATGGACTTTTTTGATAAATTAAAATCAACCAGCCGTGGTTACGCTTCACTTGATTATCATTTTGTGCGTTTTGAGGCAGCAGATATGGTACGTGTTGATGTTATGATTAATGGTGATAGAGTAGACGCTTTAGCCATGATCACCCATAGAGCAAATTCAGTGGCTCGTGGAAGACTATTAGTGGATAAACTAAAAGAGCTCATTCATCGTCAAATGTTTGATATTGCTATTCAAGCGGCTATTGGCAATAACGTTATTGCAAGAACAACAGTAAAACAATTACGTAAAAACGTAACGGCTAAATGTTATGGTGGTGATGTTAGTCGTAAGAAAAAATTACTACAGAAGCAAAAAGAAGGTAAAAAACGTATGAAACAAGTAGGTAATGTAGAAGTACCTCAAGAAGCGTTTTTAGCAGTACTTAAATTAGATAAATAATAAAGAAAATAAAAGGTATAAACATTAAATTAAAGTTACCTAACTTTTATATAACTTGATTTTATCTTTATACAATACTCATTAAGAATAGGAATCCTATGGCTGTTTATTTTTCAATTATCTTAGTTGCGATTACTGTTATTACAGGCATTGTATGGTTTGCTGATAAGTTTTATTTAGCACCTCAACGTAGATTAAAAGTTATCGAAGCACAAACCACAGCAAAAGAAAAAAGTGGTATTGAATTACCTGCAGAAACTATTACAGCCTTGATGGAACCAGCACCTTTAGTTGATACCTCAGTGCAGATTTTTCCGGTTATCGCTTTTGTTTTAGTTTTACGTTCTTTTCTCTATGAACCTTTCCAAATACCTTCAGGCTCAATGATGCCAACATTGCTTGATGGTGATTTTATTTTAGTAAATAAATACAATTATGGTTTACGTGATCCCGTTGCCCGAAAAAAGTTTTTTGAAGTCGCTTCACCTGAACGTGGTGATGTCGTTGTATTTAAATACCCTCAAGATCCACGCGTGGATTATATTAAGCGGGTTATTGGCTTACCAGGTGATCGTATTATTTACCGAAATAAATCGTTGTATATTAAGCAAGCATGTAAAGAATCTGACGCCCAATGTCCCGATTTTGTACAAATTGTGAATACCTTTACTAATAAATATGAAGGTCCTGACGCACAAGATGGCATGAATCAATTTGAAGCGGTTATGTTTAATAAAACGCATAATATTTTGAATGATCAAAATACGTTGCCAAGAACACGTCATTATTTTCAACAGCCGGGTACAGCGCAAGATGAATTTTTAGTGCCTGCAGGACATTATTTTGTGATGGGAGATAACCGAGATAATTCATTAGATGGACGTTTCTGGGGATTTGTTCCTGAAGAAAACTTAGTAGGGCAAGCTGTTGCTATTTGGATGAGTTTTGATTTTGACCGTACAGAAGATAGTATGTTACCCCATTGGATCCCAACAAATGTTCGCTTTGAGCGCATTGGTGCAATCAACTAATGGCTAATAAAAGTCAAGTTAATCCTATTACTGTTAACCGCTTATCAAAAAAGATAGGTTATAGTTTTGAGCAACCTGAATTATTGATTCAAGCGTTAACACACCGTAGTGCAAAAGGGCAACACAATGAACGACTAGAGTTTTTAGGTGATTCTATTTTAGGTTTTGTAATTGCAGAAGCTTTGTTTGAAAAATTTCCTAAGCACGACGAAGGTGATTTAACTCGAATGCGCTCTAGCTTAGTGAAAGGGGTAACGTTAGCAGAAATAGGTCGAGATTTTAATTTGGGTGAATACCTTATTTTAGGGCCTGGCGAACTGAAAAGCGGCGGGCATAGGCGAGAATCTATTTTAGAAGATGCTATCGAAGCTATTATTGGCGCTGTTTACCTAGATTCTAATATAACTCAATGTAAAGATTTGATTTTAAAATGGTTTGCCAAAAGACTGAGTTCTATTAAGCCCGGACATGAGCAAAAAGATCCTAAAACACGTTTACAAGAATACTTACAAGGACGGAAAATTCCGTTACCAGTTTATGATGTTATTGATACTAGTGGTCAGTCACATAACCAACAGTTTACAGTAAGTTGTGTAACAGAGGTTGTTGACACCGAGATAGTCGCTAAAGGCACTAGTCGAAGAAAAGCAGAGCAGGCCGCTGCGCATCAGGTGTTAATGGAATTAGAACAAGCTAATACTAAGCAAAAAACTAAGGTAAAATAAGTCAATGAATCATATATCTACCCATGCAGGGTTAATAGCCATTGTTGGCCGCCCTAATGTGGGTAAGTCAACATTACTTAATGCTTTACTCGGTCAAAAAATTAGTATCACGTCACGCAAGCCACAAACAACTCGTCATCGTATTTTAGGCATTCTTACGCATGAAAATAAACAGGCTATTTTAGTTGATACACCAGGCTTACATTCGGAAGAAAAAAGAGCAATTAACCGTTTAATGAATCGCGCTGCTACAAGTTCTATTGCTGAAGTTGAGTTAATTGTGTTTTTGGTCGAGGGAACTCATTGGACACCTGATGATGAGCTAGTACTTAATAAAATCAAAAAAAGTGGCTCTCCTTGTATTTTAGTGGTTAACAAAATAGATAATATTACCGATAAAGATGATTTATTACCGCAACTACAAAAACTTGGTGCAATGTATGATTTTACTGACATTGTTCCTATTTCTGCCAGTAAAGGTCAGGGTGTAGATACCATAAGAAAACTTTGTTTAGAAAGTTTACCAGAAAGTGATTTCTGGTTTCCTGAAGATCATATTACCGATAGATCAAGCCGTTTTATGGCGTCTGAAATTATAAGAGAAAAACTGATTCGCTTTACTGGGGATGAATTACCCTATTCAACTACGGTTGAAATTGAACAGTTTAAAATGGATGATAAAGGTGTTATTCATATTAATGCCTTGATACTTGTTGAACGTGATAGCCAAAAACGTATGGTAATTGGTAATAAGGGTGAACGTTTGAAAACCATTGGACAAGAAGCAAGGCGTGATATGGAAAACTTGTTTGACAGTAAAGTGTTTTTAGAAACCTGGGTAAAAGTTAAATCAGGTTGGGCTGATGACGAACGCGCATTACGCAGTCTTGGTTATGGTGATGATTACTCTGGTTAATCAAACGATACGATCTTTTATGCTAGCTAATATACAATATTAAGTTACACATAAATATAACAGACAAACTATGTCAAATATTTTGGTAGAACAACATGCTTTTGTCCTTCATTCTCGTCCATTTAAAGAGAACCAGCAACTGGTTGAACTTTTAACCGAAGACGAAGGAAAAGTTTTAGCGCTAGTTTATGTAGGGCAATCGAAACGTTCAATTAAAAAGGGAATGATTCAACCCTTTTTACCCTTAAAGTTGATGTATAAGGGGAATGATTCTGGCTTAAAAAGGATCACGGTAATTGAGTCGACTGGTAACTCCTACCCTTTAAGCAAAAACAGACTATATTGTGGCTTTTATATAAATGAACTTTTGGTGCGTTTATTAACTAATGATATTGTTTGTGATGGGTTGTTTAAACAATATCAGCTAACACTTGCTTCATTAGCTAAGGATTTACCGATAGCACCTCAGTTAAGGCAGTTTGAACTATCCTTACTAGCTGAATTGGGGTTATCTTTTGATTTTAGTCCAGTATTAAACAGAGGCAATGATAATATTATTGGCTTTTACTATATCGCAGATGAAGGCTTTATACCTGCTTATAATTATTCGGTTTCAAATATTACAACACCTTGGTTTAAAGTAGCGCACTTGCAAGATATAGCGCATTATATTCACCATGGTAAAGCGTTAATAGAAAATGAGGCTGAGCAAACATTTAAATTATTAATGCGAAATGTACTCAATCACCTCCTTGACGGAAAACCCTTGCATAGTCGTAAACTCTTTGAAAAAAGATCATGATTAAAAGCATTAATTGGTCAAATCATAGTCGGGTTAAACAGTTACAAAGAATAAGAGAGAATAAAATGAATGAATTACTATTGGGTGTAAATGTTGATCACATTGCAACATTACGCCAAGCTAGAGGCACAAATTTTCCTGATCCTGTTTATGCTGCAAGTGTTGCAGAGCACGCTGGTGCTGATGGTATTACGGTGCACTTACGTGAAGATAGACGTCATATACAAGATCGCGATATTCACGTATTAAAACAGACCTTGCATACCCGCATGAATTTTGAAATGGCTGTTACCGACGAGATGATTGCTATTGCGTGCGAGGTTAAGCCAGCCTTTTGTTGTTTAGTTCCAGAAAAAAGAGAAGAGCTAACCACTGAAGGGGGCCTAGATGTAGCAGGGCAACTTAGTAAAGTTACAGCTGCAGTTAAGAAAATTGCCGCAGTAGGAACACAAGTGAGTTTATTTATTGATGCAGACAAAAATCAAATTGATGCTGCTTTAGCAAGTGGTGCACCTTATATTGAAATACATACAGGCCAATATGCCGATGCAACTAATGAGTCGACTCAGCAGGCTGAACTAGTCCGTTTAATGGAAGGTATTCAATATGCGCATAGCTTGGGATTAAAAGTGAATGCAGGTCACGGTTTGAATTACTTTAATGTTAAACCCATTGCGGCAATTAAAGAGATTATTGAATTAAATATTGGCCACGCAATTATTGCGCGAGCCGCTATTGACGGACTTGATAAAGCCGTGAGAGATATGAAAGCATTGATGAGAGAAGCAAGGCAGTAAATCTCATTAGTTGTATTAGTTATACTCAAGCCATCTTGTTGATTGATATGGTTTGGGTATTCTCATCTTAAAAGGTTTTGTATGTTCATTGTTGGTATTGGTACAGATATTATTGAAATAGATCGTATTGTAGGTATGCCCGACAACACGCGGGAACGCCTGGCTGTGCGTGTGTTGACGCCAGATGAATACCAACATTATGTTGTACTTAAAGCAAAAGCGGAACACAATGCTGTGCGTTACCTTGCTAAACGTTGGGCAGGCAAAGAAGCCACATCTAAAGCATTAGGTACTGGTATTGCGGCAGGGGTTTCGTTTCAGCATATTGAGATTAAAAACCTTAAATCTGGTCAACCAACTTTAACGTTGTCAGGTAAAGCTTTAGCACTTGCGCAAGCACAAAAAGCAAACCAATGGCATATATCACTTGCAGATGAAAGACGTTATGCAACGGCTTTTGTAACGCTTTCAAAAGCAGATTAAAAAAGATCGGTTTTTTTCTTGGTTGTTTAATTTTTGTACTACACTTGTTGTGTACGAATAATTGTGTAATAGTATTAGCGGTGCTCTGTGCTTTAGTTGTAGTCATTTAAGCTAAAATTGGTGAATTTTTAGTTTTTTATTTTGATTATTTGTTGTATTAAAGAGGTTTAATAAGGAATTGTCATGCAAGCAGAAGAAAACCCTATGCTCGAAAGGCGCCAAAGCTTACCCGAACAGTCTGTGTGGTGGAATAAGCTTTCGTTAGCGCAAAAATTTTCAGCAAGTAGTCTAGGTAAGTTTGGTTATGAGGTAGCATTTGTTCGTAATGAAGAAGGACATAGCTTAGCTGTACTTACTTGTAGCTCAGGTGTTGCTGTTATTACGGAAGACGGCGATATTAATACATCCCCTAATATCAAAATTCGCAATTAATAGCCGTTATGAATATTTTTATTTATGCTTTCTCATTATTTAGCGTTTCAAGTATTGTAGGAGCTTGCGCTAAAACTAGCGTAACTTGTTCAAAAAACTCTAAAAATTCTGGTTCTAAATCCTCTATTGCTACATCTTTTTTTAATTGCGTTTCAATTTCTTGGCAAACGCTGGCTAAGTTTGGTACCCCAGTATAACAACACGCCCCATTTAATTTATGTATTAAGCGTTTTAATTCTACATTGTTTTGTTTTGTTAAGGCATGAGTAATACTGTCTTTGCTTTCAGGCAAGCTGTCTAACAAGCCAATTAACATTTCTTTTGCTAAATCTTCTTTACCACCCGTTCTTTTTAGCGCTAGTTGCCAGTCAATTGTGTTTATATTATTGGTGCTTTGAGGCGCTGCTTGAGAGGATTCAGTCACAGTTTCTTGAGCAAGCATTGGTGAGGAATCTAATAACAAAGGAACATTTTGCTTAGCGTTATTGATAAAGTAATTTACATCACAATATTCATAAATAATATGGTTAAGCATAGTTTCATCGATAGGTTTGGTCATATATGCATTAAACCCTTGTTTTCGCATTTTTTCTTTCTCACCGCTTAATGCATGGGCGGTAACGGCAATAATGGGGGTATTTTCATTACATGAGTTCTTTCTTATCGCTTTAAGTGTGCTAACACCGTCCATTACTGGCATTTGTATATCCATAAAAATCAATGCAAAATTTTCATTTTGGCACAATGTTAAAGCGTTAGCTCCATCTTGAGCAAGTACTACTTCTCTTACTTGATCATGCAATAAGGCATTTATTAGTTTTAAATTGGCTTCATTGTCATCTACCGCAAGTACTTTTATGGGGAGTATTTTGCGGTTAGGTGTTGATAAATTTTCTGGCTCAGCCAATAAGGCGCTGTATAGTTTGTTTGCTGTAATTGGTTTACTTAGGCAACTTAAAGCACCACTGGCAATTAATGCTTCTTGTAAGCTAGGTGAATTACTATTAACGGCTAAATGAATGTTGGCAATTTGCGGCTTTACCTTATCAACAATTTTTTTCAAATCACTCAGTGCCGTTGTTGCTCGGTCGTGGCCAATTAATGCAAAATCGAAGTGTAGGTCTTTATTGTTTTTTTCTTGCTCAAGTATTTTGTTTAATTGTTTGCTACTTTCGACTTGAGTCACCAGCATTTGCCAATTAATCAACATATCATAAGTGGCTGCTCTGCTATGAGGATGAGGTTCGTAATATAAAATAGATTTATTGGCTAAACGTAGATGTTCTAGCTCACCAACAAGTGGTAAGGTATTCATACCACATTCAAAATCAAACCAAAAGGTTGACCCCACATTTTCATTTGAATTGAACCCTATGTCACCTTTCATTTCATAAGCAAGGCGTTGGCAAATAATGAGGCCTAATCCTGTTCCGCCATGTAAACGTGTGATAGTTTGGTCTGCTTGAGCAAAAGCCTTGAAAATGGCTTGCTGTTGGGTATCATTCATTCCAATACCTGTATCAGCAATTGTTATTTTTACAGCGGCACGTTTAGCATTAATTATTTTAAATGTTACATCAATATTAACAGAACCACGCTGTGTAAATTTAATTGCATTACTAACCAAGTTACTCATAATTTGTTTGACGCGCATTGCATCGCCCAATAATGTTTCAGGGATGTCATGATCAATTTTCACAGACAATTCTAATTCTTTTTTATGGGCACTTGGGGCAAGTAAAATTAGACTTTCTTCAATTGATTCGCGTAATGAAAAAGGAATACTTTCTATTACCATTTTTCCCGCATCAAGCTTGGAAAAGTCAAGGATATCATTAATAATAGCTAATAAGTTGTTGGCCGATCTGTCAATGGTTTGCAAGTAATCTCGTTGTGAATTAGTTAGCGGTGTTTTCAGTACTTGACGAGTAAACCCGATCACACCATTTAATGGTGTGCGCAGTTCATGACTCATATTTGCTAAAAACTCTGATTTTATTTTATTCGCATCTTGTGACTTTTTCTTGGCAATACTTAATTCAACGTTTTGTATTTCGTATTGCTCTAAACTTTCACGTAAATCGATGGTTGCTTGATCAATACTGCCCTGCATTTCATTTTGATAGTTAGCGAGTGATTGCGCTATAGCGTTAATGCCTTTTTTCAAAAAATTCAACTCTCCAACAATTAATCGACCACTAACACGGCTTTCAAGTTTTCCTTCACGAAGTCGATCAATAGCTTGCACCATAGAGTTAATGGGTTTACTAACATTTTGAATTAATTTAAGTGCAAATATACTGCTTAGTAGAACACAAAGAGAAGCAATGGAGAATGCAATAATGTATTGATTTTGTTGTTTAAATTTAATTATGCTTCTGTCAATGTAAAGAGCAACGTATCCTAGAATACTCGCTTCACTGCTTTTGCCTGATTTTTCATTCATAATTGGCGTGCGAAATATAATGAAGTTGTCTGATTGCTCAGATTGCGTAAAAACAGGAATGCTTGTATCAGGCCGAATACGCATTAAGTTAATATTGTCATTGTAGGCGCTAGTGACAAAAACTTGGTTTTCTAATGTGTAAATTGCAATACTTTTAATTATACTAGATTGGCTACGGTGTGCCGCACTTATAATGGTTCGCAGTTGTTCTCTATTATTGTTCATCAGCGCATCTTTGCTAGTTATGGCTAAAGGTTCAATAATACTTTGAGCTCTTAAATTTAAAAATTCATCTAATTCAATACTTCGGCTATAAGAAAAATAGCCCGCAATAACAAAGCTGATAATAGCGGTAGGTACAATAGTGAGTAGTATCACCCAATCTTTGAGGCTTATTTTATGCATTTTCAGTGGTACTTAATATTTGCTCGTTTTACCCTAAACTCGTATCTTAAGGTGGAACGAGTTTAAAACTAGTGTAAAATGATCGTCCTGATAAGCCTATAATGTCATATGCTCAGTTAAATTACACTTTTTAGTTAAATTCAACGTTAATGTTTGATATCAATCAAAAATAAACTTCCAAAACACCCAAATTCTAGGTATGCAATCATGGCAAACTTTTTTAAAGTTTCTACTAAAAAGTCAAATAAGATTCAAGAAAAAAAAGTACTTACAGTAAACATTGAAAAATTAGATTTAAATGGTTGTGGTGTTGCTTATCATAAGAAAAAACCTGTGTTTGTTAATGGTTCTTTACCGCAAGAAAATGTCGATGCTAAATTACTTGAACAAAAAAATAAGTATAGCATTGCAAAACTATTAATTATTAACAAAACGAGTCCAACTAGAGTCGCTCCTAAGTGTCAGCATTTTATGGTATGTGGTGGTTGTGATTTACAACACCTTGATTACTCTGCACAGCTTAGTTTTAAACAAAGTAAAATTATCGAGTTGCTTTCTAGAGCTGGATTCAACACAAATATTCTTGATACATTGCCTTGGCAATCGCCTATATTGAGTTCTCAATGGCATTATCGTCATAAAGCGAGAATAGGAGTGCAATTTGATAAGAATGCACAGGCAACTATTGGTTTTAGACAAAAATCGACGAATCAGCTAGTTGCTGTTAAATCGTGCCCAGTGCTGGTTAAGCCAGTAGAGCATATTTTTCCATTATTAAAAGCACTTATCAATCAGCTAAGTGTTAAAAAGGCTGTAGGTCATATTGAAGTTATTTGTACTGATGCAGTTGATATTAAGAAATCTTCACAAGAAGTTACATTGATAGTAAGGCAGCTACGAACATTGAATGATCATGACCGTGAGTTATGGCAAAATTATGCAAATAAGTATCAGTGGCATGTTCTTTTTCACGAGACTATAAACGAAAACAGCAGCAATGATAGTGATGTGAATACAAACACGCCTCTTAATTCGTTCTATATTCAAAATAACTTATATTATTGCTTGGTTGATAAAATTCAAATTAATTTTGAGTCTACTGATTTTATTCAGATTAACCAGCAGGTTAATTATTCTATGGTTGAGCAGGCAATGGCATGGCTAGCGCCTGAAAAAAATGATCTCGTTTTAGATTTATTTTGCGGTTTGGGGAATTTCAGTCTGCCATTGGCAAAAAAAGTTAGCGGTGTGATTGGTGTTGAAGGAGTGCAGAGTATGGTAGATAAAGCTATTGCGAATGCTAGCTTTAATAACATTAACAACTGTCAATTTTTTCAAGCCGATTTAAATAGCGAGTGGTTGTCAAACACGTGGGCAAAGAATAAGTTCACTAAGGTTTTATTAGACCCAGCTAGAGCAGGAGCAGAGTTTGCTGTAAAACAAGTGATTGAGCTCGACATTGAAACTGTTTTATATGTGAGCTGCGAACCAACGACGTTAGCAAGGGATGGTCAAATATTACTCTCTCATGGGTATAAAATTGAAAAAATAGGGTTGATTGATATGTTTTCTCAAACAAAGCATGTGGAGACTATGGTATTGTTTACTAAGCAGTCTATAGCTTAAACAGTCTTATCGACTGTTGGATTGCTTTAAGTCTTAAAAATTTTTTATATTAGTCCATTGCTAAAACAAAGGAAATAACATGGTTTCGGTGCGGAAGTCTCATCAAGTTGTTAGTGTCGATTTTAAACATTGGTTAAAAGGGCAAGCTTTATCAGCGGCTAAACGACAAGCACTTGAGCATTTGTGGGAGCAGGTAGCACCGTTTTATCAACAGCATGAAATACATTTGCTCAAAGCAATGGAAATGGTTGAAATTCTTTCAAACTTAAATTTAGATGCTGATTCATTATCTGCAGCGTTTTTAACCCCTATACTCGAAGCTAATTTAACGACACAAGCGTTTGTCGAAGATCACTTTAGTAAAGATATTACCATGCTATGCCAAGGTGTAGAGAAAATGGCTGCCATTAAAGGCTTACGTCAACAAAGTAGTGCGGGTAATGTTGATAATATTCGCCGTATGTTGCTGGCGATGGTTGAAGATGTTCGTGCTGTTGTTATTAAGTTAGCTGAACGCTTATGTGATTTACGAGAGCAAAAAAATAATGATGAAGAAAGTCGTGTGTTGGCGGCGAAAGAAAGTGCGAATATTTACGCACCGTTAGCAAATAGATTAGGTATCGGACAATTAAAATGGGAATTAGAAGATATTTCTTTTCGCTATCTTCATCCACAAGTTTATAAAAAAATTGCCAAATTGCTTGATGAAACTCGTCTTGAACGAGAGCAATACATGAATGATTTTGTTGATAATTTAAATCGACAGCTGCAAGAACTACATATAAACGGCACGGTATACGGTAGACCCAAACATATTTATAGTATTTGGAAGAAAATGCAGCAAAAATCGTTAGATTTTGAACAACTCTTTGATGTTCGTGCGGTACGTGTTGTTGTTGAAAAGGTGCAAGATTGTTACTCTGCTTTAGGTGTAGTGCATACGCAATGGAAGCATTTATCTAAAGAATTTTCAGATTATGTTGCAACACCTAAACCGAATGGTTATCAATCAATTCATACTGTTGTACTTGGTCCGCAAGGTAAATCCGTTGAAGTTCAAATAAGAACGCAACAAATGGATGATGATGCAGAATTAGGGGTGGCGGCACACTGGCGTTATAAAGAAGGTAATGCGTCTGGAAAAAGTAACAGCTTTGATGACAAAATAGGTTGGTTACGAAAAATTTTACAATGGCAAGATGATGTGTCTGAAAGCGGAGAATTGTTAGATGAATTGCGTAGTCAGGTTTTTGAAGACCGCATTTATGTTTTTACGCCATCAGGAGATGTTATTGACTTACCCATGGGATCAACCCCGTTAGATTTTGCTTATTATATTCATTCTAATGTAGGGCATTGCTGTATTGGTGCTAAAGTTTTTGGAAAAATAGTCCCTTTTACTCATAAGTTGAAAACGGGTGATCAGGTTGAGGTTTTAACGAGTAAGCAACCTAACCCAAGTCGTGATTGGTTAAATCCCAATTTACATTATATTTATTCCTCTAGAGCTAGAGCCAAAGTACAGCACTTTTTTAAACTTGAAGATCGAGACAAGCATCTTGCGCAAGGTAAAGAATTACTTGACAGTGAATTAGCAAAATTAACTGATATAACAATTAGCCAAAGCCAGTTTAAAACTGCAGCAGCGCATTTTAATGTGAAAACTATTGACGATTTGTATGCAGCTATTGGCTCGGGTAATGCACGTTTACAACAAGTTGTTAACTATTTTAAACAGCTCGATGATAAATTTACTCCAACACCAGAGCTTGATCCGCAAAGTTTAGTGAGAGAACCTCAAGTTGGAAAAAACACATCAAGCGATGATAACGGTATTACCGTTTCAGGGGTTGGCAATTTATTAACCCATATGGCAAAGTGTTGCTCGCCTGTGCCTGGTGATGATATTTCTGGGTTTATTACACAAGGAAGAGGTATTTCTGTTCACAGGCAAGACTGTGAACAATTAGCTAACTCATTGGATCATCAACCTGAACGCTTTGTCGAGGTACAGTGGGGGTTTGATGATAAGCAAAGTTATCAAGCTAGTACACTCATCATTGCAAGTGATCGCCAAGGGTTGTTTCGTGATATTTCTACCATCATTGCTAATGAAAAAGTGAGTATTATTGGTATTGAAAGCCACTCTGACACAGCAAAACATAGCATGAGTATGAAAATAACCATGGAAGTGACTAGCAGTGAATTATTAATGAGAGTGCTGGAGAAAATTCGCCAACTTGATGATGTTGTTGAAGTGAAAAGACTATAGCAGCCTTATTAGCGTCTTAAACAAAAAAGAGAAAAGAAAGAATGTTAAATGCTAAACCTTCAATAGAAAAATTACGTTGGATTATGACGCAATTACGTGATCCTAACACGGGGTGCCCATGGGATTTAAAACAAAATTTTGCTTCAATTACAGCCCACACTATTGAAGAAGCTTATGAAGTGGTTGATGCCATAGAACAACATGATTTTGTTGAGCTCAATAAAGAATTAGGTGACTTATTGTTTCAAGTGATTTTTTATAGTCAACTGGGCCAAGAGCAGCAATTGTTTGATTTTGACTCTGTCGTTGAAGCGGTATGTGAAAAACTTATTCGTCGCCATCCTCATGTTTTTAATCATGCTGATTTTAGTAGCGATGCTCAAATTAAAGCTAACTGGGAAAATGAAAAAATCAAAGAGCGTCAAATAAAAAATAATCAAAATAATTTAAGTATTTTAGCTGATATTCCTAAAAATCTACCAGCCTTATCGCAGGCTGCAAAAATACAAAAACGCTGTTCTCATGTTGGTTTTGATTGGCACAATATAGCAGATGTTTTTGCTAAAATTGAAGAAGAAGTACTTGAAGTTAAGGATGAATTATATGCTCCAGAAATTAACGCTGATGCTTTAGGTGAAGAGTTAGGAGACTTAATGTTTGCTGTGGTCAATTTATGCCGACATGCTAAGCAAGACCCAGAAACCTTATTGCGTAAAGCGAACCAGAAGTTTACTAAACGTTTTCATGGTGTTGAAGCACAAGTGCTACAGTCTAAGCGTGACTTTTCACAGCATAGCCTTGAACAGCTAGAACAATATTGGCAGCAAGTAAAAGCACAAGAGAAACATTCATGAGTAAATTGTTATTATCAACAATGGCGATAGGTAAAGAATTACAAATGGAAAACAGCCATATAACTATTGGCTTAACAAACCCTAAAAGCCCGAGTAATGTTGGTGCAGTTATGCGGGCAGCAGGGTGTTATTGTGTTGATCAAGTGCTTTACACGGGGCAACGTTATGCCAATGCGGCTAAACATAATGGTGCTAAACATAATACAGACACTAAAAATGCGCGAGATAAAATTCCGTTAAAGCCCGCGGATAATTTTGAAAATGTGCAAACCTTACGTGCTTTATTACCAGAACAGACTAAAATTATTTGTGTAGATTTAGTTGAAGGCGCAATGCCATTACCGTATTTTCAGCACCCAGAAAAAGCACTGTATATTTTTGGACCTGAAGACGGCACAATTAGTCAAAAAATGGTAGATTATGCTGATGAGGTGGTTTATGTACCAACTGTTGGTTGTATGAATTTAGCTGCGTCAGTGAATGTGTTATTGTACGACAGACTCGCCAAATCATTGCTGAGCACCCATGATGGTGAGAACAATAAACTTATTCAAAGTGATAATGTCTTGATTCGAAAGAGTAGAGATACAAACAATAAAGTTAAAGTGAACTTGACGCGCGAATAACGGGGTCAGTGGTGAATCAAAACCAAGAAACACAAAGGCAAGAGATGCTGACTAAATCTGATGTTGTAACAGGTAACTGCCCTGTACCTGTTTCTACCAGAGGCAAAATTAAAGTTTTTCTATGGAAAATTACGGGTATTTTTTGTGTTGGTTTAGCTATATTAGGCGCTATGTTACCCGTATTACCAACCACGGTGTTTTTGCTTATGGCAACGGCATGTTTTGCAAAATCATCACCTAGAATGCAACAAAAATTGTTGAACAATAAAACCTTTGGGCCATTAATTCATGAATGGCAACAAAACAGAAGTATCCCACGAAAAGCCAAAAGAGTTGCACTGTTAATGATTGTTCTTTCAGTTGTTTGGTCGTCCTATTTATTGCAAAATATTATGCTTACTTTGTTGGTTGTTGCACTTGTAATTGGCCCTTTTATTTTTTTATGGCGCTTACCTGTTAGCAAGTGATACGGGTTATATTACTATTTTTCTTTAATTTAAAGCTTTAGCTGGATTACTTTATTTCAAGTCGATTAAGTTTTTGATAACGAAGTAATCCATTTTAGGCATCTTTAATCAAACATATCCAAAAACTCTTTTGCTTGATACAGCAAACTAATTAAGCCAGTGCTTTATTTACTAAATCAGCCAAATGTGAAGGCATAGACATTTGTAAAGCAATATTGTGAGCCTCTTCAGACATTTTTTTCCAAGTTAATTGTACAATTCGAATAATTTTAGCCTCGTTATCTTGTTTGAGGTAATTATCAGCAAAGGCGTCAAAATAATGTTCAAGAAAAACTAAACAGGCAACATCTTCTAGGGTTTGACTGTCCTTGTTAAGCTGACTTGATGCCTTATCTTTTAAATTTTCTTTACAGATGATAGAAGCTGTTTGTTTTGCTTGTTCATCATTATAACCTTGTTCGCGCATTAAATTAGCCGTTAGTTCTGCATGAAATTTACCCAGCGCAATACGCCATTGATAATACCCCGCTTTACCTTGAGCAAACTCGGTACGCTTTAAATGCCAACGTTTAATGTGTTGAGCACGAACAGCTATTTGTAATAATTCACTTGCTTGTGGCCAATGTTGCATTAAGCAAGCGGTCATGCGTTGTCCATAAAGTAATTCTTTAGGGTGCTCAGTATTATTTACTATAGTGACATTAGTATCTTGACGATTAATCTCGTCGATGGCTGTTAATACTTTTTCTAAATTATTATTCATAAAATGCTTACCTTGAAAATCATAGTGCTATCATAACGAGTAACGCTATATAAAAAAATGCTTATTTTAACTTTCACTTAACAGTTGTTATTGTTGTTAGTCTCTATTTTAAGTATAATACTTTCCCGTCCTGCTTTATTTATTTTTAGCCTGTTTTTTAGTGCATTTTCAATGAAAATGGCCATTAAATCATGGTAACGTAACCACATTGTTAGTACTAGGTTAACGCTAAAAAATAGGCAAAAAAAATTCTGTATTTCCCTTACATCGGTGTAGACATGACAACTAGATATATTTTTGTTACTGGCGGCGTAGTTTCGTCTCTTGGTAAAGGCATTGCCGCTGCTTCATTAGCTGCTATTCTTGAAGCCCGCGGATTAAAAGTAACCATGCTGAAACTCGACCCTTATATTAATGTCGATCCTGGTACTATGAGTCCAATTCAACATGGTGAAGTATTTGTTACTGAAGATGGAGCAGAAACTGATTTAGATTTAGGTCATTATGAACGTTTTATTCGTACTAAAATGACCAGACGAAATAACTTTACAACGGGTCGTATCTATCAAGATATTCTAGCGCGCGAACGTAAAGGTGAATTCTTAGGTGCTACTATTCAAGTTATTCCTCATATCACTAATGACATTAAGCGTCGTGTGATTGAAGGTGCTGAAGGTTACGATGTTGCTATGGTTGAAGTTGGGGGAACGGTAGGTGATATTGAGTCACAACCTTTCTTGGAAGCTATCCGTCAATTAGCCACAGAAGTAGGCCGTGAACGTGCTATGTTTATGCATTTAACGTTAGTACCTTATTTAGCTGCTTCAGGCGAGATTAAAACAAAACCAACTCAACATTCAGTAAAAGATTTACGTTCTATCGGTATTTTTCCAGACATCTTAGTATGTCGTTCTGATAGACCTATTCCAAATGGCGAACGTGCAAAAATAGCATTATTTTGTAATGTTGAAGAAAAAGCTGTTATCTCAATGCGTGATGTTGACAGTATTTATAAAATTCCAGCGTTATTAAAATCTCAAGGTGCTGATGAATTAGTGACTAAACGTTTTTGTATCGATGCGCCTGAAGCAGATTTAAGCGAATGGGAAGAAGTGCTTTATCATGAAGCAAACCCTAAAGGTGAAATTACAGTTGGTATGGTAGGAAAATACATCGAACTTCCTGATGCCTATAAATCGGTAAATGAAGCATTAAAACATGCGGGTTTGAAAAATCAAGTTACTGTGAATATTAAATATATTGATTCACAAGATGTTGAAGTTAAAGGTACTGAAATACTGAAAGACTTAGATGCTATTCTAGTTCCAGGCGGCTTCGGTGAACGTGGTGTAGAAGGTAAAATTTCAACAGCAGAATATGCACGTGTAAATAAAATACCTTATTTAGGTATTTGTTTAGGTATGCAAGTAGCTTTAATTGAGTTTGCGCGTAATGTTGCTGGTCTAACTAATGCCCACAGTACGGAGTTTAATGCCGAAACACCGCATCCAGTAGTAGGTTTGATCAGTGAATGGCTTGATGAAGAAGGTCAAGTAGAATATCGCAATGAAAAGTCAGATTTGGGCGGAACTATGCGTTTAGGTTCACAATTGTGTCACCTAGTGAAAGGAACCAAAGTATGTGACGTATATGGTAGTGAAACAATTTATGAAAGACACCGTCATCGTTATGAGGTAAATAATAAGTACCGAGAACAGTTAAGCCAAGCAGGTTTGATTTTTTCGGGATTATCAACCGATAAAAGTTTAGTTGAGGTGATTGAAATAGCTGATCATCCATGGTTTGTTGCTGGGCAGTTCCATCCAGAGTTTAATTCAACTCCGCGTGACGGACACCCATTATTTGAAAGCTTTATTGCTGCGTCTTTTGAACATCAAAAAAAGCAGTTAAGTTAGTTTTAAGTCATTTCAAACCGTAGCCCTGTGCTGCGGTTTTTGTTTTTTAGTTCTTGAAGGAAATATAATGTCAAATATTAGTAAAATTTTAGCACGCGAAATTATGGACTCACGTGGGAACCCAACCGTTGAAGCCGATGTTTATTTAGAATCAGGTGCTTGGGGGCGTGCTGCAGCACCATCAGGTGCATCAACAGGCTCTCGTGAAGCATTAGAATTACGTGATGGTGATAAACGTTATTTAGGAAAAGGCGTTCTTAATGCCGTTGCTGCCATTAGAAATAATATCACTCCAGCGTTAATTGGCAAGAATGCGCTTGAACAAGCCGCGATTGACAAAATAATGATTGATTTAGATGGCACAGAAAATAAAGAAAAATTTGGTGCTAATGCTATTTTAGCGGTTTCTCTTGCTGTAGCAAAAGCTGCTGCCGCAGACAAAGGCGTGCAATTATTTGAACATATTGCCGATTTAAATGGCACACCAGGAGTTTATAGCTTACCAGTACCTATGATGAACATCATTAATGGTGGTGAACATGCCGACAATAATGTTGATATTCAAGAGTTTATGATTCAACCTGTAGGCGCTAAAAACTTTTCAGAAGCATTACGCATGGGCGCTGAAATATTTCATGCCCTGAAAAAAGTATTATCAGCTAAAGGGTTAAATACAGCCGTAGGTGATGAAGGTGGTTTTGCGCCAGATTTGGCTTCTAACGCTGATGCTTTAGCGGTAATTAAAGAAGCGGTTGCAGCAGCAGGCTATACGTTAGGCTCAGATGTAACATTAGCAATGGACTGTGCAGCGTCTGAATTCTATGATGCAGACAAAGGTATTTATGATCTTAAAGGTGAAGGCAAGCAATTTACCTCAAATGAATTTTCTGACTTTTTAGCTGAGCTTTGTAATCAGTACCCAATTGTTTCAATTGAAGATGGTTTAGATGAATCAGACTGGGATGGTTTTAAATACCAAACTGAATTATTAGGCGATAAAGTACAAATTGTTGGTGATGATTTATTTGTAACCAATACTAAAATATTAAAAGAGGGTATTGATAAAAATATCGCCAACTCAATTTTAATTAAGTTTAACCAAATTGGATCATTAACTGAAACATTAGCAGCCATTAAAATGGCGAAAGATGCTGGTTATACAGCGGTTATCTCTCATCGCTCAGGTGAAACAGAAGATGCAACTATTGCTGATTTAGCAGTAGGTACTGCAGCTGGCCAAATTAAAACAGGATCTTTATGTCGCTCAGACCGTGTTTCTAAGTACAATCAATTATTACGTATTGAAGAATTTTTAGGTGACAAAGCGGTATATAATGGTTTGTCTGAAATTAAAGGTCAATAAGGCCTTGTAGTAACAAGTAGTATGTTACTTGTTTAAATTATTATATGTTAATAAATAAAATCGGGCCTTAAGGCTCGATTTTTGTTTATATGTCGTTGTATCTTTTATCTACAATCAAGTATGCTTAAACAATACGGGTATAATTACTTGATTTATTGATAGATGTCTCAAACTTCTTTTTGGCAAACAGATCTGCAAAGTAAGGACTTTGCCGAATTATGCAATGCGCTCTATGAGCGAGAGTTGCGTATGCTTGCTAATACAGAAATAGGTCAAGTTAAAAGTTTACAAGGGCGTTTGAAGAGTTTACCGCATTATATAAATCGTACTGCTCATTTAATGATGCAGGTAAAAGCGCAAGGTAAAACCCCCTTAACATTAGATATTCAAAATGCAAGTTGGTCAGCCAAACAAGCGTCGAAACTAACGCTCGCCGGACAAACATCGCATGAGATTTTTTCATGGTATTTAACTAACGAGTTAAACCTTGGCTTAGTGGTTCCAATCCTCAATGAGCAACGAGTCGCTTTAGATTGCATCGATAGAATTGATATAGCCAATAAACGACTTAGAACAAATACTTCGGGGTGGTTTACATTGAGTGAAGAGAACAAAAATGTACAGGGTGATTTGAACCAACACAAAACCTTTAAATTGCTTAAGCCAAATAAAAAAGTGATGTTAGCAGCTTGTGCAGGTCATTGCTGGCAAGCGGTGCCTTTTAGCAATACTCATATCAATGCTCAAAGTGCTAAATTACAACCTATTATCCCAAGTTTACGAGAATTGTTACTTTCTTGTGCTATTAACTGGAAAGACTTTAAACAACCATTAGCCTTATAAATAATAAGTCCATATAATAGTAATAATTTTTTATTACTCTGTGTTTTTTAGGCTTTTTATTAGGTACTCATGCGCACATTTACAGCACTGTTATTTATTGTTTTGAGTTTATTGCAATACCGTCTTTGGTTCGGTAAAAACAGTGTGCCTGATTATATTGATTTACAAGAGGATGTTGCTCAACAAAAGCTGGTTAATTTAAAGTTGCAACAGCGTAACAAATTATTATACGCAGATACTGATGACCTCAAGCTTGGTACTGAAGCGATAGAAGAACGAGCGAGAAATGAGTTAGGTATGATTAAAGAAAATGAAACATTCTTTCGCGTTATCCCTAATAAAAGTTCGTCGATAAAAAACGATACTGATAAGGGGCTTTATTAGTTGTGAGTGTCCTTGTAGTGTCGAGTGAGAAGCTGGAACAAAAAAACACATTAAATGAAGAACAACAATTTACTGTTGTTGTTCCTGCTGCTGGCGTAGGTAAGCGTATGTTAGCTTTATGCCCTAAGCAATATTTAACAATTAATAATGAAACCATTTTAAGTCACACAGTCAACCGTTTACTCAGCCATAAAAGCATTTCGAAAGTCGTGTTGGTATTAAGTGACGATGATGATTATTTTGAGCAAACAGCTTTGCTAAATAACCCTAATATTATACGAGTGTCTGGTGGCAAAGAACGTGTTGACTCTGTGTTAAACGGTTTACAGCAGGTTAATGCATTAGAATGGGTGCTTGTGCACGATGCAGCCCGCCCTTGCGTAACACATGACGATATAAGTAAATTAATTGACCACTGTCTCAACAATAATAATGGCGGTATTTTAGCAGCGCCAGTAGTTGATACCATGAAACTCGCTAATAATACGAGTCAACATCAGACTGTACAGGTGAATAAAACGATTGAACGTAGCTTACTATGGCATGCATATACACCACAAATGTTCAAAGCAAATACATTAATAAAAGCGATAGAGCACGCACAACTAAAAGGTTTGCCAATCACAGATGAAGCGTCAGCTATCGAATCGTTGAACCTACCTTGTTCACTGGTTTTAGGAAGACGAGATAACATAAAAATAACCCGACCAGAAGACTTATTATTAGCAAGCTTCTATTTAGAACAACAACGTAAATTAACAACCAATCAAAGAATATAAAGGGTAAAACATGCGCATAGGTCATGGTTTTGATGTACACAAATTTGGCGGAAAAGGGCCTTTAATACTTGGTGGTGTTAGCATTCCTTTTGAGCAAGGCTTTATTGCTCATTCAGACGGAGATGTTGCTATTCATGCTTTATGTGATGCTATTTTAGGTGCCCTTTGTTTAGCTGATATTGGTAATCATTTTCCTGATACTGACGGCGAATATAAAAATATTTCTAGCCGTATATTGTTGCGTCATGTCGTGGGGTTAATGACAGAAAAAGGCTATAAAATCGGTAATAGCGACATCACTATTATTGCGCAAGCACCGAAAATGGCACCACACTTATTAGCCATGCGTAAATGTTTATCAGAAGACTTAAATTGCAACGTAGCGCAAATTAATGTCAAGGCCACAACCACAGAAACTTTGGGATATGCTGGGCGAAAAGAGGGGATTGCCGTGCATTGCGTAGTATTACTTAGATCGATTGTTAATTAAAAGTAACGCTAGCGCCGTTACTATTTACTTGTACCGATACTTAATGTGAATTAAAAATATAATTTAGAGAATTAGCATGTTACTAGAACCCGCCTACTTACACGGTAAACCGAAATCAACCGGCTTATTAAAAGCAAATCCTCAAGATTTTTGCGTATTTGAGCAGTTACCATTTTTACCTTGTGGAGAAGGAGAACACCTATTTATTTACATAAAAAAAATTGGGGCGAATACCGTTTTTGTTGCACGCGAACTAGCCAAGTATTTTAAGGTGAAAGAACAACTTGTTTCTTATGCTGGGTTAAAAGATCGTTTTGCGGTGACAGAGCAGTGGTTTGGTGTTCATGTTCCAGGTAAGCAAGTGTATGATTTAGCAGATCTTACTATTGAAGGTGTTGAAGTACTTAGTTATAAAAGACATAACAAAAAACTCCGTACAGGTGCTTTAACAGGTAATCGGTTTGAATTAGTTATTCGTAACGTTACTAATTTAAAGGACTTATTTAAACGTTGGGAAAAAATAATTGCGCATGGTGTTCCTAATTATTTTGGTGAACAGCGTTTTGGTATTCACGGTGGTAATCTTGATTGCGCGCTAGCTCTATTTTCTGGTACTAAAGTGAAAGATAAGAAAAAAAGAGGCATGTATTTATCTGCTGCACGCTCGGCTATTTTTAATGACATGATTAATGAACGTATTAAACAAAATTCATTTGATAAATTATCCATCGGCGATGTCGTGATGCTAGCAGGTACACAGTCGGTGTTTCGCTTGGAAGAAATTGATGAGGTAATTAAACAACGTTTAATCGACAAGGATATAGATATTACTGCTGCAATGTGGGGGGCGGGTGACTTAATGACAGAAGCACAGCCAAAAATATTTGAACAAGAAGTGGCGGAAAAACATCATGAATTTGCTCAAGGTTTACCCCGTTTTGGTTTGAAACAAGAGCGTCGTCGTATTCGCTTAATTATTAATGACGCTGATCTTGAAATATTACCTAAAGAAGCCGCTTCTAATAATATCAGTGAAAATAGTGATTTACCCGATGTAAAAGTATGCTTTTCGCTTGCTGCAGGTTCATATGCAACAACCGTACTGCGTGAATTAATTGATTATCAAGATGGTACGCAGCGTACTAATGTGAGTGAAATACAAAGCCAAGTCAAAATATAGAGCCAAATACCCAATGAAAATATTACTAAGTAACGATGATGGCGTTCATGCTTTAGGTATTAAAGTATTGCAGCAGGAATTAATTAAGTATTTTGACGTAACAGTAGTTGCACCAGACAGAAATTGTAGTGGTGCAAGTAATTCGTTAACCTTACTGAACCCGTTGAGAGCACAAACACTAGAAAATGGTTTTATCTCGGTTAATGGAACACCTACGGATTCAGTTCATTTAGGCGTTAGCCAACTTGTTTCACCTACACCAAACTTAGTTGTAGCTGGTATTAATAAAGGTCCTAACTTAGGTGATGATACTTTGTATTCGGGTACTGTTGCTGCAGCCACAGAAGGTCGACATATGGGAATACCAGCAATAGCTGTATCATTACTTGGCAAGCATGAAAAGCACTACCAAACAGCAGCAATAATCACAGCGCAAATTATTAAACGCATTCATAAACACCCTTTACCTGCTGACCAAATTCTAAATATTAATGTACCCGATGTGCCCATTGAGCAAATCCAAGGAATTAAAGTTACTCGGCTAGGGCACAGGCACAAAGCCGAAATGATGAAAAAAATGAAAGACCCTTGGCAACGAGATATTTATTGGTATGGTACATTAGGCAAAGAGCTTGATGGTGGTCAAGGCACTGATTTTGATGCCGTGGCTAACCATTATGTTTCAGTAACCCCGTTAACTGTTGATATGACGGCACATAACAGCATTGATAGTATGCGAGAATGGATGGATGAAGTAACGATATGATGAGTCAAAGAAAAAACTCTCGCACAGTTGGTAAATCGAAACGTAGTGGTGAGTTACTTGCCCATAAATTACAGGCCCAAGGTATTTCAAACCCGCTCGTTTTACAGGCTATTGCTAACTCGCCTCGTCATATATTTATTCCAGAAATACTGGCTCATAAAGCTTATGACAATACGGCCTTACCTATTGGGCAAGGACAAACGATTTCTCAGCCTTATATCGTGGCAAAAATGTCAGAGTTATTACTAAAAGATTTTCAGCCAAAGAGCATTTTAGAAATAGGAACTGGTTCAGGTTACCAAACTTCAATTTTAGCGCAACTTACTGAGAAAGTGTTTTCCGTTGAACGTATTAAATCACTGCAATTTCAAGCTAAACGTTGTTTACGCGCAATAGACTTACATAATATTTCATTGAAACATGGTGATGGCTGGCAGGGCTGGGCAAGCAAAGCACCATTTGACGCCATTATCGTCACTGCTGGCGCAGTGACCGTGCCACAAGCATTATTAGAACAACTTGTTGATGGCGGTCGTTTAGTTATCCCAGTTGGTGATAAAACACAAATATTAAAAATTATTACCCGACAAGGTAACAATTACAATGAAAAGCAAGTAGAAGCGGTGCGTTTTGTTCCTCTTGTTGCAGGGGCGTTAATGTAATGAAGCTATTTTCTGCCATTTATGAGTGGACGTTAAAATGGGCTGAGCATAAGTTTGCACCAAGGATACTGGCATTACTAACCTTTGCTGAATCTGTATTTTTTCCTATTCCACCTGATGTTTTACTTGCGCCTATGGTGCTTGCAAAGCCTGAAAAAGCATGGCGATTAGCAAGTATCACAACTATAGCCTCAATTGCGGGTGGGGTAGTAGGTTATTTACTTGGGTATTTAATGTTTGAACCTTGGATACAACCCTTAATAACTGAATTTGGTTACCAACCTCGCTTTGATACGGCAATGGAATGGTTTAGTAAATGGGGTGTATGGGTCGTTTTCATCGCAGGCTTTTCACCCATACCTTATAAATTATTTACAGTGAGTGCTGGCTTTTTACAAATGGCTTTTTTGCCTTTTTTAATTGCTTCAGCTGTTGGCAGAGGTATGCGGTTCTTTTTGGTTGCAGGCCTTATTCAATGGGGGGGGAGCGCGATGGAAAAAAACTTACGTAAATGGATTGATGTCTTGGGGTGGGGGCTTGTTGCCTTGATTGTCATTACCTATTTCATTGTAAAATAAATAGCTTGTTGGTTGCATCATGAGAGATAAACAAGACAAAAATAATACAGTTTTTACTTTTAAGGCATTATGTAAACTATTTTGTTGTACTGTTTTTATTCTTAACCTCTTGGCTTGCTCTTCTCGTCAATCCCCCGCGCCTGTTGTAACTGTTTATGGTAGTACACCGTTAAACCAACAAACTCAAAACACGATTAACGCAAGAGAATACACGGTACAACCAGGTGAAACCCTGTATTCAATTGCATGGCGGGCTAATTCGGATGTGCGACAAATAGCTAAATTGAATAATATTTCACCTCCTTATAATATTTTTCCAAATCAAAAATTAATTTTAGTTGCTAATAATCAAAGAAAAAGTTCGCAAGCTAGTAAGAATGTGCACTCCAGTACAAAGCAGACTAAAAGCTCTAATCCGACCAGTATTCAAGTAGTTAAAAAGCCTATTGCATCTTCAAAAAAGCAAGCGTATGGTGAAAATGTAAGTAAGAAGAAAGTTGAGAAAGAGCCGTTATCAAAATCAGATTTTTCTCAAAAAATTAGTCGATGGAAATGGCCTGTTAAAGGCAAAATTATTGATTGGTTTTCTTCCAAAGCACAAGGTAATAAAGGAATAGATATCGCTGGCCGCCGTGGAACTAATATTAGAGCAACGGCAAGTGGTAAAGTAGTTTACGCAGGTAGCGCATTAAGAGGCTATGGCAAGTTAGTTATTATAAAGCATAATGATGATTATCTAAGTGCCTATGCCCATAATGATAAAATCTTAGTAAAAGAGCAACAGTTTGTAAAAGCTGGAGATATCGTAGCAAAAATGGGTGACACCGACGCGCAAAGAGTCATGCTTCATTTTGAAGTTCGCTTTCGCGGAAAATCAGTTGATCCTTTGAAGTATTTACCCAAAAAATAAGTACATATAATTATAATCGTGTATTTCTGTTAAATTTAACGCATAGAAAATACCTACCGACAAAAAATAACTGGAGTTAGTGTGAATAAATAATACTAAATGCAAGTTTGCTATAATTGGAGTGCAGCATGGGAAAAGAAACAAACCAAACCACAGTACTAAAAAGTAAAGAAGATAAAGCATCAAATGTTGATGCCACTCAACTTTATTTAAGTGAAATAGGATTTTCACCGTTACTAAGTGCAGAAGAAGAGATATATTTCTCGCGTCTTTCTCTTAAAGGTGATAAAGCATCTCGTCAACGTATGATCGAAAGTAATTTACGTTTAGTGGTTAAAATTTCCAGACGATATAATAATCGCGGTTTGCCGTTACTTGATTTAATTGAAGAAGGTAATTTAGGCTTGATTCGTGCCGTTGAAAAATTTGATCCAGAACGGGGATTTCGTTTTTCAACGTACGCTACCTGGTGGATTCGCCAAACTATTGAACGCGCTATAATGAATCAAACGCGCACTATTCGTTTACCAATTCATGTTGTTAAAGAATTAAATATTTATTTACGTGCTTCCCGTGAGCTTGTTCAACAATTAGATCATGAACCCACAGCAGAAGATATAGCAAATTTATTAGGTAAACCTGTTGAAGATGTTACAAAAATGCTGCGTTTGAATGAACGTATAGCCTCAGTAGATACTCCTTTTTCAGGGGATACAGAGAAGGTTTTGCTTGATGTGATTGCTGATGAAGACTGCGGAGGGCCCGAAGCAGACTTACAATCAGAAGATATGAGCAATAATATTATTCACTGGCTTAACGAGTTAAACCCTAAACAAAAAGAAGTATTAGCTCGACGTTTTGGCTTATTAGGCTATGAGGCTGAAACATTAGAAAATGTTGGCCTTGAAATTGGATTGACTCGTGAACGTGTTCGTCAAATTCAAGTTGAAGGCCTTAAGCGACTTCGTGACATATTAAGCCAACAAAACCTGTCTATAGAAGCTTTATTCGAAGTTCAGTAGTATATTTTCTAATATATTTGGGGGGATTTAAAGGCTGTAAAGTAACACTTACAGCCTTTTTACGTTAATTGGGCTGGGACAACTTTTAAAAATATTTTAAATCAAGTTATATCAATTTGATTAAATTTCTTTTCAACTCAGAGCTATGTGCAATAACAAGGTGAATTTGTTTCGATCTACAGCAACTCTTTTAATTCAAACAATAAATCTAACGCTTGTTTAGGCGATAAATTATTAACATCAATATCACGTAACGTATCAATTGCTGGATGATCTTCAGCTACTAACGACAACTGCTGAAAATTTTCAGATTGAGCTGGTAAAATAGAAGGCGCTTGTTTGTTTTCTAATTCGGTTAATCGTTGTTTGGCGCGGTTAATCACTGCTTTAGGCACACCAGCAAGTTGGGCAACTTGTAAGCCAAAGCTCTTACTTGCAGCACCTTCTTGTACTGCATGCATAAATACTATGTTGTCATCATGTTCCATGGCATCTAAGTGCACATTGGCTAAAGTTAAAATTTCTTGCGCTAGTAATGTTAACTCAAAGTAATGAGTGGCAAATAAAGTAAACGCCTTTGTTTTAAGTGCTAGCATTTCTGCACATGCCCAAGCGAGAGAAAGACCATCGTAAGTACTTGTGCCACGGCCAATTTCATCAAGTAACACTAAACTCTTATCTGTTGCATTATGAAGAATATTAGCTGTTTCGGTCATTTCTACCATAAATGTTGAACGACCGCTGGCGAGATCATCTGAGGCACCTATACGGGTAAATATTCTATCAACTAACCCTATTTGAGCA
Source organism: uncultured Colwellia sp. (assembly GCA_965305135.1). Lineage (GTDB taxonomy): Bacteria > Pseudomonadota > Gammaproteobacteria > Enterobacterales > Alteromonadaceae > Colwellia. Next base: position 61,102 of record CBDLPA010000009.1, read on the forward strand.
TTATCAGCAGGAACAAAACAACCAATATGTGCAAGTAAAACTATTAAAGCGGTTTGGCGCATATAAGTTGATTTACCCCCCATATTGGGGCCAGTTATAATCAACATTTTTCGTTGCTGGGTTAAAACAACAGGGTTTGGAATAAAAGCTTCATGGGTCATTTGCTCTACAACGGGGTGTCTACCTGCATCAATATTAATGCCTGATTGTTCACTTAATTGTGGTTTTACATAGTGTAAGGTTATTGCTCTTTCGGCAAAGTTGGCAAGCACATCCAGTTCAGCAATTGCTTGGCTAAGGCTTTGTAATCTCGCTATTTCTGGCAATATTTTATCAAATAATTCTTGGTATAAACGTTTTTCGAGGGCTAAAAACTGGCTTTGGGCACTGAGAACTTTATGCTCGTGCTCTTTTAATTCTTCGGTAATAAAACGTTCGTTGTTTTTTAAAGTTTGACGGCGAATATAATTGTCAGGTACATCATTTGCTGCGGTTCTACTCATTTCAATGAAAAAACCATGGACTTTGTTATAACCCACTTTTAATGAATGAATCCCCGTGCGCTCTTTTTCTTTTTGTTCTAATTGCGTTAAAAAATCAGTAGCACCATCACTTAAATCACGAAGTATATCGAGTTCAGTGTTATAGCCAGCAGCAATAACACCACCATCGCGAATAAGTACAGGAGGGTTTTCAACAATGGCTTGTTCGAGCAAATTCTGTATTTCTGGGATAGGTAACAATAATTTTGAAAGTGCATGAACATAGCCAGTGTTGCATGGTGATAGTGTTTGTTGTAATTCAGGCAAAACTTGTAGCGCATTACGTAAACGAGCGAAATCACGCGGCCTTGCAGAGCCTAAAGCAATACGCGAAACAATTCGTTCAATATCACCCAAACCTTTAAGCACTGGTTGCACGTCTAGATGTAAATCAGTGGTAATAATTTGTTCTATTGCATCTTGTCTATTTTTTAAAACGCTTAAATCTCGTAACGGAAAATGCAGCCAGCGCTTTAATAAACGCGAGCCCATCGGAGTCGAAGATTTATCCAATATCGCGGCTAATGTATTATCCACCCCCCCTTGAAGATTTTGTGTTAACTCTAAATTACGCCTAGTTGCGGCATCAAGTACTACACCCGAGCTTGCTGATTCACAAACTATTGCCCGTATATGGGGTAGTGCCGTACGTTGGGTGTCTTTTACATACTGAAATAAACACCCCGCAGCAGATAAACCTAAAAATTTATCCGCAACGCCAAAGCCAGTAAGTTCTTTTGTGCCAAATTGGTTATTCAGTAAGGCAAGGGCTGTTTCAAGATCAAATTCCCATTCAGGGCGTCGACGTAAGCCTTTATATTGTTTAATGTCTAGCGTATTTGAAAGTGTTTCTGGATATAGCAGTTCAGCAGGAGAAAGGCGCTGTAACTCTGCTTGTAATTGCTCATTGGTTTGTGGCTCTGTTATTACAAAACGACCACTGGTCATATTAAGATAAGCTAGACCAAAGCAGGGATCTGAGGATTTCTTAGAACGAGAATTATTTTCAACGATGGCAACAATTAAATTGTCTTGTTTGTCTGATAATAGCGCTTCATCACTGACCGTACCTGGCGTTATAATTCTCACCACTTTTCGCTCAACAGGGCCTTTGCTTGTTGCAGGATCACCAATTTGTTCGCAAATAGCAACAGACTCACCTAATTGCACTAATTTAGCTAAATAATTCTCTACTGCATGGTAAGGAACCCCGGCCATAGGAATAGCATTACCCCCTGTTTTACCTCGGGCTGTTAAAGATATATCTAATAAATCAGACGCTTTTTTCGCATCATCAAAAAATAGCTCATAAAAATCGCCCATACGATAAAAAATTAAAATATTAGGAAATTCAGCCTTAATGGTAAGGTATTGGCGCATCATGGGGGTGTGTTGTGATAAATCTTGGCTGGTAGTCATTGGTAAAAGGTACTATTTGGAAGGTTGTTTATTTCATTTAATATTATATTGTTAATGTTTGATTATATACCTATTTTTAATATGAGGTGATAAACAGTAATGTCAGTTTATTTTACACCTAATATAACGCAAATGAATATTTAAAAATAAAAATATTTGTTTTCAGTTGGTTAAGTTTGCTTTTTGTTTTGGAATACTTTTTGCTTATCTTTGAGTAGGCGATTAATAAACAACAATACTAACAGGGCATTATTTTATGATAAACAAAGCAATTAAAACACTCTCTATTTCCTTATTTTTTATAGCGAGCGCTTCACAAGCCACCATTATTGATTACTACGACACAATTACTAATGGTCAAAGTCAGTTTTTATCAACGGTTACTAATGCTGGTGGTTCAGTAAGCTCAACAACACTAACAGGCATATCTTCTGGTAGTTCTTGGGTACAACCAGATTTTACTATCACGACATCAGATGGTAATTCAGCAGGTGTTTATAGTTCTAGTTATAGTAACTCTACAGGTCAAATGATAAAAATAGACCCTGAGGATAATGGAGACGGTACTGGTGCAGGCTCTGGGTTAACTTTTACTTTTAATAGTGCAATAAATGCATTAGGTTTTGAAGTAGGTGATTGGGCAACTTGTTGTTTTACATCTGAGTTATTTATTAGTTTTGATGGTGGAGCAGCAATTAAAGTTGCCAGTGCTACTCAAGCTTCTGATAACCCTGCAACGGCAGCTGGTGGAGCAAATGGGGCTGCATTCTTTGTGGGGGCGATTGATGATTCAGCTACCTTTACTTCAGTAACCTTCTTCGGTAACGGTTTTGGTGAAATTTTAACAGCAGGTGGCACTATACAATATTCAGCATTAAAAGTGGGCTCTGTTTCTGTACCTGAACCCTCATCAATAGCTATTTTAGCTCTATCATTAATTGGTTTGTCTCTATCTAGAAAAAAGCATAACTAATATAGTAACTACAAAAAATATATAAATATAGCAACTACAGAAAATATATAAAGCGCTTTACAGAAATGTTCAGCGCTTTTTTTGTCATTATTATTCTCGTTATAACTTTTTGATAGAAAATTTTAAAAAGTTACAAAATGCTATAAAATCTATTATTATCAGTAACTTAAAATTATCATCATTTGATTTTCAATTAATAAAAAAAATAAATTGTAAAAAAACTTGATACTGTACGACCATACAGTATACTTGCTATATCAAAACGACATTACTGACGTTGTCAGCGGAGTAAAACATGAAAGAAGATAAAGAAAAAGCACTAGCAGCAGCCTTAAGCCAAATTGAAAGACAGTTCGGTAAAGGTTCAATAATGAAGCTTGGCGATAATACTACAATGGATGTTGAAACTATTTCTACGGGGTCTCTAGGATTAGATATTGCGCTGGGTGCAGGTGGTTTACCCTTTGGTCGTGTCGTGGAAATTTACGGACCTGAGTCTAGCGGTAAAACAACATTAACATTAGAAGTAATAGCGCAAGCGCAACGTGAAGGTAAAGTGTGTGCTTTTGTTGATGCTGAACATGCACTTGATCCTGTTTATGCGGGGAAGCTTGGTGTTAATATTGATGAATTACTTGTATCTCAGCCTGATACGGGTGAACAAGCCCTTGAAATTTGTGATATGTTAACGCGTTCTGGTGCTATTGATATCATTGTTGTCGATTCAGTCGCCGCATTAACGCCAAAAGCTGAAATTGAAGGTGATATGGGAGACTCTCATATGGGGCTGCAAGCACGTATGTTATCACAAGCAATGCGTAAGCTTACGGCAAACTTAAAAAAATCTAATACCATGCTAATATTCATCAACCAAATTCGTATGAAAATTGGTGTAATGTTTGGCAGTCCTGAAACAACAACAGGTGGTAATGCTTTGAAGTTTTATGCCTCTGTTCGTTTAGATATTAGGCGGATTGGTGCGGTTAAAAATGGTGATGAAATTGTAGGTAATGAAACGCGCGTCAAAGTGGTTAAAAATAAAATAGCGCCACCTTTTAAACAAGCTGAATTTCAAATTCTTTATGGACAAGGTATTAACAGCTTAGGTGAATTAATTGATTTAGGTGTTCAAAATGGCTTTGTGGAAAAAGCGGGCGCTTGGTATAGCTGTAATGGTGAACGTATTGGTCAAGGTAAAGCAAATGCCACTAAATATTTAGAAGAACACTCAGAAATGGCTAAAGATATTGATGTTAAATTAAGAGAAATGTTTTTAAGTAAGGTTGTTAAAACAGAAGATAAAGAAGCTAAACCAAAAGTGGCTGAAGCAGCAGAATAATATTGTCATGCTTTATCTTTATCAAGCATCTGTTAGTTATTTAGTAATTTGATGGCTCGGGTGTATATTAATTTAATTACTGAACATTTTATATTTAACTTTTTTAAAAAATCTGAATAATATCCTTAACCTTTTTGATTTGAAGTGAACAAGCATATCAATTGAATGATCGTAGTCATGGTATGATTTAACAATATCAATCGTGCTCTTGGCAGAATATAGAAGTAAGTAAGGTGTAACTCTTTTAAAAACTCCTACATAATAGGCCATAACTTGCATTGTGACCTATTATGTACATTCTAAAGAGCGTTCAATTAGCTTAAACGCTCGACATTACTCTATTGGTTTGGAAGCTGATCCTATATTATTTATTCCATAAAATAAGTTACTTCAAGTCCTATTATCCTTCCTTTTGATAGTGGAGAGAAAGTACCGAAAGAAAGTTGCGTATCACTACCGTGTTTAACTTCATTAGTTAAATTTTTACCAAAAACAGAAAACACCCACTGTTCATCATTTGTGTGTAAATCTAAGCCGGCATTAATAATATCCTGCTCGTCTATAAACCCTAAATTGTTATCAGTATAGAAAGATTTATCGCGATGTGAATAATTGATACGAGAAGATAAATATCCCCAACTACCTATATCCATATCATGGTTTAAACCTATGCTGTATGTGGTTTTAGGTACACGAGGAATATCAAGCTCAGTATCTTTATTATCAACAATACCATCACCATTAAGATCATATATTATTTTGTCATATTCAGCATTGATAATACCAAAGTTAAATGTAGCAATTAAAGAATCTGTTAACAATATAACGCCATCTATTTCAAAGCCTAACATACTGGCTTCGGCGGTATTTTTGATTACTTGTATTACTGAACCATCTGGAGCTGGTAAGTTTACTTCTCGTTGCATATCATCAATTGATGTGTAGAAAGTAGCAGCGTTTAATTGTCCCCAATCGCGTGTTAGTTTATAACCTACTTCAAAACTGCTAACTTCTTCTTGATCAAAAGGTCCAGGACCGTTTGCTTTTTCTAATTCAGGTGTACTAATGTCAGCGGTATTTCGCAAATTATATCCGCCAGATCGGAAGCCTTTTGTCCAATGACCATAAACTAAATCGCTGTTTTTGAAAGTGTAAGTCAAACCTAATTTTGGTGATAAACTAGTCCACTCATCATCATCTGAAAAGTCAAAATTACAATCATTATTCAAAATAATATTACAGCCAGGCCCTTGAGGTAAGTAAGGCCCATCTTCAATAGCTGATACATTTTTACTCAGAGAAACAATATCAACGTCTTTTTTCTCTTTAGTATAACGTGCTCCTGCTATTGCAGATAATTGTTCTGATATTTTAAAATCTATTGCGGCAAAGGCACTAATATTTGATGCATCATGTAAACCACCGCCATCTTGATATATTCCTCCTGGAATTGAAGATAAAGGCAATACACGTCTTTCATGATATTCTAAATCATTAGCATATTGATATATACCAAAAGTAATATTAGATTGGTTCTCAAGTTCTTTATTGAAGCGAAGTTCATGGCTAAACTGCTCGCTTTCTGTCCATGAATATGAATGGAATAAGGTAAAAGGCTGTGCATCAATATCGCCTAAAGTCGAGCTTGAATAACTTCGATAGCCAAAAATATAAGTTGCTGTGCCGCCAGCAATATTCCAATCAACATTTAATGTCGCCATATCTATATCTAAACTTTGAAAACCTTTTTCATTTATAGATAAATCATGAGTGTCTCTATCAAAGGTTACTGCGTACGGATTTAGAGGATGTGGGGCAGGGAAAGCTAATTCAGGGCCAACGCCACTACCATTAGTATGGTTCTGAGCAGAAGGGCCATCTCCTTCTGAGCTAACGGTTTCATATTTAAACAGAATACTCAAATCATCAGACGGTTCCCATAAGGTGGTTGAACGAATCATAGATTGCTTATAAGCTCCATGATCACTGTTGTCATAAAGGTTGGTAAAACTACCATCATCATTACTATAATATCCTGATAATTTTGTAGATAAATTTTCTATAATAGGAACATTTACAACAGCTTGTAATGTTTTATTTTCACCACCATCCTCGCCACCGGTAATAGAAGCTTTAGATTTAAATTCAAAGTAATCACTAGGCTTTTTGGTATGAATCAATAGTGCACCACCAGTAACGTTGCGTCCAAATAAAATACCTTGCGGACCTCTAAGTACCTCTATGCGTTCAAGATCAAACATATCCATGACGACACCGCCATTTGTACCTAAGAAAACGCCGTCAACAAAAACACCCACAGTAGGGTCAATGGAAGGGATAGAGCTGTTAATTCCAAGGCCACGAATTGAAAAATTTGCATTGCCCCGTGCAGTGCCAACATCCTCTAACGTTACATTAGCCATACCATCAGAGAGATCATTAAAATCTCGTACTTTCAAGGTATTTAATTGATCTTCACCAAAAGCTGTCAAAGCTATAGGTGTTTCTTGAATAGTTTCAGTACGTTTTCTTGCAGTAACCTCTATTCTTTCGACTAAAATATCAGCAGATTTTTTTTTCTTTTTAGTTTCTACTTCAGTATCGCCCTGTGCATGCACTGGAAAAATGATGGCACTTATAAATATGGATAAGGTCGTTAGCTTAAATTTTCTTTTAAGTGTGTTTTGTAATGTTTTACTCATATACGTTCCCCAAATGTTATTTTATTTTTAATCGAATACGGTATTTCAAGTAGCAATAAAACATCATGCTATCTTAGAAATAAGGTAACACTAGGTGGTTTTATAGTCAACTATTATGAAAGGTTATTTCGTATAGCGAAATTTAATTATGTTTTTCTCTAAGTTGGAGGCTTGATATGAATACAATTATCATTAATGATGTGGCTGCAAAGAATGGAAAGTTTATATTTTTTTGATATAAAAAGGCGGCAATTAAAGGACCAGAAATAAACCCTATGGCTGGGGCTGCGCTAATTAACCCTACAGCGGTTTGTTGTTGATCTATAGAGCATCGGCCTGTTGCCATGCTTGCTGCCGTAGGGTAACTAAACCCCATTCCGAATCCAAGCAGTGCCATGCCAAGATATATTTCATTAATATCATGACAGGTTGCAATGGTTAAGTGCCCTATAATCAAAGTAAATAGACCTATTTTAAGTAATGTCAATTGATTGGTCTTTATACGTTGTAGCAAAAATAATTGCGTAATTAAAGAGCAGACTGCAACTATCATGGCACCAATACCTAGCATACTTGCAGCATTGATAGCATTTTGTTTTAATGCATCGATTATGAAAAAACCTAAGCTCTGTTGCATCATAGCCATAGCACAAAATAAGGAAGCAGCGATGGCAGCAAAAGGAATAAAGCTATTAGACTCATTTTTTTCAATTGGTATAAACTGATTAGGTTTTTCTATGTTATTGCTTGCTGTAATGGGCTTGTCAACAGGCAGAAACCGCCAAACGAGTAATAATGCTAATATAGTGAAAATAGTAATTGTATATAAGGGGATTAACAGCCCGAAAATAACGAGAAAGCCGACTAGCATTGGGCCTAGCATTTGCCCTAAATTATTAGCCGAAGTTAAACGACTGATAGTGGGTAATATTTGTGCTGTTGAACAAGTCGATATGGCATAAGATAATGCTGACGTTGGTGTCGCAGACATTATACAAGATTGTAGAATTCTAGCAGTGAATAATAAAACATAGAAAAGATCTGGCGCTATTTGCTTGTTTATACCTAAATAGAAAACGGAGGCAAAGACGAATGTGCCTATACTATAACCACTTAAGCCTATAATTAAGATATTCTTACGACCCCATTTTATTGCGCGCTTTCCCCAAAATGTGCTACCTAGCGCAAAAACAAGCGCTGAAAAAGAGATGATACTAGCGATTTGTAGCTCAGTTAACCCTGACTCTCGCCCTAATGCAGGCATTAAAGCAAAAACAACACTTTGTCCCATTGCGGTTGCTAATAGGCTAAAAAATAAAATCCAATTATTCATAGTACCCTAAAACTTTCACCATCAAGTGAAATGGATGGCTATAAATTGTGTTGATGTTTTAAAATATTTTACTTTATTAAAGCAAAAGTAGCGACTGATCTTTATAGTCGCTACGATTAGGTAAAGTGATCAAAATAATTAGTTATTCACTTCAAACAGTGCTGCCATGCCCATGCCACCACCAATACACATTGTGGTAACTACATATCTAGCTCTGCGTCGTTGACCTTCAATTAAAGCATGGCCTACCATTCTAGCGCCACTCATGCCATAAGGGTGACCAATAGAGATAGCACCGCCGTTAACGTTGAGTTTGTTACTATCTATTTGTAGTTTTTCTTGGCAGTAAAGGACTTGCACAGCAAAAGCTTCATTTAACTCCCACAGATCAATATCATTAATTGATAAACCATGACGCTTTAATAATTTAGGCACAGCAAACACGGGACCAATTCCCATCTCATCGGGTTCACACCCGCTTACTACCATGCCTCGGTATGTACCTAATGGTGATAAACCGCGTTGTTCGGCGAGTTTACTATCCATTAATACACAGGCAGATGCACCATCGGATAACTGACTTGCATTGCCAGCTGTAACAAATGCATCTTCTCCCATAACAGGTGATAAGCTAGCTAAACCTTCTAATGTAGTTGTAGGGCGATTACATTCATCTTTAGATAAAGTGACATCTTGATAAGAATAGCTCTTTGTTTCTTTATTAAAGATTGCTTGATTAACATTTATTGGGGCTAACTCAGTATCAAATCTTCCTGCTTCCTGTGCAGCGGCAGTTCTTTGTTGGCTCTGCAAGGCATAATTGTCCATCGCTTCTCGCTTTATATTATAGCGCTTTGCAACAAGATCCGCAGTTTCAATCATCGGCATATAAATACCAGGATAAGCTGCTTTTAATGATTCACTTTGTGTTCTAAAGCGGTTCGTGTTTTCATTTTGCACTAAGCTGATTGAATCTAATCCTCCAGCAACAGCAACAGGAACTTGGTCGACAATGATACGTTGAGCTGCCATAGAAATTGCCTGTAAACCTGATGAACAAAATCTGTTTACGGTAACGCCACTACTTGTGATAGGTAAACCAGCACTTAATGCTGCTTGACGAGCAATATTTCCACCTGTCGCTCCTTCAGGTAAACCACAACCCATAATGACATCTTCAACTTCATTGATGTCTACACCTGAACGTTCAACTGCATGTTTTATAGCGTGACCCGCAAATTCTGCTCCATGAGTATTATTAAGTGCGCCACGGTATGCTTTTGCGATAGGCGTACGTGCTGTAGATACGATAACTGCTTCTCTCATTGTATTTTCTCCGAATTTTTATTTAATTATTTATATAAAGGGGTTATATGTCACTAAAGCGCTTACCTTCACTGACTAGTTTTTCAAGCAAAGGAGCGGGTTGCCAAATATCACCATATTTTTCTTGGTATAATTTCAAGTCATTCAGAATGTTTTCTAAGCCGATACTGTCGGCATAAAACATTGGTCCGCCTCTATAAACCGGGAATCCATAGCCATATACCCAAACAGCATTAACATCGCTAGCGCGCTGTGCAATACCTTCATCTAAAATTTGGGCGCCTTCATTAATCAGTGGGTAAATTAAACGTTTAACAATTTCCTCATCTGAAATTTCACGCTGCTCGAATCCTAACTTTTGCGCTGTTTCTTTAATGATTTTGTTTACTTCTTCATCAGGAATAGGGCTGTAGGAATTTTCTTCATAACGGTAATAACCTTTTCGGTTTTTTTGTCCCAAACGTCCATTTTCAACTAGTCTATCGCTAATAGCTCCATCAGTTTCAGGTACAAACACACCGCTTTCTCTGCGCTCTTTTCTAACTCGATAACCTACATCGAGTCCAGATAAATCTGCCATCGTCATTGGCCCCATTGCCATGCCAAATTGATAAACTGCATTATCTATTTGTGCAGGTGTAGCGCCTTCTAACAATAATGCGCCAGCTTCACGGCCATACCCTTTGAGCATACGATTACCGATAAAACCATCACAAACACCTGAAACTACTGGTATTTTACCTATTTTACTTCCTAGTTTCATAGCTGTTGCTAAGACATCATCGGCGGTTTTCTCTGCACGAATGACTTCTAATAATTTCATTACTTGGGCGGGACTGAAAAAATGTAAACCAATAACATCTTGTGGACGTTTTGTAATAGAAGCTATTTCATCAACGTCTAAAGTTGAAGTGTTACTCGCTAAAATGCAGCCAGGTTTACATACTTCATCTAATTTTGAAAAGACTTGATGTTTTACTTCCATACTTTCAAATACCGCTTCTATAACGAGATCAACATCATTAAGATCATCATAAGATAAAGTGCCAGTAATTAAACCTTGTTGATATGCTGCTTTTTCATTGGTAATTCGTCCTTTAGCTGCCTGACCACGGTAATATTTTTCTATTGTATTAAGGCCACTTTGTAATACATTTTCATTAACCTCTAATAAAGTGACTGGAATATTAGCGTTGCTAAAGCTTAACGCAATACCTGACCCCATAGTACCTGCACCAATAATGGCAACGTTATTAATTTCTCTAGTCGGCGTTTTTTTATCTAAATCATCAATTACTGCTGCTTGTCGTTGAGCAAAAAACATATGACGTTGCGATGCTGATTGTGTTGATTTCATACATTCAAGAAACAAGCTTCTTTCTTTTTCAACACCTTTCAAAAATGGTAAGTCTATTGATGCTTCAACTGCTGATATACACGCTTGAGGAGCTTCAAAGCCACGGAATTTCTTTGCGATTTTTTTTCTGTAGTTATTGATAAGATCTTCAGCAACTAATGATTTATCTACTGTGATCTCAGATATGCGTTTAACAGGTAAATTTTGCTCCACTACATCATGAGCAAATTTAAGTGCGCCATCCACAACGTCGCCATCAATAATTTTGTCAATGATACCTAATGAAAGTGCTTCTGCTGCTTTTACTTGACGTCCAGAAACAATAACATCCAATGCTTTTTCAACACCTATTAATCTCGGTAAACGTTGAGTACCTCCAGCACCAGGTAGTAAACCTAAGTGTACTTCAGGTAAACCTACTTTAGTGCTGCTGTTGGCCACTCTATAATGGCATGTTAAGGCCACTTCAAGGCCTCCACCTAGCGCAGTGCCATGCAACGCGGTAATTATTGGTTTAGATACCGTATCAATGAATGATAATGCTTCTGGCAGGCTAGGTGATTGCATAGGTTTACCAAATTCAGTGATATCAGCACCTGCAAAATAAGTTCTACCAAGGCAATAGAGCACTATGGCTTTTACCTTAGTGTTTTCATCGGCCTGGGTAATGCAATCAATAAGCCCTTTTCTTACTAAGTAAGACAAAGCATTAACAGGTGGATTATTCACTTTTATTAATGCGATTGAGTCACGTAACTCTAAACTAACTATTTCACTCATTTTGGATCCTATTCTTGTCTGATGTTTATTCAATGTTGAGAATTAATTTTTGTAAGGTTGATAATACAAAAAAAACTACAAAAAGTAAAATCTTATTTCGCACAGCGATATTTGGTGGGATGATTTAAAACAAAAGATAGCTAAATTATTTTGTTTTGTGTACTTTTGTTTCGCTATGCGGTAATATATTTCATGATTACTGGTTGGAATATTTTGATATTAGGAAATAAACACAGATGAGTTCATCTTTAATTAACCGTACAGATATTGATTTTTTACTTTTTGATGTGTTTGAAACAGAAAGGTTAACGCACCTTGAGCATTTTTGTGACCATTCAAAAGAAACGTTTAGTGCCACAATAGACCTTGCTCACAATTTAGGTGTTGATTATTTTGAACCTCACGCCTCATTGGTTGATGAGAATGAGCCGCAGATGCTTAACCAAGAGGTTAAGATTGCTGATGAAGTTCATCAAGCGTTAGGTCAATATTATGCTGCTGGATTCGGCGCCGCGACACAAAGTTATGAGCTAGGCGGTATGCAATTGCCTTTTTCAATTTCAGTCGCGTGTAAAGCATTATTAAGCGCAGCAAATATTGCCACGTATGCATATTCCTCTTTAAGTCATGCCAATGCTAATGTTATTAAAAATTTTGCTAACGATAAACTTAAAAATCTCTATTTACCTAAGTTACTTGATGGTACATATATGGGGACTATGGCGCTTACTGAACCACAGGCTGGCTCTTCTTTAGCTGATATTCAAAGTAGTGCGGTCAAACAAGTTGATGGAAATTATTTACTCAGTGGTAATAAAATATTCATTTCAGCTGGCGACCATGATTTGAGTGAAAATATAGTGCATTTAGTTTTAGCTCGTATTAAAGGAGCACCTAAAGGTATTAAAGGATTATCACTCTTCATAGTTCCTAAATTTTTGGTTAATGATGATGGCACACTAGGAGAACGTAACGACGTTAACTTAGCAGGATTGATTCATAAAATGGGTTATCGCGGCACAACATCAACCATGCTCAGTTTTGGTGAAAAAACGGGGGCAAAAGCTTTCTTAATTGGCGAACCACAAAAAGGTTTGCAGTATATGTTTCAAATGATGAACGAAGCACGAATAGGTGTTGGTATTGGAGCCGTATCGCTTGGATATACAGCTTACTTAAAAGCAGTTAACTATGCTCGAGATAGAGCTCAAGGTCGTGATGCTAAACATAGAGTTCCAGATGGCCCTCAGCAAAGCATAATCCAACATGCTGATGTTAAGCGTATGTTGTTAAAGGCTAAGTCTTTTGTTGAAGGAGGTATGTGTTTATCTTTTTATGGCGCTCAATTAGTTGATAAAAAAACATGGTGTACTGACGCTCAAGCGCGAGAAAAATCTGCATTATTACTAGACATATTAACACCTATTCTTAAATCATGGCCATCAAAGTATTGCCTAGAAGCTAATTCAATCGCTATTCAAGTGCATGGTGGCTATGGTTATACTCGCGAATATCCTTTAGAACGTTTATATCGTGATAACCGATTAAACCCTATTCATGAAGGTACTGAAGGCATTCAGTCTCTAGATTTACTTGGTCGAAAAATTATGATGAATAATGGTGAGGCATTTAATTATTTGTCAAGCCAAGTGGAACAGACTATTGAGCACTCATTAGCAATAGCTGACACCAAACAGCTAGGACAAGCATTGCATGATGGTTGGCGGTGTTTAAAGCAGACAACTCATGCACTTATCGCGGTAGCTAAACAAGAAAGTGTCGAGAAAACCCTATCAAATTCGGTACTTTATTTACATTCATTTGGTCATACCGTAGTGGCATGGCTTTGGGTTAAACAAGCATTAGTGGCTAATGAAAAACTAAAAACAGCTTCAGATACAGAGCGTGATTTTTACTTAGGTAAAAAACATGCAGCGCAGTATTTTCTTAACTATGAGCTTCCAAAAGCAGCGGTAGACTGTCATATATTAGATAAAAATGATCAAACGTGTGTTGATATGGATGCTAACTGGTTTTGATATCAATCAGATAGCAATATCACGAATAAACTAAATATTTTAAATCGGAGAAAAATTTTGAAAAGCCAACAATTTGAAGATTATGGTAATGCATTAGTTTGTAACCAATATGATCGCCCAGAGCCTAAGGGTGATGAAGTGCTAATTAAAGTCAAAGCATGTGGCGTTTGCCACAGTGACGTTCATGTATGGGAAGGTCATTTTGATTTGGGTGGTGGCAACAAAGTAGATTTAAAAGGTAACCATAAATTACCTTTCACCTTAGGTCATGAAATAGCTGGTGAAGTGGTTGCAATGGGAGATACAGCATCTAATGCAACTGTGGGGCAGAATTATGTTGTTTATCCATGGATAGGTTGTGGTCAATGTGCGATTTGTGAAAAAGGGCAAGAGCATTTATGTAATCGACCACGTACTCTAGGGGTAGCAGTTGATGGTGGTTTTAGTGAATATGTAATCGTACCTTCAGGGCGTTATCTATATGATTTAGGTGATTTACCAGCAAGCTTGGCTTGTACTTATGCATGCTCTGGTGTCACAGCTTATAGTGCGGTGAACCAAGTTAAACAACAAGTTCAAGGGCGTGAGTTACTTATTATTGGTGCCGGGGGGGTTGGCCTGTCGGGTTTATCAATGGCTAAAGCGTTGCTCGATTGCAAAATTATTGTCTCCGATATTGACAAAGCTAAACGTGAACAAGCACTACAAGAAGGTGCAGATTCAGTTATTGATCCTACGGACAAAGAAGCGGTTTATGCCTTAATGAAAAGTACGCGAGGTGGTGTAGCGGCAGCGATTGATTTTGTTGGCTCAGATCGTTCGGCTGGCTTTGGTATTCAAATGCTTAATAAAGGTAGTACTTTGCTCGTCGTCGGGCTCTTTGGTGGCGCGTTACCTTTATCAATACCTATTCTACCACTTAAAGCTATTACGATTGCTGGCTCTTTTGTTGGTAGTACTCAAGATATGAAAGAAATGATGGAATTAGTACATGCAGGCAAAATAAATCCAATTAAAATTACAGAGCGATCATTATCGTGTGCACATCAAACCTTAGAAGATTTACAGCAAGGTAGTGTTGTTGGTCGCGTAGTTTTGACCCCAGAGAATAACCATTAAGGTTTAATAAATAAAAAATAAATAGAGGATTGAAAATGAAAGCTATTGTTTGTAAAGCCTTTGCGCCTATTGAGGCTCTGAGCTTTGAAGAAGTTCCTGAGCCAATTTTAGCTGAAAATGAATTAAAAATTGTTGTTCATGCTGCTGGAGTAAACTTCCCTGATGCCTTGTTAGTACAAGGACTATACCAAGCAAAACCTGATTTACCTTTTATTCCTGGTTCTGAATTTTCAGGCGTAGTTGAGCAAGTTGGTGATGAAGTTAGAGGCTACAAGGTTGGCGATAAAGTGATCGGTTTAAGTAGCACTTATGGCGCTTATGCACAGAAAATCACTTGCCCAGCCGAGAAAGTGATGCCAATGCCTGATTTTATTTCTTATGAAGCCGCCGCAAGTTTGGTTTTAGCACATGGCACAGCGCATCATGCTCTTAAACAGCGAGGTCAGTTAAAGGCCGGTGAAACATTGCTTGTTTTAGGTGCTGCTGGCGGTACGGGTATTGCCGCAGTACAGATAGGCAAGGCGATGGGGGCTCATGTTATTGCTGCTTGTTCAAGTGAAGATAAATTGGAACTTGCTCGTGCCAATGGGGCAGATGAATTAATTAATTATACGGAAAATGACCTTAAAAGTGAGATCAAACGTTTAACCAATGGTAAAGGCGTTGATGTTGTTTATGACCCTGTTGGTGGCGAGTTTTTTGATGCTTGTGCTCGTTGTATGAAAGCGGAAGGTCGATTGCTTGTTGTTGGTTTTGCCAGTGGCACTATTCCTAAACTACCGGTGAATTTAACGTTAGTTAAAGAGTTCTCTGTTGTTGGCGTATTTTTTGGTGCTTACACCAGACGAGATAAAAAAGGTTATGCCGACAATATGCAAGAGTTATTTAATTGGTATCAGCAAGAGAAAGTTAGCTTAATCATTGATAAATGTTACCCACTCGCCCAAACAGCACAAGCATTAAAAGCAGTAGCAAATCGTCAAGTGATGGGGAAAGTAATACTTACGCCTTAGGTTGAGGGTGCTTAGTTTCCCCTCATGATGAAGCAACCTAAATGCCTATGCTAATAGTTATATAAATAAGTGAGAAGCTCATGGATTTTGAATACAGTGAAAAAACACAAAAATTAAGACAGCAGTTAGATAATTTTATGCAGCAACATATATTGCCTCGTCTGCAGCAGTACAAAGATGAAGTAAAGTCAGGACAGTATCCTGTTTCTTTTATGGAAGATTTAAAAGCATTGGCGCGTAGCGAAGGTTTATGGAATTTATTCTTACCGGGATTAAAAGAGGGTGAGCAAGGCACGCGTTTATCTAATTTAGAATATGCGCCGCTAGCCGAAATAATGGGGAAAGTGCCTTGGGTGTCTGAAGTGTTTAATTGTAATGCTCCTGATACTGGTAATATGGAATTGCTGCACATGTTTGCAACGCCAGAACAGAAAAAACAATGGCTTGAACCCTTAATGGCGGGAGAAATTCGTTCTGCTTTCGCAATGACAGAGCCAGATGTACCTTCATCTGACGCGACAAATATCCAAACGATTATTCAACGAGATGGCGATGATTATGTTATTAATGGCCGTAAATGGTTTATTTCAAATGCTAGTCACCCAAACTGTAAATTGTTTATTTTGATGGGCAAAACAGACCCAGATAATGAAGATCGTCATCTACAGCAAAGTATGGTGCTGATCCCTAAAGATGCTGAAGGGGTTTGTGTAGAACGTAATATTAGCATCATGAATCACATTAACCCACACGGGCATTGCGAAATAACGTTTAAAAATGTTCGTGTACCTGTAAGTAACTTACTTGGAGAATTGGGCGGTGGTTTTACTATGTCACAAGCCCGATTAGGCCCTGGAAGAATTCATCATTGTATGCGTTCAATTGGGCAAGCTGAATTAGCACTACAAATGATGGTTGAACGCGCACAAGAGCGTAAAACCTTTGGTCGTTATTTGTATGACCATGGTGCGGTATCAGATTGGATAGGACGCTCACGTATAGAAATAGAACAAGCACGTTTATTGGTACTACGTGCAGCATGGAAAATAGATAAAGTGGGTGCTAAAGCTGCAGCAGATGATATTTCTCTTATTAAAGCACTGATCCCCACCTTGCAAACAACGGTTGTTGATAGAGCTATGCAAACCTTTGGCGCAATGGGAATAAGCCCAGATACGCCTTTACCTGATATGTGGACTCAAGGGCGTTCCTTACGATATGCAGATGGCCCAGATGAAGTGCACATACGTAAGATTTCTCGTATGGAAATTAACAAGAGTAAAAAAAATCCAGCCCAAACATTGATCTTTTACTCAAATCAGCGGTAAAAACAAAACGAACTTAAATTTCATTAAATTAACACTTGATTTCGCACAGTGAAACTGTATACTGAAATTAGTTGTAATACAATTTCACTTTATTTATGGTAAACAATATGAATATAGATTTTACAGAATCAGAGAAAAACTTTCGTCTTGAAGTAAGAGATTTTTTTCAAAATGAATTGCCAGAACAAGTCAAGCTTGCAATTGATAATGGCTTACGTCTGTCAAAAGAAGAGCAGATACTTTATCAACAAGCTTTAGCAACGAAAGGTTGGGCAGGTACTAACTGGCCTGTTGAACATGGTGGTACAGGTTGGAGTGCTACACAAAAATATATTTTCTATAATGAATCAGCCAAAGCTAAAGCACCGCGAATAGTACCCTTTGGTTTATCTATGGTTGCGCCAGTAATTTATAGTTTTGGTAACAAAGAACAGCAAGAGCGTTTTTTACCTGATATTTTGTCAAGTAAGGTTTGGTGGTGTCAGGGCTATTCTGAGCCTAATGCTGGCTCAGATTTGGCAGGTATTAAAACTAAAGCAGTACGTGATGGTGAAGATTATATTGTTAATGGCGTAAAAACTTGGACTACGTTAGGTCATTATGCTGATTGGATTTTCTGCCTTGTTAGAACGCAAGATACTGGTAAAAAGCAAGAAGGGATTAGTTTTCTACTTATTGATATGCACACTCCTGGTGTTACGGTAAAACCTATTATTACCTTAGATGGACGCCGAGAAGTCAATGAGGTGTTTTTTGAGGATGTACGTGTTCCTGCACATAATTTAATTGGTGAGGAGGGGAAAGGTTGGACTTACGCTAAAGTTTTATTAACTCACGAGCGAACTAATATTGCTGGTGTAGCTTCTTCTAAACAGCGTTTGAGTAGCATATACGAAATGTTAGAAACACCACCTGATGGTATGGCTGACTTAAGAAAGAATAATGTCTTTATGGCCAGAGTTTTAGCTACGGAAGTTGAGCTTAAAGCGCTTGAATATACTGAATTACGTGTATTGTCTTCTGTATCAACGGGTAAAGCACCGGGACCTGAATCATCTATTTTAAAAATCAAAGGCACTGAAGTTCAGCAAGCCTTAGATGAATTATATGTTGAAATGGCTGGTATATATGCCTTGCCATTTCTTCCTCAGCAGTATGATGACGCAACCGTAGAGCCAATAGGACCATTCTTTGCTGCTAATACCGCACCGCATTATTACAATAACCGTAAAGTGACAATTTATGGTGGTACAAACGAAATACAGAAAAATATTATAGCCAAACATGTACTTGGACTTTAGGAGGAGCTTACCGTGGATTTTTCATTAAATGATATTCAACAAATGCTGCAAGATAGCGCAGCAAAATTTATACAAAATGATTATGACTTTGAAACCCGTCAACGTTTTGCTCAAAGTGAACTTGGCTTTAATCCCAATAACTGGTCTTTATTTGCCGAGTTAGGTTGGCTCGCACTACCATTTTCAGAAACTTATGGCGGTTTAGATGGTAATGCTCTTGACTTAATGGTGTTACAAACTGAGCTAGGTAAAGGCTTGATCACTGAACCTTACATAGCGAGTGTTGTTCTAGGTGGCAATATAATTCAACGTCATGGTAGTGAAGTACAAAAGACTACATTACTTGAAGCCTTAATTGCTGGTGACTTAAAATTAGCACTAGCCGCTCAAGAAGCTAGTTCGCAAAATGATCTTACCACCATCACCACAACCGCTAATAAAACTGAAGGTGGCTATTTATTACATGGTCATAAATCTGTAGTTTTAGGGGCAAGTTGTGCCGATAAAATTGTTGTATTGGCTAGAACTTCAGGAAAATCATCTGATAAACATGGCTTATCACTATTTATTATTGACCCCCAACAAGCAGGCGTGACGTTAAATTCTTATGTAACAAACGATGGTAATCAGGCAGGTGATGTTGCTTTTGAGAATGCTTTTGTTTCATTTGAAAATGTGCTTGGTGAAGTAGATGCAGCCTTTGATAATGTAAAAAAAGTTCTCAATGATGCGATTGTAGCTGTTTCAGCTGAAGCAGTGGGAGTGATGGAAAAAATGCTTAATGCGACTGTTGAGTACTGTAAAGTGCGTAAACAGTTTGATCAGCCTATTGGTAACTTTCAAGTATTACAGCATCGTATGGCAGATATGTTTATGGAGTGTGAGCAAAGTAAATCAATGCTGTATTACGGTGCTATTGCTATTAGCTCTGACGATGATGCTGATAAAGCAGCTTCGTTATTAAAAATTAAAATTGGCACAGCGGGTAGGTTAGTTGGTCAGGCTGCCGTACAGCTTCACGGCGGTATGGGGGTTACTGATGAGCTAGATGTTGGTCATTTCTTCAAACGTATTACAATGATCAACACTATGTTTGGTTCACATGATGAGCATTTAGATAACTTAGTTAAGCAACAGCAAATAGCATAATTTCCTGTAACTAATAACATACCCATAGAATGAAGAGCAAACCATGAAAATACTTGTAACGATTAAACGGGTGATAGATTTCAATGTAAAAGTTCGAGTCAAACCTGATAACAGTAATGTAGATTTAGCCAATGTGAAAATGGCTATTAACCCTTTTTGTGAAATAGCAGTTGAAGAGGCGGTGCGTTTAAAAGAAAAAGGTATTGCCTCTGAAGTTGTTGTTGTCTCTATTGGTGATAAAGCTTGTCAAGAGCAATTGCGTACTGCTTTAGCATTGGGCGCAGATAGAGCTATTCAGGTTGATACGGAAGAGGTTTTAGAACCTTTATCTATTGCAAAGCTACTTACTAAAGTCATTAAAGAAGAGCAACCAAGCTTGATTTTAATGGGTAAGCAAGCCATTGATGAAGATAATAACCAAACAGGACAAATGTTAGCTGCGTTGAATGGTTTTGCACAGGGTACCTTTGCTTCGAAACTTGAAATAGAAGATGGTAACGTCAATATTACGCGTGAAATAGATGGTGGTTTGCAAACACTCAAATTAACACTACCCGCCATTATTACCACTGACTTACGGTTGAACGAACCTCGTTATGCTTCATTGCCAAATATAATGAAAGCTAAACGGAAACCTTTGGCTATAAAAGCTGCAGCTGATTTAGGGGTAGATTTAAGTGCTCGGACAAAATTACTAAAAGTAACAGCACCTGCTGAGCGTCAAGCTGGCATAGTAGTAGAAACAGTTGATGAACTCGTTCAAAAACTAAGAAATGAAGCGAAGGTGATCTCATGAGTATTTTAGTATTTGCTGAACACGATAACAGTACCTTAAAAACTGAAACCTTAAAAACAGTTGCGGCTGCGCAAGCTATTGGAGGTGATATCACACTTTTAGTGGCGGGGTTTAATTGCCAAAGTGTCATTGACGCTGCGGTTAAAATAAATGGCATAGGCAAAGTATTAGTTGCTGATAACCCAGTTTATGAGCATCAATTAGCTGAAAATATCTGTTTACTTGTTAGTGAACTAGCTAGTGATTATGAGCATATTATGGCTACCGCATTAAGTACTGGTAAAAACTTTATGCCTCGTGTTGCTGCTCTGTTAGATGTAGCACAAATATCTGACATTATTGGTGTGGAATCAAGCGATACTTTTATTCGACCAATCTATGCTGGTAATGCTATTGCAACAGTACAAAGTTTAGATAGTAAAAAAGTGATCACCGTGCGGGCAACTGGTTTTGATGCCGTTGCAACAGACGGTAATGCTGAAATTGTTACTTTAGATTTTGTTACAGATGCAGGCATATCAAGTCATGTTAGTGATCAATTAACTGAATCTGAACGTCCTGATTTAGGCGCTGCAAGTGTGATTATTTCAGGTGGACGAGGCATGCAAAATGGCGATAATTTCAAATTACTTGAGGGGATTGCAGACAAGCTTGGTGCTGCTATCGGTGCATCGCGTGCTGCAGTTGATGCAGGCTTTGTTCCTAATGATATGCAAGTGGGTCAAACAGGTAAAATTGTCGCGCCAGATTTATACATTGCGGTAGGCATTAGTGGCGCTATTCAACATTTAGCGGGTATGAAGGATTCAAAAGTTATTGTTGCTATTAACAAAGATGAAGATGCTCCTATATTCCAAGTGGCTGATTATGGCTTGGTTGCAGATTTATTTGATGTACTGCCTGAGTTTGAAGCAGCACTGAGTTAATAGAAAATTGTGCTTGGCTAATTTGTGATTTGAGAAATGAAAAAGATGCTGAAATGGTGTCTTTTTCAAACCTACTCTTATGGGGGTTATAAGATGGAAAGAGAATTTATGGAGTTTGATGTTGTTATTGTAGGTGCTGGACCTGCTGGTTTATCAGCATCTATTAAATTAATGCAGCAAGCTAACGCTAATCAACAAGATTTGAATGTTTGTGTCATTGACAAAGGTTCTGAAGTTGGTGCGCATATTTTGTCTGGGGCAATAATTGAACCCACAGCATTGAATGAATTATTTCCTGATTGGCAAGAACGAAATGCCCCTCTAAATACACCTGTCACTGAAGATGAGGTTTATTTATTTACCTCAGAGACACGCGCGATAAAAATGCCTAATTTTGTTGTGCCAAAAACGATGCACAACCAAGGTAATTACATTGCCAGTTTAGGGAATTTTTGTCGCTGGTTAGCCGTGCAAGCAGAAGACATGGGTGTTGAAATTTTTCCGGGTTTTTCCGCCTCTGAAATTATTTATGATGCTGATGGTTGTGTTAAAGGGGTTATAACTGGTGATATGGGTGTTAGTGAAACAGGTGAGCAAAAAGATAGTTATATGCCTGGTATGGAACTACGCGCAAAATACACCCTGTTTGCAGAAGGATGTCGAGGCAGTTTAGGAAAAGAATTACAACAAAAATTCAATTTAGCTAAAGATACTGATGCTCAGCATTACGGCCTAGGTATTAAAGAGTTATGGGATGTGGCACCAGAAAATCACCAAGAAGGGCTAGTGGTTCATGGCTCTGGATGGCCATTAGTGAAAGGCAGTAGCGGTGGCTTTTTTCTTTATCATACTGAGAATAACCAAGTTGTAGTCGGTTTAATTGTCGATTTAAACTATAGCAATCCATATATGAGTCCATTTGATGAATTTCAACGTTTAAAGCATCACCCAACAATTGCCAAGGTTTTACAGGGAGGAAAGCGCGTTTCTTATGGCGCTCGTGCGATCACTAAAGGTGGTTTAAATGCCTTACCTAAAATGACTTTTGCTGGTGGTATGATCATTGGTTGTAATGCAGGTACATTAAATTTTGCTAAAATCAAAGGCAGTCACACGGCTATGAAGTCAGGTATGCTAGCGGCCGAATCAGTATTTGCCGCACTCAATGATGATAGTCATGTTGAGGGCGAGGAATTGGTCGATTTTGATGGTCGTTTTAAATCTTCGTGGTTATACGATGAGTTATATCGTAGTAGAAGTTTTGGGCCTGCGTTACACAAATTTGGTTTAATGGTAGGTGGTGCGTTTAACTTTATCGATCAAAATATTTTCTCTGGTAAATTGCCTTTTACCATTAGAGATAATCATGCTGATCATGAACAACTTAAACTTGCTAGTGATTGCCAGCCTATTTCATACCCTAAGCCAGATGGTGTTTTAAGTTTTGATAAATTGTCATCAGTGTTTATTTCTAATACCAATCATGAAGAAGACCAGCTTTGTCATTTAAAGTTAAAAGATAAAAGCATTCCTATCGACATCAATTTGGCTAAATTTGATGAGCCAGCACAGCGTTATTGTCCTGCTGGTGTGTACGAAGTCGTTAAAACAGACGGCCAACCGCAATTGCAAATTAATGGGCAAAACTGTTTACATTGTAAAACCTGTGACATTAAAGACCCGATGCAAAATATTACTTGGGTAGTACCTGAAGGTGCTGGTGGCCCGAACTACCCTAATATGTAGTGAGAATAATTTCATGAAAAATAACACAATAAATACTGAGAGTGTCATCGACAAAAATGCAAATGAAAAGGTTCAAGTAATTGGTGTGATCGGTGCTGGAGCAATGGGGCGTGGCATTGTTCAAATTGCCCTAGCCGCTGGCTTTAAAGTTGTGCTATCTGATGCTAACAAACAAATGTATGATGAAGCAGCTAGTTTTGTTATGAATATGCTTGCTAGAGCTGTTGAAAAAGGTCGATTAGCACCACAAATATTAGCGCAAGCAAAGCTAAATTTAACCTTGGCTAATTTAGACGATTTAACGACGTTTAGTGATTGTGATATTGTTGTTGAAGCTATTGTTGAAAACATTGGTGCCAAGCAAACCTTGTTTGATCGTTTAGAGCAAGTTATTAACGAGCAATGCATATTAGCGACAAATACCTCATCTTTATCCGTTACTGAAATTGCAGCTAAATGTCGACTACCTGAACGAGTAGCAGGTTTACACTTTTTTAATCCTGTGCCTTTGATGAAAGTGGTAGAGGTCATTTCAGGACAATTAACAGATAAAAAAGTCTGCGCTAAACTCGTTGATTTCTCTAATCAAGTTGGTCATCGCCCTGTTGAAGTGACTGATATGCCCGGTTTCTTAGTTAATCATGCTGGTCGAGGGTATGGTACTGAAGCTTTAAAAATACTCGCCGAAGGCGTTGCTGATCCCCAAACGATTGACCAAATCCTTCAACAACAATGTGGTTTTAAAATGGGACCTTTTACTTTATTTGACCTGACAGGGTTAGATGTTTCGCATACGGTAACCGAGTCAATTTATCATCAGTTTTATCAAGATCCACGTTATTGTCCGAGCCCAATCACAGCTCAGAGAATGAAAGCTGGTTTATATGGTAGGAAAACAGGTCGAGGATTTTATGATTATAGCGAGCCTGCTGAACTTCAACATGAAGTAGAAAAGAGTGTAGATAACAACATAAGCCTTGATAACTATAAGAAAATGACTGTTTGGATTAGTCCTGAGCTACCCCAAGGTTATTCTGCTTTGTTATCAGTTTTAGAAAAAAATACTATTACTATTGAAACAAGTGACCGCCCTTCAGACAATGCACTTTGTTTAGTGACTCCTTTAGGTGACGATGCTACTCATACGGCTTTAAAACAAAGTTTGAATCCAGAACATACGGTGGCTGTCGATACATTTTTAGGGTTAGCTAAGATGAGAGTAATGATGTTAACGCCTGTTACTCGCCCCATTTATAGAGACTTTGCTAAAGCTTTGTTGGCTGAAGGTAGTAATCAGCAAACAAAAAATCAAGTGGCCGTGATTAATGATAGCCCTGGGTTTATTTCGCAGCGAGTATTAGCTGCAATTATTAATATCGCTTGTGAAATTGCCCAGCTAGGTATTGCGAGCCCGGATGATATTGATAGTGCTGTTGTGCTAGGTTTAGGTTATCCCAAAGGACCTTTAGCGTGGGGGAATTCGCTTGTAGCGGATAATATCTTAGCTATTCTTACTTCTTTACAACAGCGTTATGGTGATCCTCGTTATCGTCCTAGTTTATGGTTGCAACGTCGTTCAAAGTTAGGACAATCATTATTGATGTTGCCGACAAAAATAACAGGTACCACACAACATAAGAGTGCTGAAAATTCAGTTACTTTGGAGTTATAGACAATGTTAGACGCTTATATTTATGATGGAATTCGTACACCAATAGGATGTCATGCGGGCGTGTTATCAAGTATTCGCCCTGATGATTTATTAGCCGAAAATATCAAACATTTATTACAAAGAACAAATGTTGATATTAGTCGAATTGAAGATGTTGTGATTGGTTGTACTAATCAAGCGGGTGAAGATGCCCGAAACGTTGCCCGACATGGCGCTTTGCTTGCTGGATTACCTGTTAGTGTCGCAGGACAAACACAAAATCGTTTATGTGGTAGCGGGCTGTCCGCTATCATTGAAGCATCTAGAGCTATCTCTTGTCAGGAAGGGGAGTTATTTATTGCTGGTGGTGTTGAAAGTATGAGCCGAGCGCCTTACGTGATGGCAAAAAATGAAACGGCTTTTTCCCGTAATGTTATTGTATTTGATAGTACTATTGGTGCTCGATTTCCAAATAAAGAAATAGAGAAAGTATTTGGTGACGACACTATGCCTCAAACGGCTGATAATATTGCAGTTAATCTTAATATTAGTCGTAATGAAAGTGATGACTTTGCTTTGCGCTCTCAACAAAACTATCAACGTGCTTTATCGGCTGGTTTTTATAACGATGAAATCATGTCTATGAGTATTAAAAAATCTAAAAAATCTCCCGTAGAAACGGTTAACGCAGATGAACACCCAAGGCCGCAGATAACGTTAGATAAGCTATCAAGGTTGTCGCCTTTATTTGAAGGTGGTGTTGTAACTGCTGGTAATGCTTCTGGCATTAATGATGCCTCTGCTTTATTACTTATGGGTAATAAGCAGGTTGGTGAAGCATACAACATAAAACCTCGAGGTAGGATAATTGCAGCAGCTGTTGCTGGTGTAGAGCCTCGTCTAATGGGACTAGGCCCGGTAGTTGCTATCCAAAAAGTATTATCTAGAGCAAATTTGTCTTTGCAAGATATGGATATTATAGAAATCAACGAAGCTTTTGCTACCCAAGTATTAGGTTGTCTCAAACAGCTAAAGCTTAGTTATAATGATGAACGTGTAAATCCAAATGGCGGTGCAATTTCAATGGGCCATCCATTGGGGGCATCTGGCGCTCGGCTTGCATTAACTGCTTTAAGACAGTTAGAAAATACTGGTGGCCGTTATGCTGTTGTTAGTTTATGTATTGGTTTAGGGCAAGGTATTGCGGCTGTTATCGAAAGAAGCTAGCACTATTTACTCCAATGGAATTTAAAATCGAATGGCGGATTATGGTTTTGTTCATTAAGAAATTTGTTGTACAATAGGCAAATACGGTAATGAAATTTTATTTATAACTAAAAGATGACTATAAATGACTGATATTTTTGATGCACCAAGAGAGAAAAATGAAGAGAAAGATCGTAAATTTATTGAAGCATTAGCGCGCGGGCTTGATGTCTTAAGAGCATTTAGTCGACAGGGTGGTGTATTAGGTAATCAAGACTTGGCAAAAATCACAGGTTTACCTAAGCCAACCGTGTCAAGAATGACTTATACCTTAACACAATTAGGGTATTTAACATACTCCACACAGCTTGAAAAATATCAATTAGACGCTGGTGTTCTAGCATTGGGTTATGCTTATACTTCTAACTTACAAGTAAGAAGAGTTGCAAAGCCAATGATGGAAAGTTTAGCTGAACGCACCAAATTATCAGTAGGGTTAACCATACGAGAACGTTTATCTATGCTTTATGTAGAGAATTGTCGAGGAGATGATTCTCAAGCTCTTAGGATGGAAGTAGGCTCAAGTTTACCTTTGGCAACCTCAGCTGCAGGACGTGCATACTTAGTCGGTTTACCTGAACATGACCGTGAAATAGTGTTGGAAGAGATGAAAAAGCGAGCAGGTGAAAAATGGCCTAGGTATGAGGAAGGGATTATAAATGCTTTAACAGAATACGAAGAGCTGGGTTTCTGTACATCTCTTGGTGATTGGGATAAAGCCATTAATAGTGTTGGTGTGCCATTACAATTACAAGATGGTCGTATTATGGCTCTTAATATTGGTGGCCCGAAACATTTGGTTTCTGATGAAATGACAATAGAGTCTCTAGGCCCTCAGTTGGTGCATGTTGCTAGAAATATTATTTCTACAGGCGTATAATTGCTTTGAAAGCAAAAGTTAGAGACAAGGGAGCGTTAAATTGGTTTCGCGTATAGCGCATACTCACGTTAGAACAGCAGCAGTAATGAATTGAATGGCTTGTAGTAGTTAATTACTCTTACTGGCTGTTCATGTTATATTCTGATTAGCTACTTTAATTTCCATTTGTTATTTTTATTCTTTTAACTAAAAAGTCCACAGCGGCTTTTACTTTTGGTACAAAGTAGCGCTGTTTTTGATATAACAAGTAAACGGCCATATTAGAGTTTTGAGTTATAGCTAACTGATGATCAAACTTAAGTTCTTGCAACTTTCCAGACTCTATATATGAAGCTAACGCCCATCGAGTTGACATTAAAATACCTTCTCCGTTACAAGCTTTTTTCGCCAACCATGGTCCATTATTTGCGATCGCTACCGCTGGTCCTGATACATCCTGCCATTGACCGTTCACATTGCATAGCCAAGGAGTGGGCCCTGATGGCGTTTTAAAATAAAGGCCATTATGTTCCTTTAATTCTATCGCATTGTTAGGGATTCCGTGCTTCTCTATATAATCTGGTGAAGCTACAGGTATAAATTCATTGTCCATTAGTCTTATCGCTAACACTCGTTCATTTGGAGCGTAACCACCTCGAATAGCAATATCGACGTCATCACGTCCGAGAGTTGATAACTCATCACTTAAACTGATATCTAATACAATGTCAGGATATAACGCGCTGAATTCATCCAACAAAGGAAGCAATATCTTGTTACCAAAGCCCACCATTGAACTTATACTCAAACGTCCCATAGGTGTTGTTTGATAACTACGCACAGCTTCATTGCTTTTCTCTAGCTGAATCAATATTTGTTGTACATCGTTATAATAAATTTGTCCCACTTCCGTTAGTTTAACTATTCGGGTCGAACGTTTTAATAAGGTTGCTCCTAAACTCTTTTCTAGATCAGCAACTCGCCTTGATAACGATGAAGGTGGTACCTTGAGGGTACTCGCAGCTTTGGTAAAACTGCCAGTTTCGACTACTTTACTGAAATAGCGTATTGCACGTAGTTGATCCAACAAACTTCCCCATTAAATAAATGCCTGAATATTTTAGCTTTATTATTGTCTTAAAAGCAATTGTAATTCGCCTTTTCCCTTATATATAACCAAATTAAAACAAGTCATAATTCATTCTTTGTAATCTTGCTTCTGTAGTTTCTTTGAATACAGGGGCTTTCATTTGGTTTTTGGTTATTCAAATAATCTATTACGTTAATTATGGATGGCTGATATCTAGGTTTATTACGTCAACACCATTGTCAGTTCTTTTAGCTCTAGTCAACTTGATTGGGATGTACTTGCAGAAGTCCCCAGAATGGAAGAGAAAAATGACTCCATGAGTCAATCTGTCATTACCAAAAATGTGGAGGTAGATTGTTTAGCAAACATGCCCGAGTTTAGCGAAAAGGTAAAGGCTCAAGTTCAAGCCGCAAACGCTGGATAGTAAGAACCAATATTAAAATCATTATTCTGACTGAAGTTTAGCCAATAGAACAAAGTTATTGGTTCAACAATTTTTATTATGTACAGGAACAAACCCCTATGACAGATACGAATATCCAACTTATTTCAACAATTAGCGAAGATAATAAATTAACACTCGCTTTACAAGAATTCGAAATGCCACAACCTTGTGCCGATGAAGTTGTTATTCGAATTGAAGCTGCTCCTCTAAATCCGTCTGACCTAGCAGTTATGTTCAGCGTTGCTGATATGCTAACAGCAAAACAATCAGGTACAGAGCAAAGCCCTGTTATAACGGCTGATGTTCCTGCTCATTTTATGTCAGCAGTTAAAATTCGTATTGGTAAAGCGTTTCCTGTTGGCAATGAAGGTGCAGGAACTGTTGTCGCAACGGGTTCATCGGCTGCGGCACAAGCGTTAATGGGTAAAACTGTTGCTGTGATTGGTGGTGGAACTTATAGTCAATATAAATGTGCCAATGTGCAAAGCTGCTTAGAATTAAAAGCAGGTACATCGGCTAAAGAAGGCGCATCTTCTTTTGTTAACCCGCTAACAGCATTAGCTATGGTTGAAACAATGCGTGCTGAAGGTCATAAAGCTATTATTCATGCAGCTGCTGCATCTAATCTCGGTCAAATGTTAAACCGTATTTGTATTGCCGATGGTATCGATTTAATTAACATAGTCCGTAAAGAAGAACAAAAATCGCTGTTACGTGATATGGGCGCAAAATATGTTGTTAACTCAAGTAGTGATGAATTTCTTACTGAATTAACCGCGGCGATTATCGAAACGGGTGCAACTATTGCGTTTGATCCAATCGGGGGCGGTAAGCTATCAAGTGACATTCTTAAATGTATGGAATTTGCTGCAGCTCGCAATATGAAAGAACATAGCGTTTATGGCTCAGACACTTTCAAACAAGTTTACATTTATGGTGCATTAAACCCAGGTCCTATTACGCTTAATCGTAACTTTGGTTTTGCTTGGGGAGTAAATGGATTTTTATTATTTAATGCTCTCGGTAAGCTAGGTACTGAAACTGTAATGTCGATGCGTAAGCGTGTTGTTGATGAAATTACCACAACATTTTCTAGTCGCTACACACATGAAGTGTCATTGGTAGAGGCATTGCAACTACAATCAATAGCTGCTTATTCTAAACAAGCTACAGGTGAGAAATACCTGATTACACCCCAAAGGTAATTGTTTCTCAATTATTTGGGTAAAACCAGATAACGGTTCTTGTTATCTGGTTTTTATTTACTTGATCTTAAATAGAAAACAACTAACAATACTTGTACTAACGTTATGGTTCGACGTTAATTATATTATGACTTTAGAAGTTTAATTTTCTTATTCTACTCATATCGCTACTATTTAAAAAATGTTTGAACTCATCTTTAAGTATTGTTGTTTTATCGAGTACCTCCTTCCAAAATTTAATTCTGTGAGATGATGACATCGTTTTAAAATCAGACCTATCAGGAATTTTTTGTTGAGATAGCGTATTGATAAACTTTTGTGAAGGGCAAATTAATACCGTTTTATCATAATTTTTTGCTGATACGGAACGATTTAAATTTTTATCAAACCAACCGGCCTTTGGAGTAGAATTAAAATGAGGATAAAGCGTTAACCCTTCTCCTTTTGGCATAAAATCAAAATGATAATCTACAATACCACCATCTCGATAGGTGCCAATAGGAGATCCTGCAATATTATTAATACGTTCCATAACTATCGGTATAGAAGCCGAAGCTAATAAAGCTTGCTTAATATTCCTTATATTTAGGGGGATTTTGTGGGTTGTAATTTGAAATTGATCAGTTAAATCTAAGCTGCTTTGTGGATGATGAAAAATGTATCGTTCATTGTTAATATCTAAATATTTGCGGTTTAGCCGATTAAGAAGGTAATTATATAAGAAGCCTATTGCTTGTAGAAATTGGCTTTTCTTTGCGCTTAAACCATGCACTTTCGTTACGATAAAATGTGCTCTAAACAATGGGTTGTTAATTATTTCTAAAGAAGCATTATTATCAAAGAGTGCCTCAACTAGATTATTCACCTTTGCTGAAACCTCTGATGGGGTTGGTTTGTCGGAATAAGTGGTTTCTGAATAATGCTTAGCAAGTAATTCAATTGCTTGTATTGGTTGTTTTTGGCTAAAGCACGCAGCTCTAAATGCACCAATACTTGAGCCTATGATGTTAAGGGGCGTAGTTCTTTCTTTAAAAAACTCACCAAAAAAATACTTATCTAATGCATATAATATAAACCATTTAGGCCCACCACTCGCCCCTAAAAAATTTGTAAATTGCTCTTGTTTAAAACCATGTTCTTGAATAGTTTTAAAAGCGCTTTCTCCCGCATATATTTCCAACATCATATTTATATTTTTACCTCTATCATTGTTATGGTTTTTAACGCGAAGGTATTCTATAACTTGCATTAAGTGACATATAAACCGAACCACTAGTTTCTCATAAATGTACCAAAGATATATTGCATTGTGAAATTGTGTTTTGTAATATGGTATTTTATTTTGCAGTAGGTTTTTTATGAGCGGGTATAACGTATTAACTTATCAACGAAAGAATGATTTAGGCTTTATTACATTAAACCGGCCACAATCTCGTAACTCTCTTAATAGGGAATTGAGGCAGGAATTAATTTCTGTCATTGAAAAAGCCAATAATGATGAAAGAATTCGTGTTGTTGTTATTTCAGGTGCTGGTAAAAGCTTTTGTTCAGGAGCAGATTTAACGGAAAAATTAGCAGGACGTGATGCTGATAATTTCACTGCTGAGATTATGCATAATGAATATCACCCTATTATTAAGGGGATTTTTAATGCGCCTAAACCTTATATAAGTGCTGTCAATGGGGCTGCTGCGGGTATTGGTTCATCGTTGGCTATGGCATGTGATTTAATGGTTATGGCTGATGATGCTTTTTTATATTCACCCTTTGCCATGATTAGTTTAATTCCTGATGGTGGTTGCCATAAATTTTTATTGTCGTTATTAGGTTCAAAAAGAGCCTATGAAGTGATCGCTTTTTCAGAGCGTATTTCGGCTGAGGAATGTTTATCTCTTGGTGTGACGAATAAAGTCGTTGAAAAAGAAAAGCTGCTAGATTATAGCATTGACTGGGCAAATAAATTGGCTGAGCAAGCGCCGTTAAGTTTGAAGTTCTCTAAGCAATTATTACGTGAGTCAGCAGCTATTAGCTATGAAGAGGTTATGAATATTGAAGCTAAGTACCAAAATATAGTTAAAAAAAGCAGTGACCATCAAGTAGGGGTTCAAGCCTTTTTTGAAAAGCGTAAAGCAAACTTTATTGGAAAATAGCTATTCCAACAACATCTTCTAGATTGCAGT
Organism: uncultured Colwellia sp.; assembly: GCA_965305135.1. Classification (GTDB taxonomy): domain Bacteria; phylum Pseudomonadota; class Gammaproteobacteria; order Enterobacterales; family Alteromonadaceae; genus Colwellia. The sequence goes on from CBDLPA010000009.1 coordinate 92,986, forward strand.
TATATCTCTTATTTTCAAGTGGTTGACTAATGTAGTGTCTTAACCAGTTTCTTTCATTCTTATTGATAGTAAAACCCTCTTGATTTATAGATTCACTTGTTTTATTGTGGTACTTAATTTCGCATCGCGAACCTATGTTTTGTGTTTTTATTGTTTTAGGGAAATAAAGTGATTCCATTTATTCGATTTATATGTTCAATATTTTTAGTTGTTAGCTGTTATTCTGCCAAAATAATGGCTGAACCTATTACTCTCACTTTTGCGTCTTGGGGGCCAGATAAGCACTACATAGCTGAGGCTCGTACTAGCTGGGTTTCTCAAATAAATGAAAAATTTAAAGGTCGCCTTACTATAGTTGAATATCCTGCCGGCCAACTCTATGGACCGAAAGAAATGCATATAGCAGTAGCAAAAGGTTTAGTTGATTTGGGTGTTATTTTGCAGCCTCGTATGATGGCTTTAATACCAATGCTACAAGGCGTTTATTTACCGTTTGCTTATGATAATGTCACCCATGCTGCTCAGGCTTATCAAGGGGAGTCCTTAGAAATTATTGATAAGGCATTAGCTGAGAAACATTTGAAACTTATCTACACAAGTTTTACTGATGGTGTGCAAATGTTTAGTGCGAAAAAAAGCCTAGAATCAATTAATGACTTTGTTGATTTAAGAATATTGTCGACAAGCCCAATGTTAACAAAAATTTTGGCAGGTATAGGCGCTTCTCCTGATACATCAATTCCACAGACAGAACAATATATGGCTTTAAAGCGGGGAGTTGCAGATGCTAGTTTAAACTCAACGGTTTCTGGCTACTTCCAAAAGTCTTTTGAAGTGTCTCCTTATGTAACCAAAATAAATATGAGCTATCCAACGATTATGGTAGCTATGAACTTGGATAAGTGGCAAAAACTACCAGTCGATATCCAAGAATTTATGTTATCAACAGGACAGCAACAATCTGAAAAATCGATAAAATCAGCTATTGCTTGGGAAAATAAATTTACTTCTGTTTTAAAAAGGTCAGGGGCTATTGTCACTGATTTTCCTGAACAACAACGAGGTGAATTAAAAAAAATGAGTCAGGTGTTCTGGAGAGAATGGGCTAATACCTACGGTGAAGATGCAAAGCGTTTGCTTGAACTAAATATAGAGAGATAACGTTCAAATATACTGCTTGTTATAAGATTTTAAGCAGAACTTTAAATTTTTTTGAGGATTAAAAATGAAAAATAGTGCACTACCTTCATCACGTTTTTTTCTACTACGATGGATAGATATGTTATGCGATATTGGCGGTGGTATTGCTGCTGTTTGTTTATTTTTACTGGCATTTTGCGTAACGGCTTCAGTACTGCTTCGTTATTTTTTTAGTTACCAAACACCATGGATACAAGAAGTGAGTACTTATCTTTTTATGGCAATAGGTTTTTTGGCTGCGGCTTATGCTCTGCGTAAAGGGGGGCATTTCTCTATTACTTTTTTAGTTGATAAACTCAATGTTAATAATCGTAAAAAAATAACCTTTTTCGCTAATTTATTAGGGCTTTTGTATTCCATTACTTTCATTTATGAAGGGATAAAAATGGTTGCTTTTTCTCATGAAATAAAAGATGTCAGTACTGGATTATTGAGTATCCCTATATGGATTCCTCAGCTGTTAGTACCCATTGGTGGTTTTCTACTTGCTTTGCAATTTTTTAATCAATTGTTTTCTGCTACGCAAACTAATAAGGAATAATTCATGACGTTATATGTAATAGGCTTTGTAATAGCATTTTTCTTTGTTTTGCTAAGTGGTTTGCCTGTGGGTTTCGGTTTGGGGTTGCTGGCGTTAGGGTTAATGACGATGTTGACCAATTTTGATTTAGCATTAACAACGAGCATTGATAAAGCTTACATTTCGATGGACTCAAGTATTTTAATCGCGATTCCTTTATTCATATTAGCTGCGCAGTTAATTTCTGCTACAGGAATGGGCAAGCGCTTATTTGATGCGGCTAAAACATTGTTAGGGGGATCTCGTTCGGGTCTAGGTGTAGCAACTATTGCAAGTAGTGGTGTATTTTCAGCAATGACAGGTTCTAGTTTTGTGTCAGCCTCAACGATGGGGTTAATCGCTATTCCTGAATTACGACGTGCGGGATATTCGGATCGTTTAATTTCATCAGCTATTACTGCTGGAGGTTCTCTCGGTAGTGTCATTCCTCCAAGTATCGTCATGATTGTTTATGGTTATTTAACTGATGAGTCGATTGGGAAACTATTTATGGCAGGTATTGTACCTGGCATATTGTTAATTTCATTATATTCAATAGTATTATCTTTTTTTGTGCGAAGAGAGCTAAATAAACCCATTGGAGTTGGAAAAACAGTTAATAATTCTTTAGCGGAAAGTGACGAACATTCGTTTGACTCAGAAACGCAAAGTATTGCTCAAGGGATCACCGATTTAGAAACTTCTACTAAAAACATTTCTGTCAGTGAAGCTTTTATTGAAGCCTTTTGGGGAATAATGGCGCCAGTTATCATTTTAGGTGGTATCTATTTAGGGGTATTTACGGCCACTGAAGCTGCTGCTGTCGCTGTAGTTTATTGCATGATAATCGGTTTTTTTGTTTATAAAAGTTTAACGATAAAAGGCTTAATTAATGTTCTGATGGAAGCGACTTCTACATCAGCAATGATAGCAATTATCGTTATTGGTGGTGCAATATTGGGGCATGCTATTATCTATGGTCGTGTACCACAGGACATTCTTAGCGTGATTATTGACGCGGACTTATCGCCTGGCTTATTAATGTTAGTGATTAATATTGCTTTATTTATTTTAGGTATGTTTATGGAGGTATTAGCACTGATGTACTTGGCTATTCCTCTGTTATTGCCATTAATTGCCTATATGCAGTGGGATAACATTTGGTTTGCCGTTATTATTTTAATCAATGTTAATTTAGCTTTAATAACTCCGCCACTAGGTGGCGTATTATATGTGGTATCTCATATAGGCAACATTCCTTTAGCGACGGTCATTCGAGGAGCCATGTTACCCATTGTAATATTATTGTTTACCCTTCTATTAGTGATACTTTATCCACCGATTGCTACTTGGTTACCAAGTATGATGGACGGCTAGAATAGTAAAAACTCTATTTGGAAGTATTTTAGAAAAAGTATGATGAAGCATAATACCAGTTTTATTAAGTTTGTGATCTTATTGTGCGTAGGAAAAATAAACTAGGGCAAGGCGCTCGATAGAGTAATAGCAAGCTATTGGGATTGAGAGCAACGCCGCCATGGAGTATTTTAACCAGCACAAGTGGGTAATAATTTAGTGAAATTGGTATAATTGCTTCCTCTTTTGTGGGTAAGTAGTTTATTCAGGAGTTCATTAATACTGTTATCTTAGAGGTGTAGTGTCGAAGATCCATTTTCTTTTAACTTCTTCAGTGATCTTATTAACCTAGTACGAAATAGTGTTCAGTTAATAATATTCCACATAAATCCACATAAAGAAGTGGCCAGATAGAATGAAATGAGGTGACATTAGAAGAAGTAAATACGTGTAGTTATTTTATATCTACACGTATTTTGTGTTATTGATTTTTACACAGAAGCTACCTCCCTGTAGCTTGATAGACATTACTGGAATCGATTATCCAGAATAATCACTATCGGTAATTAATGCCTTGCTTTTAAGTGCTGGCTATACGCTCAGTTTTTGGCACACCTTCAGCTTTTTCAGATCCTGAACGTAATCGAAATGTACCTTCTCCCATCGCTAAGAGGTTACCTTTATCATCAAAAACTTCACCTGAGCTATTGTAAATTTTTGTTCCTGACGCACGTAATGTCCCTATTACTCGTATTTCACCTTGATTACACTGACCAGTAAATGTAGTTGTTAACGATAAAGTCATGGATTTTCGTATTCTATCTTTATAAGGACAAAATGTGCCTGCTTGAGCACATGCAATATCGAGTAACGCTGCTAAAACGCCACCATGTATAACCCCACCAAGGTTTAAGTGATGCGGTTGAAGGGTAAGCGCAATTTCAACCCGTTTTTCATTCCAACTAATGTGCCTAAAACCTAATACGTTATGATAGCCATGCAAGGTAAATATTTTATCAGCATTGAGTCTTATTTCCTCTGCTGAGGTAAGATAGATTAACTCGTTCATAATATTTTGTAATAACTACAGAAATTAAGCTGTATGCCAACCCATAACCGATTTTATTTCGAGAAAATCGTCAAGACCATGTTCGCCCCATTCGCGACCATTACCAGATTGCTTGTAACCACCAAAAGGGGCAGTTAAATCTGGTTTAGCACCATTAATGTGAACCATGCCTGTTCGCATTTGTGCTGCTACTCGTTGTGCTCGCTCTAAACTAGCCGAGGAAACATAACCAGAAAGACCAAATGGACTGTCATTGGCAATGTTAATTGCATCTTGTTCATCTTTATAGGGAATGATGCATAGTACTGGGCCAAAAATTTCTTCCTGTGCTATTGCCATTTTATTATCAACATAGGCGAAAATGGTTGGTTTAACATAGTAACCATTTTCTAAGCCTGAAGGTCTGCCTAAGCCACCTGCAATAAGCTTTGCACCTTCATTGATGCCCACTTCGATCATTTCTTGAATTTTGTTAAATTGTGATTTGTTGGCAACAGGGCCTAGTAGCGTTGTTTCTGAAGTAGGATCACCAACACCAATTAAGGTTTTATCGGCTACAGCTTTTGCAATAGTAATTGCTTCTTCCATTTTATCTTCAGGCACTAACATGCGAGTGGGTGCGGTACAGGTTTGTCCGCAATTTCCCATGCAACTGGCAACACCACCACTAACGGCTTTAGTAAAATCAGCATCATCAATAATGATATTGGCAGATTTACCACCTAACTCTAATGAGACACGCTTTATTGTCTCTGCGGCTTTTTTAGATACTGCAACGCCTGCAGGTGTAGATCCAGTAAATGAAATCATATCAACATCAGCATGACCACATAAATAATCACCAATTTTAGAGCCTGAACCATTAACTAAATTGAATACACCTGCTGGTACACCAGCTTCATCCATTACTTTGGCTAACCAATAAGCGCTTAACGCAGAATCTTGACTTGGTTTTAAGACTATAGTGCAACCTGCGGCTAGAGCAGGTGCAACTTTACAAATAACTTGATTCATAGGCCAATTCCATGGTGTTATCAAACCGACAACACCAATGGGCTCTTTAATAATATTGGTTGTACTTTTATTATTTAGGCTTTGTTGAAAAGAGAAAGTTTTCAATGTTTCAAGTGTTGTTGAAAAGTGCCCTAAGCCCATAGCGGTTTGTACTGTTTCACTGAGTTTTTTTGGAGCGCCCATTTCTGTGGTTATTGCTATGGCAATTTCAGCGTAATATTTTTGATAGGTTGCAATGATTTTTTCAATTAAAGAGATACGTTCTTCCTTTGTACTTAATGACCATGTAGGAAATGCTTTTTTTGCAGCAGCTACTGCTTTATCAATATCAGCATTGCAGCCCATAGCAAGTTTACCACAAGGTTTCTCTGTTGCAGGGTTAGTTATATCTCTTACTTCATCACTTAAAGGCGCTTGCCATTGACCATTTATATAAAATTGATTGCAATTATTCATTGTGTTTCTCATACGTTGTTTTTGAAATAATATTGAAATAGATTTATGTTTATATTCATTTGCCAATTACAATCACTTGTTCATCGGGAGTTTCTGCATATAAACGCTCAACTAAATGAGCTTTGTTTTTTAATACAGCACGTTGATTAATTGAGCGTTTGTCGGATATTTCACCATCGTCTAAAGATGGAGGCTCGCTCATATTAATCACTTTTAATATCCGTGAGGTAGAGCCTTTATTTTGTTGATTATATTGTTGGAGTGCGTTTTCTAAATGTGCAGACAATTTTTTAGAGAAAAGTAATTCATTATAAGTTGAGTCCTGATCGTTAAATAGCTTCCTCAATGCAGCTTCATTAATCCATAACAATAAAGATATATATGATTTATCTTGACCAGCAACCACTAAGTCATCAACTAAAGGAAATAAAGAAGATATTACGTTGGTTCTAAGTGCGTCAGTGTGTACCCAGCTACCATTCAATAGTTTAAAGTCCTCACAAACTCGGCCTGCAAAAATAAGCCCTTTTTTGTAATCTTTTTCATCTTTCCAACGAACAGCATCACCCGTAATAAAATAGCCTTCATCATCAAATGCTTCTTTAGTTTTTTCGGTATTTTTAAAGTAACTAGGAGTTATTTGTGGGCCTTTTATGCGCATTTCATATTTATCGTCAATTGGGCATAATTTTATTGTAGTTGAAGGTATTGGTAAACCAATGTTTCCCATCTCTTCGGTAGGCCAGTGCAATGCGGTGATTAATGAACTACTCTCAGTTGAACCTAATCCCGTTACAATTGGAATTCTTTGTCCTGTTTCAGCAATAGCCATTTCTTGAATTTCATCGTAAGTTGATTGTGGCATATCTGAACCGCCATAACTTATCCATTCTAAATTTTTGAAAAAGTTTTTTCTAAGTGCTGTATTTGTTTTCATTATCTTCGCTAACATGGAGTAAACAGCAGGTACTGTGGTGTAACCATTAACAGCTATACTTGTTAAATTGGCTACTGTTTTGTCAAATAATTGTGGAACAGGTTTACCTTCATCTATATATAATGTTCCACCATAGCGCATAACTCTATGAACAATTTGATTACCACCAAATGTGTGGTGCCATGGCATCCAATCAAGCATTACTGGTGGGTTGTCAACTGCATCAATTCTAACAATAGCACCTAAAGAGGCGACTGTTGATACTAAATTACCATGGGTGTTAATGACTCCCTTTGGCTCACCTGTTGAGCCAGAAGTAAATAGTATTTTTGCAATGTCTTGCGGTTGAATTGTTGCTATAGATTCATTAACTGCAGTGGTTATTGGTGTGTTCACAATGTTTTCAAATTTACTTGTACTGAGCGAGCAATCGTCACCTTCAACAAACACAACTTTCAGATTTTTCTCATTAAATGACTTTATTGCATTGTGATAGTGATTTAGGTTTTGACAAAAAACGATAGCGGGTTCAATCAGCGAGTATATATTTTTAATTTTTTGATGATCTACACTCAATAAGCAATAATTTGGTGATGTTGGCGCAACGGGCATACCTGCTTTCAACGCTCCTAACATGAAAAGTGCATGTTCAAAACTATTTTCCGATAAAATCATCACCGGATTTTTAACTTCAAGGTCTAAATTTAGCAACCATTGAGCAATAGCAGATGATTGTTCATCTGCCTCTTTGTAGGTAATAAACTCCCAGTCATTATTATCTTTATTACGTCGCCCAATAAAATTTCGATTGGGGTATTGCGCTACGGTATCTTGAAACATACCAATGACATTACCTTCATCATTTAGTGGGCTATAAGGAGAATTAACGTACTGTATACCGTTTTTTTCCTCTGAAACGATAACATCAGGTGCAGACCAGTCATTTTCTCTAAATGCAGGGAGTTTGTTACATGTCATTGTATTTACTCGTTTTTAAGTGAATTTAATGCTTTAAAGCAATATATCGTTTTATATCTTTATTTGTTATATTTTTACATAAAAAAATGATCAAATCAAAACTATATTTCGCTATGCGGTAATTTGTGTGATTTTGTGGTATAAGGTTAGTTAGGTTTTTAATTACTAAAATTAATTCAAACTATGTCTACAAACATTAACTGTTGAGATGGCAATTGCTTTGTTTCTTAGTATGTTAATATCGCTTAACGGTTCTTTCACAACACTGTAATTATGTTCAAACGCATACCAGTGACATTCTTTATTTCTTGGTGTTGTATAGGTTTCAATATTAATATCATGAATACTCCCTCTTCCTTGCTTGGCAAAAGCAAAGCCTGAGATATCTTCTATTACTTCATCAGGAAAATTGATGTTATAGCAGAAATCAATACTGAGATTTTCACTATCAAAACCATCAATAGAAAAAGCATCAGCTATTAAATGATGAATAACTGAACTCGCCAATTTTTCGGTCATTGGCCAGTTTATAGCATCAGCATTTCTGAATGATTGACTTAAAGCAATAGCTGGAACCCCTAATATAGCTGACGTTAACGTAGCACCTATCGTGCCAGAAAATGATACACTATCTGCAACATTAGCACCTCTGTTCACACCTGATAAAACTAGTTGAGGAGGATAATCTCGCATTAAATTTTTCAATGCAAAAATAACACAATCACTTGGCGTGCCGTTTATGTGATAATACCTTTCTTGGTATTTTTCACAATGAAGAGGTTGATGCAAAGTAATACTCTGAGATTGACCGCTTTGATCAGAACTTGGCGCTACAACCCAAACTTCATGGGCAATTTCATGTGCTATTTTGAGTAATACTTGAAGCCCTTTAGCATCATAGCCATCGTCATTAGTGAGTAATATTCTATTTAGCTTTTGCTTCGTGAAGTTACTTTTTAGCAGATTTAATGAGTTGATTTTTAATGAAACTGCATCACCTGTCATTACTGAAGAGCTAGTATTTATTCCAGTTGATTTATTCTTACGTGTCATCACTTATACCTTCATTCCTGGCATGTTTAATGACGCGGTATTGCCGCCATCAATAGCCAAAGCTTGCCCTGTTATATAACTTGCTCTATCACTAGCTAAAAATAGAATGGCTTCAGCAACTTCTTCAGGCCGCCCTGAACGCAATAGCTCACAACGCTCCCCTAAACGATTGGTAACTCCTTTATCGCGAGCTTTATCAAAAAATATTTTAGTCATACCTGTTTCAATTAGACCAGGACAAACAGCATTCACACGAATATTATATTTACCTAAGTCACAAGCACTTGTTTGAGTGAAGCTAATTGTTGCGGCTTTTGAAGCACTATAGGCATTTCCTCCTGCCCCTGATCTTATGCCAGCAATTGAAGCTGTATTTACTATAGCGCCGTAGTGTTGGGTGATCATTTCTTTTGAGGCATACTTAGTGGTGAGAACAGTTCCTAATAGGTTGACATCTAATACCTTGTGCCAATCGCTCAATTCTTGCTCTGGCGCTGTAAACCTTTTTGAAGCTATGCCTGCGTTATTGATTAAAATGTCAATTTTGGTAAATAGTGAAATTGTTGTGTTGATGAACTGTTGTACTTGTGCTTCATCTGCAATATTTGCAACTTGAAAACTAACTCTTTTATCATCACCTATTTGTTTAACAAACTCTTCTAAAAGAAGTTTGTTTCTATCAATAAGCATAATGTTAGCGCCATTTTTATATAACATTTCAGTAACAGCCCGCCCAATACCACTTGCTGCTCCAGTTACTACTGCTGTCTTTCCTAAAAAGTCTTTGTTTAAAGTCATTGATAATTTTCTCAACATTCTTGATATTTTAGTTATTATATTTCATGATACACAATTCCGCAATGCGAAATTTTATATCAAAAAAAGATATAGCTATTTCGTTTGTATTATGTTTGACTATATAGATAATATTTAGAATTGGAGTCATGTCAGATGAAGATGATTGATGCAGGGTACTTGAAAAATAATATAGGTTCACATATTGCAAGTAGCCCATGGTTTTTAGTGGAACAATCTTTAATTAATGGCTTTGCTGATGTTACAGGTGATAAGCAGTGGATACATTTGGATACTGTTCGGGCAGAGAAAGAGTCCCCCTATAAAGCAACAATCGCACATGGTTATTTGCTGGTTTCTCTAATCCCACAGTTTGCTCAGCAAAGTTATAACATTGAAGGTGTAACAACTAAGATAAATTATGGCTTAAATAAAGTGCGATTTTTGCAGGCTGTAAAACCAGGACAAAAAATACAGGCTAATTTTTTTATTGAAAAATTTCAAGAGATTGAAAATGGAGATTTTAAGTTAGAAGTAAGAGTTGAGATTGAAACAGCGCCAAATAAACAACTTGTCTGCGTAGCAAATACTGTTGTGCTCTGCATCTCGTAATTAGCTGGATATTCGTCACATTACCATACTTTAAAAATTCTATCTTTGAAGATAACAATGAATGATATAAATAGGAATCTCATGAATACAATATTTAATATTAAAGGAAAAGTCGCTTTAATTACTGGCTCAACTCGCGGTATTGGGCTCAAAACTGCAGAATTATTTGCAGCAAATGGTGCAAAGGTTGTCATCTCAAGCCGTAAAACTCAAGCATGTGAAGATGTTGCTGAAAAAATTCGAAATAGTGGTGGCGAAGCTGTTGCTATTCCATGCCATATTGGTGACAAATCACAATTAGAAAACTTAGTTAATAAGACGCTTGAGCAATGGGGCAAGATTGATATTCTTATTTGTAATGCTGCAACAAACCCTGTCTACGGTACCTTGTCAGAGTTAAGTGATTCAGCTTATGAAAAAATTATGGATACTAATCTAAAAAGTACTTTTTGGTTATGTAACCTAGTTTTACCCAAAATGGCAGAAAATGGTGGTGGTAATGTTGTTATGCTTTCTAGTATTGCTTCAATGAAAGGTAGTAACGTTATTGGCTGTTATGGTATGTCTAAAGCGGCAGAGTCTGCTTTATCGAGAAATCTTGCAGTTGAGTGGGGAGCAAAAAATATTCGCGTTAACTCGATAGCACCAGGTGTTATCGTAACTGATTTTGCTAAAACACTTATTGATGATCCGAAAAGAAAATCGGCTGTTGAGACACAAGTTCCACTAAAGCGCCTAGGCCAGCCTATTGATATTGCGTCTATCGCACTATTTCTCTCTTCTGATGCTTCAGCTTATATAACAGGGCAAGTGCTCGTTGCTGATGGCGGGCAAACAATAGCTTAATTGCTATTGGCTAGTCTTGATAATAGGAACTTACCATGTCAACCAACCAAGCAGAGTTATGTGATATTTTGGACAAGCATCAATTTGATCAAAATAAGCTCAAGCATTATCTAGCAGATAAATTGCCCGATATTGATGACAATTTATCTATTTTACAATTTCAAGGGGGGCAGTCTAACCCAACTTTTTTATTGGAAACTACAAGCAATAAATATGTATTAAGGAAAAAACCTCCTGGCAAGCTTTTACCTATGGCTCATCTTATTGAAAGGGAGTATAGAATTATAAAAGCATTAGAATTAACAGAAGTACCTGTTCCTAAAACTTATTTGCTATGTGAAGACAATAACATAATAGGGACATCATTTTACATAATGGATTATGTCCCTGGTCTATTATATGGACACCCTGCAATTAAACATGCGTCAGCACCTGAGCGCACAGCAATATATTCATCCATGTGCAAAACTATGTCAGCCTTACATAATGCAGATTGGCGGGAGTTAGGGCTGGATGATTTTGGTAAACAGGAACATTTTTATAGTCGCCAAATTAAGTTATGGTCTAAGCAGTATTTATCCAGTTGCGATGTACCTGCAGGAGGTGATGAGGGAGCTTATGCTATGCAGCAATTAATTGCATGGTTACCTAACAATATTCCAGAAGATAGCCGCTGTTGTATCACGCATGGAGATTTTAGAATTGGTAATATGCTGATAGATGCTAAATCAGCCGAAGTTGCAACTTTGCTTGATTGGGAGCTGTCAACCTTAGGTCATCCATTATCTGATTTAGCTTATTGCTGTATTCCTTATCATTTACCTAGCAATATTGACGGTGTTAAAGGGCTTGTAGGCTTAGATCTTGTGAAAGAAGGAATACCGAGCGAGCAGGAATTTATAAAACAATATTGTCAATTAACAGGTCGTACAGAAATAGAAAACTGGCCATTTTATATCGCATTCTCAATGTTTAGATTAGCATCCATTTTACAGGGGGTTTATGCCAGGGCATTACAAGGAAATGCTAGCTCTAGTAACGCACTAGAAGTTGGTGCACGTTGTGCTGTGTTAGCCATAACGGCTTGGAAGTTAATTAATAAAGATGATGATAGCAAGTAGTTTGTACTGCTATTCACTTTGTTCCAAATGACTTTTTAATATAGAGAAAGCTATGTCCCAACAACAATATATAAAACTATTAGAGCCACTTGAACTCGGTTTTACCACCTTAAAAAATCGTGTAATGATGGGTTCCATGCATACTGGGTTAGAAGAGCATCCTGATGCTAAAAATCGTTTAGCCGCCTTTTATGGCGAACGTGCTAAAGGTGGATGTGGGCTTATTGTCACAGGCGGATATGCGCCGACTAAGCACGGTTCATCCCGTCATGATGCAAAATTGATGGAAACTGCCGAAGATATAGCAACGCATAGGTTTATCACAGATGCAGTACACAAATATGATGCTAAAATTTGTATGCAAATACTGCATGCTGGTCGTTATGCTTTTAATGGTAGTCCCATTGCGCCATCAGCAATTCAAGCGCCAATTAATATGTATAAACCAGAAGCTTGTACGGCAGAAATGATCGAAGAAGAAATTTGTGGTTTTGTGAATTTAGCCATACAAGCACAAAAAGCAAATTATGATGGCGTTGAAGTGATGGGATCTGAAGGTTACTTCATTAATCAGTTTATTTCATTAAGAACGAATCAACGTGATGATGAATGGGGGGGGAGTTACGAGAATCGTATCAAACTAGCTGTTGAAGTGGTTCGACGTATCCGCGATGCCGTTGGCGAAAACTTTATCATTATATTTCGTTTATCTATGATGGACTTGGTTGAAGGAGGGAGTAGTTTTGAAGAAGTCGTTCAGCTTGGGCAAGCGATTGAAAAATCAGGAGCAACAATTATAAATACAGGGATTGGCTGGCATGAGGCGCGTATCCCTACTATCCAAACGAAGGTGCCACGTGCCGCATTTACTTGGGTAACGGCTAAATATAAACAACATTTTAATATACCTGTTGTTACCTCTAATCGCATTAATACGCCTGAAGTTGCAGAGCAAGTTTTACTCAATGGCGATGCCGATCTCATTTCTATGGCGCGTCCCTTCTTAGCCGATGAAAATTTTGTAAATAAAGCAGCAGCAGGACATAGTGATGAAATTAACACCTGTATAGGATGTAATCAAGCCTGTCTTGATCATGTCTTTTCTGGCGAAGTGGCTAGTTGTTTGGTTAACCCTCGAGCTTGCTTTGAAACTGAAATAAATATAATTCCTACAAAAATAGCAAAGAAAATAGCGATTATTGGCGCTGGTCCTGCAGGCTTATCTGCTGCAACCTCTCTTGCTAAAGCGGGCCATGATGTAACGCTTTTTGATGGTGAAAGTGAAATTGGCGGTCAGTTTAATATTGCTAAACAAGTCCCAGGGAAAGAAGAGTTTTATGAAACTATCCGTTACTTTGCTCGTCAGCTTGAACTAACAAAAGTCAAAGTAAAACTAAACACTAAGGTGACATCAGCAGCGCTAAACGAGAGTGATTTTGATGAAGTTGTTATTGCAACAGGTATCACTCCGCGAATACCAAACATTGACGGGATTGAACATAGCAAAGTATTAAGTTACATCGATGTCCTTAAACATAAAAAAAGTGTTGGTAGAAAAGTTGCTGTTATTGGGGCTGGCGGAATCGGTTTTGATGTTACTGAATACCTAATTCATTCAGGTGAGCCGACAAGCCAAAATATAAAAGCGTACATGAGAGAGTGGGGTGTTGATATGACCTTACATGCTCGTGCTGGCATTGAAGGAATAAAGAAAGAAATTAAAGAGCCAGCAAGAGAAGTTTATTTATTACAGCGTAAAGAAACCAAAGTAGGGGCAAATTTAGGTAAAACTACGGGTTGGATTCATCGTGCAAGCCTTAACCAGAAAAAAGTTAACATGATGGCTTCGTGTGAGTATTACAAAGTTGATGATGCAGGTTTACATTTGAGCGTAGATGGAGAAAAACAAATACTCGATGTTGATAACGTTATTATTTGTGCAGGTCAAGATCCCGCAAGAGAATTAGTAAAAGATTTAATCAAGCCTTTTCATCTCATTGGTGGTGCAGATGTTGCTGTTGAACTTGATGCTAAAAGGGCAATAAAACAAGGTCTAGAATTGACTGTTTAGTCAACACCAATACTAAGGTTCTAGTGTGATGTAATCCATTACATGGGCTGAATTTTCTTTGAATTTTTTCTGATTATTGAATGTAAACTGAACTGGAGCCAAAAATAATGTCGTATGTAGTCACTCAAGCCTGTATTGGAAATAAACACACGAGTTGTGTTGATGTGTGTCCGGTTGATGCTTTCCGTGAAGGGCCAGAAATGCTTTTTATTGACCCAGATGCCTGCATTAATTGTAATGCCTGTATTACCGCATGCCCTGAACAGGCAATATATCCAGAAAGTTCAGTACCTGTTGATCAACAAGACTTTATCGCGCTTAATGCCAAAAATTCCCTTATTTATCCCGTTATACGAGAGAGTATTGATCCCATAGACTCCAACACGCCTAAAAGAAAGTCAGACCTCATTAGAAGGTTTGCTGTTGTAGGGGCTGGTCCTTCAGGCTTTTATACTGCGGAAGCGTTACTCAAACAAATGCCAAAAGCAACAGTAGATATTTTTGAACGTTTACCTACGCCGTTTGGCTTGGTTCGGTACGGTGTTGCACCTGATCATCCACGAATAAAATCAGTTTCTGCTAGTTTTGAGCATATTGCTAATTCCCCACAAGTACGTTTTTTTGGAAACATTCATATCGGTAAAGATATAAGTAGAGATGATTTACTGAAAAACTATCACGGTGTCATTTATGCCACAGGAGGATCACAAAGCCGAGAGCTCAACATTCCTGGCGCAGAGTTAGACAACGTTTTCGGTTCCTCGACATTTGTAGGTTGGTATAATGGTCACCCGGATCAACATGATCTGCATGTTAATTTTGCAGGCAAGGCTGCGGCTGTTATTGGTATGGGTAATGTAGCCTTAGATATCGCACGTATTCTTATACTGCCAACAGAAGAGCTAGAGAAAACTGATATTGCTGATCACGCACTGCTGTGTTTAAAAAATAGCTATATTACAGATGTTTATTTATTTGCTCGTCGAGGTCCAGCTCAAGCCGCTTTCACTCCCAAAGAGCTAGAACAATTGATGGCGATCTCCAATTTGGATCTGATTGTCGATCCGAAAGATCTTGCGTTAGATAAAGAGAGCTTGGCTCAGATTGAATCAAATGAAACTAAGAAAAATATTGCATTACTCGAAGAAATATCTCAGAGAAAAAAATGTGGTGGCAAGCGTATTCATTTCAAATTTTTCTCAAGTCCCGCACGAATAAACAAAAATAGCGATGAACTGAAAGTTTTAACTATAGCTCGTACTGAATTACAAAAAAACTCATTGGGTCGATTAACCGCAACGATATCTGAAAAAATTTATAAGGTTCAGGCTGAACTTATTGTGCATGCGATTGGTTATCAAGGCGAAAAAATAAACAACTTACCATTTGATAGCGGCCGTGGAATCATTTTAAATCAGCAAGGACGTGTCGGTAAATCTGACAATTTAGCATCTACACCAGAATATGTTGCAGGATGGATTAAACGTGGTGCAAACGGTGTAATCGGCAGTAACAAACAATGTGCTAATGATACAGTGAACCGAATTCTTGAGGATATTCCTAAGAGCTTAGTGTCAATTAACAGTGATATAGCAAGGTTATTAAAAGATCGTTTTATTGAATATATTTCATTTGATGATTGGCGGTTATTGGATACGCATGAACTAAATGAAGGTAAGCTTAAAGGGCGTTCTCGTCAAAAAATTACAAGCATTGCAGAAATGTTGAACGTTATTCAGGTAGCCAAACAACAAGCTGAAGATGAGGAAAAAAACCTACAGGACTTGCCAATTAAAACTCACTTTCGAAGTTGCACATTATGTGAAGCTATGTGTGGTGTTAAGATTGAATACCAAGGTGATAAAATTATTTCGATTGCAGGCGATAAAGATGATCATCACAGTGTAGGTCATATTTGCCCGAAAGGATATGCATTACAAGATTTGCATAATGATCCAGACCGCTTAAAAACACCACTTGAAAAAGTGGACGGTGAATGGCTCCCCATTGACTGGGCAACAGCTTATGAAAAAATAGCTAAACGCCTTGTTGGTATTCAAGAGATGTATGGTAATGATGCTATTGGCATATACTCGGGCAACCCTGGCTCTCATAATTTAGGGATAACGATGGGGGTAGGTGGATTAAGAAAAGCAATAGGCTCACACAATATATTTACTGCTGCTTCACTCGATCAAATGCCACATCAACTAGTATCATATTTGATGTTTGGGCATAGTAATTTATTTACCATTCCTGATATTGATCACACCGATTATATGCTGATGCTTGGGGCAAACCCAGCGGTCTCAAATGGTAGCCTTATGACCGCAGGGGATGTGCTCAAACGTTTGAAAGGAATTAAAAATCGCGGCGGGAAAATTATTTTAGTTGATCCTCGTCGTAATGAATCAGCGCGCTACATGAGCGAGCATCATTTTATTCGCCCTGCATCGGATCCGTTATTTTTAATCGGCATTATCCAACATATTGTAAAAAATAAACTATACAAAGTTGATCGTTTAGCAACACTATCTGATAACTGGGATGGACTGCTTGATTTATTCAATCAATTATCGATTGATGAAATAAGCAGTGGTTGTGGTATTAGTGAAAAAGAGATCATTCGTATTGCTGAAGAATTTGCCTCGGCTGAACGCGCAGTATGTTATGGGAGAATGGGAGTCTCTGCACAAAGATATGGAGCGCTGAACCATTGGCTCATGGTTGTTCTCAACTTGCTAACTGGAAACTTGGATCGTCAAGGCGGTGCCATGTTTACAACACCCGCTTTTGATAAAGGTATTAGCCGTCCTATGGGAAGTTTCAACACGTTTAAAAGTCGTGTGCGCGGTTTACCTGAATTTGAAGGAAAACTTCCTGCTGCCGTTATGGCAGAAGAAATGCTAACACCAGGCGAAGGGCAAATAAAAGCGTTTATCTGTTTGGCGGGTAACCCCGTGTTATCCACACCGAATGGACGAGCAATGGATCAAGGCCTTGAACAATTAGATTTCAGAGTATCGATTGACTTTTATTTGAATGAAACTTCACGTCATGCTGATATTATTTTACCACCAACAGGCCCATTTGAGCATGAACAATATGACATTGTGTTTAATTTATTAGCGGTTCGTAATCTAGCAAAATTCTCTGAAGCATTATTTGAACCAGCTGAAAACGCTCGCTCTGATTGGGATATTTTACAAGGTATTACTCAAGCTATTCTTGAACTAAAAAATCCTGTACAAGCTGAGAAAATGAAAGCTAGCAATACCAGCACTGAACAAATATTAGACTATGGGTTACGCACAGGGCCTTACGGCGAAGGTTTTAGTGAGTTTTTGCAAGGTAAGGAAATTAAACATAAAGAGGGTCTAACGTTAGATGTGTTAAAGCAATACCCACAAGGTATTGACCTGGGACCTCTGCAATCTAATCTTCCTGCTTATTTATTTACTGAAGATAAAAAGATTCATGTAATGCCAGCGTTGTTAGTCAATGAGTTAGATCGCTTTATAACCGAAAATAAAGTGCGAAATAATGCTGATTCACTCATGTTAATTAGTCGTCGTGACTTACGCACCAATAACTCTTGGATGCATAACTCCCAACGATTAGTTAAAGGTAAAAACCGTTGTGCACTATTGGTTAACCCGAAAGACGCAACAACAATAGGCTTATATGATAAATGTATCGCCATTATTAGCTCCCGAGTAGGCAATTTGAATGTTGAAGTGACCGTTACTGAAGATGTGATGCCAGGCATTGTGTGTCTTCCCCATGGTTGGGGACATCACCGTGAAGGTATGCAATTGAGTGTGGCAGAGAGCAGTCCAGGTGTTAGCATTAATGATATTATTGACGATCAAGTAGTCGATAATATGAGTGGAAATGCTGTTCTGAATGGTATTCCTGTAAAAGTGCGTCCTGCATAAGTGTAATAGCATAGATTTCTAGGATTTAGAACTTAAGAAAAGTTGGCTTTATCAAGAAAGGTGAAATTTAAAAAATAAGATATCTAATTGTCCGTTTTTGTTCCGACTTTTGTAAATTACAAGAGGTACACAGCTTCATTCTCGCGCTTGACGGTATTCTTTTTTAAATAATCTTTTACATATATTCCTAGCCAGTTTTTATTTCTTGATAAAAATCATTTGGCCATCTATACGTTTAGATGTTGACATATCTATCGATCTAAGTAGTATTGTAATCAGTGCCTATTAGGTGCTTTTATTTGTTTTTTGCTAGTTAGGTGCGTTATGCCAATTAAAATTCCAGATCAATTACCTGCCTTATCTATTTTAGATAATGAAAATATTTTCGTTATGTCTGAACACCGCGCGATGTCTCAGGAAATTCGCCCCATGCAAGTGGCTATTTTAAATTTGATGCCGAATAAAATTGAAACAGAAGTGCAAATATTACGCATGCTGTCAAACACACCACTGCAAATAAATATTGAATTTGTTCGTATACATGCTAATGAGTCTAAGAATACTCCTACAGAGCATTTAGACACGTTTTATCACTTGTTTGATGATATTAAACACAAACAATATGATGGCTTAATTATTACGGGCGCGCCATTAGCCTTACTTGATTATTCGCAAGTAACCTTTTGGGATAAAATCTGTGAAGTGTTTGACTGGGCTGAAGAAAATGTTACCTCAACCATGTTTTCTTGTTGGGCTGCGCATGCTGCGTTGTACCATCATTATGGATTGAATCGTCATTTGCGTAAACAAAAGCTATCAGGAGTGTATAATCACAAAGCACTTGATGAAAAAGAGCCGTTAACGCGTGGTTTTGATGAAAATTTTAATGTACCTCATTCTCGATATGGTTATATTGATAAATCTGATTATGAAAGCGTTCCTCAAATAAAAATTTTAGCAGAATCAAAAGATGCTGGTGTTTATTTGGCTGCCAGTAAAAACAAGCAGCAAGTTTATCTGACGGGTCACCCTGAATATGATACTACCACGCTACATGAAGAATATTTACGAGATAGATCGGTAGACAGTAATGCGGCTATACCTGAAAATTACTACAAAGATAACAATATAAATAATTCACCAGAAGGCTCATGGCGTAGTCACGGTAGTCTATTATTTACTAATTGGCTTAATTATTATGTATATCAAATAACACCTTATAAATTGGATGCTTCTAATATTAAAGCAATACACCCTGATACGGTTATTTAAGCCGATACTACTATTTAAGGTAGTTAAATTAAGTTAGTCCCTATTTTGATTTAAAGATTTACCCTTAGGAAACCGAATACATCATGAAAAAACATACATCGTTTGCTTTATTTGAACAACAATTGGCTAAAAACATATTAATTCTTGATGGTGCAATGGGTACCATGATTCAGGCATATAAGTTTGAGGAACAAGATTTTCGTGGTGACCGTTTTGCTGACTGGCATAGTGATGTTAAAGGTAATAATGATTTGTTAGTACTAACTCAGCCAGACATCATTAAAGCAATTCATTTAGAGTACCTTGAAGCAGGGGCTGATATACTTGAAACAAACACGTTCAATGCTACAACGATTGCTATGGCTGATTATGATATGCAAGCGTATAGTGCTGAAATCAATTTAGTTGCAGCGCAAATTGCACGTGCTGCGGCAGACGAATATAATAAAAAAACGCCAGAAAAACCACGGTTTGTAGCAGGTGTATTAGGGCCAACTAACCGCACGTGTTCCATATCTCCCGATGTTAATGATCCAGCTTTTCGTAATGTAACGTTTGATGAATTAAAAGATGCTTATATCGAATCAACAACTGCCTTAATTAAAGGCGGTTCAGATCTTATCTTGATTGAAACGATTTTCGACACATTAAATGCAAAAGCGGCTATTTTTGCGGTAGAAACAGTATTTGATAATCTTGGAGTTAGATTACCAGTAATGATATCAGGCACTATTACTGATGCGTCAGGCCGAACTTTGTCAGGACAAACTACAGAAGCATTTTATAATTCTTTACGTCATGCAAAACCTATTTCTTTTGGTTTGAACTGTGCACTTGGTCCTGTTGAATTACGTCAATACGTAGAAGAGCTAAGTCGTATTTGTGATGTTGCCGTTTCTGCTCACCCTAATGCCGGCTTACCAAATGCTTTTGGCGAATATGATTTTACTGTGGCTGATATGAATACTCATGTTGGTGAGTGGGCTAATGCAGGTTTTTTAAATATTATTGGTGGCTGTTGTGGTACCACACCAGATCATATTAAAGGGATGGCTGATTCTGTAGCCAATATTAAGCCACGTGAAATCAAACCACGTAAAATTGCTTGTCGTTTATCTGGCCTTGAAGCGTTAACCATTGAAGAAGACTCTTTATTCGTAAACGTTGGTGAGCGTACTAACGTAACTGGCTCTGCTATGTTTAAACGTTTGATCAAAGAAGAGAATTATGATCAAGCTATTGCGGTTGCTTTACAGCAAGTTGAAAATGGCGCACAAATTATCGATATCAATATGGATGAAGGTATGTTGGATTCGAAAACCGCTATGGTGCGTTTTTTAAATCTTATTGCTGGTGAGCCTGATATTGCTAAAGTACCAATTATGATTGACTCTTCTAAATGGGATATTATTGAAGCAGGCTTAAAGTGTATTCAAGGTAAGGGTATTGTTAACTCGATTAGTTTAAAAGAAGGGGAAGATAACTTTCGCGAGCAAGCCGAGTTATTACGCCGTTACGGTGCTGCTGTTATTGTAATGGCATTTGATGAAGATGGACAAGCTGATACACGAAAAAGAAAATATGAAATTTGTCATCGTGCCTATCATATATTGGTTGATGAAATAGGGTATCCAGCAGAAGATATTATTTTTGATCCTAATATATTTGCTGTTGCGACAGGCATTGACGAACATAACAATTATGCCGTTGATTTTATTGAAGCGGTTGCTGACATAAAGCAAAACTTACCCCATGCAATGATCTCAGGTGGTGTCTCTAATGTGTCATTCTCATTCCGTGGTAATAACCCCGTTCGAGAAGCTATTCATGCGGTATTTTTATATCACGCCATAAAAAATGGCATGGATATGGGGATTGTTAATGCAGGGCAATTAGCCATATATTCTGACATTCCTGAAAAATTACGCTTAGCCGTCGAAGACGTTATTCAAAATAATGATGCGGGTGCAACAGAACGGTTGTTGGATATTGCTCAAGAATATCAAGGACAAGCAGGGGGGCAGGCAGCAAAAACTGATTTAGCTTGGCGAGAATTACCAATTAACGAACGTTTGGCTCATTCGTTGGTTAAAGGCATTAATGAATTTATCATAGAAGACACAGAAGAAGCTCGTTTATGTGCTTTACGACCGCTTGATGTGATTGAAGGTCCATTGATGGATGGTATGAATGTTGTGGGTGATTTATTTGGGGCAGGAGAAATGTTTTTGCCGCAAGTTGTAAAGTCTGCCCGAGTGATGAAACAAGCGGTGGCACATTTAAATCCTTTTATTGAAGCAGAAAAAACAGAGGCAAGTTCTAACGGAAAGGTATTGTTGGCAACGGTTAAAGGTGATGTTCACGATATAGGTAAAAATATTGTAGGTGTGGTATTACAATGTAACAATTATGACATTATTGACTTAGGCGTGATGGTTTCCTGTGAAGATATTTTAAGAGTCGCCAAAGAAGAAAATGTTGATATTATTGGTTTGTCTGGACTTATTACACCGTCTCTTGATGAAATGGTGCATGTTGCCAAAGAAATGAAACGACAAGGCATAGATTTACCCTTGTTAATTGGTGGTGCGACTACTTCAAAAGCTCATACTGCAGTTAAAATAGCACCTCAATATGATCATCCTGTTGTTTATGTGTCAAATGCATCACGTGCAGTTTCTGTCGTGAGTAAGTTGTTGTCTGAAGAACATAAAGCTGATTTTTTTGCTAGTACTCAAAATGAATATGAGCGTGTGCGTGCTCGTCATTATAAGAAAGGCCCTCGTTCAAGTTTAATTACATTAGAAGATGCACGTGGTAATGCAACCAAAGTTGATTTTGATAACCATACGCCGAAAAAGCCTAATAAGCTTGGTGTGACAGTGTTAGACAGCCTTGATTTAAATAAAGTGCGCAATTATATTGATTGGACACCATTTTTCACTACATGGCAATTATCAGGTAAATACCCACTTATTTTAAAGCATGAAGTGATTGGAGAAGAAGCGAGAAAGCTATTTAATGATGCGAATAACATGATAGATGATGTTATTAACAACAAAAAAATTACTGCTAAAGCTGTATTTGGCTTATTTCCAGCCAATAGTGATGTTGATGATATTGAAGTTTATAGTACTGATAGTGATAATGAAGATCGCACTAAAACCATTATGAGATTACAACAACTTCGTCAGCAAAGTAAAAAACCCTCAAAGCAATTTAATCGTTGTTTATCTGATTATATTGCACCTAAAGGATCTGGTGTAAATGATTACATTGGTGCCTTTGCTGTTTCTTCAGGCTTTGGTGTTGATGAGTTAGTTAAAGCATATGACGCCAAGCATGACACCTATAATATGATTCTTATTAAAGCAGTGGCAGATAGGTTAGCAGAGGCGAGTGCAGAATATCTTCATGAAAAAGTACGTAAGGAATATTGGGGGTATACACCTGATGAAGACTTAGATAATGATGCGCTGATCCGAGAAAGCTATCAAGGTATACGTCCCGCACCAGGTTATCCTGCTTGTCCTGAGCATACTGAAAAAGGGTTGTTGTGGGAGTTGCTTAACGTAGAAGAAAATATTGGTATGAAACTTACCTCAAGTTATGCCATGTGGCCAGGAGCAGCAGTTAGCGGTTGGTATTTTTCTCACCCTGAATCTAAGTATTTTGCCGTAGCAAAACTAGCTAAAGACCAAGTGCTTGATTACGCTGCACGTAAAGGAATGACTATAGAGCAAGCTGAGCGTTGGCTTTCTGCTAATTTAGATTACGAACCAGAGTAGACAGGTATTGAGTAAGATAAGTTATAAGTAACGAAAACACTTATTGAAATGTTTTCGTTACTTTTACATTCGCTACTCTTTAAAGTGTCTATCGAAGAAGTTCATAATAGTATTATTCAAATGAACTTTAACTTTTTTGCCTCGCATGCTGTGCTTACTACCAGGGTAAGTCATTAATTCAAACTGTTTGTTCTCATCTTGTAGTGCTTTTATTAACTTGGTTGTGTTAGTGAACAATACATTATCATCAGCCATACCATGATAAACCAATAAGGGGTTTTTAAGGTTTGTTATGTAAGGAAAAACACTTGATTGCTCATAACCTTTTGCATTAACTTTAGGGTGATTTAAATAGCGCTCTGTGTAATGAGTATCATAAAGTAGCCAATCTGTTACGGGCGCACCACTAACGGCTGCTTTAAAATAGTCACCCGCTTTTAATAGCGTCATTAACGCCATATAGCCGCCGTATGAGTGACCAAAAATACCAATTCTATCTTTATCTACATAAGGTAATGTGTGAAGGTATTTAACCCCTGTTATTTGGTCGTTTACTTCAACTTGTCCAAGTTTTTCATAAATTGAAAATTCAAATTCGGTCCCTCGGTAGTTGGATCCTCGGTTGTCTAATTGAAAAACAATATAGCCCTGTTGTAGCATGTATTGAGTCATATCGGCACCTTGCCAGACATTTTTTACTAATTGTGCATGTGGACCACCATACACATTAACAATGACGGGGTGTTTTTTGCCTGGCATCATATTATTAGGTTTATAAAGCTTGTAATAAAGTGTTGCTTTGCCATCATCCGATGTTAATGTACCAAACTTGGGTTGAATTAAGTCTGCATAATAAGGATAAATAGGGTGTTCTTCTGCAACTTTATTTTGTGCTAACCATACCATATGGTCGCCATTAGCTTGGTGTAAACTAACTTGTTTTGGCGTAGAAATATTTGAGAAACTGTCAATATAACTTTTACTGTCTTTACTAAAGTTGATGTCATGAAAACCGTTGCGTTTACTAATTCTGGCAACGTGTTCAGGTGATTTGCTGTTTAAAGGAACTCGGTACAAATGACGTTCAAGTGGTGTATCTGCACGACCAGTAAAATAAATTAAACCATTTTTTTCATCTATGTGTTCTATAGAGTCAACAACCCATGGTCCTTTGGTTAATTGATTTATTAGTTGCCCTTGAGTATTAAAATGATATAAATGTTTAAAACCGTCACGTTCAGAAGCCCAAATAAAAGATTTACTGTTTTTTAGAAAGTAAAGGTCGTGATGTAAGTTCAACCAATGTGTTGATTGCTCAGTTAATAGGGTTGTTTGTTTGCGTTTTTTTAAGTTATAAGCTTTTAATTTTAAAGTTTTTTGGTCGCGACTTTGCCATTGATATGATAGATTTTGACTATCAGGTAACCATTTTACGCGGGGTATGTAAAAATCATTTTTATTACCCTTTGACGTGTCACCTGTGGCATCATCAAGCTCAATAAAGCGTGTTTTTTGGCCTTTTATATTGGTCACTGCCAGTTGTATTGTAACATTGTTAGTGCCCGTAGCGGGGTAACGTTGTTCGATGAGTTCTATTTTTTCAGCGTATATTTCGTTGCGAATAACCGTTTGCACGGGGGTTTCATCTACACGTAGAAAAGCAATATGCTTCTCATCAGGAGACCACCAGTAACCTGTCATTCTATCCATTTCTTCCTGAGCTACAAACTCACTCATACCGTTTTTGATAGCTTCTGAGCCATCTTTGGTTAATTGCGTTTCCTCACCATTTTTAATATTAAGTACAAATATATTTTGATTACGAATAAAGGAAACATAGTTACCCTTAGGGGAAAACTTAATATCGGTTTCAAATTCATCCGTTTCGGTTAAACGTTTGGCGTTTTTATTCGCTAAATTATAATAGTAAATGTCACCATTTAAAGGAAATAATAGTGCGCTACCATCATTTGAAAACTTATATTCCATGATGCCAAAACCATAAACACGCTGACGCTCACGCCGTGCTTTTTCTTCATCGGAAAGAATTTCTGGCCCACTAAATAAGTCTTGAGAATTAACTAATAACTTGTTTTCTTTACTTGATAGATTGTATTCCCACAAATCGTAACGATTTAAGTCTTCGGCTTTTCCTTGTAAATAAGTTACTCGTGAGCCGTCGGGTGAAAATTTCAAAGATTTAGGTGTTTGACCATTTAACGAAGGAGAACTATAAATTCGTTCTATGGTTAAAGGGGAATTCTGTTTTGTTTCTTTTTGTGTTGCCAGTTGCTCTGCTGCTTGAGTTGGTGCAGTAAATAGAGCCACAGAAGACATGAGAGAAATGGCAATAAAGCCAACACGTTTTAAGTTTTTTTTCATAGTTTAACCAAATTTTATTGCCATTAAAATAAGTTGTAATTTACGTTGTAATTAAAGCATATCTATAGATCTTAAACCGAGTTTATCTTAAACAGTGTTAAAAACGATGTATCGCTTATATCACCTCTAATGCTTCGCTTAATTTTTTTATGCCAATCACTTCCATACCTTCAATCGGGTCTTTAGGCATGTTGTTAAAGGGAACAATAGCGCGTTTGAATCCGTGCTTTGCTGCTTCTTTTATACGTTCTTGGCCACTTGGTACTGGGCGAATTTCACCAGAGAGGCCTACTTCGCCGAATATTACTAAGTCTTGTGGTAGCGCATTATCTTTAAAGCTTGAAACTAATGCAAGGATCAGGGCTAAATCAATACTTGTTTCAGTGACTTTTATCCCCCCAACAACATTAACAAAAACATCTTGGTCGTTAAGTTGTAATCCACCATGACGGTTCAAAATAGCAAGTAACATTGATAATCTATTTTGATCTGCACCCACAGCAACTCGTCTGGGATTACCGAGTGCAGAGTGATCAACTAAGGCTTGAATTTCAACAAGTAATGGTCTTGTTCCTTCCCATAAAACCATCACTACGCTACCTGCTGTTTGTTCTTCTGTACGGCTTAAAAAGATGGCAGAAGGGTTTTTTACTTCTTTTAAGCCCGTGCCCGTCATTGCAAACACACCTAACTCGTTTACCGCGCCAAATCGATTTTTATTGCCACGCAGTGTTCTATAGCGAGAATCTGTACTGCCTTCAAGCATAATTGAACAGTCGATACAATGTTCTAAAACCTTTGGTCCAGCGAGCGATCCATCTTTAGTTACATGACCCACCAGTAATATGGCAACATGGTATTGTTTGGCAAAGCGAGTCAAATAAGCGGCGCTTTCTCTTACTTGAGACACGCTGCCCGGAGCTGATTGTATGTCACTCATGTGCATTACTTGAATAGAGTCAATAACAATAATTTTGGGTTGTTCTTTTAGCGCAATATGACAAATGTTTTCAACACTGGTTTCTGAAAGCATTTTCAATGCATCGGTAGGTAAACCCAAGCGCTTAGCACGCATAGCAACTTGCTGTAGTGATTCTTCACCTGTGATATATAAGGCTGGCATGTTAGCTGCTAATGCGCACATGGTTTGTAAAAGTAAAGTGCTTTTACCTGCTCCTGGTTCACCGCCAATTAAAATAGCGCTACCCGGCACAATACCACCACCAAGTACACGGTCAAACTCGGCAAAGCCTGAAGAAAATCGTGGTAAGTCAGCTAAGTTAATAGCGTCAAGGATTTGAACTTTTGATTCTTCATAGTGTGCGGCACCTGCAAATCCAGCAAAGTTACCACCGCGCGCAGGTAATTTTGCTTGTCTGAATTCTGAAATAGTATTCCATGCTTTACAGTCTGTACATTGGCCTAGCCAACGTGAATACTCTGAACCACAGTCAGTACACACATAAGAGTTTTTTACTTTTGCCATACGTTTCCTTTATCTTTAATTGTTTTAGGCGTAAAAATTGCATTGCTTATAATCATCGAGACGATAGCACTATGTATTTACTTACTCTATTATTTATTAAATACTATATGGCTGAATTTAAATGTCTAAAATATAATGCGATATGATAACGCATTAATACTTTATATAAAAAATAAGAACAACAAAATTATTATTCATGAATACTGACTTTTCTAAACATCAAAAAATAATCGATAGCTTTCGTGGTGAAGTACATAAGCCAAGTTTTGATATTAAGTTTACACAAAACACTAAGCATATAGCTAAAACAGAAAGATTCTTATTAAAAATGGAGTTGAAACGATTAGCTGGTGCTTGTCATCGCTCTATTGATTTGCGCGGCTTAGTAGACGGGGAATGTCAATTATATGAATACAACGGACAAAGTCATTTTTTAGATGGTATTGCTATTAGTGTATTTAAAGATCAGGTTGATATATATGGTGGGTATACTTTTGGGGTTTATGAGGCAGTAAAGAATACGGAAAATAATTTTCGAGTTATTTATGAAAAAGAAAGTAATAACAGTGAACAACTAGCGCTACCAAAGAAGTTCATTGAATTAACTGATAAAATACAAGATAAAACCCAATATCCCGTTACTGTTTTTCCACTCAATCAATATCATGTTCGTATAGAAGAACGGATGAATTTTGTTTCCCCTTTAGAATTAGTACTAGAAGATAGTAAACAAAAATCAGTGAGTAGTATTGATATCAGTGTTAAGGGCATAAAGTTTCGTATTAGCAGTAAAGAAGGTTTATATATTGATCAGAATATAACCGTATACTTTAAAGGATTAGAGAATGAATTTAAGTTTGCTAAAGAAGAACCACTTCGTTATCAAGTTAAAAATATCCATCGTGATGAAAATACACAACTTGTTGGTTGTCAACGGGTAGAGATTGGTGCTCAGGATTCATTTGAAAAATTTTTGTCAAACTATATTCAGACGAATAAACGTCGTTACAAAATTAATTTAGAAAATACAATTTCTGCGATACAATTTCGAAGTTTTGAACAGTATATTTTACCAAAAATTAGTGAGTTACCCATTTTCTTTGAACGAAAAGGTGATCGTATACTTCCTCGTTATGCATTAACCACAAATAATAATCAATCTCTCTTTCAATATTGGCAAGATGAAAATAATAATACTAATTTACATTTTTTAGCCAATGAAGTACGTATTGCTCGCTTATTAAAAAGATATAAACAGGGTAAGTCTTTACGAGTTTATAGCTTTATTCATCACAACAAAGGAAAAGATTTTTTTTATAGTATTGATGAAGAACAGTTATCTGAAACAAATAGCTTTTCTCCTTCATTTTTAACCTTTGCATCGAAAAAAAGTTCATTCAAAGTAACTAAATTAACATATTACGGTGTAAACACGTCAGATATTCACGCTCCTTTTGCATTATCAGGTACATTAGAACCGACAAAACAATTTGTCAATTTACCGCCTTCAGATGAGGTTGTTGAATGTATAAAATCATTGCCTTTTGCTGTTGTTGCGAGTGACATTACGCACAAAACATCTGTTGAGCAATATCAGAAATTTTCTGACATGCCAATAGAGGTTGGTAAATTTAAAAGGTTTGGGCATAAGCGTTTAAACAAGAAAGTTGTAGTTGATAGGCTGGGAATAACCTATAAGAATCAGCGAAAAGAGCCAAGGTTTATTTATAAAACTCCTATCCTGATGGAGTCTGGTGATATTCAATGGGAGGGTAATTCTGTTGATTTTTCTACGTTAGGACTAAAAGTAGTCGTAGATAAATCAGTTACGCTTGCTGCTGGGGATATTGTTTATATCACCCTTCCTAACTTGCAAAAAATTACATCGTCTTATGATTTGAAAAAGCTACCTTATGAAGTTGTACAGGTTAATGATAAAAAAACGATTATCAATTTTCGAGTGTTTATTAAAGAGCATCAACATGTAGGTCGTTCTTTTTTTAAATTATTGATTGATAAAAATAAAAATAAACTAACCAGCGATGAGTATACCTTTGTATTACCCAGTTTATCTGAGGCATTAAGAACGAACTATGCTCAAAACATACAAGTGCCAACACTTGTTGTTCAAACAAGTGGTAGTCGCTATAAAATAGAGGCACTCGTTACTAATGATCAGGGCACTGAATTTTTACAGAAGTTGAATAAGTTAAGCGACAGAAAGAATTTTTATAACTTTTATCCTCTTTTAACAAAGCTTTATAAAGATAGCTTTATTGAATCCTGTTTAAAGCGCTTAATTATCAATAAAGAGGCTGTTACTGAAGTTCTATATATTTCAATGGCGAATAATGTAAAGCAAATTAATAGAGATTTAAGTATTAAATTTGATTATGAATTAAGTACAACAGAATTAAGAAAAAACTTTATAAAACAAGCGATAAGCAATGGAAGCCTTTTCTGTTTTCAATTAAAAATATCGCGTACTAATAAGCCTGATTTAGAATATTTAAATACTGAACTCAGTTATATTAGCACTTATGCAATACATCGTAGCAAACAAATAGAACAAGATATCTGGAGTGTTGTTGCTACGATTCAATATGTAGATATAACAGAAGAAGTTTTATTTAGCCACAAGTTATAAGTTGATATTTTTTATGCTAGCCAATGCAATAAACAGTCTAATCCTTGGTTATTAATACTGCTGTCAGCTTGCGCTAATACAATAGGTTTAGCATGAAAAGCAACGCCAAAATTAGCAGCGGCCATCATAACAAGATCGTTAGCACCATCACCCATAGCAACAGTTTGTGAGGTCGGTATATTATATTGTTTTGCTAACAATGTTAATGAATCAGCTTTCACTTGTGCATCAACTACACCACCTAATACTTTACCCGTTAGCTTTCCGTTTTGAATCTCTAAAACATTAGCAAACGTTGCATCTAGGTCTAATAAGTTTTTGAGGTGATCAGCAAAATAAGTAAAGCCCCCTGACGCTACAGCAATGCGCCAGTTGTTTTTTTTAAGTTCAGCAATTAAGGTCGTTAAGCCAGCCATTAAGGGAATGTTTTTCGCTACATCCACAAGAATTTGTTCTGGGGCATTTGCTAAAGTGGCGACTCGTTGATGTAAACTTTGGGCAAAATCTAACTTACCTTGCATTGCTAACTCTGTTACCGCTGATACTTGTTCACCCACACCTGCTAACTTAGCTATTTCATCAATGCATTCAATTTCAATGGTGGTAGAGTCCATATCCATCACAAGCAGTCCAGGTTCATTCAGTTTTGGTACGTGTTGAATTAACGCGGCTTCTATTTTTTTATCTAAAGCAAAATGAGCAAGCGCTTGGCGCGATTTGACAAAATCTTTGCAACGTATATTAAATCGATAGCTTGTTTGATTATTACGTGTGTTGATTGCCAATAAAGCCTCAATACTCAAATGGCAACTTGTTTGCAAAGTAAGTAAATCTGTTAGTAATAGATCATCAAAAACAACTAATGTTTGTTGTGTTATGGTTATGGGGTTGTTGTTATCTAATGCTAGTTGCTTATCATTTATTGAAAAAGCAATAGGTAAATTAGTTGGAATCGTCTGTTGTTCAAAGTAATTTCTTAGTGATAAAGAAAATATGCTGGCATTAGTAGATAAAGACACGTTAACTCTCTATTATAAGTGCATGTGTATATTTACCATGCAAGTTTATGATGAATAAATTAGAACAGCCTTTATACCCTAAACTATCGTCAATTTATAATAAAATTCTGCAATTAGTTAGTGCAATTTTGCTTATGATCATGTTGATGGTCTTTTTGGTGGCTAATACGGAAAAAAGTAGTCAAGTGTTAGAGGAACACTTTAAACAAGTTGCTGATAAAATATTACAGCAAACCATGTCGGGGGTGCAGGTGTTACTCTCTGAAAATTCCTCATCAATTAGTAATAAAGATCGAGAGGCTCAACTACAATCCTATTTAAATATTATTGCGAATGCTGATTATATAAAACAAGCAAATTTATATGATGAAACAGGGTTACTTATGCTGGAGTCTGAGCTGGGTGGTGAAGCCAGTTCGTCGATAAAATTACTTTATGGTATTGATAAAAATGTGAAAACATTGGATAAAAGTAAACAGTATGTTCCTTTTATTAAAGAGATCCGTCATGAAAAATTATTAGGATATATACGGATAACAATAGAAAAGTCTTACCTAACGTCTGAATTAGCTAAAAACAGTTATGAAAGTCAAACACTTTATCGTTTGTTGCTGATTGTAGCAGGGCTTATAGGCTTTTTACTAACCCGTGGCGTTAACCGTTTTAGTCGCCAAGGTTATCGGGTACCAGCAATGGCGCCTTTAGCTAAAAAATAACTGCGCCACATTTTTTTCTATTTGTTGGGCAATGACAGTTTTAGGCTCGCTTCTCATAGTTACTAATGCTTGAAAAACATAGCTTAAATTTAAAGGAGAATTACTTTCGCCCTGCATACCCATAGGTGGCATTGCTGGAGCATCTGTTTCAAGTAGTAAACTTGATAAGGGGAGTTTTTTAATCGCATTAATGGTTTTTTTGGCTCTTGGGTAAGTGATTGTGCCACCAACACCAAGTTTAAAGCCTAAATCGACGTATGTTTTAGCTTGTTGATAGCTGCCAGAAAACGCATGTATTACACCAGCTTTGACAAGCTTATGCTTTTTTAATAAAGGCAATATTAAAGGGTGAGATTGGCAATGGTGTACAATTACGGGTAAATTGCTTTTTTGAGCTATATTTAATTGCATATCAAAAAACTCTTGTTGCAGCATAATGTTTTCGTTCAATGCTTGTTCGCTTTGGGAGTTTTTTCTCGCTTTAAATACATCAATACCGCATTCCCCTATCGCAACTATCTTGTTGCCTGCTTTGGTGATTGCTCGTTTGAGTTGTTGCTCTTGAAAGCTTACATCATAAGCTTGTGATAGTCGCTTGTCTTGAAGAATTATGTACCAAGGATGTATCCCTAATCCACAAGCAATATCAATTATTCCATTTGGTTTAGATAAAGATAAAACCCTTTGCCAATGTTCGGGATTAACCGCTGGTATAATAATACGGTGAATGTTTTTAGCTTGGCAATGCTGAAGTATTTCTGTGATATTTTGACTAAATTCAGGGAAATCAAGGTGACAATGGCTGTCGGTAAATTGCATCACTGCCTCCCATAATAAATGTTTTTAGAATAATCTTACGTTAATAATGACAATAAGCGTAAACACGTGAAGTGTCTACGCTTATTAGTTTATCATTCTACATTTAACGAGCTTGTAAATTCATCAACCTATAAATTTTCTAGCGTTACGGAACATACGTACCCAAGGTGAGTCTTCACCCCAGTTATCAGGGTGCCACGAGTTAGCAACGGTTCTAAATACACGTTCAGGATGTGGCATCATTATAGTGACACGCCCGTCAGTAGTTGTTAATGATGTTATTCCGTCAACAGAGCCATTTGGGTTTGCAGGATACGTTTCGGTGACATCGCCATAGTTGTTAATATAACGCATTGAAACTGTACCTGAGTTATTAGCGGCATCGATTGCTTCATCAGAGCTAAATTCAGTACGGCCTTCACCATGTGATACAGCAATAGGCATGATTGAACCAGCCATACCTTTAAACAATACCGAAGGACTTTCTTGAATTTCAACTAAGGAGAAACGCGCTTCAAAGCGTTCTGATTTATTTTGTACAAAACGTGGCCATGCGTCACTGCCAGGAATGATTTCTTTTAAATTAGACATCATTTGACAGCCGTTACAAACACCTAAAGAAAAAGTGTCTTCACGTTCAAAGAAGGTTTTAAACATGGCTTTGGCATTTTTATTGAACAAAATTGATTTTGCCCAACCTTCACCCGCACCTAATACATCACCGTATGAGAAACCGCCACAAGCCACCAAGCCATTAAAGTCTGCTAAATCAGTTCGACCCGTTAAAATATCAGACATATGTACATCAATAGCTACAAAACCTGCACGGTCAAAGGCTGCTGCCATTTCTACATGCGAGTTAACACCTTGTTCACGTAAAATAGCAACACGTGGGTTTGTGTTATTTTTTGCATCGTTAATAATTAGATCAGCAACAATATCTTCATTAATGTCAAAGCTTAGCTTAGCTTGTAATCCCGGATCTTCAGTATCAAATTTAACATCGTGTTCTTGTTGCGCACACTCAGGGTTATCACGCAGCGATTGCATTTTGTATGTTGTTTGTGCCCAAGTTGTTCGGTAATAGGTTCGAGAGTTTTCTAGTATTACCTTGCTGTTACGGCTAAAGCGAATAGTATCTTCGTTATTAATGCGACCAATATCAGTACAGCAATCTAAAACATTATGTTGTGCTAATACAGCATTAACTGCTTCAACATCGCTTTCACGAATTTGAATCACAGCACCAAGTTCTTCGTTAAATAAAACAGGTACGTTATCGCCATTTAGTTTAGACAAGTCAATGTCAACACCCGTATGACCTGCAAAGGCCATTTCACATACGGTAGTAAATAAACCGCCGTCTGAAATATCATGATAAGCAATAAGTTTTTCATTACGCACAAGTGACTGTATTGCATTGAAGAAACCTTTTAAGGTTTCAGGGCAATCCACATCAGGAGTTTCATTACCTAATTGTTTGTAAACCTGTGCTAAACATGAGCCACCTAAGCGGTTTTTGCCTTTTGATAAATCAATGGCAAAAAGTCTTGTATCACCTTGATCAAGTCGAAGTTCAGGGGTTACTGTTTTTCTAATGTCTTCAACAATTCCAAAGGCGGTAATGATTAGTGACATTGGAGATGTAACAGATTTCTGTTTGCCATCTTCATCCCATTGGGTACGCATAGACATTGAGTCTTTACCTACAGGGATAGTTAAGCCTAATGCGGGGCAAAGTTCTTCACCAATAGCTTTTACTGCTTCATAAAGGCCTGCGTCTTCGCCTGGGTGTCCAGCAGGTGACATCCAGTTAGCAGAAAGTTTTATACGGTTTAACCTATCACCGTCAGTACCAGCAATATCAGTACCTGCAATATTCATTAATGACTCTGCTACGGCTAAACGAGCAGAAGCACCAAAATTTAATAAAGCAACAGGCGTACGTTCACCAAGTGACATGGCTTCACCGTGGTAAGAATCAAGTGCTGAAGCAGTCACTCCACAGTCAGCTACGGGTACTTGCCATGGCCCAACCATCTGATCACGATTAACCATACCTGTAACAGAGCGATCGCCTATGGTGATTAAGAAGGTTTTTTCAGCAACAGTAGGTAGAGACAAAATACGATTTGCCGCTTCTTCTAGCGTAATGTTAGCTATTGCTAACTCATCACCCAGCGCTGTTTTTGATTCTACATTTTTAAATATTTTTGGGGTTTTCCCTAACAAAACATCTAATGGTAAATCTATTGGTGTATTTAAGGCTTCATCATTGGCAAAGTGTTTGTCAGTAACCGTTAAGTGTTCTTCTTCTGTTGCACGACCAACGACAGCAAATGGAGCACGTTCACGTTCACAAATTGCAGTGAATTGTGCTAGTTGTTCGTCTGATACTGCTAGTACATAACGCTCTTGAGACTCGTTACACCAAATTTCATGGGGAGCCATGCTGCGTTCATCATTAGGTACATTGCGAAGTTCAAAAACACCACCTCGACCCCCGTCAGAAACAAGTTCAGGGAACGCATTAGATAAACCGCCAGCACCAACATCATGAATAAATAAAATAGGGTTTTTGTCGCCTAATTGCCAACATTTGTCGATAACTTCCTGACAACGACGCTCCATTTCTGGGTTTTCACGTTGTACTGATGCAAAGTCTAGGTTTTCAGCTGATTGACCTGAGGCCATTGATGAAGCAGCACCGCCACCTAAACCTATGTTCATTGCTGGGCCACCAAGGGCAATTAAGTTTGCTCCAACAACAATATCACCTTTTTGTACATGTTCATCACGGATGTTACCCAAACCACCTGCAAGCATAATAGGCTTATGGTAACCACGTATCTCTGTACCATTAAAAGAATTGACTTCTTCTTCATAAGTTCGAAAATAACCTAATATAGCAGGACGACCAAACTCATTATTAAACGCTGCACCACCGAGAGGGCCTTCCATCATAATATCTAAAGCAGACACAATGCGGCTTGGTTTTCCAAAGTCGGTTTCCCAAGGTTGTTCAAAAGTTGGAATACGTAAATTAGATACTGAAAAACCAACGAGGCCTGCTTTGGGTTTTGAGCCAATACCGGTTGCGCCTTCATCACGAATTTCTCCACCACTACCTGTAGCAGCGCCAGGGTAAGGAGATATAGCGGTAGGATGATTATGAGTTTCAACCTTCATTAATACTTGAATATCTTCGTGGTTATAACCATAAATATTAGTGTCAGGGTTAGGGAAGAAACGACCACCTTTGTTACCTACCATTACGGCTGCATTATCTTTGTATGCGCTTAACACAAAATCTGGATTAACTTCATGAGTGTTGCGGATCATTTTAAATAATGATTTTGGCTGTTTAATGCCATCAATAGTCCAGTCAGCATTGAATATTTTATGACGGCAATGTTCTGAATTTGCTTGTGCGAACATGTAAAGTTCAATATCGTGTGGATTACGACCTAATTTACTGAAATTTTCAAATAAGTAATTTACTTCATCTTCTGCTAAGGCTAAACCTAGTTCAATGTTGGCTTGAACTAAAGCATTTTTTCCGCCGTTTTCTATATCAATAGCGGTTAACTTACCTGGCTCTGCACTGGCAAATAAATTAGCGGCATCATCAAAGTTGTTAAATACACTTTCCATCATGCGATCGTGCAATAAGCCCGACAGTTGAATAGTTTGTTCAGGCGTTAATTTAATGTCTGCGTCTAGAGTAATATAATAAGCCATGCCACGTTCTAGGCGGCCAACTTTATTTAAACCACAGTTGTGAGCAATATCGGTTGATTTAGATGACCATGGTGAAATAGTACCTGGACGAGGTGTTACTAGCATGAATAACCCTTCAGGAGCATGTTCTTCAATGGTAGGGCCATATGTCAATAATTGTTGTAAAACGTTTTCTTCTTCTGTGGTTAAATCTTCATTTAATTGGGCAAAATGTGCGAATTCTGCGTATATATCGATAACTGGCAACGCCAAATGTTCGCATTGAGTTAATAGCTTTTGTATTCTAAAGTCAGAAAGTGCTGGAGCGCCACGAAGGTTTTTAACTAACGTCGTTTTAGGCATCGTCATAGGGTAATCACCAAGTTTGTTTAAGGGTTTGGTTAAATTTTTAAAGCGTTTTTTTCAGCATAAATAACCAGCATATATAACAGTAAAGGTTAACCGAAAATTTCGCGCGTATTATATACATAAGTGATCTCGAAATATAGTTTTCAGTTATAATAATAAATGCGTTTGGGTGAGTCTTTGAAAGTGGTGAATTTGCTATTTTAAATCAATACTAAATCATTATTTCTTGATCAAAGTAAACTTAAAAAAAAAAGAGCTTGGCTAACAAGCGAATACACGACACAATTGAGCCATGAAATTTATATGTATTTATCAAAAAAAGAAGGGCGTAATAAAGAAACTGTTTATTACTTTCTTTTTCTTAAGTGCGCTTTTTTCTTGTGAAGAAAAAAGTCAGCAAGCTAGCCTTACTCGTATCATTGAGCGAGGTTATGTTAGTGTGGGTACTTTATATGCAGCGAATAATTTCTATGCTCAAGGAGACGAAATTGCTAATAACGATATGCATTCAAATGCTTATGCGGGTTTTGAATATGAATTGGCGAAGAAATATGCAGATTATTTAAATGTTAATCTAAAAATAATACCGAGCTACTCCCTAGATGAGCTTTTTATCAAACTCAATACTGGTGAAGTTGATGTTCTTGCTGCTGGTTTATCTGTCACAGATAGACGTTTAAAACGCTTTAATTTCGCTCCAAGTTATGCAGAAGTTAGCCAAAAGCTTGTGTTTAAACAGGGCAATGTAAGACCAAGAGAAATTAGCGACTTAACAGGCAGTTTAATGGTAACCGCTAGTTCAAGTCATGCGGAAAGCTTGATGGTATTAAAGCAAACAAACCCGTCACTTAATTGGATTGAAACAACCGAATTTGACCGTGAAGAACTGTTAGCTAAGTTATTAAATGACGAAATAGATTATACCATAGTAGATAGTAATACCTTGGCAATTAATCGTCGGTATTACCCTGAAATTAGCGTTGGCTTTACGATAAATAAAGCTGAACCTTTAGCGTGGATGGTTAGTAAAAATGGTGATGATGCAATATTAGCAAGCTTAGTTGAATTTTTTGGTGAAGTTCATCATGACGGTACGTTACTTGCGCTTGATGATAAATATTACGGTCATATTGAAGAATTTAATTACGTAGAGACACGCACCTTTATTAAGGCGGTTGAAACTAAATTACCCCAATATCAGGCTATGTTTGAAAAGTATAGCCAAGATATTGATTGGCGATTATTAGCAGCTATAAGTTATCAAGAATCACATTGGAAACCTCATGCGCGTTCTCATACTGGGGTTAGGGGGATGATGATGCTCACGTTGGCAACTGCTAAACAAATGGGTATTCAAAGCCGTTTAGATGCAGAGCAAAGTATTCGAGGTGGCAGTAAATACTTTAAACGCATGATAGATAAAATGCCTGATAGAATTCCAAACCCAGACCGCGTTTGGTTTGCTTTAGCCTCTTATAATGTTGGCTTTGGACATTTAAATGATGCCCGTATTATTACGCAACAGCAAGGCGGCGATCCTGATCGTTGGGTTGATGTGAAAACACGATTACCTTTATTACAGCAAAAGAAGTTTTATAAAAAAACTAAATATGGTTATGCTCGTGGCCGTGAGCCTGTAGATTATGTTGAAAACATTCGTCGATACTACGATACATTAACGTGGTTAGACGCTAGGTCAAAAGAACCTGTTCAAGATGTTAATAATGCTGAGTTAGCTGTTTCTCAAACCACTGAATAAGGTTGAATTAAAAATAATCAAACAGGATAAAAATTGCTGCGGAAGTGGCGGAAAATATATTTATCTTTTGTCATATGAACGTAATATTCTTCAATAATAATAAGGTGAAATTAACGTTTAATAGCAATAAAAGAGAGAATATTATGAAAGTAAGAAGACAAGTATCTGCAACAGCAAGAAAGAAACATTTAAAGGTACAGCATCATAAAGTGAACTCGCGCCGTCAGTTTTTCTTTAACCAAGCGAGTAATGAAGTTGAGAATCAAGTGGCTAGTCAAACGTCATCAGCTGAAATAAAAATCAATTGATAATTTGGGCTATGTGATTGTGCTTTAATAGACAAGTCAACGTTGAGCTTTTTTAGCTAATTTTTTTTCATTCCTTCTACGCTTGAAAAACCCCGATAATAGTGCGCTACATTGCTGAGCCATAATCCCTTGGTCTACGATAATTTGATGATTAAGTTGAGTAGAACTCACCAAGTTAAAAGCGCTTCCTGCAGCACCAGTTTTTAAGTCAGCACTCGCGTAAACAAGTCGTTTTATCCTGCTATGTACCAAAAGACCAGCACACATAGGGCAGGGTTCAAGCGTGACATATAAGGTACAGTTTACTAATCTATAATTGTTAAGCTGTTGTCCTGCTTGTCGAATTGCAAGCATCTCTGCATGGGCAGAGGGATCATTGAGTAATATAGACTGATTAAACCCTTCTCCGATAATTTTTCCTTGGTAAACCACCACAGCACCAACAGGAATTTCATCAATTCTTTCTGCTTGCAGAGCTAATTCATAGGCCCGCTGCATAAAGTATTGATCGTTGCTTTCATCAAAGGATGTCATGATAGAAAAAGCTCTAATAAGTCATTTAAATATCGATGCCCCATAGGGGTTACTTGCCAGCTATTTTGGCTTGTTGTATGTGAATCGGTGCATTTCATTAATTGTTTATTTTGTGCTTGCAATAATGTTGGCAAAATAGAAGCTGCTGTTAAGCCTGTTCGTTCTTGATAATCGGTTAGCGTGAAACTAGAAAAGAGTCTTAATTGGTTCATCATGAATTCAAAAGGTAACTCATCACGTGTTACGGTAGTTAAGTGATCTAATGGATCTCGACTTGGATCTAAGTAACCCTTTGGGTGTTTAACTTTTACTGTTCGTTGAATTATTCCAGTTGCACTATCGGAAATTTTGCCATGCGCACCACAACCTATGCCTAGGTAATCACCAAAACGCCAGTAGTTTAGGTTATGTTGACATTGAGTGCCATGCTGTTGCGTTTGTGTTGTATTTGCTAAACTAAAAGCTGATATTTCATACTGTTGATAACCAGCCTTTGCGAGCAACTCAAAGCCTTGATCTTGAATATTCCATAAAATTTCATCTTGCGGAAGTTTAGGTGGTTTTGAATGAAATGCAGTATTGGGTTCAATAGTTAATTGATACCAAGAGAGGTGGTCAGGTTTAAGGCTGATTGCTGTTTTTAAATCGTCTAATGCATTTTCAATACTTTGATTTGGTAAGCCGTGCATTAAATCTATATTAAAACTTTTTACACCTGAATTTTTAGCTAGTTGTGCTGCTTGTTTTGCTTGGTTAACATTATGAATACGGCCAAGTTTTATTAGTTTTTCTGATTCAAAGCTTTGTACACCAATTGATAAACGGGTGACACCTGCTTTAGCAAAACCAATAAATTTGTCTGCTTCTACCGTGCCAGGGTTGGCTTCTAAGGTTATTTCAATAGCATTGTTTTGTGACGAGTTGTTTGAAAATCGTGATAAGACTTGATTCAATAATTCTTCAATAGCTTCTGGTGAAAATAAGCTGGGTGTGCCACCGCCAATAAAAATAGAATGGAGCGTTCTACCTTGTAGATTAAAGCGTGTAATATCTGCATCTAAATCTGCAATTAATGCTTTTACGTAATCTTGCTCTGGAACTTGGGCTTTGAGTGCGTGAGAGTTAAAGTCGCAATAAGGGCACTTCTCCACACACCAAGGTATGTGAATATATAAAGAGAGCGGTGGCGTGGTTAACAAGTTGTACTCACTATAAAATTGATTAGTATCGAGTTTGAAGATAATGCATTTTATTTTGCTAACTGTTTTACCAGTTGAGCTAAAGCTTGGCCGCGATGGCTTAATCTATTTTTTATATTACGTGGTAATTGTGCTGAAGATAATTGTAAATCTTTTTGCCAAAAAACAGGATCATAGCCAAACCCTTGTTCGCCACGTTTTTCGCGACTAATACTGCCTTGCCATACACCATGGCAAATTATTGGGGTAGGGTCATTTTCATGCTTCATATAAACTAAAACACAATGAAAACGGGCGTTGCGTTCATCATCTGGTGTGTTTTCTAATGCTTTAAGTAGCTTATTTATGTTGTCATCATCGGTGACGTGTTCGCCCACAATATCATCAGCATAACGAGCAGAATAAACACCGGGGGCTCCCTGTAAAGCATCTACTTCTAAACCAGAGTCATCAGCAATGGCTGGTAGCCCTGTTAATTTAGCAGCATGACGCGCTTTGATAATTGCATTTTCTATAAATGTTGTGCCTGTTTCGGCTGCATCAGGCACATTAAAATTACTTTGTGGCACTATTTCAATTTGATGTTCAGCCAATAAGCTAGCTAATTCTTTCACTTTACCTTGATTGCCTGTGGCTAATACTATTTTAGACATGACATGAATCCCGCACCTTAAGGTGGTATTAAATTGTTTTAATCGACATAAAATTTTTGTGAAAATTTTAACGTTTGCTGTTCTTTGCCGTCGGTTATTTCTAGGGTAAAGTGCAGTGTTTCTTCATCAGTGTAACTTACTTGTGCTAAATAATAGATGGCATCACCTTCTTTAACTTCGGTGAATTCAAGGTTTTTAAATTGTCCTAAGTTATTTTTTGCTTGGCCATTGATGCTAATTGTTTTGGCAGGGTTACCTGGCTTGGTATTATCAAGCACTGAAATATTAACGAGTCCGTTATAACGACTACGCGTTATTCCGTAAGCTTTAGCTATTTCGGGTGTGAAAAAAGTTGAGCCGATAGCCATGTAATGTACATTCATGGAACCGAGTTTTTTCATGTTTTCTGCGCTAGCATAGGCCATAACCACTAAACTGATAGTGATGGCAAGTAAACATTTTATGATTGAATTATTTATAGTGTGGCTCATGGTGTCCTCTGAACTGATTCAATTTTGTTGATTTTTATACGTTGGTTCTTTATATGCAATTTTATATATTAAAATAAGCCATTAAAGAGCAGCCCAATACGGTAAAGATCCAGCAAGTAAAATGTTAATAACATTCATGATTAAAAAAGCCACGATCATTGATAAATCTAATCCCCCTAGGTTAGGGATAATACGCCTAATCGGGTTTAAAAATGGTTCGGTTAATTGATAAAATATAGCTAAGGTTGGATTGTAACCTTGTACAACCCAACTCATAACAGCCATGATTATCATGATCATAAACAGTAAAAATCCTGCTTGCTTAATCAGTACCAACAAGCCAATGTAAAAGGCTAGTGCCCCTAAGTTTTCTCCAGCTAACGCTGCCAAAGTGAAAAACTTTAGGGTAGCAACAATATAGGCAACTAATAGTGTTGCTAAATCTAAGCCCCCTAAGCCAGGGATAATTCGGCGTAGAGGTACAACCAGAGGATTACTCACTTTTACAATAAATTGACTTAATGGGTTATAAAAATCTGCTTTAACCCATTGTAACCAGAATCTCATGATGAGAACCATTAAAAGGGCATCGAACGCAAACCTTAACAAATATAATATTGCTTCCATCATCTCTCCAAAATCTTAAACTATGCTCGAAGCTCGAAGCTCGAAGCTCGAAACTTTACTTATTTTGTGCCATCGCTTCAGCACGTGCAATAGCGGCATTCATCGCATTACTGACCATTTGGTCGATACCATCATGTCTAAATTGTTCAAGCGCCGCAAAAGTGGTACCGCCTTTTGAGGTAACGTTTTCTCTTAGTGTACTGATAGCTGCAGTATTATGTTCAACCATTTGTGCCGCACCTAAAGCAGTTTGTTGTACTAACATTCTGCTTTCTTGTGCACTAAAACCTAATGTTTTGGCGTGTTTTTCCATTGCTTCCATAAATAAGAAAAAGTAAGCAGGGGCAGAGCCCGCAACGGCAATGACATCATTAATTTTATCTTCCGTTGCTAACCAAATCACTTTACCTACCGCGGACATTAGTTTATCACTTGCAGCTTTTTGTTCAGTGGTTACTTCTTTTGATGCAAACATGCCACTCATGCCTAAACCTAACTGTGATGGGGTATTTGGCATCACGCGAACCAGAGCAGCATTACAATTAAGTGCCTGTTGAATTTGATTAACGGTTGTACCCGCTGCAACTGAAATAAAAAGTTTAGCTGAAATATCAAGCGTATTTGTGAGTTGTTGGCATACATCACAGATAAAATGAGGTTTTACGCATAATACAATAATATCGGCAAAAGTTGCTGCCTCAATGTTGTCACTGGTTTGTTGTACGCCAAATTCATTGGCTAGTTGTATTCTTTTTTCTGGAGATGGATTAGCAACTATAATATCTTTTGCTGCAACTCCTGAATTAACTAAGCCAATAATAATTGCACGTGCCATATTGCCGGCGCCAATAAATGCTATTTTTTTCATGAAGATTAATTACCTTTTTTTTGAAATACAGTTTTGCTTGAATGTGTGTCAGCGTTTTAATTTCAGTAAGTGGCCTGTTTTAGTCTCTTTCACCAAAAATAGCGGTACCGATTCTAACCATGGTAGAGCCATAAGCAATCGCTATTTCTAAATCATTGGACATGCCCATTGAAAGCGTATCTACCGTTGGATATTGGGCTTGTAATTTTTTAAACAAGTGTTGCATTTTTTCATAGCTAGCTACACCAGAATTTTTTTCTGGAATAGCCATTAAGCCACGCAATTTAAGTTTATCACAATTATTAACCACTTCAGCTAAAGAAAACACCTCATCTACCATAATGCCAGATTTTGAGGGTTCTTCACTAATATTGACTTGTAAACAAATGTTTAGCGAGGTATCTTGACAATTATGTTGTTGAATTTGGTTGCTTAAGTGCTCATTTAAACGGTGAGCTATTTTGGCTCTATCAACGCTGTGAACCCAGTTAAAATGTTGTGCAATTTGTTTCGTTTTATTGGATTGAATCGGTCCAATAAAGTGCCAACAAATATCAGGTAAATGTGATAATGCCGTGATTTTTTCTATTGCTTCTTGTAAATAGTTTTCACCAAAGTCACGTTGTCCCACACGGTATGCTTGCTCTATTGCAGATACTGGTTTTGTTTTACTAACAGCGAGTAAAGTGACACAATTTTGATTATTATTTGAAGGTGCTTTGTTTTCTTGTACTGGTATATGGGTATCAGCATAAGTACTAACATGAGAAGTAGCATGACAAGCACGATCAATTTGTGATTGTATTTTTTGTATATTTTCTTTAATTTTATTCATCATTTTAGTAACTAATGTTTTAACCAATGTATTTGAACAGGCAACCGTTGTTTTTAAGATGGGTATAATACGTTAACAATTGATATTTTAACAGATAACACCACCGAGGTTTTTTATGGATATTACCGAACTACTTGCTTTTAGTGTACAACATGAGGCGTCAGATTTACATTTATCAACAGGTACGCCACCATCAATCCGTGTTGATGGTGATGTTCGTAAACTTAACATTCCTGCGTTTGATGCAAAAGACGTGAATGCGTTAGTTTATGACATTATGAATGATCGTCAGCGTAAAGAATATGAAGAAAAACTTGAAGTGGATTTTTCATTTGAAGTACCTAATTTGGCACGGTTTAGGGTAAATGCATTTAACCAAAACCGTGGACCAGCAGCAGTTTTTCGTACCATTCCAAGTAAAATATTATCGCTTGACGAGTTAGGTTGTCCTGATATATTCAGAGAAATCTCTG
This sequence comes from uncultured Colwellia sp., assembly GCA_965305135.1. Taxonomy (GTDB): domain Bacteria; phylum Pseudomonadota; class Gammaproteobacteria; order Enterobacterales; family Alteromonadaceae; genus Colwellia. The sequence continues at coordinate 136,956 of CBDLPA010000009.1, forward strand.
ATACACCGCGTGGTTTAGTTTTGGTTACAGGGCCTACAGGTTCTGGTAAATCAACCACCTTAGCTGCAATGGTTGATTATATTAATGATATGAAACACGACCATATTTTAACCATTGAAGATCCGATAGAATTTGTACACGAAAATAAAATGTGTTTGATTAACCAACGTGAAGTGCATCGCGATACCTTAAGCTTTGAAGCGGCATTACGCTCTGCATTACGTGAAGATCCCGATGTTATTCTTGTGGGTGAGATGCGTGATTTAGAAACCATTCGTTTGGCGATGACCGCAGCCGAAACGGGCCACTTGGTTTTTGGTACCTTGCATACCACTTCCGCACCTAAAACCATCGACCGTATTATTGATGTATTTCCAGGTGAAGAAAAATCAATGGTACGCTCTATGTTGTCAGAATCACTGCGAGCGGTTATATCTCAAACGTTAATTAAAAAAGTGGGTGGTGGTCGAGTTGCTGCTCATGAAATTATGATAGGAACACCCGCAATTCGTAATTTAATACGAGAAGATAAAATTGCACAAATGTATTCAGCGATTCAAACGGGTATGTCTAATGGAATGCAAACGATGGATCAATGCTTACAAAATTTAGTGAGCCGAGGCATTATCACTAAAGGTGCCGCTATGGAAAAAGCTGTCGACAAAAATCAATTCAGAAGCTTTTAATTTTTTGTTAAATAGTAGACAGGAATAACCAATGAATTTTCATCAGTTATTAGAAAAAATGGTTGCTGCTGATGCATCCGATATGTTCGTTACCGCTAAATTACCCGTTAGTGCTAAAATTAATGGTGAGTTGCAGCCGATTGCTGATCATGAGTTGTCGCCTGAAGAAGCATTAGGTTTAGTTCATAATGCAATGAATGAAAAGCAAATTCGTCAATTTGATGAGGAAAAGGAGTGTAACTTTGCCATTTCAATTGAAAATATAGGACGTTTTCGTGTTTCAGCATTTTGGCAACGAGATATGGCGGGTATGGTTATTCGTCGTATTGTTACTGAGATTCCCAATGCGGATGATTTGGGCTTGCCTCCTATATTAAAAGATGTGGTTATGTCTAAACGGGGGTTAGTTCTTTTTGTTGGTGGTACAGGGACGGGTAAGTCTACTTCAATGGCTTCTTTAATTGGTTACCGAAATCGTAACTCTCGTGGACATATTTTAACGATTGAAGATCCTGTTGAGTTTGTACATGAGCATGCTAAAAGTATGGTAACGCAACGAGAAGTAGGTTTAGATACTGAATCATTTGACGCAGCATTAAAAAGTTCTTTACGGCAAGCACCTGATGTTATTCTTATCGGGGAAATTCGCAGCCAAGAAATTATGGAACATGCGTTAAGTTTTGCTGAAACAGGGCATTTATGTATTGCGACTTTACATGCAAACAATGCTAACCAAGCAATTGACCGTATAATGCATTTAGTACCAGCAGACCAACATGGTAAATTGTTATTTGATTTAGCATTAAATCTTAGAGGAATAATTGCCCAACAGTTAGTCCCCACAACAGACGGAAATAGTCGAGTTGCGGCGATAGAAATATTATTAAATTCGCCTTACATTGCTGAATTAATTAAAAAAGGCGAAATTGGTAGTATTAAAGAAGTGATGGAAAAATCAAATGAGCAGGGAATGCAAACCTTTGACCAAGCCTTGTTTAATTTATATGATCGAGGTTTAATTACGTATGCGGATGCACTCCACCATGCAGATTCACCTAATGATTTACGCTTAATGATTAAGCTACGTAGTAATGAACAAGGTGGTACAGGTGGGCTAGCAGGTGTAACGCTTGATGGGTTTGATGATTTAGCCGAATAGTTCGAATAGATTTGAAAAGGGGGAAATATATTTCCCCTTAATAGCTTAAGCTTCCTAAATTTTTTACTTTTAATGTTTGTTTCTAATTTGTTTCTAATTTTTTTCTATATTTTAAAGCAAGTACCTTTAAAAGATCGCGCCAAGTAATGATACCTACGGGTTTATTTTGTTTATTTACAACAGGTAAACAAGAAACGTGATTATCGTATAAAAGCAATACGGCCTCATTTAATGTTTGTTGCGGATCAATAGCTACTACGTTTCTAGTCATGACTTGGTGTACTTTTTTATGCATTAAAGCCGTGTCTCTATAAGTTTCATGACTTGTACCTACCGTTGGACTCAGGTGTTTATACAAATCTCTATCGGTCATTACTCCAGCGATTAACCCTTCGTCATCAGTGATGATGACATGGTGCACGTTATTGCTTTCAAATAAATTTTTGACTTTACTTAATGGTGAGTCCATCGAAAGTGTGAGTAATTTAGTGCTCATTAAATTTTCAATTTTCATAGATTATTCTTTTGTTTATTTCAATGATGACTAATCGTCAAACGTTTTAGGTGAAAAACTGTCGCTTTGCCTCTATTATTATGTTTAGATAACTCATCGGATGAGGTAAATTATTCACTGTTAATAATTGCATGTGAATGAGTCATACAGCTTTAGTTTAGCAATAGTAGTTTAGCAATAAAAGTATAGCAATAAATGTTGTAATTATTTTAAAACATATAAAAATCAATCATTGAGGTAGCTAGCGATGGCGAATAATTTATACAGTGCAGCAGATGATCAACAAGAAATTCACTTAGTTGACGAAGCTTTACTCTTACAAAAAGCAGCCTTTGTTAATGATCCTTACTTATCAGCACAAACGCGTATTGATGATTTAGTTAAACTGAAAACCGTTGTTTTGGCGCATCAGGAAGATCTGGTTCAAGCAATGTCAAAAGATTTTGGTTGTAGAAGCGTTGATGATAGTAAAATGGGGGATTTAATGCCGACTATTTTGGGGATAAATTATGCCATTAAACATATCAAAAAATGGATGAAACCCTCTAAACGTCATGTTGGTGTATTGTTTCAGCCTGCAAAAGCGTATGTTATGTATCAGCCTTTAGGTGTGGTTGGTATTATTACACCTTGGAACTATCCTTTATTTTTATCTATTGGCCCTTTAACAACAGCATTTGCCGCGGGCAACAGGGCGATGATTAAAATGTCTGAATTTACTCCAGCGACAAACCTTGTGATAAAAAAGATGTTAGGAAGTGTTTTTTCTAATGATAAAGTTGCTGTCATTTGTGGTGGTTCTGATGTTGCGGCACATTTCTCGGCTAAGCCATTCGACCATTTACTTTTTACAGGATCAACGCGTGTTGGAAAAATTGTTATGGCGGCGGCAGCTAAAAATTTAACTCCTGTTACGCTTGAACTTGGGGGGAAATCACCAACGATTATTGATGATGAAATTCATATTAACGATGCCGTGTCTCGTTTTATTTTAGGAAAAACGCTCAATGCGGGGCAAACCTGTGTTGCACCAGATTATATATTGTGTCCTACAGGTCGAGTTGATGAACTGAAACAAGCCATTAGCCATCAATTTAATAAGATGTATCCGAGTGTTGCACAGAACAGTGATTATGGTGCAATTATTAATGACGTACAGTTAAATCGCTTAAATCAGTTGTTAGTAGATGCTAAAGATAAAGGCGCTATTTTAACTACCTTGGGTAACGATAGTGAACAGGCATGTTTATCAGAAGGGAAAATGCCCTTAACACTTGTCAATAATGTTAGTGATGACATGCTGTTAATGCAAGAAGAAATTTTTGGTCCAATTTTACCTATTGTTAGTTATACTAATTTAGCTCAAGCAATTGTTTACATTAATAATAGAGCACGCCCATTAGCATTATATTTATGCAGCCATAACACTCACACTCAACAAATAGTGTTAGAACAAACGCATGCTGGTGGAGTGTGTTTAAATGATGCTGCAATGCATGTTGCCCAAGACGACATGCCTTTCGGTGGTATTGGGCCTTCAGGTATGGGGCAGTACCACGGACACGAAGGTTTTTTAACTTTTTCTAAAGCTAAATCAGTTTTTAAAAAAGGTAAAATTAATACAGCAGCTAATGCTTTTCCTCCTTATGGTAAATTAATTCATAAACTTATTTATAAGTTTTTCTTAAAATAACATTATTTTAGTATAATACTTTTATGGATAGTAATAATGATATAATTCTGTTCCATCGTTGTAATAAAACTGTCACATAAGTGACATATACTCCTGAACAATAAAATAATGAACGCTACACATCTAACCTTTTTATAGCAAAGATTACCTTCGTTAAATAAATGCGGTATGATCAGCATTTATCGATTTACTATGAAAATAATAACTGGAAACCAACTATGGCCAGAAATTCAATATTGGGTGTTTTTGCCAAATCCCCTATTAAACCATTAGAACAACATATTAAATTGGTTGTTAAATGTAGCAATCTACTTATCCCATTCTTTAGTGCCTGTAGTGAGAATAACTGGGGTGAAGCTGCTAAGATTCGTCGTAGGTTATCAAAAGTAGAAAAAGATGCCGATGACTTAAAACGCCAACTACGTTTAGAGTTACCTGGTGGTTTGTTTATGCCAGTGGATAGAGCTGACTTGCTTGAGTTATTATCCAAACAAGATAAAATTGCCAACAAAGCTAAAGACATTGCCGGTCGAATTTTAGGACGTAAGTTAGAAATTCCTGAAACTCTACAGGAACAATTTAATCTCTATTTAGCGCGTTGTATTGAAGCAACTGAAAAAGCAGCGGAAGCGATTAATGAGTTAGATGATTTATTGGAGACTGGTTTTCGAGGCCGAGAAGTTGAATTGGTTGAGAAGATGATTAATCAACTAGATGAAATAGAGAATGATACGGATCTTATGCAGGTTGCTTTACGTAAAGATTTACTTGCTATTGAAAAAGATTTAAATCCAATTGATGTAATCTTCTTATATCAAATTTTTGATTGGGTTGGCGATTTAGCTGATCTAGCTGAACGTGTTGGTGCACGTTTAGAAATTCTTTTAGCTAGAAAGTAGGGTTTAACTGATGGATATTTTACTTAATTCAGGTACGACTCTAGTTATGATTGCGGCTGTTGTTGGCTTATTTATGGCGTGGGGTATTGGGGCTAATGATGTTGCTAATGCTATGGGCACCTCTGTTGGATCTAAAGCGTTATCTATAAAACAGGCCATTATTATTGCAATGGTATTTGAATTTGCTGGTGCTTATTTGGCCGGGGGAGAGGTTACTTCAACTATCCGCAAAGGAATTATAGATGCGAGTTTTTTCGTTGATTCACCTGAATTACTCGTTTTTGGTATGATTTCAGCCTTGTTTGCTGCGGCCACTTGGTTGCTCATAGCTTCTGCATTGGGCTGGCCTGTATCAACCACACATTCTATTGTAGGTGCTATTGTTGGTTTTGCTGCAATGGGGGTGAGTGTTGATGCGGTTACTTGGTCGAAAGTAGGGGGCATTGTAGGCAGTTGGATCATAACGCCACTGATTTCTGGTGTTATCGCTTTTCTTATTTTTAACAGTGCTCAGAAACTGATTTTTGATACGGAAAAACCGTTACAACAAGCAAAACGCTGGGTACCATTATATATGTTTTTAGCGGGTTTCGTTTTAGCGCTAGTGACAATCAAAAAAGGTTTAAAGCATATAGATTTACATATTGGTAATGCAGATAGTTTTATATATGCTGCAATTACAGCTATTATAGTTGCGTCAATAGGTAAGTTTTTTATTAGTCGCATTAACTTTGATGAAACCGCAGCCCTTAAAACTCATTATGCTAATGTTGAAAAAGTATTTGCCATTTTAATGATAGTTACCGCTTGTTGTATGGCATTCGCTCATGGTTCAAATGATGTAGCCAATGCTATTGGACCACTAGCAGCCGTGGTAAGTATTGTTGATAATGGTGGTCAAATTGCTGCTAAATCAACAATAGCTTGGTGGATATTACCTTTAGGAGGCTTCGGTATTGTTGCTGGTCTTGCTATTTTTGGTCATAAAGTCATCGCAACCATAGGCCAAGGTATTACACATTTAACACCAAGTCGTGGTTTTGCGGCGGAGCTAGCCGCGGCATGTACTGTGGTTATTGCTTCTGGCGCAGGGTTACCTATTTCAACTACTCAAACTTTGGTTGGAGCAGTATTAGGTGTGGGGATGGCACGTGGAATTGCGGCTATTAACTTAGGTGTGGTACGAAATATTGTTGTGTCATGGGTTATTACTTTACCTGTGGGTGCTGGTTTATCAATAATCTTCTTTTGGTTAATGAAAAGTATATTTGTTTAGCAATAGCGGGAACACAAGCAACAAAAAATCCTCACCTTATATTAAGTTGAGGATTTTTTTTATAATACCGATAGCTTTTACTGGTATTGTTGTTCAAAGTAACTTTCAATAATAAGTTTTGCAGATTCTGCATCAATATTGTCTTTCTTTAAATTTTTATAGCCACCACGTGAAAATAATTGTTCTTTAGCATCTGCGGTTGTTAATCTTTCATCCTGAAATTCAACCTTTAATCCAAAACGACCAGCTATACGGTTACCAAATTTTTTAGCATCTTTGGTTAGCTGTTGTTCAGTTCCATCCATGTTAAGTGGTAAACCTACCACAATGAAATCAGGCTGCCATTGTGTAATAAAGTTTGAGAGCGTATCCCAGTGAGGTATACCGTCTGTAGCTTTCACTGAACCTAAAGGAGAGGCGCTTCCAGTTATCTCTTGACCAATAGCAACGCCAATATATTTTTTACCAAAATCGAAACCGAGTATAGTTCGTTGACCTATTTTATTAGCCATTATGATTAAGCATGTCCAACGTCAGTCGATAGGTGCGCAATATCTATCCCAAGTTTTTTAGTCGCTTTTTGCCAACGTTGTTCAATTGGTGTATTGAACAAAATATCACTATCAGCATCAATGGTTAACCAAGAGTTAGCATGTAATTCAGCTTCTAGTTGACCAGGCCCCCAACCAGCATAACCCAGTGTTACCATGAATTGGTCGGGTGCTTTTTCTGTGCCTAATGCCATTAATATATCTTTTGATGTGGTAATCATTATGTCTTCACTTAATGCTAAAGAGCTTTTCCAGCCTGGCTGAGTACGATGTAGAACAAAACCACGGTTTTGAGAAATTGGACCGCCAGAAAGCACTAATTGCTCTAAACTGCTGTTTACTAGCGTATCGTCAGTATCACCTTTATTTTTAGCTGCAGATTCTTGTTCTATATGCTGATCTGATGCACTGTTTGCTCTTTTATTAGCATCATCACGGTCATTTTGCTCAATTTGTTTTAATAAGTCATGTAAAGTGATGTTAACAGGCATATTGATAATTAAACCCATTGCACCTTCATCATTATGTTCGCAAATGTAAGTCACCGTTTTATTGAAATAATCACTAGCTAAAGAGGGCATAGCAATTAAAAATTGATTTTCTAAACTTTTCATTTATTCACCTTATGCTAGGTTGTTTTACAACATTAAAAATTATTTTCTATCAATATTTTGTTCAATAGCGTCCATTAATTTACCACTAATATTAATTGGGTAAGCTGCTTCTATTTCACGTATACAAGTAGGGCTAGTAACGTTAATTTCAGTAACTTTTTCACCAATAATATCTAAACCAACAAAGAATAAACCTCGCTTTTTAAGTTCAGGCGCGATTGTTTCTGCAATCAATTTGTCTGTTGGGCTTAATGGTCTGGCTACACCGCGACCACCTGCCGCTAAGTTACCACGTGTTTCCCCTTGTGCTGGGATACGGGCTAAGCAATATGGCATTGGCTCGCCATTAACAATCAAAATTCGTTTGTCGCCATCAATTATTTCAGGCATGTATTCTTGTACCATTGCGTATTGTTGACCGTGATTTGTTAAGGTTTCTATAATCACACCAACATTTACATCATCTTCTTTAATACGGAAAATAGAAGAGCCACCCATACCATCAAGTGGTTTAATAATTATGTCTTTTAATTCTTGATGAAATGAACGGATTTGCGCATCATTTCTTGTTACTAACGTACGGGGTGTTAAGTCAGCAAACCATGCTGTAAAAAGTTTTTCATTACAATCACGCAAGCTTTGTGGTTTATTAACAATCAGGGTGCCTTCAACTTCTGCACGTTCAAGTATGTACGTAGCATAAATATATTCAGTATCAAAAGGAGGATCTTTACGCATTAAAATAGCATCAAGTTCATTGAGTGCAATATCTTGTTGATCAGATAACTCATACCAATGCTTAGCATCATCAAATACTTTTATTTTTTGAGTATTCGCGCGTGCTTGACCACGGTCAAGATATAAATCTTGCATTTCCATGTAATAAATTTCATATCCTCGGCTTTGAGCTTCTAACATCATTGCCATGGAAGAATCTTTAGCAACTTTAACCTTACTTATTGGATCCATTACGATGCCGAGTTTGATGGTTTTTGATTGAACTATTGTCATTTTATATCCTATCGTTGAATTATTTAGCCTTGTATGTGTATTAGGTTTGCTTCAAACACAAGGTCAAACCTATTGATGTTAATCAATGGTTATTGTAATCGTGTAGTCGAGTAGACAAGCAATAACAATAAGCTATGCTAAATCGCCAAAACGACATTGTAATGCTGTAATTGCGGTCAGTGCCGCAGTTTCTGTTCTTAAAATTCTTGGCCCTAGTAACACATCTTGGAAATTGGCTTGGTTTGCTTGATTGATTTCATCATCACTTAAACCTCCTTCTGAGCCAATGAGTAGTCTAACTCGTTTTTCTTTTTCAGAGGTTAATCCTGGTAAGGTCATAATAGAATGCTGAGCTTTTGGATGTAAATTCAGCTTCAACGCCTTAGTTTCTTGTGCCAACCATGTTTGTAATTGCATCGGTTGAGCAACCTCTGGCACAATACAACGGCCACTTTGTTCACAAGCACTGATCACAATTTTTTGCCATTGCTCATGTTTTTTTGCTAAGCGTTCTGGAGATAATTTTACGCCGCAACGCTCTGTAAATAGGGGCGTTATTTTATTAACGCCTAATTCTACGGATTTTTGTAGGGTAAAATCCATGCGATCTCCACGAGAAATCCCTTGACCTAAATGGATCTTAACGGGGGATTCATTGTTAATAAGCGTTTGGCTTAATATTTCGACACAAGCATGTTTCTTTTTAACCTCTACTAATTTAGCTGTATATTGTATGGCTTCTATGCCATTAAAAATCGCAATAGTATCGCCTTCCACTAACCGTAACACTCTTACAATATGACCAAAGGCATCATCAGATAATTTCAATGTTTCGTGTAAAGTAAACTTACTATTTTGATAAATACGGGTTTTGGGCATGTTCTTAATATTAATTATCAGTTTGTGTGGATAGTTAATAGATAAGGGCACAAGCAGTAAAAAACAATGCTGACATGAAACTATTTAGCTATTCCTGTTTATACATATTTGATTTTTTATATGACCTAAAGATGGTTTTAAAAGCATTAGCACTAATAATTTAGAATTCTTAATCACTGCTATATCAGCTTTTCTATTCATCTCCTTGATATAAATCTTAAGACGCTTTTACCTGTTTAACCTAATAAACTTGCTACAACTGCAGTGCTACAGGTGTTTCTTTTTCTCTTCTATTTATTAATCATAAATTTTTAGATGCAAACCTAATTTATTGAAGTTTTATTTTTATTATTATTTATCAATTAGTTATATCTTGTTGTGTTTGGTTTGCTATGTAGGGTGTGTTTTTGGCATAGCCTTTGCCCCTTAAATCAATATATTGAACTAATAACCGTAAAAATGAATAGTCATAATGCGGTTATTTATCGACAGGGAGTAGGTAAGTAAAGAATCATAAAATGATTGTTGCACAAGACTTTGTTTTTCATGTGTTTGCATTAAAAAAGAATATTAAACAATGATGGTAATTAGTTTAAATAGTTACTGTAAATCAAAAGTGTCTGTTGATTGTGCTGCAATCAGCTGACAGTTATCTCGCTTAAAAATAGAATTAGGAGTTTTATATGTCAGAACCCATTACCCGTTATCAAAATTTTGTCAATGGTCAGTTTACTGCTTTAACAGGGGCTGAAATCGAGAATCATAACCCCTCAAATCAAAAATTGCTGTCGACCATTCCTCAATCAAATGAACAGGAAGTTGATTACGCTCTTAACTGCGCTAAAGATGCGCAAATAGCTTGGCGTTTAATGCCTGCTATTGAACGTGCGAGCTACCTTCGTAAAATAGCTCAAGGTATTCGTAAGAATGCTTCAGAGTTAGCACTCTGCATTACTAAAGAGCAGGGAAAGGTACTGTCATTGGCAGAAGTAGAAGTCAACTTTACTGCTGATTACCTAGACTATATGGCCGAATGGGCTAGACGTATTGAAGGTGAAGTGATTACCAGTGATCGTGCTGGTGAAAATATATTTTTATTTCGTAAACCTTTAGGTGTTGTGGCTGGAATTCTACCTTGGAATTTTCCTTTTTTCTTAATTGCAAGAAAAATGGCGCCAGCCTTAATTATGGGAAATACCATTGTTTTAAAACCTAGTGAAGAAACCCCAAATAACTGTTATGAATTTGCAAAAATTGTAGCAGAATCTGGTTTGCCAGCGGGTGTATTTAATGTTGTCGGCGGTGATGGTCGTGGAGTTGGTCATCAACTGACTACTGATAAACGGGTTAACATGATTAGTTTTACAGGTAGTGTTGATACTGGTAGCAGAATTATGGCTACGGCATCACAAAACATTACTAAACTTAATTTGGAACTGGGTGGTAAAGCACCAGCAATTGTACTTGATGATGCTGATATAGATTTAGCAGTGAAAGCGATTACCGCTTCAAGAGTTATCAATACTGGGCAAGTATGTAATTGCGCAGAACGCGTTTATGTACAACCTAATGTTGCTGATGAATTTATAAGTAAATTGAAAGTGTCTATGGAGCAGGTTACTTTTGGAGATCCTTTACTACAAGACAATCTTGATATGGGCCCATTAGTGAATAAAGTTGGTCTTGATAAAGTAGCACAAATGGTAGAAACAGCTCAAAGTCAAGGCGCTGAAGTTATAACGGGTGGTCACATTGCCGACCTTGGTGCAGGTTATCACTACAAACCAACCGTGTTAACAAACTGCAGTAATGATATGGAAATTATGAATAAAGAAATATTTGGTCCTGTACTACCCATTCAGATAGTGAGTGATTTATCAGAAGCCATTGCCATCGCTAATGCGAGTGATTATGGCTTAACCTCTTCTTTATACACTCGTGATATCAGTAAAGCAATGCAAGCCGCTAATCAGCTTAGTTATGGCGAAACTTATATTAATAGAGAGAATTTTGAGGCCATGCAAGGGTTTCATGCAGGTACCCGTAAATCAGGGATTGGTGGCGCTGATGGTAAACATGGTTTATATGAGTATTCGCATACACATGTTGTTTATATTCAGGCCTAAGTAAATAACGTTATAAAAATATAATAGGGTATTGAAAAGATAAAATCTTTTTCAATACCCCTTATGTTATTTGGAAGTTTTTATTAACTAATGGAGTGAAAATGGAAAGATTTGAAGGTATATTACAGCGTTCTTCAGTGTCATTTTCTATCATTGATTCATTAGAACAATTCCCTCAATGGGCAGCGCTGTATCGCTATCGCAATGATTTGAATGATCATATCTATATTCATCATTCATCTTTGATAGCAGGGTTAAACTGGCAATCAGTTTCTTTAGCATTAGCTACAGGAGTTCATCAGTCACAAGTTCGGGTATTTCATGCCTTAATGGCTAATCGAGAAAGTGGCACGCTCATATTTGATTACGATATTCAGCAACAATTAAATCAAATTGATGATAATGAAAGTACAGTGGTTATTTTAGATAGACAGCAATTAATGGATAGTATGGAGTTTGTAGTAAAACAAATAGATGAGCTCAATAAGGATCAAAAACAGCGAAATATTTGTGTGATCCATCCTGCAGAGTTACCTTTGGGTACTCAGCTTTGTTTATACAGAGGAGTATAAGTTAAAAATTAACTACCTAATCAACCGCATTATTCTTCAAGTGATAACATTATCATACGTTCGCTTTAGTTAGTGGCGTAGTTAACTTGCCTACCTTACTATTAGGTTTTTAGACTAACATGATTTGAAAAGACAGTAAGGTAGGTAATACCAATTCTATTTTAAATATTCCTTATCTCTACAATAAGTATTTATTTGCCTGAAAAATTTAATTTATTTCTGCTGAGATTAAAATACTAAGGCATTAATCAAAATAGCCACAAGCGAATAACTAATTTATCGCTGCTACTTTTCACTGTACTTAGCTTCGAAATCTCACACAATTCTATTTTGTTTTGAAATATTTATAAGACAATTAGTTAGTATCTGGCTATCTGTTTTTTTCATCAAAATACTTAAGTTTAAAATTTTAATGAGAATGTGATGAGTATTTAAAAAGTGTCATTTATAAGAAATAGTGTCGCATCTTAATGCTACACCTGTGTACTCTTTAATTATTGTTTTTTTAAAACCAAAAATAAAATACACCTATATATCAATCATTTATTTGTTTTATTGAGTTTGATTCTCATTGGCATGCTAATTGAAATGTTAGTTATGCTAATAAAAAAACTTAAATGGAGAACAGATAATAATGAAATCTATAAAAATGAAATATATCAGTTGTTGTATCGGGGTCGTTGGATTAATTCCTGGATATTCAGTTTCAGCAGCGAATTTAACAACGCTTAACAAAAAAATAGACAACTATAAAACAGTTACCCATAAACGGTTAGTGGAAGCTTCACCAGAAGACTGGTTATTACCCAAAGGTAACTATGAAGGTTGGATGCATAGTAAGCTGAAAGAAATAAACTCAAAAAATGTTAGTAAGCTTAAACCTGTTTGGACTTATTCAACTAACTTAGATTCAGGTCATGAAGCTCCAGCTCAAATAAATAATGGCGTTATGTTTGTGGCTACGCCATACAATAATGTACTAGCATTGGATGCTAAAACTGGGCAATTGTATTGGCGTTATAAACATGACAACCCCAGCGACTTAAGTGTTATGCACAATACTAGCCGCGGCGTAGCATTGTGGGGTGATAAAGTTTATGTGGCTGGCTTAGATGGCACACTTAACGCTTTGGATGCAAAAACGGGTGAGCGTTTATGTCAAAGTCATATTGGTGATTGGAGTATTGGAGCGTACATTACCTCAGCTCCGACGCCAGTAAAAGGAAAGATTCTTGTTGGCCCTTCTGGTGGTGAGTATGGCGTACGTGGTTTCTTGGAAGCGATGGATGCTGAAACTTGTGAAACTGCTTGGAAAACATATAGTGTACCTGGCCCAGGTGAACCTGGTCATGAAACATGGAAAAAACAAGGGAAACGACCAGATGCGTGGAAATATGGCGGTGGCAGCATGTGGATGCCAGGCAATTATGATGCAGATGCCGATATTCTCTATTGGGGTGTAGGTAATGGTTCACCTTGGTTGGGTGATCAACGTCCTGGTGATAACTTGTATGTGGCATCTGCTCTGGCAATGAATCCAGATGACGGAAAAATTATGGGACACTACCAATACCACTATAATGACTCTTGGGATTGGGCTGCGATGAATGCACCTATGCTAATCGATGGTATTAAAGATGGTAAGAAAAAGGTTAAAGGTTTAGTTTCTCCACAACGTAATGGCTACATGTATTGGTTAGAAAGAGATGGTAAAGGCAAAATTGATTATCTCGAAGGCAAACCGTTCGTAGCAAATAATGCATTTAAATCATTGGATCCTAAAACAGGTCGTCCAACCTATGATTATGATCACGTCCCTGTTACAGGTAAACGGGTTTCTTACTGTCCAAGTTTATGGGGTGGTAAAAACTGGCCTTACGAATCTTACAATCCTGATACTGGCATGATGTATGTTCCAGCAAACGACAACATTTGTAATTCATTTATAGGTAAATTCCAAGATGATGTTGAACCTGCTTCAGGCCAATTTTGGGCTGGCATAGATATCCCTGAGTTAGATGTATATTTGGCTGATAAGAAAAAAGGTGTTGGACAAATGCAAGCCTGGGATGTCAATAAGCGAGAAAAAGTATGGCAGCATGATTATGGTAAAACAATGAACTGGGGTCCTGTTTTATCTACCGCAGGAAATATAGTGTTTAGTGCTGGTACCAACGATCGCATATTAAGAGCCTTTAATGCTAAAACTGGTGAAGTGCTTTGGGAGTTTCCTTTAAACTCAACGGCTATTGCACCACCTGTCGCTTATGAAGTTGATGGCAAACAGTACATTGCTATAACCGCTGGTTACGGTGTTGACCCACATTGGACTAATGGTGTATTGGCAGCAAAAGACGAAACTGGAGAGTGGATAGCAGATGTGCCAGAAGGTGGCGTAATCTGGGTATTCGCATTACCTGACGCATAGTGTTTCTTAGGGGAGATGCTAGTCTCCCCCTTTACTTTTTTCAAATCAAAAAAATATATAACCAATTTAATAAGCTTCTGAAGTTCGAGGTATGTAGTGAAAGAAAAAAATAATATTAAGCATGATGATATAGAGCAAGTAACATGCTGTGGTTGTGCACAAGCCAATCAAAATCAAGTGACAGATAGTAAGCGACGTAATTTATTTAAATATCTTGCCCTTGCAATACCAACGGTAAGTTTTTTTAGTGGAAATGTTGCCATAGCTGCAATGAAGAAAAAGCCGCCGAAGTCTCCAGAAAGTAAGTTACCTCCGCAAGTGGGCGATCGCTTTACTTATCATAGTAAAAGATTACGGGGGCCGATAATAAAGGTGTCTGATTTAGTTGAGTTAGGTAAGCAAGTGCTCGTGGTACCTGTTGACTCTAATACGGGTGAAGTGCGAGATGGATCTCGTTATAACCAAATTCTTATTCAAAAGCTTTCAAAAGCGTCCTTATCTGAGGAAACTTTACGCTTATCAGCAGATGGCGTTGTTGCTTACACCGCTATTTGTACCCACAACGGTTGTCCAGTTACTGGGTGGGTTGAAGATGAAGAAAACTATATGTGTCCATGCCATCAATCAGTTTTTGATCCCAAAAATAACGGCGGAGTAGTCTCTGGACCTGCCCCAAGAAAATTGCCAGCATTAGCCTTAACAGTTGAGAACAATCAACTTGTAGTTGCTGCAGAGTTTGATAGTTGGATCGGATTTGGCAAACCACCACAGTGAGCAAACTGAACCAGTTAACAGTAGTTAAAGTTAATTACATACTACTCAATAGATAATATAAGAGAGTCAATTATGAATAAAGTAAGTGTTAGTTTAATTGTTTTATCACAAATTCTTTTGGGGTTTACTACATCAACAACAGTTTTTGCCGCAGCAAAACCAATTTCTGGAGTGAATTGCAATGGTGGTTTTTTTGTGAGAACCCCTGATAAACATATTCATTGGATTGATGAAAAAACTGAAGAGCATGTGGAAGTGTATGATGAAAGTGATGATATATATGCAATGGCTCAATGTGGTACAGGTGTTATTACTGTTTTTGAAAAGCAATTGAATGGAGAGCAAGAATACAACGCAATTTATAGCCCAAATTGTATGAATATTGGCAGTGAAGCAGGCTTGTCAACACAGATTTATCAAGGCAATGAGAAGATTAACAGGATTGACTCTAATAACAGTAAGTTGGAAATCCGATTTGTAAACAACACTTATTTACGAGGTGACTCTTGTGCATCAGTTCATGCTGAAAGATAAATTGAAAAAGTGCACTTTAGGGCACATTGAAATGGTTAAACAGTTTATCTGTTTAGCCGCCGCTTTTTTATTTTTACTCAGCTGTGCTGATAATAAAAATACAACTCAGGCAAAAACAAATACTGATCGAGTGATGCTAAGGACAGTATTGGATAAGTTAGAACAAACTTATCCTCTATTACCTACCGTAGTTGAAAAGTCAACATCTTCTCCGCTTTTTACCCTTGGCAAAGAATTATTTTTTAGTCGCTCATTGAGCGGCAATAAAGATGTTGCCTGTGCAAGTTGTCATCACCCTTATTTAGCAGGGGGAGATAAATTAAGTCTTCCTGTTGGTGAAGCAGCTTATGATCCAGAGTTACTTGGACCAGGACGATGGCATGATTGGCAGTCTTCTGGTGAGCCAAAGGCAGATGGTGCGCCAAATGTCGCGCGTCATTCACAAAGTACATTTAATGCTTCATTATACAATCGGGCGATGTTTTATGA
Source organism: uncultured Colwellia sp. (assembly GCA_965305135.1). Taxonomy (GTDB): domain Bacteria; phylum Pseudomonadota; class Gammaproteobacteria; order Enterobacterales; family Alteromonadaceae; genus Colwellia. The sequence goes on from CBDLPA010000009.1 coordinate 153,161, forward strand.
TGGTCGTGTTTTTGTATTAGACAATGAATCTAAGAATAGTGGTGAAGGTCAGAACCATCGCACGCCAGATAGTAATTTATGGCAAGCAGACATTTCCGCAGGTAATGATCTTTTAGCTAGTCAAACTCGTTTTCCTATTGTTTCAAATGATGAAATGCTAGGCTACAATTTTGCCACTTCGCAAACTCACGAAGGAGTTCGTGATGCACTTGTTGAAAGAATGAAACAAAATGATAAAAATCAATCTTGGTTAGCCTTATTCCGAGAAGCGTTTAGCGTACCTAATGGCACTGCTGATTCGTTAATTAATTTTAGTAATATTGAAAAGGCCATTTCTTACTATCAATCTACTCAAGTGTTGATAGATAACAACTGGTATGCCTATGTTAAAGGAAATGAAGATGCATTGACTAACTTAGAAGTTGAAGGTGCATTGTTATTTTTTAATAAATCAAAACAAGGTGGCGCTGATTGTGTTGCTTGTCATATACCTCCTTTCTTTTCTGATGAAGAATTTCATAATATTGCCGTACCACAGTTAGGCAAGGGCAAGCAGCCAAACGGCGAAGATTACGGTCGCCGTAATGTGAGTCAAAACGATAATGACAGGTTCGCATTTAGGACACCCAGCTTACTGAATGTGACTGCTACAGCACCATATACACATTCAGGTGCATTTACTGATTTATCTGATGTCATCGCACACCACATAGATCCTGCCAGTTCCATTGAAAATTTTGACTATAGCTTCTCTAATAATCCGCAAATGAAATATGTGAGTGGTTATTACCCACAAACTAGAGAACATTCGCAAAAACCCCTTGAGCTTTTACTTGAACAACAAAAAAATGGCGTGAGTCAACTCGCTAGTAATGTAAAAATTGACAGTCATCAAAGGGAGGCGATAAGAGCATTCCTTAGTACGCTTACTGATCCTTGTTTAAATGATCAAGATTGTCTTGCTGTTTGGGTGCCTAATGAAAATGAAGCTGCTCCCGATTCTTTGCGGTTAAACGCTAAAATAGGCGATTTTACCCCGCCACCTAAACCTTTAGCTAGCTTGAATAAAACCACCATTAATAATTCTCAACATGCCGTTAAATCTTCAAGCACGATAAAAGCGATTATCCTTGAGTCGGACTTGTTTGGTTGTATAGCTTCTAAACCAAACAAAGTTGAAAATAAAACTCATCAGTTTAAGGAGGTGGCTTTAAGTTCAGGGTTAACTAAGCGTCACCATATATCATGGCCACTTTATAACTTACAATCGGCACAACGTTTAATTTTTAGTGGTGGAGTCGCCGCTGGAGATGTTGATGGTGATTGTTGGCCCGATATTTTTCAGCCAACAGGTGACGGTTCAGCTGATGTTTTATATAGAAATAACCGCGATGGCAGTTTTTCTGATATATCTAAACAATGGGGCATCACTTCTAAAGAGTTATCTAATGGGGTAGCTATGGTAGATATTGATGGCGATAATGATTTAGACATCATTACCTCGAACCTAATTCATCCTAGCTTATCTTCTGTTACAGGTAAACTAGCGGGTGATAAACATAGTCAAAATCCAACTTTATATATTAATCATAATAATGAAAAATTTATCCCCATAAAAAACTCTGGGATTGCTGCTCAATTAACCAGTTGGTCATTCGCTTTTGCTGATTATGATTTGGACGGTGATTTAGATGCGCTTACGACCCATTGGCGTGGGCCTGGTTTAGGAGGACAGCAGCCCAATCATTTATGGGAGAACGTTAGCACCGACGATTCTTTGATGTTTGTGCCAGCAGACAAACAGGCAGATTTAATGGAAATGGTCGGAAATACTGATTTTACATTTACAGGGGCATTTTCAGATATTGATGATGATGGTTACCCTGATTTGCTAATGGCGGCTGATTTTGAAACTAGTCAAGTGTACAAGAATAGTGGCAATGGCAGTTTTGAAAAAACTACCCATCTTTCACAGATCACAGATAAAAATGGGATGGGAAGTGCTGTTGCAGACTATGATAACGATGGTGATCTTGATTGGTTTGTAAGTAGTGTGTCAGATCCTAATGGTGTTGCAGAAGGTAGTTGGGGAACCGAAGGAAATCGCTTATACAATAATCAAAATGGACAATTTATTGATGTAACAGATGATGCTGGTGTTGCTGAAGGCTTATGGGCATGGGGTGCTTGCTTTGCCGACTTTAATAATGATCAGTGGCCAGATATTTTTCATGTCAATGGTTTTGATTTGGACAGTGAGTTACGTAAACATTTGGGAAACCCTTTTGCTTATATGAAATTAAAACGCTCCATGCAAGAGTTTGCCAATACACCAAGCCGATTATTTATGTCTAATCAAGATGGCAGTTTTACTGAGCAAAGTAGTGAACTGGGCATTACAGATACGTTGTCAGGGCGAGGTGTTGCTTGTTTAGATTACGATAGAGATGGTGATGTTGATATTCTTGTCAGTAATCATCAAGATCGATTACTGTTATATAAAAATAATGCATCCTCAGCTGATGGTCATGGATTTGTTCATTTGACCTTGCAAGGAATAGGTAAAAATACACAGGCTATAGGTGCAAAAGTCTATGTAACCGCTAATGGTATAACGCAATACCAAGAGGTTCGTTCTGGCGGTAGTTTTATATCTAGTGCTCCAGCTGAATTACATTTTGGTTTAGCAGATGCTGATATTATTGATAAAATTCGTATTGTTTGGTCTGGAGCTGAGCAGTTTGAGAGTGTGCTTGACTCTATCACTATCAATAAGTTTTACACAATTAGGCAGACAGACAAATTTAAAGATGAAAAGAAAAATTAACGATTTAGAGCGATGATAATGTCTTTAAAAGGTACAGGTATTATAGGGAATAAGTCTTATACCCGTTGATTAATTTCTTTCCCACTCAGCGAGAATTAAAAGGCTTAGAGGCACAGGTTATACGTTCCAAACATAACCTAAGTACCTACATCCATGTAGGCAAGGCATTGATTGAAGAGAATGGTCATTCCCTTGTCAAAATCAATAACGCCGCATATAAGCCTTTACTTTTTGTTTTGAAGTATTGATAAGGTATTTGGTTACAGTCAATATTAAAAATAGCTAAAGCATCGCTACATCTGTTGCGTGAAACACTACAGGTGTCCCATGAAATGTCCCATTTTTGCAAAGATTTTTTAGCTAAAAGGAAAGTAATAGAGTAATGACATCTGTAAACATGTAGTTGAAATATTAGTGTGGGGTTAATAAAACTGCAGGATAGAAAGGAATCGATACGATTGATTTTATATCTGGCTCAGTATTTGCTGTTATTATCGCTAATACATTTTATGAGTCAGGAGAATAATAATGATACCTAAATATCCGGCCAATAGAAAAATTAATGATGTTGTTGCTTATGTTACGGGGAACTTTAAACAAAGAGCTATTAAACCTGAATCTATGATCATAGATTCATGGGAGCGGTGCTACAGTGATTATCAACTTGATCCAGATTCTGATAATGAAAAAATTGTACTGACGTCACATGAATTAAATAATCATCAACAGTTAATGGGCGATTATTTTAAAATAGCTGCTGATGGTGTGAATAGTTTTGGTTGTGCGCTAAATCAAGCTGGCTTAGCTGTATTGCTTGCGGATAGTCAAGGAATTACCGTAGCGAAGCGATTACCTAGTGCAGGATCAGAACTTTTTGAGTCAAGAGGGTTTTTATTAGGATCTTGTTGGAATGAAAAAGTATCAGGAACGAATGCTATAGGTATGTCATTAGTAGAAAAGCAGCCTTTAATTGTACATGGCCAAGAACATTATAATAGAAACAGCGGAAAACTTAGTTGCTCGGTAGCACCTATTTTTGATTCATTGGGGAACTTTATGGGGTGTCTTAATGCCTCATGTTTAGGTGCAAGTGGAGGAAAAGAAACACAGTTTTTAACACTTAAACTGGTCACCATGTATGCCAGAATGATTGAGAATAGTTATTTTTATCACTTTCATCGTAATAATATTATTATCGCTATAAATCCTAGAAATAACTTTGGTGAAGAAGGGCAAGAGTGTTTAATCGCCCTAAGTGAAGGCGGAAATATTATTGGAGCCAATCGAAATTCATTTGCTCAATATGCAATGCTATTTTCGGGTGATTTAATTGGTAAAAAAATAGAGGTATTATTAAATATATCAATTGAAAAACTACAAAATAATACTAATGGAGGATTAACAGACTCTTTAATTACAATAGGTAATAGTGAAGAACAATTTAAGTTACAACTTCATTCTCCTATGCGATTTTTTAATAAAAGTAATACGTTGGTTAAAACTAGAAATGAAATAAAAAAATCACATCATGGTCACCCTTCATTAGATCAACTTAAAGGTAATGATCAAGGTGTTGTTGCCAGTATTACTCGCATTAGAAAAATAATAAACCAAGATATTCCTATTCTTCTTCAAGGAGAAACAGGCACAGGTAAAGAAGCCTTTGCAAGAGCAATTCATGATGAGAGTGACCGAGCTAATGGTCCTTTTATAGCCCTTAATTGTGCAGCAATACCTGAATCGTTGATAGAAAGTGAGTTATTTGGTTATCAAAATGGTACTTTCACTGGTGCGCGTAAAAATGGTATGAAAGGTAAGCTCAGTCAAGCTAACGGAGGCACAATTTTTCTTGATGAGATTGGTGATATGCCAATTCAATTACAAACCCGTTTACTGCGCACGCTTGCCGAAAAAGAGGTTTTACCGTTGGGTGCCGAGGTTCCTGAAGTATTAGATGTTAAGGTGATTTCGGCGACTCACCAAAATTTACAGGAACAAATAAAAAATAGAGCCTTTAGAGAGGACTTCTTTTATCGACTAAATGGCATGTCTTTGAAACTACCATCGTTAAGAGATCGCAGTGATAAAGATGAGGTTATTACTTCCGTATTAAAATCAGAGAATACATCGTTTGATGATGTTCAGTTTGAGCGTCAGGCCTATCAATTTTTGCTAGATTATTCGTGGCCAGGTAATATAAGACAGCTAAAAAATGTGCTCAAATATGCCTTGGCTATAAAGGAAGGATCAACTATTACGCTTAATGATTTTCCTGCTGATATAATCAATAATTGTTCTGTCATTAATCCCGTTTCCATAAACGATAATCAAAGCAATCCTACTTTAAATTGTGATGATCAAGATGCTAACCTTTTACTTAATTCATTACGCTTGCATAAATGGAATGTTACAGGGGTTGCAGAAGAATTAGGGATTTGTCGATCGACTATTTATCGAAAAATGAAAAAATTCAATATAGTTCAACCGAATGATATTTTTTAGCTTAGGTTGAGCTGATTTAGTTGTTAATTTATTATTTTTCATTGAATCTAATATTCAAAGTAGAGAAGCGATGCTTCTGTACTTGGAGGGTAAAAAATAGTAGTGAAAACGCTAATTTTTCTATCTCTCAGCAATAATGATTGCTCCTTCCGTAGTTACATTGGTGAAAACCTAAGATTAGAATTATTAAGGGTAAGTTGAGCGAATGTTGGCCTGTTAAATTTTAACCACTACAAACAGTTTCAATCTACAATTTTAAACTATCATGTTCTTTGATAACAGACTTCAATACTCCATTTTTTTACTCTCTAATTACGCGCATTATTCTTTTGTTTTCAGCTTATTTCTCTATACACAGCTGTTGCAATTCGCAGACCCCTCGCTACACCTGTTCTAATAAAAACGTAATTTTACGGTTGGTATAATTAATAGAAAACAAATTAAAAATAAAAATTATGATTTAAAATCAATAGGTAATGCTCTTTTTACGCATTTTTTCTAACTGTTTTTTTATTTGGCACAAGCATTGCGATATGAAACCAGTATCAAAAAAACAATCACTAAAAAGGGGAAGAATATGAAAAAAACAATTATTGCCGCTAATTTAGCTACTTTACTAGCATTGGGTGCAACGGCTACTCAAACTCAAGCAGTTGAATTTATGGATGGTAAACTTCAAATTAATGGCGCTGCTATGCAATCTTGGCAATCAGCCATAGAAGTTGACGGTGCAGCAAGAGCTCCAGAAGATCAAGATAGCGGATTCCATCGTTTACGTTATGCACTGACGTTTAATGCACAATTGACAGACTCTATTTCAGTATTCGCTGAATTAGCGGAAGAGCCAGATGACAATGGCAATTTTAATATTGCACAAGATTTAGCTTGGATCCAATTCGAAAAAGGTGGATTAGGTCTTAGAGTTGGTAATGTAATTTCTACTACTCAAAACTTCATTGAGTATTCAGATGGTGCTGCTGTTCAAAGTAATCCATTAATCGGTAACAGCCCTGTAGATATGATTACAGCAGAAGAAGGTCTTTGGCTTTACGGTTCATCAGACAATTATACTTGGGATGCTGTTGTAAGTAAGCCTAGCTTTGGCACCGATTTTAGTAAAGATTCGGGTTACAACTTTGGTTTACGCGGTACTTTTGGTTTCGATAATGGTTTATCTTTTGGTGCAGGTCTTTTTCTTACTAATGCTGATTTAGACTGCGGAACTGACACTTGTACTGATCCAGGTGGCGCACCAATTGGTGCACTTATTGGTATTGGTGATGGCGATATCTATGAATTTGGTACCGATACTGGCGGTGTAACGGGTACACCAGGTCGTGGTAGCCACTTTGCTATCGTCCCAGGTATTAATGCTACTATTTGGCAATTAGACGTTCAATATGAAACGAATAACTTGAAATTAAATGCCTATTATGGTCAAGCTCAAGATGATTATAGCTGGGCTGATTCTGGTATTGCTGGATATCGTCCAGTATCTGCTAGCTTTACCCAGCAAGATTCTGAAGTTAGCTTCATGAGTTTTAAAGCTAAATATGATATTAACAAAAATATCTACCTTGCAGCACGTTATTCACTATCGACTAATGAATCAACTGGAATTTCAGGTGACGATAGCTTAGATCGTATTCAACTAGGTTTAGGTTACAGAATCGAAGACAATGTATTGTTAAAGTTAGAATATGTTAAACAAACAGAGGAGGCGTTTTCTGGTGGTCAAGCTACTGATGGTACTGGTGAAGCTGAATGGGATGGCGTAGTAGCTGAACTGTCAGTTACTTTCTAAAGTACAGCTTTAATTTAGCGTATAACTTTAAAGTAACCCTCTTGTAATGTATAGCAACATGGCTAGAGGGTCACTTAACTTTAATTAAAAAGAGATTATTATGAAAGAAATAACAGCAACATCGTTAAGTATTGCCCTTGTGGGTGCATTGGCCACTTGGATTGCCTTTGGCCCTTTATCTGGATATATATTGATTTGGGCTGTTTTTATTGCTTGGGCAGGTTTTGCTGCTTTAGGCGGAGATAATCAGGCATTAAAAAGTACGGTTATTTGTGGTGTTTTTGGTGTGATAGTAGGCTGGATTGCTGCTTTTATTGTTCTAACTGTTCCTTTAGGTGAGACATTAGGTATGCCACTGTGGAGTGCAATTGTTGTTGGTTTTACTGCTTTTTCGGTTGTGTTTGCATCAAATTTTCAAATTTTTAGCGCTGTACCTGCTTCAGTTTTATCGTACGCAGCTACTTTTGCTTACCTGTTACAAACCGATGAAAGAATGTCTCTGGTTACCTTAACTAATATAAATTTTGACAACCCATTATTGCTAATATCTTTATCCGTTATTTTCGGCGGTCTATTTGGAAAGTTATCTGTGATAGGTGCTGGCTTTATGGTCAGGAAAGCATAGAAACATTGAAAGGATATAAATATGTTACAACAATTTCCAATTTCAGTTATTACTACGGCTTGCTTTTCAATGATAAGTTGTTCTGTGCTTGCGGCAGCTGATCATGCTGAGCGATCTAATACAAAAAATAATGATGTTACTGAAATCATTGTTGTCACTGGCAGTCTTCAACAATCTAACCTTCTTACTTTAGCGGGTAATATTGATCGTATATCGCGTGAAGATATTGCCTCAGTTAGCTCTGCACACCCCAGTAACATTTTAAACAGAGCAACAGGTGTTCATGTTCAAACCAACAATGGTATGGAATCACTACCTTCCTTACGCTCTCCTGTTTTAACTGGCCCTGGAGCTGCGGGCGCTTTTTTATTTCTTGAAGATGGTATTGCTACCCGTGCGGCTGGTTTTGCTAATAACAATGGGTTATCAGAATTAAACCTTGCTCAAGCAAAAGAAATTGAAATAATTCGAGGCCCTGCTAGCGCTACTTATGGATCAAATGCAGTACATGGTGTGATTAATGTGTTATCAAAAGACCCAGGTGAAAAAGGTAATATGACTATTATTGGTGGTCCAAATGATAGCTATCAACTACATGGTAGTGGTGGCATTGAAATGGGCAAACATGGTGTTGGTGCTAATATCCAAGCGGTTAATGATGGTGGATTTAGGGATAACAGTGATTTTCAATCATTGAAACTTGGATTGCGTCATGATTATCAAAGTGGGGTAGACCAATTCAGAACCACCATATCAGGCTTTAATCTTGATCAAAAAACCGCAGGGTATATTTCATCTGATGATAATGGTGGTGGTTGTTACGCATCAACTTATGAAGCCGAAATTTTATATAAAGATACTGATGTAATGAAAAAAAACTGTGATGATGATGCTTACCGCAAATGGACATCATTACGCATCGGGACAAACTGGCAGCGAGAGTTAACTGAGGTAACAAGTTTAAGTATTACACCTTATTTTCGTATTAATGAAATGGAATTCAGCCAACACTATTTGCCCTCAAGAGCCATAGAAGAAAATAGTCATTACAGTCTAGGTCTAGTAAGTAACTATAATTGGCAAGTAAGCCAAGAGTTGTCTTTAACTATGGGGCTTGATGTTGACTGGACTCATGGTAAATTAACCGAAACTCAAAAGAACGTTGATAGTTATAGTTACGGTAAAGCACGCCAACAAGGATTGCATTATGATTATGAAGTACAAGCAACAACTATTGCTCCTTATATTCAGGGTGACTGGCAGTTAAATGACAATTTTGTGCTAACAGGTAGTGTACGATTTGATGCCACCGAGTATGACTATGACAATTTGATAGCTGACGGAACAACTAAGGCTGATGGTAGCTCATGTGTTGATAATAATGAATCACCTATAGGTTGTTTATACCAAAAGCCAAGTGATAGTGTTGATAGTTTTGATAATACCAGCGCTAAATTAGGTTTTAATTACCGCATAAACAAGCATGTGGCATTATTTGCTGATTGGACACAAGGGTTTCGAGCGCCACAAACTACAGATATATATCGATTACAAAATCAGCAAGTTGTTGGTGAGGTTAATTCTGAAAAGATTGACAGCACAGAAGTAGGTATTCGAGGTGTTACCGCTAACTTAACCTATGAACTGGTAGGATATTATATGACGAAGAAAAACTTTTTCTTTCGTGATGCCAGTGGCCTAAATGTGACTGATGGTGAAACTTCTCATCAAGGAATTGAACTTGGGTTTGATTATAATATTTCTAACCATTTTAATATTGCTGCAAATTATACTTATGCACAACATGAATATGAATTTGATCGCGATAATAGCGGTGTTATTAATGGTAATGAAATTGATACAGCCCCCAAGCATCTTGGTAATGTTAGGTTTGCCTGGAAACCAACGCCATTAAGTGAAATTGAATTAGAGTGGTTATATATGGGGAAATACTTCTTGGATCCTGCCAATGAGCATGAATATGCAGGCCATGACTTGCTACAGTTGAGAGGCTCATTACAAGTGAGTAGCAATCTCAATATTTTTGCTCGTATTGAAAATTTAACCGATGAAAAATATGCCAGCCGTGCAGATTTTGCTTTTGGTTCCTACCGATTTTTTGGTGGTCAACCCCGTGCATTACACGTGGGTGCCTCTATTAATTTTTAACGATATATTACTAATTACTAATGTAGCTCTCCTTTTCTTTTAAAAAGTCGATTAACTCATTAGCCGACTTTTTCATGTTCTAATTAATAACCTTTGAAAACATATACTAACCCCCTAATTTGAATTTATTCTCGATTAGAGTAATATTAGCTGTTGGGTTAGATGTTTTTATATACATTATCCTCAAGTCAGGCTATTGAATTTCACATAAAGGATTCCTGCTATTCTGCCTATTAACAACTAGTGCAATAACGGGGTTCTATTTAATGAAAACAGAACTAAATAAGATACTAGATCTAAGCTTTTGGCAAAGCTTACAGGAAAATTTCTCTGAATTATCAGGTATGGCAACCTTAACAGTTGATCATGAAAAACCTGTTACAACGGGTAGCCATTTTACTGATTTTTGCACCGAGTATACTCGTAAAAGCGAATTAGGTAATCAACGTTGCAATGAATGTGATCTAAAAGCAGGTCGAAAGTCGTGGAAATCAGGCAAACCTTTGGTATATAAATGCCATGCTGGTTTGGTTGATATCGCGGCTCCCATAATACTGAATGGAAAACAAGTCGGTTCCGTGTTGGGTGGACAGGTATTGACTGCACCCCCTGATGAATGGTTGTTTAAACGTTATGCCAAAGAGTTGGGAATTAACCCTGAACAATACTTTAAAGCGGTGCAGCGAGTGCCTATTGTTTCACAAGACAAAGTTGAGGCTGCTTCACGTTTATTATTCCAAATTGCCAGCAAAATGGGCGATGTTCACTTACAACGAGAAAATATTCAAAAGATAAGCACCTTGTTAGAGCGGGAAAATCACTATTTTCGACAAGCACATAATAAAGATTTTATATTGTCTTTTGATAATACAGAAGAAGGTAGTGAATTTAAGCAAAATGGTTTGTTGGCGCTGAATAAGCAAGGGCTAGTTGTTGCGGCAAATAGTACTGCGGCAAAAGCTTATCAGCTACGTTCAGATAAAAACTTCACGGAAATACCAGTAGAACAGTTGTTCGATGCTTCAATAGCTGATTTAAGTTCAGCAGGAAGCTCAGTAAAGCTAAGGCGAAAGCAAAGTGATGAAGTGGTTAATGTTAATTTATCTGCCCCCAAACGTTTTAGAGCTAAACCCATTGATAAAAAAATTATAGATAGTAGAGGAAAACATCCTTCTATGGATGAATTATGTGGTGAAGATCCTGTTGTTCAGCAGGGAATTCACTGTGTGCGAAAAGTACTGAATAAAGGAATCTCCATTTTAATTTTAGGAGAAACGGGGACGGGGAAAGAAGCATTTGCTAGTGCTATTCATAAAGAAAGCAATCGTGCCGATGGGCCATTTGTGGCACTTAATTGCGCTGCTATTCCTGAGTCACTTATTGAAAGTGAGTTATTTGGTTATCAAAGTGGCACTTTTACGGGCGCTAATAAAAATGGTATGAAGGGCAAGCTTTTGTTGGCCAATGGAGGAACTCTTTTTCTTGATGAAATTGGTGATATGCCATTTGCTTTACAAACCCGCCTTTTGAGAGTGTTAGCTGAGCGTGAAATTTTGCCATTGGGGGCAGAAAAGCCAATAGCTATTGATGTTAATATCATTTCAGCAACACACCAAAATTTAACAGACTTGATTACTAATAAATCTTTTAGAGAAGATTTATATTATCGTCTTAACGGAGCAACATTGAACCTTCCTCCGTTAAGACAACGCTCAGACCAGTACTATTTAATTAAGCGTATTTTTGCTATGGAAGCGAAAGGCCAATTTAATTTGGCTCCTGAAGTTATATCTATTTTATTAACATACCAATGGCGAGGTAATATCAGGCAACTTATTAGTGTTGCTCGCTATGCTTTAGCCGTGAGTGATGACAATCAAATAAAGTTAGACTGTTTACCCAAGGAAATCTGTGAACCTGCGGTTAACCATTCTGCTGATAAATATTCAGATGTTCTTAATGAAGATGAAAATATCACAGCACCATCAGCGATGATGTGTACTAATGGCAAAGTGCTGCTTGATACATTGAGAAAACATAAATGGAATATTTCAGCAGTTTCACACGAACTCGATAGTAGCCGCTCTACAATATACCGTAAGATGGAACGCTATAATATTAAAAGGCCTAATACGCTCTATTGATACAATTTTGAGGCGTAATTTATGCTTTAAAACCAATTCTAAAGCCACCCCAGTGTTTACCTTGTACATAAATTGGTGCTGAAACATCATGCATTATTTCGCCAGTATCACGTTTGTACGTTTGTAATAAAAATTTATCAGTATGGCGACCACAGCGAATACAAGTCGCGTCATCATAAATACGTTTAGTACGATTATTGATTATATCTATTGCCTGATCGCCTGTTAATGGTTTTGAAAAACATGAGTTATGCGTAGGAAGATAAGCATTAGAGTCTACAGCAACAGCATAAATAATATCACTAAATTTTTGTAATATTGGTTCTTGAATTTTTGGTAAAACTCTATCTGTAAAGCTATCAAAACTACTCGTATATTTTTGAGGTTTTGTATTTTCTATTGGTGTATATTTAAAGTTAAATAGCTGCTGCATTGTGATGCTGTTATCTAAAATACTCTGTTCGAATAATTTACCTACTTCACTGGCCGCAAGTTGTACCTGATTACACAATGAGGTTATTAGCGTTTCACTATCAAAGCTTGATAATTCAACAAAGATAGATTCAGTGCTGGTTGATAACCTTGATGCTTGTGTTGACACTTGCTGTGTTTCTTTGCTTTTATCTATTAAAAAATTATGTAAGTTGACAATAGACGTCGAAATTTCTAGCGCTGCGGAGTCTTGTTCTTGTAATGCATGACTTATTTGATTACTTGCACAAGACGAATCGGTCATCAGTTTATCGATTTGTTCGAATGAAGTTGATAAGTCTGTCATTGTGGTGACAACACTGCTTGTTTGTTCAACAATACTTGACATAACATCTGTGGTTTCGCTAGTTTCATCACTAATTTGTTTTAACATATCGCCAATTTGACTAGTTGCGTCCACTGTTTTGGCTGCTAATGTTCTTACTTCGTCAGCAACAACAGCAAAACCTCTACCGTGATCTCCTGCACGGGCAGCTTCAATTGCAGCATTAAGCGCTAATAAATTTGTTTGTGAAGAAATAGCATTGATAACATCGGTAATACTATGAATTTCAAGTGCCTTTTGTTCAAGAGATTTTATTTTATCGGCCGCTTTATTGATGGCGAGGTTTAGTTGGTTAACTATTTCTATACTGGATGTTAATTGTTGGTAACTTGATGAACTGGCATGCATTGCTTGGTTTGCTTGTTCAGAGGCAATTGCCGCATTGTCATTTATTTGTTTGCTATTAACTGACATTTGTTCAGCTGCTGTAGCAAGCCTGTCAACGTCTTCACTGGATTTTTCAATAGCAATACTTAGTTGATCTAAAAAATAGCTGACCTCAGCTGAGTTGATACCGAGTTGACTAACTTTTTCTTCAATTTTTTCACCTGAACTTGCAAGCTTTATATGTTCTTCTCTGGTGTTTTTATAAGACAGGTTAAGTAAGGTTGTTAATGTTGCTAGCTTATTAACAAGAAAAGTTGTCACTATAAAAACACTGATACCAGTAATGACAGTGGTCATTGTAATTGAATTAAATCTTTGGTAACTAAAAAAATTTACTAATGAAATTATAGTGACGACAATTGAAGAAACCGTTAAATATTGTATTAGTTTAGTATGCATGAATTATCCTAGAATTCAGTGAATAGCGATAAAGCAGAATAAGAAAAAATGAGTTTTTAATGTACAGAGGTAACATTGTTATCTCTGTAGTTGTTGTATTTCTTCAACTTAAAGCGCTAAGTTTACGTTACATTATGTTAAAGCCTGGTTAGGCTGAATTAGATAAAATAAGCCGATATCACTTTTTGTAAGGATATTTATTCTTAAGTACTTCAAGCCCACCTTCATAAAGTTCAGTTATGATTTTAATAGCGTCAGCGTCTGACACACCATCAGCCATAAAACTGCTTTTCCAACTGAATTCACTGGTGCCATCACCAAGGTCTTTTACACCTATCGTTGATTTGTAATTAGATACAGGAAGAGGTGATTTTTTGATGATGTAGCTATAACTTGTTGCAGATTTATTAACCATTTCTTCTTCTATTACACCGCCGCCTTTGAGGTTTATCATTCGAAAAGATCCGACTTCATTACCGTTAGATGAAATATGAGTAATGGCTGTAGGTGCTAAATTATCAATTCCTGTCCACTTTCCAGCAAAAGCCCAAACCTGTTGTGCCGTTGCATTAATGATTAAGGTTTTTTCTACGTGGAGTTTTTCTATGGCAGAAGGCATTGAGTTACACCCGAGCAGTGCTAAAACAAAAACCAGAGAAGACCAACATTTACACTTGTTTATTATATTTTGTTTAAAAGGGGTAATTATGTTCATGTAATATCACTTTTTATTGGATGAATGAGTTAATAAACATAAAGAGTTGAAAATATAGATGATAATACCGTGTATTGTGATTTTTCTTTTCATCTCAACAACTCATTTTTATTTATTATGCTGTTCCTAACAATGTTGTGCTTTATTAATACAGCAAATTTCGTTCCAAAATATAAAATAATTTAAATTCAGTTGGTTATGCTTTATTGGTTAAGAGGGTGCTTCACCTGTGTCATTATTTTAAGGAGATATAATCTAAATAACCTCAGATCGGGTTAAGCCCTAACCATAGCATTCTTCTCTACGTCATTAATA